>JADJAE010000160.1 GCA_016704445.1 Deltaproteobacteria bacterium
CGCATTGATGCTCATCACCACGCCCATCCGCTCAGCCCAGTCGACCTTGTTCTCGTAGCCCTTTTCACCGACCACTTCAGCAAAGAGTTCCCACGTGCCTTGTGTCGGGCGCACATCCGGCTCGTAGGTTCTGAAGACCATCTGCTTCGCGCGAGGGTACGCCTTCTTGATGGCCTTCCAATCCCCTAGGTAAAACGCCTCAGTTTCCTCCACCGCGATACGAACAAGAACAGGCACGCCGGGCGCCTCGGACTGCGCGGCATCGGAGATGCGCCGCTTCAGGTCGACGCAGTCGTCGTCATCCGCGTCGATCAGAACCACTACCAGCGGCGCCGGCTGTTTCGCAGCGGCGTAGGCGCGCAGTTTGGCGGGGAGTTGATCGAGCAGACCCCGACTACGGGCGGGCGGGGGCTGCTTGAGCGCCTCCCCTTCGGGAAGAGTGCCGCGGCCCCCATGGGCATGGACCTCGACGTCGCAATCCTTGAACTGCTTGAAGAATCGCTGCCCCCACGAGGCCTGATCTACGCGAAAGAACGCCCGGTCCGCAGGCCCTTCAACCAGCAGATGGACCTTCATTCGTCGGCCTCCGTTTCGCGGCCGAAATGCTCACTGTACCACAGCGACCCCAGCGGAATGCCCTGCTTCACCATCTCGGCGACATTGGGAAGGTCGGCAACCCGTTTAGCCCGTGCGAAGCCATCGGTGCCTTTGCGAATGAGCCATACTTGGTCGGGCTTGAGCGCGTCTACGAAGTAGGGCGAGTGCGTCGTCACAAGGATCTGTGTCGGCGCCTTTTTTCGTCGTGTCTGTTGGACGAACTGCGCTGCGAGGACTTCGATGAGCTGCACATAGAGACCATTTTCTGGCTCTTCGATGCCAATAAAGGGTCGCGGTGCTGGATCGGCTAACAGCACGGAGTATGCGAGCATTTTGAGCGTCCCATCAGACATGCTTTGCTGAAAGAACGGGTCCTTGTATCCACGCTCATCAAATTTGAGCAACAAGCGTTTGTCGTCGCTGGTGGTCACCGTGATTTTCTTGATTCCCGGAATGGACGCGGTGACGCGCTTGAGAATTGCCTCGAAATTCTCAGGATCCTGCCTTTGAAAATACTGGAGCACATTGCCGACGTTGCCTCCACGGCGGTCGAGCCAACGCTGCGCCCCAGCAGGCGGTCTTTCGCGCGCGGCATCTGGCACGAAGTAGGAGAGATACCACTCCTCAATGTAGCGTCGGAGCATCGTAATTCGAGGGTGGTCGGAAAGATTGCCGAGCGTCCCAATCCCGAGTCGTGAACGATCATCGAGTTTGACGCGGGACGCTAGCTTGGAGTCGCGTCCACCCACGTGCTGCCCCGCCCAGACCTTCCCCGCGCCGTTCTTGAGGCTCAAGAAGTAGTAGGGCTTCCCTCCTGCCTCTCCCTTGCGACGCTGGCGAAGACTCTCCTTCACGACTACCGGGATGCCCTTCTCGTCGCTCCCGATCTGAAGGTTGTAGACAATCGGACGACCCTCGTCGTCGCTGTCGAAGAAGATCTCGAACTCGATTGGCTCTTCGCTTCCTTGAGATCGGAGCCGATCAATCCCTCCCCGATGCGGTGCGTCACACGCGGGTTCGACACCATCCTTCAGACAGTCGGCGATGAAACCGAACGCATCCAGCAGGGTGGACTTCCCGCTCCCGTTGGGACCAATGAAACAGATAAGGGATGGGAGCGCCTCGCCGCTGCCGTACTTCACCTGTCCGATGGCGACATCCTTAAGAGAGCGGAAATTCTTGATCCGAATGCCGAGCAGCCTTGCCATGCAGCGGATTGTTTCATGGCATGGGAGTCATCGTCAACCCATCGGCACGGGCGGTACAGGAGCGGTCGCTGAGCGCTCCGCGTCTGTTGTGCCGACCGAACCACGTCGACGAGCGCGAGCGTTGTTCGGCTTGAGGATATGCCAACTTCGATGATGACAGTCGCAGCGATAGTGAAGCACAGGGGGCTCCAGAGGTAGCCAAGACCAGATGTCCGTCGCAAGGCGTCACCTCGAACAGCCTATGAGTCGGCAGCCCAGGCGCGGTTTTCTGGCTGCCCAACATCCCTCTGGCCTCCCCGCAATCCTCTCCAGTTCCGCGAGCCGCCCTTCCAGACGACTGGCAGCGTGGTCGGTCGCACTTGCTCCCTGACGGTCGCGGTCTGGCTCTGGTCGCCGACGCCCCCGGTCGCACCGCTGCATCGCCCACCAACGCCGTCCGCCCTAGTCCCAGCCCACCCCCCGCCGCCGCCCTCGTCGCCCCCGGCGCTCGCACCCTCCGCGGCTCTCTGCTCCTCCGCCCCATCGGGTACGCTCCGCCGCAACCCGATGACCCACTCCCTCCCCTGGTGGACCCGCTCGCTCGTCCTCTCCGCCGCGCTCTCCTCGGGCTGCGCGGTCGACAACTCGCGCCTCCTCGACGGCGGCGCCTCGCTCACCGACATCGGCGCCGACTTCGACATCCCCCGCGGCCCCGTCACCACCTCCCCCGACGGCTCCTGCCCCGACGACGCCGCCCGCCTGCCCGACGGGGCCTGCACCGCCACCGTGCTCGCCGACGGCGCCGTGCTCGGCACCGACGCCCCGCCTCCCCCGCCTCCCCCGCCCTGCAACGAGGTGCAGTTCCGCTACGTCGACGACCGCGCCACCAGCGTCTGGCTGAGCGGCTCGTGGCTGCGCTGGCCCGCCACCACCGCCGCGGGCGCGCTCCCTCTCTCGCGAGGCGCCGACGGCGCATGGACCGTCACCACCCGCGTCGAGCCTCGCGGCCGCCAGGAGTACAAGTTCATCATCGACGGCACCCGCTGGATCGCCGACCCCATGAACCCCACCCGCTCCCCCGACGGGGCCGGCGGGGAGAACAGCGTGCTCAACGTCTGCGGCGGCGCGGCGGCCTCCTGCGGCGACGTCACGGCCTTCGACTGGCGCGACGCGTTCATGTACTTCGCCATGGTCGACCGCTTCAGCGACGGCGACGGCCGACGCACCCTCGTCCCCGGCGCGACGGACGGCGACGCCACCCGCGGAGCCAGCGGTCAGTACGCGGGCGGCGACCTCCCCGGGCTCACGACGCGCATGCCCTACCTCGCCGACCTGGGCGTGACGGCGCTCTGGCTCTCGGCCCCCTACAAGGCCCGCGACACCTCCGGGGCGGCGATCGATCCGGCGGCCGATCCGCACGTGTACTCCAGCTATCACGGCTACTGGCCCTCGCCGGAGAACACCGACTACACCGACCCGATGCGCCCGATGCCCGCGCCCAGGGTGGAGCCTCGGCTCGGAACCGACGGCGACCTCCGGGCGCTCATCTCCGCGGCGCACGGCGCGACCTCGCCGGGCGGCCACGGGGTGCGGGTGCTCTTCGACTACGTGATGAAGCACGTCGACGACGAGAGCGGGCTCTACCGCGCGCACCGCGACTGGTTCGCCCGCGGCTCCAGCGGCGCCTTCCGTCTCTGCGGACCGGACAACCTCTGGGACGACCCGGTCTGGGGAACCCGCTGCGCCTTCACCTCCTACCTCGCTCCCTTCGACTTCGAGAACGACGCCGCCCGCGCCTGGAGCGTCAACGACGCCCTCTGGTGGGCGCGCACCTACCAGGTCGACGGGCTGCGCCTCGACGCCATCAAGCACGTCCCGCTGCGCTGGCTCACCGACCTGCGCGCCCGCATCAACCGCGAGGTCACCGCCCCGACGGGAGGGCGCTTCTACCTGGTTGGAGAGACCTTCAACTACGACGACCGGGGCGCGCTCCGCAGCGCCGTCAACCCCTCGACCATGCTCGACGGGCAGTTCGACTTCCCCTTCAAGGCAAGGCTCTGCGAGGCCCTCTTCACCCCCGCCGGAGGCCTCGACCGCTTCGCCGACTGGATCTCGGGCAACGACTCCTTCTACGGAGCCACCGCCCTCATGAGCACCTTCATCGGCAACCATGACATCCCGAGGGCGATCCACTTCGCGAGCCGGCAGATTCCCGACTGCCGCGCCGGGAGCTCGGCCTCCAACGGCTGGTCGACGGACTTCCGACAGCCCACGGACGCGCCCCCCTACGAGCGCCTGGCACTGGCCTTCGCGGTGATGCTCACCAACCCGGGGGTTCCGTTGATGTACTACGGCGACGAGGTCGGGCTCGCGGGCGGGGGCGACCCCGACAACCGCCGGATGATGCCCTGGAGCGACGCCTCGCTGAACCCCCACCAGCTCGCGCTTCGGGCGCAGGTCCGTCGGCTGGGGCGCATCCGCGCGACCAACCCGGTGCTGGGTCGTGGCAGCCGCACCACGCTCTCCAGCACCCAGGACACCTGGGTCTATCGCATGGGCGGCTGCGGCATGGCGGCGCGCGACATCGTGGTGGCCCTCAACCGCGCGGACGTGGCGCGCTCGGTGGAGGTCCCGGCGGCGATGTACGAAGACCTGATGCGCGACGGCGCTCCCGCCGAGATGGGCGGCCGCGTCGAGCTGGCGCCTCGCAGCGCGCGGGTGCTGCGGGTGCGGTGAGGGCCGTCAGCGGCGGAGGGCGTCGAGCAGTCGGCAGCGACGGGCGCGACCGACCACGCCTACGGACGGCGCCTCACCCGGAGCGAAGCGGAGGGGGCGACCGACCACGCCCTTCCAACGCGCCGTCGCCGACGAGTCGAGCGGAAAAGCCGTCGAGTAAAAGCGAACGATGACCCGTTCACGTTGTCCGACTTCCCGGCCGTTGATTGGGTGATTGAGTCGTGTAGTCGCTCGCTCCCTCCGCTTCGCTGCGAGCGCGCTGGGCTGGCGCCGTGGTCGCCCCGTCGCTCCGCGACGGTGAGGGGCGTTGAGAGGCACCCCTCTCAAGGTCTCAACGGACACCGCCGTTTGCGAGCACTCGCGCCGTTGAGACGTGGCGCTGGACGTCCTTGCGAGGGGCGTATCCCTTCGGCTTCGCGACCTTGGGTTTGCGCGGGTTCTTGCGGATGTGTCGCAGGTCGACGTGCCGGGCGAACCGCAGCAGCGTCCGCGTGAACTCCTTCGGCGACCCCTCGACCAGCGAGGTCCACCCTGCGGGCGGCAGCGCCACCATCATGCCTGCGTAGTGCGAGCGCACCTCCTCGGCGAGGTGCCAGGTCGACACCACGTCGTCTTCGGGGGCCAGCGCCTGCGCCGTCTCGACCGCCGACTGCAGCGCCGACAGCACGTTGAAGGCGACCACCGCCGTCGCGAACATCAGCAGCGCCGCACGCGGCTTGCCCAGGGTGCGCACCTCGCTGTGCAACGCTGATTCCAGCCGTTGGAACAGGTTCTCCACGGTCCACCTCTCGAGGTAGAGCAAAGCGACCGTGCGCGCGTCCGCCGTCGCCTTCGGCAGGTTGGTCAGCAGTCGGATGAGCGTCTCCCCATCGCTCGTCGGCTCGTACAGCTCGATCTCGATTCGACGCAGCCGCTGCACGCCACCGTCCGCCGTCGGGATCGTCACTCGCTGGGCGAACACCACGCCCGTCTCGCTCCGCCCGATCCGCTTGCGCGGCCCCACCGCCGTCGGGTTGGGGTGGGCCTTGTGCTCGCGGATGATGAAGTGGGCATTGCGCGCGACCAGACCGAGGAGGATCGGTCGGGTGGAGAAGTGGCGGTCGGCCAGCCAGAGGTCCCCGGCGCGGGCGGCCTCCATCGCCGCGGGCATCAGCACGCGCTCGGAGGTGTACGCGTCCTCGCAGGGGATCAGGTCCACGGCGAGGCCCAGGTCGGGGTCGAAGACGACCAGGGCGTGTCCGGGCAGGGCGGCGCCGCGGAAGTCGCGCAGCGGCGCGAGTCGCTTCTCGCTGGCGGGCAGGTGGTTGCCGTCGACGACACGCACGCGGAAGCCGGGCAGCAGCGGCGTGCGCCCGGCGCGCAGGGGCTCGACGACGGGGAGGAGCTGCTCGGCGCTGCCGCGCACCAGGGCGCGCAGGAGGGCCGGCTCGGTGCGATTGACCTTGGCGTACAGGGCGGCCATCGAGACGGTCAGGGAGGCGTCGCGCCGGGCGGCGGCGTGCAGCGAGGGGCGCATCCCCAGCGCGACGAGCGAGGTAAGCTCGACGACGGTCGAGAAGGTCAGCTCGCGCGTGTACTGCCACTCCCGGTGGGACTCGAAGAGCGCGTCGACCCACTCGGGGCACAGCGCGCGTTGGAGCGTCATCCGCGCCATCACGGCGAGCGGGCACTGCTGAACGAACTGATCCAGGACTACCGCGAACATCGGCTCACCTCCGGTTGGGGGCCGGAGGATGCCGCAGGAGCTCTCGGGGAGGGCCGCAGGGCGTGGTTTCAGTCGCAAACGGCGCTACCCGTTGAGACCTTGAGAGGGGTGGCGTTGAGAGGGCGTGGTCGGTCGCCCCGTCGCTCCGCGACGGTGGGGCGTCGTCCGTGGGCGTGGTCGGTCGCCCCGTCGCTCCGCGACGGTGAGGCGTCGTCCGTGGGCGTGGTCGGTCGCTCTCGTCGCTCCGCGACGGTGAGGCGCGTTGGGGAGGGCGTGGTCGGTCGCCCGTCGCTCCGCGACGGTGAGGCGTCGTCCGTAGGCGTGGCCGGACGCTCTCGCCGCTTCCGCCTTGCGTGCAACGTCGAGACGATTGCGGGAAGGATCAGTGCTTCAGCGCGCGGGTGCTGCGGGTGCGCCGAGCGCCCTCAGCGACGGAGCGCGTCGCGCAGTCGGCAGCCCATCTCCAGGTCGCGGGTGCACGCCAGGTTGTACAGCTCCCTGGCCCGCGCGAGGTCGACCGGCGAGCCCTGGCCGTGCTGGTACATCGAGCCCAGGTTGGCGCACGCGAGGGCGTTGCCGCTCTCGCAGCCGCGGGCGTAGCGCGAGCGCGCCCTCGCGGGGTCGTGCGGCCGTCCAGGGGCCTCGTTGTGTAGCCAGCCCGCGTTGTTGCAGGCGAGCGCGTTGCCTCCCTCGCAGGCCCGCTCGGCGAGGCTGAGCGCCCTCACGAGGTCGCGCGTCACCCCTCGGCCTCCTGGAGCATCGTCGACAGCGTGGTGCACGCCGGGTGGTTGCCCGCCTCGCAGGCGCGCTCGTAGGTGGCCGCCGCGCGGGGCAGGTCGACCGTCACGCCGATGCCCTGCTCATAGAGCGTCGCGAGGTTGCTGCACCCGAGCGCGTTGCCCTGGGCGCAGGACCGCTCGTAGAGGACCCGGGCGCGGGTGGCGTCCCCGGGGACGCCGGCGCCGTTCTGGTAGAGCCAGCCCAGGTTGACGCAGCCCCGCGCCTCTCCCTCGTCGCAGGCGCGGCGGTAGCGCACGGCGGCCTGGGCGGCGTCGACCGCGACCCCTTCGCCCGACTCGTACATCCACCCGAGGCGGGTGCAGCTCCCCCAGGCGCCGTGGTCGCAGCTCCGGGTGAGGAAGGTTCTCGCCTGCGTAAGGTCGCGAGCGACCCCCTGGCCCTCGGCGTGGAGTCGCCCGAGGTTGCCGCACGCTACGCCCTCGTCGCCCTCGCACGCCCGACGGTAGAGGGCGATGGCCGCGGGGAGGTCGGCGGTCACGCCGGTTCCGTTCTCGAGGAGCCAGCCCAGGTTGGTGCAGCCTCGGAGGTGGCGGGCGTCGCAGGCGCGGCGGTAGAGCGTCGCGGCGGCGGCGAGGTCGCGTCCCACGCCGCGGCCCGACTCATGGAGCCAGCCGAGGTGGGTGCAGCCCCCGGCAAAGCCGCCGTCGCAGGCGCGGCGGTAGAGCGCGGCGGCGCGAGCGTCGTCCTGGGGGACGTCCGCGCCCCGCTCGTAGCGGTCGCCGAGCGTGTCGCACGCGGACGGGTCGCGGCGCTCGCAGCGGGCGTTGAGCGACGCGACCGGACCCGCGTCCGGAGGCGACGGAGCGGCCTTGCGGCAGCCGGTCGCGACGATCGCCAGCAGCGCCAGCGCGGCGGCTGGAGCGAGACGCGAGGCGGGGCGGGTCATCGAGGCGGTCCTTTGGTGAGGTGGGTGAGGAGGGGGAAGAGGGCGGCGCGAGCGATCAGGTGCGATGGAAGTGCTCGAAGAGGGTCCTGACGCCGAGGCCGATGAGCACGAGGCCGCCGACGACGTCGAGCTTGCGGCCCAGCGCGGCCCCGAAGCGGCGCCCGGCGTAGAGGCCGAGGGCGCTGAGCGCCGCCGTGACGACGCCGATGGTGACCACCGAGAGGAGCAGCGGGGCGTGGAGCAGGGGGAGGGTGACCCCGACCCCGAGGGCGTCGATGCTGGTGGCCACCGCGAGCAGCAGCATCACCCGGAGGTCGAACACGTCGCGGTCGCTGCGGATGTCGGTCTCGTCCGCCTCCTCGCGCGCCTCCCAGAGCATCTTGGCCCCGATGGCCCCGAGGAGGGCGAAGACCACCCAGTGGTGCCACCGCTCGACCAGGGGCCCCACGGTCCGGCCGACGAGCCACCCGATCAGCGGCATCAGGGCCTGGAAGCCGCCGAAGAGGGCCGCCACCAGCGCGACGTCGCGAGCTCGTAGCCGGGGCGCCGCGAGGCCTCGGGCCGCCGCGACCGCGGTGGCGTCCATCGCGAGGCCCAGGGCCAGCAGCACGATCGCCTGGAAGGTCACGGGCGCACGCTATCACCTTGCAAGGCATCCCCCTCACGGGCGAGCGTGCCGTCCCGATGCAGCGCCAATGGATCGCCGGGCTCTTCGTGCTGGGCTGGCTCGCGGGCTGTAGCGACGGGACGACGACGCCGCTCGATGCGGGCACGGACGTCCCCGTGGTGGTGGATGCCCTCGATGCTCCGTCGACGGTGGACGCTCCCGCGGTGGCCGACGCTCCCGCGGAGGACCTTCCCCCGGAGCCGGTGGACTCGGGGCGGGTGATCCCTTCGTGTCCCTCGCCGGTGAACGGCGGCGATGGCGGGGTCGCGGTGCGAGGGCACGGGCACATCTTCGGTCCGAACGGGGGCCCGGTGCGCGACGCGGTGGTCACCGTGCTGGAGCACCCTGGATGGTGCGCTCGAACCGGCACCGATGGGGCCTATGCGTTCACGGGCTTCACCCCCGGCGAGCGGGTGACCCTGGAGATGCACCACGAGAACCACCGGCCCGTGCAGACCCCGACGCTGCTCGTCGCGCCCGAAGGGCCTCGAGCGCGTGGGCTTCCAGTCGCCCACCAACGGGATCTTCCGGGTGCTCGCGCAGTACCTCCGCATCACCCCGGAGCCGGACCGCTGCCAGATCGCGACGACGGTGGTCGCGGCGGCCTACCGCGGCACCTACGACCCGGGTGGTCACGGAGAGGTCGGGGCGACGGTGACCATCGACCCGCCGCTGCCGGCCGCAGCGGGGCCTGTGTACTTCCGCTACCTCAGCCCGAGCGCGATCGTCCCGGCGAGGGAGCTCACGGAGACCAGCCTCGACGGGGGCGTGCTCTTCCTCAACGTGCCGGCGGGGGACTACGTGCTGAGCGCGCACAAGGCCGGGGTGCGCTTCAACCCGGTGGCGATCCGCTGTCGCGCGGGGATGCTGGTGAACGCCTCGCCCCCGTGGGGTCTTCAGGCGCAGTAGAAGCGCGCTGAGATCGCTGGAGCACCCTCAGCGCGCTCTCGTTTGGCGTGGAGCGCGCGGCCCGCGCGGTGCGATGTTCGGCCCGTGAGCCACCCGAAGAAGCACCGCGCCGACCCGATGGTCGGTGGCCGCCGCGGCGGCGCTCGCCGTCGGTGCGATGGCGACGAGCGCCCGCGCGGACGACGAGGTCGACGAGGCGGTGATCCGCGCGCCGAGGACGGCTCCGGCGGAGACCCTCATCGGGCACGCGGAGATCGAACGCACGGGGGCGGTGACGCTCGCGGACGCGCTCCGCCCGCAGGCCGACGTGGACACCCTCGGCGGCGGCAGCCCGGGCGCGGTGGGGCGGCTGACCCTGCGGGGATCGACCCCGGAGGAGGTGCTCCTGATGGTCGACGGGCTGCGACTCTCGTCGCGATCGAGCGCGGCGACCGTCGGCGGCGCCGATCCCAACATGATCCCCACGGCGATGGTGCAGCGGCTCTCGGTGCTGCGCGGCCCGTCGTCGGCGCTCTTCGGTCCCAACGCGGTCGCCGGGGCGATCGAGGTCACTACCCGCGCCCCGACGGTGCCCCTCGCATGGACCGGGAACCTCCAGCTCGGCGCGCTCGCCCCGCCTCTCGACGCCTCGGCACTCCCGAGGGTCGACGACGACGACGGCGATGACGGCGGCGGGGGTTGGTTTCTCGGCGGCCGCGGGCAGCTCACTGCGGCGACGCGGCAGGGCCCGCGCTTCGCGGTGCTGGGCGTGAGCGGCTCGGCCAACCGCGGCTGGATCCCCAACACCAGCTCGCACTTCTTCGACGCCACGCTGAAGCTCGGTCGGGTGCTCCCGGGCGGCGGGCTCACCCACGCGTGGGTCAGCACCTTCGACGCCGCCACGGGCGCTCCGGCGTGGGGCAGCCTGCTCGACGCCGACATGTTCGACTTCGACGACCGGCAGGCCCGACGAGGGGTGATGGGCGCGGCGATGGCCCGGGTGGCGCTCTCTCCCCGCGACACCCTGGAGGCCACGGTGGGCTCGCGGGTGCAGCGCACGCAGCTCTTCAACCCCGTGGGCGCCGACCTCGACGCCGGGGCCGAGCGCGCGGAGGACGAGCACCTCGCCAGGGAGCTCCAGGGCCGGGTGCGCTGGCAGCGCGCGATGGGAGGTGTCCCCGGCGCCCTCTCGGTCTCCGCCGAAGGGGGCCACGACCTGCTGGCGACCCGCACCCTCGCTCGCTCCGCGTCCCGGGGCGCCCTCTCGGTGCGAGACCGGCTCGACCTCGGCCGGGGCGCCGTGCTCGACCTCGCGCTGCGCGCCGACCTCGACGGGCAGTACGGCGCGCAGGTGTCGCCGCGCGTGGCGGCGGAGTGGTCGATGGGCCCGTCGCTGAGGGCCTTCGCGGCGGTGGGCCGGGGGTATCGCCCGCCGAGCTTCGCGGAGCTGGCGTGGCCGACCATCGCCTACGCGACGGCGGTCGGCGCGGCGCGAGGAGAGCGGGGCAACGACGCCCTCGCGGTGGAGACGGCGTGGGGCGGAGACCTGGCGCTGCTCGGCGGCGATCCGGGGGGGCGATGGACCTTCGCCGCGCGAGGGTTCGCGCTGCGCACCGAGGGGCTCATCCGCTGGGCGATCGACGGCGACGGCTTCTGGCGGCCCACCAACGAGGCCCTCGCGTGGCGCGCGGGAGGCACCGCCGAGGGGAGCTGGAGGCTGCACCCGCGGTGGACCGTGCAGGCCTCGGCCACCTGGCAGACCACCGTCGACCAGAGCGGCGAGGAGCTCGCGGGGAGGCTGCGGTCGAGGGCGAGCGCGAGGGTGATCCACTACGCGGCGGTGGGCTGGAGGGCGTGGGCCGAGGCGCTCTGGTTCGACCGCAACGGCGTCGACTCCGCCGGGCGCGCGTGGCAGGGCGTCTTCGTCAACGCGCGCGTCGGACGGCAGTTCGCGTCGGGGGTCGGGGTGTTCGCGATGGCGGAGAACCTGCTGGACCTCCGCTTCGAGACGGTGCGCGGCGTGCTCACTCCGGGGCGCACCGTGTGGATCGGCTTCGCCCTCGACGTGGACGAGGACTGACCGCGCGCTACTGGATCGCGTGCGTGGAGCGCAGGTAGCTCACGAGGAGCGTGAGGTCGGCGTCGGAGAGGCGCGTCGTGGGGATCGCCCTCATCCGGCGGTTGCCGTTGCGGATCAGCGTGCGCATCCGGGCCTCGGCCCAGCGCTTGTTGGGCGTGGGGCCCTCGTCCTCGTCGTCCTCGTGGCAGCGCGCGCACACCCGCTGGTACACCGCGCGCCCCTGCGCCACGGGGTTGCCCGCCGGGGCAGTGGTGGTCGCAGCCGCGGTCGTGGTCGCGGTGGTCGCGGTGGTCGCGGTGGTCGCGGGCGCGGCGGTGTCGACCGGGGTGGCGGCCCCGACGGCGCCGGCATCGGCGGCCTCGGGGGTCGCGGCGGTCGGAGCACCGGCGTCGGAGACCTCCACCGAGGTGGTGGTCGGGGGCTCCGTCGTGGTGACGGTCGGGGGAGCGGTCTGCACCGCGGGCGCCGGGGTCGAGGCGCAGGCCGCGAGCGAGAGGATCAAGGCCGGGAAGAGGAGTCGTCGCATGGCGGCGGACCTTACTTCGGCACCCTCCGCGGGAGGAAGCTTCGGGTTTCGCTCAGCCGCCGCCGACCACGGCGCGCGCTCGCACGCAGCGCATCCCGAGGATCGCGCTACGCGTCGCGGGCATGTACGCGTCATCGCGGCTGGCGGCGCGCAGCAGGGTGACCGAGTCGGAGATCCAGCTCCCGCCCCGGATGGCGGGGTAGCCGCTCGCGCCGCGAGGGCAGTAGGGATCGCTCTGCGCCCTTCCTCCCCAGCAGCCCGGGTCGCTGTAGGGGGAGAAGGCGTCCGCGGTCCACTCCCAGACGTTGCCCGCGAGGTCGAAGAAGCCCGCCGTGTTGGCGAACTGCCCGACGCGGCGGGTGCCGCCGCCGTCGTCGCCGGGGCAGCGGCTCCACTGCGCGCGGTCGCAGCTCGCCGACGGGGTGGCCTCGCCCCAGGGGTAACCCCGGCCGAGGTTGAGGCCCGCGGCGAGGGTGTAGCGCGCGGCGAACTCCCACTCGGCCTCGGTGGGAAGGCGCCCGCCGTCCCACACGCAGAAGGCCTGCGCGGTAGGGTGATCGACGCAGTTGATCGGGTGGTAGTCGCGGCCCGGGGCGCCCCAGTTGCAGGCCCCCGCGACGCCTGGCTCGGCCACGGCGCCGGTCCATGGGACGAGCGCTCCGGGGTAGGCGAGGCGAGACGGAGGCGCCGGGTGACCCGCCTCCCAGAAGCGACGGAAGCGCGCCACGGTGACCTCCGAGGCGTCCATGGCGAAGGCGCTCACGGTGATCATCCGCTGCACCGGCGCGGCGCGAAACGCCCCGGTGTCGCCCATCGAGAGCGGACCCCCGAGGAGGTTGACGATGCCGCAGCCGGACTCCGAAGCGGAGGGGCAGCTGCGCTGCGAGGGAGCGACGCAGACGCCACGGCCGTCGCAGGTTCCGCCGGGGCAGCGGGTGCCGAAGGGCGCGTCGTCGTTGGCGACGCAGCGGGCGACGGGGCCGGTGCAGCGGTTGACGCCGAGGCGGCACACGACGCCCGGGTCGCAGGCCGTGCCCTCGGGGCAGGGCGGCCCGAGGTCGACCGGGACGTCCACCACGACGGGGCCGCTGTCGAAGCCCACGTCGAAGCCCACGTCGAAGCCCGCGTCGCGCTCGGGCTGGGGGAGGTCCACGGGGACGTCGACCGAGCTGGCGTCGGCGCGGTCGCTGGGGCCGACGTCGTAGGAGATGAGCACCACACGCGCGCCACAACCGACGGAGCCGAGCGCGGCGCAGAGGCCGAGCAGACGAAGGGAAGCGGGAGCAGCGGCCACGGCGAGACCCTATACCCCATCGCCCGCGATGGGGGACCGGGAGTGAGCGTCAGGAGATGCGGGCCCGCAGGGGAGGGCGGGCGAAGGATGCGATGGCTCCGCCGAAGCTTCCGCTGCAGCGCTCGTCGGGCACCGTGAGGATGATCGACGGAGTGAGCGGAGCGACGAAGGTGGCGCGCCCCGGGAAGACGAAGACCTCGCCGCTGCAGAAGTTGTCGCCGTCGTCGGGGGCTCCGACCGCGATGTCGTTGAAGCCGTCGCGGTTGAGGTCGCCGACGAAGCCGAGGCCCTGGCTGAAGCGCCCGTAGCCCTCCATCCCCGTGGGGGCGGCCGGCGCCGAGAGCACCGGACCGGGCACCATCCGACCCGATCCGCTGCCCAGGAACACCCGCGCGGAGTGGAAGCCGTTGCCCGCGATGAGGTCCGCGAAGCCGTCGCCGTTGACGTCGCCGAGGGCCGCCACGGGGCCGCCGAGGTTCTCTCCGTCGGTGATCGTCGCCGCCGTCGTCGCGAGGCCGTCGGCGGCGCCCATGAAGATCTGTAGCCCGGGCGCTCCGGTGGCGCCCTGCGAGACGACGGCCAGGTCGGGCCGCCCGTCGCCGTTGACGTCGCCGGCGGCCGCGACGGCGCTGGCTAAGCTCGCCCAGCGCGATGGTCTGCGTCGGGGTCGTCGCGATGCCCGTGGCCGAGCCCCGGTAGACCACCAGCGAGGAGCCGCCCTTGCTGCGCATCAGCACGACCAGCGAGTCGAAGGCAGCGCCCGGAGCGAGGCGACCGAGCACCGCGAGCCGATCGCCGAAGTCGCTGAAGGGATCGGGCGTGGTGATGGTCACCGGGGTCGCGCCGAGGCCCGTCGCGCTCCCCAGGAAGACGTCCACGCCGGGGCGGCAGCCCTTGAAGCAGCTGAAGCCGACGGCGAGGTCGGAGTAGCCGTCGTGGTTGAAGTCGCCGGTGGCGACCCCTGTGCCGTAGCTGCCGATGACGACGCGGGTGCGCACGAGCCCCGTCGCGCCGAGCCCCGTGGCGCTGCCCGAGAACACATGGACCTGCTGGGCCATCGGGGCCGTGGCCACGAGGTCGGCGAAGCCGTCGCCGTTGAAGTCGCCCGCGGCGAGGTCGCGGCCGAGGGCGCTCATCGGAAGGGCGAGGGTGAGCGTCGTCGCGGGGCGCGCTCCCGGACCCGTGGCGCTGCCCGGGTAGAGCATCACCCGCTCGGTGCCGGGCTCGGACACCGCGAGGTCTGCGAAGCCGTCGCCGTTGACGTCGAGCACGGCGCCCGAGGACGCGTCGCCGGTGACCGCCCTCGCAGGGACCAGCACCTCCCAGGTCAGCGCCGAGGGTGCGATGCCCGCGTTGGGCCCTACCCGCCCGTAGGAGCGCCAGAAGTAGAGCCCGGGGGAGAGCGCTCCGCTGCGGGTGATGCGCGCGCCCGCGCCGACGAAGCGCTCGACCACCATCGTGCACGCCCGGTCGCGGCAGAGCTCGATGACCGCGCCGTCGGTGCCCGGCGCCAGGGCCACCTCGAAGACCACGTCGCGGTTGCCGTTGAGCGTGGAGAGCGACGCGGGCGCGACGAGCCTCGGCGCCGCGATGGGGATGCACCCCGAGGCGCTGCGAGAGAAGCCGGGGTTGCAGACGATGTCGCAGGCCGACGCGGCGCAGCTCGGCGAGGCGTTGGGGGCCGACGGGCACGCGTTGCCGCAGCGGCCGCAGTCGGTGGCGCTGGTGCGCGTGTCGACGCACGACTCGCCGCAGAGCGTGGTGCCCCCGGTGCAGCTCGAGGCGCAGGCGCCGGCGGTGCAGAGCATGCTGGCGGTGCACGCGTTGCCGCAGCGGCCGCAGTGGGTGGCCGAGTCGATGCGCGCCTCGCATCCGTTGGCGGCCACGCCGTCGCAGTCGTCGAAGGTGGCGTTGCAGCGCGCTCGCCCGCAGACCCCGGCGGCGCACTGCCCCTGTCCGTTGACCACCGTGCAGGCCCGACCGCACGCGCCGCAGTGGGAGGCGTCGACGGCGAGCTCGACCTCGCAGCCGTTGGAGGCCACGCCGTCGCAGTCGGCGTAGCCCTGCTGGCAGCGGGTGCCGCAGCCGGTCGCGGCGCAGGTCGCGTCGGCGTGCGGGGCGCCCGCGCAGGCGTTGCCGCAGCGGCCGCAGTGGGCGATGGAGTCGGTGCGCGCCTCGCAGCCGTTGGAGGAGGCTCCGTCGCAGTCGGCGGCGCCCGCGGCGCAGGAGAGGGCGCAGGCGTTGGACACGCAGCGGAAGAAGGGGTTGATGACCTGGCAGTCGTAGTCCTGCTGGCACTGGGCGCGGCACACGCCGTCGAGGCAGGAGAGCCCGGAGGGGCAGTCGCTGGTGCGGTTGCACTGCGCCGCCACGGCGATGGCGTGGCAGGTGAGCACCCCGAAGCGGTCGCTCTCGCTGCATCGCTGCCCCGCCGCGCAGTCGCGGTCGGTGACGCAGCCGGTGCGGCAGTAGTTGCCTGCGCAGACGGCGCCCTCGTCGCAGTCGGAGTCGAAGCGGCACTGCCCCGCGGGGGGCTCGACGTCCGTGCATCCGAGCGCGACCGAGAGGAGCAGGACGATGGAGCGCAGTTGCATGGCCGAGACGATACAACCGGGAGGGTGCATCGCGCGCGGCCCTGTTCTACCGTCGCGCGCATGAAGCCACGCCTCCGCGCCCTCTCGGGCATCAAGCCCACGGGGACCCCCCATCTTGGCAACTACTTCGGCATGGTGCAGCCCGCCATCGCGCTGCAGGAAACCCACGACGCGTACTACTTCGTGGCCGACTACCACGCGCTCACCACGAGCCGCGACCCGGCGCAGCTGCGGCGCACCAGCCTGGAGCTCACAGCGACCTTCCTTGCGCTGGGGCTCGACCCGAAGCGCGCGGTGTTCTTCCGGCAGAGCGACGTGCCCGAGGTGGTCGAGCTCGCGTGGCACCTGTCGTGCGTCACCGGGGTCGGGCTGCTGATGCGCGCCCACGCGTACAAGGCCGCGCTCGACAAGGGCGAGGCGGGCACCCTCTCCAGCGGAACCTTCTTCTACCCGGTGCTCATGGCCGCGGACATCCTGCTCTACGACAGCGACGTGGTCCCCGTCGGGCGCGACCAGGTGCAGCACATCGAGATGGCGCAGGACATGGCCGGCCACCTCAACGCGATCTACGGCGACTGCCTCCGCCGCCCGGAGCCGCTGGTGGAGGCGGAGGTGCCGACCATCCCCGGGCTCGACGGGCAGAAGATGTCCAAGAGCTACCAGAACACCATCGAGGTCTTTCTCCCGGAGAAGGCGCTGCGCAAGCTGGTGAGGACCATCAAGACCGACACCCTCGGGCTCGACGACCCGAAGGACCCGACCACGGACAACGTCTTCGCCCTCTACAAGCTCGTGGCCTCCGCCGAGGAGGTCGAGGACATGGCCGCCCGCTACCGCGCCGGAGGCTTCGGCTACGGGCACGCCAAGGATCGCCTCGCCGACGCCCTCAACGCCCACCTCGCCGCGCCTCGGGAGCGCTACCTCGAGCTGCTCAAGGACCCCTCCACCCTGGAGGACGTTCTCCAGGACGGAGCGCGCCGCGCCCGCTCCGTCGCCCGCGACACGCTCGAGCGGGTGCGTGAGCGGGTGGGTCTCCCCAGGCTGCCTCGCTGACCGCCGCGCCAGGAAGGCCGTAGACACCCCATGCGCGCTCCCTCCCTCCGGACGCTCTCCCCCGTCGCCGCGTCGCTCTCGATGGCGCTCCAGGCGACGGCGTCCATCGCCCAGGAGATGCCTCCACCGCGACCACCGCCACCCGCGACCGCGACCCCCCCGGCGGACCTTCTCGCTCGCTCTCCCGAAGCCTCGCTGGACGACGGGGTGCGCCTCGCCGTGCACCTGCTGCGAACCCGCCAGACCGAGGACGCCGTCGCGGTGCTCGCTCGCATGGCCCAGGAGCGCGCGGTCGATGTGCGCGGCTACGATCCCGTCGCGGTGCTCTTCCGGCTGGCCAACGGCCGGGCGCGTCCAGGGACACCCACCGGCGGATCGTTGCCGCCGTCGGCCCCTGCGACCGCGGCCCCTCCAGCACCCCCTGCGCCTCCGGGCGAAGAGCTTCCGCCGCCTCCTCCCTCGGACGAGGCCGTCCGAGCGAGGGTGATCGACGGCGTGGTCGAGCGACTCGCCCGCTGGGACGAGGCCGGGGCGAGGAGCTTCCTCTCCAGCGCGCTGGGCGATGCCCCCGTCTCCGGGCCCGACGGCGCGACCCTGCAGGCACTTCGGCTGCTCACCCAGGGCGGCGTCAGCACCATCGGCGGGCTCTCCGCGGGCTACTCCGCCACGCCTCGCTACGCGCCGATGCAGCTCCTTCCCGACCGCCCCGCCGGGACCATCGAGGGCCTCGAGGTGCTCACGCTCTACTTCTCCATGGCCAGCTACGGGCTCATCCTCGGCACCTGGGGCGGGCTCGCGGCGACCGATGACAGCCGCTACGCGCTGCGCGTCGCGCTCCCGCTGACGGGCATCACCGCGGGACTGGTCGGCGCGATCGTGCTCGACCGCTCCCGCTCGGTCCGCCGAGGCCGAGGCTACGCGGTCAACTCGGGGCTGCTCCTCGGTACGCTCGCGGGCACCGCCGCGGTGGTCTACGCCGACCCCGACGAGCCGGTGGACGGCTGGGGCTACGTGCTCGGCGCGACCACCCTCGGCATCGGCGCGGCGCTCGGCCTCTCCCACCTCGTCGACGCGCTCCCCGGCTCGGTGAACTACGTCACCTCCGCGGGCCTCTGGGGCAGCATGGTGGGCCTCTCGCTGAGCCTCGCGATCGACGGCGACGGCACCCGCGGGCAGACCATCGGCAGCGGCATGCTCATCGGCGAGGGCGTGGGCATCGTGCTCGCGATGCTCACCGCCGACGCGCTCAAGCCGACGCCCGCGCAGACCCGCTGGGCCGACGTGGGCGCCTGCGTCGGGGGGATGCTTGGCGCCTCGCTCGGCGCCGGATCGGACTCCGTGGAGGGCGTCGGCGTCGGCATGGCGGTGGGCATCCTGGCCGGCGGCGCCCTCGCGTGGTTCGCCGCGATGCCCAGCGAGGCCGACCGCTCGCTCTACCTCCAGCGCAACGCCTCGACGGATCTACCGCTTCGCTTCGGTGTCTCACCGCTGCCGGGCGGCGGGCTGCTGCACGTCGGGATGTAGTCGCCGCCGATCAGCCGCGCGGGGTGCGCTCGAGGATGCGGGCGTACACGTCCGCGCGTCGCAGGCCGAGCGCCCGGGCCACCTCGCGGGAGGCGTCTGCGGGCTTGAGCCCCGCGGCGAGGGCGGCGTCGAGGGCGGCGTCGAGGGAGGCCTGCGGGGAGAGCTCGTCGCCCGCGCCCTGGGCGATGGGGGGAGCGCCCTCGAGCACCAGCGTGACCTCGCCTCGCACGATCACCGAGCCCGAGGCGAGGCCCTCGACCAGCTCTCCGAGGGAGCCTCGCACGATGGTCTCGTGGAGCTTGGTGAGCTCGCGGCAGAGGGCCGCCCGGCGGTCGTCGCCGCACACCGCGCGAAGGGCGGCGAGGGTGTCGGCGGTGCGCTCGGGGGACTCGTAGATCACCGTCGGGAGCGGATCTCTCGCGGCGGCCATCATCGCGGCGCGCCGCTCGCTCCCGTCGCGGGCCAGGAAGCCCACGAAGCGGAAGCCCGCTCCCGCGAGCCCCGACACCACCAGCGCAGCGAGTGCGGCGCTCGGGCCCGGCAGCGCCTCGACGCGCACCCCTCGCTCGACCGCGGCCTTCACCAGCGCGGCTCCGGGGTCGCTGACCATGGGCGTGCCCGCGTCGCTCACCAGCGCGAAGGTCTGTCCCGCGGCGATGCGGTCGAGCATCTCCGCGCCGCGGGTGCGCACGACGTGGTCGTCGAGGCGCTCCATCGGGCGGTCGATGCCGTGGGCGCGCAAGAGCGCTCGGGTGTGCCGGGTGTCCTCGGCCAGCACGACGTCGCAGGCCTTCAGCGCCGCGAGCGCGCGGAGGGTGATGTCCTCCAGGTTGCCGATGGGCGTCGCGACGACGAGCAGCGCCCCCTTGCGCTCGTCAACCACCGAGGTCCATCGCGTCGCCGAGGTTGGCCTTGAGGAAGACCCGGAGCTTGTCCTGCAGGCGCTTCTCGAGCTGCCGCACCCGCTCCCGGGAGATGCCGTAGCGGTCTCCGATCTCCTGGAGCGTCGCGGGCTCGTCGGACATCAGCCGGTCGCGGAAGATCGCCGCTTCCTTGTTGATCAGCGTGGCCCCGAAGGCCTCGAGCTGCTCCTTCACCATGTCGCTGATCTCGGCGCCCGCGAGCGTGTCGTCGACGCGGGCGAGGGGCGAGGGCATCAGGTCGAGCCGCGAGGTGGGCTTGCCGTCGCTGTCTCCGATGGGCGCGTCGAGGGAGAGGTCCGCGCCGGACAGCCGACGGTCCATCTCGATCACCTCGTGCTCGGGCACGTCGAGCTGGCGGGAAAGCTCCGCGGAGGTGGGGTCGACGCCCAGGGAGATGAGCCGTTGCTTCTCCTTGTTGAGGTTGAAGAAGAGCTTCCGCTGCGTCTGCGTCGTGCCCAGCTTCACCAGGCGCCAGTTGTTGAGGATGAACCGCAGGATGTACGCGCGGATCCACCAGGCGGCGTAGGACGAGAGCTTCACCCCGCGGTAGGGGTCGTAGCGCTTCACCGCCTGCATCAGCCCGATGTTGCCCTCCTGGATGAGGTCCATGAGGTTGCGGTACGCGCGGCGGTACTCGAACGCGATCTTCACCACCAGCCGCAGGTTGGCCGTCACCATGCGCGCCGCGGCCTTCACGTCGGCCGTCGTGGCGTAGCGCACCGCGAGCTCGTGCTCCTCGTCGGGCGTCAGCAGCTTGTGCCGCTGCACCTCCGACAGGTACGCCGTGAACGCGTCGTAGCGCTTGAGCCCCGGCTCCTTCGGGACCGTCAGCCGGACGTCCGGCGCCCCCGCGTCGTCGTCGCTCAGGTCGCCGGCGAGCTCGCCCACCACCGCGTCGTCGCCGTCGTCGTTGGTCTCCAGCTCACCGTCGTCGGAGGCCCGCGCGGGCTTGGCCTCCTCCTCCTCGAGCTCCTCGTTGGGGCGCTGCTGCTTCGGTGCCCGGGTCGACGGGGACTTGCGCTTCGCCGTCCGCGGCGTCGCGGCGGTGTTCTGGTCGCCCGTGCGGGTCTTCGTCGTCACGTCTCGGCATCCTCGCGTTGGGGGGGGCAGCGGACCTTACGGGGCTTCGCGAACAACGTCCACGGCGCCGAGAGGACGAGCCACAACCGCGGAGCGCGGACCGTATTCCGCGCTTCGGGCCTCAGGCGACGAGGGTGAGGGGAGAGAGCAGCGCGATGGGAGTGTCGTCCTCGGCGGCGGCGAGCGCCACGCGCACCCGAGTCTCGTGGCCGTCGCGCTCGGTCCACACGAAGGTCGGCTCGACGGTGTCGGCCCCGAGGCCGAGCTCGGGCATGCCCATCCGCGAGACCCCCACGTAGCTCCCTCGCGACAGGATCGCCTCCGCGCCCTGCGCGTCGAGGAGCCCTCCGCGCGCGAGCGACTCGATGAAGGGCAGCCGGTTGATGACCCGCATCGGATCGCCGAGCCCGCCCATGGACACCACCCGCCCGGCGCGGCCCGAGAGCAGCGAGGAGGCCCTCCACGCGGCGCCGATCCAGAGCTTCGGGGAGCGCCCTCCGTCGACGTCGGCCCTCACCACCCACGCCTCGGAGAACCACTGCGCCACGCGCCCCGACTGGCCCCGCGCGAAGGCCGCCACCAGGTGCTCTCGCGCCCGCTGGGGCATCACCAGGTAGGCGTCGTCCTGGGAGATCTCCGGGGTCGAGGCGAGCGCGAGCCGCTGCCCCGAGGCGAGCTCGCTCAGGTCGTCGCGCGCCGCGAAGGTGACCACCAGCGGCGTCTCTCCGAAGGGGTACGCCTCCGTGTCGTTTCGCCGCGAGGTAGAGCCGTCATCACCATCACCCGATCGCACCAGTCGTAGCGCCATGCGGGGCGCACCATAGACCTCGCGGACCCTGGGGCAAGATTCACGCGGCGTCGCGTGGGCTGTTCGTGTCGCGCCGTCTCAGGTGTGGCCAATCGCGACCATCGGCCCCGCGCGCCCTCCATCGTCTCGCCGCAATTCCTGCGCTGGAACGGCGGCTGCAACATGCCTCGGCAGCACCGCGTCACGCGAACGAGGCCACGTATGAAGCTTCATCTCCCTCTCCTGTTGAGCATCGCCTGGGCCTCTCTCGGAATCGCCGCCTGCGCCCGCGAGGTGTCACCGCCCTTCGAGCTCAACGGCGTCCCGGCCGCGAGCGACGAGGCCCCGGGCGATCCGCCGATGCTCGACACGGAGATCGGGACGCCCCCGGAGCCCATCGAGCTGCTGCAGCTCGGCGCTACGATGACGGCGCGCGAGCAGGTGCCGGCCGTCCATGGGAGCGGGGAGACGGGCACCGCGACCTTCTCCCTCGACGCCCTCCGCTCGACCCTCGAGTACACGGTGACCCACACGGTGGCGGCCCCGACCGGGGCGCACCTCCACCTGGGCATCGCGGGCGAGAGCGGCGAGGTGCTGCTGCCGCTCGCGGTGGCGCCGGGTGTGCTCTCGGGCACGCTGCGGCTCACGCCTGAGCAGGCGAGCCACGTCGCGCAGGGCAGGGTCTACGTGGACATCCACTCGGCCGATCACCCCGACGGCGAGATCCGGGGCCAGGTGGTGCTGCCTGGAGAGATCGTCTACGTGGCTCGCCTCACGGCCGATCAGGTAAGCGACTCGACGGCGTCCAGGGCGGAGGGCCTCGGGGCCTTCCTGGTCGACGGCACCACCAACCGGATGCGCTTCGAGTTGAGGGCGCGAGGCATGGTCGGGGCGCCGACGAGGGCGCTGGTCGGGATGGGTCCTGCGGGCGTCGAAGGCCCCGTGGTCCTCGACCTCACCGACCCCAAGACGCCCGCTGCGGTAAGGCTCGCCGGGGCGCGCACCATCGACTCCTCCGAGCCGCTCGACCTCGGTCGGTGGTACGTCGCGCTCCACAGCCGGAGCTTCCCGATGGGCGAGCTGCGTGGCCAGATCCTCCGCCCCGGACAGGAGCTGTACCTCGCCCGCATGAGCGCTCAGGAGTCGGTTCCGCCGGTGAGCACCCAGGCCAGGGGCAGCGTCGCGGTCATCGTGGACAGCGACCGCAGCCGGATCATCTATGACGTCGCGCTCTCCAACATGACGGCGACCGAGGCCCACCTGGGCGAAGGTTCGGTCGGGGTCCGCGGCGCGGTGACGCTGCCCTTCCAGGTGATCGGCAGCTCGTTTCGCTCGATGCGGATGCTCACCCAGGACTCGACGCTGCTGACCTCGCTCTCCGCCGGAAATATCTTCGCCAGCGCGGCCTCGGAGAGCTTCCCCGAGGGCGAGATCCGGGGGCAGATGCGGAGGGTGGGGCTGCCGCGCTGAACCTCCGTCGGGGGTTCAGCCTCCGCCGAGCGCTCGTCGAGGGCGGCCGATGGCGGGCCACCGAAGCGCCGCCTCGACCTGCGGCGGAGGGACGATCACCTCGCCGTCGTCGAAGAGCTTGAACACCAGCAGCGCGTGAAGCAGCGACAGGTGCCGGGCGTCGAGCGCCTCGGGGTGGGCGAGCGCGTAGGCCTCGTCGAAGTCGTAGCCCGCGTCGATGCGCGTGGGGGTGATGAGCACCCACTGGGTGAGGTGCTCGTCGACGCGAGTCGCCGCGCCAGGCGGTGGCTCGGCCGTGGAGGAGGAGCGCTCGAGCGTCGGGGGGACGTGAAGCTCGGGGTCGAGCACGAAGCTCACGCGGTGCCCCATCGGATCAGCGAGCGAGCGAGGCGACCGCGGGCTGGGAGCTGCGCGGCGCGGTCGAGGTGGCGGACGCCGCGGGGGCGCGGAAGGCCAGCCAGGCGAAGGCGCCGAGGAGCGCGAACGCGAGGGCGGCCACCCAGGCGGTGCCGGAGAAGGTGGCGTGCAGCGAGGAGGACTCGACCGCGCGGCCGAAGAGCGGAGAGGTCGCGGCGAAGAGGAGGCGGCGGCCCATGCCCTCGACGGAGAGCAGCGTGGCGCGGTCGCGGGGGCCCTCGATCAGGCGGTTCATCAGCGCGCGCATCAGCGGCGAGAAGACGCCGAAGGCGCTCGCGAGCAGCACCATGAGGACGATGCAGAGGGTGCCGTGCGCCTCGCCCATGAGGAGGTACGCGGCGGAGAGGCCCACGCCCAGGGTCACGGCGATGGTGCGGGAGCGGACGCGCGCGAAGATCGACCCCACGCTGCCGGCGACGAGGGCGGTGCCCACCTCCTTGGCGGCGGCGAGCAGGCCCATGGTGAGCACGGTGTGCTGGAGCCAGGTGCCGTGGAGGTGCGCCTCGAGGTGCGGCTGGTCGGCGAAGAGCGAGAGGCGCAGCAGCACGAAGGCGATGGCGCCGAAGGCCACCACGCTGGCGAGGCGGCCGTTGGTGCGAAGCGTGTGGAAGGCGCGGCGAAGGTGGTCCGCCACGTGGCCCTCGTGGGCGGTGGCGCGCTCGGGGAGCGAGAGCGCGATGACCCCCGCGACGGCGGTGGTGAGGGCGGTGAGCACGAAGACCGCGGTGGGGTGAACGTACTGGTAGACCAGCGCCCCGACGAGGACGGCCACGAGGTTGCCCACGCCCTTGGCGGCGGTCGACCAGCCCTCCCAGCGGGGGTAGAGCGAGACCTGACGCTGCGCCGCGAGGTGGTCGTAGAGGTAGGCCGAGTCGGCGCCCGAGGAGAGGGACATCGAGAGGGCGCAGAGCACGTTGGCCGCGGCGAAGGCGCTGAAGGAGTGGCCGAAGATGAAGAGCAGGCAGGCGAGGGACATCACGAAGCCGCCCGCGCTCATGGCGACCCGGCGGCCGTAGCGGTCGGCGCCCATCCCGGTGGGCACCTCGAAGGCGACCGCGGCGACGCAGAACACCACGTTGAGGTCGAAGACGTCGGCGACGGAGAGGCCGCGGCGCTGGAGGTAGTAGACCTGAAACGGCGCGAAGGCCCAGGTGAGCGCGAGCGTGCGGTACGCGAGATACGCGAGGAGCGGGCGACGCTGGAGCCAGGACCACATCACGGAGGGGGGCCGATCCTACGCGCGGTGGAGGGGGAATCCAGTTTGGAGCTCTCTACGACGCGCGAAGCCCGGACCGTACCAGGATTGAGCGTGCCCGAAAACGTGGTCGGGTGTGGGCGCGGCGCCCCGGGCGGTGACCCTGCCGGGGGGTCAGGCCTTGAAGGCGCGGTCGTAGAGCACGACGGTGGCGGCCATCGCGACGTTGAGGGGGTAGGCGCCCGGCAGGATGACGGTGTCGTGCTTGCGCAGGATGGCGTCGGGGAGGGTGCCGTCCTCGGGGCCGAGGAGGTACACGGCCCTCGCGGGGTGCTGGTAGGCGCGGATGTCGAAGGCCCCTGGGGTGAGCTCGACGCAGACGAGCCGCGCGTTCACCGGGATCGCCCCGACGAAGGCGTCGAGGGTGGTGAAGTGGAAGAGGGGCATCGAGAGCTCGGCCTGGATCGAGCTCTGCTCCTGCGGGTTGCGGGTGCCCACGCTGAACACGAAGTCCGCGCCGAAGACCCTCGCGGTGCGGATGAGCGCGCCGAAGTTGTGGGTGCGCTTGACGTTGTAGATGCCGATGCCGACGAAGCCGTTGTCGGGGATCAAGGGGAGAATCCCGGCGGCATCGCGGCGCCGGGCGTCGGCGCGGAGGCGCTCGCGTCGGGGGGGCAGCTGATCGAGCGCTCGAAGGTGCCGCTGCAGCGGAAGGCGAAGAGCCCGTCCGGCCGGCGGGCGCGGCGGAGGTCGGGGGCCATGTCCATGACGGACATGATGCGCCCGGCCTGCTCGCTCTTTGCGCGGTAGACGTCCGTGAGGCGGAAGCGCAGCCCGAGGTTGAGCGCGCTGTCCGCGAAGTTGGGCCGGAGGTTGATGCGGCCGTCGATCTGGAGGTCGAACTCCTCGGAGTGCGCGCCCACCCGGGTGAACTGCACCACGCCGCGGCGGATGTCCGCGTTGGCCTCGAGCCGGCCCGCGCGGATCTGCTCGATGGTTACGCCGCCGAAGTGCGGGATCTGGAACTGCGCGCGGCCGTCGCCCACGGTGAGCCGGTCGGTGGTGAGACGCATGGTCCCCTCGGTCAGCGCGACGTCGCCGTCGGGGATGTTGACCGTGATGGTTCCGGAGAGGTTGCCGCCGAGGGGGAGGCCGACCATCGAGACGAGCGGGGCGACCTGGCCGAGGCGCACGTTGTCGAGCGTCACCTCGAAGGCGCGCAGCGGGGAGATGCGCGGCGTCGCCGGGGTGCCGAGCGCGATGGAGGCGCTGCCCTCGACCGAGCCGCCCATGCCCAGCATCGAGAAGGAGAGGCTGGCGCGCTGGGCGAGCAGGGCGAAGAGCGAGATGTGCAGGCGCAGCTTGTCGATGCTCATCGACACCGGACGGTCGGTCGAGCGCTGCGGGAGCAGGGTTACCCGGACGTCGCGGGCCTCGACGCCCGGGAAGAAGGTCGGCGAGAGCGAGCCGATGGCGAGCTCCATGTTGGACGGCGTGGCGCGCCCCGAAGGGGACATCCGCGGGGCCTCGGCGGCGGCCACGATGGCCTCGCGCAGCCGGTCCCAAGGGAAGGTCGCGTAGAGGAACACGAAGAAGAAGAAGAAGAAGAACAGCGGGTACCCGATCACCCGCAGCAGGATCGGCCGCAAGGCCAGCAGTCGCTCCTTCATCGGGCCTCCTCCCGGCGACGGTCGGCGGCGGTGCCGGCCCCGGCGCCTCCCTGGGCTCCGCCCGCGGCGCCCGTGCGGTTGCCCTCGGGCACCCGGTCCCAGGTGGTGATCACCAGGTCGTCGATGTCGTACTTGTTGGCCTCGCCGAAGCGCCGCCGGATGCGCACCGACGAGATCGCCACGGGGAAGGCCGCCGAGTCGATGCGCTCGAAGAAGTCCGCGAGCGCCTCGAGGCTCACCTGCCGCAGCCGGATCGATACGCTCCGCTGGGTGAAGCGCGGGCCCGCCGGGGTGGCGGGGCGATCCTGCGCCTCGGCGACCTGCACGTTGGCCGCGTGGGCCTGCTCCTCGACGTAGCTGGTGAGCGCCGGCGCCCGGGTGCGGTAGCGCGCCAGCATCGCCTCGCGCCGCTGGTTGCGCGCCGCGATGCGGGGCCGCGAGCGCTGGATGAAGCGCAGCGCCTCGACCATGTCCGCGCGCTCGCTGTCGATCGCGTCGAGGCGACGCTTGGACCACATCCAGAACCCCAGGAAGCCCAGCGTGATGAACACCGCCGCGAGGGCGATGAGCAGACGCTTCTCCCGCGGGGAGAGCCCCGCGAAGGCACCCCGTACCGTACTAAGCGCCGCCGCCACTTCGGCCTCCCTGGTTGCTGCTGCCGCCCGTGCTGCCGCCGCCGGTCCCCGTCGTGCGGGGCCTCTCGGTGCGTGCGCCGGGGCAGCGGAACTCGACGTCGAGGGTGTACTTCTGCCGGTTGTCGCCGGGGTGGTGGTCACCCGCCCGGGGCGCACCTCCGGGAAGCAGGGGTAGCTGCTCAGCCACTCGACCACCTTGTCGCGGTCGGACAGCGTGCTCACGACGCCCTGCAACTGGACGTGCTCGCCGCGGATGTCGAGCTGCTCGACGTCGTGCCGCACGGTGTCGTTGATGCGCTGCGAGAGCACGCCCAGGACGTCGAAGGCGTCCGCCCCGGGCATCGGGTCGACGTCGTCGCGGTGGGAGTCACCCCGGGCCATGGCCATCGCTCGCGTCGGGTCTTCCACCGGCTCGCCGTACACCTCCTGGGTCACCGTGCGAAGGGTCTCTTGCAGTCGGTTGCGCTCCGCGGCGAGGCCCTGGTAGCGCGCCCACGTCGCCATCGCCCAGAAATCACCACCATCGCCGCGGCGCCGCGAGGAGGAAGGGCGCCCGCTCGCGGAGCACCTGCGCGCCGCCCGACACCGCGAGGGGGCCCTTGCGGAAGTCGATCCGCTTGTCGCGCCCGAGGCCCGCGCGCCGCGAGCGCCACCGGGATGGGCGCCTCCCAGAACGCCGTCTCGCCCGCCAGGGGACCGAGCTGGATCGCCCCGCTCGGCAGCGGCATCACCAGCTCCGTCGGGAGCAGCGTGGCCTCCAGCACCGGCTGCTGCGTCCACTGGGCCTCGAGCCCGCAGAGGTACGCGCGCTCGATGGGCGGGCCGTCCGCCGCCGCCCACGCCGCCACGCTCTGGCGCATCGCGCGGGCGCGGGCCGCGGGGGTCGTGAGCGCCGTCACCGTGCGGGCGAACACCGTGACGCCGCCGCGCAGCACCGCCACCTCGGCCCGGGAGTCCTGCGCGTAGACCAGCAGCACCGGCCCCGGCACCGCGAGCTCGGGGATCTCCGCCGCCAGCTCGCCGAGCGCCATCGGCGACACGCCGAGCTCGCGTGGCTCCAGGCCCCCGAGGATCATTCCGTCGAGGTAGTTCTTTACCCGATCGCGTATGGCGGCCACCGCCAGCAGCGGCACCGGGTCGCCCGGCGCGGTCACCTGCGCGTCGACCACCGCGTCGTCGACGTCGAAGGGCACCGCGCCCTCGAGCTCCGCCAGCAGCGCCTTCTCTCCGCGCTTCCACACCGCGCGCGGCAGCGAGATGGCGCGGATGGAGGCCTCATGCCCGGGGAGCGACGCGTACACGCCGTCGAGCTCGGCGGCTGGACCCCGGGGAGGTGCTGGCGGGAGCCCTGCACCAGCGATGCGAGCTCCCGCGTGGCCGCCTGCAGCCCTTCGGGACCGGGCGGGCGGTTGACTGCGAACACGGTCTCCAGGAGCAGCTTCTTGTACGCGGTCTTCAAGACCGCGCCCTTCAACTGCGACTCCGTGACCTCGATGCCCAGGTAGCGTGCCATCCGTCTCGGTCCTCAGTCTTCCCGCCAGTAGATCACAGTGCCGCCCTGCGCCTGCGACGCCGAGTCCGCCCTGCGAGGTCGTCGCGATGTTCATCCCCGCCGCGCGCATGAAGGTCGACGGCAGCTCGGGCTGCGGTCGCATGTCGATCACCGCGTGCACCCGCACGTGCGCCGCCCCGACCTGCGCCTCGGCGTACACCGAGAACACCTTGCTCTCGACGGTCACCGAGCGCTCGAGCCCCGACACGTCGCGCACCACGAAGGGCCGCATCCCGAGCTGCGTCAGCATCGTCCCCAGCGGCGGCCGCCCCTGCAGGGTGCCCACGAAGTTCGACGGCGACGAGAACAGGGGGATGCCCATGGAGAGGGTGAGGGCCTGCACCATGGTGATGGTCGTGATGAACGCCGAGGCCTGCGAGAGGTCCTGGCACTGCGGCGCGTCGGGCGAGTAGGCGCACACCAGCGCGAGCAGCGTCTGCGCGTTGGCCGTGTTCACGTTGACCGCCCCTTGGCCCCACACCGTGAGCGTGCGCCGCCGGGGGTTCGCCGGGTCGGGGTCGACCACCGCGTGCCAGAGGTCGTCGTCGCCGAGGCCGCGGATCATCCGAGCTCCTCGATGCTGTCGAGGGGCGCGTTGCGGCGTCGGCCGGGCGGGCGCAGCCGCTGGTAGAAGCTGTCCTCGGGAGCGGTCGACGCCGCGGTGGCCGTGCTGGCGAGGAGGCTCTGCGCGTCGAAGGTCGTCTCGTCGAAGTCGATGTAGTCGATGACGTTGGAGAGCAGCGTCGGCCGGTCGGTGAACTGCCCGTCGGAGTCGCGCTGCTCGAAGAACCCGTTGAGCCCGGGGTTGAAGACGAGCCCCTGGAGCTGCCGGGCCAGGAGGATCTGCGCCACCGACGAGCGCACCGCGCTGTTGACGTTGATGCGCGAGTCCTCGTCGATGATGACCACCGGCGAGAGCCCCGTGAGGCCGCCCAGGTTCTTCGCGGCGGCGAAGCTCACCCGGGCCAGGTCGCCGAGCGCGCTCGCGCCCTCCTGCGAGCGGAAGGGCCCGATGATGAGGTCGGCCTGCTCCCACACCGGGATCTGCGGCGGCGCTGCGAGCCCGCGGCCCATCATCGCCATGAGCGGCGTGAGAATCGGCGCGATGGTGCGGCGGATCACCGGCTCGGAGTTGAGCACCACCCGGGCCAGGTTCACCGCGCTGCGGGCCTGGGCCTCGGCGATGAGCTGGTCGCGCGCCACCGCCGCGGAGAGCGAGTAGACCTCCACGTCGTCGCGGGTCTGCTCGGCCATCACGAACATCAGCGCGATCGACGCGAGCACCATGATCAGCGCCACGCCCGCCTGGTCCCGGCGGCCGCGCGAGCCTCGGCGTCGCGTCGCGCGGCGCCTGCGTCGGGGCTTCGGGGTGGTGGTCTCGTCGCTCATCGTGGTCTCAGTAGATCGGCAGACCGAAGGTGAGCACGCGGGTCAGCACCAGCGGGGTCTCGGTGCTGTACACGCGCTCCTCGCGGCGCTCCCCTTCTTCGACCGAGAGCAGCACGCGCACCCGCGCCGGGAGCCGACCCGGCTGCCCCGTGGCCTGGGTGGTGTCCCAGATGTCGGTCCACTGCTCGGTCGTGGAGTCGAAGTACTTCAGCTCGAAGCGGCGCACGTTGGGCACCAGCACGTCGAGCACGCCGCCCCGCTCGGGGTCGTTGTCGATGCGCGCCTGCTCGCGGCGCAGCAGGTCCATGCCGCTGCCGCCGCCGCGCCGGTCGGCCAGGCGGTAGCCCACCTCGCAGGCGTCGCCCTCGTGACTGCCGCGGCGAAGGCGACGGTGCGTGAAGGTCGCCATGTCGAGCTGAGACCCGCCGGAGCCGCCGCCCCGCCCCATGAACTGCGTCGTCGCCGCGAGCAGGGTCTGCGTCTGGTTCACGTGCAGCGAGAGGTAGGCCCCGCGCAGGTCGCGCGTGATTCGGCCCAGCGCCGTGCGCATGAGGTAGTCGTTCTCCTGCCGGTAGCCGATGCGCGCGCGCAGCTTCGAGGTCTGGTCGAAGGACGCCCAGATCATCGTCGACACCATGATCAAGATCGCCGACGCGACCATCACCTCCAGCAGCGTGAGCCCGCGCTGGGCGCGGCGTCGGGGCCTCGGCGCGGTCACGGCGACCTCGGCGGCGGGGTGTTGCCGGGGGAGGTCGGCGGGGTCCCCGGCAGAGCGCCCCCGAGGGCGTTGAGCATCTCCGCGGTGGGCAGCGTCTGACCGGGGTTGGTCACGTACTCGACGATGGCGAAGGAGTGCTCCCGCTCGCCCTCGTGCCAGCGCACGGTGACCGTCAGCCGGCGGATCGCGCCCTCCAGCAGCGGCTTCACCGTGGGGTACACCGTCGTGAGCAGGGTGCCCGCCATGTCGCGCGGGGAGGGCGCCCCGGTCGGCGCGCCGCTGCCACCGCTCGCTCCGCCCATCATGCCCATGGCGCCCGAGAGCCCCCGAGGGCCACGCCGCCGTCGCCGCCGCGCACCCCGCTGGCGCCGCCGAAGGAGGTGCCCGACGCGGCGCTCGCGGCCTGCCCGAGGATCTGGTTGCCCGCCGCGGTCTCCACCGTCGCGGGGTTGGGCAGCTCGATCTTGTCGACCTGGGCGTCGCAGGTCACGCCGTCGGTGCAGCAGGGCTGCTCGCCCATGGTGGGCGGATCATCGAGGGCCTTGTCCAGCGGAGGGAGCTGGTTGCGCACCAGCCAGGCCTCGGCCTCGGTGAGCCGACAGCGGCCCATCATCGTGGCGCGGGTGAGCGCGCGGGAGTGCATGGTGCTGCGCGCCGCGATGATGTTCGACGAGAACACCACCGTCATCGCCATCGACAGGATCGCGATGGCGAACATCACCTCGATGAGGGTGAACCCCCGCTGCGCGCGCCGGCTCACTCGGCCGCCTCGCGGATGCGCTGGTCGCGCAGGTCGACGTCGCGCTCGTCCGTCGAGCTCTCGTCGATGCTCGGGAGCTCGATCGCGTGGTCGAAGATCTCCGGTCGCCCGGACGCGCCGTGCAGCATCACCGAGAAGGTCTCGTCGTTTCCGCCGTGGAGGTGCACCACCGCGGGCTCCGCCGAGCCGCCGGTGAAGAAATAGATGTGCCCGTCGCCGGTCTCCCGGGGCTCCGACTCGTGCGAGCTGTAGAGCCGCGTGAACTCGATGCCCTCCAGCTCGCGCACCCGGTAGCGGTTGCCCTGCGGGCGCGCGAACTCCGCCCGCGGGGCCCGCGGCCGGAGGTTGATCTGCGCCTCGGCCTCGCGCCGGGCGATCGCCTCGATCTGCTCCGCGTCGACGGTCGCGCCGCCCGCCCGCAGCGGGTCGTTGGGGTCGAGCACGTGGGCGTCCTCGGTGTCCTCGATCCACACGCGGTTGCCGCCCATGGAGAAGACGAGGCGCGTGGCGCGGCCGGTGGTGAGCGAGTGGACGTAGGCGAAGCGCATCGCCGCGGCCACGCGCGCCGCCCCCGCGCGGAGGCGCCCGCGGCGGGTGGCGCCGAAGCCCACCACCGCGCTCGACGCCATCAGCCCCGCGAGCAGCACCACGATCATCATCTCAAGGAGCGTGAACCCGCGCGACCGCGACCGCGCCGCCCGGCGCGTCGGTGATCCATGGTTGGCGGGGCTCACGCGCACGGCTTCGGCTCAGTTGCGGCGTCGAGGGACGTCGTCCTCGTTGCCGTCGATCGCGTCCGGGCCCTTGGAGTGGACGCTGCTCTCGCCGCCCTCACAGGAGATGATGTAGTCGTTGTCCCACGGATCCTTGGTGCGCTGGCGGCGGTTGAGGATGCCGTCCGAGACCAGGCGCTCGACCGTCGGGCAGCCGGAGGGGTGGTCCTGCCGCCAGAGCTCGATGGCGTGCTCCATGGTGCGCACCTCCTGGCCGGCGGTGTCGACGCGGGCCTTCTTGGCCTGGTCGAACACGGCGATGCCGACGGCGCTGGCGATCAGGCCCATGATCACCACGACGATCATGATCTCGACCAGGGTCATGCCGCGCATGCGGTGGCGTCGGCGGGGCGCCGGGCGCGAGAGCGCGCGCAGGGCGAGGGCGAGGCGATGGCGTAGGGTGTTCATGCCGTATGGCTCCTTTGCGTAGGCTTCGTTCATTCGACGCGATCCAGCCCGAAGGATCCCTCCGGGCCACCTGACACAACGTCCGCCGAGGCGGGGAACTTCCCGCCCGGGCACGTGAAGAGAAACTCCCGGCCCCAGCCGTCGAGGCGCACCTGCGCGAGGTAGCGCGGCGCCCCGTCGGTGACCTCCGGCGGGCGCACCAGCTCCGCGATGCCGCTCGGGCAGCGCCCGTGGTCGGCGCGGAAGGCCTCCGTCGCGCGCTGCACCGACACGATGGCCGAGCGCGTGGCGTGCACCCGCCGCCCGTGGTCGCTCACGGACACCGCGCCGGTGAGGGCCAGCAGCGCGACGCCGCCGCCCACGAGGCCCCGGGCGTGCCGCACCGAGGCCCAGGCGAACCACCGGCGACGGCGCTCCCAGGAGAACTCCACCCCCCGCTCGATGCGGCGCCGCGGGCTCAATTGGCGAACTCGTTGAGCTGCAACAACGGCATCAGGATCGCGAACGCGATGCCGCCGGAGGTCGAGCCCATCACCACGATCATCACGGGCTCGAGCAGCGAGGTGAGCACCGACACCCGCGCGTCGATGGCGTTGTCGTAGGAGCTCGCGACGGCCTCGAGCATGGACTCCAGCTCGCCGCTGCGCTCTCCCACGGAGATCATCTGCGTGACCATCGGGGGGAAGCGCCCGGAGCGCTTCAGCGGCTCGGCGATGCTCTCGCCCTCCTTGATGGACACCGTGGCCTCGGTGATCACCGCCTCGAGCACGCGGTTCTCCATGACGTTCTTGACGATGTCCATCGCCTTGAGGAGCGGCACGCCGGAGGAGAGCAGCGTCGCGAGGGTGCGGGTGAAGCGCGAGATCGCCACCATGCGGGTGAGCTCGCCGAACACCGGGACCCGTAGCTGGAAGGCGTCCCAGCGGTACGCGCCCTCCGGGGTCGACTTCCACCGGCTGAACCCATAGCCCACCAGGCCCGCGAGCACGATGAGCGCCCACCACCAGTTGGCCACGACGTTGGACACCCCGATGAGCGCCGCGGTGTACCAGGGCAGCGCCTGGCGGAAGTCGTCGAAGATCGCGCTGACCTTCGGCACCACCACCACCATCATCATCCCGACGATGCCGACGCCCATCAGGGCCATGAAGGCCGGGTACGCCAGGGCTCCGACGATCTTGCCCTTCAGCTTGACCTGACCCTCCATGAAGTCCGCGAGGCGCATCAGCACCGCCTCCAGCGTCCCCGAGGCCTCGCCCGCCGCGACCATCGAGATGTACAGCCCCGGGAACATCCTCGGGTGCTGGGCCAGCGCTATCGCGAAGCCCGTCCCCTCGTTCACCCGGTCGCGCACCTCGCGGTAGGCCTCGCGCAGCTCCTCGTTCTCGAGCTGCTCCAGCAGCGCGGTGAGCGACTCCACCAGCGGGATGCCCGCCTTCACCAGCGTCGCGAGCTGGCGCGTGGAGAGGGCCACCGCCTGGCTCGGGTTCGACGCGAGGCGCTTGAGGGCGTTGAGGATCTTCAGCAGCCCCGGGGCGCTCACCGCGAGCCCACCGCCAGCCGCTCCGCCGCCGCGCTCGCGACCGCCCTGGCCTTCGCGTCCACCGCGCCCTGGGCGAGGGGCGTGGCGTCGTCGAGGAAGACCCCCTGGCGGCGCAGCGTCTGGCGCACGCCCTTCACGTCGTCGGCGTCGACGGTGCCCCGCACCGTCTTCCCCTTCGCGTCGACGCCCGTGTATGCGAAGTGACCCATCGCCGCCCTACACGTCGTCCTGGGCGGCCGCGAGCACCTCCTCGATGGTCGTGTGGCCCTCGAACACCTTGCGCACGCCGTCGTCGCGCAGCGTGTCCATGCCCTCCTCCACGGCGGCCCGGCGGATCGTCGGCGAGTCGACGTTCTTCAGCACCAGCGAGCGCACCGCGTCGCTCACCAGCAGCAGCTCGTAGATGCCCGTGCGGCCCTGGTACCCGGTGTTCTGGCACGCGGCGCACCCGCGCGCACGGTAGAGGGTCACCGGCGCCCCGGCGGCGATGCGGGCCGCGACCTTGGCCGCGGGAGAGCCTCCGAAGGCGCTGCGGCCGTAGCGGGTCTCCGGGCGGGCGAGCTTCGCCGCGAGGCGCTCGGCGTCGATGCCGATGCGCGCCAGGTCGACCTCGCGAGGGGTGTACGGCTCCTTGCAGAGCGGGCACAGCACGCGCACCAGGCGCTGCGCCAGGATCGCCAGCAGCGAGCTGGTGAGGTGGAAGTTCTCGATGCCCATCTCCACGAGGCGGGTGACCGCGCCCGCCGCGTCGTTGGTGTGAATCGTCGAGAGCACCAGGTGGCCCGTGAGCGACGCGTGCACGGCGATCTCGGCGGTCTCCTTGTCGCGGATCTCGCCGACCATCACCACGTCCGGGTCCTGCCGGAGGAAGGCGCGGAGGCAGGAGGCGAAGGTGAGCCCGATGCGGGGGTTGACCTGCATCTGCGAGAGCCCGGCGATGTCGTACTCGATCGGGTCCTCCGCCGTGAGGATGTTCACGTCGGGGGTGTTGATCTTGTTGAGGCACGCGTAGAGCGTCGTGGTCTTGCCCGAGCCCGTGGGGCCCGTCACGAGGATGATCCCCTCCGGGCGGCCGATGAGGTCGTGCATCTTCTCGAGGCGGTCGGGCGCGAAGCCGAGGTCGGTGAGCTCGAGCATCACCGACGACTTGTTGAGGATACGCATCACGATGCGCTCGCCGGCCCCCTGGCCGACGGGGATGGTGCTCACGCGGATGTCGATCTCCTTCGCGCCGATCTTGAAGCCGATGCGCCCGTCCTGCGGCAGCCGCTTCTCGGCGATGTTGAGGCCCGACATGATCTTCACGCGCGCCACGATGGAGGGCAGCACGCTCTTCGGCGCCGTGCGCATCTGGTAGAGGCGCCCGTCGATGCGGTAGCGCACCGCCACCTGGCCCGCGTCGGGCTGGATGTGGATGTCGCTGGCGCGCTCCTTCACGGCCTCGACGAAGAGCGAGTTCACCCAGCGGATGATCTGCGCGTCCTCGTCGCTCTCGAGGATGTCCGCGCGCTCCTCGCTGGCCTCGGCGCCCTGGGTGGTGAGCTCGTTGGTGCGGTTGATCTCCGCCTGCGCGCGGTTGATCGCGTCGAGCACGGCGGTCGGCGTCGCGGCGACGGGCTCGAGCTCGCGCTGGAGCACCATGCGCAGGTCGTCGAGGGCCACCGTGTCGAGGGGGTTGCCGAGCGCCACGAGCAGCGAGCCGTCGGGCTCGTCGCGCACCGGGATCACCTGGCGCTGACGGGCGAAGGCGAAGTCGAAGCCCACCTCGCGGAGCAGCGCCACGGGCATGTCGCCGGTGCGGGGCAGCGGGTCGAGGAAGGGCAGGCCGAGCTCCTGGGCCAGCGCCTGGCTCAAGGGGGTCTCGTCGACGCCGTCGCGGGAGAGGACGTCGAGGAGGGTGCCGCCGCGGTCGATGTGGGCCAGCGCCTCGGACAAGCGGTCGGGCTGCACCACCCCGTGGCGGCGGAACACGTCGGCCATGTACTGAGCTGCGGACATCGTCTGTGGGCTCCTTCGCGGGCGTTGCTGTGAAGGCGTCGCGCTCGGCGCCACGGGGTCGGGGACCGCGGCGGGCATCGCCAGGGGAAGACCGGGCCGCCGTTGGGGCCCGGCACGCGCGCACGGCGCCAGGGCCGGGCGCGGCGGGTCGCGCCGGGCGTCGTCGGGCTGCGCGCCTCGACCGGGAGCTCGATGCTCTCGCCGGGCTGATGCGGCGGCGGTCGCACCGGGCGGGAGCTGCTCTCGAACTCCGCGCGGCCGCGCAGCTCGCGGATCGACTGGCGGATCTCCTCGACCAGGCCGTTGGTGCGCGAGTAGTCGCGCGGCGGCTCGTAGTCCTGGTCGCCGAAGACGAAGTACCGGTCGAGGAACTCCTGCCGCTCGCGCATCTTGCGCTCGAAGATGCGCCGCAGGTCGCTCTGGTCGCGGATCACGTAGGGCGTGAGGATGAGCAGCAGGTTGGACCGCTGCGTGGCGCGCGTGGTGTTGCGGAAGAGCGCCCCGAGGATGGGGATGTCCCCGAGGATGGGGATGCGCGTCTCGGTGTTGGTGTCCGTGTTTCGGATGAGGCCGCCGATGACCACGGTGTTCTGGTCGCGCACCACCACGACGGTCTTGGCGGTGCGGCGGTTGATGGTCACCGCGCCGAGCTGACCGCCGGCCGAGGCGCCCACCTCGGAGATCTCCTCGTCGATCTCCAGGCGCACCTCGTTGGAGTCGTTGATGTGCGGCACGATGCGGATCTTGGTGCCGACGTCCTGGCGCGGGGCGGAGAAGCCCTGCCCGCCGCCCAGCAGGCCCGCGAGGGCGCCCGCCTGGCCGCCCGCGGCGCCCGCGAGGCTCGACGCGATGCCGCCGATGTTGGTCTGCAGCGGCACGTTCTGCCCGACGTTGATGTCCGCCGGGGAGTTGTCCGTCGCGATGATGTGCGGCGTCGAGAGGACGTTGGCGTCGCCGGTCGAGGCGAGGGCGTTGAGGGTCACGCCGAAGGCGGGGATCGACACGCCGATGCCGGGGATGAGGTTCTGCGAGCCGGCGACCTGCTGGCCGCGCACGCCGAGCGCGAGGCCCGTGAGCGTGTCGGCGCTGGGGATGATGCTCGACAGGGGGTTGAAGCCGCCGAGGGCGATGCCCTGCTGGCCGCTCTCGTCGAGGGGCAGCGCGCCGTGGAAGTTGAGCCCGAGGCGGTTGGAGCGGTTGATCGAAAGCTCCATCACCACGGCCTCGATGAACACCTGCCGGCGCGAGCGGTCGAGCTCGTCGATGACCCGGCGCAGGGCGACGTAGTCCCGCGGCGACGAGGTGATCACCAGGGCGTTGGAGGGCTTGTCCGCGGTGATGCGCACCGGGCCCTCGAAGACCGCGTTGGTGCCCCGGGGGTTCTGCCCCGCCGCGCCCGCCTGGCGGCCGCCGCCGGTGATGTTGTTGAGCACCGTGGCCATCTCCTCGGCGTCGCCGTGCTGGAGCCGGAGCACCCGCACCTGACCCTCGCCGTCGATGGAGACGTCGAGTCGGCGGAGCAGCTCCAGCACCCGGACGTACATCCGCTGCGTGGCCACGATGACGAGGCTGTTGGAGCGGTCGTCGGCGAGGATGCGGCCGAGGCGCACCTCCGACGTGCCCGCCGCGCCGGGCCGCGCCGCCGCGCCCGCGGCGCGCCGCCGCCGAGGATCTCGGTGAGGCGCGTGGCGAGCTCGCTCGCGAGGGCGTAGTGCACGGGCTCGACCCAGATCTGCTCGCCCACGGCGGCCACGTCGACCTCGCCGAGGATCTGGAGCATCCGTCGGATGTTGGCCGCGAGGTCGGTGATGATGAGGGTGTTGGTCGCGGCGTACGGCGTGATGTCGCCGTCGCGCGATTTGAAGTGCCCGAGGAGGTTGGACGCGTCGTCGGGCGACATGTTGCGCAGCCGCACGATGCGGGTGATGAAGCGGTCGTCGGCGGGCGCGTCCTGCCCGGCGCCGTAGGTGGGGAGCACCTGCGTCGCGGCCCCGGCGGTCTCCTCGACCTTGAGGTAGCGCCCCGAGGGGACGACGGTCATGCCGTTGACCGCGAGCACCGAGAGGAAGGCCTGGTAGGCCTCCGAGGGGGTGACCTTCGTCGGCGAGTAGATGGTGGTCTTGATCGACCGCACCTTGCCCGGGAGGATGAAGCGTCGGCCGGTGATGTTGCCGATGGCCCGCATGAGGTCGGGGAGGTCGGCGTCCTGGAGGTTGAAGGTGATGCGCGCGCCCGGCGGCAGCGCCTGGTACTCCATGCCCGCGTCGAACTCGTGCATGTTGGCGCCGGTGCCCGCGGCGCCGGCCACCGAGGTGACGCCCGGTATCGGCGCCACGACCTGCGCGGGCCCGGTCGGTCGGGCGGGCGCGGCGCCCGCGGGCGCGGCGCGGCTGCGGCGGTGGGCAGCGGCCTGGCGCCTGGGGCGGGCGTCGCGGCGCCCGGGGCGACGACCACCGCGGGGGGATTGAGCCGATCGCGCCGCGAGCGCACGGGCGTCGGCGCCTGGGGCGCAGGCTGCGCGAGCGCGACCGCGGCGTGCGCCAGGACGACGGCGAGCGCGGCGCAGAGCGCGAGGAGCGGAGGCAGGGCGGTCGATGATCGGCGGGTCATTGCTTGGCTCAGCGGATGTGGAAGTCGATGTTGACGGGCTGTCCGTTACGGGTAACGGACACCTGAAGATTGTCGCTGGTGCGGAGGCGCGAGTAGGCTTCCAGCGCGCGGTCGGGAGAGGCGATGTCGAGGCCGTTGATGCGGTTGAGCACGTCGCCGTTCTGCATGCCCAGGCGCCCGAGCAGCGAGTTGCCGCGCACGCCGAAGAGCTGCACGCCGATGACGCGGCCGCCCTGGTCGACGGGCATGATGCGCGTGGTGCGCATGAGCTCGGCCTGGCTCTCCAGGATGCGGTCGACGGTGCTGCGGCGGACGTTGTACTCGTTGGCGCTCACCCGCTCGATGCCCTCCAGCACGCCGCCGAGCGCGCCTCCCTCGGCGTGCGGAGCGGCGACCGGCGCGGCGGGCGCGGCGGGCGCGGCGCGCGGGGGCATGTTCTGCGCGAGGAAGCAGCGCTGGCCGCCGGGGGGGCGCAGCAGCGCGTAGGCGCCGAGGGACTGGCACCAGGACACCATTCCCACGTTGCGACCGTCGAGGGTGGAGCCGAAGCGGTACGGCATCGCCGGGCCGTTGGGCGCCGACTGCACCAGCACGAAGGACCACAGGATGTCGTCGCTCTGCACCGCGCCGACGATCTTCGCGGTGGTCTCGCAGGGCCCCGGCCGCACGCGCCCGTCGGCGGGCGGCGCGGGGTAGCAGGCCTCCGGGGGAGCATCCGGTCGTCAGGGGCGGGGGGCGGCGCCGGGCTCCGGGGCCGCGTCGGCGGGAGGGCCCGCGTCGCAGTCGAGGCAGCCGGCGTCGGAGTCGAAGATGTTGCGGTGGATGATCGCCGCGCGGTCGCGGACGTGGTGGTTGGCCTCGGGCTCGCTCGCTGCCGCGATGGCGGCCGCGCCGGGGAGCGCCCGCGCCAGGGAGTCGGTGTCGGCGGCGAAGAGGCGCGCGGCCACGAGGTCGTTGGTGCCGCGCGCCGCGAAGTACGCGCAAGGAACCAGCGCTCCCAGAGGGATCACCCAGGGGTAGCGACGAAGGATCCCTTCGAGGTTGTTGAGCCAGCGAGCCATCGGTGGAGCTTCCCTATGCGCTGCCCGTGCCACCAGGGCGCGCGCTGAATTCCCCGCGCTCCCAGGGCGAGGGGAGCGCGGCGCCGGTGGAGCCGGGTGCCGAACTGGCAGGGGGGGTACGGGTCATCGCGGAGGGCCGTTGCCAGACTGGCAACGCTAGCGATCGAAGACGCACTGGTGGTTGAGGCCGCAGCGCAGGCCGCGGCGGCACTCGTTGTTGGCGCGGCAGGGCTCGCCGAGGTCGGCGGTGCCGCGCTCGAGGGCGGCCGGGCCGGTGCCCGCGTCGCGCACGGTGGCGGTGACCGAGAGCGATCCGCAGGTGCGGGGGGCGGCCTGGCCCGGGAGCGTGGGGGCCGCGAAGGAGCGGCGCTCGACGATATTGATCTGCACCGGGGCCTCGGCGGTGCCAGCCCCGCCGTTGGGCGCGCCGGACGAGTCGATGGCGGCGACGTAGTACTCCACCCTCGGCGGGAAGATGTCGTCGCAGGGGATCATCGCGCCGTAGCCCGACGGGAGGCGAAACTGCTGGCCGAGCGCGGGCATGCGCACCTCGGTGTAGCGCCGCGCGCCGAGGCCGCGGTAGAAGAGCGAGACGTGGTCGATGGGGGCGCTCGAGCGGATCTGCGCGAACACCGGCACCGCGGTGCGGGCGAGCTGCTCGGGCACCGGGAAGTGGATGACGGTGCCCGTGCCGAGCTGTCGCATCGGGATGGACGCGTCGCCCACGCGGACGCCGCCGTCCTCGACGACGACGGCAGCGGGCCCGGCGCCGTCGGCCACGGTGGCATCGGGGCTGGGGGTCGCGGCGTCGGAGGTCGCAGCCGCGTCGGTGGCGACCGAGGCGTCACCGCGAACCGGGCGCACCACCGGACGAGGGCGGGGCTGCGCCACGACCACGCTGGCGAGCGCACCGAGGACGAGGACCAACGAACCGATCGCGAAGGTGGGCTTGCGCATGGCGGGGCGGGACCATTTCCCAGCCGGGCGGACAGGTCAAGGGTGCACTGATGGGAATGCTCGACGCGGCGCCGATCCGCGGCGGCCCTTACGGGGATGCAGCTCCGCTAGCGAAGGGGATTGTGGCTGTCGATCTGGAGGCGGCCGTTGTGAGGGGCGCGCCGATCAGGGCGCGGGCGGTGAGCGCGGACAGGACGGGTGCGCAGCCTCGACCGGCGGAGCGAGCGACCGCGGAGGGGGGGGGGACGCGACCGTGGAGCGACTGACCGGGGGGAGATGGGCGTGGGTGGGGGGCGGCCGCGGGGCAGGGGAGGGCGGCGCGGCCGAGGGCGAAGGGGGGGGGATCAGGCTGGAGGGCGGGGGGGGGGGGGGGGTCTTGCGGGCGTCGGGGCCCCGTGAGCGCGAGGCGCAGGACTATGTCGATGGCGGCGGCGGGCTTAGCGCGAGGGGATCACGGGGGGGGGGGCGGGGGCGGTGGTCGGAGGGGGGCTGGCTCCTGGACCTGAGAGGCCGTGGAAGGTCTCGCTGGGGCAGGCGGCCGGAGAGCGGGACGACGGTCGAGGGGGACGGGGGGGGGGGGGGGGGGTTAGGGAAGCCGTTCTCTCGCTCACAACTTGTGGCCGCCGGAGAAGTGGTGGGCCATCGCGCTGCCCGCCGGGTCACCCGCCTGGCTATGCGGGGGCCCCCGGTTCCACAGCCGGGCGGCCGTCCGACCCGAAGTCCACCTCGAGGGGCCGCGGCGGCCGAAAGGACGTCCGGGAGCCGCCGGTTGCCGGCGGGTCCCGGCCGCTGGTCGTGCTAGCTCCCTCCCCTTGTGATGCGTCGATGGATAGCTCCCCTCTTTGCGACCGCGGTCGCGCTGGGTCCCCTGGTCGGCCGAACGCAGCCCGCACCCGCACCCCCGGCCGTCGCCGACACGCGGACCTTCGGTGGCGTCTCCGAGGCTCGCATCCTGGAGGCGATCCGCAGCGCCCGGGTGCTCGGCCGGCAGAACGTCGGCAGCACCAGCGTCAACCTCCACCTGCGCCTGGAGGGCGGCATCGACGCGGCGTGGAAGCCCCGCACGACGAGCCACGGCGAGAGCTACCGCGCCGAGATCGCCGCCTACCGGCTCAACCGACTCCTCGGGCTCAACCGGGTGCCGCCTGCCATCTCCCGGCCGATCCCGCGCTCGGCCCTGCGCCTCGCCCCTGGCAGCCCGGTGATCTTCGACCGCGACAACACCGCGCGGGGCGCGGCCATCTATTGGGTCCCGGTGCTCCGCCCCTCGCGCATCGACGGCGTCGAGGACCAGGAGCGCTGGGGCCGGTGGCTGCGCCAGGGCCGCACCGTCCCGCCCGATCAGTCGCAGCGCGCCGAGGAGATCTCTACGCTGCTGGTCTTCGACTTCCTCACCGGCAACTGGGACCGCTGGAGCGGCGCCAACGTCCCGATGGACGCCCTCGGGCACCTCATCTACCGCGACAACAACGGCGGCTTCGAGGAGCCCTTCGTCGAGGGCCTGCTCCAGCGCTCCCGCTCGCTGCTCCACCGCACGCAGCGCTTCCGCCGCTCGGTGATCGACCGGGCGCGCGCGATGACCGAGGCCTCGGTGCGGGCGGAGATGGCGCTCGACCCCGACCGCAACGCGCCGCCGCTCAGCGCGGCGCAGATCCGCTCGCTGCTCCGTCGGCGCGACCTGCTGCTGCAGTACGTCGACGGGCTCGCCCGCCGCCACGGCGAGGGCGCCGTCTACGCCTGGTGAGCCGTCAGTCCGAGAGCAGCGTCGGCAGCAGCGCGATGCCGCCCGCGATGAACACCAGGTCGAAGATCATCAGCAGCTTGAACCAGTCGGCGAGCTGCTCGACGGAGGCGCCGCCGAAGAGCTCGCGGGTCGCCACGACGCCGCAGAGCAGCGCCGGCGACACCAGCGGGTAGAGCACCACCGCGAGCAGCAGGTCGCGGGCCCGGGTGCGCGCGATCAGCGCCCCGAAGAGCGTGCCCGCGGCGACGAAGCCGACGGTGCCCAGCAGCAGCAGCGCGGCGAAGGGGACGAAGTGCTCGAAGAGCGGGGCGTGCAGCAGCAGCGCGACCAGCGGCGCGACGACGCACTCGGTGACGAGCACGAAGACCAGCGCCCCGAGCGCCTTGCCGAGGAAGAGCGACGCGGGGGAGGCCGGGGAGAGCAGCACCGCGCGCAGGGCGCCCTCCTCGCGCTCGCGGTCCCAGGTGCGCGAGAGGCCGAGGGTGCCGGCGAAGGCGACGGCGATCCAGAGCACGCCGGGCGCCACCTGCCGTCCGGTGGTCTCGTCGACGAAGAGCGACATCGACGAGAGCACGGCGACCAGCGCCGCGAAGAGGGTCATGGTCGGGACGACCTCTCGCACCCTCAGCTCGATGACGAGGTCCTTGCGCGCGATGGCGAGCGCGTGGCGGAGCATGCTCATCGACGCCGGGGTCGCGATGGCTGGTCGAGCTCTCGCAGCCGCTGCTCGACGGCCGCCCGGTCGATGGCCCCTTCGCCGCTGAGCGCCGCCGTGAGCGCGGCCCGGGCGGCGTTACGGTCGCCCTCCTCCGAGGCGATGATCCCCCGCAGCACCAGGGCGGGAGCGTGCCGCGGAGCGTCCGTGAGCACCCGGTCGACGTAGGCGCGGGCGAGGGCGTTCTGCTGCGTGCGATGGGCCAGCTCCGCGGCGCGCAGCCTGATGGCGGTGTCGCCCGGAGCGCGGTCGATCGCCCCGTCCCAGGCCTGCATCGCCTCGGGCTCGCGCTGCGTGTGCTCGTAGACCTCCGCGAGCCCTGCGTAGGCCGACGCGTCGGTGCCCACCTGAGCGATGGCGCGGCGAAACGGCGCCTCGGCCTCCGCCCAGAGCTGCAGCGCGAGCAGCGCGCGACCGAGGCCCGCCTGGGCGCCCGTCTGCGTCGGGGAGATTCGCAGCGCCGACTCGAAGGCCGCCCGCGCGCCTGCGCCTTCCCCCGTCGCAACCAGCGCCTGGCCGAGGGCGGTGAGCGCCTCGGGCCACTGCGGTCGGTCGGCGGTCGCTCGCTGCAGCAGCGGGAGCGCCGCCGCCGCGTTGCCCCGCCGACGCAGCAGGAACTGGCCCAGGGCCAGCGCCGATTGAGGGTCCGTCGGGTCGGCCGCGACCGCGCGACGGTAGGCCGCCTCGGACTCGTCGAGGCGCTGCGCGACCTCCGCCAGGGCCCCGAGGCCGAGGTGCGGCTCCGGCCGATCGGGCATCGCCTGGGCCGCCTCGCGGTACGCGCTCTCCGCCGCGCTCAGGTCGGCCGCCATGCGCCGCGCGTCGCCGGTCGCGAGCTGCAGCTCGCCGTCACCCGCGCTCATCGATCGGGCGGCGTTGAGCTCGCGCTCGGCGAGGGCGACCCGCTGCCACACCAGGTAGGCGCGAGCGAGGCACACCCGGCGGCGCTGCCCCGCGGGGATCGCGTTGCACGCGGCCTGAGCGGGCCGGTAGGCGCCCTGGTCGATGCGCACGCGGGCGGCCTCCCAGCGCGCCTCGGCGCGGAGCGAAGGGTCGCGGATGGCGTTGAGCACCCGGGCGGCCTCGTCGAAGTGCCCGGCGCGACGAAGCGCGCGGCCGAGGGCGATGGCCCCGCTGGGGGTGCTGGCGCCGGGGCGAAGGGCGGCCAGCGAGGACTCCTGGGCCGCGGCGACCGCCGGGACCAGCGTGAGAGCAGCCACAAGCAAGCAGGTCTTCATGGGAGTCATGGGATCCCTTCTCGGGTACTTAGGGCGAGGGCGTACGCGGTGAGACGCAGCCATCGCGGAGGATCATCACTCCGGGCGCGGGGGTCATCGCGTCGAGGAGCGCGGGGCTCGGGTGCACCAGCAGCGCGACCGCGCACCCTCCGAGGAAGGTCGCGTCCCAGCCGCCGTCGCCCATCCCCAGCGCCGGGGGCCAGGCGCCCGCCGCCTGGAGCGCGTCGACCTTGCCGCCGTGCAGCGGGATGGGCCTCGCCAGTGTGGGCAACACCCGATCGCCCTCGGTGCGGAGCGTCGCGCCGGAGACGGTGGCGTGCGTGAGCCCTGCGCGCCGGAGGGTCGTGGCCACCGCGGCCTCGAGGCTCCCGGTCACGACGTGCACCTCGACGCCCGCCCTTCCGGCCTCCTCGACGATAAGCCGCACGGCCGGTCGGATGCGCTCCGCGACCCGCTCCGCCACCAGCGAGAGCAGCGCGTCGAGGGCCGAGCGGGAGCGATCGCCGAGCACCTCCGACTGGATCTTGCAGATGTGCTCGATGCTCATCCGCCCGGCGCGGTAGGCGCCGATGAAGGCGAGGGCGAGCTCGCCGAGGTCCGAGGGGGCGTCGTCGCCGAAGACCTCGCGAGCGCCCGAGAGCAGCCCGGCGAGCGCCACGGGCCCGACCGGGTGATGGGTGAGGGCCTCGATGAAGAGGTCGTCGCCGATGTCTCCCTCCCAGAGGGTGCCGTCCGCGTCGGTGGCGATGATGGGTCGGAAGGGAGCAGGCGCCGTGCGCGCCGCCCGAACGAGACCCCGCAGCCCCTCTTCCCTGATGCTCTCGTCGTGGCTCATAGCCGTCCTCCAAGGCCCACCCAGGCGCCGTCCCCGAGGGGTCGGGCCATCCATGTGAGCGCGACCTGAGACCTCCGCGCCCGCAGCCCGTCGATCAGCAGGAACACCCCCCCTGCGACCGCCGCCGCGCCCGCCGCGACCAGCACCGTGTCCCGTGTCGTCGCGGAGTAGACCTCCTCGCGTCCGTTCGAGAGCTCGGCCACCTGCTGCCCGTCCTGGGCAATGGCGACGAGGCCGATGGTGAGCGCGGTCGCTCCTCCCGCGAGCAGCGCCCCACCCAGCACGGCCTCGACCGGGCGACGGGTGGTGACCCACTGCGCGCGCGGCGGAGCGGTGACCGTCGGGGGCGTCGCGGCTCTGGGCGAGGGCGTCGGCTCGACGATCGGCGCTGGGGTCGGAGCAGGTGCCGCGGGGGCGACCGGAGGGATCTCGGAGAGCAGCGTGCGGGCGCTGACGCGGGCCATGGCGATGGCGTCGTCCCAGCCGGCCACGACCTCCTGGGCGCGCTGCTCTCCTCGCACGACGCCCTGCGCGTCGAGCCATCGGAGCGTGAGCGAGACCTGGCGGTGGCGGCCTCGGGAGACAGAGACCACGACCACGCCGCGGGCGTGCAGCGGGGTGAGCAGCGCGGAGGCGCACTCCGCGGCATCGCAGGCGAGCCCCGCGGGGGAGAGCGTCTCGACGCGGGCGTGGGTGTCGGAGGCGCGCAGCACCTCGGGCTGCCCAGTGGCGAGCACCTCCGCGACGGCGTCGCCGAGGCGAAGGCGGTCGGCGGCGGAGATGCCGCGATCGCTGCGGGGGGTCGCGGTGTGCACGACCAGGGGGTCGGCCGACGCGGCGAGCGGACACAGCGAGAGGATCGCGGCGAGTGCGGGGCGCTTCACGGCGGTGTTCTACCGCGCGTCGCGCGCGGAACGGAAACGGATGACCGCCCTTAGCGTCGTCCGCCCTGGTTGCTGTTGCGGAGCTGGCGGAGGCGCTCGGCCTTGGCGGCCTTGCGGGCGGCCACGTCCTCGACCTCGGGCACCTCGACGCGCACCTCGCCCTCGCCCGAGCAGCGCGCCTGGCAGGCGAGCCGCAGTCCGACGATCTTGGCGATGGACCCGAGGTGGTTGATCTCCTCCTGGCAGATGGGGCTGAGGTTCTCCTTGCCCTGCTGCACGGTCACCTTGCAGAGGCCGCAGGTGGCGACGCCGCCGCAGGAGGTGGCGATGGGGTGACCGGCCTCCTGGAGCACGGTGAGCAGCGACGATCCTGCGGGGCCGACGACCACCTTGTCGGAGCCGGCGATGGCGATGCGGGTCATTGACCTATTGATCCTCGTGGGCCGCCGCCTCGCTGCGGGCGAGGTCGACATCCCTGACGAACTTCTGGAGCATCGCGAGGATCATCTCCCTCGCCACGCGGTTCTGCCCCCCTTCGGGGATGATGATGTCGGCGAAGCGCTTGGACGGCTCGACGAACGCGATGTGCATCGGCCGAACGGACTCGTAGTACTGCTGGCGCACCTGGGCGAAGTTGCGCCCGCGCTGCTCCAGGTCCCTGCGGATCCTGCGCATCAGCCGGATGTCCGAGTCGGTGTCGACGTAGAGCTTCACGTCGAGGCGGTCGCGGATCGCCGGGAGCGCCAGCACCAGGATGCCTTCGACCACGATGATGGGCGACGGGTCGAGCCGGTCGGTCTCTGGCTTGCGGGTGTGCGTGGCGAAGTCGTAGCGGGGCTTCTCGACCGAGCGTCCGGCGCGCAGGGCGTCGAGGTGCTCGCAGAAGAGCTCGTTGTCGAGCGACTCCGGGTGGTCGAAGTTGATGCGCGCCCGCTCCTCGTAGGCCAGGTGGCTGACGTCCTTGTAGTAGGCGTCATGCTCGATGGCGGTCACGTGGTGGGCGGGGAGCGCCTCTACGAGGGAGCGAGCGATGGTGCTCTTGCCTGATCCGCTGCCACCAGCGACGCCAACGAGGAGGACTGTCACGACGGCGCGGACCCTACCGTTGTTCGCCGCGCGGACACCAGCGCTCGTTGGCGTCGACGGCCTGCGAAGAGGCCCAGCATGACGAACGCAGCCCACCCTGCGGCGCCCCTGTGCGAGCCCGGCGTCGTCGAGCAGCCCTGGAAATAGTTGCCCTCGGCGGGGTTCACGCACTCCTCGGCGGAGTTGGTGATCGAGCGCCCGAGGGGGTCGAGCGCCTGCACGCTGAAGCACACCGGGCCGCTCGCGTCGCTGGAGCTCAGCCGGAAGGTGCGCTGCGCCACGGCGTCGCTGGTGGAGCCGGAGCTCTGTAGCCTCGCGCGGTCGCGCTCCCTGGGGCCGGAGACCCCGGGGCCTCGGGTGCTGTAGATCACATACTCGACGTCGCTCTCGGGCCACGGGGTGCCGAGCGTGGCGTCGAAGACCACGCGGTTGAAGCGCACGGTGATGTCGTAGGCGTTGGGGTCGCAGGGGTCGCTCGACACCGCCCTCGCGCTCGCCCCTCGGATGCCCGCGAAGGGGGGAGGACCGGCCGACGGCCCGCGCCCGGTGCGGAAGCGCAGCGAGAGGGCGCCGGTGAGGGGGTCGGAGTAGTTCACCCGGTAGCTGGCGTAGGGGTCGAAGGGGCGAGCGCCCGCGCTGCTCCAGACGAGCTCGTCGCCCACGACGGAGACGGCGCCGGGAAGGCAGCCCGGCGTCCCCACGGGCTCGACGCAGAGGGTCGCCCCGGAAGGGACGCGCCCCACGAAGCGCAGCCTCACGGGGCTGTCGGTCGGAACGTCGAAGCCCTGATCGGCGGGGAAGGAGTCGCGCAGCGCGCCGAGGTCGATCGGGTCGCCCCCGTCGCCTGCGTCGCACTGGGCTCGGGCGAGCGGAGCGGCGAGCATCCCGGCGCCGGTGAGCAAGGCCGCCAGGGCTGCGTAGCGGGGGCGCATCACCTCGGCTCCCAGCGCAGTCCCTCCGCCACGCCTGGGAGGATCCGCTGCTGGTTGAGGCCGTCCTGGTTCATCAGGAAGATGCCTCCGCGCGAGGAGCTGAAGGCGATGAGCCGCCCGTCGGGCGAGTAGGTCGGGTCGGTGTTGTTGCCCTGCCCCTCGGTGAGCCGACGCGCGGCGCCACCCGCGAGGCTGACCGTATAGATGTCCGAGGCGCCCCCGGTGCGCCCGGCGTAGGCGATGGTCTGGCTGTCGGGCGCCCACGAAGGACCGGTGTTGTAGCTCCCCTGGAAGCTCACCCGCCGCTGGCCTCCTCCGCCCGCGTCCATCACGTACACCTGCGGGCCGCCGGAGCGGTCGCTCACGAAGGCGATCTTGGAGCCGTCCGGCGACCACACCGGGGTGATGTCCGCGCCCGGGTCGTTGGTGAGCCGACGCAGGTTGCTGCCGTCGGGCGAGGCCAGGTAGATCTCGCTGTTACCATCCCTGGTAAGCACCACCGCCATGCGACCGCCGCCGAAGGCCGCGCCCATCACCAGGCCGTCGGCGCGGAGCACCGGCTCGCTGCGGCCCTGGCGGAAGAGCGCGAGGAAGCCGTCGGGGGTCTGCGAGGAGAAGTAGATCCCGCCGGGGCCCCAGGCGGGGGTGAAGTTGAGCCGACGCCCCGAGGAGACCTGCGCGAGGTTCTCGCCGTCGCAGTCGACGGAGAAGATCTGCTTGCGGCCGTTGCCGGTGCGCCGGGCGAAGGCGATGCGCGTCCCGAAGACCCCCGCGGTGCGGGTGTAGAGCTGGATCAGGTCGTTGGCGATGCGGTGCGCCAGGGAGCGCGGGTTGCCTGGCCCGTAGCTGCGCGTGAGCCGCGGCGCGGAGGGGCTCCCCGGCTCCCAGACCTTCAGCTCGATGCGCGTGGCGTCGCCGCTCCCGGTGACCTGCGCCTTCACGACGGCGGTCGCTCCGACGCCCACCCAGGAGGGGGCGTTGATGTTGAGTCCCTCGGCGTCGAGGTCGGCGGTGAACGAGCGCGAGTCGAGCACCCGGAAGAGGGCGCTCAGCCGGAGGTCGTTGGAGACCACGGCGGAGACCGCGTCGCCGCCGGAGCCACGGAAGGCCGGGATCGCGACTGGCAGAAGTCGCGCCTCGAGCGCCGAGAGGGTGATGGTGAGCTCACCCGTCCCGGGTTGGACGGGACGATTGGGCGGGAGCGGCTGCGCGTCGGAGAGCAGCGGGGGGAGCACGGCGGTCGCAGTCGCCGCCGCGATAAGAATCCAAGGCATCTGCCGTCGCATCGTCCGAGCAGTCTAGCGGACGCGGCCAGGTATGCGAAGCGTGACGAGCCAGAGCTCAGTGCACGATGCTGCCGAGAGGCACCTGCACCCGGAACACCCGACCCGCGACGCTCGCGAGCTCTTCGGGCGTAAGGTCGGGGACGCGGGTGTGCGCCGTGGCCAGACGCTGCACCTGGCCGAGAATGTCGCCGTCGAGACTCTCGTTGCCCGACGGGGTCACGAGCTCGGCCGACTCGATCGCGCCCGAGTCGTCGAGGCGGACACGAAACACCACCATGCGCGGCTCGTTGCCGGTCAGCGCGGTGGAGGCGCGCAGATTCTCCTGGAAGAGCTGTCGAACCTTGGTGCCCGCGCCGCGGGTCGCGACGTTGGGGTCGGTGGTGTCGCCGTGCGCGCTGCCGCTGGGATCGCCCGGCCCGGCGGCCGTGGGATCGGACTCGGCCTCCATCGCCGCCATGTGGGCGATGCGGTTGAGCTCGGCGAGGTCCTGGTTGCCGGAGCCGCGGCGGGTGCGGCCGGTGATGGCGGCCATGTAGTCCTGGGCGCCGGCGTCGCGGGCGAGCGCCACCCGCGTCGGGTCGGCGGTCGGGGTGACCGCCTGCGGCGCCTCGCGCTCGGCCCGGATGGGCACCTCGCGGTGGATCTGTCGCCGCGGGTCGAACACGCCGCCGCCCCGCTGCAGCAGGTGGGTCTCGAGCACCTGGTCTTCTCGAGGGGGACGCGCCCTGGCCGCCGGGCTGTGGTCCGGGCGGCCGATGCGCAGCGAGAGGACCACCACCAGGCCGTGCACCAGCACCGCGGCGAAGAGGCCCATCGCGACCCCGGGACCGTCTGTGGTCTGCCCCCGCTCTCGCTGACGCAGCGGCGACGGCGGCGGCGGCGACGAGTTCACGCCCACCGCGAAGGGAATCGACGGATGCGAGATGCCAGGCACGCTCTGGTCGCGCATCGGAGGCGGTCGGTGGGTCGGCGGAGGCGTGGTCACGGTTCGCTACTCCCGGTGCATCGTCTACCAGAACCCCGGAGGGCGCGCCGAGCTTTGAGGCGCTCCACGGCGCTCTCCCCCATCCCCGCTGTCAAAGGTGCAACGAAACGTTGCTGTCCCCCGTGACCGTTCCTTCCCCGGGGTCACGAAACGTGAACCCTCTACAAACCCGAATTCGGGGCTTTCCGAGGAAATTGAGCATGGCATCAAGGTTGCTCAAAGGTTGAGCAACTCAGCGGATAGCTGAGACGGAGGTTGGACAACATGATGCAGCATCAGGGTGAGCAGGCGGAGCGGATGGTGGGGCTGGTGGCGGTGAGCTCGGAGAGCCGAAAGGCCGTCGAGGCGGCGTTTCGGTCGTACGAGTCGCGGCTCTTCCACGCGGCGCTCCGGGTGACGCGCAACGAGGACGACGCCTGGGACGCGGTGCAGGAGGGGATGGTGAGCGCCCTCCGCCACGCCGACCGCTTCCGCGGGGACGCCGCCGTCGCGAGCTGGATGTACAGCATCGTGGTGAACGCCGCGCTCTACCAGCGCCGTCGCACGGCGGCTCGCAAGCGGGGCGTGGACAAGTACACCGAGCGGGTGTGGCCGGACGCCGAGCAGTCCGTCGACACCTGCACCCAGCACCGCGACCCGGAGACCTACGTGATGGCGCGCGTCGACCTCGCCCGCGCCGCCGAGCAGATCGCTCTCCTCCCCGAGGAGAAGCGCACGCTGGTGGAGCAGGCAATCGGCGGGGACTCCTGCGCGGAGATCGCCGAGGCCGCAGGGCAGCCGGTGGCGGCGGTGAAGAGCAGGCTCTGGCGCACTCGCCGGGCCCTGCGCGAGCAGATGGGCCTCGACGCCGCGGCATAAGCGCTACTGGCTGGTGAGGGGGTCGGTGACGATGCCGAGGCGCTCGACCCCGGCGGTGCGCATCGCGGCGAGAACCCTCACCACGATGCCGTAGGGGATGCTCTCGTCGGCCTGCACGTAGGCCTCGTGGTCGCGCTGCACGATGGCGTTGGTGCGAAGCTGCTCGGCGAGGCGCTCGAGGGTGGTTCGGTCCGGTCCGATCCAGATGGCGATGGGGGTCGCGGGGTTGGCGGCGTCTTCGTGGCCGATGGTGACGCGCAGCTTCTGCTCGGCGTTGGGGAGGGCGGGCGCCTCGGCGTTGGGCAGGTCGACCCGCAGGCCCGCCTGCACCATCGGCGCGGTCACCATGAAGATGATGAGGAGCACGAGCATCACGTCGACCAGCGGGGTGACGTTGATCTCGCTCATCGGCCCGCCGGCGCTGTTGCTGGAGAACGACATCGCGGCCCTACTTCAGGATGTGCCGGCGCACGATGTTGAGGAAGTCGTTGCCGAAGATGTCCATCTCCGTGGAGATCACTCGCAGTCGGCGGACGAAGTAGTTGTACGCGATGACCGCGGGGATCGCGGCGACCAGTCCCACGGCGGTGGTGAAGAGCGCCTCGGCGATGCCGGGGCCCGACGCGGTCGATGGTGGCCGTGTCGCGGGATGCCGAGAGCTGCATGAAGGCGTGCATGATGCCGTAGACGGTGCCGAAGAGGCCGATGAAGGGCGCCGTGCTGCCGGTGGTGGCGAGGAAGGGCACCATGCTCTCGAGCACGGTGGTCTGCCGCGAGAAGGCTCGGCGCAGGGCGCGCTCGACGTTCTCGATGCCCGGCGCGTCGTCGCCCTCGTGGGCGGCCTTCACCCGCAGCAGCTCGTCGTAGCCCGCGCGGAACATCTGCGCGATGGGGCTGCGCGGCCGCTGCGAAGCAGCCTCGGCGGCGACGTTGAGCTGCCGGGTCTGCTCGAAGATCTGGAGGAAGGCCTCGTTCTCCGCGAAGGCCCGGCGGAGATACAGCCACTTGTATCCAATGATGTACCAGCAGGCGATGGAGAAGATGAGGAGCAGGAGCACCACCATCTTCACCGGCAGCGTGGCCTGGGCGACGAGCTCATAGGAGCTCGGCATATGCGACGCCCCTCCGCCCGGTGACTGTTGGTGGAAGGTCACAAGGAAACCGTAGATCACGTGGTGCATCGCGCGCCGAGGGGCGTATCTCCCTACCGTCTCCCGTGTCAATCGCCGCGCGCGGCGGGGCCAGCGACGCGCGGGGTGACAGCGCCGACCGCGGGCTGCACAGTCCCCCACCAGAGAACCCATGAACGAACCGACGGTACAGATCGCCGTGCCCGCCTTCTCCCGCTCGATGAAGGCGCTCTCCGCGCTGCTCGTCGGCATCTGGCTCGTCGAGGCCCTCGTCGGGCGCTCTGGGGGCGTCGGCAGCGCGCCCGACCCGCTGGGTCCCTTCGCGGCGCTGGTGCTGATCCCGTCGAGGGTGGCGCACGGCGAGGTCTGGCGGCTCATCACCCACCCCTTCGTGCACGACCCCTCGGGCATCCAGTCCGTCGTCTGGACGGTGATCGCCCTCTGGTTCTTCGGCGGCACGATGGAGTCGCGCTGGGGCCTCCGCCGAACGCTCTCCGCGATGGCCGTCGCGTCGGTCGTCTCGGGCCTGGTGCTGGTCGCCGTGGGCGCGCTCTACACCCCCTTCTGGGCACAGCGCGCCTACTCTCCGGCCGCCGCGACCGCGCTGCTCACGGCCGCGTGGGGCATGACCGAGGGCGACCGACCGACCTCCTTCTTCGGCATCGTCTCGCTCACCGGAAGAAAGTTCACCGCGCTCTTCGCGGTGCTGCTGGCGCTGGGCTTCCTGGTGTCGCGCAGCCCCGAGTCGGTGCTCGCCCTGGCGGGCTTCCTCGTGGGCGCGCTGCTCGGAAACGTCCGCCCCCGACGCGCACCGAAGCAGAGCCGGGAGAGCGGACCGAAGCTCAGGGTCATCAAGGGCGGCGTCGACCCGCGCGACCTGCCCAACTGATCAATCGTCGAGCGCTGCGCCCCGCGGGCGGTCGTCGTCGCCACGCCCCACCTGGAACACCGAGGCCCTCACCAGCGGCGGCAGGTCGTCCCGCTGGACGCGAGAACCGCGCGCAGCCGCCACCGAGTGCGCGAGCGCGGCCTCGAGCTCAGGAAACTCGCCGGGCCATGGGTACGCGCGCAGCGCCGCGAGGGCCTCCGGGGTGATGCCGAGCGGGCTGCGGTCGGCGCAGCGACACGCCCGATCGATCGCGGCGTAGACCAGCGACTCGAGGTCCTCCGTGCGCTCGCGCAGGGTCGGAACCCGCGCCACGCGCCCCGCGAGCCGACGCGCCAGCGAGGTCGGAAGGTCACACTCGGCGGGATCGCGCGGCAGCCCGAGGATCAACCGCACATCCACCCCGTAGGCCGTCTCGTCGCCGAGCCGCCGAGCCGAGGCCCGCTCCAGGGCGCTCGCGAGCGCGGTGAGCCCCTCGTGACCGAGGGCCACCGCGTGCTCGATGAGCAGCGTGGCGCCCTCCGCGCGCTCGAGCCAGCCCGGCTTCGTGCCCTCTCCGCGGGCGTCGCCCAGCAGCGTCGGCAGCACCGCGCGAGGATCGACCGACGCGTCGAGCACCATCAGGCCCCGCTCCGAGCGAGGGCCCACCGAGTGAAGTCGTCCCGCGGACGGACGCAGCGACACGCCCGGCGCGGCCACGAGAGCGATCGGTCCGTCGGTGGGAGCGAGCGCATCGAGCGAGGCCTGGAGGGCGCGGGTCACTGGGGCGTAGGCGATCCACCGGGTCGAGCGGGGGCCGAGCGCCACCACCGAGGTCGACTCGACCACGAGCGCGCCCACCCTCGCGAGCTCGGTCTCCGCCGTGATCGCCCGCTCGACCTGCGTCGCCTCGCGCCGCAGCGCCTCGGCCGCCCGGTGGCTCGACCGCTCCGCCGCGAGGATGCGCAGCAGGGCTCCCTCGACGCTGCGCCGCACCTCCTCGAGTCGGCACTCCTCCTCGAAGCTCGGCGGCGCCCATCGGTCGCCGCGCGGGATGACCACCGCCCCGAGGAGCTGATCGGAGTCGCAGAGCGGCAGCGCCGCGAAGGCCTCGTAGCCGTCGAGCGCGTCGACCACCGGGCGCAGCTCGGGGCGGCGCACGAGGTGGGGGCGCAGCGTGTCGACGAAGACCACCGACGGGCGGGTGCGCAGCCAGGTGACCAGCACCTTCTCGGACTCGACGGAGAGCGGGCGCACGGAGGGCGTCCCGGCCACGTCGACCTGCAGCAGGCGCGAGCCCTCGAGCACCCAGAAGGCCGCCGGAGCGCGGAGGTTGCGCGCGGCCTCGCGCAGCGGGTCGAGCACCGCCGCCGCGAGCTCGTCGAGGGCCTCGGCCCGGGCGAGGCCGCGCTCGATGCGGGCGATCGCGTCGAGCAGCCGACCGTCCGCGGGGCGAAACCACCGGTCGATGATCGGGAGCACGAAGGCCGCCGCGCCCAGGCCGATGGCCATCGAGGTCATCGGGGCGTCGGGGGCGAACACCAGCGCCACGGCGCCCGCGAGGAAGCCCAGCGAGGCCGCGAGGGTGCGGCGGGCGAAGGGGCCGGCGTGCGCGGCGGAGGCGCTGGAGTGCCCGACCACCAGGCCCAGAACCAGGGCCGCGACGCCCAGCGCCCAGGCGAAGAGGGCGCCGTCGCCGCTGCCCGAGAGGCTGCGAGCCAGCGAGGCGAGGCTGAGGGCGGAGACGCCGAGGGTGGGGTAGATCCAGCGGGCGCGCTCGACGGGTGCGGTGGGGCGGCGGGTTGCGGCGAGGTGCAGCAGCGCGGCGATGGCGACGGAGACCGGAGCCAGGGCGCGTGAACCAGGGAACCAGTGCTCCGCGCCGGGCCAGTGGCCGAGCGTGCCGAGGACGGCGACGAGGACCCCGGGCAGCGCCGCGCGGCGGAGCGACTCGGTGCGCATCGGCTGCGCGTAGGCGAGCACCGTGGAGAGCCCGATGAGCTCGCCCGTGGCGACGGCGTGGGCGATGCGCAGCACGCGGGAGCCGGGCTGGAAGCCAGTGACCACGCTGGCCACCGCGAGGGCGCCGAGGGCCGCCGCGACGGAGATGGCCTCGGCCTGGGCGCCGTGCCCGGTGCGCGCCAGGCGCTTCGGGGCGAGCGCGATGAGCACCGCGAGGATCGACACCGAGAGCCCGCGGGGGTCCACCGGGCGGCCCGCGCCGCTCCACGCCGCGACCGCGACGAAGAGGGCGCCCAGCGCGGCGAGCTCGGGCCATGGAACGGTGGTGCGGGTGGGAGACATCAGCGCGTCGGAGTGGGAGACCCTACGGTCTCAGGCACGCTGCCTCAAGAACGGTACGCCGATGGATGGTTTCGGGGCGGATGATGGTGCAGGGCGGATCTAAGGGGCCGCCGGGGCGACCTGGTCCTGCTTGCGGATCTCGCAGGCAGCGCCGAGCTCGTCGAGGCAGTCGAGGGCGAGGGCCATCTCTGCGCGGGTGTGGCCGCGGGTGATGTTGACCCGCAGCCGCTCCTCGCCGGGCTTCACCCCGGGGTAGGTGATCGGGACCATGTAGATCCCGCGGTCGAAGAGCATCTGGTGGAGGATCATCGCCTTGCGCTCGTCGCGCACCATCACGGGCATGATGTGCGTGTCGCTCAGGCCGAGGTCGAAGCCGCGGGAGACCAGCTCTCCGCGCATGTAGCGGGCGTTCTCCTGGAGCTCCTGCACCAGCGCCACGCCGTCGTCCTCCAGCATGGTGAGGATCGTCGCCGCCGCCGCGACGATGGGCACCGGCAGCGTCGCGCTGAACACGAAGCTCCGCGCGTTGTGCTGGATGAGCTCGATCACGTCGGTGCTGGCGAGGATGATCCCGCCGATGCCGCCGAAGACCTTGGAGAAGGTCGACACCACGATGGGGGCGCGGCCCTCGAGCTCGAGGTGCTCCAGGATGCCGCGGCCGTGCACGCCGAGGGTGCCCGAGCCGTGGGCGTCGTCGACGACCAGCACGGCGTTGTAGCGCTCGCACACCTCCACGATCGCCTTGAGGTGGCCCATGTCGCCGTCGAGCGAGTAGATGCCCTCGACCAGCACCATCGCGTTGGGGCGCTCGCGGGTCTTCAGCACCCGCTCGAGCGACCTCGCGCTGTTGTGGTTGAAGAACCTCACCTCCGGCGCGCGCCCCGGGCTCCCCGCCGCGAGGAAGGTGCCGTCGAGGATGCAGGCGTGCGCGAGGTTGTCGAGGATGAGCGTGGTGTCGCGGTCGGCCAGCGCCATGATCGTGCCACCATCGCCTGGTAGCCCGTGGTGGTGACCAGGGCCTTCTCGAAGCCGAAGTACTTCGCGAGGCGCTGCTCCAGCTCGACGTGCGCCGTGGTGGTCGCCTGCACCCGCGAGCTCGACAGCCCGCACGCGAAGGTGTCGATCGCGCGCTTGGCGGCCTCCTTCACCTCCGGGTGCGTGGTCAGCCCGAGGTAGTCGTTGGAGCTGAAGTTCACGAAGGCGTGGCCGCCCACGCTCGTGCGGATGCCCCCGGTCTCGAAGGGGCGGAAGAAGGGATACACCCCGGCCTCGCGCGCCTCGCGCACCCTTGCCAGGCCCTCGTGGGCCTTGTCGTCAATCCAGCTCATCCATCACTCCGGGCGCCGGATCACCAGCGCTGACGCGTTGCCGTAGAAACCCACGGACGTCACCACCGCGCAGGCACCCGCGCGCTCGTCCGCCAACCAATCGATCGCCGCCGCGACCCCGAAGGCACCGCCGGCGCCAAGCGTCTCGCCGCACCACGCCTTCGGCGCCCGCACGCCGACGCCCCCGAGCGACTCGGCGAGCGCCGCCCGCTCCGGCCCGTCGGTGACCGCGAGGCCCGAGAGCCCGCTCACCACCATGGCCACCGCCGAGCGGTCGAGGCCCTCGAGGGCGCTTCGCACCGCGCGGCTGAGGGCCGCGGCGCTCACGTGCACCATGGGCTTGTCGGCCTCCGCGGGCTCGAAGGCCGCCCCGTACCCGACCACCTCGGCGTAGACCTTCGCGCCGCGACCCTTGGCCGCCGCGAGGTCTTCGACCACCGAGAGGCAGGCCCCCTCGCCGAGCCGGAGCCCGCGCGAGACGGGGCCGCCGGGAGCCCAGCCCTCGGGCTGCTCGTCGAGCGCGCCCAGCCGACGGAAGGCCTGCCACAGCCCCTCGGACATCGCCTCGGCGCCGCCCGTGAGCACGGCCTTCGCGCGACCCGCGCCGATCCAGAGCGAGGCGGCGTCGAAGGCGTCGAGGGCGCCGGTCGGGCCGTTGGTCACCGTGGCGTTGAGGGCACGCAGCTCCTCCCAGATGCTCACGTACCCGATGGAGGCGTTGATCACCGTGTTGGGGAAGCGCGCGGGGTTGAGGTACCGCGGGTCCTCCAGCCGTGCCACCGAGTCCAGCTCGTGGATCGCCTCCAGGCTCCCGTAGGCTGTCGACGCGCACACGCCCACCTCCGTCGGGCCGAGCGCCGTGAAGGCGCCGTCGCGCTTCACGCCGGCGTGCTCCAGGCCCAGCCGCGCGGCCACGAGCAGCAGCCGGGTGAGGCGGTCGTTGTTGCGCAGGCCCTTGTCGCCGACGATGGGCTTGGGGTCGAAGTTGTTGATCTCCGCGACGCGCAACCCGGGGTGCGGGGCCGCCGTGAAGCTGGTGGGCGTGGTCGTGAAGGCGCCCCCGGGCGGGGCCGAGAGCCCCTCGCGGAAGGCCTCCCAGCCGATGCCCAGCGGCGAGCACACCCCGAGGCCGGTGATGGCGAGCGGCCTCACGAGAGGTCTCCGCGCGCTTCGGGGGAGGGGAGCCGGTCGGGCTTCGCGAAGAGCACCACCGCGTCGTAGCCGCCGAAGGCCAGCGAGTGGTTGACCACCACGTCGGAGCGTCCGCGCCCCGCGGTGTTGGCGACCACCGCCACGTCGCACTCCGGGTCGACGGTCGAGTAGCCCAGGGTGGGCGGGTAGATTCCGCTGTTGATGGTCTCCACGCAGCTCACTGCCTCGATGGCGCTCGCGGCCCCCATGCAGTGGCCGATGATGCTCTTGATGGAGGAGATGGGCACCCGCCGATCGCCGAACACCGCGCGCACGGCGGTGGACTCCACCGCGTCGTTGGCCTTGGTCCCGGTGCCGTGGGCGTTGATGAAGTCCACCTCGTCCGCCGTGAGCCCCGAGCGCCGGATGGCCTCGCGAAGCGCGTGGATGACCCCCGCCCCGGAGGGCTCCGGCCGCGTGATGTGGAAGCCGTCGCAGGCCAGGCCGTAGCCGCCGACCTCGGCCAGCGCCGTCGCCCCCCGTCGCACCGCGTGCTCCTCGGACTCCAGCACCATCACCCCGGCGCCCTCGCCGACGATGAGTCCCTGCCGGTCGAGGTCGAAGGGCTGGCAGCGCTCCGGGGCCACCGCGCCGAGGCGCACGAAGCCCGCGAACTGAAGCTCCTGCAACATCTCCGCGGCGCCGGTGATCACCACGTCGGCGCGGCCCGCGCGGATGAGGTCGGCCGCGTAGCCGATGGCGTAGTTTCCCGCGGCGCAGGCGGCCGGGAGGGTGAGCACCGTGCCCCGACAGCCGAGGCCCTGGGCGGTCTCCATCGAGACCAGGTAGGGCGCGGCCTTCGGCAGCACCCGGGGCGACATGGCGTCGGGGCCCTCGAGGATCCACCGGGCGTCGAGCATCCCGCAGATGTCCGCCTCGCCCATGGTGGTGCCCAGGACGACGCTCGCTCGCTCGCTTCGCAGCGCGGAGTCCGAGAGCCCCGCGTCGCGCACCGCCATGCGGGCGGCGGCGAGGGCGAAGGCGGCGCAGCGCCCGGCGCGCCGGGTCTCGACCGCCGTGAGGTGGTCGCTGACGACGAAGCCCTGCACCTCGGCGGCGAGGGTGCGCCCGAGGCGGGTGGCGTCGAAGGAGCTGATCGTCGAGGTCCCGCTCCGGCCCTCCACCAGGGACTGCCAGAAGGCGCCGCGGCCGAGCCCGATGGAGCTCACGACGCCCATCCCTGTGACGAGGACTCGAGGTGTCATCGGCGCGCGCTATACCCGATGGCAGACCGAGCCAGCAAGCCGTACCGCGGCGCGAATCGCCCTGCTCACCGCCACGTCGGCTACGCACTGCAAGCGCTCAGAAACGCTTGTTCTCAAGAGGATTGCGCGCCTTGACAGGGGTCACGTTCGCTGCGATGTACGCCGCGCGTTATGGGGTCGCAGGGACCTCATGATCGATCGCACGGCCTTCACCGAACCAACTGCACGGAGCGCGGCACCGCCATGATCGCACGAGACGAACTGCTCAACACCTTCCGCCGGATCGCGAGCGAGGTCGCGGAGAAGGAGATCCCGCTGCCCACCGAGACGACGCCCATCAGCGACCTCGGCATCGACTCCCTCGGCATGCTCGAGATCGTCGGGAGCATGGAGCGCGAGTTCCAGATCCAGATCCCCGACGACCAGCTCGTGGGCATCTCGACGGTCGCGCAGCTCGTCGACCTCGTGCAGAAGCGCACCGACAAGGTCGCCTGACCGCCATGTCCAGCAACGCCACGTTGAAGGAAGACCTCCGCGCGCTCATCGCGGAGATCATCGAGAAGGACGCGAGCGAGGTCGGCGACGACGTGCTGCTGCGCGACCTCGGCGTCGACTCGATGCAGGCCATCGAGATCATCTCGGACATCGAGCGCCGCTATCAGCTCAAGATCGCCGAGAGCGAGTTCAAGAACATCACCACGCTCTCCAGCGTGCACCGCTTCGTCGAAGAGAAGCTCGCCGCTCGCGCGAGCTGAGCCTTCCCCCTCCCGCTCTCCCTCCCTCTCGGATTCCCCTACAAAACTGGTGTCGGCGGCGGGAGTTGAACCCGCACGAGGCTTTCGCCCCCGGAGGTTTTAAGCCACCTGCGTATGCCATTCCGCCACGCCGACAGTCGCCGCGCATTGTGCACGACGACGACGGGCGCGGGCGAACTGAATCGCGCCGCGCCCGCACATCGCCCGGCGACCTTACGGGCGCCGGTTCAACGGAGCGTATGACTCAGGGGAGCGGGAACACCCGCACGCCCCAGCGCCGGGTCGAGGCCTCGGAGAGGTCGCGCCAGTAGGTTCCGACGCGGCCGCCGGAGACCGTGGCCCAGTAGCCGGTGTGGTTCATCGAGTCGAGGACGCTGCGCGTCCAGGTCGCCGACATACCCGACCCGGTAAGCGCCGCGAGGCGGAGCGTGCCGACGGTGGTGTCCTGGTACACGACCCGAGGACCGGCGGCGCCGAGGCTCACCGCGGCGCCGTCGCCGATGATGTGCCGCCCGTCGTCGAAGGTCGACATCGCCGCGACGCCGGAGCCGTCGTCGATGGTGGCGGGCTCGCCCATCGGGCGGCCGTTGACCACGCGGAGGTACATCAGCCGCTCCTCCCAGCCGTCGACATACGCGACGTGGACGGTGCCGTTGGACTCCATCGCCGCCGAGGCGGAGAGGCCGCGGTCGCCGCCGTCGCGCATCATGGCGCCCTCGCCGTCGAGGATCACCGGGGCCGCGAAGCGACCCGAGGCGTCGCCCTGGGCGAAGAGCAGGTTGCCGCGGTCGCGGTGGTAGAAGACCAGCGCCGGGCGGCCCATGCCGTCGACCAGGAGGTTGATGAAGAGCGCCCCGGGGGGGAGGTCTTCCACCCAGTTGCGGTCGTAGACGTCCTGGCAGGTGGTGCCGACGCAGGCCTGGCCCGAGCCGCAGGTCGCCATGCAGGTGCCCGCCGGAGCGCAGCGCCCGGTGCTCTGGACGCACGAGCGCCCGGTGGGGCAGTCCGCGGCGCGGCACGCGCTCGCGACGGTGACGGCGTCCGCGATGGTCCAGTCGCTGGCCCGCGCGGGGCTGGCGCTGTTGCCGCGGGCCACGCGGACCACCGCGGTCACCGCGCCGTCGGCCGCGACGTTTACCGCGCGGTAGGCGATGAGCGGCGTGCCGTCGGCGAGCAGCGCCAGCGCGGCGTAGCGGCCGTTGGAGCCGTTGGTGTCGACGTCGTGCGCGGCCCACGCGGTGCCGTTGAACGCGGCGAACTTCAGCCGGTCGTGCGTGGTGTCCCAGTACGCGACCCGGGCCTGGCCCGCCGCGTTGACGGCGATGCTGTTGAAGCGGCCCACGTCGTCGCCGGGGGTGCTCACGCCGCTGCGCCAGCCCATCGGGTCGCCGGTGACCATGCCGTCCGTCGGAACGCCGTCGACGTGGCTCCAGGCGACCGAGCTGGTCTCCTGGTTCCAGCGCCCCACGACGAGGTCGCCGTAGCGGGAGCCGTCGTTGGGCTCGCCGGGCGAGTAGGCCGACATCCAGAGCGCTCCGTCGGCGGCGGCCGCCATGTGGAGGTGCGAGCCGACCGCGCCGGTCGGCAGCGGCGGGAGGCGCTCGCAGCGGCAGGCCGCGTTGTCGTACGCGCAGGTCGCCGCGTTGAAGGTGGGGCTGCCCATCGGGCCGAAGCCCGGCATGCAGTCCGGGCAGGCGGGCGGGGTCGTGCACATGCCCGACGAGGCGCAGAGGTTCTGCCCCGACTCGCACATGACGGTCTGGCCCATGTCCGCGGGCACGCCGCTGTCGCCGTTGCCGCCGTCCTGGACGACGCCGGTGGCCTCCTCGGCGCAGCCCGAAGCGACGACGCCGGTGGCGGCCACCATGAGGGCCGTCGCGACCTTCGCGCTGGCCCTGCGACGGCGGCGCGCCGCGATCACGACGCCCGCGGCGAAGAGCCCGAGCAGGCCCGCCGAGCCCTTGCCGCCGGAGCTGGAGGAGCTCCCGACGCGGCAGCCGCAGCCGCCGCTGGAGGCGTCGGTGCTGGCGCCGCCGCGGATCAGCGACTGACGGTTGATGATCCGCTCGGTGACGTTGCCCGCGGCGTCGCGGACGCGAACCACGATGCGCACCGCCCCGTCGGGGACGTCGACGCGGGACGAGGCGCCCCACTCGGTGGCGGGCGCGCCGTCGAACTGGAACGAGTACTCGAGCGCGTCGGACTGGTTGTCCGTCGCCTCGGCGACGAGGACGTCGTTGTCGAAGCGCGTCGTCAGCTCCGGGGCGACCGGGTCGACGATGAAGGTGAACTGCGCGGGCTCCGCGTCGGCGCTCTCGGGCTCGCCGGCGATGCGGGCGCGCACCTCGATGGTGTGGAGGCCGGGGCTCGCGAGCGCGAAGTCCTGCACCTCGTAGCGGGTCTCGGTGGAGAAGCTCGACCAGGTCTGGCGGTCGAGGCGCCAGCTGTACTCGGCGGCGTGGCCGAAGTCGTTCGGGGTCGAGACGTGGAAGCTCACGCGGGGGAGGTTCTCCCGGCGGAAGCCGTCGACGGTGAAGAAGCTCGGGTCGACGCGCACGCCGTCGAGGGCGGCGGCGGTGTCGAGGGCGACCGTGGCGGTGCGCGCCCCGGCGGGCATGAAGGTGATGCCCGCGAAGAGGCCGAGGAAGCGGTTGGCGCCCTCGGTGACGCCCTGCACGCCGCTGGGCGGGATGGTGATCTGGACGCGGCCGAGGGACATGCCGCCGCTGCCGGGGATGTCGAAGCCGGGGATGCTGATCGGCGAGAGGCCGCCGCCGAGCATGCCGAGCGCCGGCGCCAGGATCGCCTGGAGCGAGGTGCCGATGAGGGCGGGGTTGCCCGAGAGCAGGGAGTTGTTGGAGACCGTGATGTTCTCGGTGCGGAGCATGCCGAGGCGCGGGCGAAGGCCGCCGGCGTCGCTCTCCAGGTTGACCCCGACGACCGCGTCGGTGGTGAGGGTCATGAAGCGGACGTAGCGCTCCTCGCTCCAGGCGTAGAAGTCGAGCGCGAGCCGGGGCAGGCGGATGTTGAGCAGCGGGTCGGTGTCGACGTTGGTGCCGCGACCGATGCGCACCACCGGCGGCTGCTGCGGGCGCAGGAGGATGGCGACCGGCCCGGTGGTCTGCGGGAAGAGGAGCTGGCGCATGGAGCTGAGCGCCGGGAGGATGCTGAAGGTGCCGGCGGAGATCTGCTGGCTGAGGTTGGTCCCGACGCCGAGGCAGAGCGTGCCCGCGTCCCAGAGCTGGTAGGCGGAGTAGTTGAGGTACTCCTCCGCGATGCCGATGCCGAGGTCGGCCGGCGTCGAGGTGCCGGGCACCACGTTGGCGCGCAGGGCCATGTACTCGGGGATCGTCGGGATCGCCGGCGGGGCGATGCGCGGCACGCACGCGTTGTGCGCCATGGACTGCATCGCGCCGAACATGTTGATGCTCATGCCGCCGTTGATGACCTGCCCGTCGCGCATCGGGTCACCGGCCGCGAGCGTGTACCGGACGTTGGCGCGGACGCCGGGCGAGAGCGACGCGAAGAGCGCGCCGAAGTTGCCCGCGCCGTCGGTGCCGAGGAGCGTCGGGACGTTGCTGTTGTCGGGGTAGACGCAGGTGCCGCTGCGGTTGGTGGTGCCCGTGGGGCACCCCGGCGGGTTGGGCATTGCGCGCTGCGCCAGCGCGTTGGAGATCGGACCGAGCGCGCCGCTGATCTGTCCCCGCACGAGGTTGACGATGGTGCCGCGGAGGAGGTTCACGATGCCGCAGACCCAGCTCCCGGTGCAGCTGATGTCGGCGTCCTCGATGCCCTCGCCGGGAGTCTCCTGCACGACGTCACCAGAGCCGGTGGGGGAGACCAGGTCGGCGCGGTGGTAGTTCATCCGCGGCGCGTGGGTGTCGCGGCGGATGGTCGTCCTGGCCCAGAGGCCGATGTACGGATGGCTCCCTCGCGCGGTGTTGATGTTGAGCGTGGGCGACGCGATGGTGCCGCAGAAGGTGCCGCCGCAGGTGTCGCTGCACGAGCCGAGGCACGCACGCACCGGGATGTCGCCGCTGATGACAATGCGGGTGCGGAGGTTGATCGCGTTGGGGTCGGCGAAGCTGAGGTCGAGCGCGCCGGTGGTGGGGAGCGAGAGCGCGATGTTGCAGCGCCCCGACGGGCAGACGATGGCACGGCCGACGCTGAGGTTCTGCGACACCGTCGGCACCGGGATGCCGCCGCCCACAAGGCCGCCGAGGAGGCCCGGCGCGATGGCCTCGAGGCGGTTGAGCCCGTTCTCCGAGAGGCGGATCTGCGCCGCTCGCGGGATGCGGGTCTCTGGAGCCAGCGGATAGCCCCCTGGGATGGGCGCGATCGCCCCCCCCGCACAGCCCGAGCAACCACCGCCGCTACATCCTGAAACCAGGACCACGGCGATCATCCAGTAGACCCTACGCAGCGTCGACCACATCAGGACGATCCTCTTGCCGCGACGACGCGGCAGCTGGAGATGGGCAACGCGCGAGGCACCTGCGCGACGGCCCCATAAGACGAATGGGCCGCACAGTACGGCGGCATCGCGTCCCGGGTAAAGCCAGGACGTGACGCGCTTCAGGGGGTCGTGAATGACGGAGGGAGGAGAGGGCCCGATGCCACGGTGACCGCGGCGGAGCGTGGCTTACTGCGCGATGTTGGCGGAGATCGCCGCGAAGTTCGCGCGGAGGTGGTAGGCGGGCATGCCGTTGACCATGGTGTCCGGCTGACGGGCCCAGCCCGACTGCGGGTCGGTCATGCAGTTGGCGCCCGAGATGATGGTGCAGAGGGGAGTCGGGTTGCCGCCGATGGTGACGTTGACCATCTTGGCGTTCTCGACGGTGATGTCGGCGTCGACCTGGCCGTAGGGCTGGTCGCAGTTGTCCTCGGTGAGCCAGCGGCTGGTGGTCTCGGTGTAGCGACCGCCCGCCGCGAGGCCGCCGCCGATGCAGCCGCGGTCAGCGGTGAGGTGCACGTTGGTGATGCGGGTGTTGTCCATCGGCAGCTGCGTGAGCAGCATGGTGCCGGCCTCATCGCTGAAGATCGGGATGTTGACCGTGGTGGTCACCGTCGTGGTGGCCGCGCGGGTGCCGGTCACCATGACGGGGCCCGAGACCGGGTTGTAGCGGGCGCCGGAGCCGGCCGGGCCGTTGTTGTTGAAGAACGCGTACTGCCCGTCCATCAAACCAACACCGACCGAACCGCGCGTGAACATCGGGTTCAGGCCGCCAGTGCGGAAGGTGTTGGCCGTGAGGTCGAACTGCAGACCCCAGATGAAGGTGCCGCGCTGGAGGGTCGGGTTGATCGTGGAGAGGATCGCGGCGCTGGCGAGCGCGGCCGGCTGGGTGATCTTGAGGTACGTGAGGCGGAAGCCCGGGCGCATGGCGTTGTTCATGAAGCGGCCGCGCGGACAGACCGGATCGGTCGTGCACTGGAAGTACGGCACCGGGCCGCCGTCGACCGGGGGCGCGCTGCACGAGGTCATGTCGGGCGTCGGGTCGGCGATGGGGGTCGGGGTGCAGACGCCCGTGTCGGCGCCGCCGCCGGTGTCGCTCGGGACGCCGCTGTCGGTCACGGGGGCGGGATCGTCGCTACAGGCGCCGATGGAGCCCGCGAGGAGACTGGTGAGGAGAAGGGTCGAGAAACGGTTCATGAATACCTCCGCGATCGATGATCGATGTGTGCACGCAGGGTAAGGAAGCCCCGATCGCCCGCGCGGCGCGGACGGTACGCGATGCCTCCAGAGCCCGCAAGCGGCTGTCCGAAGCGGTCAGATGTTGTCGTAGTGGACGAGGCGGCCGAAGGCGCGGACGCGCTCCTGGACGTGGGCCTCGGTGGCGTCGACGACGCCCTTGGTGCCGTACTGCTCGACGCAGAGGGAGGCCACCGCGGAGCCGTGCACCACCGCGCGGCGCAGCGACGCGGCGGTGATGGGGCCCTGCGCGTCGAGGTACCCGAGCATGGCGCCCGCGAAGGTGTCGCCCGCGCCGGTGGGGTCGACCACCTCCTCGAGGGGGTAGGCAGGCGCGTGGAAGGCCCCGTGGTCGTCGAAGAGGAAGGCCCCGTACTCGCCCTGCTTCACCACGACGCGGCTCGGGCCGAGGGCGCGCAGCGCGCGGCCGACCTTGGAGATGACCTTGTGGCCGGAGAGGTCGCGGGCTTCCTCCTCGTTGATGATGAGCAGGTCGATGCGGCGCAGCAGGCGGAGCAGGGCCTCGGGGGTGCCCTTGATCCAGAAGTTCATGGTGTCGGCGGCGACCAGCTCGGGCTTCTGGGCCTGGTCGAGCACCTCGGACTGGAGGTCGGGGTGGATGTTGCCGAGCAGCACCACCCGCGAGCTGCGGTAGCTCTCCGGCAGGGTCGGGCGGAAGTGCTCGAACACGTTGAGCCGGGTGTCGAGCGACTCCCGCGACGAGAGGTCGGCGTTGTACCGGCCGTGCCAGCGGAAGGTCTCGCCCTCGACGATCTGCACGCCCGCGAGGTCGACCCGGCGCGAGGCCAGGGTCTTCAGGGTGGCGTCGGGGAAGTCCTTGCCCACGACGCCGACCATCCGCACGTCCGTGTAGAGGCCTGCGGAGAGCGAGGCGAAGGTGGCCGAGCCCCCGACCAGCTCATGCTGCTCGCCCGTGCTCGAGAACTCCACGGTGTCGACGGCCATCGATCCAACGATCAGAACACTCACGATGAACTCTCCTGGTGCCGCGCGTCGCGGCGGGCACCGTCCCTACCGTGCGAGGCGCGGCGCGGTCAACGCCCCGCGTCCCTGTGCCTCGCGTAGGGGGCGCGCTCGACGCGAACGTCCTCCTCGCGCTCGGCCCGGCGCACCCGCAGCACCACCACGGTGCCCACCTCTCCGCGCAGCCGGGCGACCAGCTCGGCGGGGGAGCGACCGCGCACCGGTTGGCCGTCGATGGCCACGATCGTCGCCCCGCTCCGGAGCCCCGCCCTCGCGGCCGCGCCCCCCTCGGGCACCCGGTCGAGCAGCAGCACCCCCTGCGACGGCCGGTGGCGCAGCGTCGCGCCGATGCCGCCGGGCCACGATCCGCCGAGGTTGCCGATGCCCGGCCCGCCCGAGGCGCAACCCCCCGCCCAGCCTGCGAGCAGCAGCAACGCGCCGAGCAGTGCACCATTCGCTTGCGCGGCCGGGGCGGAGGCGCGAGCATCGCGAGACACCGTGACGAGTCCCAATCCAGCGCAGGGGCCGGGCGAATCGGCGCCTCCGGCGATGATCGGCGGATACAGGTTGATCGAGCTGCTCGGGCGGGGCGGCATGGGCGAGGTGTACCGCGCCGAGAGGGAGGGCCCCGGGGGCTTTCGACGCCGGGCGGCGGTGAAGCGCATCCTGCCTCGATTGCAGGGAGACCCCAACCTCCGGGCGCGCTTCATCCAGGAGGCGCGCATCAACGGCTACCTCGAGCACCCCAACGTGGTGCAGGTGCTCGACTTCGGCGACCAGCCCGAGCCCTACCTGGCGCTGGAGTACGTCGAGGGCACCACCGCCGCGAGGGTGCTCAAGGCCTGCGCCGAGCGGGGCCAGCGGCTGCCTCCGGTCGCGGTGGCCTACCTCGTGGCCGAGGCCGCCACGGGGCTCGACTACGCGCACCGCCGCGAGGACGAGCAGCGCCGGCCGCTGCAGATCGTCCACCGCGACGTGTCGCCGCAAAACCTGCTGATCTCCCTCGAAGGCACCATCAAGGTCTCGGACTTCGGCGTAGCCCGCGCGGTGCTGAGCGGCGCCGCGCCCGGAGCGGCGGTCACCAAGCTCGCCTACGCCGCGCCCGAGCTGCTCACCGGCCAGGCCGCCGACTGGCGCGTCGACGTCTTCGCGCTGGGCGTGGTGCTCTGGGAGATGCTGCTGGTGCGCCCGCTGGTGCCGCGCTCCGACCCCAACGCCGCGCGCCAGGTGCTGCTGTCGGGCCGCTTCGACCCGCCCTCGCGCGTCGACCCGCAGGTGCCGCAGCCCTTCGACGCGGTGGTGCTCGGCGCGCTCGCGGTCGACCCCGCGATGCGCACGCAGTCCGCGGGGCTCCTCGCGCAGCAGCTCCGCGCGCTCATCCACGGCATCCATCCCGGCTTCGACGCCACGGAGTTCGTCCGCGTCCTCGCTCGCACCCTGCCGGAGATTCCCTGGCGCGCGCCCTCCGCCCCGGCCCCGGAGCCTCAGCCCCAGGGCCCCGTGGCCGCCATCCCCGGTCGGCTCGCGACGATGCCTCCGCCGACCCGCGAGGCGCCCGCCGGGCTCACGCCGATGCAGCCGATGGCGGGCTTCGGCGCTCCCGCGGCGATGCCCCTCGGCGAGCCCGCTCCGGCCGTCATGGCCCCGCTGCCTCCCCCCGCGGCGCCCGGCTTCGGCGGCCTTCCCCCGCTGGGCCCGGCGAGCCCGCTCGACCTCTCGGTTCCGCCGTCGCCGCGGGCTTCGCTCGACGTCGCGCCCCCGCCGAGCGCCGCCATCGGCCCGCTCCCCAGGCCGAAGGAAGCCCCCTCGACCGGGCCATCGACGCGCGCCATCACCCTCGGCATCGCGGCCCTGATGGTCGTCGCCGCGGGCCTGATCTTCTGGTGGATCACCAGCAGCCGCGAGCCGGTGCGACCTCCGACGGGCCCTGGCACCGCGGTGGCGATCCTGCCGGGCGCCGAGCCGCATCCGGTCGAGCCGGTCGCCGAGCCGACCAGCCCCGTGGCCCCCGCGGCCCCCGCGGCGAGGGACTACACGCCTCGCGCGCTCGCGGCGATCAGCGCACTCGAGCCTCGGGTGATCGCGTGCCTCCGCGCCGACCGCAACGCCGCCGAGGAGTGCACCGCGAACGTGACCTTCGACAACGCCAACGGCGCGGCGGTGAGCAGCGAGGTGCTCTTCCGCGCGCCTCGAGGGAGCACCGCGAGGGTGCAGCGCTGCGTGCAGACCGTGCTGCAGCAGGCGCGCTTCACCACTGACCCGGGGGCCTCGGGGATGACCCGGGCGACGAAGTCCTGGCGCATGGGTCGCGCGCTCAGCACCGGCGGCGGCGGGGGGGGCGGCGGCGGCAACGACACCATCTACTTCCCCTTCGGCGTGCCTCGTCGCTGACTGCTCGGAACCCCTTTACGAATCCCGGTCGGGCGGGCACATTCCCGCCGCGCTCGGCGGCCCCCCTTTTGAGGAGGGCCCGCATGGAGCGCCTGATACGTGGCGCACGGAGCGCCCGATCACCTCATCACACGGAGAACCATCGTCATGGCGAAGCGGAACAAGATCGCGCTCATCGGCGCAGGCAACATCGGCGGCGAGCTGGCGGCCATTGCGGCGCGCAAGCAGCTCGGCGACGTGGTGCTCTTCGACATCCCGTCGAAGGCCGATTTCGCGAAGGGCAAGGCCCTCGACCTGATGCAGAACAACGCCATCACCGGCGATGACGCCTCCATCATCGGCAGCTCCGACTGGGCCGACGTCGCGGGCGCGGACGTGGTGATCATCACCGCGGGCGTGCCCCGCAAGCCGGGCCAGAGCCGCGACGACCTCGTGGGCATCAACCTCCCGATCATCCGCAACGTGGCGGAGAACGCGAAGAAGCACTGCCCCGACGCGTTCACCATCGTGATCTCGAACCCCCTCGACGTGATGGTGTGGGCCTTCCAGCAGTGGACGGGCTTCCCCCGCGAGCGCGTGGTCGGCATGGCCGGCGTGCTCGACTCGGCGCGGCTCCAGCACTTCCTCGCGGCGGAGGTCGGCGTGAGCGCCAAGGACGTGCGCGCGATGGTGCTCGGCGGCCACGGCGACGACATGGTCGCGGCGCGCGGCTACTGCACCATCAACGGCGTCCCGGTCGCGCAGCAGATCTCGAGCGAGCGCCTCGACGCCATCGAGGCCCGCACCCGCGGCGGCGGCGGCGAGATCGTCAAGCTCATGGGCACCAGCGCCTACTACGCCCCGGCGACGGCGGCGATGGCGATGGCCGAGTCGTACCTGCTCGACCAGAAGCGCATGCTCGCGGCGGCGGCGTACCTCGACGGCCAGTACGGTTACAAGGACATGTATCTCGGCGTCCCCGTAGTGATCGGCGGCAACGGCGTCGAGCGCATCGTGGAGATCCAGCTGAGCGACGCCGAGAAGGCCGCGCTCGCCAAGAGCGCCGACAGCGTCCGCGGGGTGGTCGACGTCGCGAAGCGCCTCAGCGCGCAGCAGGCCTGAGCCGATGAAGATCCACGAGTATCAGGGCAAGGAGATCTTCCGGAAGTACGGCATCGCGGTGCCGCTCGGCATCGCGGCGAGGACCCCGGACGAGGCGAAGGCGGCGGCGGAGAAGCTCGCCGAGCAGACCGGCCAGTCGCTGGTGGTGGTGAAGTCGCAGATCCACGCCGGCGGCCGCGGCAAGGGCCAGGTCCACAAGGGCGACAACGTGGTCTCGCGCGGCGTCGAGGTCTGCAAGGGCGGCGCGGACGCGGCGCGCGACGCGGCGTGGCGGATGCTCGGCGGCAAGCTGGTGACCATCCAGACCGACCCCGGGGGCCAGCTGGTGCGCACGGTCTTCGTCGAGCAGGGGATCAACATCGCCCGGGAGCTCTACCTGGGCATGCTGGTCGACCGGGACACCCGGCGCGTGGTGGTGATGGCCAGCGCCGAGGGCGGCATGGACATCGAGCACGTGGCGGCGACGACGCCGGAGAAGATCCTGAAGGTGTGGATCGACCCGACGGCGGGCCTGATGCCGTACCAGTCGCGGGAGCTCGGCTTCGGCCTCGGGCTCTCCAAGGACCAGGTCGCGAAGTTCGTGGCGCTGGTCGGGTCGCTCTACAAGCTCTTCGTCGCGGAGGACTGCTCTCTCGTCGAGGTGAACCCGCTGATCGTGACCGTCGACGGCAACGTGATGGCGCTCGACGCGAAGATCACCTTCGACGACAACGCCGACTTCCGGCACAAGGAATGGGAGGAGCTCCGGGACCCGGGTGAGGAGGACCCGACGGAGCTCGAGGCCAAGAAGTCGGGCCTGTCGTACGTGTCGCTCGACGGCAACATCGGCTGCCTGGTCAACGGCGCGGGCCTCGCGATGGCGACGATGGACATCATCTCGCACGCGGGCGGCACGCCGGCGAACTTCCTGGACGTCGGCGGCGGCGCCACCGAGGAGGCTGTCACCAAGGCGTTCTCGATCATCCTGCGATCGCCCGCGGTGAAGGGCATCTTCGTGAACATCTTCGGCGGGATCATGAAGTGCGACGTGATCGCGCAGGGCGTGATCAACGCGACGAAGACGCTGGGGCTGAAGGTCCCGCTGGTGGTTCGCCTCGAGGGGACGAACGTCGAGGAGGGTCGGCGGCTGCTCGAGGAGAGCGGCCTCGCGATCACGCCGGCGTCGACCATGCTCGACGGCGCACAGAAGATCTGCAGTCTCGTCAACGGGCAGAAGTAGAGGCTACGCGATGGCAATCCTCGTCGATGGGAACACGCGGCTGGTGGTGCAGGGCATCACCGGCAAGTTCGGCTCGTTTCACGCGAAGCAGATGCTCGCGTACGGCACGAAGGTAGTCGGCGGCGTCACCCCGGGTGGCGGCGGCACGACCTTCGAGGGCAGCGTCCCGGTGTTCAACACCGTGTCCGACGCCGTGCGGCAGTCCGGCGCCAACGCCTCGGTGATCTTCGTCCCGCCGCCCGGCGCGGCGGACGCGATCCTCGAGGCGGCGGACGCGGGGGTCTCCCTCATCGTCTGCATCACCGAGGGCATCCCGGTGATGGACATGGTGAAGGTCCGCCGCGCGCTCGAGCACCGGCTCAACAAGGACCTGCGCCTGATCGGCCCCAACTGCCCGGGTGTGATCACGCCGGGCTCGTGCAAGATCGGCATCATGCCGGGGCACATCCACAAGGTCGGCCCCATCGGGGTGGTGTCCCGCTCCGGGACGCTCACCTACGAGGCCGTTGGCCAGCTCTCGGCGCTCGGCATCGGTCAGAGCACCTGCGTCGGCATCGGCGGCGACCCGGTCAACGGCATGGACTTCATCGACGTGCTGCGGCTCTTCAACGACGACCCGCAGACCGAAGGGGTCATCATGATCGGCGAGATCGGCGGCGGCGCCGAGGAGCGCGCGGCCGAGTGGGTCAAGGCCAACATGAAGAAGCCGGTCGCGGGCTTCATCGCGGGCACCACCGCTCCGCCCGGCAAGCGCATGGGCCACGCGGGCGCGGTGATCTCCGGCGGCAAGGGGCGCGCGATCGACAAGATCGAGGCCTTCGAGGCGGCCGGCATCCGGGTGGCGCCCACGCCCGCCCAGATGGCCGAGACGCTGCGCGGCATGATGCGCTCGTAGCGGAAGCACAGAGGAATCGAACCTCCCGCGCGGTGCGAAAGGCACCGTCGCCACCAGTTTTGAAGACTGGGCCCGTCACCAGACCAGGTCGTGCTTCCACCGGGCACCGTAGCCCACCCGATCGTCGCCACGCCAGCGCCGATCGGGTGGTCACTGCCGTGACCGTTGCGCCTCGCGCTCTCGTGCGCGACCACCATCCGGTGCGGCGACCGACGACCCGTCTCTGCGTCGCGATGCTGGCCGTGGCGTGCGCCTCGTCCCGCCCGTCGGTGCGCACCTCCCGCGCCGTCGTGGAGCCCCCTGCGCGCACGCTCCACGCGCCGCTCACCTCCTGCCACCCGCCGCATCAGCCCGTGCTCGCCCCGGGCTACCGCGTGGCGCGCTGGCCCTCCTCGCCGCGCTTCACCTCCGTCGGCTCGCTCGGCGGCGCCCTCTTCGCGACCACCACGAGCTCCGTCTGCGCGAGCAGCGACGGCGGCCTCGCGTGGCGTCCGCTGCTGGAGTCGCTGGAGTTCCCAACATTGCTGGCGATGGACCATGGGGCCGTGGTGGTGCGCGAGGGCGTCGACCCCAACGGCGACGCGGTCCCCGGCGCGGAGGTGCGATGGTGGATCAGCGCCGACGGAGGCGAGCGCTGGCGCGATCAGCGGGCCGCGCCGGAGACCATCGCTCACGGTCTGACCCGGGTGACGCTCCCCCGCCTCGGAGAGCGGGAGGCCGTGCCGTGCGGCGGCGTCCTCTTCGCGACGATCGAGCGCGAGGGCGCGGCGCCGATCCTGATCGAGAGCGTCGACGGCGGCGACCGGTGGCGGCGGGCGAGGGGAGTCGCGCTGCCACGCGATGGGGCTCGGGTGCGCTGCGTGGCCTCGGGCTTCGTGATGATCGAGCGCCACGACCGGATGCCCATCGCGTTCTCTCGCGACGCGGGCGCCTCGTGGCGCGCGGTGCGTCCGCCGCCGGTGATCGTGCCCGACGATCGCGAGGTGCTGCGCGTCGAGCGGGGGTGCGCTCCGATGCTACGGCGCGGGCTCTTCTGCGAGCTGTACGGACAGACGTGGGTGAGCGACGACGACGGTCGTAGCTGGCACCGCGGGTCATCCCCGGTGGGCGGTCGCTCGCTGGTCGAACGGGGAGCTCAGCTCCTGGGGGTGGGCGGAGGCGTCGCCGAGAGCAACGACTCCGGCCGCCGGTGGATGCTCCGCGCCTCCGGGGCGGGCCGCTCCAACCTCGGCCTTCGCGGCGGGATCGTCAGTGACCGCAGCTTCTGGCTCGCGGGCTCGGCGCTGTGGTGGACCGACGACATGGGCGAACACTGGTCCGCGACGCTGCTCTCGTGGGAGCTCGTCACGGTGCTCGACCGCCGTCGCTGGGTGGGCTTCGTCCCTGGTCCAGACGGGGAGAGCTGCCGGGGGAAGGTGGTCACGACGGTTGATGGCGGTCGTCGCTGGCGCTCGACGCTGACGGGCGTGACCTCCGTGAGGGCGATCGACGGCGTGCTGCGCGCGACCCTGTGCGGCCCGACGCCCCGGCACCGCGTCGGGAGCGACGGCATCGGCTGGCGTCCCTCCACGACCGATGCCCCTGCCGACGACCCCGAGCAGGAGCCGCCGGTCCGCACCAGGGACGGCGTCGAGGTCCGACTCGATCGGGGCAGCCTTCGCGCGGGCGAGGCGGTGCTTGCGTCGGGTTGGCCGCGGGACATCGTCCCGGTGGTCGCACGCTCCAGCGCCGGCGCCATCGACCTCGTGGTCTTCGGCAACGGCACGGTGCTCCGCCGCGCTCAGTAGGCCGACTGGTTGAAGTCGCTGTTGACGTTGGAGTTCGAGCGCCGCGCAGGACGGGTCGAGGCGGGGCGGGGGGCCGAGGGCTGCACCGAGCCCGCGGAGGTCTGCGTGCGTGGCACGGACGTAGGCACCTGCCCGGCGAGCGCCGATGGGTCGGCCGCCTGGGTGAGGTACTGCGCCCGGACGCGGTTGGCCTCGTCGGCGCGGCCCGCGCTGACGAGCGCGCGGTGCAGCGACAGCGCGATGGCGTGGCGCTCCGCGGGCGGCGGATCGAGCGCGAGCGCCCGCTGGTAGCCCGCGATGGTGGCCGCGAGATCGCCGCGGGACGACGCGCTCTCCGCGCTGTTGCGCGCGGCGGACCAGGTCGAGGGCGCGGGTGCGGGCGGCATCGCCTGCTGGAGCTGCCGCTCCTCGTCAGCCGGAATCTGCGCGATGTTGTTGTACGAGGGCGCCTGAGCTGCGGCCAGGGGCGCGGGCGCCTCCACGACCTCGGCCTCGCCCGACCTCCCGAGGTCGGCGTTGTCCAGGGCGGAGGCGCGTCCGGCTCGCGCACCCGCGATGCCAACCGGGCCGGTACCGGCCGCCACACCTCGCAGCCCGTCAGCGAGCTGGGGTCGGCTCGCTGCGCGGCCATCGGCCGTAGCGGGGGAACGCGCCAGCGGAGCACGCGCGCGCATCGAGGGCGCGGTGCTCTGCGCAGGCGGCGGCGCCGCGGAGGGTGCGGGCGGCGGGGTGAGCTCCGTCGCCGGGATGACCTCCGGCTGGGACATCTCCGTGGTCACCGACTGCGTGGGAGAGCGGAACGGCAGGTACCGCAGTCCGAGGCCCACCATCAGCAACGAGATGGCCACCATGGCGACCTGTCGCCGCATAGCCAGCTCGCCGACCCGCTGGAGCCAGCCGGCGGCCTTGACCTCGCGGGCCCGCTCGATGGGGATGACGGCCGACACCCTGCCCGAGACCGCCGTGGCGACCTGGGAGGTCGCGGCCAGGGCCGCCATCACCGGGGCGGAGTGGGTCGGGGCGTCGGGGAGGGGGAGCTTCGCCGCGAGGGCGCGGGTGCGGCCGAGGCGCTCGCTCGCCGCCCGGCAGTCGTCGCATCCGGCGAGGTGGGCGCGCACCTCCGCAGCGCGAGCCGCGTCGAGCTCGTCGTAGTGAAGGTCCAGCAGGAGGTCGTTGCAGGTCTCGCAATCCATGGCGTCACCCGAGGGTGCGGGCGTAGTCCTCGTACTCGACGAGGGAGGACTGCAGCCGCTCGAGAGCGTAGCGCATCCGGGACTTCACGGTGTTCTCCGGCGCGCCGACCACGTCGGCGATCTCCTTGAACGAGAGGTTGGAGTACTCGCGCATCACGAAGACCTCGCGCTGGTCGTTGGGCAACGACTCGATCGCCACGACCAGGCTGCGCTGCAGCTGGTGGCCGATGGCGGTGCGGTCGGCGCCCGCGTCGTTGGCCGCGATGGAGTCGCCGAGCGTCGCTCCCTCCTCCTCGCGGGGCTGGTCGAGCGAGGGGTGCCGACGGTGCACCGCCTTGCGCGCGTGGTCGATGCAGAGGTTGCGCGCCACGGTATAGGCCCAGGTGGTGAACCGCGAGGCCCGCTGAAACTCCCTCGCGCCCTGGATCATCCGGAGCCAGGCGTCCTGCAGGATCTCGTCGGCGGTCGCTGGGTTCTTCACCGAGCGCAAGATGAAATGGAAGATGGGCGTGCGGTGTCTGCGCATGAGCTCCTCGAAAGCACGCGCCTCTCCCTCCCGAAAGCGATCGAGCAGCAGTTCATCGCTGAGCGTAGCCAGCCGATCGGCGTTCACTGTGCCAGACACTTGGGATCTTGGAGGTCGTTGCTTACGAGTACCTTGGACGCACGACCACCGCAGAGGATCTCTCGCCCTGCGGCGGAGACCCTCGCGGGACAATCCGCCCGCGCTCTAATGGGGTGGCATCCTAGGCCAGTTCAAGCCGCGCGGTCCATCGCCGCGTGCGCCCTGCAAATGAGCGGGTCGCGGGCCTACGGTGCGCGTTGACCCTCGGGAGCGCCCTGGGGTAAACCACCGGCTGCGATTCAGGCGGTACTGCCCGACAACGTGGCGAGACGGAGGGTGCGCGTGCAACGGCGGATGCTGCCTCGATGGTTGATTTCAGCGGTGATCTTCGTGGCGCCGGCGTTCCTCGCCGCACAACCCGCCCCTGCTACGCCGCCTGCCCCGGTCCCGAGCCCGACCGCTGCAGCGCCCATGGTGATGCCTGCGCCGGCCGCGACCACGCCGACCGCAACGCCGCTCGCGGCCCTGCCCACGCCCGCGCCGGTGACCGGACGTTCGGTGGCGCTGCGCGAGATCGACGGTGAGATGACCTCGCTCTCCAACGACCTGACCTCCGCGCACACGCGGCTCCAGCAGCTCACGGCGACGGTGCTGAGCCAGGTCGGCGGCGGCGGAGCGCAGCTCATCATCGAGCACCAGAACGACATGGGCTCGACGTTCCGGCTGGTGCGCGCGACGTACAGCCTCGACGGGGCGACCATCGGGACGCGCACCGACGAGAGCGGCTCGCTCGCCGAGCAGCGCACCTTCCCGGTCTTCGACGGGCGCATCACCTCGGGCGAGCACTCGCTCACGGTGAGCCTGGAGTACCAGGGCAACGGCTTCGGCATCTTCTCGTACATCCGGGGCTACACCTTCCGCGCGCGGTCGGTGCAGGCCTTCAGCGTCCCCGAGGGTCGGGCGCTCCGGCTGACGGTCGTGGGCTACGAGCGCGGCGGCGCCACCACCGCGGTCGAAGAGCGGCCGGCGATCCGATACACGCAGCAGGTGATGACAATCCCCGAGGCGACGGCGTTGTCGAACGCCTCGGTGGGCGGAGCGGCGGCGGCGCCGGCGGCGCGATGAGGCAGTCAGTGAAGAGGCGAGACGGCATGCGGCGGTTTACGGCGACGGTAATGGTGCTCGTGGCGATGGCGCCGGGCGGTGTGGCGCTGGCGCAGCAGCTCGACGACGGCGGTGTCGGCGCGGCGCCGACCACAACCGCGGCGCCGGCGGTCCTCGCGGCGGACGGCGGCGCGGCGGCTCCGGTCGGTGACGACGCGGGCGCGGTCACGGGAGAGCAGTACGTCGTGCGCCTCCGCAACCTCGAGCAGCGCATCAACGAGCTCAAAGAGGAGATCTTCCGCTCGAAGGCGCGCCTGTCGCTGCTGGCCGAGTCGGTGCTGCAGAACGCCGTCGGAGGCTCTCGCGCGCAGATCGTCCACCAGAACGAGATGGGCGGTTCGTACCGTCTGGCGACGGTCGTGTACTCGCTCGACGGCGCGCCGATCTTCAACCGTGAAGACGAGTCCGGGGCCCTGGCCGACCGCCGGGAGTTCCAGGTCTACAACGGCCAGATCGGCTCCGGCGATCACAGCCTCGGCGTGAACCTCACGTACATCGGCGCGGGCCTGCCTTACATGCGCGGGTATCGCTTCTCCGTGCGCTCCACGCAGAGCTTCTCGGTCCCCGAGGGCAAGGCGATCCAGATCCGCGTGGTCGGCTTCGAGAAGGGCGGGCCCCTGGAGTCCCCCGAGAGCCGCCCCGCCGTGCGGTACGTCCAGCGCGTGATCTCGCTGCGTGAAGCGGCGGAGGGCGCCGAGACCACGCCGGCGCCGGCGGCACCGACGGGCGGGAACGGGACCCGATGAAGCGCCGGGGGATTCGTGGGTGGGCTCTCACCGCGGTGCTGGCGGCGCTCACCGCTCCGTCCGTCGCGCGGTCGCAGGACCTCGGGGACGTCGGCTCGCAGCTCACGGTGTTGGAGGGGCAGACCGCGCAGATCGGCCAGCTCGCGACGAGCGCGGCGAGCGGCGCCGCCCGGCAGGGGCCCGACTACCAGGAGCGCTTCGCTGACGCCGAGCTGCTCTATCGCCTGCGCGACTACGCGCGCTCCGCGGTGCTCTTCACCGACATCGTGGAGAACTACGCCAACACCCCGGCCTTCCCCCAGGGGCTCTACCTGCTGGGCGACGCGCTCTTCCAGGCCGGCGATCGCTACGGCGCGCGCACCCGCTTCCGCCAGGTGCTCGACCACGCGGGCGAGCCGGTGTTCCGCCCCTTCGTCCAGCGGGCGCTCGGTCGGCTCATCGAGATCGAGATCGCGCTCGGCGCCAACGACGACGAGAGCAGCCGACGGGTGGAGGAGTACTTCCGCCGCCTCGGGCAGATCCCGCCGTCCGAGATCGAGGCACAGACGACGTACACCCGCGGGAAGTTCCTCTTCCTCCGCGGCACCCCCGACCTCGACGGAGCTCGGCAGGCCTTCGAGGCGATCCCCGCGACGGCCCCGCTCTATCCGCAGGCTCGCTACTTCCTCGGCGCGATCCTCACGGTGCGCCAGCAGTATCCGGAGGCCATCGAGGCCTTCCAACGGGTGAGCCAGCTCGAGGCCGAAGGCCCTGAGCAGCAGCGTGTGATCGACCTCTCGATCCTCGCCGTCGGGCGCCTTCAGGTGGAGCGCGAGAGCTTCGACGCGGCCATCGAGAGCTACCAGCGCATCGGGCGCAACTCCTCCTACTTCGACCGCGCCCTCTTCGAGCAGGCCTGGGCGTACATCAAGCTCGGCGACGCCATCCGCGCCGAGCGCGCGCTCGAGATCCTCGCCATCTCGGCGCCCGACTCGCCGCTCATCCCCGAGGGCAAGCTGCTCTGGGGCAACCTGCTCCTGCGCACCGGGCGCTTCCAGCGGGCGCAGCAGGTGTTCCAGGAGGTGCGCGACCAGTTCGGGCCGATCTACCAGCAGATCACCCAGGCGACCGACCGCGCCAACCCCGAGCTGTATTTCCGCGAGCTCATCCGCTCCAACCTCCAGGTGTTCGACGCCAGCAGCTTCCTCCCAGCGCAGGCCCTCGCGTGGGTGCGCCAGGAGGGCGGGCTCGACAACAGCATGCGGGTCATCTCCGACCTCAACACCTGCCGCACCTATGTGCGCGAGGCCACCGACCTCATCGACCGGCTCAACGCCGCCCTCAACGCGCCCTCCCGCTCGCACGTGTTCCAGGACCTCGGTCGCGCCCGTCAGCGCGTCTGGCAGGTGCTCAACCGCTCGTCGCAGCTCCGTGAGTCCGTCGCCCTCGCCATGGACCGCGGCGCCGACGCGGGCAACGTCGACCTCCAGGGGATCATCAGCCAGCGGCGCGCCCTCGCGGCGCAGATCGGCCGCCTCCCGACCGACGACGACGGGCTCCGCCGCCGCGATCGCCAGGCCGACAACGAGCTCCAGACCCTCTCCCAGACGCTCCAGCGCAACCAGCAGCGCGTCGACGGGCTCGAGGCCATGGTCGTCGCGATCGAGCGCTACCTGGCCGACCCGTCGCATCAGAGCGCGACGCTCGATCGTACGACGCTGCAGACCGAGCTCTCCCAGCAGAGGGCCGCGCTGCAGCAGTACCGCGACCGGGTCACCAACATCCGTCGGATGATCAGCGCAGCGCGCTCGCAGATCGGCCCGGGCGACCCCGGTACGCGCACGACGTGGAGGTGCGCGCGCAGCTGCGTGACCTCGTGGCGCGCGAGGCGGCGGCCCTGCGCGCCGCCGGGCGGCTGCCTGGCGGAGGCCGAGGGCCTGCTCGCCCGGCTCGACCGGCTCGACCAGGGCATCGGCGAGGCCGACGGCCGCATCAACACCCTGGTCGATCAGCGAGTGCTCGTGATCACCAACCAGGTGCGCGAGGAGGAGTCCCGGGTCGCGGGCTTCCGCGAGCGTCTCGGGGCCCTCGAGCGCGAGGCCGAGGACGTGGTGGGCAACCTGATCCAGCAGCAGTTCCGGCAGGTTCGGCTGCAGTTCTACCAGATCGTGATGCGCGCCGACCTCGGCCTCGTCGACGTCGCCTGGGAGGAGCGCGAGGAGCACAACAACCGCGCCCGCCTCCTCGCCGAGGAGCAGAACCGCGAGATCTCGCGCTCAACGACGAGTTCAGCGAGGTGACCGAGGGCGCGTCCGGCCCGACGACGCGCAGCAGCTCAGGGCCGCGCAGCCCCACGCCTGGCGCCGCACCGCGGCGACCCGCGCCAGGCAGACCCCCGCGCCGACTCCCGCCCCGGCGCCGACGCCGTGTCGAGCGCCGCCTCGACCCCCCCCGGCGCGCCCAGGGGCCAGGACACAATGAAGGGCTTCCATGGCGATGGCGGTTCGGTCTTCTCCTGCTCCTGGCGCTGCTCGCCCGCGCCTTCGCGCAGCAGCCGGCCTCCGCGGGGACGCCGGCGCGACGGCCGGGCCGACGCCTGGCCCGATGCGTCCGGAGCGCCGCCGGGCGACGGCCTGGTCGCGCCGCGACCGCCGCCGGACGCGGTGCGGCGTCGAGCCTCGCGGGCGGCCCGCCGGGCGCGTCGCGCCCGCCCGCGCCCACCCCCGAGCAGATCGAGGCGCTCAGGCTGCTCGAGGCGGAGGTCGACGGCTTCCTCCAGCGCGGCCAGGGGTTCCGCAGCTCGGTCAACGGGCTGCTCAGCCGCGAGCACGACCGCCAGCTCAGCCGACTTCGCGCGGGCTTCGATCGACAGATCCAGGCCGAGCGCGCCGCCGAGGCCGAGGCGCGGCGCCACGCGATCCAGGTGTTCGAGCGCTTCCTCGAGACCTACCCCGAGGACACCGAGCGCACGCCCGACGTGATGTTCCGCCTCGCGGAGCTCTACTACGACGAGTCGGCCTACGCCAAGCTCGACGCCGACGATGTCGCCGACCGCCGCCGCGAGAGCGCCAGGCGCAGGGGCCTGCCGACCGACGACCTGCCGGCCCGCCGATCGACTACCGCTGCTCGATCCTGCTGTACCGCCATGTGATCTCGCGCTTCGCGAGCTTCCGCATGAGCGACACGACCCACTACCTCCTCGGCTGGGTGCTGAAGGAGATGGGGCGCGAGGACGAGGCCATCAACGCCTACAAGGGCATGGTCTGCCCGTCGCGCTTCCACTACGAGCGCGAGCGCGGCTTCGACCTCGCGGCGCCGCTGCAGCCCACGGATCAGCCCGTGGTGTGCGGGCGGCTCTTCGACATCCTGCGCCCGCGCGCGCCGGAGCTGTGTCTCCCCCGCCCCCGCCCGCGCCCGCGGGGCGGCGACGGCGGCGGGCCGCCTCCCGGGCCGCTGCCCGAGCTCGCGGCCAACCAGACGGTCGCGATCCCCAACGACTACGCGGCCTGCGAGCCGATGCGCGGCCCCAACAACCTCCCGTCCCGCTACGCGGGCGAGGTCTGGTACTACATCGGCGACTACCACTTCGACAGCGCGCGCGACGACGAGGGCAACGCGCTCGCCATCGCCGCGTACCGCGCCTCGATGCGCGCGAGCCGCGCGCCGCGCCGGCGGCGGCCAGTCGCGCGCCCACGGCGGCGATCCAGGGCGCCGGCCAGTCCGGCACAGCAGACCCGGCCGCCGTCCGCGCGCAGTTCGATCCGGCGATGGAGTACGGCGTCTTCTGGTCGAAGGCGCTCTACAAGGTCGGCTGGGCGTTCTTCCGCATGCAGAACGGCTACCCCGAGGCGCTGCAAGCTTCTCGCGGCTGCTCGACTACTACGACTACGTCGGCGCCGAGGCCGGCACGCAGGGCAACCGCTCCGACACCATCAAGTGGATCGGCGTGATCTTCTCGGAGAGCGACTGGGGCTCCGGGCCTGGGGACGACGTCAACCGTTGCCAGGGGCTCGTCGACCAGGTCGCGCAGCCGCCCGCCGACGCGGCGCGTCCCTTCGACTGCGCGGGCATCCTGCGCATGACCTCGCCCGCCGATCCGGCGCAGATCGCAGCCGCCCGCGAGGGTCAGGCGGCGCAGCGCGCGGTGCCGGTACCGGGCCGCCCGACGTACATCCCGCAAGACCGCCCGTGGACGCCGGAGGCGTACCTCGAGCTCGCCAACGACTACTTCCAGCAGACGAAGTACTACGAGGCGATCACGCTCTACCGGCTCTTCCTCGCGCTGTACCCGCTGCACTTCCAGGCGCCCCGCGGTGGCGCAGAGCATCGCGATCTCATACGAGCGCCAGCGTCGCTTCGACCAGGCGATCGACGCCCGCGGCGGCCTCGGGCGCTACACCGAGGGCAGCGCGTGGTGGAACGCCAACAACAACCACCCCGACGCCCAGCGCTACGCCGACACGGTCGCGCGCAACTCGCTGCACGACACGGCGCTCCAGCACCACCGGGGCAGCTTCGCCAGCGCGGTCGCGAGCTCGCCGTGGCCGCCACCCGGCAGACCGGCGCCGAGCAGGCCCAGTCGCAGGCCGACGCGCTCGATCGGCTCCGCCAGGCGGACGTCGAGTACCAGGCCGCGGTGCGCGCCTACACCCAGTTCATCGAGAACTACCCCAACGACGAGGCGGCGTATGAGTTCCGGTACAACCGGGCCGACGCGCTGTTCTGGTCGCGCAACTACCAGGAGGCCTCGCGGGCCTACTCGGACGTGCGCGAGTCCAACGAGAACGACCAGTTCCTCGTGGCCTCGGCGTACATGGCCGTGAAGTCCCAGGAGGCGTTCATCCGGCTCCAGGCGCAGCGGCGGGCCTTCGATCCGTGCCTCGCGATCCGCGCGGGCATCCCCGCCCGGAGCTCCGACGACCAGGGGCACCCGCGGCTCCGCCGACGCGGCGAGGCGACCACCTGCGCCGCGGCCACCGGCGACCGGCGCGGCACGGTCACCGAGCTCAACATCCCCGAGCCGGTGCGTCAGCTGATGGACGCGCGCATCGCGTACGCCAACCGCGTCCCGCAGACCTCGACGACGCCTCGGCGCTGCGCGACGTGGTGCAGGTCGACAACGAGCACCCGGAGAACAACCCGCCGTACCGCGCGAAGTTCGCGTACCTCAACGCGCGCACCCTCCTGCGCTTCGGCCACGCTCGCGAGGCCGAGGCTCTCTACCGGGCCATCCTCCAGGCTGTACTGCCAGGACCGCCGGTGGCCGGCGCGTCCTTCGACGACCTCAACAACCTCCTCGTGCCGCAGGGCCGCCAGGACGACCTCGAGCGCTCGCCCGCGAGCAGCAGCGAGCGGACCTGCGCCCGGGCGTCGGCGGCGCGCTCGGCCCGACGGGGATCCTCACCGACCGCCAGTTCCGTCTCGCGCTGGCGCTCTTCCGCGAGGCCGAGCAGGCCAACGCGAGCCAGTCGGCGGAGATCTACGAAGACGCGCGGCGGCTGATGGAAGAGGCCGTGCGCGCCAACCGCGACCACCCCCAGGCGGCGCTGGCGATGATACTACATCGCGCAGGCGTACGAGCGCACCGGGCGCTTCGACACGGCGACGCAGACCTACAGCGCATCACCCAGGACTTCAACAACACCCGCAACGCGCGGGGCAGGAGCTCACCGGCGATGAGCTCCAGCAGCGGATCAACATCCTCGACGAGTCGAACTTCCGCGCCGGGCAGAACCTGGAGCGCATCTTCGACTACGACAACGCGATTCGCTATTACAACAACGTCGACCGGACACGCGCTTCGCCCGGCGGCGGACCACGCGGCCACGTCCACGACGCGCTCGCGTCGATCGCGCTCATCAACACCAACCTCGCGCGCTGGGACGCCGGCCGCGGGCCTGGCGCACCTTCGCCCCGGGCACAGGCGGGCCAGGAGCGCGCCGGAGGCCGAGTACCGCGCGGCGCAGATCCCCTTCCGGCGGCCAACTGGGCCGAGGCCCTCACCTCGCTGCAGGACTACCTGCGCCGCACCCCGACGAGCGCCGACACGGCGCAGTTCCAGGGTGCAGGCGCAGTACTACATCGCGCTCCGCACCAGCGCCTCGGCAACGACCGCAACTACCGCCGGCCCTGCGCGAGGTCGTCACGGTGTTCCGCAGCTCGGGCCAGCAGCCGGGCTCGCCCGCGGCGGCGTGGGCGGCGGAGGCGCTGTTCCGTGACCTCGACGATCAGGTCAACCAGTTCACGCAGGTGCAGTTCCAGCGCGGCGACGCGGCGGCGCTGCGTCAGCAGATCGATCGCTTCAAGGAGCAGCTGCGCGCCATCGACGCCTCGGCCCGCGAGGTCGTGTCGCTCCGCGGCGGCGAGTACTCCATCGGCGCGCTGACCCGGCAGGGCGAGGCGCACGAGTACCTCGCGACGCAGGAGGCCCGCCTCGGCGACCCTGCTCGTGGCTTCGCGCGACGAGGAGCGTCGGCTCGCGGCGGCGCGGGCGCAGCTCGACCGAGCGCAGGCGGCGGCGGAGCGACTGCCGGAGGACAACTCCCGTCGGCAGGAGATCCTCGACCAGGTGCAGGCTGGGCGCGATCGCATCGACCAGCAGGAGCAGGAGCGGCAGGCCACGGTGCAGGCCAGCTTCGACGCCGAGGCCGAGGCGGAGCGCAAGCTCGCGATCATCAACTACGGCACGGCCGTCTACACGTCCCGTAACCAGAACATCCCGACCCCGTACGCCGCGCGCGCACTGGAGCACATGCGACTCGACGAGAACCGTCCGCTGGTGGACTCCGCGCTCACCCAGCAGCGGGTGTTCGAGTACCGCAGCGGGATGTTCGACGGCGAGGCGCCCGGCGCTACCGTCACCCAGAGCACTCCGCTCGCCGGTCCCGGTCTCGTCAGCGAATGATCAGAGGAACGATGCGCTCCACTCCCTCCACCACCGCGGTCCTGGCGATCCTGCTGAGCCTGACGGCCAACGCGTGCTCGTCCTCCAACGAGACGACGACCCCCCCGCGGCCGCAGTCGAGCTCCGGCGGCGACACGACCGCATCCACCCCGGACGCGGGCCTGGCCGAGTCGACAACCGCGCAGACCGCTCCGCCCGCGCCGACGCCCGCCGCCCCAGTGACGCCGACGCCGGAGACCCCATCCGCCTCGGCGCAGGGGACGGCGAGCGCCAGCTCCCGGGTGACGCTCTCCGGGTCGGCGCGAAGCTCCTTCGAGCAGGGCCTCCAGGCCGCTCGCGCCGGTCAGCTCGAGCAGGCGATGCAGGCCTTCCAGTCGACCATGAGCGCGGAGCCCCGGGCCGCGCAGGCCGCGTACAACGCCGCGGTCGTCGCCGAGCGGCAGGGCAACGACGGCGCGGCGGACGGGCTCTACACCCGCGCGCTGGCCATGCAGCCCGACTACGACCCCGCGGTCGTCGGGAGGGCCCGCATGCTGGTCAGGCAGCGGCGCATCCCGGAGGCGGTCTCCTTCACGGCGGCCGTGGCGCGCTCCAATCCCCGCAACGCGCTGATCCGCGCGGAGTACGCGCGGATGCTGGTGCTGAACAACCGGGCCGCGGACGCCATCGAGGAGGCGCGGCAGGTGCTGCGCTTCGACGAGCGCAGCGTCGCGGCGCGGCTCGCGGTGGCCGAGGCGTATCGCGCGCAGGGCCGCCTCGACCTCGCGCTCTACATCGTCAACGACCTCATCAACGGCGCCGACCCCAACCACCAGAACAACGGTGCGGGCGCGAGCAACCCCGAGGTGCAGCACCTGCGCGGGCTGCTCCAGATCGAGGTCGAGCGCAACGTGCCGGCGGCGATCCAGTCCTTCGAGCGGGCGGTGCAGTTGGCGCCCGAGTTCGTCGAGGCGCGCAACAACCTCGGGGTGCAGTTTCTCAACGCGGGCAACTACGAGCAGGCGGTGTCCAACCTCAGCTCGACGGTGGCGCTCGCGCCCAACTGGGCCAAGGCGCACCTCAACCTCGGCGATGCCCTCCGCGCCACGCGTCAGTACGACCGGGCGCTGCAGGAGTTCCAGCGGGCCCAGCAGCTCGACGGGTCGCTGCTGGAGGTTCACTACAACACCGGGCGCCTCTACGCCGATCAGGCGAGGGACGTGACCGGCACGGCGGTCGACGCGCTCCAGCGCAAGGTGACCCTGCTCCAGCAGGCTCAGGCGGCGTTCACCCGCTTCCGCGATGCGCTCGGCGCGCAGTACGCGTCGCATCCCCGGCGCGAGGACGTCGACGGGCAGCTCACGCGTCTCCCTCAGGCCCTGGAGCGCGCGAACCGTGCGTTGCAGCGCGCCCAGGCCGCCGCCCGACGCACCGCCGCCACGCCGGCCACGGGCCCGACCCCTGCCGCCCCGGCTCCCGAGTCGGCGGCCCCCGCGGCTCCCGCTCCGGCTCCTGCTCCCGCTGAGGGCGCGCCGGGTGGGGCAGGGGGGACGGCACCGTGATAGCTTTTGTGAGGTCCCCTATGCGTAGATCAGCTCGAACGGTGATGTCGGTCGTCGCGGTGCTCGGGGCCGCGGCGCTGTGGAGCGGCGAGGCCGCGGCGCAGGTCCCGCCGACGGATGCGGGCACGCCGCCAGCCAACGAGGAGATGGCCGCGACGGTGCGCACCGAGAACGGGCGCCGCGTCTATGTGGCGAGTACGACGATCGAGGTCCGGGGGGAGATCCAGCGCCCCTACGCGTTCTCGGTGTCGGGCCGTTCGAGCCTTGGGTATTCGTACTTCGAGGCGCCCATCCACTTCATTCGCGAGATCGTGGACGCAGTGCGGCGGGCGCCCTTCTGACCAGCGACTTCCCCCAGCGGGAACCTTCCGCTGCGGTCGCGGTCAGAGTCGGTGATAGATTTCCAGTACGGAGGCGATGACGATGGCCCAGCAGACACAACCGCCGCGCGGAGGAAAGCCCGGCGCGATGACCCAGGCGATGGCCGCACAGAAGGTGGCCACGGGCCCCAAGGTGCTGCGCATCGGCGTGATGCAGGGCACCCGGATGTCCGAGGAGCGGATCATCCGCGACCGGGGCTCGGTCAGCGTCGGCACCACCGAGCGCAACACCTTCACCGTGGCGTCCTCGGAGCTCCCGTCGACCTTCGAGCTCTTCTCCATGGTCGGCGGCCAGTACCTGCTCAACTTCACGGAGAAGATGGAGGGGCAGCTCGCGCTCCCGGAGGGCATCAAGAAGCTCGCCGATCTGCGTAGCAGCCCCGGGGTCAAGAAGGGCCCCACCGGCTGGCAGGTTGCGCTCGCGGAGACCTCGCGCGGCAAGATCCAACTGGGCGGGGTGATGTTCCTGTTCCAGTTCGTGGTCCCGCCGCCGCCGCAGCCGAAGCCGCAGCTCCCCGCGGCCATCCGCGCGGGCTGGGTCAAGAACATCGACTGGACCTACAACGCCTGCTTCTCGGCCTTCCTCGTGCTGGCCATCGCGAGCATCGCGTACGTCGAGTACGTCTACGACCCCATCGTCGACGACGAGCTCTCCCTCGATGACTCGCGGCTCGTCCGGCTCCTCGCGACCCCGCCCCCGGTCGACGAGCCCGAGCCGCAGGCCGAGGCCGCCTCCGCGGACACGGCGTCCAACACCCCCTCCAACACCCCCGCGGCGGCCCCGACGGAGCGTCGTCCCACGCCCGGTCCGGCCGAGCGTGAGGCCACCCGTCAGGCTGCGGCCGAGCGTCGCGGCGAGGCGGCGGCGGCGGCGGCCAACCGGGCCGTCGATGCGGCGCTCTCGGCGCTCAACAACAGCGCGGAGTTCGCCGCGCTCACCGGCGCCAATGACACCGGCCGCGGCAGCGCGCGCGACGCCCTCAACCAGGGCGGTCTCATGGCAGGCACCGAGCGCGACCTCGCCAACGTCGGAGGCATCTCCGCCGCCAGCGGTCAGGTCGGCGTCCGTCGCGGCGGCATCGCCTCGGCCGGAGGCGGCGGCCTCGGAGGTCGCGGGCTCGGCCAGGGCGGCGCGGTCGCCTCGAGCGGCAACCAGATCGGCAGCGGGCAGGAGATCGTTCGCGAGCGCGTGATCCGTGGCAGCGCGGACATGGGCGGCGGCGACTCGACGGGTGGCGAGGGTCAGGTCGACGCCAACGCGGTCGCCCGCATCATCCGCGGGCAGCTCGGCGGCATCCGGGCCTGCTACGAGCGCGAGCTGCGCAACAACCCCACCCTCTCGGGCCGCCTCGAGATGAACTTCACCATCGGCGCCACCGGCCGTATCACCCGCATCTCCGGCGGTGGTCCGCTGGCCTCGGCCGCGCCCGCGGTCGGGTCGTGCGTGAGCGGGCGCCTGCGGGGCCTGGTGTTCCCGGTGCCCGAGGGCGGCAGCGTGGAATTCAGCTTCCCGTTCACGTTCTCGCCGGGTAGCTGATCGTCCGATACGGCGACGGAGTGACGCCCCGAGAGGAGAGGTGCAGAGCCTCCCTCCCGGGGCGTCGCCGTTCTACCCGGCAGGGCTAATGGGAGATCAGATAGTCGGGCGGGGGCCGCAGCCGCGGGAGGGCTGACCCGCGCCGCTCGGACGCGAGTAGGTGATCGGGGCGCAGGACGGCGCCGCGGCGGGGCAGTCGGCGTCGACGGTGCAGGGCGCGGTGCAGTAGCCCGCCGTCGCGGAGGTGCCCACGCAGAGGACGTTGCGGCAGGTGTTGGCGCCGGTGGGGTTGCACGCCTCACCGATGCGGGCGGTGGCCGTGGGGGGCGGCGGCGCGCAGACAAAGTCCATCCGGTCGGCGAAGTAGTTGAGTCGGGGGACGCAGGCGGTGTCGGCGGGACAGTCGGCGTCGCGGGTGCACGAGGCGCGCATACGCCGAGCGTCGTCAGCGGACCCATGGACACCGGCGCGAAGAACACGTTGACGCAGCGCTGGAGCGCGCCGCGCGTGCGGCAGAAGGCGTCGCCCGCGTCGCCGATGGGGCACGCGAGGGTGCAGCGGCTGTTGGAGCACACGCCGCTCTGGCAGTCGCCGCCGTTGCTGCAGGCCGCGCCGAAGGCCGCCGTGCCAGGAGGGGCCTCGCAGTGGAAGCAGCGCCGCGGGAGGATGGCGCCCGCGTCGTTTACCCCCGCGTCGGGTCCACCACCGCACACGAAGGGACCGCCGCAGGACTGGCCCGCCGCGCACTCGTCCGCGCGGCTGCACTCGCCCATGTCACGCACCGAAGGAGCGCGGCAGGTGCCCGCCTCGCAATACCCGCCCCCGTAACAGCCGCGCCCGACGCAGCAGGTCTGCCCGGGCATTCCGCAGTTCATCGGGGGGGAGAAGCCGTCGGCCGCGACGACGTCGGTGGGCGGCGCTCCGGCGTCCGTCGGGCCAGCGTCCGTGCCCGCGGGGACGTCCGTGGGGAGCCCAGTGTCCGAGCCAGTGGCGATGTCGGTGATCGTGCCCGTGTCCGTCGGGGATGCGTCGCCGATCGGACCGAGGTCGGTGCCTGTGCCGCTGTCGGCGCCGCCGGTCACGCAGCGGGCGGTCGCCCCGGAGCCCACGCAGGTCTCCGTCGCGCCGCAGGCAGGGTTGCATGCGCTGACGCAGGTTCCGGAGGGGGAGCACACCGTCCCCGCGCGGCACTCGGGGAAGCACATCGGGCCGATGACGGTGGGGTTGTCGTCGCTGCAACCCGAGACCGCCAGGGTGGCCAACATCCACGCGTACGCCCATCGGGATCGGTGCGATTTCTTCATGATTCCTAATGGGCTATCACGGAGCGGGTGGCCGGGTCACCGCGCGGTCTGTTGGCCCGTCGGCGCGGTCTGCTAGTGTCGCGGCCCTCATGGCTCACGGCGGCAGCACCAAGGTCATTCTCACCTCCCTGGCAGCCAACGTCGGTATCGCCCTCGCCAAGACCGCCGCGGCGCTGGTCACCGGGTCGGGCTCGATGCTGGCCGAGGCGCTGCACTCCTTCTCCGACTGCGCCAACCAGGTGCTGCTGCTCATCGGCAACCGCCAGGCGCAGCGCCCGGCGTCGGCCTCCCACCCGATGGGCCACGGTCGGGAGTCGTACCTCTGGAGCTTCCTCGTCGCCCTGATGCTCTTCTTCGGCGGCGGCATCGTCGCGATCTATGAGGGAGTCCACAAGGTGATGCACCCCGAGCCCGTCGAGCGGGTGGGCTGGGCCTTCCTGGTGCTCGGGCTGGCGCTCGCGCTCGAAGGCGCTTCGCTCGCCCAGTGCATCGCGGAGGTGAAGAAGCTCGGCGGCGATGGGAGCCTCGCGGCGCGGCTGCGCGATACCAAGAACGCCGACCTCATCGTGGTCACCGGCGAGAACTTCGCGGCGGTAGTGGGCCTCGCCCTGGCCGCGGTCTTCCTGTTCATCGCCTGGATCACCCACAACGGCGTCTGGGACGGGCTCGGGAGCATCTCGGTGGGGCTGTGCCTCATCGGGGTGGCGTTCTTCCTGGCGACGGAGACCAAGTCCCTGCTGCTGGGCGAGGCCGCCGACCCCTCGATCGAGCGCCATGTGAGGGAGGCCCTCGAGGAGGACGACCGGCTCGTGTCCCTGCTCCGGCTGGTCACGCTCCAGCAGGGTCCGGGCGAGGTGTGGCTCGCCATGAAGGTGACCCCGCGGGACGGATTGTCCGGGGCCGAGCTGATCGCCACCATCAACGAGCTGGAGACCCGCGTGCGCGCGCGCTGTCCAGAGGTTAAGTGGCAGTTCGTGGAGCCTGACAACGAGGCATGACGATGGGCGCCCGCGGTCGACTGCATGAAGCCTTCGTGTACGGGCTGCTGGCCGTGCTCGCGGTCGGCTCGATGGGCTTCGTCGGCCGTCGCAGGAGGGGTTGCCCCGCGGGCATGATCGCCGTGGCGGGGGAGTACTGCATCGACCGCTACGAGGGATCGCTGGTGGAGGTGCTCCCTCGCGGGCGCACCCGACCATGGAGCCCCTTCGCGGCGCTGCCGCCGGGGCGGAGGGTGCGGGCGGTGGCCAGGGCGGGGGCCTTCCCCCAGGGCTACATCTCGCAGGTGCAGGCGCGCGCGGCGTGCCAGGCCGCGGGGCGGAGGCTATGCGCCGAGCCCGAGTGGGTGCGCGCCTGCAAGGGTCCGTCGCCGAGCGCGTGGCCTTACGGGCCCAGGTATGTTCCGCAGCGGTGCAACGACCATCGGGAGGGGCCGGTGCGGCGCATCTTCGGGCTCGGCGACGTGTTCCACGCCGAGCAGATGAACGACCCGAGGCTCAACCAGCTCCCAGGGACGCTCGCCCGAGCCGGATCCCACTCGCGGTGCCGCAACCGCTACGGCGTCTTCGACATGGTGGGCAACCTGCACGAGTGGGTCGAGGCGACCACCCGCGGGGGCCGCGGGGTGTTTCGCGGCGGGTACTACGTCGACGTGCACGTCAACGGCGCGGGCTGCGACTACGCCACGAGGGCGCACAACCCGAGCTACCACGACTACTCCATCGGCTTCCGCTGCTGCGCCGACCTGCGCTGAGCGGCGGGAGTCAGCGGTGGGGGAACACCGGCTCCAGCAGGAAGTCGTCGACCATGATGTGCCCCCAGCCCCCGGTGGCGTTGTCGTAGATCTCCAGGTGCGCCCGGCGGCCGCGCCACTCGCGCACGTCCCAGAACTCCCGGTGCATCCCCTCGGTGTCCGCCCCGGCGGTGCTGCGCACGGCCTGGCCGTCGACCATCAGCCGCGCGCCCAGCTCCGCGACGTTGGACCCGCCGCCGATGAGGAAGGAGATCGCGTCGGTGGAGAGGGTGAACTCGCGGGAGCGCAGCGTGCCCACCGCGGCGTCGCCCGCGCGGTTGAACGAGGTCGCGTAGCGCTGGCCCCGCCAGCCGTTGACGAAGGTCTGGCCCGCGGGGAGGTCGTGCATCGGACCGAGGTTGAAGGCCGTCCCGGTGGCGGTCCAGCCCGTGTACCGGGGCGCCTCGAAGGAGCCCTCCACCGCGTCGAAGGGGGCGCTCCCGCGCATCCACGGGGCGACTGACCCGACGCGGGCGCAGTCGCGCTCCGCGGGCCTCAAGGGCTGACCCGTGAGCGCGGTGTAGGCCTGGGCGAAGGTCGGGTCCCACGCGTCGCGGCAGGACACCGTGGCCGCGAGGCGTCGCGCCTCGTCGACCTCGCCGCGGGCCAGGTATCCACGCGCGGCGACCAGCCGGGCCCACGCGCTGCGAGGCTCGATGCCCGTGCGGTCGACCAGCGCCGCGGCGTCCACCGAGCGCCCGATGGAGCCGAGCATCACCAGCGCCTCGTTGAACTCCGCGCGCTGCTCGCCCGACTCCGAGAGGTGTTCGAGGGCCCAGGCGGCGTTGCGGTAGGCCGCGGTCTCTCGCCCTCCGTCGTAGTCGTGGCGGCGCTGGGCGCGCAGCGTCTCGGCGCGGCGGCGCATCCAGCTCCGACGTGGGTCGAGCAGCACCGCGTCGCGCGCCAGCGTGAAGGCCTCGCCGACCTGGCCGGATCGCTCGGCGGCGCGGGAGCGCTCGGCCATGCGCTCGGCGCCGCGCTGCACGAAGCTCATGGTCTCCGGGTCGTGGCGGCCGAAGCGGAGCGCCTGCGAGGCCAGCTCGCGGGCCATCGCGTACTGCGACTGCGAGGCGAGCGTGAGGGCGCGCTCGGCGAGCGCCCGGGCGTAGCGGGCCACCAGCAGGCGGGCGTCGGTCTCGGTCTCGTCGAGGGCGCGGAGTCGAAGCGAGAGCACCAGGCGGCGCGCGTCGTGGAGGCGGCCGTGGCGCAGCAGGTCGTCCATCGTCGCTCGAAGCAGGTCGAGCTCGCGGCGGCCCTCCCCGCGGGCCACGGTGACCGTGCCCAGCGTCGCCTCGGCCTGGTCGTTGCGCCAGCGGATCTCGTAGCGCCCGGCGGGGAGCACGAGCCGGACGCGAGCCCACGGCCGCTCGCCCGCCATGAGCCCGGAGGTCGGGACGATGTCGCCCATCGGGTGCAGCGGCACCGAGACGCGTGCGCCGCCCTGGAGGGGCTCCGCGACGATGCTCCCGGCGGTGACCTCGCCGGGGTGCGCGAAGGTCACCTCGACGCGCAGCGCGCCGCCCGGGTCGATGCCTCGCGCGGAGAGGGTGTAGCCCTCGATGCGCCCCGCGGGGCCCGACGAGAAGAGGGGACCCTGGTGGGCCTCCTCGGTCCATGGGGCGGCGAGGACGTCGCGGCGGACGTAGTTGCTGGCATCATCATGCTCGGTGCCGATGTAGCCAGGGAGGCGAAGGTAGGCCTCGGTCAGCTCCTCGAGGCGCTCGAGGTTGACCGCGGCGTACCAGGCGCCGTGCAGGTGCACGAAGGTCGGGCGGCGTTCGTCGAAGATGGCCTCGCGCATCCCGGGCTCGTCCTGCGGGTGCGTTCGCGCGATGGCCACGTCGCCGAGGCCGAAGAGGTCGATGACCTCCAGGCCCGAGTCGTAGCTCATGCCGCCGACGTCGGGGTCGAGCACCGAGGCGTCGCGCAGGTCGAGGGTGCGCGCGGCGGCGGCGTAGTAGCGAGCGCGGCCGCGGACCACCGAGAACTCCAGCGTGTCGTGCTGGTGCGTATGGGTGTAGCGCGCGGGGTAGTGGTGCGTGGTCTCCTTGAGGACCATCCACGCCGCGAAGGGCGTGAGCGCGACGGCCAGCGGGGCGCGAAGGCTGCGCGGCATGGCGACGACGAGGATGCGGGCGAGGGCGCGCACGGACTCGGCGAAGCCCAGCGCGAGCAGCGGCACCCCGTAGGTGAGGAAGCGCCACTCCTCCATCCAGTCGCCGTGCGAGTAGACCGGGAAGAGGAGGCCGACGGCGATGCAGAGCAGCAGGGCCACGCGGGCGACCGGGGCGCGCAGGGCGAGCAGCAGCGCGGGCACCACGGCGAGGGCGCGGGTGAGGTCGTAGGTGCGGACGAACTGGCGGAGGTAGACCCAGCCCGCGGAGTCGAACTTCGTGAGGTCCTTACCGAAGTCGAAGGTGCGCTTCTTTGTGTAGAAGCTGTTGGGGAAGGGCCAGGCGAAGTAGGCGAGGCGGAAGAGCTCGAGGGCTCCGACCATCATGCCGAGGGTGAAGGCCCAGGTGAGGTCCTGGCGGCGGGGCTTGCCGGTGATGATGCGGAAGCCGCGGGCGATGGCGATGGCGAAGGCGTAGAGGGCGCCGTCGGGGCGCGTCGCGAAGAGCAGCCCGAGGGTCACCGATGACCAGGGGAAGCGCTCGGGGGAGTTCTCCTCCCAGGCGAGCGCCGTGAGCGAGGCCGCCGCGAGGAACTGGAACAGCCCGTTCTCGAGGCCGGAGGTGGTCCAGAGGGCGGAGTGGGCGAAGGTCGCGGCGATGAGCGGGGCGACGAGGTCGAAGTAGCGCGGGCGGCGCTGGTAGGCGACCGCGGGGAAGGCCGCGATGGCGCAGAGCGCGAAGCCCGCGAAGGCCAGGCCCAGGACCTTCGAGAGGGCCTCGTGGGTGACGCCGAGGCCGTCGGCGGGGGCGAGCAGGAGGATCCAGAGGAAGTTGGTCGCGGCCTCGACGCGCTCGGCGCCGGGGGTGAGGACGAGGCCGTCGCCGTTCCAGAGGTTGCGGGCGTAGGAGTAGGAGATGCCTGCGTCGTCGACGGTGAAATCCCAGGTGCGGCCGACGTTGGCGCCGAAGAAGCAGAGCACGGCGCCCAGCAGCGCGAGCCATGGGAGGGTCGGGGCGAAGGCGCTCGGGCGGCGCATGGGCGGCGGAACCTAAACCGGGAACGGGGCGTCTGTCGCGTACGACCGACGCGAAGTCAGCCCGCGAGTTCGCGGAACATCCGCCCGAGCGGCATGGAGGTGAGCGCGTCGCAGCGGACCTCGAAGGGGCGAGCCTGGAGGTAGGCCGCGAAGATGGGGCCGTCGTCGGGCCAGAGGCCCGGGTCGAGCGCGAGGCCGACGAAGGGGCGCAGCGTCACGGGGAGCTTCGGGAGCAGCGCGTCGAGCTTCGCGCGGGCGTGGCGGAGCAGCTCGCGCTTGGCCTCGATGCCGACGGAGCGGTCGGCCATGCGGGCGACCTCGGCGTGGCCCCAGGGGCGCTCGCCGGTGACGGCCTGCGCGGTCATCAGCGCGAGGGCCACCAGGTCGCGGTGGCGCAGGAACATCCGCCGGTCGCGGGGGTCGGCGCTCTCGACGAGGGGCGTGGAGACGAGGAAGTTGAGGTGCGTCCAGTCGGGGGTGACGAGGTCGAGCCCGACCGGGAGGGGATCGATGAAGATGACGCTGCCGTCGTCGCGGAGGATGACGTTCTCGGGCTTGAGGTCGCCGTGGGGCCACTGCAGGTCGTGGAGCTGGTGGATCTCCTCGGCGAGGCGGGCGACGTCCTTGGGGGAGCTGGGGTCGAGGGCCCGCCCGCGGACGCGCGGCATCTCGTAGGCCTGCCGGCCGTCGAGCGAGAACTGCGAGGTGACGGCGATGACCGAGGGGTGCTCGACCTCGCGGATGCGGTTGACCTCGCCGAGGAGCACGCGGTTGCAGCGGCCGAGCTCGGTGGGAGGGACGAAGCGCGGGCCGTGGCCGCTGTCGGTGAGCCTGGGGGCGCGCAGCCGGTGGACGGACTTGTCGCCGAGGCCGCCGTCGTGCTCGCCGGAGTGGGGCCAGGCGACCTTCACCGCGACGGGCTTGGAGTCGTGGGTGGCCGCGAACACGACGCCGATGCCGCCGCGACCGAGGACCCCTTCGACGGTGTAGCCGCGCACATCGAGTGCGCTGATTGCGTCGATGTACTCGCTGGAAATGACTCGGAGGGAGGTCACGGTTGGCCGCAGTGTAACGGGGCACCCGCCCGGTTTGGCAACAATCGTGGTGGCATGGCCCCCCGGCGGAACGGAGCGCCGCAGCCGCTCCGCCCGTCGCTCACATCCCCGCGGTCTCCTCCAGCTCGCGCCCGCCCGTCTCGGGCAGCAGCGCCAATATCAACCCCAGCGCCAGCAGCGGGAACACCGCCGTCGCGCTCACCGTCGGGCCCCACCCGTGGCGCTCCGCGAGGTACCCGACGAGCGGCGGCGAGAGCACGTACCCGATGCGCCCGAGGAGGTTGTTCGACCACGCGAAGGCGTCCGCCCGGCACTCCGTCGGAAACAGCTCCGTCGTGAAGGCGTTGAGCACCGGCAGGAAGGCGCTGGTCCCGAAGACCGCCAGCACCAGCGCCCCGGTGAGCGCCCCGCGGCCGTGCAGCGTGTAGGCCGTGAACACCCCGAGCGACAGCACCCCGTAGATGATCACCGCGCCGCGCCTGCGGCCCACGGCGTCGAGCAGCCGCCCCGCGAGGAAGACCAGGGGCATCGACGCGACCGCCGCCACGGTGATGGCGCCGCCCACCTGCGCGTCGGTGAAGCCCCGCTCGGAGACGGCGAAGTCCTTCCAGAAGGTGATCGCGTTCTGGGCGCACGCGTAGGAGAGAAACCAGATCACGGCCATCTGGAGGATGCGCTTGAGGTGCGGCGTTCGGAGCACCGCGAGGAGGTTGCCCTGGACGAGCGCCGTGCCGCCGGAGCGGGCCTCCTCGAAGCGTCGCGTCTCCTTCAGTCCGCGGCGGGCGTAGGCCATGATCGCCAGCGGGACCGAGCCCACCACGAAGACCATGCGCCACCCGATGGGGCTCCTGAGCATCAGCGGGACCAGGCCCGCGCACGCGATGCCACCGAGGGAGGAGCAGGCCTGGAGGATGCCGATGACGGTCCCCCGGCGGGCGGCGGGGTACTCCTCGGCGGCGAAGACCATGGCGATGGTCCACTCGCCGATGAGGAAGACGCGGGCGATGCACTGGAGCAGGCCGAAGACCACCGCGTTGGGAGAGGCCGCGGAGGCCAGCGAGGCCAGCGTGTACCCGACGATGGTGATGGAGAGCACCCGCTTGCGACCGATGCGATCGGCCACGCGGATGAGCAGGTACGCGATGACGGTGCCGAGGTTGATGAAGGCCAGGAGCCACCCGGACTGGGCCGGCGTGATGTGGAAGTCCGCGCGCAGGCTGGGGAGGATCTGCGCGAGCGCGAACATGTCGTAGCCCTCGAAGAAGGTCGCCACGCTCAAGAACACCAGCAGGCGACGGAGGTACGGAGACAGGGGCTCGCTCATCGGGCGCGGAGTCTCGCACCGCTCGCGAGCGCCGCGCTACGGAGCTTGCGCCGTCCAGAGCTCGATCAGCGCCTCGCCGTCGGGCTGACGGAGCGCGCGCACCAGCCGCAGCCCGGTGAGGTCGGGCGCTCGCATCCGCGCGGTGAGGGCCTCGTTGGCGAGCACGTCGGCGCGCGGCCAGAAGCCCCGGGCGAACACCCCGTCGGACCAGCGGACGAAGAGCATCCGCTCACCGGGGCGCGGTGAGAGCGGGGCGAGGTTGAGCTCGACGATGCGATGCCCGTGCGCCGCGTTGGCGAAGTAGATCGGGTGCAGGACGTAGTCCGCCGTCACCACCGTCACCCGTGCGCCGCCGTCGAGGGCGCTGGCCTCGGCGATGATCTGGTCGACCACGGCGACGTCGAGCGCGGTCACCTTCCAGCGCCGTCCGCCGGCTCCGTCGCGGTCGAGGAAGACGCCGCGGTCGGGGCCGCCGCCGCGGAGAAACCACACCGCCCCGCGGCGGGTGGGGCCGAGCGCGAGGGCCAGCACCGCGGCGAGGGCGATCCAGCGGAGCCGGGTGGCGGCGAGCGAGGCGACCAGCAGCGCGGCCGGGGCGAGCAGCACGAAGCCGTAGCGCTCGGCGTCGACCGAGGGCATGTGCCACTGGCGCATCGGGGCGAGCAGCAGCGGCAGGCCCACCAGCGCCGCCGCCAGGTGAGGGATCGCGAGGCGCCGCAGCGGGTCGCGACCGCGGGCGAGCGCGAGCACGATCAGGCCCACGGCGACTGCGCCCGCGAGGAGCTCGAGGGGCAAGGGGAGCGTGGCGGTGGTGAAGTCGCGGAGGGTGGCCTCGCCGGAGAGCACGCCCGCGAGGGTGCGGTCGAAGATCTGGAGCCGCGATCCGAGGTGGTCGAGGTGGCTGCTGGGGCGGGTGCTGCCGTGCTGCGCGACCCGCGCCGCGCCGACGACCACGGGCGCCACGTGGGCGGCCGCGAGGAGGGCCGCGAGCAGCGTCGAGCGCTCCCGGAGGCGGGCGCGGGAGACCGGGTCGGAGAGGAGCTGCGCGGCGACGCCGAGCGCGGGGATCAGCGCCAGGGGAGAGAACTGGAATCCCAGGGCGAGGCACTGCCCGCAGGCCACGCGCCACCAGGAGGAGCGGGGGGAGGGGAGGTTCCATGCGCGGTGGGCGAGGAGGGGGGCGAGGGCCGCGAGAGAGAGCGAGAGCGCGTAGGGGGTGACGACGTTGCGGCTCCAGAGCACCGCCCAGGGGTGCACCGCGAGCAGCGCCGCGAGCACCAGCGCCGGGAGGGCTCCCGCGATGCGCCGGGCGAGCAGGGCGACGGCGACGATGCCGACCAGGCTGGCGGCGACCGGGACGCTGCGGGCGCTGGCGATGGAGTCGCCGAAGAGGCGCATCGCGAGGGCCATCATCCAGGCGAAGAGGTCGGTCACGAAGCGGGCGTCGGGCGGCAGCGGAACCGGGTGGCCGTGCGCTCGCTCCCAGGCCGCGAGGAGCCAGTTGCCCTCGTCGTGCGCCGCGTTGGGGACGCTCGCGAGCCGATGGACCCTCAGCGCGAGCGCGACGGCGGTCACCGCCGAGAGGCCGCCCGCGAAGCGCCACCGGGGCGGAGCGAGAGATGGCTCGTTCACCGTCGACGGGAGGGGAGCATGGCCGCGAGCTCTCTCGCGAACTCATCGGAGGGAGAGATCACCGTACGGTCTTCGGAGACCGTCCAGCGGGCCTCCTTCGCCCGGCCTCCCTCGTGGGCGCGGAAGACCACCACGCATCCTGCGCCGCCGTCGCCGGGGGTGTCGGCGCCCCAGCCGTCGGCGGTGAAGCGACCGCGTCGGGCGCGCGAGGCGTAGGCCAGCAGGGCCTCGGTGTTGGTCAGCCGGAAGGCCCCCCGCCACTCCTGCACCAGCGCCACGTCGCTCACCCGGCAGCCGGGCGCGATGGCCGCCCGCTGCGACGGGGTCACCGCCAGCATCGGGGCGTCGCGGCCGGTGAGCGCGCCGGCGTTGAGCCGCGTGGTGTGGGGCGTCTCCGAGGGCTGGGAGAAGGGGTTCTCGGGCATCCACTGGAGGATCACCGCGACCGCGGCGACGAGCACCCCGAAGCCCACGATGGCGTACCAGGACTGCGCCCGCTGCTCCTGCTCCTTGCGTTCGTACTCGTCGCTCGGACCCGACATCGCGGCGGCGACTCTGCCACGAACGCGCCGCCGACCGCGCGTCGACTCTCTTACGTCCTGCGGTATACCCGTCCCGGTGAGCACCACCCCCGCCTCGCCGCCCCGCTGGAACCTCTCGGACCTCTACGCCTCGGTGACCGACCCGGCCCTCGACGCCGACCTCGACACCGCCCTCCGCCTCGCCTCCGCGCTCGCCAGCGCCTACCGCGACCGCGTGGCCTCGCTCGACGGCACGACCCTCGCGGCGATGCTCCGCGACTACGAGGCCGCCCTCGCGGTCACCTATCGCCCGCAGATGTTCGCCAACCTGGCCCTCTCCACCGACGCCCTCGACGAGCCCACGAGGGCGCTCCACTCCAAGGTGGGCGAGCGCTCCAACGGGGTGTTCAACCAGCTCCGCTTCGTCGACCTCGAGCTCGGCCGCGCCTCCACGGAGGTGTGCGACCGCTGGCTCGCCGACCCGGCGCTCTCCAACTACCGGCACCACCTGGCGAGGGCCCGCGACGCGGCGCCCCACGCCCTTCCCGGTCCCGTGGAGGAGGCCCTCTCCACCAAGGACCTCACCGGCCGGCGCGCCTGGACCCAGCTCTACGACGAGCACCTCGCGGCCTGGCGCTTCCAGGTCGAGGTGAACGGCGAGGCCCGCACGCTCACCCTCGCGGACGCCCGCTCGCTGCGCGAAGACCCCGACCGCGAGGTGCGCCGCCGCGCCACCGTGGCCCTCCAGGGGCAGCTCGCCCAGAGCGCTCCCACCCTGGGCTTCATCATCAACACCCTCTACCAGGACCATCGCCTGGAGAACGGGATGCGAGGGCACCTCGACCCGGTCGCCCCGACCATGATCGACGATGAGCTGTCTCGCCCGGTGCTCGACGCGCTGATGACCGCCGTCGAGGCGCACTACCCCGTGGCGCAGCGCTACTTCCGCTGGAAGGCCGCGAGCCTGGGGCTCCCGGTGCTGGAGGGCCACGACGTGCTCGCCCCGCAGGCCCACGGCGACCGCGAAGCCTCGTGGGAGACCGCGCGCTCGGAGGTGCTTCGGGCCTTCGAGGACCTCGACCCGGGCGTCGCCGAGCTGGCTCGTCGCTTCTTCACCGAGGGGCGCATCGACGCCGAGCCCCGGCAGGGAAAGCGCGACGGGGCCTTCTGCGCGGGGATGATCCCGGGCGTGGCGCCGAGGGTGTTGGTGAACCACCACGGGCGCATCCGAGACGTCTTCACCCTGGCGCACGAGCTCGGGCACGGGGTGCACTTCGCGCTCGCGGGCGAGAAGCAGTCGCTGCTCAACTACTGGCCCACCAGCCCGATGGCCGAGACCGCGAGCGTCTTCGGCGAGCTGGTGCTGGGGCGCAACCTGCTGGCGCACGAGAGCGACCCGGCGGCCCGCAACGCCATGCGCGCGGCCAGGGTGGAGGACGCGCTGGGGACGATCCATCGCCAGGTGGCCTTCACCCGCTACGAGCTGCGGGTGCACGAGGCCAGGGCCGAGGGCGTGGTGCCCGTCGAGGACATCTCCGCCATCTGGACCGCCGAGATGGACCGGCTCTACGGCGACGCGGTGCTCCGCACCGAGCGCGATCGCTACGGCTGGGGGGCGATTCCCCACCTCGTCCACTACCGCTTCTATTGCTACTCGTACGCCTTCGGGCAGCTCCTGGTCTTCGCGCTCTACGACCTGTGGGAGCGCGAGGGGGCGGCCTTCGTCCCGAAGTACATCCGGCTGCTGGAGAGCGGCGGCCGCGACCGCCCGGAGGCCCTGCTCTCGGAGCTCGGGCTCGACGTGCGCGACCCGGCGTTCTGGTCCCGCGGGCTCGCGGTGGTCACCCGGATGGTCGACGAGCTCGTCGCCGGCGGCTGAGGCGCTCTCCGCCTTGCGCGCGCGGGCCAGGCGCCCCATTGACTCCCTCGTACAGCGAAGGAGCGGTGGACCATGCGCCCTGTCCTCATCGGCTCGCTCTTGGCGGGTCTTCTCGCGTTGGCTCCGAGCCCGGGAGGGGCCGACCCCCGTCCTCGTCCCCCCAGCCCTCCGGCGGTGACCCCGGCCCCGGAGCCCGCCCGCCCGGAGATCGTCCCGATGAGCGCGGCGGAGACCGCGGGGATGCTCCGTCGGCTGCGCATCTACATGCTGCGCGCCCCCAACGCGTCGACCGCCTTCGGCTCGCTGGGAGCGGGTCCGCAGATCTGGTTCGTGCTCCCGAGCTGCCGCCCGCGGCAGCCCGACGACCCGAGGGACTACTGCCCCATCGAGCGCCTGGAGGTCACCGCCATCCACGGCGCGGTGATCCCCGGCCGGATGGTGACCGTGATGGACGGCGAGGTGCCTCGGCGGGTGCAGGCCTTCGCGACGGCGGCGGGCACCGACCTGCTCCGGGTGAGGCTCGTCAGCCCCGACGGGCTCACCCGCTTCGAGGCGGTGCTGCCGGTGTCCGAGCTCGGAGACCTCTCGGCCCCGGAGGGCCGGCCGTCGCCCACCGGGTTCTCCATCGACTTCCGGCAATACCCGGCGAGGTAATCCGGGACGGGGGCGAGGGCCCCCGCGATGACCTGACGGAGGGCGGTTGATGACTCCGCCCCGGGGATGGTCTATTCCGCGCCCCTCTATGGAGAACTTGGACGTGGCGCAGGACGGCATCGGCTCGGGCGAGAAGCCCAGGATCGTGGGGACCCGTGAGGACGAGGCGTGGCGCGCGTACTTCGAGCGAAGCGCCGTGGAGGAGCCGCGCTTCAGCTTCGGCGTGCACTACCTCCGCAACGACGTGGCCGAGACCATGGCGAGGGCGATCCCCAGGGACGCCCGGGTGCTGGAGGTGGGCTCCGGTCCGGGCGACACGCTCGCCCGGCTGCCCAACGCGGTGCGCGACGGGGTCGACCCGATCAGGGCTGCGGTCGAGGGCGCGAAGCGCAGGCACCCGGGGCTCAACATCCGCGAGGAGGACGCCCTCACGATGCGGCTCGACGAGCGCTACGACGCCATCATCTGCGACCGCCTGGTGCACAGCGTGCCGGACATCCAGCGCATGCTGGAGAACCTCTCGCGGCACCTGAGCCCCGGCGGGAGGATCTTCCTCACCTGCTACAACTACCTCTGGGAGGTGGCGCTGAGGGCAGGCGAGATGGCGGGCTTCAAGCTCCCGACGCCTCCGGCCAACTGGCTGGGCGAGTCCGACCTGAAGAACCTCTTCGAGATCGCTGGGCTCGAGGTGGTGAAGCTCGAAGACCGGATGCTGCTGCCGATGCCGATCCCCGGCGTGTCGGGGCTGCTCAACCGCTACGTCTCCAAGCTGCCGCTGGTGCGCCGCACCTCGATGTACAGGCTCTACGTGCTGCGCCGCCGGGGCGAGGCCGTGCTGCCCAAGTCCCTGCCCAGGGTCAGCGTGGTGGTGCCCGCGCGCAACGAGGCGGGCAACATCCCCAAGATCATCGAGCGCACCCCGGTGATGGGCGCCGAGACCGAGCTGATCTTCGTCGAGGGCGGCAGCAAGGACGACACCCGGGGCACCATCGAGCGAGCCATCGCCGACTACCGAGGGCCGCTCAAGCTGTCGGTCTACGGGCAGACCGGCAAGGGCAAGGGCGACGCCGTGCGCGTGGGCTTCCGCGAGGCCACCGGCGACATCCTGATGATCCTCGACGCCGACATGACCGTGCCGCCGGAAGACCTGCCGAAGTTCTACGACGTGATGGTCGGCGGGCTCAGCGACTACGTGCAGGGCACGAGGCTCGTGTACCCGATGGAGGCCGAGGCGATGCGCTTCCTCAACAAGCTCGGCAACATCGGCTTCAGCAAGCTCTTCACCTACCTGCTCAACCAGCCGCTGAAGGACACCCTCTGCGGCACCAAGGTGCTCTGGGCCCAGGACTACGAGCGCCTCGCCGCCAACCGCGCCTACTTCGGCGACTTCGATCCCTTCGGCGACTTCGACCTCATCTTCGGGGCCTCCAAGCTCAACCTGAAGATCCTCGAGATCCCCATCCGCTACCGCGACCGCACCTACGGAGAGACCAACATCTCCCGCTTCCGCCACGGCTGGCTGCTGCTGCAGATGTCCGCCGTCGCCGCCACCAAGCTCAAGTTCACCTGACGCGCCGCACGGGAGCCATGCGCTCCCGCCACCGCCACTCCAGCGCCACGTCCTCGGCTCTCCCCACGACCCCGATGCGCGGGCCCACCAGCACGTCGTCGTCGGCGGTGGGGCGCCCCGAGTGCACCGAGATGCGCCCCGAGGTCACCACGTCGGTGCCGTCCCAGGAGCGGTCGATGCCCAGCGCCCGGCACAGGCTCCCAGGGCCCGCGCAGAGCCTCACGTCGGTCGCCTTCGGGCCGCGCCGCCCCCTCATCAGCGCGACCCCCTCGACGGGTTCGAGCGCGCGGATCAGCACCGCCGCCCCGTCGCCCTCGCAGACCAGGTTCATGCAGTGGTGCATGCCGTAGATGAAGTAGACGTAGAGCCCTCCCGGGGGGCCGAACATCGTGGCGGTGCGCGCGGTGCGCCCCCGTGAGGAGTGGCTGCACGAGTCCGTGGGGCGGTAGGCCTCGGTCTCCAGCACCCGCCCTGCGGTGACGCCCTCCGGGCCGCTGGTGCGGATCACCCGGCCCAGCAGGTCTCTCGCGACCACCCCCGCGTCGCGGGCGAAGAACTCCCTCGTCAGTCGATCGACGTCGTGGCGGTGATCGGCCATCAGACCGCAAGCGTGGTCGACGGCGACGAGCGCTGCAACGCCGCCGCGGGCGCCACCGGGGCCTTCGGTGGACGCTCCGTGCCCACCTCGGATAGACGGTGGGCACCCAATGCTCACCACCGCGGCGATCTTCCTCGCGGCCGCCGTCGTCGCGGTCACGCTCTTCCGCAGGCTGGGCCTCGGGTCGGTGCTCGGCTACCTCGCCGCGGGCGCCCTCATCGGGCCGTCGGGCCTCGGGCTCGTGCGCGAGGTGCACGAGACGCTGCACTTCGCGGAGTTCGGCGTGGTGCTGCTGCTCTTCGTGATCGGCCTCGAGCTCCAGCCCAGCCGGCTCTGGAAGATGCGCAGCGCCGTGTTCGGCCTCGGCAGCGCGCAGGTGGGCCTCTCGGCGCTGGTGATCGGCGGGGTCGCGGTCGCCCTGGGGCTGAGCCCCGCCGCGGCGGTGGCCATCGGCGTGGGCCTCGCCATGTCCTCGACGGCCTTCGCGACGCAGCTGCTCGGCGAGAAGAACGAGCTCGGCACCTCGCACGGCCGCAGCGCCTTCGCCATCCTGCTCTTCCAGGACGTCGCGGCCATCCCCGCGCTCGCGCTCATCCCCCTGCTGGGCGTGGCCTCGACGCCCTCCGCGCGCAGCCCGCTGCTGCAGGTGGGGCTCATCGTCGCGGTCATCACCGCCCTGGTGGTGGGCGGCCGGCTGCTGCTGCGCCCGGCCTTCCGCGTGGTCGCCGGATCGCACAGCCACGAGCTCTCCACCGCCTCGGCGCTGCTGGTGGTCGTCGGCACCTCCATCATCATGCACGCCGTCGGGCTCTCCATGGCGCTGGGGGCCTTCATCGCGGGCGTGCTGCTCGCCGACTCGGAGTACCGCCACGAGCTCGAGGCCAACATCGAGCCCTTCAAGGGCCTGCTGCTGGGCCTCTTCTTCATGGCCGTCGGGATGTCCGCCAACCTCCGGGTGCTCACCTCCCGCCCGCTGCTGGTGATCAGCCTCGCGGTGGCGCTGGTCGTCGCCAAGGCCGCGGTGCTCGCCGCGCTCGGGCGCTTCGCCGACCTCTCCCCCCGCGCCCGGGTGAGCCTCGGCGCGGCCCTTTCCCAGGGCGGAGAGTTCGCCTTCGTCATCTTCTCCGTGGCCGAGTCGTCGCGCGTGCTCGACCGCGCGACGGTGGAGCTCCTGGTGGTGGTGGTGACCCTCTCGATGGTGCTGACGCCGCTGCTCTTCGCGCTCCGCGACGAGGCCTTCCGCCGCCTCGACGCGGGGGGCGAGGCGCGCGACTTCGACGCCATCGCCGACGACGGCAGCCAGGTGATCATCGCGGGCTTCGGGCGCTTCGGGCAGATCGTCGGCCGCGTGCTGCGGCTGAAGCGCATCGGCTTCACGGCCCTCGACGCGAGCCCGACGCACGTCGACTTCCTGAGGAAGTTCGGCAACAAGATCTACTACGGCGACGCCTCCAGGGTGGACCTGCTGCGCGCCGCGGGCGCCGAGCGGGCCTCGGTCTTCGTGCTGGCCATCGACGACTTCGAGGCCTCGATGCGGGCGCTCGCGACGGTGCGGGAGAACTTCCCCCGGCTGCGCGTGGTGGCGCGCGCTCGCAACCGACAGCACGCCTACGCGCTGCTCGCCGCGGGGGTGCAGACGGTCATCCGGGAGACCTTCGCGGGCAGCCTCGACGCCGCGCGGGCGACGCTGGAGGAGCTCGGCGTCTCGCCCGCGGAGGCGCGCAGCGCGGTGACGAAGTTCGGGCGCTACGACGAGGCGATGGTGCAGAAGACCTACGTGCACCGCGACGACGAGAAGGCGCTCATCGAGTCGGCGAAGAAGTACTCCGCGGAGCTGGAGAGCATCTTCCTGCAGGACGAGCGCTCCGCGGAAGACTGAATCGCCCCTCAGCGGTAGCCGAGCACCAGCGCTCGGGTGAGCAGCAGCCAGCCGTCCGCGGCGACGAAGAGCAGCAGCTTGAAGGGGAGCGCCACCTGAGGGGGGCTCAGGCCCGAGAGCCCGAGCGAGACCAGCAGCGAGGCGATCACCAGGTCGACCACCAGGAAGGGCAGGAAGACCAGGAAGGCGATGGTGAAGGCCCGCGTGAGCTCGGTCACCACGAAGGCCGGGAGCAGCACCGAGACGTCGTCGTCGCTCACCGCCGCCGTCGCTCCCTGGCGCTGCGCCGCCTGCCGGGCGAGGTCGGCGAAGAGCCGCCGCTCCCGGGCGTGCGCGTTGGCTCTCAGGAAGCGCACCCAGGGCGCCTTGCCGGCGTCCCAGGCGCGGCCCAGCCGGGCGAGCCCGTCGGGGGTGAGGGGATCGGCCGCGAGCGCCTCGGTGAGCTGAGGGCCCGCGCGGTCGACCATGGCCCTCGCGGTCGGGGCCATCACGTGCAGCGACAGGATCGCGCTCAGCCCCAGCACCACCAGCGAGCTCGGGGTCTCGGCCGATCCGAGCGCGTTGCGCAGGAGCCCGATCACCACGGAGCATTTGACGAAGCTCGTGCCCACCAGGAGCAGGGCCGGGAGGAGCGAGAGCATCCCGAAGACGACGGCGAGGACGAGCGGCGAGGTGCCCGAGGTGTTCACGGCGCCGCGTCCTTCGGGGGCGCGTCGGGGAGGGTGGCGGGGTCGAGCTCGGAGAGCACCGAGAGGCCCCCGTCGCTGCCGCCGAGGAGGAGGGCCTTCGCGCCGACGCGCACCACGAAGAGCGTGCGCCGCGGGTCGAGGGCCACCCGGTCGACGACGGTGATGACCCCGGCGGGGCTGCGCCCCACGCCCCGGCGGGCGGCCTGGCGGAGCACCCACCAGGCGAGCGCGCAGACCGCGCCGAGGACGAGCAGCGTCTGCGCGAGGGCGGCCCCGAGGCTCGGCGGCGGCGGTGGATCCATCCCGCGCGATGGTGCGGGAGGCGTGCGTCGAAGGGAAGGGGTAGGGATCAGGCGGAGGCGGAGGCGGACTCGGGGGCGGCGGGCGCGACGGTGGGCTCGTCGAAGGCGACGGCGCGCTCGAGCACCTCGGCGATGTCGAGCTGCTCGACGGGGCGCTTGAGCTCCTCCTCCATCGACTTGATGCCGTCGGTGAGCATCGTCTGGCAGAAGGGGCAGCCCGAGGCGATCATGGTGGCGCCGGTGTCGACGAGCTGCAGCGTGCGGCGGTTGTTCACCCGCTGGGGGCTGTGCTGCTCCTCCATCCACATCTGCGCGCCGCCGGCGCCGCAGCAGAGGCCCTTCTCGCGGCTCAGCTCGGCCTCGACGAGCTCGAGGCCCTCGATGCGCGCGAGCACGTCGCGGGGGGCCTCATACACGTCGTTGTAACGGCCCAGGTAGCAGGAGTCGTGGAAGACCACCTTGGCCTTCACCCCGCGGGTGGGGCGCAGCTTGCCGGTGGCGAGCAGCTCCTGGAGGTAGGTCGAGTGGTGCACCACCTCGTACTTCGCGCCGAGGTCGGGGTACTCGTTGAGCAGCGTGTTGAAGCAGTGCGGGCAGGTCGTGACGATGCGCTTCGGCTTGTAGTTGTTGAGCGTCGCGACGTTCGCCTCGGCGAGCATCATGTAGAGGTGCTCGTTGCCCGCGCGCCGCGCCGGGTCGCCGGTGCAGGTCTCCTCGCTGCCGAGGATGGCGAAGTCCACCTTCGCCTGCTTCATCAGCCGGGCCATGGCGCGGGAGATCTTCTTCGCGCGGTCGTCGTAGCTGGCCGCGCAGCCGACCCAGTAGAGCACCGCCGCGTCGGGCTTCTCGCTCATCAGCTTCACGTCGAGGCCGTCGGACCACTCCGCCCGGTCCATGCGCGTGAGGTTCCAGGGGTTGCCGTTGGTCTCCAGGGCCTGGAAGGTCTTCTGAAGCTCCGCCGGAAACTCCCCGCGCACCATCACCAGGTTGCGGCGCATGTCGACGATCTTGTCGACGTACGTGATCATCACCGGGCACTGCTCCTCGCAGGCGCGGCAGGTGGTGCACGCCCAGATGACGTCGGGGTGGATGACGTCGGGCACGAGGTTGAGGTCGAAGATGGGCTTCGGCGCTTCGCCGTTCTCGCCGTAGGAGTCGTGCGAGAAGACCTCGTCCTGCTTGGAGTAGAGGTGGTCGCGCAGGTCGATGGCGAGGTGCTTCGGGGAGAGCAGCTTGCCCGTGCGGTGCGCGGGGCAGTTGTCCGAGCAGCGCCCGCACTCGGTGCAGGTGTAGAAGTCGAGCATCGACTTCCAGGTGAAGTGGTCCATGCGGCCCACGCCGATGCGCGCGGCCGTGGGGTCGGGCTGCTCCATCGCGGCGGCCATGTCCTCCAGCAGCTTGTCCGAGCTCTCGGCCATGGGCTTCAGGCGCCCGGGCGGGTCGAGGTTGCGCGTGAAGACGTTGGGCAGCGACGTGATGACGTGGAAGTGCTTGCCGTAGGGCAGGTAGTTGAGGAAGGCGAAGACCAGGAAGACGTGCACCCACAGGCCGACGCCGCCGATGGCGTGCGCGGTCGAGGCGCTCGACACGCCGACGCCGTGGAGCACGAGCGCCAGCACGCGCCCGAGGTTCTCGCCGGTGGCGTTGGCGATCTGGTTGACGTTGCCCGAGACGTCTCCGCCCTGGTGGATGGCGTGCGAGAGGAGCAGGCCGCCGTCGGCCACGATGTCCATGACCATCATGGTGCCGATGACGCTGAGCACGACCCAGGCGTGCCAGCCGTAGGCGAGGCGCTTCAGCTTCGGGACGAGCCGGAAGTACATGAAGGCCACGACGCCCGCGATGACCCCGAGGACCACGACGTCCTTGAGCAGGTTGTAGCCGTAGCCGAGGGCGCGGAGCAGGGGGTCGGGGCCCTGCGGGTCGAGGATGAAGAGGTAGAAGCTCTCGTCGAAGCCGCGGCCCACGAGGATGATCGTGCGGAGCAGCAGCGTCGCGAAGCCCGTGAAGATGAGGTAGTGCGCGATGCCCGCGGAGGCGTACTTGGGCATCTTCATCTGCGCGCGCAGGGCCCAGAAGAGCGCCGCGCCGCCGCCGATCGCCGCGAGCATCGTCCCCAGCTGGAGGAACCCTCTGCCCGCATCGCCCGGCGCCAGCGCGCCGAGGAAGGCCGCGGGGGCGGCCGCCATGCCGACGATGGCGGTGAACACCAGCGCGCTTCCGAAGACGCTCGGACCCTTCGCGCCTGGGGCGACGGTGAGCCGCTCCCAGATGCGATCGAGCCGGTTTTCGGGCTGTCCCTGCCCAAGCAGGATGAGGCGCCGGAAGGCGCTCATGGAAAACAGCCCAACAAGCCCTCCGACCAGGAGGGCCATCGCGATGGGGTTCATGTCCGTCGACCGTTGCGTGAGGATCCGCGTGCACCGCGCACGGGCCTACGCGGTGGGTCTTTTAGGCTCGGCGGAAGATAGGGTCAATCGCCCGCTGAACGGCGATTCAGCGCGGCAGCTTGGCGTCGAAGAAGGCGCGGAGCTTGATGAGGTTCTTCTCCTCGCGGCCGAAGCTCGGCGCTGCGTAGCTGCGCGCGAAGCCCTTCACGTCGGCGGTGAACTCGGCGCGCACCGGCGCCCCGGAGATGATGTCGTCCACCGAGCGGCCGCGCGCCGCGCTGCGCTTGAGCCCCTGCACGTAGACGTCGAGCCGGTGGTAGTCGTCGCCGAGGAAGGACTTCACGAGATCGACGTCGCCGGCGAGGGACTGCAGCGCGGCGTTGGCGCCGAGGTCGACGCCGTTGGCGCCCGCGTGCGCCGCGGCGATGCGCAGCACGAACGCGTCGTCGAGGTAGCCGATGTCGTCGATGCCGTCGGGGATGAGGTCGACGGACTTGAACACGTAGTTGAGACCCGCGGCGAGCGAGCGGCGCGCGGCCTCCGGGGTCTCACCGGCGTTGAGCGCGTCGACCATCGCCTCGGCGTCTTGGCCCAGCGAACGAAGCCAATTGGGGAAGGTCTCCAGGCAGCGGGCGTCGACTTCGGATGTCATGTCTCTCCTAACAGGTGGTGAACGGACGGATGAGGTCGTCGGCCAGCGGGTCGGGACATTCCCTCGCGGCCTCCCGTTCGCGGCGCGCGATGGTAACGGCGACGCCGCCCTCCCCACAAGGCTCCCGTTCTGTTGGGGCCGGGACGGTGCTAAGACCCAACGCCGCCCCGTGCGCATCCGCCGCTCGTCCGCTCTCGCGCTCCTCGTGCTCGCCGCCGTCGCCCCGGCCTGCGCCCGCTCGTCCGGGCCCACCACCGTCGAGCGCATCGGCGGTCGGCTGCGAGAGCGCCCCTACGCCTCCGCCACCGCCTACGAGGCCTACCTGCGGGGCGAGCTCGCCGCGGCCCGCGGTGACTTCGTCGAGGCCGACCGGCAGCTCTCGCTCGCCGCCTTCGCCGACGCCTCCGACCCCTGGATCGTCGCCCGCCGGGTGCACCACCTCCTCGCCGCGGGCCTTCGTGCGCGCGCCATCGACGTCGCCCGCGAGGGCACCAGCCGCCACCCCGACGCCTCCGCGGCCTGGCTGGGGCTCGCGGCGGCCCTCGGCGACGAGCCCGCCACGCGCGCCGAGCGGGACGCGGCGCTCGCCCGCGCCGTCGGCCTCGACCCGGAGGACGCCGAGGTGCGCGCCTCCGCGGTGCGCATCGCCTCGCGAGACAGCGCCTCCGACGCGGCGCCCGCGATCATCCGTCGCCCGCTGAGGGCGGAGCTCACCGTCGAGCGGCTCGCCGAGTCCGGCGCCTGGTCTCGGGCGGCGGCCATGCTCGCCTCCGCGGCTCGACGCCAGCGGCCAGGCGTCGACGATCTCCTCGCCGCTTCCGTGGCCCGGGTCTGCAGCGGCGATCTGGTGGGCGCGCGCGCTTCGGTCGACGCGCTCTCGCGGCGCCGGGGTCCGGTCGACCGCACCTCGCTCGCGTGGCTCTGGCTTCGGGCGGGCGAACGCCAGAGGGCGCTGGAGGAGTCTGCGCTGGCGATGGGCGAGGGGGTCGCTGGGGCCGCCACGGTGAGGGCCCTGGCGCTGGCCGAGAGCGATCAGCTCACGCAGGCGCTGCGGGTCGCCGCGCTGGTCGACGTGGGAGAGCGTGCGCCGGACGTGGCGACGACCTCCCTCGCTGCGTGGGCCGGTCGCTGCGTACGCTCCGGCGCGATGGGCCGCGCCGAGGGGTCTCCCCGCGGGAGCTCCCTCGCGCTGGTGACCGCCTCGCTCGCCGCAGCGCTCGACCGGGCGGGTCACGGCCCGCTCGCCGACGTGGCCATCGAGAGGGCGATGCTCCGGCTGCGGGCGCTCTCGGGGGAGGGGGCCGCCGCGAGGGACTCCCTTCGCGTCGCCGCCGCGACCCGGCTCGATCGGCTGGGCCGCGCCCCCGACGGCCCGCTGGCCGAGGTCGAGACCCCCGGAGGACGCCTCGCCCGGGCCGCCGTCGCGGCGTGGTCGGGCCCTGGCGCGCGCGCTCACGAAGACCTCACCACAGCGGACAGCGATGCGGAGACGGCCGGGTGGTCCGCCGCGTGGAGGGTGCTGCTCTGCGCCCGCTCGCCTTCCCGCTGCGAGGGCGTCGATCGCGCCGGCGCCGAGGCCGCGGTGCTCGCCTCCCTCGACGAGGCCCCGGTGGTGCTCCGCGCCCAGGCCCTGCTGCGCCGCGACCCGGGCGGCCTCGACCGCGCCTCGGGCGCCGACCCTCGCTCCCCATGGGACGCGTGGCTCCGCTCCCAGCTCAGCCCCAGGACGGGCCGCGTCTCCCCGTGAGGGCCTCCTGGTCTCCGGTCGCGCGTCGCATCGCGTACGGCCTCTGCCTCGCGGCGGTGGCCGCGGCGGCGGCGTGGCACTACCGCCACGAGGGCACGGCGCTGCCGGTCGACGACGCGTACATCACGCTGCACAACGCGGAGGTGCTGCGGCGCGGGGTCGATCCGCAGTTCGGCGTCGCCGCGATGGTGGGCGCCACCAGCTCGGTGCACACGGTGCTGCTCGCCCTCCTCGGGGCGGTGGTGCACGGCGAGGCTGCGGGGTGGCTCGGCGCGTGGGTGGGCATCGCCGTCTACGTCACCGGCGTGCTGGCGCTGGGCGTCCGCTACCAGCTCTCTCGCTGGGACGCCGGGCTCCTCGTGGCCCTGTCGCTGGTGGTCGCGGAGGTTCCGCACCAGCTCACCAACGGCCTGGAGACGGGCCTCGCGATGGGGGCGCTCGCGTGGAGCCTCGCGCTGACCGAGCCTGGGGCCTCCGGGCTGCCCTCCCGCTTGCAGCCCGTGCTCTGCGGCCTGCTCCCCTTCCTCCGCCCGGAGCTCTCCGTCGCCTCCGCGGCGCTGCTCGCCACCCGCTGGCTGCGCCTCCGCCGCGCGGGCTCGCTCGACCTCCGCCGCGCGCTCACCGACGTCTCGCTGGCCCTGCTGGGCGCCGCCCCCTGGGCGCTGCTCAACCTCGCTCAGCTCGGGGCCCTCGCGCCCTCGACCATCGCCGCCAAGCGGCTCTTCTTCGCCGAGGGCTGCATCCCGCTGAAGGTGCGCTGGGAGTGGGCCCGGCACAGCCTCCGGGCCTTCGCCGACGGCGTCGGGTACCTCTCCCGCTCGGTGGTGCTCTGGCCCCTCGCCGCCGCGGGGAGGGCGGGGCTGCTCACCGCCGCCGCGCTGGTGCTCGCCTACACCACGCAGTTTCCCGGCGCGCTCGGCCACTACGAATACCGGTACCAGTATGTGCTGGTGCCCTTCGCGATCGCCGCGATCGCTGCGGCGCGGGCTACACCCTCCCGCTGGATCCGCGGCGCGGCCCTCGCGATCGCCGTGGTGGCCCTCGACGCCAACCTGTGGAGCGTCGGTGAGCGCTGGGAGCAGCACCGCCGCCGCTGCACCTTCACCCGCGCCGAGCTCGCGGGCGCGGCGACCTGGGTGCGCGCCTCCCTCCCTCGCGATGCGCGCCTGCTGGTGCACGACGTCGGCTACATGGCCTTCGCGGGCGAGCGGGCGATGGTCGACCTCGTGGGGCTGAAGACCCCTCGCGCGGTGGCGCTGCATCGCCGCTACACCTGGGCGACCTGCGGCGCCACGCGCGGCGACGCGGTGCATCGCCTCGCGCTCGACACGCGCCCGACGCACCTGGTGGTGCTCGACTCCTGGGACGCCATCTACCGCATCGCCGAGGGGCTTCGAGCGCACGGCTGGAGGGTCGAGCAGGCGCGGCCCTCGGGGCGCTATCAGGTGTTCTCCCTCGCGCCTCCGCCCTGACGCGATCTCCTGCAATTCGAGGCCCGTTTGTTGATGTCGACGAGGGGGCCTGGGTAGCTTGACAACCCTAGGGATCCGAAGGACACAGCGGCCGCCTGTTGGACCTTGGTGGGCCATCGGCCAAATAAGCAGAAGGTGAAGACCAAGATGCGTGGACTAATTTCAACGTTGATGGGTGCGGCGATCGTTCTGGGCGCGGCGTCCGCGAGCGCGCAGGACCTGAGCACCACCCAGGTGGCGCCCTCGACCACGACGACGACCGGGGCTTCGGTCACGGACACCTCCGGTCCGACCGACCACTCCGTGGTCGTGGGGCACCTCGGTCTGCGGTATTTCGGGACAGACTCCATGCCGGCACTGTCGTTCACCGGCGGCATGGTCGGAACGAACGCCACGCAAAACTCCACACGGTCGGCGCCCGCTACTGGCTCAACAATTCCATCGGCATCGAGGCCGGCATCGGAATCGGGTTCGCCAGCGGCTCGACCACGCTCACCACGCCCACCATGATGGGTTCCCAGACCAACAGCTCGGACACCCCGAACTTCTTCGGCATCGGCCTTCAGGTGGGTCTGCCCATCATGGTCGCCGAGGCGAAGCACCTCGCCATCCACCTCGATCCTTATCTTGCATTCCGCTACAGCACGAGCGGCATCACCTCGGGTAGCGGCGCGGCCACCCAGGACGACCAACTCAACGGGTTTCAGCTTGGCCTCGGTGCCAACGCGGTCGCCGAGCTCCAGTTCGGCTTCATCGGGTTGCCGCAGCTCGGTCTCCAGGCGCAGTTCGGCTTCGGGCTCGCCTACACCAACAGCAGTCGAACTTCGACGATCGTCGCCACGAATACCGTCACGACGGTGTCCAATTCCACCTTCAACATCGGCACCACGGTGGGCCCGCACTACGGCCTCGACCAGATCATCAACGGCTCGATCTCCGCGGTCTGGTACTTCGGCGGCTCCCCCGGCCGCTGATCGTCCCCCCGCGCGTCGTGGGACCCTCCCGCGACCGCTGCGCTCGGCTCCGCCCGCCCGTCCGATCGACACCTCCCTACCATCCTGCGCTCACCCCCTTAGGTGGGCGCCGCCCGCCCCTCCGGTGAGCTGAGGCGGCGCGGCCGATGGTGTCCGCCGCGCCGGTCGCGCTACGCTCGCGCCGATGAGCCAGCAGCCGACGAATCCGCCCACGAAGGGCCGTGTCTGGGACGACCCTCGCATTGTGGCGCCCGACGAGGCCGCGTGGGCAGAGATGTCTCCGGCCGAGCGCGAGGCCGCGGTGGAGGAGATCGTCGCCGTCCTCGACGAGTCGCTCAACGCGATGTCCGAGGGCACGCCGCACTTCCGTAACAAGTCGGGCGCCGCGGCGGACCTCGATGGGCACTTCCGGCGCGCGGGCCGCAAGGTGTTTCTCGCGTGCGAGCTCGCCGTGATCTACCCCGGCGAGCCCGCGCTCGTACCCGACGTCCTCGCGGTGCTGGACTGTGACCCCGACCTCGATCTGGGTTCGTGGGTGGTCGCCACCCAGCGCCGCGGCATCGACGTGGCGATCGAGGTGCGCAACACCGGCGCGAAGCACAAGGACCTCGTCGAGAACGTGCGCGACTACGCGCGCGTGGGCATCCCGGAGTACTTCAGCTTCGATTGCCGCAGCGCGACCCTGCGCGGCTGGCGTCTCGGCGCGCCCGACGCGCGCACCTACCTCTCCCTGTCCGTCCTGGGATCGCTCCCGTCGGTAGGTGCCGTCTGCTCGAGCTCGCGGTCGTCGTGCGCCGACTCGCGCGCGTCGCTGAACCAGGCGCTGGTGCCTTCGGCCAGCGAGCTGGTCAGCCGACTGCAGGCGATGACCGACGAGAGCCAGCGCGCGGCGCTGGAGAGCCAGCTGGCGGCGTTGGAGAGCGAGCGCACGGCGCTGGAGAGTCGGCGCGCGGCTTCCGAGGCCGAGGCGCGGGCCGCGAAACTTCGGGCCACGGTCGCGGCGTCCATCGTCCGCTTGTGCGACCGGCAGGGCGTCGCGCTCGACGACGCCCAGCGGGCGATGATCGCCGCGGAGCGGGACGCCGACCGTCTCACGCGCTGGTTCGACCGCTGCCTCGACGCCTCCACCGCGGCGGAGATCTTCGTCGACGACCGGCCGAGCGCCTGACTCCCGAACTCAGCGCCGACGCCTCCTCGCAGGCGCGGCGCGGAGGGGCTCGTAGAATCCCTCCAATCCAACCACTTCGTAGGGCTCCTCGCCGCGCGCCAGGAAGGCCGCGTTGCGCGCCGCGATCTCGTCGAGGATCAGCGGGAACGCCGCGACGCTCCACGGCAGCGTGTCGTGCATCAGCAGCACGCCCCCGCGGGGCGCCCGGTCGAGCTCGGCGCGCACGTTGGCGAGCACCCCGGCGGCGGTGTTGACCCGCCAGTCCTGCGAGTCCATCGCCCAGAACACCGGGGTGTACTCCCGGGAGAACACCGCGCTCACCGCGCGCGGGTGGTGCAGGGCTCCGTAGGGCGCTCGGAAGAGCCAGACGCGCTCTCCCACCACGCCGTGGATGAGCGCCTCGGTGCGGTCGATCTCGTACCGCAGCGTCGCCTCGGTCATCGTGTCGAGCAGGTCGTGGTGATAGGTGTGGTTGCCGATCAGGTGACCGTGACGCCACTCCGTCGCAAGCACCGTGCGGTTGCGACGGGCCACCTCGCCGTCGCCGTCGATGCGATGGCCGGTGACGAAGAAGGTCGCTCGGATGCCGTGCCGGTCGAGGGTGTCGAGCAGCGCGGGGGTGGTCTCCCAGCTCGGGCCGTCGTCGAAGGTGAACGCGATGCAGCGCCGCGCGCAGCCGCCGCCGCCGATGAGCCGGCCGCCCCGGAAGCGCTGCGACCAGAGGTTGCTGTCCGCGGGCTTGATCTTGTAGCCGGTGTCGTCGGGGCCGCCGGTGGCGGAGGCGAGGAGGGGCGAGAGCGCGATGGCCGCGACCGTCGCGACCACCACGCCGAGGACGCTACGAGGGGAGAGCCGATCAGAACGGGATGTCGTCATCGCCACCCGGGCCACCGCCCCCGAAGTCGTCGGGGGGAAAGTCGTCGGCGTCGGCCGCCGGACGTCCGCCAGCCGCAGGGGCCGGACGGGCCGCGCCGCCGCCGCCGACCGCGGGACGAGCGCCGCCGACGGCAGCCGGAGCGCCGCCGCCCGGATGCGCGCCCACGCCCTCGTTGCGGCTGCCCAGCAGGATGAGGTTGGACGCCACGATGTCGGTCGCGCTCTTCTTCACCCCGTTGGAGTCTTCGTAGGAGCGCGTCTCGATGCGGCCCTCGACGTAGACCCGCGAGCCCTTGGAGAGGATCTTCGACAGCGCCTCGCCTCGCTTGCCCCAGAGGACCACCTGGTGCCAGTGCGTGACCTCCTGGCGGGTCTGGTTCTGGTCCATGTACGACTCCGTCGTCGCGAGGCGGAACTTCAACACCGGCCGGTTGTTGGTGGTGAAGCGAAGCTCCGGGTCGGCGCCGAGGTTGCCGATGAGCATTGCCTTGTTGAGTCCTTCAGCCATGTTGTGCCCCGTTTCTCCAGGAGTGCGGGCGCAGCGCCCGTCGCGGTTCACCGTAGTGGCCACCTCTCCGAGGGGTCAACAATTGGTGTGACATATCCTGTCACGGCTCGAAACCGCGCCAGGAGCTTGCGTTCTCGGCTCAATAGTCGGCCGGGGGGCAGATGTCTCCGTGGCGTCGGCGGTACACGGGCTCGCCGTCGACGTAGCGCATGAAGCAGTACCCGCGGTCGAGGTACGCGCGGAGCTGGGGGTAGTTGTACATGTACCTCCCGCTCATGGTCCGGCCGGCGTCGATGATGAGCTCGGGGCGCTCTCGCTCGAGGTCGGCGAGGAGCTGCTCTCGGCTGCCCGGCACCACCCGGCGCTCCTCCTCGTCGCGCGTCGCCTGGAACCACGGCACCACCCCGGCGGGGTAGACCGTGTAGACGAAGCGCGAGGCGGGCATGCGCTGCGACGAGACGTAGGTCTCCGCGCGGAAGCCCCAGACGAAGATGCGCTCCCCCGGGTCGGTGCGCTCCAGCACGTAGCGAACGATCGGGTCGGTGCGGGGGTTCTGGTACCAGCGGTCGGTCTCGCGGCGCAGGCGCACGTTGCGGCTGAGGTTCGAGGCGCAGATGACCAGCAGCGCGGAGGCGCCGAGCACCAGGGTGAGGGTGCCGACGAAGCGGCCTCGCAGCGTGGCTCGCGACGGGGCGACGGAGGCCGCGAGGGCGCCGCCGGCCACCACCGCCGCCACGGAGAACACCTCGACCAGGTAGTGAGGGAAGAAGCGCCCGGTGAACGACGCCCCGATCACGCTCCCGATGAGCTGGAGAAACGCCACCAGCGCGCCTCCCTGGGCGCGGAGCCCGGTCCAGCGAGGGCCCTCGTGGTCGGTCACCCGGCGCAGCACGCGGGCCGCGAGCAGCCACCCGAGGGAGCCCACCACCACGATGCCGAAGAGGTACTTGTCGAGCTGCTCCTTCAGCTTGTCGCGGTAGGAGGTGAGGTTGACCGGAGCCATGAAGATCTCCCGGCCATACCGTTGGAAGTAATAGAAGAACTCCTTGAGGTGCCCGGAGGCGGCGTAGATCGCCACCACCAGCACGAAGGGGATGGCCGAGCCGAGGGCGAAGCGGATCAGCGCGCGGGCGCGCGACTCGCGGGTGGAGCCGGGGTCGTTGTTGCCGAGGACGATCCACGCCGCGAGGGGGAGCGCGTGGATGAGGGCCATCTGCTTGCTCAGGCCCGCGCAGGCGGCGAGCACGCCCGCGACGAGGATGTGGGCGTCGCGGCGGCGCACCGTCCCCCGGGGGTCGTCGGCCGGGCGCATCGCGCGGGCCACGAGCAGCCACGAGGCGAGCGCGAAGATCATCGCGACGACCTCGCCGTTGTAGCCGATGCCGTCCCAGGGGTTGAGCTCGTAGGTGAAGAAGTAGGTCGAGACCAGCACCGCGATGGCGGCCGCCGCGGGGGAGAAGAGCTCCAGCGCCAGCAGGAACACCAGCGCCAGCGTGGAGAGGGCGCAGAGGAGGGCGAGGACGCGGATGGGGATCCAGCTCCACATGCCGCCGATGCGCATCGCGAGCGCGGCGAGCCAGTAGGTGATGGGCCCGCGCTGCGAGACGCCGTCGACGTAGGGGAGCCAGTGCCCGCGGATCATGCGCAGGCCGAGCGCGGATATGTAACCCTCGTCGTTGCTGACCGGCGTGGCGTAGGGGAGGAGGAAGTGCGCGTGGGCGCGGAGCGTGACCACGACGGAGACGGCGAGCGCGAGGAGCGTCGGCCCCCACCCGAGGAGGCGCTCGCGTCGGCGAACACGGGGGTCTTCAGCAGCGGTGTTCATCGGTGTTGAGAGCAGTGGGGGGAGTCGAGGGGATGAAAGATCAGCCCGGGGTGATGAGCTGCAGGTCGAGGCCGCCGGGGTACATGTACGAGGTGTACCGGGCGACGCCGTAGACCTTCACCCCGATGGGCTGTCCCGCGGAGGAGCGCAGCCGGTGCGGCCCGCTGGTGATCTGGAGGGTGAAGATGTTCATGGTGCCGACGGTGGACATCGACCCGCGCAGGGGCATGTCGTCCAGGATGAGCTCGGTGCCCGCGGGGGCGACCACGTTGACGAAGTTGTTGGGGTAGGTCTGCGGCACGTAGAAGTCGTAGCTGGTGCGGTACTGCTGCACCGGCACCTCGAAGACCATCGCGGGGTCGCCCGAGGAGAGCCCGCTTCCGGCGGGCCCCTGGCCCAGCATGAACTGCGACACCAGCAGCGCCTGCGTGCCGATCACACGGAAGTTGGCGTTGGTCTGGAACTCGATGAGCTGCCCCGCGGACAGGGTGACCGGGGCGTGGGCGCTCGGCGGGTCGAAGGTGAGCGCGTTGTCGTTGGACTGCGACAGGATGCGCACCACCGCAGGGACGCCGGGGCCGCGGTCGCGCAGCGCGGAGACCACATAGTCCCGGCCCCAGGTCTCGTCGGGCAGGAGCTGCTCCTCCAGGTGGTCGCACGCGACGCGGCCGGCGGGCACCGTGGCGCAGTCGTGGCCCACGAAGACGGCCACCGGCTGGTTGCTCTCGATGGAGGTGCCGGTGAGGTCGCCCATCCCGTCGCCGATGAGCTCGAGCACGTCGCCGGCGGTGAGGGTGAAGGTCCTCGACTCGCCCGAGCGAATGGCCGGGATTCCGGCGCCCGCGGCGACGTTGGAGGTGGGGCGCACGGTGACCTCGGTGGTCTCGCCGGTGACCGCCGTGACGGCGATGAAGCCCCCGACGGTCTGGCGGGTGAGGGCGTTGAAGACGTTGGGCCAGGTGGAGACGAGGTAGCGGTTGCGCATCACGCCCTGCGGGAGCAGCAGCGAGGCGTCGTTGGTGAAGGAGAAGAAGCCCCCGTCGCGGCTCGAAGGTGAGCGGGTTGAACTGGTACGCCGCGATGGGCCCGTTGCTGCGCACGTGGTACGCGCCGCCGCGGCGGATGACCGAGTTGGCCGGGCTGGCCGTCGCGTCGGGGCAGGGGCTGCCGTCGGCCCGGCAGCCGCGGTTGGCCGGGTTGAGCTGCACCAGCTCGGAGACCCACGGGAGGGTGACGGTCTCGATGGCGCCCGGCGCGAGGTCGACCTCCCGGGGGGTGCCGAGGGTGCCGCCGGTGATGGTGGCGTGCACCGCGTAGCCCTGCGGGTTGGAGAGCACGACGGCGAAGGAGAACTGCGGGTCGAGCGCGGTGTTGGGGGTGATCGTCGGCCAGTAGTCGCAGCCCAGGTACGAGCGGCCCGTGGAGCTCGCGGAGCAGCGGTCGACGCAGACGCCGGAGTTGCAGCTCTCGCCGTTGGAGAGGTTGCACGAGGCGCCGTCGACCCAGCGCGAGCCGTCGGCGCTGCAGGTCTGGATCTGCTGCGGAGAGGCCGGGTTGCACCGCGAGGTCGACGGGGCGCAGAGGCGGCAGCCGACGTTGGGGACGCACGATCCGCTCGGCGCCACGCAGGCCTGGCGGTCGACGATCTGGCCGTCGGCGTCGCAGGTGTAGCGCTCGTTGCCGTTGCAGTAGACGCGGCCCCGGTCGCAGGGGCCGACGGTGCCTACGTCGCCGAGGGCCCCGAGCCGCCGTCGCGCGTGATGACGGTGAAGCGCTGATCTTCGGCCGAGCAGGCTGCGACGGAGGCCACGGCGGACAGCGAAAGGACGCAAAGCAAAGCGCGCATGCCACGACTTCTACCGCAGCCGTAGCGCGCGCGTCCACGCGAGGCCGTTGCCCTGTGACGGTCACCACGGGCATCCTCCGGCCCGATCTCATGGACCTGCTACTCCGCGGCGGAACCCTCGTCACCTGCGACCCCGACGACCGAGTCACCCCGGGCGCGCTCTGGATCACCGACGGCCGCATCGCCGCCCTGGGCGCCGACGCCGAGGAGAAGGCGACCCGCTCGGGCCGATCGCTGCGCGTGCTCGACGTGGCCGGGTGCGCGGTGATCCCTGGCTTCGTGCAGGCGCACGTGCACCTCTGCCAGACGCTCTTTCGCGGCATGGGGGACGACCTCCCGCTGCTCACCTGGCTGAAGGAGCGCATCTGGCCCCTCGAAGGGGCGCACGACCCCCGCTCGCTGCGCGCCAGCGCCGACCTCGGCATCGCGGAGCTCATCAAGGGCGGCACCACCACGGTGCTGGACATGGGCACCGTGCGCCACCACGACGCGGTCTTCGAGGCGCTGCGCGACTCCGGGCTCCGTGCGGTCTCGGGCAAGACCATGATGGACGCCGGGGAGAGCGTTCCGCCGACGCTGAGGGAGACCACCGAGGAGAGCCTCGCGGAGAGCGACGCGCTCTGCGCCCGGTGGCACGGCGCCGAAGGAGGGCGGCTGCGCTACGCGTACTCGCCGCGCTTCATCCTCTCGTGCACCGAGAGGCTCTTCCGAGGCTGCGTAGAGCGGGCGAGGGAGCGGGGCGCGTGGATGCACACCCACGCCTCCGAGCACCCGGGAGAGCGGGACGCGGTGCGCGCTGTGCTCGGCATGGACGACGTCGACGCCCTCCACGCGTGGGGCTTCGCGGGGCCGGACGTGGTCATCGCCCACGGGGTGCAGCTCACCCCGAAGCAGCGGCGCATGCTGGGTCGCGACCAGACGCGAGTGGCCCACTGCCCGAGCGCCAACCTCAAGCTCGGATCGGGCGTGGCGAGGGTCGAGCGCATGCAGCGCGCGGGCATCGTGGTGGGCATCGGCGCGGACGGCGCGGCCTGCAACAACAACCTCGACGCGCTGCTGGAGATGCGGCTCGCGTCGCTGCTGGCCAAGCGCTTCGGCGACACCGGGGCGCTCCCGGCGCGGCGGGTGCTGCGCATGGCGACCATCGACGGAGCGACCGCGCTGGGCATCGCCGACGAGGTGGGATCGCTCGAGGTCGGCAAGCGCGCGGACGTGACGGTGATCGACCTGTCGACGACGCACGTCGAGCCCTGGGGCGAAGCCTCGGCGCGCATCGTCTACGCGGCGCAGTCGCGGGACGTGCGGCACGTGGTGGTCGACGGGCGGGTGCTGCTGCACGAGGGGCGGCTCACGACGCTGGACGAGGCCGAGGTGCGCGCCAGGGCGAGGTCCGAGGCCGTCGCGGTGCGAGCGCGCGCGGGCGTTACGGCATAGAGAGGGAGACGCCGCCGTGTGTGAGCTCCTCGGGATGGACTGCAACACCCCCACGGACATCCTGTTTTCGTTCACGGGCTTCTCGCAGCGGGGAGGGCGCACCGGGCCGCACGGCGACGGGTGGGGCCTCGCGTTCTTCGAGGGCAAGGCGGTGCGCGCCTTCGTCGACTCGTCGCCCTGCGCGGAGAGCCCCCTCGCGAGCTTCGTGCGCAGCCACTCGATCAAGACGATGATGGCGGTCTCGCACATCCGGAAGATGACCCGCGGGAGGGTGAAGCTCGCCAACACGCACCCCTTCGTGCGCGAGCTGTGGGGCCGCGCGTGGGTCTTCGCGCACAACGGCACCGTGAAGGGCGTACCGCGGGTGAAGACCGGGCGCTTCGTCCCCATCGGGGAGACCGACAGCGAGCGGGCGTTCTGCACGCTGATGAACCGGGTGGCGAGGCGCTTTCCCACGGAGCCCGAGGATCCGTCGGCGTTGTGGTCCTACGTTGCGCGCGTGGCCGCGGAGATCGGCCGCCGCGGGACCTTCAACTTCATCCTCGCCAACGGCGACGTGCTCTTCGCCCGCTGCGACACGAAGCTCTGCTTCATCGAGCGCCGCGCCCCCTTCGGCAAGGCCACCCTCAAGGACCACGACGTGAGCGTCGACTTCGGCGCCGTCACCACGCCGCGCGACCGGGTCGCCGTCGTGGCCACCGCGCCGCTCACCGTCGACGAGGTCTGGACCCACGGCGAGCCCGGGACGCTGTGGGTGTTTCGCAAGGGACGCCTCGCTGCCACGCTGCGCAGCGGTCCGAACCGGGTCAAAGGCTGAGCTACTCGTCGTCGGAGGCGAAGAGCTGCACGTTGTTGCAGGCGTCGCACTTCCGCGCGCGCATCCCCCACCCGGTCGCGAACACGCTGCTCAGCAGGTCGGCGTCGTCCGGGACGAAGACCACGCCCTGCCCCTTCATCCTCCCGTCGACGAAGGTCGTACAGCCGCACAACGGACAGGAAGGCAGCGGCGGTGAAGGCTCGCGGAACGGTCCGGTCATGCCTCCGATGCTACCACGAGGCCTCCGCTACTCCGCCGCGATGACCCAGAGGCCGCCGCGGTAGAACATCGCCCCGGCGCGTGAGAGGGGCGGCGCCGAGGGGCGCGCGAAGGGGGCGAAGCTCGCGCGGGGCACGGCGGTGATCCAGGCCCAGCAGTAGCCCGCGTCGCCGAGGTGCACGGAGGAGTCGGTGACCACGGCGTAGTACGGACCCACCCGGGTCGAGGAGGTGGTCCCCGGGGGGCAGAAGCTCGCGGGACTGGCGGTCACCCAGCCGTCGGCGTTCTGGGTGTCCAGCCAGCCGAAGCGGAGCGAGGCGTAGGAGGGCGCCGCGCTGCCCATCCACGTTGGCGTCGGGTCGGTGCGAGTGAACGTGAACGCGCGGGAAGCGAGGTCGTAGCCGTACTGGATCACACCTTCGCGGGCGAGGAAGGTCACGCCCTCGGTGGTTCCGCCGGGGCTCCCGTGCGCGGCGGGGACGGTGTAGGCCGTCACGATCGTTCGGCCGCGGGTCTCGGGGAAGAGCGTGGAGAGGGCGCCCGACGAGGTCCAGGTGTGAGCGCCGAGGTCGAGGAGGTGCCAGGTGGCGTCGGTGATCACGTAGGCGATGCCCTGGCTCTCGATGTCGAAGGCCGCGCGCACGGGGCTCAGCGGCGCGTTGAGGGTGCGCTGCGTCGGGTTGGCGTCCCGCGCGGCGTCCAGCGGCCACGCGCTCCACGTCGCCGCTCCCGTCGGCAGGAACCAGATCCCGCACGCGCCCTCGTCCGACTCGGCGTCGCAGTCGTCGTCCCGACCGTTGCAGCGCTCGCGCGCCCCCGGGTACCGGCCGGGATCACGGTCGTCGCAGTCGGTCCCCGCGGGCGAGCGGTCGCCGTCGAGGTCGGCCGCGCAGCGAGCGCTCACGCACACGGCGCCCGCCCCGCAGATCGCCCCGCAGCAGGGCTGCCCGCTCGCCCCGCAGGCGTCACAGCGCCCGGCGACGCAGGCGCTTCCCGCGGCGCAGGCCGTCCCGCAGCAGGCCTGGCCGGTCGCCCCGCAGGGCGGCGGCGCGACGCAGCGCGCGAACTCACAGATCAGCGGCGCCTGACAGGCCTCGCTCGCGCAGCACCGCAGGCCCGACTGCCCGCACGCGCCGAGGTCCACCGGAGTGCTGACGTCCACCGGAACGCCGCGGTCCACAGGGGCGCCGAGGTCCACAGGGGTGCCGACGTCGATCGGCGCAGGGCGGTCCACCGGTGCGCCGACATCCATCGCCACGGCGGCGTCCCTCGCATCGGTCGCGACGACGACGTCCTGCGTCGGAGGGAGGTCTCTCGCTCCGAGGTCGGTGTCGGCGATCGTGTCGACGGGCGTCGGAGCGTCCATCCTCGTCACCCCACCGTTCCCTGAGTCTTGCGGGTCGACCGGGATGACGGAGGTCCCCTGGGCGCAGGCCACGAGCGCGAGGGAGAGCGTGAACAGCGGGGCTGGGGTCTTCATGGGAGAGGCCTCGCCGAGAGCCACTGCCACATGGCAGGCGCGGTGTTGGTTCGGGTCGAGAGGGGACAGCAGTGCCCCACGCCGGGGAGCTCGGTGTAGCGCACGTCGAAGCCCCTCGTCCGCAGGTCGTCGCGGGTGCTTCGGATGTTGGCGATCGCGAAGTCGCCGCTGCCCGTGAGCAGGTCTACCGGGATGCGACGCGCGGCCATGCCAGCGAGCCCGAGGCCCGGCATCGGGTCGCCCGCGGCGCTCACGTTCACCGCGCCGAAGAGCGTCGAGAAGGTCATCCCCGCGTAGAAGGCCAGGTAGCCGCCCTGGCTCTGCCCCGCGAGAAATACCCGCCGCGCGTCGACGCCGCCGCTCACCAGCAGGGTGCGGGTGTCCTGCACCAGGCGAAGGTCGCTGTTGCTGCTCGCGGGGCGGGTGTACGCGTCCCAGTCGACGCCCATCGGGGCGCTCCCGGGGATCGCCATGGGCAGCGCCAGCGCCACCGCCTCGCTGTCGGCCACGGCCATCAACCCGCTGGTGCGGAGGAAGTTCGAGGCGGTGTCGCCGTTGCCATGGAGCGCCACGAGGCCCGCTCCCCCGCCGCGCCACCGCGTCGGGATGTAGAGCAGCACGCGACGAGTCCCCACGGTCACCACGCGCTCTCCCGCGCTCAGGGAACCGCCAGGGATGTCCGTCGGCGGACCGAGGTCGGACGAGGGAGTGCCCCGGTCGATCGCCACGCCAGCGTCGATGGGGGTCACCGATCGACAGGTTCCGGAGAGCGGGACGCACTGCGCGAACACCCCCGCGTTGGTCTGCACACCGACGCAGCGACGGTCGGCGGCGCAGGCGTTTCCTGCCCCGCAGGGCACCCCGCAGAGCATCTCCCCGGCGGGGCTGCGAACGCAGAGTCCGCCCGTCGCGCACTGGTCGTTGGTCGCGCATGGCGCGCAGAACCCGCCGCCCGCCGCCGGAACATCCATCGCGACGACCACATCGCCCGCGTCCCTCGGGGGAGTGATCCCGCTGTCGTCCGTGGTCATCCTCCCCGCATCGACGGCGGGGACATCGACGGCTGGGATCGCGGGTCCGAGGTCCGCGGGAGGCAGCGCGCTCGCGTCGGTGCCCTCCCACTCGACGTCGTCGACCTTCCGGGCTCCGGCGTCGTCGTCGAGCAGGGGAAGGTTCTCGCCGCCTGCGGCGCAGCCGAGGAGCAACGCGAGGAGCCCGAGCGCGCGGGGAGAGGTGCTCATCAGGGGCCAACGCTACCACCGGCGCGGCGGACCCATCGCTCCGAGGCCCTCGGGAAGCAGTGCGCCACGGTCGGGCGCTGCGCCCTCAGCGCAACTGCACGGTGACCCTCGGGTCTTCCGCGGGGAAGCGCGCCCTCAGGTGCACGGCGCCGTTGCCGTCGCCACGGTCGTCGAAGGTCATCGGGGTGACCCACACGTCCCGTGCGCAGTCGTTGGCGGTGCGGCACGCCTCGGCTCGCAGCCGGTGGTGCACATAGAACCAGCTCCGCCCGTCGGGGCCGAGCGGGCTGCATGGCCGGGCATCCCGCGCCCGGGATGAGCACCTCCCAGGGCGTCGCGGGTTGTCGAAGAGCTCCTCCACGTCGGGCGGCAGGCCGTGGTCCAGGCGGAGTCCCAGGCGCTGCCGGAGTACAGCGCATACACGTAGCGCCCCCGGCGGAAGAGCGACGGGCCCTCGGCCACGCCCCAGGAGCGCCCGTCGCGACGCATCTCCTCGCCCTGTCGGCCGCGGGTGAACGACAGCTGCTCGCCGCACCTGGCGCACGCCCCGCGCAGCCGCGCCTGCGTGGTCGCGTCGTGGGGGTTGGCCACGAAGATCTGCGGGGTGGTGGGGTTGCAGCGCACGGCCCAAGGGTCGCTCCCGTCGAGCTCGACGAGGGAGGTGTGCTCGCCGTGGTTGGAGCGCTCCCAGTCGACCCTCGGCGGGGTGTTGGTGAACCACGAGTAGGAGAGCCACCAGCGTCCGGTCTGGGGGTCGCGGAAGACGTCGCTGTCGAGACGGACGATGTGGTGACAGAAGGTTCCCTGGCAGTCGCCGGAGACGCTGTCGAGGCTGCGAGGGAGGGTGTCGCGAAGGGCGCAGGAGCTCCCGCGGGGTGGCTCCCGGGTGTTCGGCGACGGCGTAGGGGCCCTCGACGCTGGCCGAGGGGCGACGTACACGCCGCCGTCCTCGCCTACGGGGACAGGTCGACTGCGACCGGTCGGGCTCGCGGTGAGGCATCAGGCGCCGGGGCGCACCGCCACGAGCTGCGGCGCCCACAGGTGGCAATAGTGATGTCCGTTGAGCTCGATGGACCCGCCGGGCCGGTGAGAGCGGCGGAAGGCGCCGAGCGGCAGGCGGGTCCAATGGACCAGGTCGGGGGAGCGGTAGATGGGGAAGTCGCCCTGGTCGACGGTGGCGACGAGGTAGTACGCGACGGCGCCATCGGGCTGCACCACGCGCAGCACGGCGGGGTCGGGGTGATCGCCCGTGAGCACGGGGTTGCGCCCGGTGACGACCATCGGGGCGGACGGAGCATCCACCGCGGGTCGATCGACCGGGCGAGGGATGTCGGAAGAGGGGCGAGGGATGTCGGTTGAGACCGGCGGGATGTCGGTTGAGATCGGCGGGATGTCGGTTGAGACCGGTGGGCTGTCGGGAGAAGGGAGTGGGATGTCGGAAGACGAGAGCGGGATGTCGGAAGACGAGAGCGGGATGTCCGAAGAGGGCGATGCGTCCGGGGCGGCGGGCGGAGGATCGGAGGCGCAGCCGAGAGGAGGCGAGCGCGGCAAGGTAGAGGCGGTGGGCGCGTCCATGGGTGGGGAGGCTACACGACCGGGCGGCCTGGCGCGTCGAGACTCCGGCGCAGGTCGAATGCGCAGGAGATGCGCCTCAGTGCAAAAACCGCTGGCACTCTTGGACTAGGGATGACTCGCCCAGGCCTCATATCCCTAGCGGCATATGGATTGCTCGACCGTGCGACAATGGACGACTTCGTGATGGGCATGGCCGGCTCCGGCGGTGACGGCATCGTCAGCGCAGGAGAGTCACTGATTTCGGCGGCGGCCTACGAGGGCTACCACGCCATGATGACCAAGAGCTTCGGCTCGCAGGTTCGTGGTGGGGAGTCGTCGTGTCGAGTGCGCCTCTCGACCGCTCGGGTGCAGAATCCGGGTGGCACGCTCGACGTGGCCATCGCGCTCAACTGGGAAGACTTCCTGAAGTTCGGCGCGGAGCTGCCGGTCTCCGGCGACACGGTGGTCATCTATGACTCCAAGACCGGCGTCGAGCCCGGTCAGATTCCGCTCGTGGGGGTGACGCCGAAGGAGGTGTTCGCGGTGCCCATCGGAGAGATGGCGCGCCGGGCGGCGGGCACCGACAAGGCGAAGAACTCCGTCGTGCTCGGGCTCATCGCGGGGTGGTTCGGCATCGCGCCGGGGTCGATCGTGCGCGGGCTCAACAAGAAGTTCGCGAAGAAGGGCCCCGAGCTGCTCGCCGCCAACGAGCGGGCCTTCCACCTCGGCGAGGAGTTCGCGAAGGAGCACCCGCTCGCGACGCCGCGCGCGATGGCGCCGCCGACCTCGAGCGGCTCCAAGATGCTCACCGACGGCAACGACATGTGCGCCGCCGCGGCCATCCTCGCGGGCTGCGAGTTCTTCGGGGGCTATCCCATCACGCCGTCCACGGAGATCATGCAGTTCTTCACCCGCGAGGTGTGGAAGTACGGCGGCGCGGTGGTGCAGGCCGAGGACGAGATCGCCAGCATCGGGGCCGCGCTCGGGGCCTCCTTCGCGGGCAAGAAGGCCATGACCGCCACGTCGGGTCCGGGCATGGCGCTGAAGACCGAGATCCTGGGGCTGGCGACCATCGCCGAGCTCCCGCTGGTGATCGTCAACGTGCAGCGCGGCGGCCCCTCCACGGGGCTCCCCACCAAGCCCGAGCAGTCCGACCTCTTCCAGGCGGCGTTCTCCGCCTCGGGCGACGTGCTGCGGCCGATCCTGGCGCCGACCTCCGTGGCCGACACGGTGGACGTCACCGTCGAGGCCTTCAACATCGCGGAGCACTACCAGACGCCGGTGATCCTCCTGTCCGATCAGGAGATCGCGCAGCGCAAGGAGACCGTCGACCCCATCGACACGTCGCGCTTCACCTTCATCGAGCGCAAGCGGCCCACCGCCGTCGACCTGCAGAGCTACGCGCGCTTCCGGATGACCGAAGACGGCATCAGCCCGATCAGCCACCCCGGCATGAAGGGCGGCAACTACCAGGGCGCAGGCATCGAGCACAACGAGCAGGGCAACCCCACCGCCAGCGGCAAGGTGCACGCGGCGATGAACGCCAAGCGCTTCCGCAAGCTCGCGCCGCTGCAGCGCCGCAGAGACCTCTTCCGCATCGACGGCGACCCCGACGCGCCCTTCGCGCTCGTGAGCTGGGGCTCCATCGCGGGCGTGTGCCGCGAGGCGTACCTGCGCGCGACCGCCGAGGGCCTCGCGGTGAAGCTGCTCGTGCCGTGGCTCGTGTACCCGGTGGCCGAGGAGATCTACCGCGAGTTCTTCGGTTCGGTGCGCGCGGGCCTCGTCGTCGAGGCGTCGCACCAGGGCCAGCTCTACCGGATCCTGCGCATGTACGTCGACGTCCCCCGCGGCGTGACGTCGTTCGCGCGGGACGGCGCCAACCCCATCCAGCCCGGTGATGTCGTCGCGCGCCTGCGGGCCGCCGCCCTCGCGCTGCAGTCCCCTCCGTCCGCCCAACAGATCGCCTGCGAGGAATGACGCCGTGACCACCTCCAACGCACCGCTGCCGACCTATCAAGCCAAGGACTACAAGAGCGAGCTCAAGCCCATCTGGTGCCCCGGCTGCGGCGATTTCGGCGTCGTGCAGGCCATCTACCGCGCGCTCGCGGCCATCGGCCGGCCGCCGCACGAGATCGCCTTCGTGTCGGGCATCGGCTGCTCGAGCCGCATCCCGGGATACACCACCGCGTATGGGTTCAACAGCGTGCATGGCCGCGCGCTGCCCATCGCGCAGGGCATCAAGATCGCGAGCCCGGAGCTGCTGGTGCTCGTGGCCGGCGGCGACGGCGACGGGTTCTCCATCGGCGGCGGGCACGTCGCCCACGCCGTGCGACGCAACACGGACATCACGTACATCGTGATGGACAACCAGATCTACGGGCTCACCAAGGGGCAGCTCTCGCCCACGTCGCCGAAGGGGCTGCACACCGTGACCTCGGAGTACGGCAGCCTCGAGGAGGCCGTGAACCCGCTGCTGTACGTCCTGGCCTACGGGGCGAACTTCGTCGCGCAGGGCACGCCCGCGGACATGGCCGGGCTCGCGGAGGTCATCGAGGCGGCCATCCGCTTCCCGGGGTTCTCCTTCGTGAACGTGCAGTCGCCGTGCGTGACCTTCGGCGAGGACGATCAGCAGGTGAAGAACCACCGCGCGACGATGCAGTCGCTCGCGAAGCTGGGCCACGACCCGACGGACCGTCTCGCGGCGATGGGCCTCGCGCAGAAGTACGGCAAGGAGCTGCACACGGGGGTGTTCTACAAGAACCCCGATCCCCCTCCGACGATGAACGCGCTCATCAAGGAGCGTCAGCAGGTGCTGTCGGAGAAGGCTCCCCCGCGCTCGCGCATTTTCGACCGCTTCCTCCAGACCTGAGGTGCCTCCGTGACCGACAAGACGCGCTCGATCGACCTTGCCAACATCTCCCTCCGCGACGCGCTCGACCTCGCCGTGCTCGTCGAGGAGGAGGCGAAGGACCGCTACGAGGAGTTCGCCGACCAGATGGAGCTGCACCACAACCCCGAGGCCGCGCGGTTCTTCCGCTTCATGCTGGCCATCGAGGCCAAGCACGAGAGCCGCCTCGCGGAGCGACGCCGGGGGCTCTTCGGCGACGAGCCGCGCGCGGTGAAGCGCGAGATGATCTTCGACATCGAGGCCCCGGAGTACGACGAGGTGCGGGCCAACATGACCCTGCGGCAGGCGCTCGACGCGTCGCTGCGGGCGGAGACGAAGGCCTTCGAGTTCTTCGAGGCGGCGGCGGAGATGGTCCAGATGAAGGACGTGCAGGACATCTTCACCGAGCTGCGCGAGGAGGAGCGGGAGCACCAGGCGCTGGTGCGTCAGGAGATCGACCGGCTGCCGCCGGAGGGTCCTGCGCGCGACGATGACGACGAGATCGTGGCCCTTTGAGACGAAGCCCCACACCGAGCGGAGGTCTGCCGTGACGACGAGAACGCTGAGCGAGATTCGAAAGATCCTCATGGAGGAGCACGCGGACATCCGGGCGCAGATCGAGGAGACGCGCGCGGCCACGACGAGCTCGGACACGGCGCGCCAGCGGAGCTGCCTCGCCCGGCTGGCGAGCACGATGCAGCTCCACAACGCCCACGAGGAGGCGGCGCTGAAGGCCATCCTGCCGTCCATCGACGCATGGGGGCCGCTGCGGCAGAAGACGATGCTCGACGAGCACCTGGCCGAGCACGCCGAGCTCTACGCGACGCTGGTCGAGGCCAGCAGCACCGTCGAGTCGTCGGGCGCGATCGTGAAGCTCCTCGACAAGATGCTGGTGCACATCGCGCACGAGGAGAAGGAGTTCCTCGGCGCCGAGCTGCTGACCGACGAGATGCTCTGCGACGGCTTCGGGGGCTGATCGAGCCTGCCGGGCGCATCGCCTCCCACGAAGAAGGGCACCCTCAGATGGGGTGCCCTTCTGTATTTCGCCGGGTGAGGGGAGAGTCGAGAGCGTGAGGGACGGCGGCGTCGGCCCCACAACCCAGGTTCGTCGGACAGACCCCTAGCGCGCCGTCGGCGCCGGGCTCGCTGACAGGCTCACGAAGTCCGCGCCCGCGCGCGTCGCGGCGTCGACCAGCGGGCCCGGCCACAGCCCGAGCGCCACCACCGCCAGCACGCACAGCCCGATCGCGAGCTTCAACGCGATCCCTGGCGCCGGGGTGTGCAACTCGCCGGGCTCGGTCATGTACGCCGCGCGCAGCACGCGCAGGTAGTAGAAGAGGCCCATCACCGCGAGCACGATGGCGGCCGCGACCAGGCCCACGAGGCCCGCGCGCCACGCCGCGACGAAGACGTAGAACTTCGCCCAGAAGCCCACCATGAAGGGGATTCCCGCGAGCGAGAGCAGGAAGCACGCGAGCGCCACCGCGAGCCCGGGCGCGCGCTTCCACAGCCCCGCGAGGGACTCCTCGTCGAAGCCTCCGCCCGCCTCCGAGGCCGCGTGCACCACCAGCAGCGCGCCAAGGTTGGTGAACACGTACGCGGTCAGGAAGAAGAGCGTCATCGACGCGCCGAAGGCGTCGCCCGCCGCCACCGCGACGAGCACGTAGCCCATCTGCGCGATGCCCGAGTAGCCGAAGAGGCGGCGCAGGTCGGTCTGCGGCAGCGCGAGCAGGTTGCCCACGCCCATGGACAGCAGCGCCATCATCGCGAGCGGCGGCACCCAGTGACCGCGGTGCGCGCCCAGCCCGAAGAGGAAGATCGACGCCAGCACCGAGATGCCCGCGGCCTTCGGGGCGACGGAGAGGAAGGCCACGAAGGGCAGGCGGGCGCCCTGGTACGTGTCGGGCACCCACATGTGGAAGGGCACCATGCCGATCTTGTAGCCGAGGCCGCCGAGCACGAAGACGAGGCCCACCGCGGAGAGCGGCGTGATCGGCGCGGCGCCCAGCGTCGCGAGGCGCGTGGTGCCCGCCATGCCCGTGAGCAGCGCGAGCCCGAAGAGCGTGACGGCCGTGCTCGTGGCCCCCACCAGGTAGAGCTTGAGCGAGGCCTCGGAGGCCCGGGTGCGCAGCGCCTCCTCGTCGACGTCGGTCTTCGCGTACGCGGCCAGCACGTAGAGCGGAAGGCTCATCAGCTCGAAGCTCACCACGAGCAGCACGAGGTCGCTGGCGCCCGCCAGCAGCACCATGCCGTCGAGGCACAGCAGGAGGAGGAGCCAGTACTCGCCCTGGCGGCGGGCGGTGCGCTTCGCGACGTCGTCGAGGCCGCCGAGCGCGCCGAGCAGGCCCGCGGCGAGGAAGAGGCGCTGGAAGAAGAGGCTCCACGCGTTGCCCTGAAACGCGCCCGACGCGGCGGAGCCTGAGCCGTCGACGAAGAAGGTCGCGGCGAGCAGACCAGCGAGGCCAACCGCGGCGAGGAGGCCGGTGCCTCGGCCCGGGGGCTTCGCGCCGTGAGGAGGGCCGAGGAGGTCCAGCAGGAGGACCAGCACCGCGAGGCCCGCGAGCGCGAGCGGCAGCCAGAGCGGACGAAGGTCGTTCATCGGACGACTCCCGGCACGAGCCTGGCGAGGTGGGTCAGGGTGCCGACATCGATGGGATCGAGCAGCAGTCGCGGCCAGACGCCGAGCGCCACGAGCGACGTGCCCAGGATGATCAGCGCGCCCCACTCGGTGCGACGCGCGTCGGAGAGCTCGTGGAAGTCATCCGAGGGACCTGGGCCCCAGAAGATCGCGCGGGTGGCGCGCAGCACGTAGATGGCCGTGATGAAGGCGCCGAGCACGCCCGCGATGGTCCAGATCAGGTGGCCCGAGCGCCACGCGGCGAGAAAGACCACGAACTCCGACACGAAGCCCGCGGTGCCCGGAAGGCCCAGAGAGGACAGGCACGCCAGCGTGAAGAACACCGCCACGCCAGGCATCACGGTGGCGAAGCCGCCCATCTTCGCGATGGCCCGCGTGTGCGCCCGCTCGTACACGATGCCCACGAGGGCGAAGAAGAGGCCCGTCATGATCCCGTGCGCGACCATCTGGAAGACGGCGCCGTCCCAGCCCGCGGGGGTCAGCGTCGCGGCGCCGAGCATCACCACGCCCATGTGGCTCACGGAGCTATACGCCACGATGTACTTGAGGTCGGTCTGGCTCATCGCGCAGAGCGCGCCGTAGAGGATGTTGACCGCGGCCACGGCGCCCACCACGGGCACCCAGAAGTGGGTCCCCTCGGGGAGCAGCACCATGCCCACGCGCATCACGCCGAAGGCGCCGAGCTTCATCAGCACCCCGGCGTGGAGCATCGACACCGCCGTCGGCGCCGACGCGTGCCCGTCGGGCGACCAGGTGTGAAAGGGGAAGACGCCCGCCAGCGTTCCGAAGCCCAGCCAGATCAACGGAAACACGATGATCTGCGTGTCGCGGTCGTAGTTCGTGGCTGCCAGGTGAGCGAGGTCGAAGCTCGTCGCGCCGGCCTGGAGGTAGAGCACGAAGATCGCCGCCATGATGGCCGCCGAGCCCACGAGCAGCATCAGCGTGAGCTTCATCGCGGCGTACTGCTTGTCGCCCACCGCGAAGGCCTTCCACGCGGCCTGGAAGGGCCCCTTCGCGGGCACCGCGTGGCTCGCGCCCCAGATGCCGATGAGCAGGTACATCGGCAGCACCGCGACCTCGTAGAAGAGGAAGAAGATCAGGAGGTCCTGCGAGACGAAGACGCCGAGGACGCCGGAGACGAGCACCAGCAGCAGGACGAAGTACTCCTTGTCGCGCTTGCTCACGGTCCAGCTCGCGAGCACGCCGGCGAAGATGATCACGCCGGTGAGGAGCAGCAGCGGCCCGCCCCAGCCGTCCTGCGCGAGGCGCAGGTGCACGCCCATCGAGGGCACGATGGGATAGTCCTCGACGCGCTGCAGCCCGCCCCGCGCGCTGTCGTAGGTGACCAGGGCCTGGATGCTCCCGAGCAGCGAGACGCTCGCGCCGAGCAGCGACACCCAGCGGATGGCCTGCCGCGCGCCGTCGGGGAGGAACATCACGACCAGCGCGGCGAGCGCCGGGGCCGCCACGATGAGGGAGAGGAGATGATCGTTCATTGCGCCACCGCCCACGCCGCGAGCCCGACGACCCCGAGCACGGCCGCCAGGACGTAGTCCGGGGCCAGGCCGGTCTGGAGGGGCCGCGCGCGTCGGCCGCCCTCCAGGGTTTCATAGCCGATCATGTTGATGAGCCCGTCGACGAGGTACCGATCGGTCCACGCGAGGCCGCTGCTCACGACGAGCGCCACCCGGTGGAAGCCGAACTCGTAGAAGCGGTTGACCGCGCGCGAACGGGCCACCTTCGCGAGGCCCTCCAGCACCGCCGGGGCCGCGCGACGATCTGCGCCGTAGACCCGGTACGCGAGCGCGAAGCCGCCCAGCGCGAGCGCCGCCGCGAGCACCGGACCCACCCCGAGGTGGAGCGCGTAGGGCTCGCCGTGAAGGCGCGCGAAGGGCGCGGTGAAGGCTCCCCCCAGCAGCGACAGCGCCGCGAGCACCACCAGCGGCCCGCGCATCGACCAGCCGGGCTCGTGCGCGTGCGCGGCCTTCTCGCCGGAGGGCGCGCCGAAGAACGCCACCACCACCACGCGGCCCATGTAGAACGCCGTGAGGAAGGCCGTGCCGAGGAGGGCGATCCAGGGCACGTGGCCGAGCCGGTGCTCCACCGCCTCGAGCACCAGGTCCTTGCTGAAGAAGCCCGAGAATCCGGGGATTCCAGCGAGGGCCAGGGCGCCGATGACGAAGGCCGCGCCGGTCCAGGGCATGCGCTTCGCGAGGCCGCCCATGTCGTCGATCTCGTTGCTGTGCACCGCGTGGATGGCGCTGCCCGCGGCGAGGAAGAGCAGCGCCTTGAAGAACGCGTGCGTGGTGAGGTGGAAGAACCCGCCCATCACCGATCCCGCGCCGAGCGCGGCCACCATGTAGCCGAGCTGCGAGCAGGTGGAGTACGCGAGCACCTTCTTGATGTCGGTTTGCACGAGCGCGAGGCAGCGCCGCGAAGAGGGCGGTGCCGGCGCCGACGATCAGCATCACGTTGCGGGTCGTCTCCGACTGCTCGAAGAGCGGGTTCGCCCGCACGATGAGGAACACCCCCGCGGCGACCATGGTGGCCGCGTGCAGCAGCGCCGAGACGGGCGTCGGGCCCTCCATCGCGTCGGGCAGCCAGACGTGCAGCGGAAACTGCGCGGACTTGCCCACCACCGCGAGGAAGAAGAGCAGCGTGACGGCGGTCGCCACCGCGGGCGCGAGCTGCGCGTCCCAGCGGAAGCTCCCGGTGGCCGCGAAGAGCACGAAGAGCCCGAAGAGCAGGCCCATGTCGGCGAACTTCGTGACCCAGAAGGCCTTCACCGCGGCGCGCGCCGCGCTCGGCTTGCGGAAGTAGAACCCGATGAGGAGGTAGCTGGTGACGCCGACCAGCTCCCAGCCCCCGAAGAGCTGCAGGAGGTTGGGCGCGAGCACCAGCACGTTCATGCTGAAGAGGAAGAGCGCGTGGTAGGTGAAGTAGCGCCCGAAGGAGGGCGGCTGCTCGTCGTGCATGTAGCCCAGGGAGAAGACCTGGACGCACAGCGCGACGAGGGTGACCACCACCAGCATCGAGGCCGACACCCCGTCGGCGCACACGCCGATCTCGGCGATGACCGAGTCGCCGGAGCGAAGCCACGGCACCGTCGCGAGCGCGGCGGGGCCGCCGTGAAGGCGGTCGGCGAGCAGCAGCAGCGCCGCGACGAAGGAGGTGACCGACCCGAGGATGGTCAGCGCCGCAGCGGGGGCGCCGCGCCGACGGAGCGCCGGGGCGACCGCGAGGAGGAGCGCCGCCGCGGCGGGCGCGAAGAGGCCGACGAGGGCGAGGACGATCGGGCGGGTCATAGTTTCATCTCGCTGGCGAGGTCGATCCGCGTGTCCCGATGGCTGCGGTAGAGCAGGATCACCAGGGCGAGGCCGACGGCGACCTCGGCCACGGTGAGCGCGAGCGCGAAGAGGGCGAAGAGCTGCCCGGAGCCCCCGCGGAAGCGGCTGAAGGCCACGAAGCAGATGTTGGCGGCGTTGGCCATGAGCTCGACGGAGAGCAGCACCGCGATGGCGTGCCGGCGGGTGAGCAGGCCGTAGACGCCGATGGAGAAGAGGGCCGTCGCGAGGAGCAGGCAGTGCGAGAGGGTCATCGCGAGGCCTCCGTGGGCTCGTCGAGCGGTCCGGGGTCGCGGCGGCGGGCGATCACGACGGCGCCGATGATGGCCGCGAGCAGCAGCAGCGAGAGCGCCTCGAAGGCGAGCACGTGCTCGACCAGGATGGAGCGCCCGAGGTCGGCCAGCGTGAGCGGGGCGAGCGCCCGCGCCGGGGCGTCGTCGAGCCCATCGGTGTTCACGATGGCCGCGGCGACGAGGCCGAAGAGCGAAGCCGCGACGACAGCCCCCCGGACCGGGCGCACGGTGTCCGTCGCGGTGGGGGCGATGCCCTCGTGGCGACGGGTGATCATCACGCCGAACACCATCAGGGTCATGACGCCGCCGACGTAGAGCAGGAGCTGCACGCCCGCGAGAAACGACGCGCCGAGCATGGCGTAGAGCGCCGCGGTCGCGATGAGGGTGATGCCGAGCCAGAGCACGGCGCGGATGAGGTCGACGGCGCGCACCACGAAGACCGCCGAGAGCAGGGCGCACGCGGCGACGACGCCGAAGGCGAGGGTGGCGCTCACGTCGGTTCCACCGCGGCGGGCGCGGGCTCCTTCGCGGGCTCGGGCGCGGGCTCCGTCTTCGGGCGGCTCGGCGGCTCGGGACGGGCTCCGCGGCGCCGGCTGGCGGGGCTCCGCGGCGACGGCGGGCGCGGCCTTCACGGCGGGCGCCTTCTTCTCCACCTTGGCGGGCTCCTGGCTCTCCTGGAGCATCGTGCCGTGACCCCACGAGCGCGTGCGGTCGGTGGCGTTCTTTCGCAGGCGCGCGAAGCCGAGCACGAGGTCTTCGCGCTCGAACATCGGCTGCTCGGCCTCCCGCACCATCACGATGGCGTCGTTGTTACAGACCTGCACGCAGAGCTCGCACTGGATGCACGCGCTCAGGTCGATGACGAAGTCGTCGGTGTACGCGCGCTTCTTCCCGGTGACGGGCGACTCGCGCTTCACGCCGGGCTTCACCTTGATGACCTGCGAGGGGCAGATGCGCTCGCAGGTGAGGCACCCGATGCAGGCCATCTCGCCGTTCTCGTCGTCGGGCAGCGCGAAGCTGACGCGGTAGCGCTCGCCGCGAGGGCGCACGACCGCGGGAAACTGCACCGTGCTGGTCGGGCGGAAGGCCGTGCGCAGCGTGGTCCAGAGGGCCCGCAGCGTGTCGTTGATGTGGCCCATCAGAGGGCTCCTTGGGGCGCGAACTGCACCCAGGCGGCGGCGATCAGGACGAGCGCGACGCCGATGGGCGTCAGCCACTTCCAACAGAGTTCCATGAGCTGGTCGGAGCGCAGCCGGAGCAGGGTCCAGCGCACCCAGTAGACGACGACGAAGAGCGCCAGGGTCTTGGCCACCATCCAGTGGAGCCCCGGCGCGAAGGGACCGTCCCAGCCGCCGAAGAAGAGCGCCGCCCCGATGGCCGATCCGACCAGCGTGTGCACGTACTCCGCGAGGTAGAAGAGCGTGAACTTGGCGCCCGTGTACTCCGTGGTGACGCCCGCGACGAGCTCGCTCTCGGCCTCGGGGATGTCGAAGGGGATGCGGTTGGCCTCCGCGAGCATCGCCATGAAATACAGCGCGAAGGCGGGCAGTCCCGGGATCACCGGCCACAGGGCGAACCAGTGGTGCTCCGACTGCCACCGCACGATGCCCGCGAGGCTGAGCGACCCGGAGAGGATCACCGGCACCAGCACCGCGAGCACCAGCGGCACGCCGTAGGAGATCGACTGCGCGACCGCGCGCATGCCGCCGAGGAGGGCGAACTTGTTGTTGCTCGCCCACCCGGCCATGAAGGTCGGCACCACCATGAGCCCGCCGACGGCGAGCATGTAGACGACGCCGATGTCGAGGTCGGCGGCGATCATGTGGGGTGACAGCGGGAGCACCGCGGCGACGCCGAGGGAGAAGATCGTCGCCAGCACCGGGGCGAGGTTGAAGAGCGCGCGGTCGGCGCCGGCGGGGATGATGTCCTCCTTCTGGAGGAGCTTCACGACGTCCGCCAGCGGCTGCAGGAGCCCCATCGGGCCGACGATGGTGGGGCCGAGGCGCGACTGCATGCGCCCCGCGAACTTGCGCTCGAACCAGATGCCCACCGCGACCGTGGAGAGCATCACCGCGATGAGCACCGCGCCGTAGAGGGCGCCATGGCCGAGGGCGCTCATCGGTCGGCCTCGCCCATGATGGGATCGAGCGACCCGAGGATGGCGACCGCGTCGCTCACCGTCGCGCCCGGCAGGATGTACGGCAGCGCGGAGAGCGCGTGCAGGCTCGGCGGCCGGATCTTCAGTCGATACGGGCAGGTGGGGGTGTCGCCGCCGCCGATGACGAAGGTGCCCAGCTCGCCCCGCGGGGTCTCGATGCCCACGTAGACCTGGCCGCTGGTGGCCTTCGCCTGCCCGGGCTGGCGGATGGGCTTGTGCCCGCAGATGGGGCCCTCGGGCATGCCGTCGATCGCGGCGCGCGCGAGCCGGATGCTCTCTCTCAGCTCGCCGAAGCGGACCTGCGTGCGCGCGTAGCAGTCGCCCCCCTGGGCGGTCACCACGTTCACCGCGAGCTCGTCGTAGGCGCCGTAGGGCGCGTCGCGGCGCAGGTCGTGGTCGACCCCGGAGGCGCGCAGGTTGGGGCCTGTCACGCCGAGCTCGAGCGCCAGCTCGCCGTCGAGCACGCCGACCCCCCGGCTGCGCATCTGGAAGATGCCGTTGTTGAGGCTCAGCACCTCGTACTCGGCGATGCGCGACTCGACGATCGCGAGCGCCGAGTGGACCTTCGCCGCGAAGCCCGCGGGCAGATCGTGGCGGTTTCCGCCGATGAGGTGCGTGTTGTAGTGGAAGCGCGCGCCGGTGACCTCCTCGAAGAGGTCGAGGATGAGCTCGCGCTCGCGGAAGCAGTGCAGGAAGAGCGTCGATCCGCCGCCGAGGGCACCGCCGAGGTCGAGCGCGAAGGTGCCCAGCCAGAGCAGGTGCGAGGCGACGCGCTGCAGCTCCGCGAAGAGCGTGCGCATCCAGCGGGCGCGCCGCGGCACCTCGACCCCGAGCAGCTTCTCGAAGGCCATGGTGAGCGCCTGCTCGTTGGTCATCGGAGAGACGTAGTCGTTCTTGTCGACCACCGGCGTCTGCTGCACGTAGGTGAGCCGCTCGCACAGCTTCTCCACCGCGCGGTGCAGGTAGCCCACGTAGGGCGTGGCCTTCACGATGATCTCGCCGTCGAGGTGCAGGTCCATGCGAAACACGCCGTGCGTCGACGGGTGCTGCGGCCCGAAGTGCAGCAGCATCAGGTCGGCGTCGGCGTCGTATGCGCGCATCGACCGGTGCGGATCGACGCGCCCCCGCTTCGCGCTCTGCATCGTCAGGGTGGCTTCGGTCATCTCCATGGCGCACACGCTTTGTCGGCGGGGTAGTCCTTGCGCAGCGGGTGACCCTGCCAGTCACCCGAGAGCATCAGCCGACGCAGGTCGGGGTGACCCGCGAAGGTCACCCCCAGGAGGTCGAACTGCTCGCGCTCCTGCCAGTCGGCGCCGGCGTAGACCCCGACGAGGGTGTCCACCGACTCGCCGGGCGCGAGGCACACGCGCCAGAGGGCCACCCTCGACCGCGCGCCGATGGTGCGCAGCCCGTAGGTGACCTCGAAGCGCTCGGCCTGCGCCTTCGCGCCGGTCTTCTCGGGGTAGTGCGTCGCGGCCACGAGCACGAGCTGCCGGTAGCCCGCGGCGCGCAGCCGCCGGGCGAGCTCCACGTGGCGCGCGGCCTCGACGATCGGCGGCGCGTCCTTGGGAAGCTCCGTGACGCCAAACTCGCCAGCGAGGATGGCCTCGAACTCCCCATCCACATCGGGCGCTCTCGCCTCGGCCGGGGCGAAGGTCACCGCGGGCCCGTCGACCGGGCGCTCGTCGCTCGAGTCCTGCGCGGTGGCGTGAAGGGCGGCTTCTTCCTGGGCGAGGGTGACCGATGGGTCGCGCGCCGGGTCTTTGAAGCGCATCACCGAAGGGCGAGTGAGGTCGAGCAGCGCGGGGTTCTCCTCTCGGGTCGGGAGCCCTCCTTCGCGCGCGAGCTTCACCTTCTCCTGCAGGCGCATCAGGCCGTGCATGAGCCCCTCGGGGTTGGGCGGACAGCCGGGGATGTACACGTCGACCGGGAGCACCGTGTCGATGCCCGGAATGACCGAGTAGAGGTCGCGGTAGAAGTCGCCCGAGATCGCGCACGAGCCCATGGCGATGCACCACTTGGGCTCGGGCATCTGGTCCCACAGGCGCTTCACGCGCGGGGCCATCTTCACGGTGATGGTGCCGGCCACGACCATCACGTCGGCCTGGCGCGGGGTCGCTCGGACGATGGTGCCCATGCGATCGAGGTCGACCCGGCTGGCCGCGGCGGCCATGAGCTCGATGCCGCAACAGCTCGTCGCCATCGGGAAGATCCAGAGGGCGTTGGTCATGCCCCACTGAAGGATCATGTCGAGCGGGGCTACGGCGACGGAGAGCCCGGGCACCGAGAGCAGCGTCTTGTAGAGCGGGTGCTCATAGGGGAGGGCGCTCTCATCATAGAGAGGGAGCCTCTTCCCCTTTGGTGGGTCTTCGCTCATTGCCATTGAAGTGCTTCCTTACGGAGCACGTAGAACCAACCGAGCATCAGCACGACCACGAAGCTCACCGCGGCGATGAAGGCCTGCGCGCCGAGCTCACGGAGCACGACCGCCCAGGGAAACAGGAAGACCGCCTCGACATCGAACAAGACGAAGAACAGCGCGACGACGTAGTAGCGCGCGTGGAACTGCATCCACGCGAGCCCGTCGGGCTGCTCACCGCACTCGTAGGTGAGGTGCTTGATGCGAGAGTCTTTGCGGGCGCGGACGCGCAGGGCCTTCGCGGCCCCCAGCACCCCGAGGCCCAGCAGCGTAGAGACGACGAGGAAGGCGAGCGCCGACAGCCATGCGGATTGCATTGAAGGTTCCTGCGGAGGGTTCTTCCGGCGATGAGCTCATGTGCATTCCGTACGCCACTCGCAGAGACCGTGAGCCCGAGCCGTCACTCGCGAGTGGCGGCGCTGCTTCTGCGCTCGAACGCATTAATTGCGAAAGCGTGACGGGAACTCTCCCGAGCTCACGCGGGCCTGCAGGTCGGCGTCGTCGGGGTGCAGCGCGACCGCCCGGGCGGCGAGCGCGGCCTCGGACTCCGCGTGCCTGGGATCAGGCAGGCAGCACTCCGCGGGGCAGACGCCCTGACAGGCCTCCTTCTCGTGGAATCCGACGCACTCGGTGCATCGCTCCGGATCGATGACGAAGACGTCGCCGCCCTCCGCGATGGCCTCGTTGGGGCACTCCGGAACGCATGCGCCGCAGTTGATGCACTCTTCGGTGATGTAGGTCGCCATGATGAGGCGACCCGTCGCAAAAGCTCTGCCAGCTCTCAGGCCCGAGCGTCTTCCAGCGCCTTGCGGCGCGTGGCGACCACGTGCTGGACCTCCTTGGGGTCGACCTCTCGGAGGTGATCGACGGTCCAAGTGAACGACCCGACGCCCTGGGTCACCGTGCGCAGCTCCGTCACGAGCGCGCGCAGCTCGGCCTGCGGGACGAAGGCCTGCACCACGTCCCACCCCCTGGTGGTCGGGTGCTGGTCGTAGCCGAGCAGCTGACCGCCGCGGCGACCCGTCACGATGCGCTGCACCCGCGGCGTGAACTCACCCGGCGCCACGAGGTGCAGCGCCAGCACGGGCTCGAGCAGCACCGGGTCGCACTTCGGCATCGCCTCGGTGAGCGCGACCCGCGTCGCCTGCTGAAAGGCCATGTCCGAGCTGTCGACCGTGTGATAGCTGCCGTGCGTCAGCACGACCTTCACGTCGACCACGGGGAAGCCCAGCGGGCCCTGCTTGAAGTACTCGCGGGCGCCCTTCTCGACCGACGAGAAGTACTGCTTCGGCACCGCACCCCCCGCGACGGTCTCGTCGAACGCGAAGCCCCCGCCGCGGGGCAGCGGCACCACGTCGATGAACACGTCGCCGAAGGCCCCGTGCCCGCCGCTCTGGTGCTTGAACCGACCGTGCTGCGAGGCGCCCTTGCGCACGGTCTCGCGGTAGGCGACCTGCGGGGCGTCGGTGCGCATCTCGAGGCCGAAGCGCGCCCTCAGCCGGTCGAGCGCGAAGCGAAGGTGCCGATCGCCCTGGGCCCAGAGCACGAGCTCGTGCGCCTCGGCGGCCTGCTCCGCGCGGAGCCCGGGGTCCTCCTCGGTGATCCGCGCGAGCGCGCCGGAGAGCTTCACGTCGTCGCCCGAGCGCGAGGCCTTCAGAGAGAGCGCGACCACCGGCTGCAGGGGCTCGATCCACGGCAGCTCGACCAGCGCCGAGGCCGTCGCCCCCTGGCCGGTGCGCAGCCCGTCGAGGTGACCGAGCGCGACCACCTCGCCGGCGGCGGCCTTCGAGACCTTCTGCTGCTTCGCGCCGAAGAGCCGGTACGCGCCGGAGACGCGGTCGCCGTTGAGCGTCATCCCGTCGGTGACCTCGGCCCGCCAGACGCGCGCGAAGCTGAGCTTGCCCACGTGCGCCGCGTGCACCGTCTTGAAGCTCTGCACCAGCGCTCCCTCGCCGGCCGGGACGCCGATGCGAGCGGCCGTCTCGTGCACCTCCGGCGCCTCGTCGCGCAGGGCCTTGAGAAGCCTCCGGACGCCGTGGTCCTGCTCCGCGGAGCCGAAGAACACGTCGACGATGAGGTCGCGCTTGAGGTCCTCCCGGAGGTTGGCCTGCACCTCCTCGGTGGGCGGGTTCACGTCCTCGAGCAGCTCCGTGAGCAGGTGGTCGTCGAGGTCGGCCAGGTGCTCGAGCATCACCCGCCGGGCCTCGTGCTCCTCCGGGAGCACCGACTCCGGGAGCTGCGCCAGCGCGGCCTCGCCGTGGCCCTTGAAGCCGTACGCGCTCTCGCTCACCAGGTCGACGTAGCCGGTCACGTTCTGCCCGTCGCGAAGCGGGAGCTCACGCAGCACCAGCGGCCGGGCGCTCAGCTTCTGAAGCGCCAGGAGCGTGTCGCGCAGGGCCACCGCGGCGCCGGGCACGTCGACCTTGTTCACGAACACGAGGTGCGGAATGTTCCGGTCGTCGAGCAGCGCGAGCAGCGGGCTCACGATGACGGCGCGGGCCGGGTCGGGCTCCACCACCACGACCACCACGTCGGCGACGAGCAGCCCGTGCATCGCCTCCTGCGCGAACTCCGCCGCGCCGGGGCAGTCAATGAAGGTCCATGGCTCTCCCTCGACCTCCACGCTCGCGACCGCGAGCTCGGAGCCCACCCCGCGCGTCTTCGCGTCCGTGGCGAGGTCGCCGACGGTGCCATGGTCCTTCGCGCTGCCCTTCTTGGGAATCGCTCCGCTCGCGAGGAGCAGCGCCTCCATCAGCGAGGTCTTGCCAGTCATCGACGGCCCGACGAGGGCCGCCACCCGAGGTGTGCGCAGGGTCTTCTCTTCCACGTAATCCTCCATTTGAGACGCTATGCGTCGTCACGAATCTCTGCAATCGATCGACCCTTGCGGTCGACGTCGCAAGCCCTCAGCGCGAGCACCGCCACGCCGCCGCGCGTGCGCACCGCCACCCGGAGCTGGTCGTCGGCGCCGCCGGGCTCCCAGCGCACCTCGACGCCCTCGCCCGTGATGCGCCCGTCGCCCTCCCAGCGCGTGCTCGCGAGGGCCTCGCCGAGGCGCACCTGCACCCGCACCCCGCCCTCCACGCGCTCGACCGCCAGCGAGGCGTCGGGCGGCGCGTAGAGCGCGACGGCCTCGTCGCGGCGAGACCGCCTCGGCGCGGTGTCGCGCCACTGGTCGATGAGCGGCAGCGAGCGGCCCCCCATGGGGAGGTTGAGCGCGTCGCGGCGTCCCGCGTCGGGGGGCGGCGGGTCGACCACCATCGGGACATCGACCCCGGCGTCGGGCGGCGGCGGGTCGACCACCACCCGATCGGGCGCCACCACGTCGAAGCCCGCGTCGAGCGGCAGCGGGTCGACCACCGTCACGTCGAAGCCCGCGTCGAGCGGCAGCGGGTCGACCACCATCTGGTCGGTGACGGCGTCGCTCGCGTCGCGCCCCGTGTCGACCGGAACCGGGTCGACGGTGGTGGTCGCGCCGCAGCCGGACACCCCGGCCGCCCAGAGCGCGAGCGAGGCCCCGAGGGCCATCTGGTGTGCCATCTGGGCGAGCCCTCGGGGCATGCGCAGCGTCGTGCGGGGGCGCCGCGCGCGGCGGGCGTGCTCGGCCATGTCGGCGTAGAGCTCGTCGAGGGCGACGTGCCACGCGCGGTCGGCGGCGGCGACGCGCAGCCCGAGGAGGGCGGTCTCGCGCTCGAGCGCGTCGTGGTCGGAGGGGTCGAGGCGCTCGGCGAGGGCGAGGGCCTCGTCGAGGAGGTCGGCGGTCTCCGTGGCGATGCCTCGGGTGACGGCGCGGACGCGGCGGTCGAGGGCGACGAGGGCCCCGGTGGCGTCGGCGTAGAAGAACTCGAGGAGCTTCATCGAGTAGCCGAGGCCCATGTAGCGGTTGGCCACGCCGTCGGGGTCGAAGTTGCGCTGGCGAAAGGCCGCGGAAGTGATGCGGAAGACCGCCTCGACGCGCGGATCTTCGAGGCGGTAGTCCCACCCCAGGTGGCTGCCGGAGAGGCGACCGCGGGTCTCGAGGTCGAGGTGCAGCGGCGTGCCGTGGTAGGGCTCGGCGCGGCAGAAGTTCACCGGGTGCTCGGCGTGCTCGCGCATGAAGCGCACGTTGGCGCGCAGGTCGTCGAGCGTGGCGTCGGGCTCGAAGATCAGGAGGTTGTAACAGACGAAGATGCCGGCCTCGCGGCACGCGTCGAGGGCCGTGTGCACCGCCTGCCACTGGCGTCCGCGGTTGAGGTCGCCGGCGCCGTGCTCGGAGGCGTTCTCGACGCCGACGTAGAGGCGCAGCACGCCGAGCGCGCGGAGTTGCTTCGCCAGCGCGGGGGTCACCGTCTCCGGGCGGCACTTGCCGATCATCGCCGCGCGCCCGACGCCGTAGCTGTCGAGCCCTGCGCGGATCGCGCGCACCCGCTCGAGCGTGGCCTCCGGGCGCGGCAGCAGGAAGTTGTCGTCGTGGAAGCAGAAGATGCTGTCGCCCCCGGCGGCGTGCCAGAGCACGGCCATCTCCCGGGCCACGTTGTCGGGGCTGCGAAGGCGCACCGTGCGGCCGCCGCCGTGGTCGCGCGCGTCTCGGTAGAAGGTCGTGATCGAGCAGTACGAGCAGGCGCCCCAGCACCCGCGGCTCGCCATGATGGGCACGAAGGGGACCCCGAGGTGCCGGGTGTGGGCGCGGTAGCGGCGCGCGAAGGGGAGCGCGTCGAGGTCGTCGACGAGACGACGCCCCGCGGTCTGCGTGGGAACCCCGTCGGCGCCGCGATAGGCGAGCCCCGGGACCTCGGCGAGCGAGCGGCCCTCGCGCAGCGCCGCGAGGAGGTCGACCACGGTGGCCTCGCCGTCGTGGAGCACCACGCTGTCGATGCCGTAGCGGGGCGCCAGCGACTCTCGCCAGGCGAGCGTCGGATACTGCCCTCCCGCGGTGACGTGGCCCCTGAAGTCGGCCGCACGGAGGCGCGCCGAGAGCGCAAAAAACTCGTGGGCCCTGTGCTGGAATTGCACTCCGAGCCCCACGACCTCGGCGTCCGCGGCGAGCACCTGGGCCACCACGGCGGCGGCCTCGGAGGGCTGGTTGAAGGCGATCACGCGGACGGTGTGGCCTGCGCCTTCCGCCGCAGCGGCGATCATCCCGAGCCCGAGGTTTTCTTCGAAGTCAGCTCCGATCAACACGAGACGCATCGCTAGACCTCCACCGCGGGGAGGTCGGCTGCAACGACCGAACCAGCGCCTCAGGGCGCGGGCGGCGGCTCGTACACGCAGCCGAAGCGCCCGTTGCGAGGCACGCAGCGGGCGATCATCCCGTCTTGCGGGGGACAGAGCCTCGTGTGGTCCTGCGGGGCGCACTCGTCGCCGGGGTAGGCGCAGGCCCAGCCGCCGGGGGTGCACTGCATCCCGGAGATGTACTCCACGCAGCGGCCCAGTCGCCTTCGCCGGCAGTCCCACTGCGTCCTGCACGTCGCCGGAACGCACGCCCGCTGCGGAAACGGCAGCATCTGGATGTCCGCGCAGCGGTTGCCCGGCGGGCACTCGGCGTCGCTGCGGCAGCCCGCGCGGAGGCAGGTGTTGAGACGGTGCGTGGCCCGCCACGCCCGGCCGTCGGGGCAGTCACGAAACACCCGGCTGTACTGCGCCTCCATGCCCGAGGTGAAGCAGTAGCCGTCGGGGCACTCGGCGTCCGTGAGGCACAGGATGTCCGTCCCCGGAGGCATCGGGATCGACGAGGGCGGAGGCCCGGAGTCGACCTCGACCGCACCCACCCACGTCACCGGGGCCGCGAGCCCGGCGGGCGGCGCCGGGGGGGGGGGGGGGGGGGGGCGTCGGCGGTGACGGGGGCCGCCGACCGCGGCGAGCAGCAGCAGGCCCGGGACCGGGGGGCCCCGGGGCGCGAGCGTCAGCCCTTCAGCAGCCAGCCGAAGAGGGCGCGCTTGATGGTCTCGCGGCCCATCACGGAGATCGACTCGGTCAACGGAATGCCCTTGGGGCAGACCTGCACGCAGTTCTGCGCCTTGCCGCAGTCGGAGATGCCCCCCGCGCCCATCAGGGCGTCGAGGCGCGCGCCGGCCTGCATCCGACCCGACGGGTGCATGTTGTAGAGCCGCGTCAGGGAGATCACCTGCGGGCCCATGAAGTCCGAGCGGTCGTTGTAGTTGGGGCACGCCTCGACGCAGCAGCCGCAGGTCATGCAGCGCGAGAGCGGGTACATCACCTCCTGGTCGTCCTGAGAGACCTTCGGGCCCGCGCCGAGCTGGTGCGAGCCGTCGATCTCGATCCACGCCCTCGTGGTGCGCAGCGCGTCGAACATCCGCTGGCGGTTGACCACCAGGTCGCGCTCTCTCGGAAACTTCGTCATGGGCTCGAGGGTGATGGGCTCGCCCTTGGGGGAGAGGTCCTTCACGAGCGCGCTGCACGCCTGGCGCACCCGGCCGTTGATCACCATCGTGCAGGCGCCGCAGACCTCCTCGAGGCACGACGACTCCCAGTTCACCGGCGTGGTCCCCCGGCCGTCGGCGGTCACCGGGTGCTTCTGGATCTCCATCAGGCAGGAGATCACGTTCATCATCGGCTTGCGCGGGACCCTGAACTCCTCCCAGCGCGAAGCGCCTCCGGACTCGCCGCGCTTGATCTTCAGGGTGACGGTGTCGGTGGCCATGATCTTACTCCTTCACGTATTCGCCGGCCCCTGCGCGTCGGCCTCGCCCGTGGGCTTCTTCGCGGCGCTGACCTTGCCGTAGTCGCGCTTCGCCAGCGGCTCCAGGGAGACGTCCACCGCCTCGTAGCGCAGCGTCGGGCCTTCGCCGTCGTAGGTCGCGAGGGTGGTCTTGAGCCAGCGGGCGTCGTCGCGTCCCACGGCCTTCGGGTCGTCGGGGTGCAGCTCCGGGTCGAGGGCGGGCTTGTAGTGCGCCCCGCGGCACTCCTCGCGCTCGCGGGCTCCTCGGGCGATGACCTCGGCCAGCGCCAGCATCCCGTCGAGGTGCCGCAGGAAGACCGTCGGCTGGTTGATCGTGCCCTTCGCCGTGGGATCGAGGGCGGCGGCCTTCCTCCACTGGGCCTTCATGTCCTGGAGGGAGGCGAGCACCCCGTCGAGCTCGGCGTCGTGCCGCTCGACGGTGACCTTCTGCAGCATCATCTCCCCGAGCTTCTCGTGGAGCTGGTAGGGGTTCACGGAGTAGTCCGCCCCGCTGCGGGAGCCGAGGGCGGCGTACTCGTCCACGCGCCGCTTGTGCTCCGTGTCGAAGAGCGTCGAGGGGAGGTCGAAGGCGCTCCGCGGCTGCGCCTCGCGCCACGCGGCCATCGCGGGTCCGGTGACCATGCCGCCGTAGATGCACGAGAGAAGGGAGTTGGCGCCGAGGCGGTTGGCCCCGTGAAACTGGTAGTCCGACTCGCCGGTGGCGTAGAGCCCGGGGATGCTGGTGGCCTGGTTGCGGGCCGATCCGGGCTTGAGCGAGCCGTCGGCGCCCTTCTCGAAGTCGACCCACAGGCCGCCCATGGAGTAGTGCACGGCGGGGAAGATCTTCATCGGGTTCTCGTAGGGGTCCTCCCCCGCGAACTTCTCGTAGATCTCCAGCACGCCTTCGAGCTTCTTGCGCACGGCGCTCTTGCCCGACGCGGTCTTGCAGAGGTGCGTCACGTCCAGGTAGGCGGCCTGCTCACCCTCCGCGCTGTAGCCCTCGTGGATGACCGTGCGGAAGATCTCGCTCGACGCGATGTCCCGCGGCACGAGGTTGCGGTACTTCGGATAGCGGTCTTCGAGGAAGTAGTACCGCTCGGCCTCGGGGATGTCCTTGCCGTGGCGGCGGTCCTTGCGGTCCTTCGGCACCCAGACCCGGCCGCCCTCGCCGCGCACGCTCTCGGAGATGAGCCGCAGCTTGTCGGCCGCGGGGATGGCCGTCGGGTGCACCTGGATGAACTCGCCGTTGGCGTAGATCGCGCCCTGCTTGTAGGCGATGGCGGCGGCCGACCCGGTGTTGATCACCGAGTTGGTGCTGCGGCCGAACACCAGCCCGGGGCCGCCGGTGGCGAGGCACACGGCGTCGCCCCGGAAGGCGCGCATCTCGCCGTTCTTGAGGTCCTGCGCGACCACGCCGCGGCAGACGCCCTCGTCGTCGAGCACGAGGCCCGCGAGGTCCCAGAACTCGAACTTCCGCACCATCTTCTCGCCGGGGACGGTGACCCCGCGGTCGTCCTCCACGTCGAGGGTCTCGTAGCGCCGCACCTGCTCGTCGAGGGCGTAGAGGAGCTGCTGCCCGGTGGTCGCTCCGGCGAAGGCCGTGCGGTGGAAGAGCGTGCCGCCGAAGCGGCGGAAGTCAAGGTTGCCCTCCGGGGTGCGGTTGAAGGGCACCCCCATCCGGTCGAGCATGAACACGATCCCCGGCGCCGCGTCCGCCATGCCCTTGCACGGGGGCTGGTTGGCGAGGAAATCACCGCCCTTCACGGTCTCGTAGAAGTGCGTGTAGGGCGAGTCGCCCTCGCCCTTCACGTTCACCGACGCGTTGATGCCGCCCTGCGCGCAGACCGAGTGCGAGCGCTTCACCGGCACCAGCGACAGCAGGTCGACCGGGATGCCCGCCTCGCAGAGCTTGATCACGGTCATCAGTCCGCCGAGGCCGCCGCCGACGACGATGGCGCGGCGCACCTGGTTCGACTGCGTGAGGATCGAGGACTTCGCTGCCATCCGTGAGGGCTCCCTGTAGGTTGCGGGCGATCGTTATAGGGGAGCGCGGGCCCCGTCGACCACGGCGCGCAGCATGTCCGCGTCGCGGCAGAGGGCGTCGCGGTCGAGGCCCGGCCACGGGAGCACGCCGCCGCAGCGGTAGAAGAAGTGCAGCAGCGTGTCGACGCCGACGAGCCAGAGCGCGAGCCCGAAGAGGGCGAAGCCCACCGCGGTGCGACGGCGGGCCCGCTCGGAGCAGGCGAGTCCCCAGGTCTGCCCCGCGGTCCAGAGCCCGTTGGCGAAGTGGAACACCGACGCCGTCACCCCGAGCAGGTAGAGCGCGAACATCCCCGGCGAGCCGAGGCCGACCGAGAGCCGGTCGTAGAAGGCCTCCCAGCGCAGCGAGCCCAGCAGCTTGGCGGCGCGAAACTGGCCGAAGTGCACCACCAGGAAGACGAAGGCCACGAGCCCGCTCGCCCGCTGGAGCAGGAAGAGCCAGTTGCGGGTGTAGCCGTAGCGCTGGACGTTGAAGCGCGCCTGCGCGGCGATCACCAGGCCGTAGAAGGCGTGGAAGGTGAGCGGCGCGATGATGGCCACCAGCTCGATGAGGGGGAGGGCGGGGATGGTCTGGATCTCCCCGACGGCGTGGCGGAAGGCATCGCGGCCGCGAATCGCATGGAGGTTGGTCCAGAGGTGGACCACGAGAAATACACCGATGGGTAAGACGCCGCAGAGCGAGTGGAGGCGGCGGAGCAGGAAGCGCCGCGGGTCGGCGACGCCGGGCGCTGGCGCAGGGTGGTGCATCGGGTGTCCGGCGACGGACACGATCGGTGTTAGCGGCGCGCCTCGGAGCGCGTCAAGCGCCGTTGCGCCTTGATGATCGCGGGAGAATCCGTGATGACTCCGCGGACGTGCCCGGAAGTCGTCCACCCCGACCGCCCATCGAACGGCGCCTGGTCGCCCTGAGCGTCCTGCTGGGGTGGGCCTGCGCCTGTGCCAGCGCGAGGCCGCCGGGCCGGGCCGCCCTGGCGCTGGGCGAATCGGTGGCCGACGACGCGGCGATCCGCGCGGCCGAGCGCACCCTCGTCGAGGGCGACCTCCCTCGCTCCCGGGAGCTCTGGTCCGCCCTGGAGCGGGATCACCCCGCGGAGCCCACAGGCCGCTACGCCACGCTCCGGCTGGCGCGCATCGAGCTCACGGCGCCCGGAGACGCCGCCGTGGCCGCCGCGCGCGCCCGGCTGGAAACCCTTCCCCGCAGCCTGGAGGCGACCCTCTCTCTCCGTCGCTCGCTGGTCTCCGCGCTGGTGACCGCGCGCGTCGGCCACCCCGACGCCCCGCTCGCGAGCTCTCTCGCCACGCTGCGGGGTCGCTTCGTCGACCCCCAGGACGTGGTCGAGGCCGACTGCGCGCAGGCCGCCGTGTCCCCCCGGGCGGCGTCGGCGCTGCAGGCCCTCGCCCAGATCGAGGCGGCGGTCGATCGCGGCGTACGGTGGATCCCGACGGGGCTCGTCTGTGACGAGTCCGCGGCGCGCACCCGGCAGTTCCAGGACCTGCTCCCGGCGGTGGACGAGCCTCGCGAGGTGGCCGCGGCGCTCGACGCGCTGCCCTCTGGACACGCATGGCGCACCGCGCTCGCTCGTCGGCTCCGCACCGTGGCCGAGGCGCGGGGCGAGGTGCGCCGGTGGATGAGCCACCTCGCCGACCTGCCCGACGACGAGGCCGCCCTCCGACCCGTGGTGCGTGACAGCGGCGACCCGGTGCTGCGCATCGGGGTGCTCGCGCCCCTCTCCGGCTCCGTGGCCAACGTGGGCGCCGAGGTCGTGCGCTCGGTGCAGCAGGCCGTGGAGGGCTTCTCCCGCATCGAGCTCATGCTGGAGGACGAGAGCCGCGCGCTGCCGCGCCGCGCCGCGGTCGGCGAGGTGCAGGTCACCCCCATCGAGGTGCTGGTGCGCTCGCTGCGAGAGCGCGGCGCGGTCGCCATCGTCGGCCCGGCGCTCGACGCCAACGTGCCCGGGGCGGTGGCCGCGGCGCAGTCGCAGGGGGTCCCGCTGTGGGTCCCGACGCCCGCCGGGCCGGTGCAGGGCACCACGCGCGCGCTGGGCCCGTCGCTGCAGGAGCGGGCCGAGGGGATGGCCGTCGCCGCGAGGGAGCTGGGGACGCGCGCGGTGCTCCACCTCCCGACGCTCCCGCCAGACGCGGCGCTCGACGGGGCGCTGAGGGCGGCGATGGCCCGCCACGGGGTGACGGTGGTGCGCGGCGGGGACGGCAGCGCGAGGCACGTGGTCGCGGGCTACTTCGACGAGGAGAGCCAGCGCCGGTGGGCCGCCGAGGCGCGGCGCTCCGCCGGGAGGTGGGTGCTCGACGCGCGCGGGGCGATCGCTGGGACGCCGGGCCGCTGGGTGGGCGTCGGGCCAGGCGACGGGTATGGGGTCTTCGCCGCCTTGAGCTGCAGCCGCGCCGACCGGGCGCCGATGGAGATCTCCGCGCTCTACTACGACGGCGTCATCGAGGCCGTGCACTCGCAGCGACCGGCCGCCCTCTTCACGGTGCTCCGTCGCGACGCGGGGGTGGTTCGTGAGGGGGTCGCGAGCGCCGCGGAGTGCGCCCTCGAGCAGCTCAGGGCGCTGACCAGGGGGGAGGGGCGTCGGAGGGAGCCGGGACCTGCGGGGGGCCCGGGAGCGGAGGGGGCGGGGCCCAAGGGGCATCGATCGCGGGCGTCGACTGCACCTCCGCCCCCGGGTGGCTCGACCAGCGCACCGCGAAGCCTGTGGCGGTCGCCACGGACGATCCGCGCGCGATGCGCACCTGCACGACGGCGTCGCAGCCGAGGAGCTGGGCCTCGGCGCGCAGGCCCTCGATGAGGTGCGGGAGGTCGGCGTTGAGCCCTCGGCCGATGGCCTGCACCAGGGCGACCGGCAGCGAGTGCGGCGTCGGGTCGCCTTCGAGGATGGCGCGCACGGGCCTCGCGTGGGGGACGCCCGGGGCGCTGAGCAGGTGGCGCTGCACCGAGGTGGTGCCGCAGCCGAGGGAGAGCGAGGCGAGCAGGAGGAGGGGGAGCTTCATGGCGCGTCGACCCGCAGCGCCCGGCCGACGAGGCGCACGACCGGAACCTCCTCGGGGGTGAGGTAGCTCTGCGAGCACCCGGCCTGGAAGCGCATCCCGAAGCAGGGCATGGCCTGCGAGACCTGGCGCATCCGGGTCTCGATGACCGGGGTCACGGAGTCGATGCGGGCGACGTTTCCGCCGAGGCCGCGCACCTGCTCGACGAAGGCCTCGACGACGGCGTCGAGGGAGCCCTCGCCGGAGGCCTCGACGGCGCCGAGCTCGCGCGCCCCGGGCGGGTCGGAGAGGGCGCGCACGGTGACCGCGCCGCGGTGGTAGGGGAGGAGCTCGGAGCTGGTGGGGATGGAGCTGGCGCGCGTCGTCGCGCACCCCGCCGAGCAGAGCGGCAGCAGCGTCAGCAGCAGCACCCGGAGCGCCCGCATCGGCAACGCGTCAGGGCTCTTGCGGGGGGAGCGCGGCGACGCCGGGGGTCGCTCGCAGTCCGTCGAGGAGAACATCGGCGAACTGTGACGCCGCCCGACGCAGGCTTCCAGTCTCGGCGTTGCCCAGCGCCCAGGTCATGGCGACGCCGTCGAGGCCGCCGAAGATCACCCGGGCCATGATGCGAGGGGAGACGTCGGCGCGGAGCTCGCCGCTGCGCTGCCCGTCGGCGATGACCGCGGCCATGAGGTCGAGGTACTCGGCGAAGCGCTTGGTCGCATACTGCTTGAGCAGCCGAGACGACTGCCGGAGGTTGACGGTGATCACCTCCGCCAGGTCGCGCTCCCCCTCGAGCAGCCCGAGCTGAAACTCCACCAGCCGCCGCACCTGGTCCGGCGCCGTGTCGTAGCGCGCGCACTCCTCGCGCAGCAGCGTGAGCAGCCGCACGATGCGGTCTTCGAAGAGCGAGGTGAGGAGCTCGTCCTTGCTCTTGAAGTACAGGTAGATGGTGCCGTCGGCGACGCCGGCGGCGCGGGCGATCTCGCTGACGCGCGAGGCGTAGAACCCCTTGCGCGCGAAGACCTTCACGGCGGCCTTGAGGATGCGGTCCCGCTTGTCGCCGCCCCGGGGGCCGCGTGCGCCGACCGCAACGCTCACGAGACCACGCTCGACTGCGGCCCTCGCGCGGCGTCCCGCGCCAGCTCCTCCAGCAGGTCGCGGCACTCGGGCCGGCCGCGGAGGTGGCGCATCAGCACGTCGGTGCACTCCGCGAAGGAGCGCTCGTACGCGAGGCCCTCCCGGGTGCGCAGCGCCACGCGCTCTCGTCCCTGGGCGAGGTCCTCCTCCATCGCCTCGGCGTACCGGGCGAGCTGCCCGCGCAGCTCCTCGATCTGCCGACGCAGGTCGCGCGCCTGCGCGTCCTTGCGGGCCGCGCGCATCTCGTGCTCGGCCAGCATCTCCCGCCTCGCGTCGACGTGCGCCTGCGCCTGGCCCGCCCGCTCGAACACCCCGCGCAGCTGCGCCAGGGGGAGGGCCTGCCGCTCCGCCGCGTCGGCCTGCGCCCTGCTCTGCGTCACCGCGCGCTCGCCCGCCAGGAGCCGCTCGCGCACCTGCGCCACGACCTCGTTCTCCCCCGAGGCCTCACGCAGCGCCCGGCTCTCCTCCTGCGCGAGCTCCTCGACCTTGCGGCCGATCTCCGCGCGCAGCGCGCGGCCGCGGCGCTCGAGCGCCTCGAGCTTGCGCATGTGCGACGCCACCTCGCCCTCGAGCCTCGACGCCCGGTTGGCGAGCAGCCACGCCTCTTCGAGCGCGTGGTTGACCTCCTGCGGCGCGTCGCCGCTGGGGTAGGCGCGCGACACCATCCGGCCGAAGTGCGCCGCGCGGGTCGCCCACTCGGCGACCCCCGGCGAGGGGGCGGGCGGCGGCGGCGGCGGCGCGGGCTGCGCCTCCCCGGCGGCCTGACCCTCCCAGGGCGACGAGGGCAGCGCCCGCTGCAGCGCCTTCAGGTCTTCCTGCAGGTGGTGGCAGTCCTTGTAGCGCCGGTCGGCCGTCTTCTGGAGCAGCTTGAGGATGATCTTCTCGGCGTCCGGGTGCAGGTCGGGCCGCAGCGTCCGCGGGTTCACCGGGTTGGCGCTGCGCTGCATCTCCAGCAGCGCGTCGCGGTCGTGCGAGCGAAACGGCAGCTGCCCGGTCATCATCTCGAAGAGCAGCACGCCCAGCGAGTAGAGGTCGCTCTGCGCCGTCGCCTCCTCGCCGCGCGCCTGCTCCGGGGACATGTACTCCGGCGTCCCGAACACCGCCCCCTTCGGGGCCAGGCGCGGGTCTCGCGCGAGGTGCGCGAGGCCGAAATCCAGGATCTTCACGAAGTCCTTCCGGCCCCCGCGGTTGGTGCACATGATGTTGTCGCTCTTGAGGTCGCGGTGCACGACGCCGAGGTCGTGAGCGCGGCCCAGCGCGGCGGACATCTGCTCCAGCACGTCGATGGCGCGCACCTGCGGAAACTGCCCCTTGGCGATCTCCGCCGAGAGCGGCGTGCCCACCAGGTACTCCATCACCAGGTAGAGCTCGCCCTCCTCGGTCTCGCCGATGTCGTGGATGTCGACGATGTGCGCGTGGTCGACCCGGTTGGCGGCGCGCGCCTCGCGGAGCATCCACGCACTCAGGTGCGTCTCTCCGCGCAGGTCGGGGCGGATCAGCTTGAGCGCCACCACGCGTTCGATGAGCACGTGACGCGCGCGATAGACGACGCCCATGCCCCCTTCGCCGATCCGGGCCTCCAGCCGGTACCGGCCGGCCACCACCCGGCCGAGATAGGTGTCACTGGACTTCTGCGCTGCGTTCGCCTTGCTCACTCGTCTCACCTCGACTCAAACCCGGGGGGGCCGATACCGGCCGCCGAGGATATCACCGGGACCGCGCGCCGAAATCGCCAACGTACAGCGCCGCTCAACTCGCTCGCGTCGTCCGTCCGGTCAGGGCGATTCGCACGATCTCCGGCGCGGCGTTGAGGCGCACGGGCGGGCCCGTGGTGCCAATTCCACGGGAAACGAAGAGCGAAGCGTCGCCCCGGCGGTAGAGACCCGACACGTAGGGGAGGAGCGACCCGGCGACGCCGAGGGTGTTGATCTGCCCCCCGTGGGTGTGCCCCGAGAGCTGGAGCGCCACGCGGTGCTGCACGTCGTCGAAGAGCACCGGGTTGTGAGCGAGCAGCACCACCGGGTCGTCGGGGTCGCGTCCCCGCAAGGCGGCCGCGAGGTCGGGACCCACGCCGGTTCCGATGCGAGGCGCCATCACGTCGTCGACCCCCGCGAGGATCAGCCCCCTTCCGCTCGCTCCATCGGGCCCCAGCGACATCGAGCCGTTGATGTGGGCGCGGATGCCCGCCGAGCGCAGGCCCTGGGCCACCTTCGCGGGTCCCGTGTAGTGGTCGTGGTTGCCGAGGATGGCGTGCACCCCGCCGCGCGCCCGCAGCCTGGAGAGCGCGCGCATCGCCTCGGGGATGTGCCTCGGGTTGTGGTCGAGGATGTCTCCGGTGATCACCACGAGGTCGCCCCGCAGCCCCTCGACCCGGTCGATGACCGCGCCGATCTCGCGGTACCCGGTGAAGACCCCGAGGTGCAGGTCGGTGAGCTGCACCAGGGTCAAGCCCTCGAGCTCCGCCGGGAGCCCGGCGATCGCCACCTCGATGGTGCGCACCTCGAAGTCCGTGCGGCTCCAGAGCCCGCCTCGAAGGAAGACCGGCGCCCCGACCGCCAGCGCGCCCGCGGTCGTGGCCTGGGTGAGCAGCGCCCGGCGAGACTCCATCACCGGCGTCACGTACTCCACCGGGAGCATCCGGCTCCTGGCGGCGACCCAGGTCGCGACCCCGAGCGCCCGCCCGAGCAGCTCGGCAACCACGACCAGGAGCAGGCAGCCGAAGAGCAGCAGCACCGAGACCCGCACCGCCCCGATGAGCCCCCGGAGTGGTCCGCCGCCGAAGGGGGCGAGGGTGCGGCCGTAGACCTCGGCGGCCACCGCGACCGCCACCACCGCGAGGGTGGCCAGGCGCAGCGAGCGACCGGCGCGGGGCGCTACGGGCGAGCCGGGGCGCAGCGCTCGCGCGGCGACCGGGAAGGTGAGCGCGAGGGTGCTGGTGGTGATGAGGCTGATGACGAGGGAGGAGGCCATGCGTGAGGTCTCCACCGTGAAGGTCGCCGAGCGAGGACGCAAACCGCTCGCGCTCGCTCTGGTACCGTTCGGCCCTTAAGGTGAGCGACGCCTCCGACACGTGGTCCCGCCTCGCGAAGCGCGCTGATGACCCGAGGGTCGGGGCGGCGCTCGCGGGATGCTTCGTGGCCCTGGCCGCCTGGCAGGCGGGGTGCGCGCCGGTCTGGGACGGCGACATCTGGTGGATCCTCCGCGCGGGCGAAGACCTGCTCCGCGAGGGCGCGGTGCCTCGCGTCAACCGCTACTCCTTCGCCAGCCCCGAGCACCCGTGGGTCATGCACGAGTGGCTCTTCGGCACCGCGGCCGCCGGTCTCGTCCGCGCGCTCGGCGTCTCCGGGCTCGCGCTCGGCCGCGCCTTCGCGGTGCTGGTCCTCGTCGGCGCGCTGCTTCGTCGCACCGCCCGGGACGCCCGCCCCGGCGTCGCGGCCGCCTCCCTCGCGCTCGCGTTCATCGCCTTCGGCGCCCGGTGGGAGTCGCCCCGCCCGGTGGGGATGCTCCTCGGCGCCGCGCTCGCGGCCCTCGCGCTCGCGTTCGACCCGGCCTTCTCCACCCGCCACGCGCTCGCCTACGCCGGGCTCACCCTCCTCTGGACCAACCTCCACGGCAGCTATCCCCTGGCGCTCGTCTTCGCCACGGCGGCGCTCATGGAGCCCACCGGCGACCGCCGCGCCCGCCGACTCGCGCTGCTCCTCGCGCTCGCCGCGACCTTCGTGAACCCCTATGGCGTCGCGCTCCACGACCTGGTGCGCCGCTACCTCCTCGGGGCCCCCGATGACAGCGTCGCGCTCGTGCACGACCGCATCCGCGAGTGGTGGCCCCTCTGGCGCTCGCCCCTCCGCGTCGTCTCCACGCCCCTCGAGCTCATCGTCGGAGCCCCGCTCGCGCTCCTCTCTCTTACCCTCCTCGGTAATCCCCGCTGGCGCCCCCGGGCGCTGCTTCTCAGCCTCCTCGCGCTGATGGCGCTGCGGCACAACCGCCACCTCCAGCTCTTCGGCCTCAGCGCCCTGTCCCTGCTCGCCGCCCCCGTCGAGGCCTGGATCGCCCGCGCCTCCCAGGTCGCCCGCACCTCACGCTCTCTCCGCTGGACGAGCGGGCTGCTCGCGCTCTTCGCCGTGGTCGCCTCGCTGAGCTGGTACGTCGCCCGATCGCAGCGTCGCGATGGAGCTTGGGTCGACCCAAGCTCCGCCGACGAGGACGTCGCCTCGCTGCTGGCCGGGACGCCCCCCGGCGCCCGGATGTTCGTCACGCTCTTCTTCACCGGCTACGCGATCGAGCGGGCCTGGCCCCGGGTGTCGGTCTTCTTCGACACGCGCAACGACTGCTACTCCGCGGAGGTGCTGCGCGCGGGCTTCGACCTCGACGCGGGGCGCCTCGCTCCCGCCGCCGCCGACGAGCTGCTGCGGCGCTGGGGGGTGACCCACGCGCTGATCGCCTGCGACTCGAAGGCCGCGCGTAGCTTCTCCCGCTGGAGGGTCGAGCGGCGGACCGGGAATTACTGCGTCCTCACCCGGTGATTCCGGCGCGCGGGCCCCGGTGATGGTCAGGAGGACGCGCGCACCAGGTCGGGGGACCGGCCCTCCGCCGGGGGGGAGGGGGCGCGGCGGGGGGGCGGGGAGGCCGGGAGGAGGAACACCAGGGGGAGGAGCAGGGGGGGGGGAGGCGGATCGAGGAGGGGAGGGAGCGGGGGGGGGGGGGGGGGGGGGCGGCCGGCGGAGGGGGGGGGGGGCCAGGGGGGGGGGCGGGGGGGGGGGGGGGGGGGGGGGGAGAAGAAGCCGGGGGGGGGGGGGGGCGGGGGGGGGGGGGGGGGGGGAGGGGGGGGGGGGCGGGGGCGGGGGGGGGGGGGGGAAACGGGGGGGGGGGGGAGGGGGGAACGAAAAAGGGAAAGCGGGGCCGCGCCCCGCCCCCCCCTCCCCCGCCCCCGCGGCGCGGACCGGGCCCCGGCCCGGGGGGCCCGCCCCCGGGGAAACACGAGGCGAGCCGGGTTCCGGGGGAGGGCCAGGGGGGGGGGGGGGGGGCCCGCCTGCCCCGGGGGGGGGGGGGGGGGGGGGGGGGGGGGGGACCGGGGGGCACCGGCCGGGGGGCGCGGGGGGGGGGGGGGGAGCCCGAAAAAGGAAAAAAAGGGGGGGGGGCCCCGGGGACCGGGAGGGGCGGGGGGGGCGGGGGCCGCGGCCCAGGGGAACCGCGTTCCCCGGGGGGGGGGGCGACCGGGGGGGCCGGGGGGGGAGGGGGGGGGGGGGGGAAGAGGGGGACCCCCCCCGGGGTGCGCCCCGCGGGTTCGGGGGGGGGGGGGCGGGGGGCGGGGACTTCCTGCCGGGGGACGGGCCCGGGGGGGGCGGGGCGGGAAGCCGGCGGGGGGGGGGACGGGGGGGGGGGCGGGCCCGCCCCCCGGGCGGGGGACCCCCCCCCGGCCCGGGGGAACCGCCGGGGGGCGGGGGGCTCCCCCGGCCGGGCGGGGGGCCCCCGCGGCCCGGGGGGGAGCAAAGGGGGGGGGGAGCGGGCCGGGGACCCGGGGGGGGTCCCGGGGGCCTCGTTGGAGCCCCCGCGGGGGGCCCCGGACCCCCCGGGGGCCCCCCCGGAGGGCGGGGGGGGGGGGGGGGGGCGGGGGGCCGTGGGGGGCGCGGCGGAGGGCGGGGGGGGGCCGGAGGGGGGGGGGGGGGGCGAAGGGGGGGCCCCGCGGCCCCGGCGGGAGGGGCCGGCGCCGGGGGGGGGGACCGGGGCCGGGGGGGAGGCCCGGGGGCGGGGGGCGGGCGCCGGCAGCGCCGCCCGGGGGGCCGGCGCCCGGGGAAACCCCGCGCCGGGCCGGGGCCCGGGGAAGGCCGGCCCCGGGGGGGGGGGGGCCGGCCGCCGACCCCCGGGGGAGGAGGGGGGGGGGGGACCCGGCCGCCGCGGGGGCGGGGGAGGCCCCCCCCGGGGGGGGAGGGCGGGGGGGGGGGGCCGGGGGCCCAGCGCGGGGGCCGGGGCCCCCCCGCGGGGGGGCCGCGGGAGGGGGGGAGGGGGGGGGCAGGCGGGAAGAACCCCCCCCGGGGGGGGGCGGACCCGCGGCGGCCGGGGGTGCTGGGGGCGGGGGGGGGTGCGGGGGGGGGGGGGGGCCGGGCCCGGGGGGGGGGGGGGGCCGGGGGGGGGGGGGGGGGGGGGGGGGGGGGGCCCAGCGGGGGGGGGGCGGGGGGGGGCCCCCCGGGGGGGGGGGACCGGGGCTCCGGGGGAGGAACCGGGCCCCCGGCGCGAGGGGTAAAGCGCGGAGGGGGGGGGGCCCGGGGGGCCGGGGGGGGGGGGGCGCCGCGGGGGGGAGGGGGGGGGGGGGGGGGGGGCGGGAGGGGGGGCCCCCCGGGGGGGCCGGGCCAAGGGGGGGCCCGGGGAGGGGGGGGGCGCGGGGGGGGGGGGGAGGGGGGGGGGGGGGGGGGGGGGAGGGGCCGGGGGGGGAGGCCGGGGGGGGGGGGGGGGGGGGGGGGGGGGGGGGGGGGGGGCCCCCCCCCGGGAGCCCCCCCGCGACGGGGGGGGGGCGCAACGGGGGGGGGGCCCCCCCCGGGGGCGCCCCCCGCCCGGGGGGGAGGCGGGAGCGGGGGGGGGGCAACTCCGGGGGGGGGGGGCCCCCCCCCGGGGGGGGGGGGAGGGGCCCGGGGGGGGGCCCCCGGCCGGGCCGGGGGGGGGGACCTCCGGGGGGCGGGGCGGGGGGACCCCCGGGGCGGGGGGGGGGGGGGGGGGGGGGGGGCGGGGGGGGGGGGGGGGGCCGGGGGGGCGCGGAGGGGCCGGGGGCCCCGGGGGGGCGGGGGCGGGGCGGGGGCGGGGGGGGGGGGGGCGGGGGGGGGGGGGGGGGGACGGGGGGCCAGGGGGGGGGGGGGGGGGGGGGGGGCCCGGCGGGGGGGCCGGGCCCCGGGGGGGGGGGGCCCCGGGGGGGGGGGGGGGGGAGGGGGGGGGGGGGGGGGGCCCGGCGGGGGGGGCCGGGGGGGGGCCGGGGGGGGGGGGGTGGGCAGGGGGAACAGGGGGGGGAAGGGGGGGGGGGGGGGGGGGGGCCGCGGGGGGGGGGGGGGGGGGGGGGGGGGGGGGGGGGGGGGGGGGGGCCCCGCCGCCGCGGGGGGGGGGGGGGGGCTCGGGGGGGGCCGGGGGGGCCCCGACGCCCCCCACCACCCCGGGGACCCCTCCCGGCTCACCGGTCCCCCGGGGGGGGCGCCGGGGGGGGGGAGGGGGGGGGGGGGCTCGGGGGGGGGGGGGGGGGGGGGGGGGCTTGGGGGGGGGGCCCCGGGGGGGCGCGCGGGGGGGCAGGCCTCGGGGGGGGGCAACGTTGCCTTGACCCGTCGCTCGCGGCCCGCGTACGGTTCCGCCGACCGCGAGAGACGCGGGAACTCATCGAGGAATACCGGATGAAGCTCGCCGCCGCAGGGCTGTCGGACGTCGGACAGGAACGTGACCACAACGAGGACTCGTACGCGGTGGAGGAGCCCCTCGGGCTCTTCATCGTGGCGGACGGGATGGGCGGTCACCTCGCGGGCGAGGTCGCCAGCGCGATGGCCATCTCGACGGTCATCGAGCACGTGCAGCAGCACCCCGGAGAAGACCGGGTGGTGGCCCTCGCGGAGGCGACCCGGCTCGCCAACACCCGGGTCATCGAGGAGGGCACCCGCAACCGCAAGCGCCGGGGGATGGGGAGCACCTTCGTGGCGATCATCCGCGACGGCGACAGCTTCGGCATCGTCCACGTGGGCGACTCACGCTGCTACCGCTACCGGCACAGCGTGCTCGAGCGCCTCACCCGCGACCACTCGCTCATCGAGGAGTACGCCGGCGACGACCCCATCGCCCGCGCCGCGCTCGGCAACTACTCCAACATGATCACCCGCGCGATCGGCACCGGCCCCGAGGTCGAGCCCGAGGTGCGCCGCGAGAAGCTCCAGGTCGGCGACACCTACCTGCTCTGCTCCGACGGCCTCTGCGGCGTGGTGAAGGACGCCGACATCGCCCGCGTGATCGCCAAGGGCCCCGACCTCATCGAGCGCGCCCGCGAGCTCGTGCAGATCGCCAACGAGCACGGCGGCCCTGACAACATCACCGTGGTGCTGGTCCGCGTCGATCCGTGACCCGGTCCGCTCCGGGCTCCTCCTCCCTCATGCGCTCGCCATCCCCGCTCTCTCCATCGCTCCTCGGAGCCGCCGTCGCGCTCTCCGTCACGGCCGCCTACGCCGTGGCCGTCGCCCTCTCCGGTCTGCCGCTCTCCCCCCCGCAGCTCTGGGACGCGCTCTCCCGCGGCTCCTTCCTGGCCCATCCCCCGCTGCGCTTCCTCGTCTCCTGCGCCCCTCCCTTCGCCCTCTCGCTGGTGCTCTCCTGATCGCCCTGCGCGCCGCGCCCGAAGGCCTCCCCGCTCGCGTCCCCGTGGCGCCGACTGGCCGCGACGCTCGGGCCGCTGCTGCTCTCCCCCTTCGTCCTCGCGCAGGACGACGCCCTCCGGCGCCCCGCGCTCCTGGCCCTCTGCTTCGGCGCCTCCGGCGGCCGTCGCGGCCTTCGTCGCCTCGCCCTCCGGCGGAGCCGATCGCCCCGTGCGCAGGGGCCTACGCGAGCACGCGCCCGTCCTCGCGATCATCGCCGCCCACGCGGTGATCTTCTCGACCCTGGCCATCATCCGCGACCACGCGGTGTGGTCCGCCAGCGTCGACCTCGGGATCTTCAAGGAAGCCCTCTGGAACACCCTCCACGGCCGGGTGATGTTCTCCCCGACGGTCGGGTACAGCTTCCTCGGCGAGCACTTCTCCCCGGTGCTCTTCCTGCTCGTCCCCTTCTACGCGCTCTCGCCCACCAGCGAGTGCCTGCTGATCATCCAGACACTCGCCGTCTCCGCCGCCGCGTGGCCCGTGTACCTCGTCGCGCGCGACCTCGGCCTCGGCCGCCTCACGGCCACGCTCCTCGCGGGCGCCATGCTCGCCAGCCCGCCGCTGCACACCGCCCTCCTCTACGACTTCCACATGGACCTCCTCGCGGCCCCGGCGCTCGCGTGGCTCGTCCTCGCGCTCTCCCGACGCCGCTTCGGCCAGGCCTTCGTCGCCATCGCCTTACTGGTCAGCGTCAAGGAGGACATGTTCATCCCCGCGGTCGGGGCCCTGCTGGCCTTCGCCCTCCCGGGCGACGCGCGCGACCGGCGCTGGTCCGCGGCGCTCGGGGCGCTTGCGGTGGGCTACTGCCTCCTCGCGATGGCCGTGCTGCTCAAGCGCTACGGCCCGCCCCCGGGAGTGCCCGTCTACATGAGCGACGGGGCCGAGCCGCAGGGGTACAAGTTCCTTCGCAACTTCCGTCACCTGGCGGGGCCCGGCGGGCCGCTGGGGCACCTCCTCGGGCAGCCCGTGCGCTACCTGCTCTGGGCCTTCACCGAGGGGCGCCTCACGACCTTCATCACCCTGCTCACCCCGGTGGGCTTCATGGCCCTTCTGGCGGGCTGGCGCATCACGCTGCTGATGCCGCTGGGCATCATCCTGCTCTCGGACAATCCCGAGATCGTCGCGCTCCGCTACCACTACAGCGCCATCCAGCACCCCGGGGTCTACCTAGCGGCGGCCTTCGGCATCGCCGCCCTCCTCGGGCGCTCGCGCCATCCCCACCGCGCCGGTCGCGCCGTCGACGCCTACGTGCTGGTCGCCTCGCTGATGCTGGTCGCCACGCACCCGTCGAGCATGGCCGCGCGCACCCACGCCACCGACACCCGCGCCGTCACCGCGCACACCCGCACCGTCGACCACATCGCCTCGCTCGTCCCTCCGATGGTGCCGGTGAGCTCGTCGACCTGGATCGGTCCGCGCTTCTCCAACCGCCCCTGGGGCGCCCTCTTCCCCAACGGGCTCGACCGCGCCGAGTGGGTGGTGGTCGACCTGCAGCGCCCCGCGTGGCCAGCCTCCGTCGAGCAGCGGGACAGCACGCTGCTGCACCTCATGCGCAACGGCTTCGGCACCGTCGCGGTGCAGGACGGGGTGATCGCCCTCCAGCGGGGGCGCTCTCCGCAGGGCAACCCCGAGGCCGTGCGGCAGCTCTTCGTCAACCGCCGCTACGAGGTCGAGGGCACCGAGCAGACGGAGTTTCCCAACTGCTCGGTGCGCGACGCGAGCGCGAGCGACGGGCGGGCGAGGGTGGTCTCGCCGGATGATCCTCGGCCCGCGGGCTGGATGGTCTTCGGTCCCTTCATCCGACTGCCGCAGGGCCAGTACCGGGTGACCTTCCGGCTGAGGGCCCGGCGGGCCGGGGCGCAGCGCGACGAGATCGGCTACGTCGATGTGTTCCGCCAGCCCGGGGTGACGCTCGCCCGGCGCGAGCTGGTGCCGTCGATGTTCCCCACCGGCGAGTGGAGGGACGTGACGCTGGAGTTCTCCATCGACGACCCGGGTGGCGCGGGGGGTCTGGAGTTCCGGGTGCGCACCGAGCGCAACTGGGAGCTCGGCGCGGACGTGATCACCCTCCGCCCGGCGGGCGACGAGGCCGCCGCGGTGCGCGCCTTCATCGTCGGCGGCTGAGACCTCCAAAGCGGCGCCGTGACGGCGGCCCGCGCGTCTCCTTATCGCTCGGTCCACCGCCACGCCCCAAGCGCTCGCGCACGCCCGCAGCCCATGAAGCCCGCACGCGGGCTGGTCGCGATCCATGGACATCGTACAGGCCTGCGGCCCGCACGCTGCACGGCGTTGCCGCCCTCCGACGCGCAACTGCGGGAAATGGCACCTTGAAAGGGGCGCGACCTGCCTGGCAGGCCTCAAGGCCGCTGTCACGTCCTCTCGGAACGGCGTTCACCCATGGGCATCCCGGCAGCGACCATCGCTCAACGCCTCGGCGCCATCGCTCTCCTGACCCTCCTCGCGGCCTGCAAGGCTCAGCCGGCCCAGCCCCCCGGTCCTGGCCCCGCCACCGTGACCGCGCCCGCCAACGGCCGCGTGGAGATCCGCGTCGACGACCAGGGCTATCACCCGTCGACCATCCGGGCCGCCGCAGGCAGCTCGCTCACGCTGGTCTTCCGCCGCGCGGACGCCCTGAATTGCGGGGAGAAGGTGAAGTTCCCGGCGCTCAACAACCTTGAGCGAGACCTGCCCGTGGGACAGGCCGTCGAGATCCCGGTGACGGTCCCGGCGTCAGGCGCGCTGGCCTTCACCTGCGGGATGGGCATGTACCGCGGGAGCGTGGTGGTTCAGTAGGCGGGGAGGAGCGGAAGCGGGGGGGAGACCGAACTCAGCCGCCGGTGACGGCGGCGTCGGCGGGCGCTGCGGAGGCGTCGGTCGCAGGCGCCACGGCGGCGTCGGCGTCGGTCGCGGCGCCGTCCTCGGCGGGCTGGCAGCGGCGCATGAAGTCCTCGAAGGACTCGTCATCGCCCGGGGTGTCGCAGTTGCCTGCGGGGGGAAGCGCCGCGGGGCCTCCCGGGGTCGGGGTCGCGGCGCCCGGCGTCGGCGCGGCGAGGGGCGCGTTCGCGGCGGTGGACCGCGGGATGGCGAAGGTCGTGAGCGAGGGGACGTAGGTCACGATCATCAGCGCGCCGACGAAGAGCGCGATGAAGGGCAGGACCATCTTGTAGAGGTCGGGCACCGGGCGGTTGAAGCGGAAGCCCGCGATGAAGAGGTTGAGCCCCATCGGCGGCATCAGGTACCCGATCTCCAGGTTCATCAGGAACACGATGCCCAGGTGGTACGGGTTGATGTTGAAGTGGAGCGCGATGCCCGCGATGAGGGGCACGACCACGACGATGGCCGAGAAGATGTCCATCAACATCCCGATCAACAGCAGGAAGAAGTTGAGCGCGATGAGGAAGGAGAGCTTGGAGTCGATGAGCCCGCCGGCGGTCTGACCCTGCTGGCCGAGGATGTCCACGGCCTCGCGGCAGGTGCCGATGGAGTCCGCGTGGGCCTGCATGTACGCCATCGCGGGCGGCCCGCAGGTGAGCCACTCGAAGAGCCGGTCGGCGATCTGCGCCTGCACGAAGTAGCCGACGAGCACCGTCGCCGCGCAGAGCTTCACGAAGATGGCGCCCACGAGCACCATGGACTCCGGGACGATGCGGGGGAGGTCGTCCTTGATGGTGAGGTCGCGGTAGACGAAGACCTCCATCACGACCACGTAGAAGGCCGTGAAGGCCGCCGCCTGCGACGGGTTGAAGATCCCCTTCACCAGACCGGTGAGCAGGAACACCGGCAGGATGAGCTCCCACTTGGCCTCCCAGAGGGCGGCCCTTGCCTCGGCCCAGTCGAAGCGCGAGCGCGGCACCTTCGAGACCACGCCGATGACCACGCAGTACGCGATCACCATGCCGATGGCGACGAGCCCCGGCACGAGGCCCACCACCAGGAACTTCTGCAGCTCCAGGCGCTCCTGGCCCGGCGCGGGCTCCTGGAGGCCCGCGACGATGCCGTACACGATGAGCGGCAGGCAGGGCGGCACGGTGATGCCGAGCGCTCCGCCCGCGGTGACGAGCCCGAGGGAGAAGTTCTCCGGGTACTTGTCGCGGAGCAGCGCCGGGACGAGCAGGCCGCCCACGGCGACGATGGTGATGCCCGAGGCGCCCGAGAAGATGGTGAAGAAGGCCGAGGCGAAGACGCACACCACGGCGAGGCCGCCGGGCATCCAGCCGAGCAGGGCGCGGGAGACGCGCACCAGCCGCTGGGGCATGCGCGACTCGGACATGATGTAGCCCGCGAGGGTGAAGAGCGGGATCGTCGCCAGCACGCTCATGCGGGCGAAGTGGTTGCCCAGGATGTCCTCGACGGAGTTGCCGAACGCGTTGGCGTGGCGGCTCACGTCGGGGTCCATCAGGAAGAACTTCACGAAGAGGAAGAGCCCCATGCCGCCGAGGAAGCTGAAGAGCGGCGCCCCGAGCAGGGCCATCACGGCGAAGAACGCGATGCCCACGGTGAGCGGGATCGAGGCGATGTTGGGCGCGAGGCCGTAGCGCATCACCGCGAGGATCGAGAGCACCAGCACCGTGGCGATGACGAAGTGCTGCGGGGCGCCCTGCACGGGCTCGTAGGGGTCCGAGACGGGCGGGGTGTACGAGCCGGTGGTGCGCTTGCGGTTGATGAGCGGAACGATCAGCGAGAGCGCCGCGAAGAAGCAGCGGGAGAGCACCGGCTTGACGATGGAGGAGCCCGCGCAGACGGCGATCACGTTCGCGAGGGCGGCGAGCGAGATGCCGATCTCGGTGGCGTCGGCGCGGTCGACCGCCGGGGGCAGCTTCGGCTCGGCCCCGACGCCCTCGTGGGCGGCGGCGACCGGGTCGCCGATGCCGGGGTGGACTTCACCGGGGCCTTGTAGTTGGCCAGGCCCGCGACGAACTCGTGGAACCCGTGCAGCGCGAGCCGCAAGCCGATGAAGAGGAAGCCCGCGGGGATCACGTACTGGAACTCGAAGGACCGGTCGATCGGGCTGGAGACGCCGTTGCGACGGTTCTCCTCCAGGGTGCGAATGACCTGGTGCGAGGCCTCCTGGAGGTTGCCGTAGACGCCGTACGCGAGCGCGAAGGCCACGAAGGCGCCCATGGTGGCGGAGACGCCGACGACCAGCCGACGGCCGCGGTCGGGGAGCAGCCGGGAGAGGGCGTCGATGGCGAGGTGCCTGCGCCCGCGGGTCGCGAAGCTCGCGCCGAGGAAGGCCGCCCAGATGGTGCCGTGGAGCAGCACGTCCGAGGCGACGGGGAGCACCGCGCGCATCAGCCACTCGGTGAGCGCGCCCAGCGCGATCGCCACCGGGACGAAGAACAGCACGGCCTGCGTGACGGCGGCGCGGCGGGGAGGTCCTTCCCGAGGAGGCGCTTGACCAGCGCCTCGGCGGGCGCCGGCTCGGTCGGCGCGCCCGAGAGCTTGAGCCCCACGAGCAGCAGCCACAGCGCGGCGCAGAGACCGATGCGCGCGACCCCGGGCCAGTTCTGGATGACCCGGAAGGCGGACTCCGACACCGCCGCGAACAACATGAAGACGACGATGACGACGCTCAGCGAGCTCTCCGCCAGCAGCACGCCCCGGTCGAGGCGGTCGAGGGGTCGGAGAAACGGCGCTGGCTTGGCGGTCGGTGCGGCACCTGCCATGGGTCTGAGCTCACTCCCTTTCGTTCGACGGAAGCGCCGAACGGACGCGACTCTATGGGCAAACCTTTCGCCCTCGCTAGAGCGGACGCGCCGCGGCCGGGCGATCGCAAGGGCCTCCCTCGCTTGCAGACATTCCTATGGACGTATATAACGATCCGCGGATGGAGCTTCTGGCCACCAATACCCCCGGGACGCAGGCTCGCTGGGAGCTGTACCGGCTGCTCTCCGAGCCCGTGCGGCTGCGGCTGCTGGCGCTTGCCTCGGTCGACGCGCTGGCGGTGGGCGAGCTCGCGGAGCTCCTCGGCGAGCTCCAGCCCAACGTGTCTCGCCACGTCGCGGCGCTCCGCCAGGCGGGCCTGGTGCAGGTGCGGCGGCACGGCACCTGGGCGCTGGTGCGGGTCGCCACCGAGGGGCCCATCGACCCGGTGGTGGACGACGCGCTGCGCACCGGGCGCTCGCTCTGCGACCGCGACGGCAGCCTGGCGCGGGTGGCCGACGTGGTGGGGGCGCGCGAGCGCTCGACGAGGGAGTTCTTCGCGCGCTCGACGAAGGGCGCGGTGACCGTGGGGCCTCCGCCGGAGCTCGCGGCCTACCTCCTGGCGCTGGCTCCGCTCATCGAGCGCCGTGCGCTCGCGGTGGACGTGGGCACCGGCGACGGGCGGCTGCTGGAGATCCTGGCGCCGGTGTTTCACCGGGTGCTGGCCATCGACCGTGCGGGGGCACAGCTCGCGATGTGCGCCGAGCGCGTGGCGCAGCGCGGCTTCGGCAACGTCGAGCTCGTCGAGGGGGAGCTCGACGGGGCGGAGGTGAAGCGGGCGCTGAAGCGCCTCGGGCACGCGGGGGCCGACGTGGTGTTCGCGTCGAGGGTGCTGCACCACGCGCCGCGGCCGGCGGACACGCTCCGTCGCATCGCGGCGCTGGCGGCCCCGGGCGGCGCGGTGATGGTGCTCGACTACGGGCCCCACGAGGACGAGGCGCTGCGAGCGCAGCAGGCCGACCTGTGGCTGGGCTTCGAGGCCGACGAGCTGCGGCGCTTCGCCCGAGAGGCGGGCCTGGAGCAGGCGACGGTGGTGGAGGTTCCGGCGGCGTGGCGGGGCAACGGGCCCGACCGCGCGGTGCCGTGGACGCTGCTGAGCGCGAGGGTGGCGGGGGACGATCGATCGACGACGAAGGGCGCCGCGACCGCGGCGAAGAAGGAGAAACGACGATGAGCAACAACGAGAAGGCCGGCAAGTTCAAGGTCAAGGACATCACCATGGCGGAGCACGGCCGCAAGGCCATCCGCATGGCCGAGAAGGAGATGCCCGGGCTCATGGCCGTGCGGGCGGAGTTCGGCCCGTCGAAGGCCGCTCAAGGGCGCGCGCATCGCGGGCTGCCTGCACATGACCATCGAGACCGCGGTGCTCATCGAGACGCTCACCGCGCTCGGCGCCGAGGTCACCTGGACGAGCTGCAACATCTTCTCGACGCAGGACGAGGCCGCCGCGGCGATCGCCGTCACCGGCGTGCCCGTCTTCGCCTGGAAGGGCGAGACCGAGGCCGAGTACGACTGGTGCCTCGAGCAGCAGATCTACGCGTTCGAGGGCGGCAAGGGCCCGAACATGATCCTCGACGACGGCGGCGACCTCACGGTGCTGGTGCACAACAAGTACCCGCAGCTCTTCGAGGGCGCTGACCCGATCCGCGGCATCTCGGAAGAGACGACGACGGGCGTGCACCGCCTCTACGAGATGCACAAGAAGGGCACGCTCAAGGTCCGGGCGATCAACGTCAACGACTCGGTCACCAAGTCGAAGTTCGACAACCTCTACGGCTGCCGCGAGTCGCTCCTCGACGGCCTCAAGCGCGCCACCGACGTGATGGTCGCCGGCAAGGTCGCCGTGGTCTGCGGCTACGGCGACGTGGGCAAGGGCTGCGCGCAGTCGCTCCGCGGCATGGGCGCCCGCGTGATCATCACCGAGATCGACCCCATCTGCGCGCTCCAGGCCGCGATGGAGGGCTACGAGGTGCGCCGGCTGGAGACCGTCGTCGAGTACGCCGACATCTTCATCACCGCCACCGGCTGCAGCGACGTCATCACTGGCGAGCACATGGTGCGGATGAAGGACAGCGCCATCCTCGCCAACATCGGCCACTTCGACTCGGAGATCCAGGTCGCCTACCTGGAGAAGAACCCCGAGATCAAGAAGGACAACATCAAGCCGCAGCTCGACCAGTACATCTTCCCCAACGGCAAGCGCCTCACGGTGCTCGCCTCCGGGCGACTGATGAACCTGGGCTGCGCCAAGGGTCACCCGTCCTTCGTGATGTCGACCTCGTTCACCAACCAGTGCCTCGCCCAGCTCGCCATCTGGAACGAGCCGCAGAACTACCCCCTCGGCGTGCACGTGCTGCCGAAGCACCTCGACGAGAAGGTCGCCTCGCTGCACCTCGCCAAGCTCGGCGTCGAGCTCTCGACCCTCAGCGGGTCGCAGGCGGAGTACCTCGGCGTCCCGGTCGCCGGGCCCTTCAAGCCCAACCACTACCGCTACTAAGGCCCTCAGCGCCCTGGCGCTGGGATCTTCCCTCCCTCCGAGGTCGTGCTTATCCACCGCGCGCAGTGAACGCGCCGGACGACGATGAGCACGACCCTCCCCCCGACAGCGATGACGACGCCCTGGTCGGCGAGGTGCTCGACGCCGAGCTGATCGGCCACGAGATCGTCCGCGCGCCCACGGAGGCCGAGAGCGGGCCTCGTCCCGCTGGTCCTCGCGACGCGCTGGGGCGCTTCCTGGAGGAGATTCGTCGCTATCCCGCTGCTGACCGAGGAGGACGAGCGGGCGCTCGGCCGGCGCGCCCGCGACGAGGGCGACCCCGACGCGATGCGCCGCCTCGTGGTGCACAACCTCCGCCTGGTGGTGCACATCGCCTTCGAGTTTCGTCGGCAGTGGACCAACGCGCTCGACCTCATCCAGGAGGGCTCCACCGGGCTCGTCGAGGCGGCCCGACGGTGGGAACCCACCCAGGGAGCTCGCTTCGGCACCTACGCGGCCTACTGGATACGCGCCTTTGTACTGAGGTTCCTGCTCACCAACTTCCGGCTGGTGCACACGGGCAACACCCGCGCGGGGCGCAAGCTCTTCTTCCAGCTCGAACGGGAGCGCCAGCGGCTCCTGACCGCGGGCATCGACCCCACCCCGAAGCAGCTTGCCTCCAACCTCGGAGTCGAAGAATCCGACGTGCGCGAGGTCTCGGCCTCGCTCGAAGGGGGGGAGCTTTCGCTCGACGCGCCCTCCCCGGGGGGCGGAGCCAGGGGCATCGACGTCGTGGCAAGGGAACGCGACCCGGAGAACGCCGCGGCGGGCCACGAGGCGCTGGCGGTGCTCCGGGAGCTGGCCGACAGCTTCGGCCGGGAGCTCACCGACCCGAGGGAGCGGGCCCTCTGGGAGGAGCACCTGAGGAGCGAGGATCCGCGGCCTTTGTCGGAGATCGCGGCGCGCTTCGGGTTGACCAAACAACGCCTCGGGCAGCTGGCCAACGGGCTCCGGGCGAGGTTCCGGGCGAGGCTGGTCGAGCGCTTCGGAGAGCAGGTGGAAGAGAGCCTCGGGGTGGGCGACGAGGGCGGAGACGTGTAGAAGGCGCACACGGGAGCTTGCGACGGCGCTTTCGCTGAACGCACAATCACCAGGCCAATGGCGTCAGGCGCCGACAATCAAGAACCACCGAACGGAGAAGCCTCCTCGGGCGGGCGTGTGCTCGGGCGATACGAGCTCCTCACGGAGATCGCCAGCGGGGGCATGGCGTCGGTGTTCCTCGGGCGGGCTAGGGGGGTCGCGGGCTTCGAGCGGGTGGTGGCGGTGAAGGTCTGCCACCCCCACCTGCGGGTCGACGAGGAGTTCGCGGAGATGTTCCTCGACGAGGCGAGGCTCGCGGCGAAGATCCACCACCCCAACGTGGTGAGCACCCTCGACGTCGGCGACGACGACGGCCGGCTCTTCCTGGTGATGGAGTACATCGAGGGCGATCGGCTCTCCGGGCTCATCAAGGCCGCCGTCAAGCGCGGTCGGCGCATCCCTCCGCCCATCGCCGCGCGCATCTTCATCGACCTTCTCTCGGGCCTCCACGCGGCGCACGAGCTCGCCGGCAGCGACGGCGCCGAGCTCTCCGTCGTGCACCGCGACGTGTCGCCGCAGAACGTCCTGGTGGGCGTCGACGGCGTCGCCCGCATCACCGACTTCGGCATCGCCAAGACCGAGGCCCGCGTCACCGACACCGGGCTGCAGCAGATCAAGGGCAAGCTCGCGTACATGGCGCCCGAGCAGCTCGCGGGCGAGACGGTCACCCGGCGCAGCGACATCTACGCCGCCGGCGTGGTGCTCTGGGAGACCCTCACGGGCAAGCGGCTCTTCCGGGGCGAGACCGACGTCGACACCGTGCAGCAGGTGGTCAAGGCCGAGATCCCTCGGCCGTCGGAGATCGTCACCGACCTCGACCCGGCCTTCGACGCCGTGGTGATGAAGGCCATCGACCGCGACCCTGAGCGGCGCTTCCCTACCGCCGCGGCCTTCGCCGAGGCGCTCGAGGAGCTGCCCATCAAGGTCGCCAACACCCGAGCGGTAAGCGCCCTGGTGCAAGACCTCCTCGGGGCCTCGCTCTCCGCGCGCCGCGACCTCGTGAAGCGCATCGGCGAGGGCGAGGCGCTCGTGCTCGCCGAGATGACCAACCCCTCCGCGGTGCGCTTCGCCCGCACCGACCTCTCGCTCACCCTCGGCTCGTCGCTCCCCCCTCCGCTGCCACCGCCCGAGGCGGTGCCCCTCGACGAGGAGCCCGAGGCAGCCCCCGCGGGCCCTTCGCGCGCGAGGAGGGCCCTGCTCGTGGCGGTGCCGCTCCTGCTGGTGCTGCTGCTCGCGGGCTTCGCCATGCGGTCGAAGCGCACGGCCGATCGCTCGCCGACCCAGCCCGCCCGCGTCGCCCACGTGGCGCCTCCGCCCGTCGCCGCGCCCCCGGAGCCCCCGCCGCCTCCCATCGCCGCCCCGCCCGAGCCTCCTCCCGCCGCGCCCATCGCCGCGCCGCCGGAGCCCGAGGCCGTCGCTCGCCCGGTCGCCCGCCCGGTCGCCCGCCCTTCGGGCCGCTCCGGGGGCCACCGAGGGAGGGAGCCGCAGGGAGGCTCCGCCGCTACGCCTTCGAGCACGCCGCAGCCTGGCGGCGAATTCCGACCCGGATCGATCTGACCCATGCGCATCACCACCCTCGCATTCGCAGCCCTCGTCGGTGTCTGCGTCCCCGCCGTCGCGTCGGCGCAGGACAACACCGCCTTCGCCCAGCAGCGCTTCACCCGCGGCACGGCCCTCTACGACGCGAGGGATTTCCCTCAGGCTCTCGTAGAGTTTCGCGCCTCGATCGAGCTCTACGGCTCGCCCAACACCAGGCTCTACCTCGCCCGCTGCCTGCGCGAGCTGGGGCGGCTGGACGAGTCCGTCCCGGAGTTCGAGCGGGCAATGCGGAGGCCGGTGACCGCGCCCGGCTCGACCCCCGCTACGTGCAGACCCGCGACGCCGCGCAGGCGGAGCTCCTGCAGGTGGAACCCCGGGTGGGCCGGCTGACGCTGACGATCCCCGACGCCCCGGAGGGCGCTTCCATCCGGGTCAACCAGCGGCCGGTGCCGGTGGCGGCGCTGGGCATCGCGATCCCGGTGATGCCCGGCCCGGTGAGCATCATCATCGAGGCGGCGGGCTTCGAGCCCGAGGAGCGACACACCGAGGTGGCCGCGGGCCGCGAGGCGACCGTGGGCGTGGTGCTGCGCCGCCGCGCCGCCACGGAGGGCTACACCGAGGTCGGCACCCTCACCAGGCCCGTCGGCCCCGCCCGACCGATGGCGCCGCGCGCGAGCGGTCCGAGCCGCTCGCTCGCGTGGATCGGCGTGGGCGTGGGCGCCGCGGGCTTCGTGGGCTTCGCGGCCTTCTACGCGCTGGCCAACGGCCGCTACGACGACCTCGGCGCCCGCTGCGTCGGCGGCTGCACCTCGGTGACCCAGTCCGAGGTCGACGAGGGCCGCACCTTCCAGACGCTCACCAACATCTCCCTCGGCGTAGGCATCGCGGGCGCCGCCGCCGCGGTCACGCTCTTCGTCATCGGTAGGCCCTCGGAGGCTCCGCCGGTCACCGTGTCCGTGGGTTCGCGCAGCGTCAGCGTGGGAGGTTCGTTCTGATGGGCCATCGAGTCTTCCAACGCGCGGTGGCCATCGCGTCGCTCTGCACCCTGGGCTGTAGCTGGGACTGGGACCGGTACACCCCCGGCTCCGTCGTCGACGCGGGCTCCGACCTCGGCGGTCCCATGGACGCTACGGACGCTCCCTCGGGCTGCGCCTCGGACACCGAGTGCGCCCGCTCCTCCGCCGATCGCCCGGTGTGCGACGTGGGCACCGGGCGCTGCGTCGCGTGCATCCCCTCGCGCGACACCTGCGGCGTCGGCCGCTACTGCGCCTCGGACAACACCTGCGCGACGGGGTGCAACAGCGACCAGGGCTGCGCGAGCGCGCCCTCGGACGGCGGCGCCATCGACGCGGGCGTCGGCGTCGGACGCTGCGACCTGACGATCCACGCGTGCGTGCAGTGCCTCGCCAACGAGCACTGCCCCATCGGCACGCGCTGCGTCGACCGGGCCTGCGTGCCGGGCTGCGACGCCGCCCGCGGCTGCCCGGAGGGCCGAGCCTGCTGCGGCGGCGGGTGCGTCGACACGGCGGCGGACGCCACGCACTGCGGCGCCTGCGGATCGCTCTGCAGCACCCTCAACGGCGTCCCCGCGTGCGCCGGGGGCCGATGCGGCGTGGCTCGCTGCAACGAGCCCTTCGGCGACTGCGACGGCGACCCGACCACCGGCTGCGAGACGAACACGCGCTCCTCCGTGGCCCACTGCGGGGCGTGCGGGACGGCGTGCGCGGCTCGCGCCAACGCGACGGCCTCGTGCGCGGAGGGCGCGTGCAGCTACGCGTGCGCCACCGGCTTCGGCGACTGCGACGGCGACCCCGCCAACGGCTGCGAGACGGACCTCTCCACCACGCTCTCCAACTGCGGCCGCTGCGGCACCGCGTGCAGCTTCACCGGGGGCGTCGGGGCCTGCGTCGGCGGGGTGTGCACCCGCACCGCCTGCGCCACCGGCCGCGGCGACTGCGACGGCAACACCGCCAACGGCTGCGAGGTCGACCTCCAGAGCGACGCGACCAACTGCCGGATGTGCGGCGTGGCCTGCTCCTTCCCCAGGGCGACCGCGATCTGCGCCTCGGGGAGCTGCGCCATCGGCCGGTGCGAGACGGGCTTCGACAACTGCGACGGCATGGCCGCCAACGGCTGCGAGGCCGACCTCAACGCCTCGCTCTCCCACTGCGGCGCGTGCGGGCGGAGCTGCGCCTTCCCCAACGCCGCGGCCTCCTGCTCGGCGGGCGTGTGCTCCATCGGCGCCTGCGCGTCGGGGATGGGCAACTGCGACGGCAGCGCAGTCAACGGCTGCGAGGTGAACACCACCACCAGCGTGCAGCACTGCGGCCGCTGCGGCATGGCCTGCCCGGCGCGAGCGAACGCCGCCGCCACCTGCGACGCCGCGACCTGCGGGTTCACCTGCCTCACCGGCTTCGCGGACTGCGACGGCAAGGCGACCAACGGCTGCGAGGTCGACACCCGCACCAGCTCGACCCACTGCGGGTCCTGCGGCGCGGGGTGCACGCTGTTCAACGCCGTCGGGGTGTGTCGCTCGGGCGCCTGCGCCGTCGGGAGCTGCCTCGCGGGCTTCGCGGACTGCGACGGCCTGGCCTCCAGCGGCTGCGAGGTCGACACCCGCACCAGCGTCTCCGACTGCGGCGCCTGCGGTCGGGTCTGCGCGCCGGCCAACGCGGTCGGTGTCTGCGTCGCGGGCGCGTGCAACGTCGCCTCGTGCACCCCCAACTTCGCCAACTGCGACTTCGACCCCACCAACGGCTGCGAGACCATCCCCGTGGCGAACCCGCTGCACTGCGGAGCGTGCGGAATCGCCTGCGTGGCGGGGCGCATGTGCGAGGCCGGGCGCTGCACCGTCGCTTCGTTCGCCGGGTACAGCGTCGCCGCTTCGCCGGGCACCGTCACCTGGGTCGACGCCTGCGTCGCTCCGGGGGCGGTGCAGGTGCTCGTCGGCCAGGACGATCAGCTGGTGCGCGGGGCGCTGCCCTTCCCGGTGGAGTTCTGGGGGAGCACCAACTTCACGTACTTCGTGAGCAGCAACGGCTGGGTCGGCTTCGGGGACTACTACGCCAACATCGCCGCGGTCCCCTCCGTGACCCCGTACCGGCACTTCGGTTCGCTGCCCCGCGACGGGACGCCCTACCCGGCGGCCTACGTGTTCGGCGTCGACCTGGTGCAGGGCTCTCGCGGGGTCTGCATCGCGACGCTCGGCACGGCCCCGAGCCGACGCTTCGTCGTGCAGAGCAACGCGGCGACGCTCTTCCTCAGCACGCCCGACGCCTCCACGCAGCTCTCGCCGAGCAGCTTCTCGTACGAGCTGATCGCGTACGAGGGCAGCAGCGTGCTCGACATGGTCTATAGCGCCCCCTTCTTCGGTCCCGACTCGGCGCCGATGATCGCGCAGACCAACGTGAGCGTCGGGCTGCAGGACTTCCACCTGCCGCTCCGCGCCGCGACGTGGACGGGCGCCGTCTCGGGCACCACGCGCATCCGCTTCACGCCGAACTGATCGGCGCGGAGCGGCGTTCGGGCGGGTCGAGGTCGGGTCGGAGCAGGGCGGGCGGGGGGAGAGAGAGAGGGGACCGGGGGGGCGGCGCCCGGGGATCATCAGGATCCCCGGTGCCGCGACCGGTGGAGCGCGATCAGAGGTCGAGGACGACCACGCCCGGGAAGGACGCCGTGCAGGCGATGTTGCCGTCGGTGCGACCGCGGACCCCGGAGCGCCGGGCGACCTCGATGCCGTTGCGGACCACCACGAGGGTCCAGGTCGTGCCGGCCACGGTGGTCGTGTACGCCTCGGGGCACACGTAGTAGCGGCCCGGGGTGTACGAGGCGTTCCAGTAGATGTTCTCGGGGCCGCGGGTGCTGGTGTCGTCGCGGTCGAGCGTGCCACCGCAGGCCGAGCGGCTGCCGTAGTAGATCTCCGTCCCGCAGGGCGGCCTCACGTGGAGGTCCATGTCGCCGTTGGTGGTCCAGGTCAGGGTGAAGCGAAGCGACCCCTGGCCGACGCACACGCCGCTCACGCAGGCCTGCGTGGCGGTGCACGCGCGGCCGCAGGCGCCGCAGCTGGCGTTGTCGCTGGTCAGGTTGCGGCAGGTGCCGGAGCAGTTGGACAGGCCCGCCGGGCACACGCAGTTGCCCGACCCGTCGCACGAGCCGCCCGTGGGCGTGGTGCACGCCCCCGAGGTGCGCGGCGCCGCCGAGCAGACGGTGGTCGTCCCCGAGCAGATGAAGGTGCCTGCCTGGGCGCAGCCGCCGGTGCCCACGGAGGAGCACGCGCCGCCCGTCGCGCGGCAGGTGCCGCCGCAGTTGGTCTGACCCGCCGGGCAGGTGCGCACGCAGGCGCCCGCGCTGCAGGTCACGCCGCCGCCGATCGGGGCCGAGCACACGATCCCGCAGCCGCCGCAGTTGTTCGTGTCGCTGGTGAGCACGCGGCAGGTGCCGCCGCAGTTGGTCTGACCCGCCGGGCAGGCGCACACGCCGCCCGCGCCGCAGGCTCCGCCCGCGGGCGAGGAGCAGGTCCCCGAGGTGCGCGGCACCGCCGAGCACACGGTGGTCGTCCCCGAGCAGACGATGGTGCCCGCCTGGGCGCAGCCGCCGGTGCCCGCGGAGGCGCACACCGCGCCCGTCGCCCGGCACACCCCGCCGCAGTTGGTCTGACCCGCCGGGCACGCCTGCACGCAGGTGCTCCCGCTGCAGGTCACGCTGCCGCCGGTCGGGGCGGTGCACGCGCGGCCGCACGCGCCGCAGTTGGCCGCGCTCGATCGGGTGTCGACCTCGCAGCCGTTGGAGGCCAGGCCGTCGCAGTTGGCGAAGCCCGCGTTGCACGCGCCGATGCCGCACACGCCCGCCGAGCAGGTGGACGTCCCGTTGGCCGCCGAGCAGACGTTGCCGCAGCGGCCGCAGCTCCCAGTGTTGGTCCGGGTGTCGACCTCGCAGCCGTTGAGGGGGTTGCCGTCGCAGTCCGCGAAGCCCGTGTTGCAGGTGAAGCCGCACGCGCCGGACGAGCAGAACACCGACGCGTTGGCCCGCGCGGCGCAGGTGCGGCCGCAGCCGCCGCAGTGCTGCACGCTGGTGTTGGTGTTCACCTCGCAGCCGGTGGTCGGGCTGCCGTCGCAGTCACCGAGGCCCGCGGCGCAGGTGCCGATCGCGCAGAGGCCCGCCACGCAGACCCGCGACCCGGAGGGCGGGATCGGGCAGGAGTTGCTGCACCGGCCGCAGTTGTTGACGTCGCTGACCGTCGCGATCTCGCAGCCGTCGCTGTAGAAGTTGTTGCAGTCGTTGAAGCCTGGGTTGCAGCGATCGAGCCTGCACGCGCCCGCGCCGCAAACCGCGACGCCGTTGGCGGCGAAGCACACGCTGCCGCAGGCCCCGCAGTTGTTGGTGTTGGTGCGCAGGTCGGTCTCGCAGCCGTTGGTGGGGTCGCCGTCGCAGTCGCCGAAGCCCTCGTTGCACACGCCGACGACGCACGCTCCGCCGCGGCACGCCGCGGTGGCGTTGGGGATCACGCAGGTGCGCCCGCAGGCGCCGCAGTTGGTGGGGCTGGTCTGCGTGTCGACCTCGCAGCCGTTGGCCGCGTTCATGTCGCAGTCGCCGCGCCCGGTGGCGCAGCCGCCGACCACGCAGGAGCCCGCGGTGCAGGCCGCGGAGCCGCCCGCGACAGCGCACGCGTTGTTGCAGCGCCCGCAGTGGGTCGAGGTGGTGCGGGTGTCGACCTCGCAGCCGTTCTCGGGCATCCCGTCGCAGTCCGCGAAGCCCACGTTGCACATCCCCACGCGGCACGCCCCGGCGGTGCAGCTCGGGGTGCCGTTGGGGATCACGCAGGGCCGGCCGCAGGCGCCGCAGTGCGTGTTGTCCGTGCGGGTGTCGACCTCGCAGCCGTTGGCGGCCATGCCGTCGCAGTCCGCGAAGCCCTCGGAGCACGAGGCGCCGCAGCGGCCCATCATGCAGGTGGCCGATCCGTTGGTGGGCACCGGGCACATGGTTCCGCAGGTGCCGCAGTGCGAGGTGCTGGCGCGGACGTCGACCTCGCAGCCGTTGGCGGGCATGCCGTCGCAGTCGCCGAAGCCCTCGTCGCACGCCGTGACGACGCACATCCCCATCGAGCAGGCGCCGGTGCCGCTCGACGGCGAGCAGGTGTTCATGCACCGGCCGCAGTGGGTGCGGTCGGTGCGCAGGTCGACCTCGCAGCCGTTCTCCGCCTCGCCGTCGCAGTCCGCGAAGCCCGCGAGGCAGGTGAACCCGCAGGCCCCCGCGGCGCAGCTCGCGCTCGCGTTGGCCGGCGTCGGGCAGACGCGCCCGCAGCTTCCGCAGTTGTTGAGGTCCGTGAGGGTGTTGGTCTCGCAGCCGTTGGCCACGGTGTTGTCGCAGTCGCGGAACGCGCCGGTGCACTCGGCGATGCGGCAGGTGCCCATCTCGCATCGCGGCGCGCCGTTGGGCGTGGTGCAGGTCGTCCCGCACATCCCGCAGTTGGCGGTGTTGGCCTGGGTGTCGACGCACCCGCCGCCGCAGCAGGCCTCGCCCATGCCGCAGCGCGAGGAGTCGGTGCAGCCCGTCACGCAGACGCTACCGACGCAGCGCTGGCCCGTCGCGCACTGGTCGTCGGTGACGCAGTCGACGCAGGTGCGGGTGGTCGGGTTGCAGCGGCCGCCGGAGACGAAGCCGCCGTCCGCCACCCCGCCGTCCACCGCGCCGCGGCAGGCCTCGTCGCTGCGACAGCCGCGCACGCAGGTGTTCGAGGCTGGGTTGCAGTACTCGCCGACGGCGCAGCGGTCGTCCGTCGCGGTGCAGCGGACGCAGCGCCCGGTCGTGGTGTCGCAGACGTTCTGGCCGAACTCGTTGTCCGAGCACTGCGCGTTGGTGGTGCACGTGGGCACCGCGTCGGAGGCGTCGGCGGCGATCGCTCCGTCGACCGCGGTGTCCGGCGCCGTCACGCTGTCGCCCGCGTCGGCCCCGTCGGCCGCGTCGGCCGCGCCGTCGAGGGCCTGCGGTGCGTCGAAGGCCCCATCGGCGGCGACGTCCGTCGCGCCGTCGCTGCCGATGCCGCCGTCCTCCGGGCCTCCCACCACGGAGGCGCCGAGACAGCCCCCGCCCACGAGGGCCGCCACGCACAACAGTGCGAGCGGTCCGAACCTGCCTTGACCTTGATTCATCGCTGACCTCTTCGCGCGAGCGTTGCTGCGCGCCCTGAGCAGAACGCCGCGCCGCGTGCGTTCGACGTTAGGTGAGTCGCGAAGGTTGAGGCAACGACCTGTCGGTGTGGTGCGGTGTAGGCATCAGTCGACCGCGGCGGCCGAGGTTCAGGCGCTCCTGGCGATCTTGGGCGTCTGGGCCTTGGGGGCTCGCCTCGCGCTGACGGGGCTGCGCCTCGCGGCGTCGCTCGGGGCCTCCGTCGGGGAGGCGGACCGGGTCTGGTTGCGCCCGTTGTGCTTGGCCGCGTAGAGGGCCTGGTCGGCGCGCTCGAAGAGCACCGCGCGGCTGTCGCCGTCGCCCGGGAAGGCAGACACGCCGAGCGAGCAGGTGACCGTCACGGGGCCGTGCTCGCTCTGGAAGACCTGGCGCTGAAGCTCCTCGCGGATGCGCTCGGCGAGGAGGAAGGTGCCGGCGCCGTCGGTCTGCTCGCACACCACGACGAACTCCTCGCCGCCGAAGCGTGCGATCACGTCGGTCTCGCGGCGGCAGCGGGCGAGCACGGCGCCGAGGCCCTTGATGACCACGTCGCCGAAGGCGTGGCCGTAGGTGTCGTTGACGGTCTTGAACTTGTCGATGTCGAGCACGATGAGCCCGAGCGTGCGGCCGAAGCGGGCCGCCGACCGGAGCCGCTGCTCGAACTCCGTCTCCAGGGCGCGCTTGTTGAGGTGGCCGGTCATCGGGTCGGTGGTGGCCATCTCCTCGAGGCGCCGCACCGCCGCGGCGTTGGCGAGGGTCACCGAGGCGTGCGAGGCGAGCACCCCGAGGAGCTGGCGGATCGCGTCCGGGAAGGCGCCCTTGCGCTGCGCGCAGAGGGTGAGGGTGCCGAGGGCCTTGTCGCGCGCGACCAGCGGGAGCACCAGCACCGAGGCCACGGACTTCAGCGCCAGCCCTTGGTGAACACGAACTGGGTCTTCGGGTCGAGCTGCCCGCGGTAGGGCAGCGCCACGCGGGCGCGCACCGCCGCCGCGACGAGGCCGCCGTTGTCCGCGAACTCCGTCGCGGCGAGCCCGGCGGGGCCGTCGCCCACCACGTGCCGCACCCGGTGCTTGCCGGAGTGCGGGTCGTAGGCCGTGAACACCAGCAGGTCGTGCGCGACGATCGCCGCCGCGGCGGCGGTGAGGGCGGCGAGGCACTGGTCCTCGGTCATGGCCTCGCCGAGGGAGCGCGAGGCCTCGAAGAGCGCGGTCATGTCGTTCTTGATGCGCTCGAGGCGGGCGAAGACGCGCTCGTTGTTGATGAGCCGCCGCGCCTGGAGGGCCACGCTCTCCAGGGTCGCCTGCTCCTCAGCGGTGAAGGGGCGGTCGTCGTCGCGGTCGGCCGCGAGCACGCCGCGCACCGCGTCGTCGTCGATGACCGGGACGCCCGCGAAGCAGCGCACGCCCGAGGGCGTGGGGTAGTACGGCAGGCCCGCGTAGTCGGGGCGCAAGGCCGCGAGCGCCACCGGGCGGCCGAGCTGCATCACGGCCCCGAGCGCGCCCGCCCCGGCGGGGATGAGCTCGGTCTGGATCGCGTCGTCGGAGGCGGCCTCGACCAGCCGGAGGTTCTGGGCCTTGGCGTCGACCCAGAGAAGGGCGCAGGTGCGGAGCTGCATCGTGCGTCGGGTGAGGTTGAGCAGGCCCACCAGCGAGGCGTGGATCTCCTCCAGGCTCCCGCGGTTGCGGGCGTCGTCGCTCGACCGGGGGCGAGCGGTCGCCTGCGAGGCCGTGGCCCCGAGCCGGAGCGAGCGGGCCGAGTCCCGCTGACGGCGTCGCTCGTCGTGGAGCATCGTGCGGGCGTGGGACCGGACGCGGGCGACCTCCGCGCGGGTGAGGGTGAAGTGCAGCGCCGCGCTGCCGAGCACCACCGCGAGCCGCAGGCCCAGGGAGAGCGCGTCGAGGGTCGGGTGCGCGGCGCGGTGGAGCGCGACCTCCAGCAGCACCGCGCAGCCGGCGACGACCCAGGTGCGCCTCGGGTCGCCGAGCGCGACCACCGCCGCGAGCACCAGCAGCGGGAGCGCGGAGAGGGGCCCCGAGAGGCCGCCGAGGGCGGAGGTGAGCGCGTAGCCGAGCGCGAGGAAGACCGTGGCGGCGCCGAGGTCGAGGGGAGGGTGCTCGCCGTCGGACGCGCCGCGCCGAGAGGGCACCAGCCGGAACGCGAGGCCCACCACCCCGACGCCGACGAGGACGCCGTCGAGGGTCTGCAGGGCGTGCGCGCGAAGGCCGCCGTCGGCGATTCTCGCGGCCACCGCCAGGGTGACCGCGGGCGCGGCGATGAACCGCGCGCCGCGTCGAATCGATCCGAACAGCACGACCAGGTTCAAGCGACGGCGCAGCCTCCCGGCGAGGCGGTTAGCAGCCCGGGGAGGGCGGTCGCAAGAAAGCCGCGGAGTTCTCCTCAGAGCGCGCGGCCGACGCGGGCGGGGATCTCCACCACGATCTCGTCGCGGCGCACCCAGCCGAGCTCCTCGCGGACGGCGCGCTCCCTGGCGCGCGGGTCTTGCTGGAAGGCCTCGAGCTCGGTGCGCAGCCGGAGCAGGTCGCTCGCGAGGCGGTGGTTCTCCTCCAACTGCGCGGAGAGCTGGGCCCGGAGCCTGCGGTGACGGGGCAGGCCGTTGGGGCCGAAGATCATCGTCGGCACGCCGATCACGGTCACGAGCAGCAGCAGGAGCGGCAGCCCGAGGGTGAGCCGCGTGCGGAGGGCGTCCATCGCGTCGCAGGGTAGGAGGCGCGGTCGCCGGAGCGGAACTTTTCAGCGCTCAATCGCGCGGCGGCTCACTGGAGCGACGGGCGAGCGAGGCAGCCCTCGACCAGCGCCGGGTCCTCCTCCGGGGTCGTTGCCCCGACGGCGTCGAAGGTCCAGCGCAGGGCGTTGCGCTGCGCGGCCCAGCGGTCGCTCTGGAAGTGGGAGCGCACGGTGCGCCGCTCCTGCGCGTCGACGTACCAGGACGTCGGCACGCCGGAGAGGGACGAGGGCTCGGCGTCGACGCGCACGCACCCGAAGCGGCCGCCGAACTCCGCGGCGAGGCGCGTGACCATCACCCGGTGGAGGCGCTGCACGTTGCTCACCGACGAGCGGCGCAGCGTGGCGAGGATCTCCCACTCGCCCGGCACCGCGCCCGAGCGGCTCGCTGCCATCGCGTCGACGACCACCAGCACCGCGCCGCGTCGGCGGATCGCCTCGCGGTGAGAGAGCATGAGGTAGTAGAGCGGGTCGACGCCGGAGTTGATGCGCACGCCGCCGTCGGTGAGTCGGGTGCGCGTGGGGTCGCCGATCTGCGCGTGGCCGGGGATCGGCCCCGGCGAGCGCACCGGAATCAGCGGGAAGGCCAGCGGGAAGTTCGCCGACGCCCGCACCGCGGAGAGCAGCGGGACATCGACGCCGGGGAGCAGGTCTTGAATGGCGTGGGACTCGTCGCGGTCGCACACCCACGCGGCCTCGGAGCGCTGGTCCTCCTTGCAGGCGGCGCGGTCGTTCGCCGCGAAGGCCGCGGGCTCGAAGGGGCTCATCATCACCCCGTGGCCGCTCATGTCCGTCGCGTTCAGGATCGGCACCGGGAGCATCGGGAGCGACCCGTCGTTCCAGCGCTGCGCGAGGCTGTCGAGGGACACGTCGCCGACGTGGAGGAGGTCGTTCCAGCTCGACACCACGGCCTGCGCGCGCAGCTCCGGGGTGAAGGCCGCCCGCAGCAGCGGCCAGACGAAGTCCGCGCTCATCGCCGCGTCGTATCCGCGCGCGTCGACGCGGCCCATGCGCGTCGCGAGGTAGCCCGCGGTGGCGAGGCTCCCGCCCGATACGGCGCTGATCGCCTGGATGTTTCGCGCGATGTCGGGCACCTCGCGGTCGAGCGTGGCGAGGGCCGCGCTGCCGAAGATGGCGGCGCGAGAGCCGCCGCCGGAGAGCGCCAGCAGCACCACCGGGCCTTCGCCTGCGCGGGGCCACTGCGACGAGCGGATCCAGTGCGAGGGAGCGGCGCGGAGCGGGCGTACGTCCCAGGGCTCGTCGGGGGTGTAGCCGAGCGAGATCCAGACGATCGCCGCGGCGACCAGGGCGCCGAAGACGCGCACCGGGCGGGGGTCGAAGTAGTCCCAGACGTCGATGGCGTGGGCCGCGAGGAAGAACACCCCGAGGCCTGCGACCACGGTCACCGGGCTGCGAAACTCCGGGCTCATGACCCCGAGGAGCAGCGCCGCGGCCACCAGCAGCACCAGCGCCGCGCCCAGCGAGCTCGCCAGCCCCAGCAGGAACCTCCGCTCGGAGGTCCGCGGGAGCCACCCGTTGGCGGTGCGCCCCGGCGGCGGCACGGCGAAGGGGCTCCAGAAGGGCCGACGCCCCGCGGGTTCGAGCCACGCGAAGAGGCACACCGCGAGCACGCTGAGCACCGCGAGGGAGGTCACCCCGACGCGCGACCCGATCACCACGCTGCGCACCGGGGCGTTGTAGGCCAGCGTCGCGACGACCACCGCGCCGCAGAGCAGCGTGAGGGCGAGCTGCTGCGCGTAGGTCCACGCCGCGGCGAGGACTGCGCCGACGTTGGCGACGAAGGAACCCGACGACGCCGCGATCACCAGCCGACGGCCGATCGAGGCGACCTCCTGGAGCAGCGCCCTCCGCTCCGCGTCCCCGGTGGTGGCGTCGAAGCGGTCGACGCACCCTCGCAGCGTCGCCCATAGCATCGTCACCCGCGGATCGCTGGGGGCGGCGAGGGCGTCGACCTCCCGCGCGATGGAGTCGAGGGCCCACTGCACGCAGCTCGCGCGCTCGCTCTCGGAGTGCCAGCGGGTGCGCTGGTGAAGCGCGAGGAGCGCGAAGTAGACGACGTGGCGCGCGGCCCGGGCGACGAGGAGATTCATGCGAGCTTCAGAGGTACACCGATGCCCCGGCGAGGGAGAAGCCGGACGTAGGCACTCGAAGCCTCCGGGGGGCCCCGAGCCGTCGGCTCTCCAGCGGAGAGTTCTCCCCTGAGAGCCGCTCTCGCGGATGCGGACCTCGCGCCTCTCGGAGTGACGCTGGTCCCTGTCTGTGGCTCCCGGTCGAGGCGTCAAGCCACAGCTGAGGAACGATGCCACGGGAGCGAGGCGGGATCCGCGGCCGCGCAAGGCACGGCCAACAGCTCGTAATGACAGATGTATTTCCGGGTCGCGTCGCTGGGGCACGAGCACTGCAATGCTCGCTGGTGTCGTAGTTCGCGAGACGAAGTGCACGACTGGATGGGGCCTGTCTTTCTTCTCCTCGCGGGGCCATTCGACCGCAATCGCGAAGCGAGGTGTCACCGTGAACACGCTGCATCTGGGGAACCTCCCTGTCCTCCACGCCTCGGCGACCATGGGGCCCATATGAGCCCGCAGGTCGTTGCGCGCATCGCCGCGATCCTGGGCGCTTGCCTGCTCTCGGGCTGCTACCAGGACCTCGCGACCTCGGCAGGTGCCGACGCTTCGGAGCACGACGGGCCACGACTCCCTGAAGTCGATGCCCGCCAGCCGGTGCTGCCCCTGCTCTTCGCGGACGTCGGGGCCGTGGTCCTTGATGACGCGCTCGACACGGACTCCGCGAACCTCACTCCCGACGTGGGCGTCCCCGATGTGCCGACGCCCGCCGATGCGGACCCGACCGACGCGGGCGCTCCGGTGGACGTCGACGATCGTGACGCCTCGCTCCCCGTCGACACGGGCGCTCCCACGGACACCGGTCCTCGCAGGAGTCCGAGCCCCGCCGACCGTCCCGTCCCCGTCGATGTGCCCGCTCCCGTCGACCGTCCCGTCCCCGTCGATGCGCCCGCTCCGGTCGATGTAGGGACGCTGCCCAGCTCCAGCCCCGCCGTCCCCGGCTGGGACAGCGCGACGGTGGCGCATGTGCGTGAGCTGCGCGCCCGCGGCGTGGCGATGGGCAACCGCCTCGGGGTCTTCGCGAAGATCGGCGACTCCATCACCGAGAGCGGGAGCTTCCTCTTCGACATCGGCTTCGGCTGGTCCGAGCTGGGCGGCTACGCAGCCCTCAACACGACGATCCAGTACTTCCGCGCGACGACGCTCGACGGCGGGGTGAGCTCCTTCAACCGATCGAGCGCCTGCGCCACCGCCGGGTGGACCACCGACGACGCGCTGGCCGGAGGCAACGACGCCCCGATCTGGCGTGAGCTCCGCGCGATCCGCCCCTCCTGGGCGATCGTGATGTACGGCACCAACGACGTCGATCGAAGCACCGTCGCGGCCTTCACCACCAACCTGAACCGCATCGTCGACATCATCGAGTCCGCCGGGACGGTGCCCGCGCTCAGCACCATCCCCGACCGCAACGACGGCGCCGATCGCGCAGCCCGGGCGCTGCAGATCTCCGCGGCGATCCGCAGCGTGGCGGCGGCGAGGCACCTCCCGCTGCTCGACTACTGGGCCGCGCTCCAGGGCCTCCCCATGCACGGCGTCTCCGAGGACGGCATCCACCCCAGCGTGTACCTCTCCGGAGGCAGCACGGCCTCGGCCAGCTTCACCCCGGCGGGCCTCCAGTACGGCTACAACATGCGCAACCTCACCGCGCTGCTGATGCTCGACCGCATGCGCTCTCTCCCCTGATAGCGTCACCCGATCTCACCCAGTGGGTGTGACCACACCCCGTGGGTGAGAGGCGCAGCCCAACGCTCCCTCCGACCACCGCCGTGTACGCCGACCTCCTCGACCTCCTCGTCGCCCTCGACCGCATCCCCCAGGACCCGCGGTACCACCCCGAGGGCGACGCCCTCTACCACTCCCTCCAGGTGTTCCAGCACGCCCGACGCGAGTCCCGAGACCCGGCCCTCGTCGCGGCCGCGCTGCTGCACGACGTCGGCAAGGCCCTCCGCGCGGGCGACCACGCCGTCGAGGGCGCCGACCTCCTCGAGGGCCTCGTCGCGCCCCGGGTGGTCTGGCTCGTTCGCCACCACCTCGACCTGCTCCACAGCCCCGGCGCGACCCGTCGCCACTTACGGGGTACAGTAAAACTTCATGACCTCGAACTCCTCCGCCGCTGGGACCTGGCGGGCCGCTCGCCTCGAGCGAGCGTGTGCTCCCCTGAAGAAGCCGTGACCCACCTCACCCTCGACCCTGCTGCCCTCGGCCCCGACGCCGACGAAACCCCCCATGGAAAGGACCCTTCCTCCCGCTGATCGTCTCTGTCTCCGCGCGACCTTCGACCGGGTCCCCGCCGAGGCCGCGCTCTGGGCGCCGCCGGACGCCTCCCTCGACGAGCTCCGAGACGCCGTCCGCCGCGCCGTCGAGGCTGTGCTCTCCGACCGTCAGCGAGCCATCGTCGAGTGGCACTTCTTCGAGGGCATCTCCCAGGGAGAGATCGCCCGCCGCCTGGGCGTGAGCCAGCAGGTGGTGCAGAAGTCCATCTACGGCGTCACCCGCCGAGGACGCCCCGTCGGCGGGTCGCTGCGCCGGCTCCGCGAGGCCCTCACCGCCCTTCCTCGGAGCACGGATCCCTGATGGCGCGCATGGGGCCAGGCGGGCTTCGGGGAGCGATCGCGGGCGAGGCCGCGAGGCTCATGTACGAGGAGGGCGTGAAGCAGTACTTCACCGCCAAGCGGCTGGCGGCAAAGCGCCTCCTCGGCCGGGTCGGCGGGCGGCGGACGCGCTACCACCCGCAGGACCTGCCCTCCAACGGCGAGATCCGAGACGCGCTGCTGGCGATCGCGGAGTACGCCGAGGGGTCCGGTCGCACGAAGCGGCTCTTCGCGATGCGGGCGGTGGCGCTGCGGGCGATGAGGGCCCTGGAGCCCTTCGAGCCGAGGCTCATCGGGAGCGTCAGCACCGGGCACATCCGTCGAGGCAGCGACATCGACCTGCACGTCTTCTCCGACGACGAGGACGCGCTCATGGAGCACCTCAAGGCCCTCGACTGGCGGTGGGAGACCGAGCGGGTGTCGATCATGAAGGGCGGCGTGATGCGGGACTTCCTGCACGTCCATGTGCAGGACGCCTTCGAGCTGGAGCTCACGGTCTATCCCCGCCGCGACCTCCGCTTCCGCCCCCGCAGCAGCACCGACGGCAAGCCCATCGTCCGGGTGAAGGCCCACGCGCTGGAGGCGCTCATCGCCGAGGAACACGCCGCCGACTGGCAGCGCTACCTCACCGACGGAAGCCTCCCGGAGCTCGATGACGACGACGACGACGAGGGGATGAGGGACCTCTCTTCCTGGGACGGGCTGCTGTGTCCCGACGACGAGGACGACGATCCGGAGATGGCGCCGACCGCCGAGGAGCTGGCGCTGGACGAAGGCCCCTACGACCCGCTGCCGGGCTTCGAGAAGGCGTAGCGATGTTCAGTCGAGCGGGAGCGCTGCGATCTCCGTGCCCTCGGCGATGCCAAGGAACTCGAAGGCCGCGCGAGGGAGCAGCACGGCGCCGTCGTCGTCGAAGCGCACGGCGCAGCTCGTCGCCCGGAAGAAGGGCGCCTTGTGCAGGTCGGTGGCGACCAGGGCGCGGGTGCCGTCGAACTCGTCCACGGGGCGCGCGGGCCCCTGTGGGTGCGGCGCAGCAGCAGGATCTCGTCGGTGGCCGCCCGGAAGTGCGGACCCCCGTCGAAGGGGTCGATGCGGTTGCAGTACTGGAAGCCGATGCGCCGGAGCATCTTCTCGACGCCGCGGGTCTCGCGCCCGACCTTGCCGATGACCTCCTGGGCGTCGATGGGGAGCAGCGAGGCGTAGATGTCGCCGGTGGGGAAGAGCGACTTGATGAACTCCTTGTTGCCCTTGGAGAGCCGGTCGGCCTCGGAGTAGCTCATGTCCGTGAACTTCCGCCCGAGCGCCTCCCAGAGGTGGCTGGTACCGTCGGGGAGCAGCGGCGGGAGGAGCTCGGCGACCACGTCGTTGCGGAAGAGCCCGCGGTGCATCGCCATGAACAGGAAGCGCACGTAGGAGATCATCATCCCCACGCGCTCGGGCACCAGGCGAAACTCCGGCAGCACGATGAGCCCGCCGATCTCCGTGGGCCCTTCGTAGGAGTGCCCGAGGCGCAGCAGCGTGTGGACGAAGTGCCGGTCGAGGGTGTGGCTGTATTTCTCCTCCACGATCACGTCGAGGAAGATGTACGGCGCGTCGCGGCGACCGAGCTGCGCGAGGATCTTGCTGGTGCCGATGATCCGCTGCGCCAGGAGGTCTTCGATGACGAAGACGAACTCCCTCCGGCGCGGGTCTTTCACGGCTCCCGAGAACGACCGCATCGAGAGGTCGAGGATCTCCGCGACGGCCTCCGGGTCATTGGGGAGGTTCACCGTGTTGAGGTGCCGCGCCAGCTCCATCATCTGCGGCGCGTCGTCCGGCGTCGCCCCTCGGATCACATAGCGGAACATCCCCTGAACGCTCCCTTCAGAACTCCCGGGCGCTGTCGACGAGGATGGTCACCGGCCCCTCGTTGACGCTCTCCACCAGCATCTCCGCCCGGAACACCCCCGTCTCTACCACGACCCCGCGCGCCCGGATGAGCTCCCCCACCCGACGGTAGAGGGCCTCCGCCGTCACGGGCTCCATCGCCCGATCGAAGGACGGCCGCCGCCCCCGGCGCATGTCGCCGTAGAGAGTGAACTGCGACACCAGCAGCACCGCGCCGCCCACCGTCGACACGTCCAGGCTCATCTTCCCCGCGGCGTCTTCAAAGACCCGCATCCCGACGATCTTGTCGGCCATGAAGACCGCCGCGGCCTCGTCGTCGCCCGCCCCGACGCCCAGGAAGACCACCAGTCCCTTCGAGATCTCGCCCACCACCTCGCCGGCGACCCGCACCCGCGCCTCGGTCACCCGCTGCGCGACCGCCCTCATCGCCCGAGGCCCTGCGCCACCTTCGGGAGCTTCGCGTCCGGCGGGCGCACGTAGGTGGGCTCCATGCTTCCGTCGTCGAGGGTGGCTCTCCCAGCGAGCACCTCCAGGGCCACGGTGCGCCCGGTGGGCGATCCCAGCGCCCGGGGCCTCACGACGAAGCGATCGATACCGACCGAGGTAAGCCGGGTCACCGCGTTGACGGAGAGGTCGCCGTAGACCACGACGAGGTGATGGCCCGCGGCCGCGAGGGCACGCTCGCCGATCTCCTCGGGGGGCAGGTGCAGCAGCGGGAGCCACTCGTGCTCGCCGAAGCCCTCGGCGAAGAGCTCGTCGCGGCGTCCGTCGATGCAGGCGAGGGTGCGCGACCCGGGCGTGATGACCCCGCTCGCGAGCGCCTGGAGCGACCCGACGCCCCAGAGGGGGAGGCCCGTGGCGAGCTCCAGGCCCCGGATGGTGGCGAAGCCCGCGCGCAGCCCGGTGAACGACCCGGGGCCCCTCCCGATGGCGAGGGCGTCGAGCTCGTCGAGCTGGAGCCCCGAGAGGGTGAGTGCCTGCTCGATGAGCCCGAGCAGGTGGGTGGCGTGGCCCGTGGCGATGCGACGGTTGATCTCCGAGAGGACGCAGCCGTCGTCCACGACGGCGACGGAGGCGGTGGCGGTGCTGGTGTCGAGGGCGAGCAGGCGCATCAGGCCGAGCAGACTACCGCGGCGGAGCGGGCGCATCGCGCCATGAAATCACCCGCGGGTCGGCGGCGTGCTCCGAGGCGAAGCGCTGAAGCTCGGCGCGGCGGAGTCGCTGCGGGCCGCCCAGCCAGGCGGCGTCGCGCAGGTCGAGCACGACGGGCCTGCCCTGGCGGAGCGCGTCTTCGAGGCGGGCCGAAGGGTCCGCGGGCCACGACCAGCCGGGGCAGAGGGTGGTCCACCGAGGGGGAGCGGCTTCCCAGGAGGCGCGGTGGTCGCGGGCGATGCGCGCGGTGAGGCGCACCGCGGGGCAGGCCTGGCCCGTGACGATGACCGAGTCCGGGGGCACGCGCTGGAGGTCGCGGGGGAGGGCGGCGACGAGCTCCCTCAGCGGGCGCTGACGGGCGTCGAGGAGGTGGCCCGCGAGTGGGAGCAATACCAGGGAGGGTATGATCCAGAGAAGCTGAGCGCGACGGGGGAGCGAGCGGTCGAGCCAGGCCGCGGCCGGGAGCGTGGTCGCGACGACGAACTCCGTCAGCAGGTAGCGCGGCGAGAAGGCGATGTCCTGGTAGCGGGAGAGGGCGAGCAGCCCGAGGCTGGCGGGCACCACCATGGGCCACCAGCGATCGCGGGAGCGGGCCCACCACGCGGCGGCGGCGGGGAGCGCGACGGGGGAGAGCGCGACCAGCCAGAGGAGGTAGCGGGAGAGGGCCTCGCCGGGGGGACGGGGCTCTCGGCGCTCGGCGGCCATGCCGTGCATCCAGCGGGCGATGGAGGCGAGGTAGTCGGGGTTGGTCGCGCGGGCCAGGAGCAGGAGCGAGCCCGCGGAGAGCGCGAAGCCCACGCCGAGGAGCAGCGCGTCTCGCACCGGGCGGCGGGGCGAGGGGACGGGCACGAGGAGCGCGGTGAGGAGATGTATCGCGGCCTGCTCACGGAGCCCGAAGGCGAGACCCACGAGGGCCCCGGAGCCGAGCACGGTGGCGGCGCTCGTCCCTCCGGCGCGGACCACCAGCGCCAGGAGGACCATCGCGGTGGCGGCGCCGTCGGTGAGCACGGCGTCGCGGGTGTGGGCTCCGGCGGGGGAGAGGGCGACGAGGAGTCCGGCGATCCAGGCGGCGCGAGGGGAGAGGCCGACGCGGCGGGCGAGGGAGGCGGCGAGGGGAGCGGCGAGGGCGGCGAAGGCGAGCCATGCGTGGCGGAGCAGCTCGATGGACCACGCGGAGGCGCCCAGGGAGAGGGCCACCCGGGTCGCGAGGTGAGAGGCAAGCACGAAGAGTGGACGGCCGAGCAGGAGGCCGCCGACGCGGCCGGTGAGCGCCTGCTCGACGTAGTTGAGGCTGTCCCAATAGAGCGGCGCGCGAGGCCCGATCGCGAGCGAGGCGGCCACGGCGGCGGACCAGAGCGCGAGGTGCCGGGTGTGCGCGGAGGTTGACGCATCGTCCGCCGCGCTGGCACGATCGAATCGGATCACCGGAAACGCGAGGCTGATGCGATGTTCAATGAGACCCTGCGGGAAATCGTCGAGGGAACCGAAGGCGGAGTCGCCGGGCTGCTCATGGGGTTCGACGGTATCGCCGTCGACAGCTGGACGCGAGAGGACAGCGAGCTCGACATCACCACCGTGGGCATGGAGCTCTCGATGGTCCTGAAGGACATCCAGCGCGCGGCGGAGCAGCTCGAGGCGGGCGGAGCGCGCGAGGTGGCCATCCAGGCGGAGAAGCTCACCGCGGTGGTGCGCCTGCTCAACGGCGACTACTTCGTGGCGCTCGCGCTCACGCCGGAGGGCAACCTCGGCAAGGGTCGCTTCCTGCTGCGCATCGCCGCGCCGAAGTTCGTCGCCGCGCTGAGCTGAGCCGACGGGTGTCCGCTGCCCGCTGGAGCGTGCTGGTGCTGCACGGTCCCAACCTCAACCTGCTCGGCGTGCGAGAGCCGGAGATCTACGGCGACGCCACCCTCGCGGACATCGACGCCGCGGTGACGCGCGAGGGCGCGGCGCTGGGCGCGAGCGTCGCGTGCTTCCAGTCCAACCACGAGGGCGTCCTCATCGACCGGCTGCACGCCGCGCGCGGGGCGGTCGACGGGGTGGTGCTCAACGCGGGCGGGCTCACCCACACCAGCGTGGCGCTCCTCGACGCGCTGCGCGCCTGCGCGATCCCGACGGTCGAGTGTCACCTGAGCAACACCGCGGCGCGCGAGCCGTTTCGACGCCGCTCCCGGGTGGCCCCGGCGTGCGTCGGGTCGGTCTCCGGCTTCGGAGCGACGAGCTACACCCTGGCGATCCAAGGACTGATCGCGCACCTCGAGCGGCGCCGCCTGAGCGGCGACCGAGAGAGCACCCCATGAACATCGACCTGATCCAGTTGAAGCGCCTCATGCGCGCGATGCGTCGGTACGACCTCGACGAGGTGGAGCTCCGAGAGGGCGAAGAGGCCATCGTGCTCCGTCGCTCGCCCCGCGGAGAGGCGTCCGTCCCGGGGGCGGTGCTCCCGGTGACCGTCACCAAGCCGAGCCACTTCCCGATGGACACCGGGGAGCGCGCGGCGGCCTCCGGGGTGCCCGCGGCGGCCCCGGTCGACGCCAGCCTGGTGACCGTCACCGCCCCGCTGATCGGAACCTTCTACCGGGCGGCCTCGCCCCAGTCGCGCCCCTTCGTGGAGGTCGGGGCCACGGTGCAGACCGGCGCGGTGCTCTGCATCATCGAGGCGATGAAGCTCATGAACGAGATCGAGTGCGAGGTCTCCGGCACGGTCGTCGAGGTGCTCGTCGAGAACGGCCGCGCGGTGGAGTTCGGCGAAGCCCTCTTCCGCATCCGGCCGTCGAGGTGATGTGTTCCGCAAGGTACTGATCGCCAACCGCGGCGAGATCGCGGTGCGGGTCATCCGCGCGTGCAAGGAGCTCGGCATGCGCACCGTGGCGGTGCACTCGCAGTGCGACGTCGACGCGCTGCACGTGCGCCTCGCCGACGAGGCGGTGTGCATCGGCCCCCCCGCGGCGAGCCGCTCGTACCTTCACATCCCCGCGCTCATCGCGGCGGCGGAGATCACCGGGGCCGACGCGATACACCCGGGCTACGGCTTCCTCTCGGAGAGCGCGGCCTTCGCGGAGGTCTGCCGCCGGTGCCAGATCGCCTTCATCGGCCCCACCCCGGAGGCCATGCGCCTCTGGGGGGACAAGGTCACCGCGCGCACCCAGGCCCGTCGCTTCGGCATCCCGCTGCTGCCGGGCACCGACACCCTCGCCGACCTCGACGCCGCGCTCGGCGCCGCCCGCGAGCTCGGCTTCCCGCTGATGCTGAAGGCCAGCGGCGGGGGCGGGGGCCGCGGGCTCAAGATCGTCCGCGACGAGGCCGCGCTCCGCCGCGCCTTCGACAGCTCGCGCGCCGAGGCGCAGGCGGGCTTCGGCAACCCCGAGCTCTTCCTGGAGCGCTTCATCGAGCGCCCGCGGCACATCGAGCTGCAGGTGATCGCCGACCACCACGGCCACGTCTCCGTCGTGGGCGAGCGCGAGTGCAGCATCCAGCGCAGGCACCAGAAGCTGCTGGAGGAGTCGTCGCCGGGGCTGCTCTCCGCCGCGGCGCACGGCCGGCTCATCGACGTGGCGGTCGAGGCGCTGCGGGAGACCCGCTACCGCTCGCTCGGGACGCTGGAGTTCATCGTCGACGAGAAGGGCGCCGCGTACTTCCTGGAGATGAACACCCGGGTGCAGGTCGAGCACCCGGTGACCGAGATGGTGACCGGGCTCGACCTCGTGGCCGAGCAGATCCTGGTGGCCGCGGGGGGCAGGCTTACCATCCCGGTAAAGCCCATGGCGCCGCGCGGGCACGCCATCGAGTGCCGCATCAACGCCGAAGACCCTGTGACCTTCGCCCCGTCTCCCGGGCGCATCACGGAGTACCACCCGCCCGGCGGGACGGGCGTCCGCGTCGACGGCGGGGTCTACGGCGGGTGCATGGTTCCGCCCTACTACGACTCGCTGCTGGCGAAGGTCATCGTGCACGCCTCGACGCGCCCGCAGGCCATCGCCCGCATGCGCCGGGCGCTCGACGAGTTCATCGTGGAGGGCGTGCGCACCAACCTGCCCCTGCAGCGGAAGATCATCGACCACCCGGCCTTCGCCTCGGGGCCCATGAGCACCCGCTTCCTCGAAGAGACCGTGCTCCGAGACCGCGGTTCCGCAAGTGATTCTTGACGCTGCGGCCGCCCGCCCACTACGCTAGCGGCGGCTTCACGGCCGCTCCTTCCTGCCTTTTTTGCCGAGGTTTGCAACCGCAGTGAGCATCGATCGCCAGAAGGTCATCGACGCGGCGCAGAAGTTCGCTGCCAAGAACCAGTTCGACAAGGCCGTCGCGGAGTACCAGCGCGTGCTCCGCGAAGACCCGTCGGACGTACGCATCCTGTTGAAGGTCGGCGACCTCCAGGTGCGCATGAACGCCCGCGCCGCCGCGGTGGAGACGTACACCCGGGTCGCCCAGACCTACGACCAGCAGGGCTTCTTCCTGAAGGCCGTCGCGGTCTACAAGCAGATCCTCCAGATCGACCCGTCTCGCATCGACCTCTACGGGCGGCTGAGCGAGCTCTACCTGAAGCTCGGTCTTACCTCCGACGCGCTGCAGAGCCTCGAGCTCCTCGGGCAGCGCCACGCCAAGGCGGGCGAAGACGAGGCGCTCGGCGAGGTGTACCGCCGGATGCTGGGCGTCGACCCCAACTCCGTGGGCACGCGCATCCGCCTCGCGGAGCTTCACAGCCGGCTCGGGCGGGGCGACGACGCGGCGCGGGAGTTCGAGGCGGGCGCCTCGCTGCTGGAGAAGGCCGGACGCCTCGATGAGTGGTCGAGGGTGGCCGAGCGGTTCTTCTTCCACCGGTCCGACGACGTGCCGATGGCGCTGCGGCTCGCGGCCTACTACCTCGATCGCGACGACGCCCGGCGGGCGCTCCCCAAGCTGCAGATCGCCTACAAGGCCAACGCCAAGGACGTCCAGACGCTGGAGCTTCTGGCGAGCGCCTTCCGTGGCCTCGGTCAGATCCAGAAGGCGCTCTCGGTGCTGAAGGAGGTCGCTCGGCTGCACGGCGACGCCGGCCGCGGGCGAGAGCGCAACGAGGTCTACCAGAGGGTGCTGGAGCTGGCCCCCACCGACCAGGAGGCGCGCGAGGCGCTGCGGGTCGCGGGTCGGGCCCCGGGACGTCGCACCTCCTCGCCGCCGCCGCCGAAGAAGACCGACAGCGGCGCCCCCGCCGGACGGGGCCCTGCGACGCCCTCGGAGGAGCCCGACGAGGTCGATGCCGAGCTGCTGGTGGTCGAGGACGACGGGGCGATCTTCGACCTGAAGCCCACGGTGCCTCCCGGGACTGAGCCCGAGGCGCCCAGCTCCGGGGCGCACCTCCCGGCCGAGGCCAACGACGCCGCCCGGGGCAGGCCGCGCATCCAGGTGCCCCCGCCGGGCCCCCCTGCGAGGCCCTTCGCCGCCCCGACCGCGCCCGCCGCCCCGATGCCCGCGCCCATGGACCGTGGGCCGAGCGCCGAGGCGCTGCGGCTGGTCAACGAGGCGGAGATCTTCCTCAAGTACGGCCTTCGCTCGAAGGTGTCCGACCACCTCACGCGCGCCTCCCGCCTCGACCCCGTCGCCGCCGACCTTCACCTTCGCATCCGCGACCTCTACGTGGCGATGAACGACCACCCCGGGGTGCTCCAGGAGTCCCTGGTGCTGGCGGGCATCTTCCAGGAGACCAACCCCTCGGCGGCGGTGGCGGCGGTGCGACGGGCGCTGGAGATCGACCCCGCCAACCCCATCGCTCGGCAGCTCCTCTCGATGTTCGGCGAGGACGAGCCCTCGTCTCCGGAGATCGAAGAGACCTCGGTGACCGCGATGGTCGAGCCTCCGGAGACGGAGGTCTACGCGCACTCCGATCACTTCAGGGAGTACCTCCCGGACATCGGCGGCTACGACGCCGTCGAGGCTCCGGTCGAGGAGCAGATGCCCGAGCCCGAGGAGCCCGCGGTGCCGCGGCGGGAGATCGAAGACGGCCTCGACGAGGCGGAGTTCTTCGTCACCCAGGGGCTCTACGACGACGCGCGAGACATCCTGCTCCAGCTCCTGGAGATCTATCCCAACCACCCCCTGGTGATGGATCGATGGTCGGAGATCGAGCAGATCCTCGAGGCGCAGGAGGAGGGCGACGAGGCGGTGCCGCTGGCCGACGAGATCGGCGTCGCGCCGGAGCCCCTCTGGGCCGACCTCGCGCCCGAGCATGGCGTCCCGGAGATGCACGCCGTGTTCGACGCGGCGGACGGGGCCGGGCCCCTGGCGCTGTCCCTCGAGGACTGCGACACGCACTACGACCTGGGCATCGCCTACAAGGAGATGGGCCTGCTCGACGACGCGATCGCCGAGTTTCGAGTGGCCACCGCGAGCCCTGCGCGGCGCTGCATCGGCGAGCTGATGCTGGGCATCTGCCACGTCGAGAGGGGCGACCCCGCGACGGCGATCGAGCACTTCCGCGAGGGGCTCCAGTCGCCGCAGCGCACCGAGCACGAGGAGCTCGGGCTCTACTTCGAGATCGGCAACGCCTACGAGCTGCTCGGCGACATCGGCGAGGCGCTCTACTACCTGCAGAAGGTGGAGAAGCACGACCCGACCTTCCGCAACGTGAGGGCGCGGGTGCAGTCGATCCAGCTCCACGGGGCTTCGGGGCCGATGCGATCGAACATCTCCATCGCGCCGGGCGCCGAGGAGGTCGATCAGGCCTTCGATGACCTCTTGAAGGACTGACGCTTCGCCGTCGGAGCGCTGGTCTCGACCGGCGCCGGGGGGGGGATGGTGATGGCGGGCGGCGGAGGCGGGGGCGGCCACTGGCCGATGGCCGAGACCGGCTGAGGGCGGACCGCCTGCGGGGGAGCCGGCGCTGGGGGGGGCTTCGCCTCGCGAGGGGGCGCAGGCGTGGTGGAGAGCACCTGGGCGAGGTCTTCGAAGCCCTTGAGCGCGCTGCGGAATCGGCCTTCGGAGCCCTCTCCCGCGCGGTCGGGGTGCAGCGCGATGAGCACCGAGCGCCTCGACCGGGTGAGCACCTTCGCGCTGCACGGCCAGACCGTCAGCCGCGCGCTCTCGAGGAAGAACTCCGCGTCGAGGGTGAGGCCCCGCTGGCTCAGCGGCGTCTCCGGCGCGACGGGCGGCGAGGTCGCGTCGTCGGGCAGTCCCCCGAAGGACCCGCCGAACGAACCCGCCGGGGCCTTCGGCTCAAGCGGAGCGACCTTCTTCGCCGTCGTGGGCTTCCCCTGAGGCGCAGGCGTCGGGGGGTTGGGCTTCGTCGTGGGCTGCGCCGCGCCCGGCGTCACCCGGGCGAAGGCCTTCGGGACCACCGACTCGTCGCGCAGCGCCGTCTCGCGGCAGGCGCCCTCGATGGCTCGCAGGAGGGCGCGCGTCGTGTCGGCCTGGCGTCCCAGCACGACCCCGTCGATGGCCAGCAGCTCGGCCTCGCGCACCGACCTCACCACCGAGCGGATGCAATACAGATCAGTGTAAGCCCGCCCGTCGACGCGCGGCCCCTGGGCCAGGGCCGCGGCGACCATGGCGCGCAGGTCGAAGGTCACCGTGGCTTCGGCCGCGAGGGCGGCCGCGTGGACGTAGCCCGAGGCGCGGGCGATGCCCCGGCGGGTGAGCCACCGCAGCAGCTCGGGCACCGGGTCGAGCGTGCGCGCCACGGACTCCAGCGCCAGCAGCACCTCGCGCTCCAGCCGATCGCCGAGGCCGCTTCGGTGCGCCCTCGTGGACTGCGCGAAGGACAGCAGCGCCCCCAGCGCCGGCGTTGGTCGGACGGTGAAGGTGACCTTCCGGACCATCACAGCACCCCTCAGGCGACCTTCGCGGGAGCCGGGAGGAGGTTGCCCGCGAAGACCCGGTCGAGGTCGAGGCTCTCGATGCCCCGCTCCCAGTTGCGGGCCCGCGACTGGAGCCACAGGGCCAGCGCGGCGAGGTTGGCCTCGCAGGACTTCTGGGTCCGGGAGGTCTTGTCGACGATGGCCCCGGAGGGCAGTCGCATCCGGAGCCGCGCCCAGTTGGCGGCGGTGTCCCAGGTGACCTTCACGTCGCGCTCGGCGACCGACAGCCGAGCGAGGCTTGAGCGAAACACCTCGATGCACTCCTCGATGCTCCGCTGCCCCTCGTAGTGGTTGACCCGCCAGGCGCCCTTCGCAGCGTCGTTGTCGTCGTTGGCGGCCAGCACCAGGCAGTCGGCGAAGGCCTCCTCGAAGGACTCGATGCCTCGCTCCAGGTTGCGCGCCCGGTCTTCGAGCCAGAGCGCGAGGCAGGCGGAGTTGGCCGCGGGCGTGGGCTGCGTCGCGCAGGTGCGCTCGACCCGGCGGCCCAGCACCTGGAAGCGCAGGCTCACGCTCCCGGCGTCGAGGCCGACGCCCTCGGTGAAGGTCACATCCTCCAACCCGAGTCGCTCTCTGAGGCGGGCGACCTTCGCCTCGATGTCCTCGGGAGACATCTGTCCACGGTACTGGCTGCGTGCGGTGCTTCGGTTCATGGCGCTTCTCCGGTGGCTCGCGATGCCCTCGCGACCCGACGGAGAAGGTACTACCCGATCACTGAACCGATGGCCAGTGCGAGCGGCTGCGCGGTGACATTCCCCGTCCCGATCAGAAGAACCCGCCGGGCCTCCTCGCGGGGATGCGCTGCGGCCCACGGTTGACCGGCGCGGCGCGCGGTCGCGGGGCGCGCGGGGCAGCGGCCTCCTCGAAGCCCTGGGTGCTCACGTACACGTTGTCGGCGTCGGTGGTGTGCACCACGAGCTCGGGGTTGGCCGGCCGCAGCAGGGGCTGCTCCCGCGTGTCGACGCGAAGGCGCAGCGTGTCGCCCCCGCCGACGCGGAAGATCATGTGCGCGATGCCCTGGAGGTCGGTGCGGGTGATCTCGCGGTTCTCGTAGAGGATGGGGAGGTTGGGGCGTCCCGGGACGCGCACCACCACGGCGGCGATGCGGTGCGTGGGAGGGCACTGCGCGGTGGTCTCGATGCCCTGTCCGCGCTGGGTCTGGTCGAGCTGCACCGTCGAGCGCAGCACCACGGCGAGTGGCTGCGCGGGCGAGCGGAAGCCCGCGGGGCAGCGCACCACGACCTCGACGGAGGTGCCCTCGACGCCCACCGTCTCCATGCGGAAGCGGCCCTGCGCGTCGGTGGCGCCGAGCTCCCTCCCCGCGATGACCACGGCGGCGCCGGGGAGGGGACGGCTGTCGGACATCACCCGGAGGGTGATGGGATAGAGCGGCGGAGGAGCGGTGTTGCCGCAGCCCGGCGCGGCCCCGAGGAGGCTCAGGGCGACGAGGGCGCGGGCGTAGCTGGAGAACATCCGGCGGCTCCTGGGGTGCAGGTGGGTTGGGCGGCGCGAGCGCGGAGGACCAGCGCGAAGTGACGGAAGAGCGGGGCCTCGCGGTGCTGGGCGGCGAGGTTCTCGTAGAGCGCGGCAGCGGCGTCGTAGCGATGCGCGGCGACCATGTCGGCGGCGAGCTTGATGGGATCCTGCAGGTTGGGCGGCGGGAATCGCGGCCGGCCGTCGGGGCCCTGGGTGGCGACGATGGGCGCCGGGACGATCACCCCGAGGAGCTGGTTGGGCCCCGTCGGGAGCCCGAGGAGGTTGTTGCTGACGGGCGCCGGGGCGGCGGTCGTGCGGACGATCTGCCGGACCACGCGGCGTCCGCCTCCGGCCGCGCCGGGGCGGGGTGGATTGCCGAAGGTCATACCCAGGGCGGCGACGCCGAGGGTGAGCGCAGCGAGCAGCCAGGTGCGCATCGGCACGCCCCCGGGGCCGGGCGTCGCGGTGCTCGTAGGCGCTGGCGGAGGAGGCGGGAGCTCCATCGGGCCGAAGGGGTCGTCGAAGCCCGCGGGGGGCTGTGACGGACCCCCGTTCATCATCATCGGCGGCGGCGGGGCCGACATCGGGGAGGGGCCCACCAGCGGACCGAAGGCCCCCGGCACGAAGCCCGGCGCCATCGGCGGGGCGAGCGTTCCCGGTCGCGGTGCGCTCGGGAGGTTGACCGAGGGCTGCTGCACCACCGGGGCGGGAGGCGCCGACATCCGGGCCGCGGAGGAGCCCGCGAGCGGAGTGAACGACTGCTGGTTGAGCAGGCCCGCGGCCTCCATGGCGGCGTAGGGCGAGGCCCGGATGACCGTCGCCTCGGAGTTCGCCGGAGGCAGTCCCAGGTCGGGGGTCATGCCCCGCGACGGCGACGGCGAGGCCGGGCGCGCGTGGTTAGTCGGTAGCGAGGGGAGCTGCCCCGTGGCGCTGGCCGTCGAGCGCTGGGGCGCGGGGGCGGGGGCCTGGGCGGGCGGCGGGCTCGACTGGAGCGCCGCGGCGATGCCCTCTGCGGAGAACACCATGGTGCTCTCCTCCTCGTCGATGAACGCCGCCGACGCCGCGCTGTGGGCCCGGCGGCGCCGCCCGGCGCCGGGCCCGTCACCGTCGCGCGCAGCACGCCTGCCGAAGCTCACCTCCAGGCCGTCGAAGATCTGCTGCCAGTCCAGGCGCGGTCGTTGCCGACGTACACCCCGAGAGGCTGCCGCCGTCGCGCACCCAGAGGGCGGCGCCGTCCCAGTAGAGCTCGACGTGGGCGGGCTCGACGCCGGGCGCGCGCACCTTCCACTGCGCCGCGGGGCCGCTGCCCACCACCACCTGCCGCGCGGCCATGGCCTGCGAGAAGGTCGCCGTGGGGTTCGGGCTCTCGCCCTGGACCACCGCGAGGGTGACGGTGTTCCCCTGGTTGGGCCCGGCGCTCATCCGTGTTGCCCCCCGCCCTGACCGTAGCCCGTCTGCGCCTCGGGGCCCTGCTCGGCGCGTACCCGCGCGGCCTCGTAGACGGCCTCGGGGAAGGCCATGCCGTAGGAGTGCACCATGTCGGTGCAGAGCGGGAGCTCGCCGGTGGGCTCGAAGGTGCTGATGAGGTTGCCCTCCTCGTCGCGGCCGTGGAAGCGCCGCGCGAAGATGTCGACGATCTCGAAGCCCTTCTCCGCGGAGTACCCGCGCACCTCGGAGACGTGGGTGACCCTGCGGCTGCCGTCCTGCAGGCGCGAGGTCTGCACGATGAGGTTCACCGCGCTGCCGAGCTGCACGCGAAGCGCCGAGAGCGGGAGCTCCACGTCGCTCATCAGGGACATGGTCTCCAGGCGGGTGAGGGTGTCGTGGGGATAGGTCGCGTGCACGGTGGTGATGCAGCCGCCGTGGCCGGAGGTCATGGCCTGCACCAGGTCGAGCGCCTCGCCGCCGCGGATCTCGCCCACCACGATGCGGTCGGGCCGCATGCGGAGCGTCGCGCGGAACAGGTCGCGGATGCTCACCTTGCCGCGGCCCTTGGCGTCGCCCGGGCGCGCCTCGAGCTGCACCACGTGCTGCCGCTGGAGCTGCACCTCGCGGCTGTCTTCGATGATCACGATGCGCTCGCCGTCGGGGATGAACGAGCTCAGCGCGTTGAGCATCGAGGTCTTGCCCGAGCCCGTGCCGCCAGCCACCACCATGTTCTGCTTGATCACCACGAGGCACTCGAGCACCTGCGCGGCCTCCGTGGTGAGCGAGCCGAAGTCCACGAGGCGCTGCACCGTGAGGGTCTCTTTGAAGAAGCGCCGAATGGCCACGTCGGGCCCGTCGGGCGCCGCCGGGGGGATCACCGCCTCGATGCGCGACCCGTCGGGCAGCCGGGCCTCGAGGATGGGGTTGTCCTCGTTGACCATCTTGCCCACGTACTGGGCGATGTTGCGCAGCGCGGCGTTCAGCGCCTCATGGCTGGGGAACCGCGCGTCGGTCAGGGTGAGCTTGCCCGCCTTCTCGATGAAGATCTGGTTGGGCCCGTTGATCATGATCTCCGACACCTTGGGGTCGTCGAGGAACGGACGGACCGGCGCGAGGAACGACAGCAGCGTCTCCTCGTAGACCTCCTTGGGGATCATTGGTGACCTGCTGTAGGAGCCCCGCGCGGGCTTCGTCCGCGCGCGCGCCCGAGGGCTCGATCGCGAGGTAGCGCCGGTAGTGCGGGTCGGCGCCCACCGGGTCGTTGAAGTGTTCTCGGAGCATCGTCGCGAGGGCGAAGTGGGCCTCGGCGTGGTCTTCCCTGGCGCGCAGCACCTCCTCCAGGTCGCGCCGCGCCGCGAGGCTGTCGTTGAGCCCCACGCGGATGGTCGCCACCAGGTAGCGCAGCCGCCACGCCTGCGGGTGCCGCTGGAGGTAGGGCTCCGCGTAGGACACCGCCGCGCGGAAGCGCGAGGCCGCCACGCAGACCTCCAGCAGCAGCGGCAGCACGCGCTCTTCCCTCATGCCGCGGGTGATGCTCGACGCCAGGTACTGCTCGGCGCGCACGAGGTCGCCGCTGCGCGCGAGGGAGATGCCCTGGTCGAAGAGCTGCTGCCCCCGCACGTCGTTCATCGGGTCGTGGTCGGGGGGCGGGCGCAGTGAGTCGCGCGAGCCGGCGCAACCAGCCAGGGAGAGGCTCAGGAGCAGCACCGTCGCAGGCCGTCGCGTCGATGAGGCTGTTCGGGTCACGGCGGGCTTTATATACCGGGTGACCGCGGCGCGTGTAGCGTGTCGTGGCGATCGTGGCGTCGATCGCCGCCGCTCAGCGCTGCGCGGCCTGGGCCTGATCGAGCCGCAGGGTGAGCTGGCGCTCGAGGGCCGCGAGCGCGTCGCGGTAGGGGCCGCGCCGGTGGCTCACCATGGCGGTGATCATCCGCACCTCGAAGAGGGCGTCCTCGGTGCGCGACTGCTCGAGGGCGCGCTCCAGCCGGAAGCGGTGCGCGCGGTACTCGTCCTCCAGGCGGTTTCGGAGCGAGGCCGCGCGGCGGGTGGCCTGCTCGGCGGAGGCGGCGTCGCCGGTGGCCGTGTAGCAGCTCGCGGCCTGGGTGTAGTAGAGCACCGACTCGACGCCGTCCTGCATGCGGAAGGGCATGCGCTCGGCCTTGGAGAGGGCCACGCGGGTGCTCTCCTCGGCGGACTGCCGGGTGAGCGCCGGGTCCGCCGCGGGGCACGGGCGCACGAGGGGCTCGTCGAAGAGGCGCGGGGCGTCGGTGCCCATGCGCGACGGGGCGTTGTTGTGGTTGGGGCTGAACGACGTGTAGAGCGCGAAGGGAATGATGATCGCCGCGGCCAGCAGCAGCACCGGCGAGACCTTCTCCTCCTTCTTGGCGCCGTCGCCGTCGGCCTTCTTGATGACCTTGGTGCCGTCGTTGAGACCGAGGCGCACCGGGCCGATGGTGAGGGCGCGGCCCCAGCCCACCATGCCGCGCTCGAAGGGCTCGCCGTCGAGCAGCGTCGGGGTGGTCACCCCTCGCGCGACCGCCACCCAGACGCCGTCCGGGCGGGGCGAGAGCAGCAGGTGCTCCGGGGCGATCTCCGGGCGGTCGATCACCACGAGGCAGCGGGAGGCGGTGCCCACCACGACGCGCTCGTCGGTCAGCGGGTACGACTGTACCGAGCCGTCGGGGAAGTACACATCGAGCTGCGGAGTCGCCATTCCCGTCGACCTTTCAGATTCCCTTGCCGGCCGCGATGTTCACCGCGAAGGGCCCGAGGATGATCAGCATGATGGTGCAGAAGATCAGCATCAGCGGCGCCATCATCAGCACGCCGGCGCGCGCGGCGCTCTCCTCCGCCGCGATGCTGCGACGCATGCGGAGCATGGTGGCCTGGATCTGGAGCACCTCCGCGAGGGGGTTGCCCTTCTCCTCGGCCTGCACGACCGCCGAGACGAAGTCGCGCACCGACTCCGTGGGGGCGCGCTCCGCGAAGGAGAGCAGCGCCTGCTTGCGCGTGCGCCCGAGCTCGAGCTCCTGGAGGATGCGGTTGAGCTCCTCGTAGAGGGCGTCGTGCTTGTCGGCGGTCTTCTCGGTGACCTGGCGCAGGGCGCCGGGGAAGTCGAGGCCCGCGCTCATGGTGAGGGCCACGAGGTCGATGGCGTGGGGCAGGCCGCGGTTGACCTGGGTGAAGCGCCGCTCGATCTCCCCGGAGACCTGCATGTGCGGGAGGATCGATCCGAAGCCGGCGAACATCAGCACCACGATGCCGCCGACGCTGGAGAGCTTGTCGATGAGGACGCCCGCGCCGAGCAGCCCGATGGAGGAGATGACGCTGAGCGCGAGGTACTCGTCGGCGGTGAGCCCGAGGTACTCGCCCGCCTGCCGGAGCTGGTCGTTGATGCGGGTGCGGGTGTCCTCGATGGGCAGCGACGCGATGCGCCGCGCGAGCCAGCGCATGAGCGGCTCGATGGTGTTGAAGAGCCCCTGCTCGTCGAGGATGGCCTTGCGCTTGAGGCCCTTCTGGCCGACGTCGGGCTGCAGCTCCGCGGGGCTCTTGGCGAACTGGTAGATCACCGTCGCGAGGGCGAGGACGAGCAGCGCCAGGGCGATGCCGCCGAGAATCTCTGTCGAGGGGGTCATGCGGGTGCGTCCTTCCCTTCGCTCAGATGTCCACCGCGAGGATCTTCCGCGCGAGGAAGACCGCCACGACCCAGAAGAGCACGGCGATCGAAGAGATGATGTAGCCGATGAAATTGGACGAGAGCGGCTTGAGCCACTCCGGGTCCATCCAGTTGAGCAGCGCCACGAGCAGCGGCGGGATCACCCCGAGCACCCAGGCCTGCGCCCGCCCCTCGGCGGTCTTGGATCGCACGACGCCCTCGAGGCGGGCCATCTCGCGCAGCGTGCTGGCGCTGGTCTCCAGGATCTTCGGGAGGTCGCCGCCGGTCTGCCGCCCGATGAGCACGGTGGTGAGCGCGCCGGAGAAGGCCCGGGTGCCCACGCGCGTCGCCATGTTGAGCAGCGCGGTGTCGAGCGGCATCCCGAGCTGGTTCTCCTTCATGGTGAGCTCGAGCTCCTGCTTGATGGGCGCGCGCAGCAGCATGGTGCAGGCGCCGAGCGCGTCGCCGAGCGAGGGCGAGGCCTTGAGCGCGTTGGCGAGCGCGAGCAGGAAGGTGTCGAGCTGCGCCTCGATGGCCACCTTGCGCTTGGCCTTGGCGTCGGAGATCCAGATGAGCGGCGCGGCGGCCACGATGGGGATGCCGATGATGGCGATGGGGATGTTCGAGCTCTCGCCCATGATGGCGAGGTAGGCGGGCTCGAAGAGCAGCAGCGCGGCGATGAGCCCGAGCTGCCAGTTGGTGACGTACTTCCCGCTCGGGTCCTGGATGAACATCGCCCGGAGCTGCACGTCGAGGTGCTTGGCGTAGCGGTCGTAGGCGCGGTGCAGCGGGCTGTCCGGGAAGGTCAGCGTCACGTAGATGATCGCGGCGAGCCCAAGCGGGAAGAGCAGGAGCCCGATCCAGCCCATGAGCGTGGTCTGCGGCGCGGCGGTCATAGGTAGTCCTTCCCGTTGACGAGCCCGTAGGAGATGAACGCGTCGAGGTAGGACGGGAGGTAGCCCGTGGCGCGGTACTCGCCGAGCACCTTGCCGTCGCCAGCGATGCCCGAGCGCTGAAACTCGAAGATCGGCCTGAGCTGGATCTCGTAGTTGTCATCCATCCCGATGACCTCGGAGATGGCGGTGATGCGGCGCGTGCCGTCGGAGAAGCGCGACTGCTGCACGACGAGGTGCACGCTGTTGGCGATCTGCTCGCGGATGGCGCGCGCAGGCAGGTCGATGCCGCTCATGAGCGCGAGCACCTCGAGGCGGTTGATGGCCTCGCGCGGCGAGTTGGCGTGCGTGGTGGTGAGCGAGCCGTCGTGGCCGGTGTTCATCGCCTGGAGCATGTCGAGGCACTCGCCGCCGCGGCACTCGCCCACCACGATGCGGTCGGGGCGCATGCGCAGGGCGTTCTTCACGAGGTCGCGGATGGTGTACTCCCCCTTGCCCTCCATGTTGGCGGGGCGGGACTCCAGCGACACCACGTGCGGCTGGTTGAGCTGGAGCTCGGCGGCGTCCTCGATGGTGACGATGCGCTCCTCCTTGGGGATGGCCGAGGAGAGCACGTTGAGCGTGGTGGTCTTGCCGGAGCCCGTGCCGCCGGAGATCACGATGTTCTTCTTGGCGATCACCGAGCGCGTGAGGAAGCGCGCCATCTGCTCGGTGAGCGCCCCGAACTCGATGAGGTTCTGGAGCGTGAGGGGGGTCTTGGAGAACTTCCGGATGGTGATGCAGGCGCCCTTGATGGAGAGCGGCTTGATGACAGCGTTGACGCGCGAGCCGTCCTTCAGGCGCGCGTCGACGAGCGGCGTGCTCTCGTCGATGCGCCGGCCGAGGGGCGTCACGATGCGCTCGATGCACGAGCGCACGGCCTCGTCGTCGGTGAAGCGCGCGTCGGCCCGCTGGAGCTTGCCGCGCCGCTCGACGAAGATCGTCTGCGGGTCGACCACCATGATCTCCGAGATGGAGCCGTCGGCGAGGAACTGCTCCAGCGGCCCGAGCCCGAGGGCCTCGTCGGAGATCTCCTGGATGAGCCGCTCGAGGTCGGTGCCCGGGGGAATCTCGCCGGAGAGCTGGGCGACGATGCGCTTGAGGGCGTCGCGCACCTTGGGGCGCATCTGCGAGTCGCCCATCTTCGAGCGGTCGAGCGCCGCGAGGTCGAGGTTGTCGAGGAGCATCCGGTGGATGCGCCGACGGAGCTCGACGGAGACGTGCATGGTCCCCGCGGTGCCGCCGCCGGCCTGGCGGTAGGCCGCGGGCGGAGCAGGGGGAGCGGGCGGGGCAGCGGCCTGCGGGGCCATCTGCTGCGTCGGCATCACCGTGCGCGGTCGGCCGTCCTGGGCGGCCGGTGCGGGGCCGCCGAGGCCCTGCGGGGCCGCGATGGTCTGCATCCCGCCGTGGGCCGATCGCCCCGGCAGCGGAGGGAGCGACGGACCCTGGCCGGGGTTGATCGTCTGCGCGGGCACCGGTCCAGCGGTCGCGGGGCCCTGGCGGATCACCCGGATGACGTAGGGCCCCACCATGATGGGGGTGCCGAAGGGCACCGGGATCTCCGAGCGGAACACCCGCTGGGTGCCCACCTGCGTGCCGTTGCTGGACGAGTCGCGCACCACGATGGCCGACGACTGGATCATCACCGAGACGTGGCGCCGGGAGATGTCTGGCGAGGCGAGCACCACGGTGCAGGTCTCGTCCCGCCCGATGGAGATCTCGCCCCCCGACGGGACCATGTACGTCATCGGGGGCGCGTTCGGGGTCTCGATCGAAAGGAGCACCTGGTCCATCGCGAGGCCCTCTCTACTCTCCCGCCGGCACCTTAGCGGTACTGCGTCCCGGTGGGCTCGTAGAGCCGCACTTCGTCAATGTCGCCCGAGAACTGCTCGTACTGCCGCAGGGCCTCGGCCACCCGGTCCTGCGCGCTGCGCGACAGGCCCTCGACCACCGTCGGCACGATGAAGATCATGCCCTCGTGCTCCTGCTCGCTGTTGCGCTCGGAGCCGAAGAGGTACCCGAGGATGGGGATCTGCCGCAGCCCCGGCAGGCCGCTGGAGCCCTGCGACTGCGAGCGCGACCGGAAGCCGCCCATCACGATCGACTGGCCGAGCTGGAGGTTCACCAGGGTGGTGACGTGGGCGATGTTGCGGCCGGGCATGTCGCCGCCGTTCTCGACGGGGTCGCTGATGTCCGCGTTGACCCGGATGTCGATGCGGGAGCTCTGCGGGTCGAAGCGCGGCGTGACCGTGAGGTTGGTGCCGTAGTTGATGGTCGCCAGCGAGGCCGACCCGTTGGACCCGATGAGCTTGTAGTTGAGCTCGCCGCCGTTGCGGTAGGTCGCCTCGTTGCCGTTGGCGGTGATCACCGTCGCCTGCCGCAGGATGCGCGCCCAGCCGCCGTTGCTGGCGATGTCCAGGCGGGGCAGGGGCTGGTTGCTGATGATCGCCTGGGCGAGTTGCACGCCCTCGCCGACGCCGCCCATGCCCATCGGGGCGACGAGGTTGATGGTCGCGGTGGCCTGCGAGCTCGGGGGGTTGCCGCCGATGTACGCGGGCCAGGCGATGCCCACCTGGCGCCCGGAGTTGGTGGCGAAGTCGACGAAGTAGAGGTCGAGGCGGACGTTGATGCGCCGCTCGACGATGGTGGCGTCGATGGAGACCAGCGACTCGACCTGGCCGGGGTAGAGCCCGGCGATCTGCTGCACCCGGTGCTGCTGCTGCTCCGAGGCGACGCCGCCCTCCAGGTAGAGCCGGGCGCCGATGCGCCGGATCTGCACGCCGTTGTAGCCCTCCAGGAGGTTCTCGATCTCCGCCTGCACGGCCTCCGGACGGCGAGCGAAGACGGTGATCTGCAGGGTCTCCTGGGCGCCGCTGTTGCGGATGAGCAGCAGCGTGGTGGTGCCTGCGCGCTGGCCGACCACGACCAGGTTGCGCCCGTCCGCGGGGGTGCGCACATCGACGACCCCGGGGGTGCCCTCGGAGAACTGCCGGATCCCTTCGGCGGGGACGAGCACCTGCTCGCCCACGGCGAGGGAGAGGTCACGCCCGGTGCCTCGCGGCGCGGCGGTGGTCGTGCCCGCAGCGGGTTGCTGGGCGAGGGCGGGGGTGGCGGCGAGGAAGCTCGCGCAGCCCACCGCGGCGAGGGTGACGATCGAGCGGAGTCGGAGGGAGATCATGGGTTGCGACCGCATCGTTCAGAGGGCGTTGGGGTTCTGCGGGCCGATGCGCTCGATGACCTGACGGCGACGGCGCGAGACGTTGGCGCGGCGGGTGGGCTCGAAGATGTCCTCGATGTTGGTCTCCGGGACCCCTTCGAGGATCGCGATGTCCTCGGGGTTGCGGAGCACCAGCGTGAGGCCGGTGTGCCTGCCCGCCGGCGCCGCCGCGGTCGGCGGCGTAGGTGAGCAGCTGCGCCTCTTCCATCGAGACGCTGAGGGTGATCTGGGAGATCTCCACGGGGGTGTTGCCGCCGGCGGTGCCGTTGACGGTCTGCCGCTGCGCCTCGCCGCCGGTGTCGCGCCCCGCGGCGAGCACGAGCACGTTCTGGAGCAGGGGGATGGTCACGCGGTCGTTCTCGCCGCCGGTGCGGGAGAGCGTGCCGAGGACGTCGACGCGGTCGCCGGGGCGAAGCAGTCCGCCGAAGGAGTTGGTGATGTCGGCGCGCACGGTGATGGCGCGCATCCCGGTGCTGACCAGGGAGGACAGGTCGCGGCGCGCGTCCGAGGCGGTGGCCAGGTCGGTCCACATCACGGTCTGGTTGGCGCGCAGCCCGTTGGACACCCGCACGCCGATGATGCGCCGGACGTCGGAGTATCGGATGAAGCGGTCTTCGAGGTAGGCCTGCGGGATCAACCGATATCCCATCATGTTCTCGGAGAGCGCGGCGCCGAGGGGGATGTCCTGCACCGCGATGAGCACCCTCACCGGAACGCCTCCGGAAGCCTCCGCCTCGAAGCGCTGCTTGTAGAGCAGCAGCAGCACCAGCCCGAGGGCCGCCGCACCGATTGCGATGATGAGCGCCTTGGTGTTCATCCAAGTCTCCGGATGGGCATTTGAGGGGTCTGCAGAAACATCGGCCGAAGCCGACGAACCCGCGGGGCGCAGCCTACGCCGAAGCGCTCGCCCGACACAACGGGATCGATGGGGCGACGGCAGTTGGCGAGGGAGGAGGGGGCAGGATCAGCGAGCGACGAGCGACATCATCGAGGTCACGCCGTCGGCGTGGTCGAAGACGAGGAAGAGCGTCTCGGGGCCCTTCTCGAAGGCCACCATGCGGTCGCGTCGGGCCTCGATCTCCGAGGGGAGCTGGCGGTCGCGAGGGAGGTCGAGGACGGTCCAGCCGCGGTGCGCCATCTGGTCGCGGTACCAGGAGCGCACCTGCGCGGCCGGGGCGCGCACGGTGTACACGCCGAGCTTGTTGGGGACGCCGTCTTCGTAGGCGGAGATCACCCGGCGCATCGAGGGGTAGCGCGCGAGCCCGGGGATGTCCGCGCCGGGCGCGTCGCCCTGATCGGGGAAGAGCCGGAGGATGTTGAACTGCCCCTGCGTGGCGACGGTGAGGATGCGGGTGTTGCCGGTGCTGCCGCGGGTGACGTAGGCGTAGCGGAGCTCGCCGTAGCGGGAGAGGTCGCCGGAGGCGATCATCGACTCGGCGCGGCGGAGGATCTCCTGCGGGGTGAGGCGGGTCTCGCCGACGTCGAGGCAGGCGACGTAGCCGCCGTCGGCGTCGCCGAAGCGCACCGTCTCGATGGACGCCGCGCGGCGCGCGCCGGGGGCCCAGAGCTGGTTGAAGTCGGCGTGGTCGAGGGCGCGGATGCTCTCCGAGAGGTGCCCCGAGGTGCGCGCGCAGCGGGCCTCGTAGTAGTCGAGCACGGCCTCGACGCCGTCGCGGGTGGTGCCCATCGAGAGGTAGAGCGACTCGCCGTTGAGCACCACGCGCCGGGGAGCCTCCATCACTCCCTGCTCGGCGTAGGGCATGAGCTGCCGGGCGAGGTGGCGCATGCCCTCGTTCACCTGGGCGCGCGCGGAGCGGACGCTCACGACGGCGGTGACGAGCAGGCCCGTGGCGATGAATGCCCCGAGTCGGGTGAGCTGCGGGAGATGCCGGATGCGACGAAACATGGCGCGTCTCTTTCTCCCCTACGTTACCGGCACACGGGGATGACCGTGCAGAACAACTGGCGGGCGACGTCCGCGGGCGTCGAGCGCACGGTGTTGCAGGCCATGCTGTTGCCCGCGAGGGCGTTGAGCGACCCGCCGCCGAGGAGCGTCGGGCGGTTGACCGGACGGGTCAGTCGACCGGAGGCGGTCTGGCCGAAGAAGCCTCCGAGCAGCGCGGAGCCCGCGCCGCCGAGCATGCTCTGGAGCGAGTTGAGGGCGCCCGGCCGCTCGCCCGCGCCCGCCGCGGTGTCGGCGCCGACGCGCACCTGGCTGCACCCGGGCAGCGGGCGCTGGCAGGCCTCGAAGGCGTAGCTCACCACGCAGTGGCGGTTCTGCTGCATGGTGTAGAGCTTCGTGCTCCAGGCCTTGTGCACGAACATCATGCAGGAGAACACGGCGACGAAGAAGGGGAGCATCACCACGGTCTCGGCGTAGGCCGCGCCTCGGGAGGCGTGGTGTCGACGTCGGCGTCGGGGCTGTCGGGTCGTTGTGGCGTTCACGGCGCTGCAGCTCCTCTCAGTGGATGATGACCCGGTCGATGAGGCTCAGGTCGATGCCCGGGCCGACGGCGCCGCTGATGCCGAGGAGGTTGGACGGCATGCGGAAGCGGCGGAAGCGCGCGCGCCAGTACATATGCCAGGTCCACTCGTCGCGGTCTTCGTCGCCCTCGTAGTAGTACTCGGCCTGCGCGAGGCCGACCCGGACGAGGTTGCCGACGGTGCCGAAGAGACCGCCGCTGCCGGTGTTGCGACCCCAGGCGGCCATGGACACGCCGCGCTCGTTGGCCTCGAAGGGCGGCGTCCCGATGACGATGCCGCGGATCTGCACGTACTCGCAGTCCTGGCCCGGCATGCCGTCGTTGCAGCTGCCGTCGCCGGGGTCGATCTCGTGCGGCCGCATGTTGGCTTCGTTGCGGGGGCAGAAGAAGAGGGCCATCGCCTCGTCGAGGAGCCGCGTCGCCCAGCTCAGCACCCTACCGCCCAGGAGCGCGAGGGGGAAGGTGAGGAAGCGCGAGAGCGGCTCGGCGGCGTGGAGGCAGGTGCTGCGGATGTCGACCGGGCGCACTGGGAGGGGGTGGTCGATCATCGGGTGGATGAAGCCCGCGGTGACCGGCGGCTGGTAGGTTCCGGTGAGGGTGGTCACCACCACGCGGGTCTGCGCGAGGTAGGGCCAGGTCGTGCGGATGACGTCCTGCGCGCTGTGCCCGAGGCGCAGCGCGGGCTGCACGACGCCGTTCTCGTAGGAGTTGGCGAGGTTGCGGATCATGTTGCCCGCCTGGCCGAGCGCGGCCGACAGCGGCGGCGCCCAGACGGTGAGCGCGGCGGCCGCGAAGAGGGCCCACTGCACCAGGCGCATCGCGAAGAGGATCGAGACCAGCAGCGCCATCACGATGTTGATCATCGCGATGAGGTTCATGCCCCGGGCGTGCACGACGGCGCCGGAGAAGGCGACGGCGTCGGCCGCGTCCTGCATGCGCTCCCGGAAGATGATCGTGTTGCCGATACCGATGATGTAATAGAGAAACCCGGTCACGAGCATCGCCATGAAGACGCCAATCACCATGATGGCGCCGGAGTCATCGCGGTGGAGGCCAGGTCGAGGCGTGCGTGTGTTGGTGCCGCGCATGGATTACCTCGATCGGGAAGCGTTGTAGCAAGCGCCGGTGATTCTCCGCGCGGTGCCCTGCACCGGGAGCGTCGCCTCTGCGCGGATGACGTAGTAGTGGCCGCCGGTGAGGCCGAGGAGCACCGCGCTGGCGGTGCCGCCGGTGCCGGTGTGGTTGAGCTCATCGAGGCCGGGCTGCGCGGCGTTGAGGCGGGCGCTCGCGGCCTGCACCGCCTCGACGTGGCTCTGGATGTCGCGAATCGAAGCGCGACCACCACGGACGGCCGCGGTGGCGGCGCGGATCTGCTCGAGCGGCTGGTTGGTGTAGAGCTGGATCGCGCTGTCGCAGGCCATCTTGGACACGATCGGGACGCCGCAGTGGAAGAGGTAGGTCACGCGGGTGGTGAGCTCTTCGCGGCTGTTCCAGCGGTCGCGGTAGTTGGTCTCGCGCTCGGCGCGGGGGAAGGTCACCGCCATCGCCACGTTGTTGTAGACCAGCGCTCCGAGGGCGAGGCGCGCCGCGGGGGAGGTGTCGCCGCCGATCGCGTCGTAGATGCCCTGGCGCCGCGGGTCGCGGTCGTGGGTGAGCTCGTCGAGGGACGGTGAGGTGGCGACCAGGGGGAAGCCCGCGGCGAAGCGCACCGCGTCGAGTCGGGCGCCGCCGCTCGATCCGCCGCCGCTGCCGAAGCCCGATCCCCCGGGGGCGCTGCCTGCGCCGAAGAGGGAGCCGAGCGCCGAGGCCGGGTCGTCGCCGCGGCCGCCGCCGTTGACGACGTTCTCCGGCGCGCCGTCGTAGCGCTGGGCGCAGTCGGGGAAGACCACGATCGCCGCGCGGGCCGCGGAGGCCGCCGCGTGCTGCACGACCAGGTGGGCGCTGTACATCAGCGCCAGCTGCATCATGCCGAGCACGAGGATGAAGAAGGGAATGAAGGAGACGAGGAACTCGACGTAGACCGCGCCGCCGGTGTCGGCGTGCAGTGAAGGTCGGGGGCGTGTGTTCGTGGCGCTCATGCGTTGGCTCTTCACACGATCGGGTAGAGGGAGAGGGCCGCGACGCAGGTTCCTGCGAAGATCGAGCCGCCGAGGCGGAAGCGCGTCAGCATCTCCGGGCGGATCTCCCGGCGCCATGACTTCGGCATCACGGGATTGATCCCGAGGAAGAACGCGTTGACCAGAACGCCGAGCAGACGGCCGTGCCAGGCGAGGCGACCCATGGAGAGCAGGCTGCCGGCGACGTACGCGTAGAACTGCGCCTCGATGCCATGGAAGGCGCCGAGGATCGCGCCGAGGGCGATGAAGAGCTTCACGTCGCCGCCCGCCATCCCGTCCTTGCGGAAGATGAGGTACGGGACGATGGCGCAGACGAACATGCCGCCGAGGGCGCTGAGCGCGCCGATGCCGTGGGGCTGCGACTGGATGGTTCGGAGGAGGATGCCGGCGGCCATGGCGCCGTAGGTGAGCCAGTTGGGGATGCGGCCTGATCGGAAGTCGGTATAGGCGGCGATGGCGGTGATAAGCACCGCGAGCGCTACGTTGAAGAGACCGACCGATCCGAACGGCACAGAGCACCTCCGAAATGACGACGCCGCGGGCACTCCGGGGAGGGGGAGTGGGCCGCGGCGCGCCGCGAACAACCACGATCACCCACCATGGAAGAGGTGGGTTGAGGGCCAGTTGAGCCCTCGTCAGATCACGGGCCGAGGCCCTGGATCTGGTTGCTGCCCGAGGTCACCTTGGTGACGACGGCGCCGCCGAACTGGCGCCACGCGGTGATGCCGACCACTGCGATGAGGATCAGGAGGATCACGTACTCAACGGTAGAGAGACCCGCGTCGTCCCGAAGCAGCGCCTTGAGGTTCTTCTTGTTCATGATGGAGATCCTTCCTTACGTGGATTGAGCGATCTATCGCGACCCCGGCCGTGACCCTCTTACAGGGTCACGGGAACGGCATCGATACGATCAGTTGTGCAAAGCGGTAGTAGTCGACGAAGGGCCTGCCCAGCGAGTAGGTCGCCACCGACGCTACCGTGCCGATCAGGAGGAGCACCACCACGTACTCCACGAAGGCAGCGCCCGACTCATCGTCGTGCAGCGTTCGCAGGTTGGGTCGGCGATCACTCACGGCGAAGGCTTGTGCAGCCGACGTGCCAGCGGTCGGGAGCCCTTCGAGCGAGAGCGTGGCACCAAGGAACCCCGGCGATCTGCGACGAGGCGGGGATGGGGGGCGCGTTGCTCATGGGAGGTCTGGTCAGCAGGTCGGGTGGGAGGATTTCCTCCCAGGGAGTCCGAGGGCCCGGTGATGCGAGGTCGCGGCGAAGGCCAGGAGCAGGGCTGCGACCAGGAGGTTCTCGAAGGCGTCGCGGGGGATGGGTCCGAGGGAGCGGAACTCGGGGAAGAGCAGCGAGAGCGCGGCGTAGGCGACGACCGTGTGGGGCGTGAGAAGGCTGAGTCGGAGCGCGGCGCCGAGGCCGTGAAAGGAGCGGCCCGAAGGGTCGGTGAGCGAGGCTCGGAGGTGGTCCGGAGAGGCGACGACCCGGAGGCGAGCGAGGGGGTCGAGGAGGTCAAAGGCGCGAGCGAGGCGGGCGTCGGGGGCGCGAGGGAGGGAGAGCGTCCAGGCGCGGTCGTCGGCAGGTGACCACGCGAAGTAGCCCAGCAGCATCAGGAAGGTGAAGAGCTGCGGGAAGAGCCACTCCTGCATGGAGATGTGGAGCAGCACGCCCACGACGACGCAGAGGGTGCGGGTGCGAGGGAGGCACAGGCCGAGCGGGAGGGCGACCTCGAGGGCGGTCACCGAGAGCTCGGCGACCTGGGAGGTCCATGGGATGGAGAGCAGCGGGGAGAGCGCGCGAGAGAGGAGCGCGTCGGGGTTGGCCTCCGGGGCGCGCGTGGTGGCGAGCCAGCGGATGATGGAGCCGGTGCCGCGCCACCAGGGGTGGGCGAGCTTCACCACGACGGAGGAGAGGTAGACGAGGGAGAGCTGCCATCGAAGCGCGCGGGAGAGGTCGACGCGCGCGGCGGCGCCGGTGGGGGCGATCGCGACCAGCAGGAGCAGCAGCCAGAGGAGGTAGTGGTTGTTGTGATAGGTCGCGGGCACCGTGGCGTAGAGGGCCGCGATGACGGCGCAGGCCGCGGCGGCTGCGGCGCGGGTCCAGCGAGAGAGCAGCATCGCGAGCGCGAGGAGCTGCAGCGCGAACAGGGCGCTCTGCGGGGCCCAGGACCACGGGGAGGGGCGGCCGATGGACCAGAGCGCGAAGGCGGGGCGGTACTCGATGGAGGCGTGGTGGGCGCCGAGAAGGAGCAGCGCCGCGAGGCCACGGGCGAGGGCGCGGTCGCGGCGGGGGGAGCGGCTCAACGGGTGGTCCATCGGGCCGTGCGGGCGAAGGGGCGCGAGCCGGGGCTGTCGCAGCGGAGGTGGCTGATCAGCGTGATCGGCCGGCCGAGCGAGCGGTGATAGCGCGCGAGCACGTCGTCGAGCGCGACGGACACGGCGGCGTCGTCGTCGGCGTAGGGAGCGAACCACGGGGCGACGGAGGCGAAGCGGGGAGGAGTGTCCGCGAGGAGCAGGGCGCGAAGCTCGGGGCGGTCGGAGGGGAGCGGCACCGGGACGGTGCGGCCGAGGCCGTCGGTGGCCGAGAGCGCGTGGTGGCAGCGCGCGGTGATGGGGCCCGCGAACATGCTCCAGGAGAAGCGGCCCGAGAAGGGCGCCTCGCGGTCGGCGCGAACGCGGGCGAGCGCGACGGCGGTCTCTCCCACGAGCACACCGACGATCAGCAGGCCTCGGAGCTTGTCGGCGCGGGTCAACAAATCGGCTGCGATGATAGGCACCGGAGCGATCGGCTCGAAAGCCTTGCGTCGAACCCGTCCGGCGGGGCATTCCCAGCGGGGTGCAGACCTTGGAGCTCCTGAACACGCCCTACCCTCGACGAGCGCCCCTCGTTCCCGATGCCTGCGCCGGAGTCGAGCGGGGAGGGCGCCTGGCTCGCTCCATGGTGGAAGGGTCTCGGCCGTCGCTACGGGCACGTCTTCCACTCGATGTGCTCGTACATGGGGAGCTTTCCCCCGGGGCTGCCCCGCTACCTCATCGAGCAGCTCACCGAGCCCGGTGACGTGGTGCTCGATCCCTTCTCGGGAAGAGGCACCGCGCCGCTGGAGGCCTGCCTCTCCGGGCGCCACGGCATCGGCATCGACCTCAACCCGCTCGCCTCGATGCTGAGCTCGGTGAAGCTCGATCCGCCCACGCTCGAGGAGACCCTCGCTCGCCTCGCCGAGCTCGAAGCCTCCTACGTCCCAGAGCCCGTCGGCGACCGCGCTCCCCCGGAGATCCGGATGCTCTTCGAGGAGACCACCACGCTCCCGCAGATCCTCCACATGAAGGCCTCGCTCGACCCGGCGCACCGCACCGATCGATTCCTCCTCGCGTCGCTGGCGGGCATCCTCCACGGCAACCACACCCGCGACGTCGTCAGCTCCCGCTGCCTCAGCGTCTCGATGCCCAACACCTTCAGCATGTCGCCCGGCTACCTCGCCCGGTACATCGCCGAGAAGTCGCTGGTTCGGCCGCCCTTCGACGCCTTCGAGAAGCTGCGCCTCCGGATGCACTTCGAGTTCGCCGAAGGGGTCCCCGCGCTCCGCGGTCGGGCCATCCGCGGCGACGCGCGCGCCCTCTCCACGCTGGTCGCGCCGGGGAGCGCGAAGCTCATCGTGACGTCGCCGCCCTACCTCAACGTGGTGCGCTACGGGAAGTTCAACTGGATCAGGCTCTGGCTGCTCGGCGAGTCGGTCTCCGACGTCGACCGCTCGCTGCGCGTCGAGGCCACCGACCGCCGCCTCGCCCTCAGCGACCGCATGCGCTTCAAGGGCTACTGCGGGTTCTTGAAGACGGTGCTCACGGAGTGCGCCCGGGTGCTGCGCGACGACGGCGTCTGCGCGGTCACCATCGGCGACGTGCGCAACAAGGAGCACGGCGAGCGCACCCTCGCGCTCGAGGCCTGGGACTCGATGAAGGATGAGGTTCCGCTGGTGCTCGGCGCGGCGGTGGCGGATGACGTCAACCAGCTCGGCAAGGTGTCCAAGATCTGGGGGCTTGCGCACCGGGGCGAGGCCACCAAGGTCGACCGGGTGATGCTCTTCCACAAGCCGGGGCGCTCGCTGCCGAGGCCGCGGTGGAGCGATCCGGCGGCGCTCATCGAGGCCATCGCCGCGTCGCCCAACGCGCCGCTGGTGCGGTCGGGCAAGGCGCGGCCAGGCGTGGTGAAGACGCGAGCGACGGCCGCGGCGCGAAAGAAGACCGGCACCTGACGCTCTTCCCTACTCGGTCTGCCCTCGGAGCTGGACGATCACGTTGGTCCCGGCCGCGGGGAAGCCTCCGCCGAAGGGCGTGTAGGCGGCGTTGAGGACGTTCTCCACCGCGAGCGCCGCGGTGACCGAGGGGTGCAGCCGGACGCCGCCGCGCGCGGTGAACGACACGTAGCCCGGGACCTCGGAGCACATCGTCGGGCCGTCGGGGCAGAGGCGCACGTCGTCGCGGTCGCTCGCCGAGAGGCGCGCCTGGGACAGCATGCCGGTGGCGAGCAGGTCGATCCAGTGCGTGGCGCGGCGCCACCCGACGCTCACCCGGCCGTACGCGGGAGGGACCTTGGAGAGGGGCTCGGTGGTCGACGCGCCGTCCTGCGAGGTGGTGGCCTCGGCCCAGGTGTAGCCGGCGGAGAAGGAGGCGTAGAGGCCGCTGCGGGCGGTCGCGGTGAGGTCGAGCTCGACGCCGATGAGCCGCGCTTCGCTCGCGTTCATGCGCGTGTATACGCGGCGCCCGTCGATCATGGTCATCCCGTTGAAGGACGACGGGACCCGGGTGACGAGGCCAGACATGGTCGAGCCGTAGACGAAGAGCGCTCCCTCCATCGGGCCTCGCGCGATGCGGGCGCCGAGCTCGGCGGTCCATGAGCGCTCGGGGCCGAGGTCGGGGTTGGGGACGTCGTAGCTGCGGGCGCCTGCGCCGAGGGCCTGGTAGTCGTCGAGGTTGGGCGCGCGGTAGCCGCCGAGCACGTTGGCCATCAGCGCGACGCCGCGGGTGACGAGCCAGCGCACGCCGAGGCTGGCGACGGGCGCGGAGTACAGCCGGGTGTAGGCCGCGAAGGACCCGTCCGCGGGGGAGTCGACGGAGGTCAGCGCCGCGCGAGCGCCCGCTTCGAGGAGCACGCGACGTGACGCGAGGCGCAGCGCGTAGTGGGCGAAGACGCCGCCGGTGACGTAGTCGCTGCGGTCGAGGTAACGGCCGCGGCCGCGCTGGGGGCCGCTGTCCCCGCGGACGGTGTCGGTGTAGCTCCCCACCTGGTCGGCGGCGACGTCGAGGCCGGTGGTGAGCGTGCCTCGCGAGGTGGTCCACGCGAGATGGGCGGTGCCCTGGGGGGTGAACACCTCGTCGTACTCGGTGTCGACGCGACCCGCGCGGAGGCGGTCGCGGGTCTCGACCCGGCGGATGAGCCCAGCGCGCGCCTGCACTGTGATGCTCCCGCGGCGCACCGACCAGCGTGCGTACACGAGGTCGCGTTGCTGCAGCCGAAACACCCGGCGATCGTCGGGGAGCGAGTTGTCCGGCCGGGGGGCGTTGGTGATCTCGCTGCTCGTGTACCCGAGGCCCAGCGAGTGGCCCGCGCCCGCCTCGACCATACCTCGCACTGTAAAGGCCCGGTCGCCGTGGCCGCTGAAGGGCTGCGTCCCGAGGTCTCCGCCCGCGACGATCGGGCCGAGGGTGCCGAGGGTTCCGGAGGCCATCACGCCGAAGCGGCCGACCTCGCCCTCCACCATGCCCTGCGCGGTGAGCGATCGCTCGGCGGAGGCCGCGCGGGTCGAGAGCTCGCCGTAGAGGTGCGCGGCGCCGTCGGCCCGGGGCGCCGCGTCGACGGGCACCACCAGCACCACGCCGCCGAGGGCGTCGGAGCCGTACATCACCGACGCCGGGCCGCGCACGACCTCGAGGCGGCGCACCGAGGCCGGGTCGATGAGCGAGAGCAGCGCGTTCCCGCCCACCTTGGTGAGCGAGTCGTTGAGCCGGAAGCCGTCGAAGAGCAGCAGCGTGCGCTGCCCGCCGAGGCCGCGGATGATCGGCATCGCGGACGCGGTGGTCGTGCGCTGGAGGAACACCCCGGGCAGCTCCTCCAGGCGGTCGCCGAGGTCGCGCGCCAGGGCCCTCGCGGCGCCTCGACGGTTGTCGGCGGACACCGCGCGAGGGGTCTCCAGCAGCGACTCCTCACGGCGCGAGGGGGCGCTCACGGTGGCCTCGTTGATCGTCGGCTCCTCGGGGGGAGGCGCCGGCCTCGCGGGCTGCGCCGCGGCGAGCGAGGGCAGCGAGAGCAGCGCGAGCGAAGGAGCGAGCAGGCGACGACGCATCGCCGCGCACCCTATCGGCTCGCGCTCGCCGAACTCAAGGACCGCCAGCCAGACGGGGCGCTACGGTAGCGGCGCGATGAGCGAGCGCGGGCTGTTGCGGGTGCGGTGGCGGTCGGGCGTCGGGGAGATGTCCATCGCGGCCTCCGACGCGACCTCGGGGAGCCCCGGGGTCACCGCGCTCACGTCGACGCTGGAGGGAGAGGAGTCGGCCGGGCGCTCGGCGCTGCGGTGGTGCCCGGACGCCCTGCGAGAGGGCCTCGCGGCGCTCACCGTCGACGACCGCGCGTCGCTGCGGCTGCGGGCGGAGGAGGGGTGCGCGATCGAGGTCCCGGAGGGGGTGACGGTGACGCGGTGGGGGGACGACGCGGCGCTGGTGTCCTTCGCCGGGCGCATCGGCGAGTCGTGGGTGGGGGTCCGTCGCGGGGCCCACGCCGAGCGGCTCGCGGTGCACGTCGAGAGCCCGCTGCTCCAGGGGCGCGAGGCCCACCGGGTGATGGTCGACGACCTGCTCGCCGAGTCGCTGGCGCTCGCCGAGGAGGGGCCCTCGGAGACGGCGCTCACCCACGCGAGAGACGCAGGCGGGGCGAGGCGGCTGCTGGTGGCGTGGCTGCTGCGCTCCTCGACGCTGGAGCGGGCGATGGAGCTGGTGGCGCGCGCTCCGCTGCGAGGGGCGGCGGCGGTGCAGCGGGTGGTCCCGTGGCTGCTGGCGCGCCGGGTGAGGATGGAGGAGCTCGCGTCGAACCCGGCGGTCGCGCGAGGGGATGATCCGTCGCAGGTGAGGGTGCGCGCGGAGGAGCCCGCGCTGCGGATCGACACGCCGGAGAACCGCGCGGTGGCCTCGCTGCTGCGCACGGTGTCGTCGGTGATGTCCGACCCGGAGCCGCCGCCCGCGCTGGCCGAGGCGCTCTCCGAGGTGCTCTCGCTCGCCGATCGCATCGGGTTGCGGGCGCTCCGGCCGATGGGCGCTGCGCCGACGCTCGCCGGGTCGCGGAGCCCGGGATACCGGGAGCTCACGGCCATCGCGCGGTGGCTCGACGGGCTCGCGGTGGCGGATGACCCGGCGGACGCGGCGGCGCGGCTGGCGCTCGACGACTCGGCGCTGCTCTACGAGCGCTGGTGCGCGAGGGAGGTGTCGCGCGCGCTCGGGCTGCCGTCGACCATCGCCCCGGGGCAGTGGAGACCGTGCTCGCTCGACGGGGTCGCGCTGCGCCTGTGGTGCCAGCCTGCGAGGGCGGCGGTGCCGTCGTACGGGCTCGCGTTCAGGCCCGACCTGATGGTGGAGGCGGAGGGCGCGAGGGTGGTGTTCGACGCGAAGTTTCGCGCCGACGCGCAGGGGTCGATCGAGAAGATGCACGCCTACCGCGACGCGATCGTGGGGTGCGTGGGCGCCTACGCGCTGATGCCGTGCGCGCCGAGAGAGGCGGTGACGCTGCGGGCGGAGGGCGGAGGAGGGGTGGGGGTGATTCCGTTGAGGCCCGAGGGAGGAGGGGCCGTCGAGGAGAGGAGGGCGGCGCTGCGGGGGGCCGTCGCCGCGGCGCTCGCGTCGGTCAGAGGAAGAAGTCCGGGACCAGCGGCGCCCCGGGGGTGACGGCGTACTTCTCGAAGTCGGTGACGCCGGTGGTGCGGAGGAAGTCCTCGTCGACGAGGAAGTGGCCGCTGAAGTCCGCGGCGGGGCGCTGGAAGACCTCCCAGGCGGCGTCGGACATGATGTCGACGGTGCGGCATCCGGCGATGGCGTCTTCGCCGCCGAGGAGGTTCTGCACGGCGGAGGTGGCGATGGCGGTGCGGGGCCAGAGCGCGTTGAAGGCGACGCGCCCGGCGAACTCCTCGGCCATCCCGAGCACGCACATGCTCATGCCGAACTTCGCCATGGTGTACGCCACGTGGCCGGCGAACCACCGGGCCTCCATGTTGAGCGGCGGCGAGAGGTTGAGGACGTGCGGGTTCTTCGCCTTGAGCAGGTGGGGGAGGCACGCCTGCGAGCAGAGGAAGGTTCCGCGCAGGTTGATCTGGTGCATGAGGTCGTAGCGCTTCATCGGGGTCTCTAGGGTCCCGGTGAGGCTGATGGCGCTGGCGTTGTTCACCAGGATGTCGATGCCCCCGAAGGTCTCGACGGCGCTGGCGACCGCGGCGAGCACGGTCTCCTCGGAGCGCACGTCGACCACCAGCGGGAGGGCCTTGCCGCCCGCGGCCACGATCTCCTCGGCGGCCGTGTAGATGGTCCCCGGCAGCTTCGGGTGGGCCTCGGTGGTCTTCGCCGCGATGACGATGTTGGCGCCGTCGCGGGCGGCGCGCTTCGCGATCGCGAGGCCGATGCCGCGGCTCGCGCCGGTGATGAACAGGGTCTTTCCTCGAAGGGTCATTGCGGGAGTCTCCAGTGCTGCGTGGTGAGAGGTGAGCGGAAGGGGGATCAGCGGGCGACGTCGCGGGAGCGGAGCGGGGGGGGGGGGGGGGGGGGGGGGGGGGGGGCGTGGGGGGAGGCGGGAGGCCGCGAGGGGCCCCCGTCGACGAGGCGGGGCGGTGGCCGCCGAGGGGGGCTGCGATCGCCGCGGGGACATCGCGCCACGGGCGCATCCGAGGCGGCGGGGACATCGCGCACGACGGACGCATCCGAGGCGGCGGGGACGTCTCGCACGACGGGCGCATCGGAGGCGGCGGGGACGTCTCGTACGACGGGGACGTCGCGGGGCGTTCCGGCATCGACCGCAGGAGCGGGGAAGCCGGCGAGGCGCTGGAGCTCGGCGTAGGTGCCGTTGAAGCGGTCGAGGTCGACGTTGCCGCTGATGCCGCTCACCCGGCCGGTGGAGGAGTACTGCCAGAAGGCCCAGTTGCGCCACGCGTCGGCGATGTAGGGACAGGGCTGCGTGGTCGTGTACTGCGCGTGCCAGAGCGGATGGTCGCGGAAGGCCGTGCTCTGCACGTAGCTCGGCCAGTAGTAGCGGCCCGTGTAGATCATCGGACGGCGGCCGGTGCCGGCCTCGATGCGGTCGGCGAGGTCGCGCACCATCGCGGCGTAGCGGGTGGGCGAGGGGAGCCCCGGCGGGGGCTGCTCGACGTCGAGCGTCACCGGGAGGTCGCCCTGGCCGAGGCGGCCCACCGCGCGCACCACGATGTCGGCCTGCGCGGCCACCTCGTAGCGAGGGTCGAAGTAGATGTACGCGCCTCGGATGAGGCCGTTGGCGCGGATCTCACGCCAGTTGCGGTCGAACTGCGTGTCGCGCGTGGGCCAGTGCAGGATGCGCGCGATGGCGAAGCGCTTGCCCGCGGCGCGCACCATCGGCCAGTTGACCGTGGACTGCCACTGCGAGACGTCGATGCCCTCGACGGTCGGCCCGCTGCCGCAGACCACCAGCTCGCCGACCGCCTGATCGACCTCGTCGGCGTGGCCGCTGCACGAGCCGAGCACAGCGAGCAGCACGGCCGGGCCCAGCGTTCGTCGGAGGTCCATCCTGGCGGGGGAATCTACGGGCCGACCGCCTCGGGCCGCAACCGGCGTAGAGTGATCGCGATGATGCCAGAGCGGCCGCGGATTCCGGTGATGGTGCTCACGGGCTTCCTGGGCGCGGGCAAGACCACCCTGCTCAACGCCCTCATCGGGCGCCCGGAGCTGGCGGACACCGCGGTGGTGATCAACGAGCTCGGGGAGATCGCGCTCGACCACCTGCTGGTGCGAAAGGTCGACGACCGGGTGATGGTGCTGGGCGGCGGATGCGTCTGCTGCACGGTGCTGGGCGACCTCGTCGAGACCCTCACCGACCTCGACCGTCGACGCGACGCCGGGGAGGTTCCGCCCTTCGCGAGGGTGATCGTGGAGACCACCGGGCTCGCCGACCCGGGGCCCGTGCTGGCGACGCTCACCGGCGACGACCGGCTCTTCGCGCGCTTCGAGCTCGACGGCGTGGTCACCGTCGTCGACGCGACGCACGGCGCGGGGCAGCTCGACGATCACGTCGAGGCCCTGCAGCAGGCGGTGGCGGCCGATCACTTCGTGGTGACCAAGTCCGAGCTCGCCGGGGACGAGCGCACCCGGGCCCTCGTCGAGAAGCTCAGTGCGATCAACCCCGCGGCGACGGTGGACGTGGCGAGCCACGGGGCGGTCGACCCCGCCCGGCTGCGGGGCAGGCTCGCGGCCGATCTCTCCACCGCGCGGGTGCGGGGGCTCATCGCGGCCTCGCCCGAGGCGAAGGGCCGCTGGGTGGTGAGCGCGGCGCCCAGGCACTCGAAGGTGCGCGTGCTGGCCGTGACGCGCGCGCGCACCATGCGCTGGACGGCGTTCTCCATGTGGCTGTCGCTGCTCACGCAGTTTCACGGGGAGAAGATGCTGCGCTGCAAGGCGATGCTGAAGGTCGCCGGGGAGCGCGGGCCGGTGATCGTCCACGCGGTGCAGCACGTGGTGTATCCGTCGGTGATCCTCGACGAGTGGCCTGACGCGGACGAGGGCTGCCGCGCGGTGCTGATCTTCCGCGACGTCGACGACGGCTTCTTGAAGCAGGTGCAGGACGGCTTCGACGCGTGCCTCGCGCCCGAATCGTCGCCGTCGCTTGACGGTAGAGGGCGCTGCGATCGCGCAGGCCGGTCCTGGGTGTCCCGGTGCAGCGTCTGCTTGAGTTCGAGATCGACGAGGCGCGCTACGGCGTGCCGGTCGAGCGCGTGGTCGAGGTGGTGCCTCGGGTATGGCTGACGCCGCTCCCGGGGGCCGCGGCCATCGTCGTGGGGGTGTTCAACTACCGCGGGGCGGTGACCGTCGCGGTCGACCTCCCGGCGCCCGGCGCACCCTCGCGCTGGTGGTCGATCGCGTCCTCGCCCTGCGCGAGATCCGGCCCGAGCTGGTGCACGCGCCGTCCATCGCGCTCCCTCACGTGCGCGGCATCGCGACGCTCGACGACGGCCTGCTCCTGCTCGAAGACCTCGACGCTGTGCTCTCCCTCGACGAGGAGGAGTCCGTCGGTCGCGCGCTCTCTCCTCCGCCGATCGCGTCGGCGCAGTGAGGTCGACTCGCTCGGACGTCACGCTGAGCCCCGCGGTGCGCGAGGGCTTCGCCGCCGCGGTGCGCGAGTCGCTCGGCCTCGTGTTTCCTCCCAGCCGCGCGCACGCCCTCGACCGGGGCATCGCCAGCGCCGCGGCGTTGCTCGGCGAGCCCGACCCGGCGGTGCTCCTCGGCCGCCTGCTCGACGGCGACCCCGCGGTGCGCGAGGCGCTCATCGTCGAGCTCACCGTCGGCGAGACCTACCTCTTCCGCGACGACAACCACTTCGCCTTCGTGCGCGACGTCGCGATCCCCGAGGCGGCTCGGCGCGGCGGCCCGGTGCGCCTGTGGTCCGCCGGGTGCGCCACGGGCGAGGAGGCGTGGTCGCTCGCCATCACCGCCCACGAGGCCCTCGGCGACGATGGCGGGCGCGTCGAGGTGATCGGCACCGACATCAACCCGCGCTTCCTCGAGCGGGCGCGCCTGGGCTGGTACGGGCCGTGGTCGTTCCGCGACGTCGACCCGGCGCGGCGCGAGCGGTGGTTTCGCCCCGGAGCGCAACGGCTGGAGCGTCGCGCCCGAGGTGCGCCCTGGGTGCGCTTCTCCTCGCTCAACCTGCTCGACCTCGACTCCGCCGAGTGGCCGTCCGCCGTCGACGTGATCTTCTGCCGCAACGTCGCCATCTACTTCGACCTCGAGACCATCGCGCGGGTCGCGGCTCGACTGGCCCGCGCGCTCCACGGCGGCGGCTGGATGGTGCCCGGCCCGTCGGACCCCCTCCTGCCCGACGGCCTCGGGCTCACGGCGACGTTCCGCGGCCCGCTGGTGTACCGGCGCGACGTTGCAGACGCCGCGGCCGCCAGCGCTCCGCCGCCCCTGCCTGCGTCCTCCGGGCGCCGGTCGTCGGTGCCATCCATCGGCGCGCGACGCCCTTCACGTCGGGCACGACACCGCGGCTCCCCGCCCCGAAGGCGCCGATCGTCGCCCGCGGCGCCCGCCGGCACCGCGCGGGCGCTCGCGGACGCGGGGACCTCGCGGGCGCGGTCCGGCTGCTCAATGAAGCCCTGGCGCTCGACGGGCTCAACCCTGGGCTCTACCTGCTCCGGTCGACGGTGCGGCAGGCGACGGGCGACGACCGCGGGGCCTGCCAGGACGCCGAGAAGGCCATCGTGATCGACCGTACGCTCGCCCTGGCGCACGTCCTGCTGGCGGCCGCCCGGGTTCGGCTCGGCGACGTCACCCTCGGCGCGGCGCGCGCTGCGCAACGCCCGAACCCTGCTGCTCTCTGCGCCGCCAGCAGCCGAGTCCCCCACGGCAGGGTCCCGGGCAGGGCGCGACGCCCTCCTGGCGCTCTGCGACCGCCTCGCCAACACCCTCGGCGGTACACCCCCGCCGCGCCGGAGAACGTAACGTCCGCCGATGCCTGACCTCCCCGGCGACGACCTCGATGACGTGTCCCGCGCCGTGCTCGACGCCCGCACCCGCGCCGTGGCTGCGCGCCCCGACGCCGCTCGGGCGGAGCGCCCGCCACGACGCCCTCGGCCTGCGAATCGCGGGGGAGCGGTACGCGATCGCGGCCCACGCGATCCGAGGGGTCGCGGCGCTGAAGCGGCTGACGGCGCTGCCGCACGGCCCCCCGGAGCTCGCCGGGCTCATCGCGCTGGGCGGCGAGATCATCCCGGCCTTCCACCTGCGGGTGGTGCTCGGGCTCCCGCTGGGCGCGCTCCCCGAGTACGGCCGCATCGTGCTGATGGGCGACGGGGCCGAGGCGCTGGCGCTCGTCGTCGACGCCGTCGAGAACCTCGGAGCGATCGAGCCCGACGAGCTGCGCGAGGCCCCGGAGGGAGTGGCCGCCTCGGTGCGCGCGCTGATCCTGGGCGTCGACCGCCGCGGCATTCCCCTCCTCGACCACGAAGCGCTGCTCGCCTCGCCGCGGCTCTACGTCGAGATCCCCGTCCCCCGCGAGGTCGCCCCGACGCCCCCGCCCTGACCGCGCCCCCAGGAAGCACCCACGATGACCCATCCCGCCGCCCCCGAAGTCCGACATCCAGGGCGCCCTCAGCCGGTCGGTGTTCCTGCCCCTGGCGCTGCTCGGCGTCGTAGGGGCGCTGATGTTCTGGCAGATCGACCGCCTCGTGACCCTCACCGGCTGGGTCGACCACACCGACAAGGTGATCGCCCAGGCGAGCCACCTCGAGCGGCTCTACATCGACCGCGAGACCGGCGTGCGCGGCTTCCTCAACACCGGCGCGGAGGAGTTCCTCGTCCCGTACACGAGCGCGGAGGCGGCGCTGGAGAGGGCCCTCGACGTCCAGGTCGGGTTGATCGCCGACGACCCCGCCCAGCGACGGCTGCTCGACGAGATCCGTGGCATCGGCGAGGACTGGGACCGGGACTGGGCGGCCGGCGATCGCGTTCCGCAGGAGCAGCCCGGGCGACCTGAACGTGCCCCTCTCCCGCGTCGGCAAGCGCCACATGGACCTGCTGCGCGCCCGGATCGAGCGCTTCGCGCACGTCGAGGTGACCCAGCGCGACGCGCGCACCTCCGCGGCGAAGTCTGCCACCCGCCTGGTGCAGTGGACCGGCGGCGCGATGCTCATCCTCCTCGCGCTCTTCATCGGGGTCTACACCCGGCGCCAGCTGCTCAGGTCTCCGGCGGCCTTCGGCGAGTCGCTGGCGGTCTCGCGGGAGCGGGAGAAGGCGCTCGTGGCCTCGGAGGCGGCGCTCGCCGCGCGCTTCGAGGACGAGCAGCGCACGGTGCGCGAGCAGGCCGCCCAGCGCGACGAGCTCAACAGCGCGGTGCAGACCTTCGCGGTCTTCATCGAGCAGCTCGCCCACGGCGACCTCACCACGGCGCTCAAGGAGAGCAGCGACGGCGAGCTGCACCAGCTCGGGGAGAACCTCCGGAGCATGGGCCGGTCGATGCGGGTGATGATGGGGCGGCTCAACGAGGCCGTCGCCGCGCTGTCGGGCGCGACCAGCGAGATCATGGCCACCACCCAGGAGCAGAGCGCGAGCGCGACGGAGAGCGCCGCCGCGGTGACCGAGACCGTGGCGACGGTCGACGAGGTCACGCAGACCTCGCAGCAGACGGCCAGCCACGCCTCGGCGGTGGCCACGGCGTCGCGGCGCAGCCTGGAGGTGTCGGCCTCGGGCCGTCAGGCGGTCGACGAGACCGTCGGCGCGATGGCGCTCGTGAAGCGCCAGGTGGGGTCCATCGCCGACCGCATCCTGGCGCTCTCCGAGCAGGCGCAGGCCGTCGGGCAGATCATCACGACGGTGAACGAGATCGCCGAGCAGTCGAACCTGCTGGCGCTCAACGCGGCCATCGAGGCGGCGAGGGCGGGCGAGCACGGCCGCGGCTTCGCGGTGGTGGCGCAGGAGGTGCGGAGCCTCGCGGAGCAGTCCAAGCGCGCGACGGCGCAGGTGCGCGCCATCCTCGGGGACATCCAGAAGTCCACCGCGGCGGCGGTGCTCGCGACGGAGGAGGGCGGCAAGGCCGTGGCGTCGGCGGTGGACACGGCGCGCGTCGCGGGCGAGCGCATCGACCAGCTCGCGGCGACCATCGCCGACGCGGCGCGGGCGGCGGAGCTCATCGTGACGGCGACGCAGCAGCAGGTGACGGGCATCGGGCAGATCGCGCAGGCGATGCGGGCGATCGACCAGGCGACCTCGCAGACGGTCGAGGGCACGCGGCAGTCCGAGCGGGCTGCGCGCGACCTGAGCGGGCTGGCCTCGCGCCTGCGGGACGCCGTTGAGTGGCCGAGAACGACGACATCCTCGCCGAGCTGCGGAGCGTGTTTCGCGACGAGGTCGACGACCACGCGGTCAACCTGGAGCGCGCGGGCCTGACGCTCGCTCGCGAGGGCGCCGACGGGCGAGGCCAGGCGGCCGGTGGCGGAGGTGTTCCGCGCGGTGCACTGCCTCAAGGGGGCCGCGCGCGCGGTGGGATACGACTCGCTGGAGCGCTTCTTCCACGCGGTCGAGACGCGCCTGGGCTCGGCGCGCCACGGGGCGTCGCCGGACCTCGCCCGGGTCGCCGCCGACGCGGGCATCACCCTGCGCGCGCTGCGGGCCTGCAGCGTGAGCCTCGCCGAGCGGGGCGAGCCCGACGAGGCGGCGCTCGCCGAGGCGCGGAGGGCCCTTCAGGACGAGGCCCCGACGCAGCCGAAGGCGCCTGCCCAGACGCCGACCCCGGCCCCACCGACGCCGCCGCCGCCCACACCGCGCCTTCGGTGGTCGCCGTTCCGACGCTTTCGCCCGACACGCAGCGGGTCTCCTCGGCCCGCCTCGCCGGGCTCTTCGCGGCGGCCGAGGACCTCGCGTCGCTGGTCGCCCGGCACGGCGACTCGTCGCGGCAGCTCGACTCGCTGGAGCCGATGCTGCTCGAACTGCGCAACGATCTCCGGCGCGCCCGGCAGCAGGTGCGCGCGCAGGACGACCGCGGCGACGAGGGGGCCTCCCACGCCCTCGACCGCACCCTCGCGTCGATGCAGACCCTCGCCGGGTGGGTCGCCGAGCGCGTCTCCCGGGAGGACATCTCCCGGCGCGCGCTGGCCGGCGCCGCGGGCGACCTGCTCACCCGCTCGCGCGACCTCCGGCTGGTGCCGCTGGCGACGCTCTCGGCGCTGCTGGAGCGGGCCGCGCTCGACGTCGCCGGGGCGCTCGGGCGGCGGGTGGAGTTTCGCATGGACGGCGACCTGCCGGAGGTCGACCGGCGGGTGCTCGACGGGCTGCGCGAGCCGCTGCTGCACCTGGTGCGCAACGCCGTCGACCACGGCATCGAGGCGCCGGAGGCTCGCATGGAGCGGGGAAAGGCCCCCGCGGGCCGGGTGCGCGTCGCGGCCACGGTGGCCGGGAGGGACGTGCGGGTCGCGGTCGAGGACGACGGCCGGGGCATCGACCCGGAGGCGGTGCTCGCCGCGGCGCGGGAGCGGGGGATGGACGTAGGTCTGGCGCGCTCCCCGCAGGATGCCTTCGCGCTGCTCTTCGAGCCTGGCTTCAGCACCCGGGCGAGCATCACGGCGATCTCGGGCCGAGGGGTGGGGCTCGACGTGGTGCGCATGCGCGTCGCGCAGCTCCACGGCCGCGTCGAGGTCGAGAGCGAGCCTGGCCGCGGCACGCGCTTCGTGCTGACGGTGCCGCTCGACCTGAGCGTGATGCGCGGCGTGGTGGTGCGGGTGCGCGACGTCCGCGCGGTGATCGTCTCGACGGCGGTGGTCGGCCTGCGCCGCGTGGCCGACGAGGACCTCCGGGTGATCGAGGGGCACCTCTACCTCGACGACGCGGGCGCGCTGGTGCCGCTCGCGAGCCTCGGCGAGACGCTCGGGTTTCCGCCGGTCGCCGCGGCGCCGCGGGTGGAGGGGGCGCGCACGCACTGCGTCATCCTCGCGGTGGGCGAGCGGCGGGTGGCCTTCCGCGTCGACGCGCTCCTCGAGGAGCGCGAGGTGGTGGTCAAGCCCCTCAACGCGCGCGTGCGGCGGGCGGCCTTCGTGTCGGGGGCGGCGGTGTTCGGCGACGGCGAGGTGGTGATCGTCCTCGACGCGGCGGACCTCACCCGCATCGCGCGCCCCGCGGCGAGCGTGGCGGCGGGCGACGAGCGCCGCGCGGTCCGGCGCCGCGTCCTGGTGGTCGACGACTCGGTCACCACCCGGCAGCTCGAGCGTACGATCCTCGAGGCCGCGGGCTACGACGTCTCGGTCGCCGCCGACGGCCAGGCCGCGTGGGAGCTGCTCGCCGCCGACGAGCGCTTCGACGCCGTCGTCTCGGACGTGGAGATGCCGCGGCTCGACGGGTTCCAGCTCCTGGCGCGCATCCGGTCGACGGCGCGGCTCGCGGGGCTGCCGGTGCTCCTGGTGACCGCGCTCGCGCAGCCCGCCGACCAGCAGCGCGCGCTCGACCTCGGCGCGAGCGCCTACGTCGTGAAGAGCCGCTTCGACCAGGACGAGCTCCTCGAGACCCTCGAGCAGCTACTCTAGTAAATCTCTCGGGGCGACTTCCGCCCTGAGGGCCCCGGAGACCGATGTACAACGCGACGCTTCGACTGGTGATCGTCAACGACTCGGCGACCGCGCGGGCGGCCCTGCGGCGGGCCTTCGACGTCCCCGGAGTGGAGGTGGTCGGCGAGGCGAAGGACGGCGCCGAGGGGCTCTCCATGGCGGCCGCGCTGCGGCCCTCGGTGGTGGTGATGGACATCGTGATGCCCGTCATGGACGGCTACGCAGCCACCCGACAGATCATGGCGACGAGCCCGACGCCCGTGGTGCTGGTCTCCTCGGCGGTCGACCCGCGCGACGCCGACGTGGCCATGGAGGCGCTGCGCTCGGGCGCGCTGGCCATCGTCGAGGCGCTGCCCGCGGTGAACGACCCGGCCTACGAGACCCGCCGCGACGCGCTCCTTCACCTGCTGCGCTCGATGGCGCGGGTGAAGCTCGACCGGCTTCCGCTTCCCGCCGTCGCGCCGTCGCCCCCCGCGCCGCCGCCGGGGTCGCCCGAGACGTGGCGGCCATCGGCATCGCGGCCTCGGTCGGCGGGCCCAACGCCGTGGTGGATCTCCTGCGCGTGCTGCCGCCGCGGGTGATGCCGCCGGTGCTCATCGTGCAGCACATGGCGCGCGGCTTCGCCGAGGGCTTCGCCCGCTGGATCAGCGAGGCCACGGGCCACCCCACCACCGTCGCCGTCGATCGGTCGCCGACCGCCCGGGGCGCGGTCTACATCGCGGCGGACGATCGCTACCTCGGCATCGACGCGTCGCTGCGGCTGGTCGTCAGCGACGCCCCGCAGGTGGGGCTCTTCCGTCCGTCGGGCAACTACCTCTTCGAGTCGATGGCGCGCTCGCTCGGGCCTCGAGCCCGGGGCGTGGTGCTCACCGGCATGGGCGACGACGGCGCCGACGGGGCGGCGACCCTGCGGCGCAGCGGCGGGCGCGTGGCGGCGCAGGACGAGGCCACCTCGGTCGTCTACGGCATGCCCAAGGCGGCGGCGCAGCGCGGCGGTGCCGACGTGACACTCCCCCTCCTCGAGATTCCCGCGTGGCTCTGCGGGCAGAGCGAGGTCTGATGCGCGTCGTCGTCATCGAGGACAGCCGCACGCAGGCCCAGCAGCTCGCCGGGGTGCTCACCCGCGAGGGCTTCGCCGTCACCATCTGCCGCGACGGCGAGTCGGGCTCGCCGCCTGCCTCGCCGCGCCGCCCGCCGTGGTGATCAGCGACATCGTGATGCCGGGCGTCGACGGCTTCGAGGTGTGCCGGCAGCTCAAGTCCGCCGACGCCACGCGGGCGGTGCCGGTGATGCTCCTCACCTCGCTGGCCGATCCGACGGACGTCGTGTGGGCGCTCGCCGCGGGGGCCGACAACTTCCTCTCCAAGCCCTACGACGCGGCGCAGCTCATCGCGCGGGTGCGCCGCCTCGTCGAGCGGCCTCGCGACCTCGGCGGGCGGCCCACGGTGGAGGTGCGCGGGCAGTCCTTCGAGATCCAGTCGCGCCCGGCGCAGGTGCTCGACGTGCTGGTGTCGTCGCTCGAGGCGGTGACCGCGCGCAACGCCGAGCTCGAGCAGAGCCGCGCCCTCGCCGAGGGGGCGCTGGCCACCGCCGAGCGGCACGCCCAGCAGCTCCGGGGCCTAGCCGACGCGTCGCTGGCGATCAACTCCGCGGGCTCGCTCGACGCGGCGCTGCGGGTGGTGACCGACGAGGCGCGACGCCTGGTCGACGCGCACCAGGCGGTGACCAGCCTGCTCGCGGCGTCCGACTGGTCGGACGCGGTGTCGACGGTCTCGGTCTCCGAGGCCTACGCGGAGCACCACGAGTCCTCCCAGCGGCCCGACGAGACGGGCTACTGCGCGGCGGTGGTGGAGACCCGTCGGCCGCTGCGGGTCGAGCGCGCGAAGCTGGAGCTGCACCCCGCGTGGCGCGCGTCGACGGAGGGGCGGCCGCCGCGGCGGGGCTGGCTGGGGGCGCCGCTCGTCGGCCGCGACGGGGCCACGCTGGGGCTGATCCACCTCTGCGACCGGCGCGACGGGGACTTCTCCGAGTCCGACGAGGCGGTGCTCGCGCAGCTCGCGCAGACGGCCTCGGTGGCGATCGAGAACGCGCGGCTCTACGAGCAGATGCAGCGGGCGGTTCAGGTGCGCGACGAGGTGGTGGGGGTGGTCTCGCACGACCTGCGAAACCCCCTCAACGCCCTGATCATGGCGGCGACGATGGCGGAGCAGCGGGCCGACGACGCGGCGCTGGTGCGGGCGCGGCTGGCGGTGATCCGCCGCTCGGCCGAGCGGATGAACCGGCTCATCGGCGACCTGCTCGACGTGACGCGCATCGACTCGGGCAACCTGGTGCTGGAGCGCGAGCGGCTCTCGGTCGCGTCGCTGGTCGACGAGGCGGTGCAGGCGCAGCGGGCGCTGGCGGAGTCCCGCGGGCTCACGCTGCGGGCGGAGGTCCCCCGGGGGATCAGCCCGATCGAGGGCGATCGCGACCGGCTCTTCCAGGTGTTCGCCAACCTGATGGGCAACGCGGTGAAGTTCACGCCGAGCGGCGGCACCATCGTGGTGAGCGCGTCGCCGGTCGACGGTCGGGTGCGCTTCGCGGTGGCCGACACCGGGCCTGGGATTCCGCCGGAGCACCTCCCGCACGTCTTCGACCGCTTCTGGCAGGACCGCCGGACGGCGGGGCAGGGCACGGGCCTGGGCCTCTCGATCGTGAAGGGGATCACCGAGGCCCACGGCGGCGTGGTCGGGGTGGAGAGCGTGCAGGGCGAGGGGAGCACGTTCACGTTCACGCTCCCTGGGGCGTGAGCGCGGCGCGCGAGGGATGAGGCTCAGCGGGGCATCGCGCGCTGCTCGGCGAGCCGGTCGTAGTGCCGGTAGCCGAGGCTGTTGAGCGCGGCGGGCGGGGCGAGGGCGATGTCCACCAGGGTCTTGAGGTCGTAGGTGCCGGCGAGCACGGGCGGTGAGTAGGCCCGCAAGGTCTGCTCGTTGCGGAAGGGCCCGAGCGGCGTGAGCACCTGGTGCGGGTGCAGGTGGACGAAGTGCGCGGACGAGAGCCGGGAGTAGCCCGGCGCCTTCGGGGCCGTGATGACGTGCGGGGTGGCCTGGAAGGTTCCGCCGGTGAGGATCTCCCACTGCTGTCCGACCTGGGCGACGAGGCATCCGGGCGGGGCGGCGCCGCGCACCTTGCGGCCCGCGGGGTGCTCGGCCGTGGCGCGGGTGCGGAGGTAGAGCCCGCTGTGCGGGTCGGGCGGCGGGCAGCGCTGGCCGCTCGGGTCGATGAAGCGGCCGCCGGGCAGCAGCGTGAGGAGGTTGAAGTCCGTGTGCTCCTCGCCCCAGAGGACGCCCTGCTCCACCTGCTCGGGGGTGAGCGGGATGTACCGCAGCGCTCGGGTGACGTGCGGCGCCCCGTCGATGCGGTCGGTAAAGTTCCGCTCCTCCAGGCCGAGCGCGACGGCCGCGCCCCGCAGCAGCTCCTGGCCCACCGAGTGGAGGGCATTACCCATCACGGTATAGACCTCGGCGAAGCGCGGGTCGTCGGGCCAGACGTTGTCGGCGCAGATCTCCGGGTGCTCGGTCTTGCACTCCGGGTCGAGGGCCATGGTGGCGGCGAAGTAGCACTCCTTGAAGTCGGGCTGACCGCCGCCGGCGACGGCCTGCTCGGTGTTGGGCGGGGTCCAGCCGCGCTGGTACCAGATCTCCGGGCGGGCGAAGCGGCGCTTGTCGGCCTCCGGGAGCGAGGTGAAGCGCACGAAGGCGTCGTAGAAGGCGTCGAGGGTCTCCGGGGCGATGCCGTGAGAGCGCACGTAGACCAGGCCGTAGGCGCCGAAGCCTTCGCGGATCGCGGCGCAGGCGGCGTCGCGGCTCGGGCCGCCGGCGCGGAGGTCGTCGAGGTCGACGGTGGGAATGGCGAGGTCCTGGCTCATGCGTGCGGCTCCGGTGGGAGCGGCGGTGGGTGTGGATATGGCCGCCGCTCGGTGGCATTGGTTACCCGCGAAGCGCCGCGGTCGTCCACCGCGATGCACGAATCGATCACACGGCCCTTAGAGGAGCACAGACCCATCCATGAGCAGCGACGACGTTCGGAAGCGGATCGAGGAGACCATCAAGGGCCACCGGGTGGTGCTCTTCATGAAGGGCGACCGGTCGTCCCCGAGCTGCGGGTTCTCGGCCTCGGTGGTGGGCATCCTCGACGGCTTCCTCCCGAGCTATCACACGGTGGACGTGCTGGAAGACCCGGAGATCCGCGAGGGGGTGAAGGCCTACTCGGAGTGGCCGACGATTCCGCAGCTCTACGTCGACGGGGAGTTCATCGGCGGGGCCGACATCGTGAAGGAGATGCACGCGCGCGGCGAGCTGCGGCCGCTCTTCGGGGCCGACGCGGTGAGCCCGAAGCAGCCGACGATGACGGCGGACGAGGCCGCCCTGAAGGAGCTGCGCGCCGCGGCGAAGACCATGGGCGCCGAGGGGGCCATCATGCGGATGGAGATCTCGGGCAAGTTCGACCACGACCTGTACTTCGGCGAGGCCGTCGCGGGGGACTTCGTGGTCGACCTCGGAGGCATCCCGCTGCACCTCGACCCGGCGTCGGCCTTCCGCGCGGACGGCATCCACATCGGCTTCGTGAACGGCGCCAACGGAGCGGGCTTCAAGATCGAGAACCCCAACGAGCCGGCCCGGGTGCGGCAGATCGGCCCCGCGCGGCTCAAGGAGATGATGGACCGGGGCGAGCCCTTCGCCCTCATCGACGTGCGCACCCCCGAGGAGTGGGAGCGCGCCAGCATTCGCAGCGCCCGGCTGCTCGACCGCGATCTGGAGAAGGAGATCCTGGCGATGGACCGCGCGTCGCCGCTGGTGTTCATGTGCCACCACGGGATACGCAGCCTCCAGGCGGCCGAGCGCTTCGTACAGAAGGGCTTCCGCAGCGTGTACAACCTGAACGGCGGCATCGACGGGTGGAGCGCGAGCGTCGACCCGTCGGTTCCGAGGTATTGAGAGGGAGCGACGAATGTCCAACCACGACACGGATTTCCAGGGCGACGTACTCGCGGCATTACGTGAGTCGGTATTGGCGAAGATCCCCGACGCGGTGGTGGAGGTCGCCGGCGGCGGCGGTCACTTCTCGCTGTCGGTGGTCTCGCCGGTCTTCGCGGGGCAGTCGATGCTCAACCAGCAGCGGCTGGTGCTCGGGGCCATCGCGCACCTGATGAAGGGCGACCGGGCGCCGGTGCACGCGGTCGACAAGCTCATCACGAAGACTCCGTAGACCGATCGCGGGGGACGCGCGTCTCCACCCATCACAGAACGCAGAGCGCGCCGCCCCGGAGAGGGTTCCGGGGGCGCAGCTCGCGGCCATGGGTGTCGTGATGGTGCAGTCGCGTTTGCGGTGGGTGCGTCGGTTGATGGTGGGCGTGGCGATGGCGGCGATGGCCGCCTCGGCCCCGGCGAGCGCGCAGCGGTACAACCCGGTGATCCGGCACCCGCTGCAGGTGGCGCGGCCGCACATCGACGTGGTGTTCGTGCTCGACGCCACCGGCTCGATGGGCGACGAGATCGAGCCCGTCAAGCAGCACATCTGGAACATCGCCAACCAGATCGCCTCGGGCAATCCCCGCCCGGAGCTTCGGGTCGGCCTGGTGATCTACCGCGACCGCGGCGACGCCGAGCCCACGCGGATGGTCCCGCTCACTGGCGACCTCGACCAGATGCACGCCGCCCTCATGGGCGTCACGGCGCAGGGCGGCGGCGACTACCCCGAGGACGTCGACGCGGGCCTGGCGCTCGCCCTCCACGAGATGAACTGGGGCGAGCGCTCGGCGCGGATGGTGTTCCTGGTGGGCGACGCCCCGGCGCAGCGCTACCCCGAGCACGACCACAACGGCCTCGTGCGCTACGCCGCCGACCACCAGATCGAGGTGAGCACCATCGAGTGCAGCGGGCTCGACGCGCGCGGACGCTCGGAGTTCGCGGCGATCGCCCAGCGCACCCACGGGATGATGACCGCGCTCACCTACGCGCAGGACCAGCAGATGGCCGACGGCCGCACGCAGACCATCCTCCGCCAGGGCGGCCGGGTGTACGTCTCCGACCGGAGGCTCACCGACGAGGAGCGCAGCGAGGGGGCCGACGTGCTCTCCCGCCGGGGCCTGGCGAGGCCCGCCCGCGCCGCCGAGGTGGCGTCCGCGGAGAGCGACGGCGCCGGACGAGGGCGAGGGGCGGCCCCGATGGCGGCGCAGACCAACAACATCGCCGGGGTGATCACCCGGCGGGTGCAGGCGCGCGCCAGCTCGATGGGCGTGGCCTACTGAGCGAAGCTCTCGGGGGAAGAGGCTCTGCGGGCCTTAGCGGCGCCGACGGCGCACGAGCGCGAGGCCCAGCAGCGCGGCGGCCCAGGCGAACGATCCGCGGCTCCCCGGCGCGGCGCTGCACCCGCCGGAGGGAGCGACCTCCGTGAGCGTCTCCGGCGGCACCTCCTCCTCCGGCCCGTCGTCCTCCGACGGCGGAACCTCCCCCGGCGGAGGCTCGCCCGCCGCCCCGGCGTCGTCGCCCGTCACACCCCCGTCGCCCGTCACACCCCCGTCGCCCGCGCCCCCGGGCACCGGGCTGTCGCAGGCGTCTCCGAAGCCGTCGCCGTCCGCGTCGGCCTGGTCGGCGTTGGTGTCGAAGGGGCAGTTGTCGACGGCGTTGTTGAGCCCGTCGCCGTCGCCGTCGAGGTCGCACGCGTCGCCCTCACCGTCGCCGTCGGTGTCGCGCTGGTCGCCTGCCGCGGTCTCGTCGCAGTTGTCCATCGCGTCGGGCGTGCCGTCGCCGTCGCGGTCGTCGTCGCACTCGTCGCCGCGCCCGTCGCCGTCGAGGTCGCCCTGCGTCCCGTTGGCCTCGCCGGGGCAGTTGTCCATCGCGTCGGGCGCGCCGTCGTTGTCGCGGTCGACGTCGCAGGGGTCGCCCACCTGGTCGGCGTCGAGGTCGGCCTGATCGGCGTTGGCCACGCGCAGGCAGTTGTCCGTCGCGTCGAGCGCCCCGTCCCCGTCGCTGTCGTCGCAGGCGTCGCCGCGGCCGTCGCGGTCCTGGTCGTCCTGGCCCCGGTTGGCCACGCCGCGGCAGTTGTCCGCCGCGTCGGCCACGCCGTCGTTGTCGTCGTCGCCGTCGCACACGTCCCCGCGCCCGTCGCGGTCGCGGTCGGCCTGGTCGCGGTTCTCGCGCAGCGGGCAGTTGTCCGGCCCGTTGTTCACGCTGTCGCCGTCGCGGTCGTCGTCGCAGACGTCCCCGCGCTCGTCGTCGTCCTGGTCGGCCTGCCCCCGGTTGGCCTCGCCGGGGCAGTTGTCGCACGCGTCCCCGAGGCGGTCGCGGTCGCCGTCCCGCTGGTCGCGGTTGGCCCGCGACGGGCAGTTGTCGCAGGTGTCGCCCACGCCGTCGCGGTCGAGGTCGTGCTGGTCGCGGTTGCTGAGCGACACGCAGTTGTCGCAGGCGTCGCCGACGGTGTCCCGGTCGCGGTCGCGCTGGTTGCGGTTGCGCGCGGCGTCGCAGTTGTCGCACGCGTTGCCGATGCCGTCGCGGTCGGTGTCCCGCTGGTCGCGGTTGTCGATGGTGCGGCAGTTGTCGCGCGAGTCGGCGATGCCGTCGCGGTCCGTGTCCGCCACCTGCGCCTGGAACCACGGCGTCCGCCGGTTGCCTCCGTCGAGGGTGAGCTCGACGTGGAGGTGGTCGTGGTGAGGGTGCGGCCCGCCGTAGGACCGGGTGTCGGGGCTGGTGCTGGGCGACCAGATCGAGCGGTCCCAGATCACCAGCTGCACCCCGATCTCCTGGGCGTGGGTGACCAGCCAGTGGGCGACCGGGTCGCCGAGGGTGTTGTCGGCCTGTCCCCCCGCCAGCGGGATGAACACGTCGATGGCCCTCCCGGTGCCGTGCACCGAGGTCTGGCTGGTGCTGGCCGTGTTGGGCCGGCACGAGTACCCGCCGTAGGAGCGCACCTGCCGGAAGTTCCGCCGGAGGTAGTCGCCCAGCGCCCGGGTGCCCGGGAGGAAGCTCCCGCCGCAATTGCGCCCTCCCTCCCACGGCGGCGCCCCGTTGTATCCGACGCGCTGCCGCGCCGCGATGGCGCGCACCGAGGCGGGCATCACCCAGCGACCGGCGACGGCGACGCCCTGGGCGGTCGAGAGCGTGCTCGCCTCGTCCCAGTCGTCGTCGCCGTCGTCCTCGGCGGGCGAGTACACGCAGCTCCCCGCGACGGCCGCGGCGAGGCAGAGCAGAGACCAGCGGGCGGAGAAGTACGAGCGGGCGGCGGTGCTCACGAGCCGGGATGGTGGACCAACCTCACGGCCGGGATCCATCCCGCGAGCGCGCTACGGATGACGGCGGCTGTGGCATTCCGCCACGCCTGGCAGGGGGAAACGTTTACGCGTTCAGGTAAGAAGGCCCGGGGCGGGGTAGTCCGCGAGGAGGCGCTTCACCTCCGCCGCGATGGCGGTGAGGGCGGCCTCGTCCTCGGCGGCCTTCACCGCCCGGTCGAACCACTCGGCGACCTGCACCATGTGCTTCTCGTCGAGCCCGCGGGAGGTGAGCGCCGGGGTGCCGAGCCGCACGCCCGACGGGTCGAAGGGCTTCCTCGAGTCGTACGGGACGCTGTTGTAATTGAGCTCGATGCCCGCGAGGTCGAGGGCCTTGGCGGCCTTCTTCCCGGGGATGTTCTGCGGGGTGAGGTCGACCAGCAGCAGGTGGTTGTCGGTGCCTCCGCTGACCAGGGAGTAGCCCCGGTCGGTCATGGCGGCAGCGAGGGCCTTCGCGTTGGTGACCACCTGCTTGGGCGTAGGCGCGGAAGCCCTCCGTCGCGGCCTCCTTCGCGGCCACGGCGATGCCCGCGATGTTGCCCTCGTGGGGCCCCCCCTGGAGCCCCGGGAACACCGCCTTGTCGATGGCCGCCGCGTGCGCCGCGCCGCACAGGATCATCCCCCCGCGCGGCCCGCGCAGGGTCTTGTGGGTGGTGCTGGTGATGATGTCGGCGTGGCCGACGGGCGAGGGGTGCGCGCCGCCGACGACGAGGCCGGAGATGTGCGCGATGTCCGCGACCAGGATGGCGCCGACCTCCTTCGCGATGGCCGCGAAGGCCGGGAAGTCCCAGGTGCGGGGGTAGGCCGTGCCGCCGCAGAAGAGGAGCCTCGGCCGGTGCTCCCTCGCGAGGCGGGTGACCTCCTCCATGTCGATGCGGTGGTCGTCGCGGCGCACGGAGTAGGCGACGCTCTTGAAGTAGCTGCCGGTGATGGAGACGCTCCAGCCGTGGGTGAGGTGGCCGCCGTGCGGGAGGCCGAGGCCCATGACGGTGTCGCCGGGCTTGCAGAACGCGAAGTAGACCGCGAGGTTGGCGGGCGAGCCGGAGTAGGGCTGCACGTTGGCGTGGTCGACGCCGAAGAGGGCCTTGATGCGGTCGCGGGCGGCCTCCTCGATGGGGTCGATGAACTGCTGGCCCTCGTAGTAGCGCTTGCGCGGATAGCCTTCGGAGTACTTGTTGTTGAGCGACGAGCCGCAGGCCTCCTGCACGGCGCGGGAGGCGTAGTTCTCGCTAGGGATCATCCGGAGCTTGTCGCGCTGCCGCTCGTCCTCCGAGCGGATGAGCGAGGCGATCAGCGGGTCGGACTCGGACAGCGGCGGATCGTGGAGGGTGTGCTTCATGGCGGCTCTCGTGGGGGCTCCTCTCGTGGGCTTTGACAGGGGCGCGGATTGTCAGTGGTTGCCCGGGGTGGGCACAAGCGTTCGCGGGGGGGGGGGGGGGGGGGGGGGGGGGGGGGGGGGGGGGGGATCGTGTCGCGGGTTGCGAGCCTGGGAGGCGTCGGCCACCATCGAAGCGACGAAGACATGAGCGACTCACTGACCAGGTACTCCGGGCCCAACCACGAGGGCGCCGCTTCCACATCACCCTACGGACAGAGCCGGATGGCGCCGGCCGATCGAGCTGGTCGACGTGGCGAAGGAGATCGCCCAGGCCAACGCCCTCATCGGGGCGGCCACCGCCGACAAGCTCGGGCTCATCGCCGAGCAGATCAGGGCCCTGCAGGAGCAGGCGAGGGAGATCCTGGAGAAGGCCCGCCGGGACGCGGTGCTGCACACGGCCGAGTGCCGCTTCCAGAAGATCGCCGGGCAGACCTATCACCTCTACCGCAAGGGCGAGGGGGAGGGGGCGAAGCGCTACTTCTCGATGCTCTCCCCCGACGACTGGCGGGGCCATCCCCCCGACCCCTTCGAAGGAACCTACCGGGTCGAGGCCGACCTCTCCTTCACCTCGGTGGAGGAGATGGCGCAGCGCGACGCCCGGCTCTCCACTGCCCGCAGGCTGCTGGGCAGCGGCGTCTAAGCTCCCTCGCGATCGGCGCTTCCGGTCGGCGGGGCTTTGTGGGTACATCCGCGCCCCATGTTTCGCGGACGCGTACGCCACATCCATTTCGTCGGCCTCGGGGGCATCGGCATGTCGGGCATCGCCGAGGTGCTGCTCACCCTCGGGTACACCGTGTCGGGCTCCGACCTGAAGGCCACCGACATCACCCGCCGCCTCGCCTCGCTGGGCGCCATCACCCACGAGGGACACCGCCCGGAGAACGTCGCGGGCGCCGACGTGGTCGTCTACTCCTCGGCCGTCTCCGCGCTCAACCCCGAGGTCGCGCTCGCCCGCCACAACGGCGTGCCGGTGATCCCCCGGGCGGAGATGCTCGCCGAGCTGATGCGGCTGAAGTACGGCATCGCCATCGCGGGGTCGCACGGCAAGACCACCACCACCTCGCTGGTCTCCACGGTGCTCTCCGCCGCGGGCCTCGACCCCACGGTGGTCATCGGCGGCAAGCTCAACGCCATCAACTCCAACGCCCGCTCGGGCACCGGCGAGCTGCTGGTGGCCGAGGCCGACGAGTCCGACGGCAGCTTCCTCAAGCTCACGCCCACCGTCGCGGTGATCACCAACATCGACCCCGAGCACCTCGACCACTACGGCAGCCTCGCGCGGCTGCTCGACGCCTTCGTCGAGTTCGCCGCGCGCGTGCCCTTCTACGGCCTCGCGGTGCTGTGCCTCGATCACCCGCGCGTGCAGGCCATTCTGCCGCGCATCGACCGCCGCCACGTCACCTACGGCACCAACCCCCAGGCCGACTACGTCGCGAGCGACATCACCTTCGAGGGCCTCAGCACCAGCTTCGCCGTGCGCCGCCGGGGGGAGTCCCTCGGGCACTTCGAGGTGCGCGTCCCGGGCCTTCACAACGTGCTCAACTGCCTCGCGACCATCGCCGTCGCCGAGGAGCTCGACGTGCCGACGGACACCACCCGCGAGTCGCTCCGCAGCTTCGCCGGGGTGCAGCGGCGCTTCACCATCGTGGGCGAGGCCCGGGGGATCACCCTGGTCGACGACTACGGCCACCACCCGGCGGAGGTCGAGGCCACGCTCACGGCCGCCAAGGGAGGCTTTCGCCGGCGCGTGGTGGCCGCCTTCCAGCCCCACCGGTACACCCGCACCCGCGACCTCTTCGAGGAGTTCACCCGGGCCTTCAACCTGGCCGACGTGCTGATCGTCACCGAGGTGTACGCCGCGGGAGAGAAGCCCATCGAGGGAGCGACGGGAGAGCGCCTCGCGGAGGCCATCGCGAGCCACGGCCACCGGGGGGTGCACTTCGAGGCCGACAAGGCCCGGGTGGTCGACCGCCTCGAGGCGCTGGTGCAGCCGGGCGACGTGGTGATCGCGCTCGGCGCAGGGGACATCAACCAGTCGGTGCGGGCGCTGCACCATCGGCTCGTGGCCAAAGACGCCCTCGACGCCGCGACCGGAGAGCCACCGCCCTCGTCCTGAGAAGTGGCCTACCGGTCGCAGAGGCCCGCCGAGACGAGGCTCTCCGGCGGGGCGTTGTCGGGGCCCATGCTGCACGCCGGCGCGGCGATCTCCCGGGCCTCTCGGAGCTCCCCCCGGGCCGAGACCATCGTGGCCAGCGACGACCTCACGCGCAGCTCCCACCGCCGGTCGTTGGCGCTGGCGTCGGGGCGGGCGATGACCGCGAGCGCCATGCGCAGGTGTCGCTCGGTGCCCGCGCGGTTGCCGTCCTGGCTCTCCCGGGCGGCCTGCTGGTAGAGCCCCTGGGCGGTCATGGGCCCCCGGCCGCCCTCGCTGCCGGGCCACGGGGAGCGGTTCATCCAGAAGATCGCCAGCGCCATCATGGGTGCCGCCCCCAGCATGGCTACGACCGTCCGGTGTCCACGATGCCGCAGCGCCATAGCCCGGCACCATATCCCGGCGAGGAGTTCCCGGCGATCGCCACCGGCGCTCCCCGGAGGGGGGTCGCGTGGGCCAGAATACCCACCATGACCGCGCTGTCGCTCCGACCTCCGACGCTCACCCTCGGCGCCCGCAGCTTCGTCCGCGGCGCGCAGTGGCTCGCCCGCAACCCGAAGCTCTGGCCCCACGCGATCGTCCCTGCGCTGCTCGCGGTGCTGATGGTCTCGACCTTCGCGGGCCTCGGGTGGTGGGCGGCCTGGCGGCTCTCGGCCCCGCTGCGGGGGGACGTCTCGCTGTTCTGGCAGATCGTCGGGGTGCTGGAGGCCATCGCCGTCGGCGGCGTCTCGGTGGGCGTCGGCGCGCTGCTGGGGCTCTCCCTCGCTCAGCCCGCCTCCGGGTGGGCCCTCGACCACCTCTCTCGCACGCTCGACCTCTCCCTCGGCGGGCTCGACCGACCCGACGGGGGCTGGCTGGAGACCGCATGGCGGGGACTGCGGGTGACCCTCACGGGCCTCGCAGTGAGCCTGCCGGTGCTGCTGGCGCTGCTGCTCCTCGACCTGGTCTTCCCCCCTGCGATGGTGGTGACCGTGCCGCTGAAGTTCATCATCGGGTCGATGGTCGTGGCCTGGGACCTCCTCGACTACCCCTTCGGCCTCCGAGGGGTGCGGGTGCGGGAGCGCATCGCGTTCATCCGCGCCAACTTCCGCTCGGTGTTGGGCTTCGGGGCCTGCGCCTCGCTGCTGCTCTTCATCCCCGGGGTCGGGCTGCTGGTGCTCCTGCCGCTGGGGGTCGCCGGGGCCACCCACCTCGTGGCGGACATCGAGCGCGGGGTGTCGTTACCCCCATCGGTAAAGCCCGGCTGAGCTCCTGCCGACAACTTCCGGTGGGCACCGCTCCTGGTGCTATGCGTCCTCGCGATGGCCGCCGTCCCTTCCACTCCCCCCGGACGCCCGCAGAACTCCCGCGTCTCCCGGGAGCCTCCCCCCCCGGCAGAGCCGCCTGTCCGCCGCCCCCGTCCGGCGCGCCCTTCGGAGCCGTGGTCGCAGCGGGCCTCGCGGTGGTCCCAGCAGCTCTCCTTCGTCCCGGTGCTGGTGCTCCTCGCGGGCACCGTGATCGCGGGGCGCTACGGCCACCGCTGGCTCACGCACACCCCGCAGCTCGGCGCTCGCACCCTGGAGGTCACCGGCATCTCCCACTGCTCCCGCGAGGAGGTGCTCGCCGCCGCGAGGCTTACCGTGGGCAGTAATGTCCTGGCGGTCGACCTGGAGCGGGCCGCCCGACAGATCGAGCGGCTCCCGTGGGTGGCGAGGGCCACCGTGACCCGGCAGCTCCCGGACACCCTGCGGGTGGCCATCGAGGAGCGCGCCCCCGCGGCGCTGGTCGCGGTGGGGGGCCTCTACCTCGCGAGCGCCGACGGGACGCTGTTCAAGCGCGCGGAGCCCGGCGACCCGGTCGACCTGCCGGTGGTGACGGGCCTCTCGCGGGAGTCGTTTCGCGATCGGCCCGACGGCGCCCGTGAGCAGGTGCGCGACTCGCTGGCCCTCATGGGCGACCTGGAGAGCGCCCAGCTCGGGTCGTCGGCGCGGCTCCAGGAGGTGCACCGCGAGCCGACGGGCGACCTCTCGGTGATGCTCGGCGGGACGTACATCTGGCTCGGCCGTGGGCCGTACCGCTCGAAGCTGTCGCGGCTGCGGGTGGTCCTCGGGGAGCTGCGTCGGCACGGGCTGGAGGCCTCGGAGGTGCACCTGGAGAGCGACCGCCACCCCGAGCGGGTGACCGTGCGGGCGCACACCGCGAGCGCGGCCGAACCGGGGACCCGCCGCGGATCCTGACGGCTGAGGTGACGATCGCCCGCGGGCCCTCCACCCCGGCGGAGGGCTACGGCACGAAGCGCTGCACCAGCGCCCGCACCGCGGCGGCGGTGAAGGGCTTCTCGATGCGCTCGTTGGGGACGCGCTCGAGGAAGGCCACCGCGGCCTGGGTGAAGGCGCCGCCGGTGATGAACACCATGCGCTCGGCGGCCTCCGGGCGGAGCCGGGCGAGCTCGTCGTAGAGGTCCATGCCCGACATGGTGGGCATCATCAGGTCGGACAGGATGACGTCGAAGGACTCGTCGGACAGCAGCAGGTCGAGCGCCTCGCGCGCCGTGGTCACGCAGGTCAGGTCGTGGGCCCGCAGCACGCGGGCGAGGATGACGCCGACCGCGCGCTCGTCGTCGACCACCAGCACCCGAGCGCGGCGCGAGGCAGGCGCCTCTGCCGGCTCGGTCGGGCCCGCGCCGACCTCGGCCCGATCGACGACCCCCGGGAGAGCGACGCGCAGCACGGCCCCGCGCCCCGGCAGGTTGGCCGCGGTGATCTCGCCGCCCATGCTGGTGATGATGTTGTGGCAGACGAAGAGCCCGAGCCCGGTGCCGACGCCGACGGGCTTGGTCGTGAAGAAGGGCTCGAAGATGCGCCCGAGCACGCCCTCGGGGATGCCCCCGCCCGTGTCGCGGACCTCGATGACGGCCCGGCCGAGCGCGTCGGTCGATGTCACCACGCGTATCTCGTTCGCCTCGGCGCCGCCGTCGGGCAGGGCCTGCGCGGCGTTGACCAGGAGGTTGATGAACACCTGCCCGAGGCGGGCGTCGTCGGCCTCGACCCGCGGGATCTCCCCGTAGTCCTTCACCAGCCGCGCGCGGTGCCGGATCTCGTTGAAGGCCATGTCGATGGACAGCTCCAGCACGGGCCGCACCTCGATGACCGTGCGCCGCTCCTCCTCTGCGCGCGAGAAGGTCTTGAGCCCGCGGACGATCTTCCTGATGCGCTCGGCGCCCTCCCGCGCGTCGCCCGCCATCTCCACGTACCCGGCCATCTGGGCGGCGACGGACCCGGCGGTCATGTGGCGCATCTCTTCGGCCAGCATGTCGAGGTTCGCGATCACGTACGCGAGGGGGTTGTTGATCTCGTGCGCCACCCCGGCCGCGAGCGTGCCCACGGAGGCCATGCGATCGGCCAGGATGAGCTGCCGCTGGAGCTGCTCGCGCGCCTCGCGGGCCTCCCGCTCGGTGGTGAGGTCGCGCGCGATCGCGTAGACCTGCCCGCGGACCGGGTCCGAGACCGATCGCCACTCGAACCACCGGTAGCTCCCGTCGCGGCACCGGTACCGGTTGGTCAGCGCGCGCAGCGGCTCCCCCTTCGTCAGGAGCGACCGGGCCGCGAGCGTCATCGCGCGGTCGTCGGGGTGCACGAACTCGATCGAGGGCCGCGCCCGGAGCTCCTCCTCCGTCCACCCGAGGGTCCGCGTCCACGACGGGTTGACGCGCTTCAGGTACCCGTCGAAGCCCGCCACGCACAGGTGGTCGAGGGACATCTCGAAGAACTCCACGCCGCCGGCGACCGCCTCCGCGCGTCGCCGATCGTCGACGTCGACGCAGCTCCCGATGAAGCCCGCGAACACCCCTTCGGCGTCGTGGTACGGCGCGCCCCGGTTGGAGACGTAGCGGTACGCGCCGTCGTGGCGGCGCAGCCGGTGCTCCCGCTCGAAGGCCTCTCGCCGGGCGAAGTGGTCGAGGTAGAGCGCGCGGCTCGCCGCGGCGTCGTCCGGGTGGACGCTCTCGGTCCATCCCTCCCCGAGCTCCTGCGCCAGAGCGCGCCCCGTGAACGCGAGCCAGCGGCCGTTGACGTAGTCGCATCCCGCGTCGCGCCCGGACCGCCAGACCATGGTCGGTGACTGCTCGACGAGCGCGCGATACTCCTCGCATTCAAGGGAGGCCATGCTGGCACGGTCACTATCACAGCCGGGTGTGAGTGCACGGCGCGCTGCAGTGGGTGGTCGAGGAGGGCCTACGAGGGGACACGCCAATTCGCGCGGCGTAACGGCCCCCCGCCACCCTCTACGTCCGCGTCGTCGGCGGGGTCCATCCGGGCGTCGCGGCCGCGGGCACCGCCCAGACCTCCGCCACCTGAAACGACCCATCCACCACGCCGCGCGTCATCACCACCAGAAGTGATCCGTCCGGCGAGAACGCCATCGCGTCGACCCGCACCGACGGCGCGAGCACCCTCGGAGCCGCGCCGCCGCGCACGTCGCGAACCGTCACCGTCGAGCCGTCGCTCGTCGCGAGCAACGACCCGTCCGGCGAGAGCGCCGACACCAGCACGAAGCCCGGACCGACGGTCACCGCCGACGAACTCGCCCCGCTGCCGCGGAGCGACTGCACCCGCGCGGTCGGCGATCCGCTGGTCGTCCACGCGACGTGGTCGCCCCCGGCCGAGAGAGCGCACCCACCGCCGCCCGGCGCGGTGGCGAGCACCTCGCCGTCGGTCACCCGCATCACCACCCCCCTCACGCCGGAGGGCCCGCGCACGACCCCGCAGGCCACGGTGCCGTCGACCGAGCGGCGCGACCCGGCGGGCCACAGCCCGAAAGGCCACGAGCGCGGAGCACCCGAGGTCGGCGACCACACCCTCGACGTCGTCGGGTCGTCGAGCGTGAAGAGCCCGGAGGCGCCGCCCCCGTGGAGCCACACCATCGCCCCCAGCGGATCGGTCGCCCCTGCCGACGCGCCGTCCCGCACCCGCCACGCCCGCGCCACGCGGCGCTCGTCCACGCCCGCCAGCAGCGCGCCGTCGCTCGACCACGCCAGGCGCATCAGCCGCGCCCCGCGTGGATCGTCTGGCGCACCTCCCCCCCCGGCAACGCCCGCAGCTCCACGTCGCCGTCGGCGCGGGAGAGCGCCACGACGCTCGCGTCCGGGGCGACCGCGAGCGCGCCGGAGCGAAACGGCAGCGATACCTCCGCGTCGGGCGACGCGTTGGTCAGATCGATCACCGTGATCGACGCGCCCCGCAGCCGCACCGCGACGCGCCCGTCGAGCGAGCTCCGGGTGAGCGCCTGGTCGTCGCCGTCGCGCACCTGCGCCGCCTGCCGCACCGGGCCGACCACCGCGGACTGCAGCCACGCGCGAGCGGCGGACGGGACGACGTCCAGCCCGCAGGGGCGACCCGCGGCGTCGAGCGTTCCGCCGAGCACGCCCGCGGGAATGGCGAGCGCCGTCTGGCCGTGGGCCACGTCCCAGACCATCGCGGCGTACGAGGTCGCGATGGCCAGCAGGTCGCCTTCGGGCGACCACGACAGCCGCGCGTCGGCCGACGGCAGCATCGTCTGTCCGACGAGCTCGCCGTCGCGCGAAGAGTAGACCGACAGCGACGAGGCGCCCTGCGCGTCGAGGACGATGGCCGCGACGCGCGAGCAGTCGGGCGAGAAAAGCGCGCGCTGCAACGTCCCCGCGAGCTCGGCGAGGGGTCGCGTGGCGGGGGATCCGGTGAAGAGATCCAGCCGGTGGGCGTCGGGGACCGCGGCGACCCGGGTGCCCCCGACCGCGTGCACGGCGCCGTCGGGCGGAACGCACAGGGCCAGCCAGCGGGTGTCCGTCGGGCCGCGGTGGTCGGGGCACGACTCGCGCGTCGAGGGGCACCACGAAGGCGCCGGGGACGAGGCGCTGACCCGGGCGCCACGTGCGGTGTCGAAGACGGCGACCCTGCGACCGTACGAGACGGCGAGGCGACGCCCGTCTATCGAGAGCGCGGTGAGGTCGGGCACGGACGGGAGCGTGACGTGGGCGCGCTCGGTCCACGGAGCGCCGGGCGCGGACGCCGCTGGGGGCGCGACGAAGATCCGGGCGTCGGTCAGGTGCGCCGTCACGAGCAGCCGGCCATCGAACCCGACGTGCAGCCGATCGACGCCGAGCGGCAGGGTGATGGGCGGCGGCGTCGGCCCGAGCGGGTCGACGAAGCGGAGCTGCGCGCGCACGGAACCGAAGCCCAGGTGGGCGCTGCCCGAGGGCGCTCCCACGACGACCCAGCCCTGCGACGGCGCGACGTCCGGGAGCAGGATGTCGGCGCCCGCGATGGGACGATCGAAGCCCTGCGGAGACACCCGCACGAGCCCGTCGGAGGTGCGCAGCCAGAGCCCGCGCGAGTTGCCCGAGAACAGCACCCCCCGGATGGTTCGGCCCACGGTCATGAGGGGGCCGAGGTCGCGCAGCGAGGCGGCGTCGATGGGCTCCGCGCGGGCGGCGGTCTGCGCGCGGGCGGGCCCGGCTCCCGAGACGACGCCGAGCGCCGCGATGAGTCTCGCGGTCGTCCGCGGAGACGGTCCCCTCCTGCCCTTCCCCTCGGCGCTCATGGCCGGGCAGCGTATCACCGCGTCTTCGACGCGGAGCAGACGTTGACGGGGCGTGCGACGCCGCGATATCCGCCAACGGGGGGTGGTGGTGGAAACGATGGAATTTCTGGGGGACCCATGAAGATCAAGAGCGTGCACGGGCTCGTCGCAGCGGGCGTCATCGCCTCGCTATCACTCACCGACTGCGCCACCACGGGCGCCCGGCGTCCGCGGGGCGCGGGGGCCAGGGCGCGCGTCGGGGGGACGCAGTTTCCGTCGAGGGCCGAGCTCGCACGGCTCTCCGCGACGCCTGCTCCCAGGGCGCCGGCCACGCCGACAGCCCCGCTGGAGCGCTGGGAGCTCGCGGGTCCCTTCCCCGAGGCCGTCGGGTCGGTGCCGTCGCAAGACCCCGCTCCTCTCGCGGCGCTGCTGCGCGCGCGCGCCGAGCGCACCGGGGGCCGCGCGGTGGTGACCGAGGCCATGCAATGCGCGGCGCGCGAGCTCGGCCGCTACCTGTTGCGTCACGAGGGAGCGACCCCGCAGCCCATCTCCGACTTCGTGCTGGGGCGCTGCGGCGCGCTGGGCTCGCGGGTGTCCTCGGTGACGAGCGGCGGCACCGAGGCCGCGACCAGCTCCGACGCCGACGTGGTGCATCACTTCGAGACGGCGCTCGGGGGGCAGGTCGACCAGCTCCTCGACCTGGCGCCGGGACCCATCAACGTGGGCGCGGCCCTGGTGCGCGATGGCGACCGCTTCGTCACGTACACGGTCAGCGAGCAGCGGGTCGTCGCGCTGGAGCCGGGGCCCCTCACGCCCGACGCCAACGGCGACGTCACGCTCGCGGGTCGCCTGCTCACCACCACCGCGGGCCTCGGCGGATACATCAACCAGGGCACGTGGTCGTCCGCGACGTGCACCATGGACCCGGCGGTGCGGCTCCCCGCGTTTCGCGCGCGCTGCCCGATGCGCCCGGGGGACACCGTCGCCCGCGTCGAGCTCTCTGCCCATGCGCCCGGACGGCTGCTCGGTCACTCGGTGCTCAGCGCCATCGTCGGTTCGGGGCGGGCGGCGTCGCGCACCTTCGAGCTCCCGACCGACGACCCCGCGCAGGCGGCCCGCGATCCGCAGCAGGCGCAGGGCGTCGCGCTGGCGCTGCTCAACGACGCGCGGCGGGCGGCGGGCGCTCCCGCGGTCACGCTGGCCGCGCAGGAGTCGTCCGACGCGTGCCAGCTCGCGCCGGCGTACTTCGCCAACGCCACCGACAACGCGACGGCGGGCGACAACGACCGCATCGCGCTCGGCCTCATCGCGGGCTGGAGCGTCGAGGGCGGCCTCATCCGCGCGGGCCACTTCTTCGGCACCGCGGGCACCGTCGACAGCTCGCTCCAGCGATGGATCTCCTGGACCCTCGAGCGCCCGATGGGCCGTCAGGTGTTGATGGCCCCCGAGGTGCGGCAGGTGTCGCTGTGCCCCGCCATGATCGACGGTCGGGTCGCCGGGATTCTCTGGTCGTCGTACTCGTTCTACGACGACGCCGAGCTCAACGCCGAGGCCGAGCGGGTGTACCGCCGTATCGACGCGCAGCGCGCCGCGACGCGCCTCCCACCGGCGCAGCGGATGGCCTCCCTGCAGCCGACGATGGCCGCGACTGCCGCGTCGGTGGTGCGGGGAGGCGACCTCGAAGAGTCGCTCCAGGCGATGCTCAACCGGGCGAGCGAGGCGACGGGTGGCGGGGCGGTGCGGGGGTGGGTGATCCCGACCATCGACATCGACACCATCGAGTTTCCGGAGGTGCTGGTCACGACGGCCTCGGCGTCGGCCGCGGTGCACGTGGTCCACCGACGCGACCAGGGGGCCGCGTGGGGTCAGTCGGTGGTGTTCGTGCTGATGCGCTAGCGGGCCATCGGGCGCGGAGGGCGCTATCGTCGTCGGCCGTGTCCTCCTGTTCGACTCCGCCGAGTTCAACCGCTCGTTGTTCTTCCCGCGTCGGGACGTGAGCCGCGCCCCCGAGGGCGCGCGCGACCTGCGCGTCGAGGTGGCGCCCGGGGTCTCGCTCCACCTGCGCGTGCACCCCGCCCCGGGTGCGCACGCGATGGTGCTGCTCTTCCACGGCAACGGTGAGGTCGTGGCCGACTACGACGCGGTGGGCTCGAACTACGCGGAGCTCGACGTCGCCCTCGCGGTGGTCGACTACCGCGGCTACGGCGCGAGCGACGGCGTCCCGACGCTGCGCACCTGCCTCACCGACGCCCACGCGGTGCTCGCCGCCGCGCGCGCCGCGGCAGGGGAGATGCCCGTCGTGGTGATGGGCCGCTCGCTCGGGAGCGCGTGCGCCGCCGAGCTCTGCCAGGACGCTCCGGCGTCGTCGCCGGGGTTCATCTTCGAGAGCGGGATCGCCGACGTCCACGGCATCATCCGTCGGCGCGGCATCCACCTCGATGGTCCGTTGCCCGAGCAGGACCTCGCGGTCTTCGACCCGCTGCGGAAGTTCGCTCGCTGCGAGGCGCGGGCCCTGGTGCTGCACGGCGAGCGGGACACGCTCATCCCGCCGAGCGAGGCGGAGCTCACCTACGCGACCTTGAAGAGCGCCGACAAGACGCTCGCGTTGGTCCAGGGCCGGGGCCACAACGACCTCTCGCAGGGCTTCGTCTACTGGGAGGAGCTCGACACCTTCCTCGCGCCGCGGCAGCCATGAGCGGCGAGGACGCGCTGCGCCCCGCGGCCGGGGGCGATTACAGCGTCGGGTAACGCCGCTTGCGGTCCTCGGTGAAGGCCCACCAGGGCTTCGGGGCGCCGCCGTTCATGAAGTCGACCACGGCCAGGTAGGTGTCGAGCACGCAGGGGTCCTGGCGGGCCGCGGTGAGCGCGCAGAGGCGTCGGTAGAGGGCGAGGGCGTCCTGACCGGCGAGCTGCTGCGGCGAGGTGAAGCCCAGCGTCTCGAAGTCGCGCGCCATCGCCTTGCCGACGTTGGGAATGTCCGTGAACGCGCGGACCGCGTCCGCGTGGGGGGCCTTGGGCATGGTGGCGGCCATCGTAGCGCGGGCCCCGGCGGTGGTATCCCTGCGCCAATGATCGACTGGGGCGACGGGACCTACGAACGCACGGCCGAGCAGCTCATCGACGCCACCGAGGCCGCGCTGGAGCGCGCGGCGCTGAGGCCCGGGGAGCGCGTGCTCGACCTCGGCTGCGGCTCGGGCAACGCCGCCCTCGCGGCCGCCCGCCGCGGCGGGGTGGTGACGGCGCTCGACCCCTCCGCCCGGCTGGTGGCGGTGGCTGAGGCGCGGGCGCGGGCCGAGGGGTTCACCCTCCGCACGGCGGTCGGCGCGGCCGAGGCGCTGCCCTTCGACGGCGGCGCCTTCGAGCTGGTGCTCTCGGTCTTCGCGGTGATCTTCTCCGACGCGCCCGAGCGCGCGGCCGCGGAGATCGTCCGAGTGCTGGCGCCGGGTGGTCGCGCCGTGATCACGGCCTGGCACCCGACGGGCGCCATCTCCGAAGCGGGGATGCTGCTCCGCCAGGCGCTGATGGAACTCTCTGGGGGACCGCCGCGCCCGCCGCCGCCCTGGGGCGACCCCGCGCAGGTGGTGGCCCTCTTCGCTCCGCACGGCGCGCGCGTCACCTCGACCGACTCGTCGCTGCGCTTCGAGGCCCCGTCGGCCGAGGCGTGGTTCGCCGAGCAGCAGGACCACCACCCGGTGTGGCGCTTCGCGGAGCGGGCGCTCTCGTCGCGCCCGGGCGCGTGGGCGTCGCTGCGCGAGCGGTCGATCGCGGCGCTCGAGGCCGGCAACGAGGCGCCGGGCGCGTTCAGGGTGACCAGCGGGTACTCGATCTACGAGGTGCGGGCGCGCTAGGCCTGGGCGAGAGCGAGCGCGAGCGCGTAGCCCAGCACGCCGCCGACCACGGCGCCGGCCGCCGCGCCCACGAGGGACCAGTGCCCGAAGCTCGCGCTGAACTCGTTGGCGCGCGCGATCACCCCCGCCGCGCGCGCCTGGTGCTGCGCCGTCTCGCTCAGCAGGAGGGCCTCGCGCTGGTCGATGACGGCGCGGTCGAGGAGGTTGTGGGTGCGGCAGAACCCGCACTCCACCATGGCGCCCCACTGCTCCGGGAGCCCGGCGCCGCAGCAGCGGCAGCGCGCGGGCGCGCCCGGCGCGAGGGGGGCTCGGGCCCACCGGCCGGGGGTGACGAGCGCGCGGTAGCGGCGCATCGCGAGGGTCCATCCGCCGAACATCCCAGCCGCGAGCCCGACGCCCAGCAGCGGGGTCACGCACACGCCCAGCAACGCTTGTAGCCTCGCCGCTGCGTCCATCGCGGGGCCTGCGCGCTCGATGGCCTCCCTCGCCATTCCCACCCCGTTGAGGGCGTTGAGGGTGAGCACCCCGCCCACCACCACGCCGCCCAGCCACGGGCGCATCCCGATGATCTGCTCGGCGTGCCGCGCGGGCGCCTCGGCGGCGTCCTGGGCCATGCGCAGCAGGGCGACGCGCTCGCGGGAGACGCGCACCCGATCGTCGCGGGTGAGCGTCTCGGCGTAGCCGCAGTAGCGGCACACCAGCGGGATCACGTCGGCGTAGCGGGCTGTTCCCCAGTCGGGGGCGGGCGCCATCCCCGCGCCGCAGCGCTGGCAGGGAACGGGGCACTGCTCCGGCGCCTGCATCGCGCTCAGCCGCCCATCGGGGGCGGCGGGGGCGGCGGGGCGACCGCGGGCTGCCCCTCGAGCACGTCCGCGATGGCGAGAAGGGTCTGGAGCACGGTCTCGGCGTAGTAGGCGCCGTAGGGGGTGCCGAGTGGGGTCATCTCGAAGCGCACCGCGCCGTCGCCGCCGACGACATGCACATAGGTCATGGCCGTGAGCGCGCCCACGAAGGGGGCGATCATCGGTCCCACCCGGGGGTCGGGGCCGGTGAGGATGAGCGCCTGGTCGAGCGCGAACTGGCCGAAGCGCTGCTCCGGGGCGGCGAGCCGACGCTCGGTGGTGAGGTACTGGTTCTCGCTGCGCAGCGTGAGCTCGAAGGGCGGAAACGCGGTGCGCACGCCCACCGCGAGGATGCAGCGGTAGTTGCGGGTGTACGTGGTCTCGATGATCCCGCGCTCGATGTGCGTCTGGTCGTAGAACTCGAAGCTCGCCTGGTGGCCGCGCGCCTGCCCGACCATGCGCGCGCTGTGCGGCGGCGTGTCGCCAGACATCCCCGCGATGGGCGGCTTGTGCTGCGCGACCTCCGCGTCGCGGCTGTTGATGAAGAGGTTGTACGTCGGGTCGCCGTCGACCATCTGGAGCTGCCACCGCTGGGCGAGCGCGCCGAGCCCGTACTGGGGGTTGTCCTGGAGGGTCTTCGCCCGGAGCTTCACGCCGCGGAAGTACATGAAGCCCACGACCACGAGCATGATGAGCGGGAAGACGTAGGTCTGGATCGGGACGCCGTTCATCCGGCGAGACTCACGGCATCCGAGTCAGCCTGGCAAGGGCCCGACCGCGGGCCTGTCGGGCGGCACCGTCTGATAGCGTGCCGCACCCAACAATGCGCACCCGACCCCTCGCGATCGTCCTCGCCCTCGCCGCGGCCTGCTGCCCGCCTCTCCGCCCCCCGGTGAACGCCCCGGCGCGCCCCCTCGCCCTCTCCCGGCTGCGGCTGAACCAGCTCGCGCTGCGCCTCGACCTGCCGCTCTTCTGGGCGCACGACGGCAACGGCAACGGCGCGCCCGACCCCGACGAGGTGCGCTCGCTGCGCTTCTACCCGGCCGAGGGACGGTGGGTGAGCGACGGTCGCTTCACCGCGGACTTCGCGCGGGCGATCGAGCGCATCCGCGCCGAGGCCGACGCGCCGGAGCCCGCGGACCCTCGGCGGCGACTCGTGCGCGCCGAGCTCGACCACGCGGCGCCGACGCTGGTGCACACCGACCTGGGCGAGCTCCCGGAGGTACATCGGGCGTTCGCCCGGCGGATGCTCGCCGTCGCCGACCGCATCGACGCCCTCTACGCGCAGCAGTCGGGGATGACCGCCCTGGCCGCGCGCCTCGGGGATGCCGACCCCGCGAGCCGTGCGCTCTTCCGACGCAACTGGGGCCCGCGCTGCCTCGGGTCGCTCACCGAGCGGGAGGCGGCGTGCTCGGCCCTCGAGGGCGCGGCGCGGCAGCCGGTGGACGTGTACCCCGCCGCGATGCAGTCCGACGACGCCTTCTGCCGGGCGCTGGAGCGTCGCCCCGACGCGACCTCGCTCATGAGCCCCTTCACGGTGGTGCGGGGGGAGGGGAGCGCCCTCTCCGCCGTCCCTTACACGCAGGCCTATCGCGAACCCATGGAGGCCGTCTCGGCCGCGCTCGCCGAGGCCGCCGACGCGATGACCGACCCCGAGGAGGGCGCCCTGGTGGCGTACCTGCGCGCGGCGGCGAGCTCGTTTCGGAGCAACGACTGGGGCCCCGCGGACGAGGCGTGGTCGCGCATGAACGCGCGAAACTCCCGGTGGTACGTGCGCGTCGCGCCCGACGAGACCTACTGGGAGCCGTGCAGCCAGAAGGCGGGCTTCCACCTGACCTTCGCGCGTATCAACCGCGCCTCGCTCGCCTGGCAGGACCGCCTCACCCCGCTGCAGTCCGACATGGAGCGGGCCCTCGCGGCGCTCTCCTCGGGCGAGTACTCGGCGCGCGAGGTGTCGTTCCACATGCCCGACTTCATCGACGTGGTGGTCAACGCGGGCGACGACCGCGACGCCTTCGGGGCCACCGTGGGGCAGAGCCTCCCCAACTGGGGCCCCGTGGCCTCCGAGGGGCGCGGGCGCACCGTCGCCATGAGCAACCTCTACACCGACCCCGACAGCGACGCCCGGCGGCGCGCCCAGGCGGCGTCCCTGCTCACCGCCTCCGCGATGGAGAGCTACACCGACGACCCGACGCCGGGGCTGCTCTCGACGATCCTCCACGAGGCGACGCACAACCTCGGCCCCGCGCACGAGTACCGCTTCGAGGGGCGCACCGCCGAGGAGGCCTTCGGCGGCTCGATGGCCTCGATGCTGGAGGAGCTCAAGGCCCAGAGCGGCGCCCTCTACTTCACCGAGTGGCTGCGGGCGCGCGGGGTCATCGACGAGCCCGCCGCGAGGCGCATCTACGCCGACGCGATCGTCTGGGCCCTCGGCCAGGTCTCCGCGGGGATGTACACCCCCGGCGGACAGCGCAAGGCCTACAGCCAGCTCGCGGCCGTGCAGATCGGCGCGCTCCTCGACGACGGCGCCCTCACCTGGAGCGCCGACGCGCCCGCCGCCGACGGGACGCACCGCGGCGCGTTCTCCATCGACTTCGCCCGCCTCCCCGGCGCCTGCGAGCGGCTCATGGCCCGCGTGCTCCACCTGAAGGCCCGCAACGACCGCGCGGCCGCCGAGGAGATCGCCCGGCGCTACGTCGACGGCGACCGGGTCCCGCAGGCGGTGATCACCGAGCGCTTCCACGCCTTCCCCCAGGTGTCCTTCGTCTACTCCGTCGCCCCGTAGGATTCTTCACCCGCCGACGTACTCGGCGAGGTGTCGGCCGGTGAGCGTGGAGCGGGCCGCGACGAGCGCCGCCGGGGTTCCCTCGAAGACGATGGTGCCGCCGTCGTGCCCGGCGCCCGGGCCGACGTCGATGATCCAGTCGGCGTGCGCCATCACCGCCTGGTGATGCTCGATGACGATGACGCTCTTGCCGGCGTCGACGAGGCGGTCGAGCAGCGCGAGCAGCTGCGTCACGTCCGCCAGGTGAAGGCCGCTCGTCGGCTCGTCGAGCACGTAGACGCCGCCCTTCTCCGCCAGGTGGATGGCCAGCTTGAGCCGCTGGCGCTCGCCGCCGGACAGCGTCGTGAGGGCCTGACCGAGGCGCAGGTAGCCGAGGCCGACGTCGCGCATCCGGCCGAGGATCGCTCGCGCGGGGCCGACGCCGAAGAACGAGTGCGCCTCCTCGACGCTCATGGCGAGCACCTCGGCGATGTTCTTGCCGTCGAGGGTGTACTCGAGCACCGAGGCCTGGAAGCGCTGGCCGCCGCACTCCTCGCAGGTCGTCGCGACCTCCGCCATCATCGCGAGGTCGGTGTAGATCACCCCGGCGCCGTTGCACGCCGGGCACGCGCCCTCGGAGTTGGCGCTGAACAAGGCGGGCTTCACGCCGTTGGCCTTCGCGAAGGCGCTGCGGATCGGGTCCAGGAGCCCGCTGTAGGTCGCCGGGTTGCTGCGCCGTGATCCTCGGATCGCCGCCTGGTCGACCCGCACTACGCCCGCGCCGGCGGGGATCGAACCGTGGATCAGCGAGCTCTTCCCGGAGCCCGCGACGCCGGTGACGACGGTGAGCACGCCGAGGGGGACGTCGACGTCGACCTTCTTCAGGTTGTTGCGGGTCGCGCCGCGGATCTCGATCTTCCCGGTGGGCTTGCGGACCTTCTTCTTCACGGCGGCGCGGTCGCCGAGGTGACGCCCGGTGAGGGTGTCGCTCGCGCGGAGCCCGGCGAGGTCGCCCTCGTACTGCACGGTGCCGCCGTGCTCGCCCGCGCGCGGGCCGAGGTCGACGATGTGGTCGGCGATCGCGATCGTCTCGGGCTTGTGCTCGACCACGAGCACGGTGTTGCCCTTGTCGCGCAGCCGGAGCAGCAGGTCGTTCATCCGTCCGATGTCGTGCGGGTGCAGCCCGATGGTCGGCTCGTCGAAGATGTAGCTGACGTCCGTGAGGCTCGACCCGAGGTGCCGGATCATCTTGGTGCGCTGCGCCTCGCCGCCGGAGAGCGTGCCGGTGGGACGGTCGAGGCTGAGGTACCCGAGGCCCACCTCGACGAAGGCGTCGAGCGTCTCCCGCAGCGTCGTCAGCAGCGGCGCGACGGAGGGCTCGTCGAGGCCGCCCACCCACCCGGCGAGGTCGTTGATCTGCATCGCGCAGGCCTCGGCAATGTTGATCCCCTTGATCTTCGAGGAGCGGGCGGCCTTGCTGAGCCGGGTGCCCTCGCACTCTGGGCAGGTGGCGAAGGTGACCGCGCGCTCGACGAAGGCGCGGATGTGCGGCTGCATCGCCTCGACGTCCTTGGAGAGCATCGACTTCTGGATCTTCGGGATCAGCCCCTCGTAGGTCAGGTTGATGCCGTCGACCTTGATCCTGGTGGGCTCCTTGTGGAGCAGGTCGCCGAGCTCCTTCTTCGTGAACTTCCGGATCGGCTTGTCGGCGTCGAAGAAGCCGCAGCCGTTGAAGATGCGCCCGTACCAGCCCTCCATCGAGTAGCCGGGGATCGTGATCGCCCCCTCGTTGATGGACTTCTTGTCGTCGTAGAGCTGCGTGAGGTCGATGTCGCTGACCGACCCCATGCCCTCGCAGCGCGGGCACATGCCGCCGGTGATGGTGAAGGAGCGCTTCTCGGCCCTGGCGGCTCCCTTCTCGACGGTGATCGACCCGACCCCGCTCGACGACGGAACGTTGAAGGAGAAGGCGTTGGGCGATCCGACGTGGGGCTTGCCGAGGCGGCTGAAGAGCACCCGCAGCGTCGCGTTGGCGTCGGTGGCCGTGCCGACCGTCGAGCGGGAGTTGGCGCCCATGCGCTCCTGGTCGACGATGATCGCGGTCGTGAGGCCGTCGAGGAGGTCGGCGTCGGGTCGGCCGAGGCTGGGCATGAAGCCCTGCACGAAGGCGCTGTAGGTCTCGTTGATGAGCCGCTGCGACTCGGCGGCGATGGTGCCGAACACCAGGCTCGACTTGCCCGACCCGGAGACGCCGGTGAACACCGTGAGCCGCCGCTTGGGGATCTCGACGTTGACGCCCTTCAGGTTGTTCTCGCGCGCCCCGAGGACGCGGATCGTGTCGTGGCTGTCGGCGGGCGCGCGGCGGTGGTCGGCGGTCATGCCGCGTGGGTAGCAGGGGGGGAGAGGGGGGCGAAGAATTCAGCGCCAGCCGCACGCGCTTCGAGCAGCCTCCTCGGCCGTCCTCCACGGCGCTTGCTCCCGTCGATGGGCGGAGGAGACACTCCGCGACGCCATGGCCATCACGAAGACCGCCGCCCCGAAGAAGCCCGCCGTGAAGTCCCCCTTCGCGCTGCACCCCGCCGTGAGCGCGCGGAGCAACCTGCCGACGCTCCGGGCGCAGGACGTCGTCCTCTCTCCCGATGGTGCGATCGCGCTCGTCATCGACGGCCGCGCGGTGCGCCTCTTCGACACCCGCAGCGCCGAGGCGCTGATGACCACGACGCCCTTGTCAGGCGCGCCGGCCGAGCACGCCGCGTGGTCGCCGAAGGGGGACCGGGTGGCGACCATCGTCCGTCAGCAGAACGACGAGGGCGTGCTCACGATCTGGGCCTTCCCCTCCGGCGAGGCGCTGCACCGTGTGGAGGTCCCGCGCTTCGGAACGTTCAGCCACGGCATGCCGGGTGTCACGGCGCCGGTGCTGGTCTTCGACGACGCGGGGGCGACCCTGTTCGTGCGATCGACCGCCGACCTCAAGCCCGAGGAGTCCGCCCTCTGGCGCGTCGACGTGGCGACGGGCGCGGCGAGCTCGTGGAGCGTGCCCGTGAAGGCCCTCATCGAGTCGGTGGTGCCGGGGCCCCGCGACGTGCTCTTCCTCTGCCTCGCGAGCAACGGGGACGCCCCCTGGAGCGCCTGGACCTGGGGGGCGGACGCGCCGCTCGTCGCGCTCGACGGCGTGCGCGGCTACGACTCGGTCATCGCCGACGGGCGCATCTGGGTGATGGGCCACGAGCGCTGGGCCTGGGCCATCGACTGGCGGACGCTCCGCGCGAACCCGACGGCGCCGAGCGACGGGTCTGCCATCGAGGCCGAGCGCGCGCGGGGGATGGCGCTGCGGGCGGAGCGCCTCGAGGAGCTCGCCGGGAGGGCGCGTGGGCGCTGGCAGATCGACCACTTCAAGTGGCGTCGCGACAGCGAGGCGAGCGCCGCGCAGGACGAGGACCAGTTCGGCCCACCGCGGTCGTCGCCCGGCGTGCGGGCGTACCTGCACACCGAGCCCTTCCCCGCGGCGCAGTGCGCTCGCCTCGGTCGGGGCGTGGTGGTGCGCGACGGGGTCTCGCTCTGCGCGCTGGACAACATCCGTGACCGGGTGGTCGAGACGCGCCTCGTGGAGGACCTCAAGAAGTGCGTCCCGGACGGATCGCGGATGCGTTCGGTGAGCGTCGGCGGCAGCGTCGTGGCGATGGTCTGGGACAAGACCCTGGGCGGCGGCGCCTCGCTGGTGTCGGTGCTCGACGTCGACCTCACGGCGCTCGGGCTCGCGTAGTCGTACCGCTGCCGCCCTGAACGCCAGGGCTTATCCAATGTCCGACCGCACCCTTTGATGGGGGAGGGCGCTTGACCCGCGGCCCCGGTGCCCCCTTCACTCCCGCGCCACAGGGCCGTCGAGGATGGAAGCACACGAGCACGAGGAGGCGGAGGGGACGCGCATCGGCGAGGTGCTGGGCGAACGCTGGCGGCTGGTCGAGCGCCTGGGCGGCGGGGGGATGGGAGAGGTCTACCGCGCGGTGCACCTGGCGCTCGGGCGCACCGTCGCCATCAAGGTGCTGCGCCCCGAGCACGCCTGGAACGCCACGACCGCCCGCCGGGTGCTGCGCGAGGGCCAGGCGGCGAGCCGGGTGGTGCACCCCAACATCGTGCGGATCGAGGACGTCGGCGTCGACGCGAAGGGGCTGCCCTACCTGGTGCAGGAGTTTCTCGACGGCCTCGACCTGGACGGCTTCGCGCTGAACTGGCGAGGCGTCGTCCCGGCGCGGGAGCTGCTGCCGCTGATGATCCCGACGCTCGACGCGCTGGGCGCGCTCCACGACGCGGGCATCCTCCACCGCGACCTCAAGCCGGGCAACGTCTTCGTGGTGAAGGACGGCGCCCGCTGGTCTCCGCGGCTGCTGGATTTCGGCCTCGCGAGCATCAACGACGACCTCGACGGACAGGCCCGCATCACCACCTCGAAGGTCACGCTGGGCTCGCCCGCGTACATGTCCCCGGAGCAGTTTCGCGACCCGCGCTCGCTCACCCCGCGCTCCGATCTGTGGTCCTTCGGGGTGATGCTCTACGAGCTCCTGTCGGGCGTGCTGCCCTTCTCGGGAGCCACCGTGGGAGCGCTCGCCGTCGCGGTCAGCACCGAAGACCCTGTTCCGCTCGGACAGCGGGTTCCGAGCCTCCCTCCGGCCCTCGCGGCGATGGTCATGCGCTGCCTGGAGAAGGACTCCTCACGGCGGCCCTCCTCCGTGCGAGAGCTGATCGCCGTCTGTGAGGAGGCCCTGACGGAGCTTCCTCCGCCGGGCGAGATCGTCCCGGTGGAGCCGACCGGCCCGGTGGAGCGCCCGGTGGAGCGCCCCGTTCCTGCCCCGGTGATCGCCCTCGCCGCGACGGTCGAAGTCATCGCGCCGCCTCCGGTGCGACCCCGTCGCTCGCTCGCGCCCCGCGCCCTCGCCGCCTCGCTCGGCGCCGTCGCGCTGATCGTCGCGGTGGTGGCCGCCGGTCGCAGCGCTCCTCCCGTCGCGGCTCCGGTCGACGCGCCGGTCGCCCACCCTCCGCCGCCCATCACGGCCTCAGCTCCGCTCGTTCACGCTCCGATCGCGGTGCGCGAGCCCGATCCCGCGCCCTCGCCCATCGTCGCTCCTGTGCCCGCCGTGTCGCCCCGCCCGGCGCTCCGACCGGGGCTTCGACCGACGGCCACGCCCGACGCAGGCGCCCGCGCTGTCGCCCTCCCGCTGCTGCCGTTTGTTCCCGTGGTGGCGCCGGTGGCCGCGCCGCCCCCTCGCGATCCGCCGCCGCTCGTCGCCTCGCCCCTGGGGCTCGGCATCGACCCTCAATACCGCTGACCGCTCGCCGGAGCCCCCGATCAGGGGGCCCAGCGGAGCACCCGCGGCCGCCACGGTTCGGCGGGCGGCGCGCTCTCGCCGGGCACGCGTCCCCAGCACCACCAGGTGCAGTCCGACGCCCGGCGGGCGCAGGTCCAGCTTCGGCCCGAGGCCCCGCCCGCTCCGCCGGTGACGACGTCATCGGCACCCTCGAAGACGGGGGCGCCCTGGACGCCCGCGCGGCTCTCCACGCGCCCGGCGCCCGTCGTGGGAAGGCCGAGCTGGCCCACTTCGTTCAGTCCCCAGCACCACACGTGGCCGTTGGCGAGGCGGGCGCAGGCCTGCTCTCCCCCGGCGGCCACCTGGGCGACGGGCGATCGATACGCGTCCGAGAGCTCGGCGAGGCCCTCGACGCTCACCGGAACCGGGGCGCACTCGTTGCCATCGGCGCAGTCGACGAGCCCGATCGAGGAGCCGGCGCGCCCGAGGCTCGCGCCGCCCCAGCAGCGCACCTCACCCCCGGCAAGGGCGCACGAGAAGAAGTCGCCCACGCCGAGGGAGGTCACGCCGGTCAGGCCGGGGATCTGTCGCGCCCGGTCCGAGGCCCCGACTCCGCCGCCGTCCGAGCCCACGAGCGGCGCCCCGAGCTGGCCGTAGCGGTTGGTTCCCCAGCACCAGACGGAGCCGTCGGCGAGGCGGGCGCACGCGTGGAAGAAGCCCACGCCGAGCTCGCGGACGTTCGTCAGCGCCGCGCCGTCGCTGCGGGCGATGTCCGTCAGGGGGAAGTCCGCCGCGCGGGGGATGATCTCCGTGGTCCCGTCCGCCAGGAAGCGCACCCACGAGCTGCAGCGCACGCCGCCACCACGAACGACCCCGCAGGTGAGCGCGAGGTGCGTGGCCGCGCCCTCGAAGAGGTTCGCCGGCGCGCCCGCGTCGCCGCGAAGCATCCGCCTCGCGACGGTCGCCGCGTAGCCCGACTGGTTCTCGTTGCCCAGCGGATCGGCGTTGAAATCCCCCCAGCAGAAGAGCCCTCCGGCCTGGTCGACGGCGCAGGTTCCGTTGTCGCCCGCCCCGAGCGCCACCACCGAGGACAGCGGCATCCGCGAGACGGCGCGCACCACCTCCACCGGAACAGCGGTCAGCCCGCCGTCGACGACGCCGTCGCCGAGCCTCCCGACCTCGTGCTCGCCCCAGCACGACACACCACGGTCGGAGCGCAGCGCGCACCCGTGGTCGCGCCCCTGCACGAGGCGCTCGGCGTGGACGCAGCTCCCCGCGTCGCCACACAGGGTCGGGCACCAGCCGACGCCGCAGCTCGTCCAGCCGGGCAGCATGGTCGGGCTACGGCCAGGGCAGCGTCCTCCGTCCACGCCCGCGTCCGTAGGACCGTCCACGCCCGCGTCCGAAGGTGCGTCCGTGCCCGCGTCCTGCACATCGGCCATCGGTCGATCGATGGGGCGGCCCACGTCTTCATCGCGGGCGTCGAAGCCCGTCGCCCGGTCGGCGGTCGCGTCGGCCACGCCCGCGTCGCCGACGATCCTGCACGCTCCGGCGCTCCCATCGGGGCAGAAGCCCAGGCTCGCGTCGGCGGGCGAAGCAGGGAGCGTGGCCACCGTGTTGGGCACGCACTCGCCGCTCGAAGCGCAGGTGGTGCCCGCTCCGCACGGGCGTCCCAGGCAGTTGTTCCAGAGCACGATCTGCAGGTAGGCGCCGCCCTCCGAGGGCATGCTGGCGACCCACTCCTGGTGGATCAGCGTGTCGCCGTTGCTGAGACCGTCGACGGTCAACCGGACTCGCTCTCCGCCGACGCGCCCCAGCACCCGCATCTCCAGCGGGTGCTCCGGATCGATGGCTCTCTCGATGGTTCCGTCGGTGAGCGCCGCGTCGCCGCCGACCGGCGAGTACACCTTCACCAGCACCCGGCGAACCATCGACCCAGGCTCCGTGCGCACCGTCAGGTAGAGCCGCGGGGTGAGCTCGCAGCTCGTCACCAGCGCGGCCATCGCGGCCGCCAGCGTTGCCCATCGAGCGGTCATGGCAGTTGCACCTGAGCGCCCGGGTAGGGCGGCGGATCGGTCTGCATCAGCGGCACCAGCACGGCGGTCGCGAGGCCCGCGACGCCCACGCCGAGCGCGGTCCAGAACCACCAGCGCCGGGTGATCGGAGTCTCGGTGACCACCGGCGAGAGCTGCGTGGAGAGGCGCACCACCTCGCCCGCGCGGACCATGAACATGAGCTCCGCTGGGATGTGCCCCGGGGCGCTCGCCGTCGCCCGGTGCTCACCCGGGTCGACCCAGCGGCCTTCGGTCCCCAGCGGCGCGCCCTCGAACACCACGCTCACGTCCGTCGGAGCGCGGTCGCCCGCGGTCACCTGCGCGAGCCGATGCGAGACCTCCTCCAGGTGCACCCTCACCGTCGACCGGTGGCGCGCGAGGTCTTCGGGCGTCGCGGTCTCGAGGAAGCGCAGGTACCAGGTGCGCGCCTCGCCGAAGCGCCCCAGGCCCCGCAGGCAGTACGCGAGGTTCACCGCCACCACCGGCGCCGCCCTCGCGGCGTACGAGCGCTCGAAGAGACCCACCGCGTCGGCGGGCCGCCCCGCCTGCACCGCGGTCACCGCCTGCTCGAACTGCGACCGCGCCTCCGCGAAGGCCGCGTCCTGCGTCTGCGCCCCAACGGAGCGCGTCGCCAGCGCCACGCAGGCCACCATCGCCGCGCCCGCCCTCATCGCGTCGACACCACGGCCACGAGTCCGCCGCCAAGGGTGCTCCATGTGGTGGGGGCGTTGCCGAGCCAGGCCACCGAGTCGCTCCCGAAGAGGCCCCAGCCGGTGGCCCCGAGCCCGAGCGTCCAGTCGCGGATGCGCCAGTGGTGGCTCAGCTCCACGAAGGCTCCGCCGCCGAGCTCTGCGCCCGAGCGGGTTCCGTTCGAGCCGAGGAGGGGCGCGAGGGTCCATGCGACGCCGCCGAGCAGCGAGGCCCTGACGCCCTCCGAGCGCGACCCGATCACCACGCCCCCGCCCGCGAGACCGAAGCCCGCGACCCCCTCCAGGTCGAAGCGCTGCGACGGAGCCGAGGCCGACGTGGACGGCGCCACCGCCAGCGCCCCCGCGGCCCCGAGCTGTACGGCGATCGAGGATCCGAGCCAGAGCGAGGCGCGCACCGAGGCCACGGACACGACGCCGGAGAGCCCGACATCGACCGTTCCCCCCGAGAAGCCGGTGTGGAAGAAGCCCGGACCCAGCGAGACGGTGAGGGCGAAGCGCCCGCCGGGGGAGGGCGTCGCCGCGGGTCGGGAGCTGAGCGTGATCTCCGTCGGTCGAGGGTCGGCCGCGACCTGCGCCCCTGCGGAGGAGGGGAGCATCAGCAGCAGCGCGGCGAAGACAGGACGCATCGGTCAGGGGACGAGGCGCACGGAGACGGGCGCGTTCTGGTCGTCGGTGGCGCCGTTGCCGAGCTGACCGAAGGAGTTGTTGCCCCAGCAGCGCACCGCGCCGTCGGTGGTGAGCGCGCAGGAGTGGTAGTCGCCCACGGAGACGCTCGCGGCGTTGGTGATGGGCACCTCGCGAGGCGTGCGGGAGCAGGGGAAGTCGTCGAAGGAGAAGGAGCAGCGGGTGGTCGAGGCGACGCCGCCGCCGATCTGTCCGTTGTCGTCGCGGCCGAAGCACCTCGCCCCGCCGCCGGTCAGCGTGACGCAGGTGTGGAAGCGGCCCGCCGACACCACCGACACGCCCGAGAGGTCGGGGACCGCGCCGGGCATCAGGGCGCACGGCACCGAGCCGCTGGCGGTAGAACACGTGCCGGACGGGGCTCCTCCGAGCTGACCGAGGGCGGCCCATCCCCAGCACTGGAGTGAGCCGTCGGCCCGGCGGGCGCAGGTGTGCGATCCCCCGGCGGAGACCTCGGCGACCTCGGTAAGGGAAACCGCCAAGGGGTTCACCTGGGGCGTGGTGTCGGGGTCGAGGCGACCGAGGCCCAGCTGCGCCGAGTCGTTGAGCCCCCAGCAGCGGAGCGTGCGATCGCCGAGGAGCGCGCAGGTGTGGTTGCGGCCCGCGGTGAGCTGGGTGACGCCAGAGAGCCCCGCGACGGCGGTGGGGGTCGGGACGCAGGGGACGGGCGTCCCGTCGCCCTCGTCGCACTGGTTCATGGTCGAGGCCAGGGTGCCCGTCTGGCTGAAGCGGTTGGCGCCCCAGCAGCGGACCGTCCCGTCCATCAGCAGCGCGCACCCGTGGAAGGAGCCGAGGGCGACCTGACGCACCGGGGGAAGGTCGACGCGGGTGGGCGTGGGCGTCGGCTGTAGCGAGGTGGCCCCGGTGCCGAGCTCGCCGGCGTTGTTGAGGCCCCAGCACCAGAGGCTGCGGTCCGCGCGCACGACGCAGGTGGAGCCGTTGCCCGTGGCCACCTGGCGCGCGTCGGTCACCCCAGCCACCGCGCGGCCCTGGGTCTCGCAGGGCACCGACCGGGAGGGCGAACTGCCCCGCACCCGGCAGCGGGACGCGCTCTCCGAGGGCGCGACGCCGAGCTGGCCGTTGTCGTTGAGGCCCCAGCAGCGCACGGTGCCGTCGCTCAGCACCGCGCAGGCGTGGGCCGCGCTTGCGGCGGAGAGGGCCACCGCCCGTAGCGGTCCGGCGTCGGTGGGTCCGGCGTCGGTCGCGCCCGAATCGGTGACCGCAGCGTCGGTGACCCCCGCGTCGGTGAGGCCCGAATCGACGGTGCCCGCGTCCCGGGCGTCGCCCTCCGAGCCGCACGCGGTGCTGATGGCGACGGCGGCGCAGGCGAGCAGGATGGCGCGTCGGGGGGCTTTCATCGCCGCGGAGGATCCATCGTCGGGCGAGGTCGCGCAATGCGCCCACCGGGGGAGAGATGTGTGCAGGAATTTTGTGGCGGCGCTTCGGGGTGTGGCAAGGGCGATGACGTCATGGAACGCCCCTCGGCAAAGCCCGGTGAGATCATCGTCGGCCTCGATATCGGAAGCACCACCGTAAGGGCGGTGGTCGGGGAGATCGGCGCCGACGGCGTGGACATCACCGGCGTCGGTGAGTCCCGCTCTCGCGGCATGCGCAAGGGCGTGGTGGTCAACATCGAGAGCACGCAGCAGTCCATCCGCGAGGCGGTGGACAAGGCCAGCATGATGGCCGGCGTGCAGATCGCGACGGTGTTCTCGGGCATCGCCGGCTCCCACCTGCGCGGGGTCAACTCGCACGGCATCGTGTCGATCGCCAACCACGAGTGCTCCCGCGAGGACGTCGACCGGGTGCTCGACCAGGCGCGGCGCATCTCGATGCCGCTCGACCGCACGGTCATCCACGTCCTGCCGCAGGACTTCGTGATCGACCAGCAGGACGGCGTGCGCGAGCCCGTCGGGATGAGCGGCGTGCGCATCGAGGCGCGGGTGCACCTCGTGACCGCGGCGGTCTCCAGCGTGCAGAACGTCACCAAGTGCATCGAGCGCTGCAACCTCCACGTGACCGAGCTGGTGCTGACGCCGCTCGCGAGCGCCGAGGCGGTGCTCACCGACGACGAGAAGGAGATCGGCGTGGCGCTGGTCGACATCGGCGGCGGGGCGACGGACGTGGTGATCTACTCCGAGGGCTCGCTGCGGCACACCGCGGTGCTCCCCATCGGCGGAGAGAACCTCACCAACGACATCGCCGCGGGGCTTCGCACGCCCGCGAGCGAGGCCGAGCGCATCAAGGTGCGCTACGGCTGCGCGATGCGGTCGATGGTCGACCCGGAGGAGACCCTGGAGGTCCCCGGGGTGGGAGGGCGGCCGTCCCGCACGCTGTCTCGCGACTACCTCGCCTCCATCGCCGAGCCCCGGATGGAGGAACTCTTCCAGTGCATCGCCCAGGCGCTGCACGGCAGCGGGATGATCGACCGGCTCAACGCGGGCGTCGTCCTGTGTGGTGGTGGATCGCTCCTCGAGGGCAGCGTCGAGCTGGCCGAGCAGGTGCTCCAGGTGCCGGTGCGCCGAGGGGTTCCGACCGGCGTCGGGGGGATGGTGGAGATGGTTCGCAGCCCCGCGATGGCCACGGCGGTGGGGCTTGTGAAGTACGGCGCCGCGCGGCCCGCGCGCATCGCCACGCCCTCGACGGCGGGGACGTACCAGGGTCCGGTGAAGGCCAGCGCGACGACGGACGGTCGGGCGCAGGCCGCGGGAGATGCCCACTGGTGGGGCAAGTTCCGGGGCTGGCTGGGCGAAGTGTTCTGAAGGATTTCCGCAGCGCGTGCTCTGGACGGCATCGCGCAGCAACAACCGCGGCTCCCCGCGCGTGGACGTACGCGTCGGGGACCCACCGCAGTCTCGTATGGGAGGATTCACATGGGTCTGTCGTTTGATCTGGTTGACAACACGAGCATGGCAGCGGCGCGCATCAAGGTGGTGGGCGTCGGCGGCGCGGGCGGAAACGCCATCCGCACGATGATCGAGTCGCAGGTGACGGACGTGGAGTTCGTCGTCGCGAACACCGACATCCAGGCCCTGATGCAGAGCCCCGCGGACGTGAAGATCCAGCTCGGTCGGGCGCTCACCAAGGGCCTCGGCGCCGGCGCCAACCCCGACGTGGGCAAGCGCGCGGCGATGGAGGACATCCAGCTCATCCAGGAGCACCTCCAGGGCGCGGACATGGTCTTCGTGACCGCCGGCATGGGCGGCGGCACCGGCACCGGCGCGGCCTCGGTGATCGCCCAGGTCGCCCGCGACCTCGGCGCGCTCACGGTCGGCGTGGTGACCAAGCCCTTCAAGTTCGAGGGCACCCGCCGGTCGAAGTTCGCGATGGCGGGCCTGGCCGAGCTCGGCGCCCACGTCGACACGCTGATCACGATCCCCAACGACAAGCTGCTGGCGCTCGACGACGACATGACGATGACCGACTCGTTCCGCAAGGCGGACGAGGTGCTGGTCAACGCGGTGCAGGGCATCTCCGACCTCATCCAGCAGAGCGGCCTCATCAACGTCGACTTCGCCGACGTGAAGGCCGTGATGAGCGGCGCGGGCCTCGCGCTCATGGGCATCGGCTACGGCCGCGGCGACACCCGCGCCATGGACGCCGCGCGCGCCGCCATCAGCTCGCCGCTGCTCGACAACATCTCCGTCGACGGCGCGACGGGCGTGCTCATCAACTTCATGGGCGGCCCCGACCTGCGCCTGCGCGAGGTCAACGAGGCGGCCTCGATGATCCAGGAGAGCGCTGGCGAGGACGCCAACATCATCTTCGGCGCGGTGATCAACGAGAACATGCGCGACGTGGTGAAGGTCACCATCATCGCGACGGGCTTCCCGAGCGAGGTCGCGGCCTTCGACGCCCGCGCCGTGTCGACCTCGATGCCCATGGTGCATAGCCGCCCCGCCGCGCACCAGCCGCAGCGCAGCGCCTACCAGGCCCCGGTGCAGTCGCAGCCCCAGCGCCACCAGGCGGTGCCGCAGCAGATGGTCAACGCCATGGGCAGCCGCGGCTCGACCCCGCCGATGCAGACCAACCAGATGGGCCGTCCGTCGCGCCCGATGGGCACCGTGTCGATGAAGGAGGACGAGTTCGACATCCCGACCTTCCTCCGCCACAGCCGCAACGGCGACGAGTAATCGCCGCGTCGGTAGGTGCCTGCGGGGCCCCAACGAAGGGGCCGCGAGCGAAGCCTCTGTCCCGCGAACTCTCGCGGAGTATCCTCCCCACATGATCAAGAGCGTGCACTTCACGGGGTTCCGGTCCTTGAAGGACGTGGAGCTGCGTCTCGGTCCGATGACGGTCCTCGTGGGGCCGAACGCGACGGGAAAGAGCACCGTATTGCGAGGGCTCGAGCCGAGCTTCGTAAAGCAGGACGTCGCAGAGTACTGGCAGCGCGATCGCGAGCGTCCTCTGCTGCGACGGATCGTCACGGACGAAGGTCAGGAGAGTCTGACGGGACATCGGGGGCGACGAGCCTTGGCTGCAACCGCTTCCCCATACCGCCGCCAACATCTCCACCTCGACCTCGAGGCGCTTCGAAGGCCCAATCAGGTTCAGTCTGTTGGTGCGCTGAGCGTCAGCGGGAGCAACCTGGCAAACTTGATCGCCAGCCTTCCGCGGCGGGTTCAAGCGGAGCTGGCGACCCGGTTCTGTCGGCTTGTACCGGTCTTTTCAGACGTCGACGTCCAACCGGATCCGATCGCCCCTGGGATGCATCGAGTGGTCCTGCAGGATCGCTGGAGGGAAGAGGTCTGGTATGAACCCGTAGAGGTCTCTGACGGGAGTATGCTCATGCTCGCGTTCAGTGTGCTTCCGTTCCAGTCGCGGGTCGGAAATATCCTCACGATCGAGGAACCAGAGCACGGCCTGCATCCCTACCTGCTGCAACAGCTTGTTGAATTGCTTCGGGGGCTCGCCAGTGGTCTGGGTGGGACGAAGCCGATCCAGGTGGTGATCGCAACGCACTCCGCCGAGCTCCTGGAGCATCTTCGACCAGATGAGGTTCGCTTCCTCTCGCGGAATGACGATGGTTCCGTCTTGATTGAAGAAGCCCCCGTCGACGATCCACAGTGGAAGGACGTCTACGACGAATACCAGCGATCGTTGGGAAGCCTCTGGCTCTCGGGGAATCTCGGTGGGGTGCCCGGGGGCGCCGCGTGAGCCTGCGGGTCGTCCTCTATGCCGAGGGATCGGGCGAGACCGCGGGATCTGTCACGATGCTTCCAGCGCCTGGCGCGACCCTGACGCCGGAGATGCTCGGCCCGGGACACTTGCTGATCGGTCGTGCGATCGAGCGGGTGTGGAACCTGCCGCTCGAAGCAGTGCGCTTCGAGTCGCCGCTTCGCACAGCTCGCGGAACCGTCGCACATGGCAGCGACCTCCACGAGCGTACGTCTCTCCGCAGGCTTCTCACCTGGGCGAGACCACGCCTGCGGCCGGAGCTGGTGGTTGTACTGGTTGACGAGGATGGAGATCGGAGCCGGAAGAGCCGCCTCGTCGGGCACACCGAGGACCTACCGTGCACGAGGGTGATCGCGGTCGCGGTAAGGGAGTTCGAGGCGTGGTTACTCGCTGATGAGGCGGCGCTTCGGGAGGTTCTCGGGTGCGAGGTCGCGACCGTGGCCACGCCAGAAGACCTGTCGAGGGGTGAGGCCAAACAACTCTTCAACGAGCTGTGCGACGTCGTCGCGGTCGATGGCAACCGGAAGGCTCATCACCATGCCTGCCGCCATAGCGTGAGCCGCACTGCAGATCTCGACGCGCTCGCTCGAAGGTGCAGATCGTTTGCGTTGTTCCTCGAAGAACTCCGGGCAGTTCGTCGCTAGTCTCGCCAGGGCCTGGTACCGCATCGCAGGAGTTCTGACGGGTTGGGCGGACGCCACGCTGTTGTAGGTCGGAGGGAGTTACTTCCCGCCGGACGACGGGAGCTCGACGGCCGGGGCGGTGGTGCCCGTCGGGGAGGGCGTCGGGTCTACGTCCGCCACGAGGGCCGCGGCCCCGAGCACCACGACGCCGAGGAGGGTCACCACGACGCCGCCCATGCGGCCCCACAGCCCGGTGTACGACGACACGGTCTCGCCCTGGGTGCGCAGCTCGTCGAGGTCGACCTGCTGCCCGATGCCCCGGCGAAACCAGCCCACCGCCTGGAAGGGCTGGCCCACCAGCCGGGTGACGGTCTTCCAGCCGAACCACGCGTTGCCGAAGAGCGGCAGCCAGTGCTCGTAGTTGAGGGTCATGAGCCCGCCCTGCGGGTCTTCCATCATCATGTCCTCGGCGATGTAGCTGCCCGCGTCGGCGCGCCCGATGAGGGTGCCCTGCACGGCCACCGGGCGGCCCCGCAGCGGCGAGGCGTAGGGGTCCATCATCAGCTCGAGCACCGAGGTCATGGCCGGCTGGCCCAGCGTGGGGAAGCGCCAGAAGCCCTTGAGGGTCATGCCGAGGCCGACGCCCAGCACGATGCCCCCGAAGCCCACGGCGGCCAGCATGCCGGAGCCCATGGCCGCCCCCGCGATGCCCGCCACGATCGCGGCTGCGGCGCCGAAGTGCGGCGCGAACCAGACCAGCACCTCAAGCGCGAAGTTGCCCCGCAGCCTGGCGTGGTCGAGCGGCTGCCCGTACGCGTCGATGGGCTGAAACTGGAAGAGCGGCTGGATCGAGAGCGACGCCGACTGCTCGCAGAGCACCTTGATGCGCTTGCCGGTGAGCGGGTGCGTGCTCCCGAGCTCCAGCACACCGGCCCAGGGGTTGTGCAGGTCGAAGAGGAAGACCTTCTCGATGCGCGCGATGCCGTCGGCCGTCGCCTGCACCTCAGGGGTCTCGTGGCCGGCGAGGGCGCCCGCCATCGCGTGGCCGCCCTGGTGCGCGGCGGCGTAGGCGAAGCCCGTCGAGCGGGCGCTGCCGGGGTCGGCCACGCCGAGGGCGCGGGTGCCGCCCATCAGCTTGCGGGAGAACTCCGTGTTGGGCTGCCGCGCGAGGCCGTAGGCGACCTTCACCAGGGCCATGGAGAGGGCGTTGGGGTTGCGCGTCTCGGCGCCCGCGAACTCGTCGGCGTAGTACTCCCGCACGCGCGACAGGTAGAGCAGCATGTACTGCGACACCCACCAGAAGACGTAGGCCACGAGGGCGATCAGCGCCGCGGCCTCGCCGATGCCCTTGGAGTCGTTGCCCTTCGGACGCACGCTCTTGGCGACCACGTAGATCTGCCAGAGGATCTGCACCATCGTCGACGCGAGGGTCATGACGATGAAGTCGCGGTGCACGATGTGCCCGAGCTCGTGGGCGCACACCGCGGCGAGCTCGTCGTCGTTGAGGTAGTGCAGCAGGCCGCGGGTGAGCACCATGCGCGACCGGTCGGCGGTGGAGCCGTAGCAGTACGCGGTGGGGTTCATGTCATCGATGAGCTTGAGCGCGGGCACCTTCACGCCGTGCCGCTGGCAGGTCGCGTAGATGAACTGCGCCACCGCGGGGCGGTACTGCCCGAGCTCCTCCAGGGGCATGTCGCGGCAGCGGTAGAACCAGCGGTTGGTGAGGTCCATCAGCCACGGGGAGATGAGCCACATGAGCCCGTTGATCGCGATCGTGAGCCCGATCGCGAGGAGGAGGATCAACCCCGCGCCCAGCTCCGTCGCGGACTGTGCGAGCACGAACAGGATGGGCGTGACCAGGATGAACACGAAGCCCGAGATCAGGGACAGCGTGAGGACCGAGGCGGTGATGGCCTTGGAGCGCAATGGAACGTGAGACTCCTTTCGTGGTCGGGCGCCGGTCCCCATCGGACGATCGACGGCACTCGCCGCGGGGATCATAGGCGCTGTCGTCGCCTCGCGGGCGCGTGATACGGTCGCTCGCAGCGAAGTCGATCATGCGAAGACCAACGGGGACGTGGCTGGGGTGCGCGGTGCTGGGCGTGGCCCTCGTGGGGTGCTCCATCGAGGGCACCCGGCAGCGGGGCGACGAGTGCCTCCAGGACCGCGAGTGCGTCTCTCCATTGCGCTGCGAGGTCACCCCCGACGGGCGCTCGCTCTGCGTGGCTCCCACCCGCCTCGACGCGGGCTCCCCCGCCGACGCCGGTCCCGCTCCGACTGACACGCCCGACGTCCCGGTCACGCCCGACGTCCCGGTCACGCCCGACGTCCCGATGACCCTCGACGTGCGTCCGCCGACCGACAACCCGGTGGTGGTCGACGTTCCTCTGGATGTGCCGGTGGACGCTGGGGCGATGCTGGACGGGGGAGCGGCCGACGCGCGCTCCGACGGGGCCGCCGACGCCGATCGCTCGGACGCGGGCGACCCCGGCTGAACGGGGCGATCAGCCCCCGCGGAGCCACGCGCGAAGATTCGCCGTGACGTGATCCGCGGTGAGGCCGTACTTGTCGCCGAGCACGGGGCCCGGGGCCGACGCGCCGTAGGTGTCCACGCCCAGCGCGAGCCCGTCGAGCCCGAGGTAGCGCCACCAGAGTCCCGTGCGGCCCGCCTCGAAGCTGGCCCGCTTCGCCCCAGCGGGGATCACCGTCGCGCGGTAGGCCGCGTCCTGGCGCTCGAAGACCTCCAGGCAGGGCATCGACACCACGCGCACCTGGATCCCGTCCTCGGCGTGCAGCCTGCGCGCGGCCTCGACCGCCACGGACACCTCGCTGCCCGTCGACAGGATCACCAGCTCCGCCGCTCCGCTCTCCTCGCGCACCAGCACGTAGCCGCCGCGCGCCGCGTGACGGCCGCGCACCGTGGCGTCGCCCGGCAGCACCTCGACCTTCTGTCGCGAGAGGATGAGCTCCGTCGGCCCGTCGCGGCGGGTGGCCGCTGCGGCCCAGGCGGCGGCGCACTCGGCGCTGTCGGCGGGGCGCCACACGTCCACGTTGGGGATGAGCCGCAGGGCGCTCACGTGCTCGACCGACTGGTGCGTGGGGCCGTCCTCGCCGAGAAACACCGAGTCGTGCGTGAACACGTGCACCACGGGCGTGTTGCTGAGCCCGGCCAGCCGGATGGGCGGGCGCATGTAGTCCGAGAAGGTGAGGAAGGTCGCCGTGAAGGGAACGAACATCCCGTAGAGGGCGATGCCGTTGGCGACCGAGCCCATGGCGTGCTCGCGGATGCCGAAGCGGAGGTTGCGGCCCTCGAAGTGCCCCGCGGAGACCTTGCCGGAGTCCTTGATGGGGGTCTTGGTCGATCCGCCGAGGTCGGCGTCGCCGCCCACGAGCGAGGGCATCACGGCCGCGACCAACTGCTCGATGCTCCCGGCGAGCGCGCGGGTGGCGTCGTTGGTCGGCGGGAGCTTCGCCAGCAGCGTCTCCAGGAGGTCGCCCGGCACCGCGCGGTCGCAGAGCGAGCGGTAGAGCTCGGCCCGGTCGGCGTGGTCGGCGAGCCAGCGCTGCTCGTGGGCGCTCCACTGCGCGCGGGCCTCGGACATCACCTTCGCGCGGGCGGCGAAGTGCGCCCTCACCGCGTCGGGGACCACGAAGGTCTCCTCGGGCCAGCCGAGCGCCTTGCGGGTCGCCAGCACCTCGTCCTTGCCCAGCGGCTCGCCGTGCACCTTGTGGGTGTCGTGCTTGTTGGGCGCGCCGTGGCCGATGTGCGTGCGCGCCAGGATCAGCGTGGGCTTCTCGTCCTGGGCGATGGCGGCGTCGTAGGCCGCGGCGATCTGCGCGTGGTCGTGGCCGTCGATGTGCTGCGTGCGCCAGCCCATGGCCTCGAAGCGGCGGGCGACGTCCTCGCTGAAGGCCTCGTCGATGGAGCCGTCGAGGGTGATGCGGTTGTCATCGTAGATGTAGACGAGGTTGCCGAGCTTCAGGTGACCCGCGAGCGAGGCGGCCTCGTAGGCCACGCCCTCCATCACGTCGCCATCGGAGACCAGCGCCCAGATGCGGTGGTGGAAGAGCCCGGGCAGGCGGGCCTCGGCCATCTTCGCGGCCATGGCCATGCCGACGCCGTTGGCGAAGCCCTGGCCCAGCGGGCCGGTGGTGACCTCGACGCCCGGGGTGAGGTGCACCTCGGGGTGGCCCGGGGTCTTCGATCCCCACTGGCGGAAGCGCTTGATCTCCTCGATGGGGAGGTCGTAGCCCGCGAGGTGGAGCAGGGCGTAGAGCAGCCCGGAGCCGTGGCCCGGCGACAGGATGAAGCGGTCGCGGTCGCGCCAGTGCGGGTCCGTCGGGTCGTGCCGGAGGTAGCGCGACCAGAGGACGAAGGCGACGTCGGCGGCGCCCATCGGCAGCCCCGGGTGCCCGCTCTTCGCGGCCTCGATGGCGTCGATCGCCAGGAACTTGATCGTGTTCACCGAGAGCTCGGTGATCTCGGTCGGGGCGGCGGGGGCGATGGGGCTGTTCACGCGGGTGGGGTCTCCTTCGGCCGGGGGGATGGCGAAACCTGCTACCGCACCCTCGTTACGGTGCCAACGGGCTCTTCAGGCTTTCGGAGCCCGCTCCGGGCTGCCGCAGACCCCCCCGCCCGCTGGTCGATCAATCCGCCGCGTGGCAAAGCCTTCTAAGGTCGCGAGAGACCATCTGCGCGACGGACGAGACCATCCACCGGGAGCATTACCATGGTCGGTATCATCGTCTGGTTCACCCTCGGCGCCATCGTGGCGTGGTCGCCAATCTCCTCCTCAAGACCGACGACGCCGAGCGCCACCCGCCGCCAACGTCGCCGCGAGCATCGTCGGAGCGGTCGTCGGCGGCACCCTCGCGCGCCTGCTCGGCTACAGCGGCCAGAGCCTGGAGCAGGTGCTCACCTTCCAGGGGGTTCTCTTCGCAGGCGTGGGGGCGGCGCTCATGCTGCTCGCCGTCAACCTGATCCCGCTCCGACGCCACGCGCACCGATAGGGTCTCCGCGCGGCGCTGTGGTCACAGGGCTGTTTCCCGCCGACGCGGGGCGCGGCAGAGTGCGCGCCCGCACGCCATGAGCCCCGACTACGAAGCCGTCATCGGACTTGAGGTGCACGCCCGGATGCACACCCGCACCAAGGCTTTCTGCCCCTGCGCGGTGCGCTTCGGTGATCCTCCCAACAGCCTCGTGTGCCCGACCTGCCTCGGGCTCCCGGGCGCCCTCCCTTCGCTCAACCGCGAGGCCGTGGCCATGGGCGTGCGCGTGGGCCTCGCGCTCGGCTGCACGGTGCGCCGCCGCAGCCGCTTCGCCCGCAAGAACTACTTCTATCCAGACCTACCCAAGGGCTACCAGATCTCCCAGTACGACGAGCCCCTGTGCGAGGGCGGCTGGCTCGACGTGCCGCAGCCCGACGGCAGCACCCGCCGCATCGGCATCGAGCGCGCCCACCTGGAGGAGGACGCTGGCAAGAACCTCCACGGCGTAGGCGCCTCCAGGGAGGTCTCGCTGGTCGACCTCAACCGTGCGGGCGTCCCCCTGCTGGAGATCGTCGGACGCCCGGAGCTCCGCAGCGCCTCGGAGGCGGCGGAGTACCTCCGACAGCTACGCTCGGTGCTCATGGCCGTCGGGGCCAACGACGGCAACCTGGAGTCGGGATCGTTTCGCTGCGACGCCAACGTGAGCGTCCGTCCGGTGGGAGAGCGCCGCCTCGGGACGCGCACGGAGATCAAGAACATCAACTCCTTCCGCTTCGTGCAGCGGGCGATCGAGTGGGAGGTGGCCGAGCAGGTCGCCGCGCTTAGGGCCGGGGCGTCGGTCGCCCAGGTGACCAAGACCTGGGACGACGACTCCGGGCGCTGCCACGTGCTGCGAAGGAAGGAAGGCAGCGACGACTACCGCTACTTCCCCGAGCCCGACCTCCCCCCGCTGGTGCTGTCCGAGGCCTTCGTCGACGAGCTGGCCGCCTCGCTCCCGCCGCTCCCTGCGGCCCGTCGCGCCCGGTACGTCCGGGAGCTGGGGCTTACCGAGGGGGACGCCCGGCCCCTCCCGGTCGAGGCGCTCGCGGCGCTCTTCGCCCGCCTCGATGACGGCACCCTCTCGGGGACCATCGCCAGGGAGGTCTACGCGAAGATGGTCGAGAGCGGCCGCAGCGCCGACGAGATCATCGAGGCCGAGGGGCTGCGGGTGGTGACCGACGAGGGGGCCATCGATGCGGCGTGCCGCGCGGTGATCGACGCCTCGCCGAAGCAGTTGGCGGCCTATCGCGCGGGGAAGCGGGCGCTGCTCGGGTACTTCAAGGGCGAGGTGATGAGGGCGACCGGGGGGAGGGCCGATCCGAGGGCCCTGGACGCGGCGCTCTCCCGGCTGCTCGGGGGCTGAGCGAGGCCTACGAGCGGGCCTCGTCGAGGCGGCGCATGCCCTCGAGCATCAGCGCCTCGACGTTGCTGCTGATCGCCTGCGACGACGGGCGAAACGTCGGGTCGAGCGCGAAGTCGCCGGTCGAGAGCCCGAGCATCGCGAAGAAGGCCTCCTCGCCGCGCAGGCCCTGCCAGAGCGCGTTGACCACGTTGCCGTCGAGGAAGTGCACCTCCCCCTGCTCGGCGCCGTTGCGGATGCTGAGCTGGCCCGTCTTGCGCCCCTGGTTGAGCACCTGCACCACGTCGGTGAGCCCGAGCTCGGCGAGGGAGCCCGACACGCCGCGGGGCGAGCGCGCCTGCCGCTGCGCGAGGAGCTGCTTCACCTTGGCGATGAGCACCTCCGGCGAGGCGGGCTTGAGCACGTAGTCGTTGGCGCCCAGCTCGAAGGCCCTCGCGATGGCCTCGCGCCGCTGGTCGCGCGTGAGAAACACCCAGGGCACCGTCGACTGCGACGCGCGCAGCGTGGCGAGCAGGTCGAGCCCGGAGGTGGTCTCCAGGTCGGTCTCGGAGATCACCGCCTCGACCGAGCCGCGGCCGAGCACGCCCTGCGCCTCTTCGATGTTGCGCGCGAGGTGCACCTCGAAGCCCTCCTCGACCATCCGGAGCTCGAGCACGGTGCTCTCCTCGGGGTCGGGGTCGATGAGGAGCACCACCGTGCGCTCGGAGAGCAGCTTGGCGCGGAGGTCGTCGCCGGTGACCACCTGGCGCAGCAGGTCGACGAGGTTGCGGTCGAACACCGACCCCTTGTGGCGGTCGAGCACGTCGCAGGCCTCCGGGGCGGCGAGCTGACGGCGGTAGGGGTTGTTGGGGTTCTGCGTGAGGTCGGCGTAGGTGTCGACCACCGCGAGGATGCGCGCCCCCAGCGGGATCTCCTTGCCGGCGAGGCCGTCAGGAAACCCTTGGCCGTCGAAGCGCTCGTACATCGTCTGGAGCGTGCTGACGGTGGTGGGGTCGAGCGGCACCGCCTCGAAGATCTTGATGGCGGTCTGGAAGGTCTTCTGCGCGGCGACGCGGTGGTTGTCGAACATCGCGACGTTGAGCGCCGTGAGGTGGTAGGTGGCCGCCTTGCCGACGTCGTGGAGCAGGGCGGCGAGCACCAGCGCGTGCACCTCCTCGGAGGCGAGGCGGATGCGCTCGGCGAGCTTGCGGGTCCAGCGGGAGACGAGCGGGGAGTGGCCGCGGAGCTCGCCGCGGTTGTTCTCCAGCAGCGACACCAGCACCGTCACCATCTCCATGAACGACGCCCGGGCGGTGCCGCTGCTGGGGTTGCGCTGCTGCGGGCGGCCCACGTCGCCCTCGCTCACCACCCGCTCGCGGCGCTCGGTGTTGGGGGTCGCGGGGGCCGAGCTCGGCGCGGTGGGACCCTGGATGGAGTGCTGCGCGTAGAGGTCGATCATGGAGAGGTACTGCTCGCGCCCGGTCGTATCGACCTGCGCGAAGGCGTAGAGCTCTCCGGCGTAGTGCTTGAGGATCGCCGCGCGCACGGCCGCCGGGCGGGCGACGTAGACCCGCACGTCGCGGGCGTTGGAGGCCTGCTGCACGGCGGAGAGCACCGACGGGTCGCCGGCGTCGGGGGAGACCACCGAGAGGGTGCTGCTCGCCGGGTCGAAGAGCACCGGGAAGACCTGGAACTCCTCGGCCAGCCGCCGGGGGATCACCTCCAGCAGGCCCCGGTCGACCTCGGCGCGGGCGAGCTTGTTGGTCGCCACGAAGCGCGTCCGATAGAGCTTCGCCAGGAACTTCAGCAGGTCGGCCTCGGAGATGGCGCCGCTCTCGATGAGGACGTCCTCGATGCGGGAGCCGTCGCCCCGGACCCGATGCAGCACGCCCTCCAGCTGGTCGTGGGTGATGAGGCCCTCCGCCAGCAGTTGCTCGTGGAGATGGCCCTGCGGTGGGATCGACATGCGCGAGCGGAATCGTAGCGAGCGGCATTCTCTCGCGTCAACGAATCATGCACCTCCGCGTTGGCGCGCCCCGTGGGGCCCGGTTATGGTCCCGCCCGTGTCGAGGATGGTGCTGGTATTCCTCGCGATGTCGTCGGGCATCGCTTGTTCGGGTTCGGGTGTCCGGGTGCAAGGCAATGAGGTGAGCGCGGGCGCGCTGCGATATGCCTTCGGTCCGGTTCCCTCCTCGTGGCAGCCGGTGCGGGTCGAGTCCAACGACGTCGCCTGGTTCGACCCGGCGACCAGCGGGCTGGTGCACGTCGACCACACCTGCGACCGCTCCATGGACACGCCGCTCCCCTCGCTGGTGCAGCACCTGCTCATCGGCTTCACCCAGCGGGAGACCGTTCTGGAGGAGACCATCCCCTTCGACCGCCGCGAGGCCCGGCACGTCGTGGTCAACGCTCGGCTTGACGGGGTTCCCCGCTCGCTCGAGCTCTACGTGATGAAGAAGGACGGCTGCGTCTACGACCTCGGCTTCGTCGCCCCTCCCGAGCACTTCGCCGCCGGCCGCCCCGCCTTCGACGCCTTCGTGCGCGGCTTCCGCACGGTGCAGTCGCCCCTCCAGCCGTAGCGCGCGCTCCCAACCACACCGATGACGACCTCCGTCCCGCCTACCATCCACGCCGTCCCCGAGGGACACCCCTCGATGCCGCCGGGCCGCCCGTCGATCGTCCCGCCCGCGCCGGTGGTCTCTCCCTGGCAGAGCTACATCGACAACTCCAAGCAGTCGCTCGACGACCTCGGCGGCATGGTGCTCCTCTTCCGCGACGCCGTCGTCGCGACCTTCGCCCGCCCCTTCGAGCTCAAGGAGATCATCTACCAGCTCGAGTCCCTCGGGCTGAAGTCCGTCACCATCGCCCTGCTCACCGCGCTCTTCGTCGGCATGGTCATGACGGTGCAGTTCGCCTTCGGCCTCGAGCGCTTCGGCGCCACCGACTACGTGGGCCGGGTCATCGGGCTCTCCATCACCCGCGAGCTCGCGCCCGCGCTCACCGCCCTCGTGGTGGGCTCGCGCATCGGCTCCGGCATGGCCGCCGAGCTCGGCTCCATGGCCGTCACCGAGCAGATCGACGCCATCCGGGCGCTCGGCGCCGACCCGGTGAAGAAGCTGGTCGTGCCGCGGCTCATCGCCTGCCTGATCCTGATGCCGGTGCTGACCATCTTCGCCGACGTGGTCGGGTTCAGCGGCGCGATGGGCGTGGCGAAGCTCCAGTTCGACACCCCGATGGGCTTCTTCTTCCGCACGGCGCTCGAGTCCATCACCATGCAGGACTTCATGTCCGGCGTGGGGAAGTCGCCCTTCTTCGGCATCACCATCGCCATCATCGGCTGCTACTACGGCATGAACACCCGCGGCGGCACCGAAGGCGTCGGGCGCTCCACCACCCGCACCGTGGTCGCCGCCGCCATCGCCGTCCTCGTGGCGGACTTCTTCCTCACCAAGCTCTTCCTCTCCGTGAAGCTCTGATCGTCGGACCGGGTACGCGGCCGCGATGACCGAGCTCGTCTGGCGCGGCAAGTACCTCGACGGCCAGCGCGTCACCCCCTCGCGCGAGCCCTCGCCCATCACCCTGAGGGAGCGCCACGGAGACCCCTCCGGCGAGCCCAACCTGCTCATCGAGGGCGACCGCTGCGCCGCGCTCGCGAGCCTGCTGCCCACGCACGCCGCGGGCTTCCACGCGGTCTACATCGACCCGCCCTTCGACACCGGCGGACGCTTCCACGCGACGCGACAGCTCGACGACGGCGCCACGCTGCGGCGCCACGCCTACCGCGACACCTGGGGCGCCGGGCTCGACGCCTACCTCGCGTTCATGTCCGACACCCTCGTGCTCCTGCGCGAGCTGCTCGCCGACGACGGCGTCCTCTTCGTCCACTGCGACTGGCGCGCCAACGGCTACCTCCGCGTGCTCCTCGACGAGCTCTTCGGGGCCTCAGTGCTTTCGCAACGAGATCGCCTGGCGCCGCGCTCCCAACCTCGGCCGGCAGGCCGCGTCGCGCCAGCTCGGTCGCACCCTCGACACGATCTTCGTCTACTCGCGCACCCCTGGCGCGGCCTTCCGGGGCGAGGCCCCTCGGCGTAGCGACGCCGTCGTGCTCGACGCGAAGGGCCGACCCTCGGGGGCGAAGTGGGACGAGGCGCGAGGGCTCTGGTTCACCACGGCCCCGCGAGGCGACTACACCGACGTCAGCATCGCGAGGCTGCGAGAGGCGGGGCGGGTGCACGACTCCCCCTCCGGGCGCGTGGCGATCAAGTACTTCCTCCGCCGCGGCGACGACGGCCGCTGGTACAAGGACCAGCCCATCGACGCCCTCTGGGACGACGCCGAGGTGCGACCCCTGCGCCACTGCCCCAAGCGCGAGGACATGGGCTACGACACCCAGAAGCCCGAGGGGCTGCTCGCGCGCATCCTGCGATGGGCCACGCGCCCCGGCGACCGGGTGCTCGACTGCTTCAGCGGCAGCGGGACCACCGCCTCCGTGGCCGAGCAGCTCGGGCGGCGCTGGGTGGCCATCGACGTGGGCGACGCGGCGATCGCCACCACGAGGCGGCGGCTGGTTCAGCTCCCGGCGACGCAGCCGTGGGCCCTGGCGACCATCGCCCAGGCAGAGCGGCCGAGGGCGAGGCGCGCGCTCGCGACCCTGTCGAGGAGCGACTCCGCGACCACCGTGGAGCTCACCGGCTTCGAGGTCGAAGGACCATCGAGCGGGCTTCCCGCGGTCGCCCACTGGACCTCCTGGGTGGACTACTGGCTGATCGACACCGACCACGACGGCGCGGTGTTTCGCGCGCGCCAGCGGGTGATGCGTGCCCCCAAGCAGCCGCTTCCCACGAGGGTGCAGGTCGAGGCGAGGGGGAGGGTGCTGGTGAGGGTGGTCGACGTGCTGGGCGAGGAGGCGACGGTCGAGCTCAGCGGATGACCGCCGCGCCCTGCGCCGCAGTGGCGAGGAAGCGCACCACCCGCTCGTTGAGCTCGCGGTCGCGGAAGACCACGAAGTGCCCGTCGTAGGCGCTCCCGGGGTCGACCTCCAGCAGCGCGGCGGTGGTTCCGGCGAGGTTGTTCATCACGGGAAGAGGAGCGCGGCGCCGGAGGGCCAGGCGTTGGCTCCGCCGGGGATGGCGCCCGCGGCAGGGAGGCCGAGGGTGGCGGCCACGGTCTGCATCGTAGCCGGAGGGGAGTATGAGTCGCCGAGCCCGTAGGTCATGAGCACGGGCCGGGCGGCGATGCCCATGGGGCGATCGAGCAGGACGAGTCGGCCGTAGTTCACCGCGTCGCTGCGCTCGAAGAAGGTCTGGAGGATGTTGAGCGCGGGGTGGCCCGCGCCGCGGGCGTCGGGGTCCTGGAGCACCGCGGGGACGAGCGACGCGATGTCGATGGGGCGCACCTTCGAGGTGAGCGAGAGCCGCAGGTCGCCGCCCGCCCCGGAGAAGACCATCCCCGCGAGGTCGGGCTCGAAGGCCGCCGCGGGGAGGCCCACGGTGGAGCCCTGGGAGTGACCGAAGAAGAAGATCCGGCGCGGGTCGAAGCGCACCGACTGACCCTCCCTGGGAAGCATCGGGAGCGTCACGGTGGAGAGCGCGCGCACCATGGAGAAGAGGTCCGCCGAGCCCTGAAGCACGTTGTCCCTCGCCGCCTCCGGGTTGCCGAAGTTGAAGAAGGCCTGGTCGGGAGGGGTGGTCACCCCCATCCCCCGGCGGGCGCCGTGCATCACCCCCTCGAAGCCGACCGTCGCGAAGCGCACCGTGGCGCCGCCGCCGAGCTCGACGCCCGCCAGCGCGCGAGCGAGCCCGTCGCCCACCACGCTGCGATAGCTGCCGCCCGTCCCGTGGGCGTAGAGCACCGTGGGCCATCCCCCCGCAGGCGCCTCGGCCCCTCGAGGAACCGTGATGGTCACGCACACCCGCTCGCTCCCCTGCACCATCGGGCGACCCATCGCGTCGACGGCGATCGCCCCGCTGCCGGGCTCACGGTAGGGCCTCGCGCCCGACTGGAAATAGGGGAGCGAGAGGGTCCCCTGGAGCTCGTCGAAGGCCGGGTCCGCCGGGCCGATGCAGCCGCGCACATGGTCGGCGCCGGTGAGCCCGTCGTCGCAGGGGGAGCGCACCCCGGTGTCGCATCGCACGAAGCCCTCGGCCGCAGGCGCCGTCGCCGAGCGCACCGCCTCTCGAAGCGCAGGCACCACCCGCCGCGGCTGTTGCGTGGTGAACACCGTGGCGACGATCACCGTCGCCGGGTCGATGCGCTCGCTCGCGAGGTAGCGCCGCAGGGGCGCGTAGGCCGAGTGCGCCCGGGCCCTCAGCGGGTCGGCGGGAGCAGCCTCCGCCAGCATCGCAGGGAAGTCCGCGTCGCGCTCCACCGCGCGGCCCGAGGCGTCCCGCACGCCCGCCATGACGAGCGCCGCGTAGGTGTGGCCCGGCTCCATCGGAGCGCCGTGGCCGGTGTCGATCATCACGGGGTTGCCGCAGAGGTAGCGGTTGCCCGCGGTGTTGGCCGCGTAGCGCACGGTGCCGGTGGGCTGACCCGTCGTGAGGTCGATCAGCCGGAGCGTGTCGTTGAGGCGGAGGGTCGCGAAGTCGAGCCGACCCGAGAAGCGGAAATAGACGAGCTGGTTGGTGCCGAAGCCGTCGACCGAGCGCTCGATGGCGCGCAGGTAGCGGTCGATGAGGTCGAAGCCCAGCAGGGCGGTGCCAGGGTGCGGGAAGCCCGTGAGGTTGATGCGCCCGGTGGCAGGATCGCGGCGGACGTCGTTGGGGTAAGGGAGCCGGAAGAAGTCGTGCGGGGGCGTGCCGTCCATCGCGGGCAGCTCGAAGTACGCCCTGGCAGGACCGTCCTCCTCGGCGGCGCAGCGCTCCCCCGGCCAGAGGGTCGTTCCGCCGTCGCGGCCGGAGATCGCCGAGGCGACGGCGGAGTAGCAGGTGCGGGTCGTCGGGCGGCAGTCGAGGCCCGCCTGACAGTCGAGCAGGTCGGCGCAGGGGCCGCCGATGTCGCGGGCCGCGCCGACGGTCGTGCCCGCGTCGCCGGTCGACGATCCCCGCGGGGCGCGGCAGAGGCCGAAGAGCTCGCCCGCGGCGCGCACGCACACGAGGCCGCGCTGACAGCTCCCCGCGTCGCCGCAGCTCTCCCCGTCGGCCGCAACGCCCGCGGTGGCGCACACGCCCGCGCCGTTGCAGAAGAGCCCCGCCGAGCACTCCCCGGTGAGCACGCAGTTGGCGCCCGCCATGGAGTCGCCACGCAGGGCGCAGACCCGGCCGGCCGGGTCGCAGCGCAGGCTGGGTCGGCACTGGTTGTCGCGCTCGCAGCTCGCTCCCACCCCGGCGCCCGCGGGGGCGATGCCGCCCGCGTCCTGGGTGCCGAAGAGGCCGTCGAGGCAGCCGGAGAGGGAGAGGCAGGCCAGGGCCGCCGCCAGGGTTGATCGTCGTCTCAAGCGCACACCTCGCCAGTGGGGAAACCGATCGCCCCCGCGGAGTCTACATGAGCCCTACGGAATGAACCGGCATTCAGTGATCGTCATGATCGCGCTACGATGCCCGGCCATGAGCACGGTGCATCATTACAAGTCCAACCTTCGGGACGTCTTCTTCAACCTCTTCGAGTTCCTGGATGTGGGGCGGCGGGTGCTGGGCAAGGCGCCCTTCGCCACGCTCGACGAGGAGACCGCGCGGGAGACGCTGAAGCAGTTCGAGCGCATGTGCAGCCAGGACCTCGCGCAGGCCTTCGCGGCCTCCGACCGGGACCCCCCGAAGCTCGGCCCCGACGGCCAGGCGCTCCTCCCCGAGTCGCTCAAGCGCGCGATGGAGGCCTACTACGACGGCGGCTGGCACCTCTTCGAGATCCCGACGCACCTCGGCGGCGTCGGAGCGCCCCCGTCGGTGGTGTGGGCCTCCTTCGAGATGGTCGCGGGCTCGTGCCCCGCGTCGGCGTTCTATTTGTTCGGCAGCTTCATGTCGCGGGTCATCGACCGCCTCGGCACCCCTACGCAGCGGGCCCGCTACCTGCCGCAGATGATCGAGAAGCGCTGGGGCGCGGCGATGGTGCTCACCGAGCCGGACGCGGGCAGCGACGTGGGCGCGGGGCGCACCCGGGCCCGGCACGTCGAGGGCGACGTCTGGGAGATCGAAGGCACCAAGCGCTTCATCACCAACGGCGACTACGACACCGTCGAGAACGTCGTGCACCTGGTGCTCGCGCGCCCCGAGGGCGGCGCCGTGGGCACCAAGGGCCTGTCGCTCTTCATCGTCCCCAAGTACTGGGTCAACGAGGACGGCTCGCTCGGAGAGCGCAACGGCTGGCACTGCACCAAGCTCGAGAAGAAGATGGGCCTGCGCGCCAGCGTGACGTGCGAGATCGTCTACGGGGGCGATGTGCCCGCGCGGGGCCTGCTCATGGGCGAGGCGCACGACGGCATCCGGCAGATGTTCCACGTGATCGAGCAGGCGCGGATGGCGGTGGGGATGAAGTCGCTCTCGACGCTCTCGACGGCCTACCTCAACGCCCGCGAGTACACGAAGGAGCGCGTCCAGGGCCCCGACCTGACGCGCGCCGCGGAGAAGGACTCGCCGCGGGTGCCGATCATCGCCCACGCCGACGTGCGCCGGATGCTGATGCTCCAGAAGAGCCACGCCGAGGGGATGCGGGCGCTCGCGCTCTGGGTGGCCTCGCTCCAGGACGAGATCGAGCAGCAGGGCGGCCACGGCCACTCCAAGGGCCTCGACCGGCTCAACGACCTGCTGCTCCCGCTCATCAAGGGCTTCAACTCCGAGCGGGCCTTCGAGCTGCTTAGCGTGTCGCTCCAGTGCTACGGCGGCGCCGGGTACGTCGAGGACTTCCCCGCGGAGCAGTACCTCCGCGACCAGAAGATCGACTCGCTCTACGAGGGCACCACGCACATCCAGGCGCTCGACCTGTTCTTCCGCAAGGTGGCCAAGGACGGCGGCGCGACCCTCAGCAAGCTCTTCGAGCAGGTGCAGCTCACCATCGAGTCGGGGGAGGGCGGCCCCGGGCTGACCGGAGAGCGGGCGCTGCTCGCGGCGGCGCTCGACGACCTGCAGGCGATCTACATGACCATGCTCGGCAAGGCGAACGAGTCGGTGCACCACGTCGGGCTGCAGGGCAACCGCATCCTGATGGCGACCGCGGAGACCGTGCTCGCGTGGCTGCTGGTGAGGCACGCGGCGATCGCCCTCGCGAAGCGCGACGGCGCCTCGGACGACGACCGCGCGTACTACGACGGCAAGGTGGCCTCGGCGCGCTTCTTCTGCCGCGAGGTGCTCCCCAACGTCACCTACGCCCGAGGCCACATCGAGCGCAGCGCCATGGACATCATGGACCTGCCCGTCGAAGCCTTCTGACCCGTTGCGCCAAGGTCCGTGCGGGGCCGATCATCCATACCCCGCATGAAGCCCTCGAGCGCCTCGCTCCTCCTCGCCGTCTCTCTCGCCGCGTGCCCCGCGCGCCGCGCTCCCCCGGTGCAGCCCGCCGACCTCCCGGTCGTCCACCCGCAGCCCGCCGCGCCGACGCCCGCGCCGGTCGCCCAGTCCCCCGCACCCGCACCCGCACCCGCACCCGCACCGGAGTCACCGATGGACGATCAGCGCGCCGCCGCCCAGGGCCTCAACCGCCTGGGCACCGACCTCTACGCCCGGCTGCGCTCGCAGCCCGGCAACCTCGCGATCGCCCCGGGGAGCATCGCCCTCGCCTTCGGGATGACCGAGGCCGGAGCGCGGGGGGAGACCCTCGCGGAGATGCGCCGCGTGCTCCACTCGGGCCTCGACCCGGCCCGCCAGTCGGCGGCCCTCGGCGCCCTCTCCGCCCGCTGGAACGGCGGGCTCGGCGAGGGCGTCACCGCGCGCACGGCCAACCGGCTCTTCGGGCACCAGCGCTACACCTTCGAGGAGCCCTACCTCGCGCTCACCCGCTCGCTCTTCGCCGCTCCCCTGGAGCGCCTCGACTTCGCCCACCCGGAGCCCGCGCGCCAGCGCATCAACGGCTGGGTCGCCGAGCAGACCATGGACAAGATCCGTGACCTGCTGCCCGGCGGCGCGATCAACGCCGACACGCGGCTGGTGCTGGTCAACGCGATGTACCTGCGGGCCCCGTGGGAGACGCCCTTCCCGGCCTACGCGACGCGCGACGACACCTTCTACGTCGGAGGCGCGACCGCGACGCAGCTCCCCACCATGAGCCGCAGCGGCCGGCTCAGCGTCGCCGCGGGCCCTGGCTTCACGGCGGTCGAGCTCCCCTACCGCGGGTCGGAGCTGGCGATGGACATCCTGCTCCCCGACGCGCGCGACGGCCTCGCGGCGCTGGAGGCGCAGCTCACCAGCGAGCGCATCCAGTCGACCGTGGCCGCCCTCGCGCCCACGCAGGTGGTGCTGCGGCTGCCGCGCTTCCGGGTGGAGACCGGCTCGGTCTCGCTGCGCACGGCGCTCGCCGCGCTCGGGATGAGCCTCCCCTTCAGCCGCGCCCAGGCCGACTTCTCGGCCATGGCCAACCCGCCGTCGCCGGACGACCGGCTCTACATCTCCGACGCCTTCCACAAGGTCTTCGTCGACGTGGCCGAGGCGGGCACCGAGGCCGCCGCGGCGACCGCCGTGGTGATGGCCCGCGCCGGCTCCGCCGCCCCGATGGCGCCCCCGACGGTGATCGCCGTCGACCACCCCTTCGTGTTCGTGATCCGCGACCTGCGAAGCGGGGCGGTGCTGTTCATGGGCCGGGTGCTCGACCCGCGCCCCTCGCGCTGAGGCGTCAACGCCCCGGCGAAGACCGGGCGGCCATCCGCACCTCGGCGATGCCCCGGGGCGCGACGCTCACCTGCCGGATGCCCGCGCGGATCAGCCGCCGGGTGAGCGTGGCGTCCCCGGCCAGCTCGCCGCACACGCAGAGCCCACGGCCCGTCTCCCTCGCGGCCCCGGCGAGGTCCTCGATCAGTCCCCAGAGCGCCGGGTGGTGGTTGATGTCCTCCCTGGCCACGGCCGCGTTCGAGCGGTCCATCGCGAAGAGGTACTGCGTGAGGTCGTTGGTGCCGAGGGAGGCGAAGTCCGCCGCCGCCAGGAGCTGCCGCGCCTGGAGGCACGCCGAGGGGACCTCCAGCATCGGGCCGAAGAGCAGCGACCGCCCCTCGAACCTCCCGGCCTCGTCCTCGAAGATCTCCCGAAGCTCCAGAAACTGCGCCACGTCGATGACCATCGGCGCGATCACATGGATGGTCCCGGCGCGCGACGCCCTCGCGAGCGCCCTCACCTGCTCCCGCAGCATCTCCGGTCGGGCCAGCAGCAGCCGCGCCCCCCGAAGCCCCAGCACCGGATTCTCCTCCGGGGGGAGACCCAGGAACTCCGCGCTCTTGTCGCCCCCGAGGTCGAGCAGCCGGATGTAGACCGCCCGGCCCGCCATGGCCTCCACCACCGCCGAGTAGCGCTGGTACTGCTCCTCCTCGTCCAGCAGCCGCCCCAGCGAGAGGGGCTCGAGCTCCGTGCGATAGAGCCCTACGCCCTCGGCGTGGGCGGCGAGCGCCACCCCGAGCTCGGCGGTGCGCCCGATGTTCGCGAGCACCTGCAGCTCTTCCACCGGCTGCGCGATGCGCATCTTGCGAGGGCCCGAGCGGAGGCGCTCCTCGTAGGCCGCGAGGGTCTCCGGGTCGGGCGAGACGATCACCTCGCCGCGGTCGCCGTCGATCAGCAGGTCGGCCCCGAAGGGCACGCGCTGCAGCAGCCGCTCGTCGCTCAGGCTCACCGCGGGCAGCCCCATGGCCCGCGCGAGGATCGCCGCGTGCGAGGTCGGGCCCACGCGCTCGGTGAGCAGCCCGAGGGTCAGGTCGTCGACCTCCATCACCAGCGCGGGCGTCAGCTCGGAGATCACCAGAATGTGCGGGTTGCGGAGCTCGCACTGGCCCACCGTGCAGTGCATCGCCACCCGGCAGCGGATCGTCGGGGCCGCGCGCCCGAGCGCCGTCAGCAGGCTGCCCTCGAGCTCGTTGATGTCCTCTACGCGGCCGGCCGACCCCTCCGAGGCGGAGAGCGACAGCCCCTCTCGGAAGCGCTGGAAGGCGTCGATCACGGCGCGCTCGGCGGTCGCTCCTTCCCCTCGGATGGCCTCGGCGAAGGTCTCCCAGAGCGACTCGTCGCGGAGCATCATGCCCTGCACCCGGAGAATCGCCGCCTCGCCCGGGCCCACCGTCTCGTCGGCGTCGCCGGCCAGCACCTCCAGGCGAGCGCTCACCGAGGCGAGGGCCACCCGCAGCCGGCTCTCCTCGACCTCCGGGCCCCCGGCGCCGACCTCGGAGGACGGAGGAGCCGGGACGAAGAGGCATACCCGCCCAAGCGCCACTCCGCCGCTCAGTGGAATCCCGCGATGTCGATGCTCTCTGGTCGACCGCACCATGACGGCTCCTGAGATTCGCTCGCAATCTCTTCTGTAGCGTGAAGGAATCCTGCGGCGGGTCGCTTGATCATGGTCATGTCACCGCGCGCCCGCTGATGTCACGCGCGCCGTCGCCTCGCGGACACGGGTTGCGCCTCGGGGAGGGGTTCCAGTAGGTTCCGCGCGCCCGATGATGCCCCGAACCCTCCGAACGCTCGCCCTCCTCCTCGCCGTCGGACTCTCCGCGGGGGCCTGCAAGAAGGTCATCGGCGACGGCTGCAGCGCCAGCACCGACTGCAGCGCCACGGGCGACCGCCAGTGCGACCTCTCCCAGGTCGACGGCTACTGCACCCTCCAGAACTGCGACCCCAACGGCTGCCCCGACGAGGCCCTCTGCATCGGCTTCGACGCCCACGCGCCTCGACTCGAGCGCCGCTTCTGCATGGCCGGCTGCGACGTCGACGACGACTGCCGCACCCCCGAGTACCGCTGCGTGCGCCCCGACGCCCGCGCCTGCGTCAACACCGCCAACGCCTCGGGCATCCTCCCGTCGGGCCAGAGCTGCAACGTGCTCATCGACACCGTCTCCCGCACCGCGGGCTACTGCGCGCCCGCCGCCCCGTGAGCCCGCTGGCGTTTCTGCTCCGACGCGTCGGGGCGGGGGCGCTCACCGTGCTCGCCGTCGCCTCGCTCAGCTTCGTCGCCATCCACGCGCTCCCTGGCGACCCCGCGGACGTCCTCCTCGACGAGACCGCCACCTCCGCCGATCGCCTCGCGCTGAGGACGACCCTCCACCTCGACGACCCGCTGCCGGTTCAGTACTTCCGCTTCCTGGGCGACCTCTTCCTGCGCGGCATGGGCCCGTCCTTCGTGCACCGCGACCGCACCGCCTTCTCCGAGGTGGCCGCCGTGTGGCCCTCCACCGTCGCGCTCGCCCTCTGCGCGGTGCTCGTCGCCTGGCTCATCGCCATCCCCCTCGCCATGCTCGCCGCCACCCGGCCCGGAACCCGCACCGACGCCGCCGTCGGGGTCCTGTCCCTCCTCGGCATGGCCCTGCCGTCCCTCTGGATCGGCCCGATGCTGGTGCTCCTCTTCTGCGTCGCGCTCCCGTGGCTGCCCTTCCCCGGCCCCGACGCCAGCGGCCCGGCCTCCCTGGTGCTTCCGTCGCTCACCCTCGGCGCCGGCCTCGCGGGCATCCTCACCCGCATGGGCCGAGGCGCACTTCGCGAAGTGCTTCGCGAACCGTACATCGCGACCGCCCGCGCCAAAGGGCTCCGGGAGTCGACGGTGCTCATCCGCCACGCGCTCCGCACGGCGCTGGTCCCGCTGCTCACCGTGGGCGGCGCCCAGCTCTCGGCGCTGCTCGGCGGCGCGGTGGTCACCGAGCGCATCTTCGAGCGCCCCGGCCTCGGGCTGCTCTTCCTCGAGTCCCTCCTGCGCCGCGACGTCCCAGTGGTGCTCGCCTGCGTGGTGGCCTTCGGCATCACCGTCGCGGTCATCCAGCTCGTGATCGACCTGCTCTACGCCGCCGTCGACCCGCGCATCCGGGTCAGCGCGTGAACCTCCGCGCCCGCCTCGGCCTGCCCCTGGTCGGCCTCTTCACGGCGATGGCCCTGCTCGGCCCGTCGATCTCTCCCCGCTCGCCGCGCGCCATCGACCTCTCGCACGTCCTCGAAGGCCCCTCCTCGCAGCACCTTCTGGGCACCGCAGACAACGGCGTCGACGTGCTCTCCGTGCTGCTCCACGGGGCGCGCCTCGCGGGCGTCGTCTCGCTCACCACGGTGCTCATCTCCCTGGTCGTCGGAACCCTCCTCGGCGGCGGCGCGGCCTTCGTGGGAGGCCGCACTGGCGCGGTCGCGGCGAGGGTGACCGACGCGGCGCAGTCCTTCCCGTCGGTGCTGGTGAACATGGCGGTGCTCGCGCTGGTATCGCGCCCTGGGGTGCTGCACCTCATCGCGGCGCTCTCCATCACCGGCTGGGTGGGCTACGCCCGCGTGGCGCGCGCGGAGGTGCTTCGGCTGCGGGAGCGGGAGTTCGTCACCGCCGCCCGGGCGATGGGCGCTTTACCGGGGCGGATATTCTTTCGCCACGTGCTGCCCAACGCCTCGGGGCCGCTGGTGGTGCAGGCGACCTTCGGGCTCGGCGCGGTGGTGCTGGCCGAGGCCTCGCTGTCCTTCCTGGGCCTCGGGCCAGGGGCGTCGGCCTCCTGGGGAGCCCTGCTCGACCAGGGGACGGCGCACCTGCTCCAGGCGCCACGGCTGGCGGTGACCGCGGGCGTCGCCATCACCACCACGGTGCTGGGCTTCAACCTCACTGGCGACTGGCTGCGCGACAAGCTCGACCCGCGGGGATAGAAAGCCACCTCGTCCACACCCCCTACGGAGCTGCCCCCCCAAGATGCCTACGCCCCACCTCGCCGCGAAGCCCGGAGACATCGCGGACATCGTGCTCCTCCCTGGCGACCCGCTGCGCGCGAAGCTCATCGCCGAGCGCTTCTTCGAGTCCCCCACGCTCTACAACGAGGTGCGCGGGATGCTCGGCTACACCGGCACCTACAAGGGCCGCAGGGTCTCGGTGCAGGGCTCCGGCATGGGCGTCCCGTCGATCTCCATCTACGCCCACGAGCTCATCACCGAGTACGGCGCGCGCACGCTGATCCGCGTGGGCATTTGCGGCTCGATGCAGCCCCACGTGGGCATCCGCGACCTCGTGCTGGGGCAGAGCGCCTCCACCGACTCGAGCACCGTCGCGCGGCGCTTCCCCGGGATGACCTTTGCCCCCACCGCGGACTTCCACCTCTTGCACCGGGCCTGGCAGTCGGCCAACGAGCGCGGGTTCAAGGTGCACGTGGGCAACGTGCTCTCGACCGACACCTTCTACGACGTCGATCAGCCCGACGGGTGGAAGACCTGGGCGAGCCACAACGTCCTCGCGGCGGAGATGGAGGCCGCGGGGCTCTACACCATCGCCTCTCGCTTCGGGGCGCGCGCGCTCGCCGTGCTGATGGTGAGCGACAGCCTGGTCACGCACGAGAGCCTCAGCGCCGCCGAGCGGCAGACGGGCTTCGCCGACATGGTGCACGCCGCCCTCGACGCAGCCATCGAGTAGTCGGAGGGGGTATCCGCGATGACGGCGCACGCGCTGATGAAGTGCCCCAACTGCGGAGCGCCGCTAGACCTGCACGCCCCGGCGATGGGACCGCGGCTCTGCTCCTACTGCCGGGCCCCGCTTCCGACGCCCTCCGACCGCTCTCGGCTGCTGCTCGCGCTCGACCCCGCCGGGGCCTCGCTCTCCGGGTGGATGGCCCCCAACGCCACGATGCTCTCCCGCTCACCCGGTCCGCCGGCGGAGCTCGTGGGGCGCTTCCCCGCGCGCCCGAAGCCCTGGACCATCGTCCGCTCGGAGGGGACCTTCGACGCCTGCGAGGTGTCCGCGACGGTGCGCGTCATCGAAGGGGACCAGAGCGCGAAGGCCGGGCGCCCGAAGAAATAGATGGGCTTGGTGGAGTAGCCGCCCAGGAAGGTCACCGTGAGCAGGTCGAGCAGCACCTTGAAGACGCGGCCGAGGCCGAGGCCGCGAAGCGAGCGCTCGAGGCCGCGGGCGGACGGGCCGAGGTGAGGGGCTGACCGGGCGCTGCGGGGAGCATGCTGGGATCACCTCACGAAGCATCGAACCCGCCTGTGCGCGTCGAGATGCTAGCGTCCGCGCACGCCGGGCTAGGGGGTCGGCCGCGGTGATATCGTCGCCCCATGTCCGGCGACGCCGCCCACTCCCTCGACCCTCGCTTTCCCAACCTCGACCCTGCGGTCGTCGACGCCTGGCGCAACGCGCCCGAGAACGTCGTGGCCGAGATCATCGCGGGCGAGCTCTCGCTGATGCCCCGTCCGCGCCGACGCCACGCCCGCACCTCGTCAAGGCTCGGCGCCCGACTCGCCGGGTTCGACGATCCGCGCGAGGGCGACCCCGGCGGCTGGATCATCCTCGACGAGCCCGAGCTCGAGCTGGGGCCGAAGCCCGACGTCCTGATCCCCGACCTGGCGGGGTGGCGCCGCGAGCGTTGCCCGCCTGGGTTCTTCGGCGACGCGGAGGACCTCTCGCTCGCTCCGGACTGGGTCTGCGAGGTGCTCTCACCGTCGACGACGCGCACCGACCGGCATCGCAAGCTGCCGATCTACCATCGCGAGGGCGTCGGGCACGCGTGGCTCATCGACCCCATCGCCCACACGTTGGAGGTCTTCCGTCACGCTCCTGATGGCTGGCTGCTCGTCGCGACATTTGACGGCGCCGAGCCCGTGCAGGCCGAGCCCTTCGATGCATTGGCGCTCGACCTGACCAGCCTGTGGGCGGAGTGATCGCCGGGCGAGCTCGCAGGCTGACGTGAGCGAAGTACCGCCCCGCGTCGCGTCGTCGAGAACTACTGTTCACCCTCGGCTGGGCGAAGCTCGCGGATCGACTCCAACGACCCACGCGCGCCGCTCACGGCGGTGCGCCCCGGAGGTGTGCGGCCAGGCTCCGGAGGAAGTTGCGCATGAACTGGTCGCCGCACGCGCGGTAGTTGCCGTGGCTCGGGTCGCGGAAGAGCGCGCTCAGCTCTGGCTTCGACACCGCGAATCCCGCGCGCTTCATGATCGCCACCAGGTCGTCGTCGCGGAGTTCGAAGGCGACGCGAAGCTTCTTCAGCACCGTGTTGTTGGTGACGATGGCCCCGGCGGGCCGCGGCGCGGCGGACCCCTTCGGCCCGCGCCGGTGGACGATCAGCCCGTCGAGGAAACTCGCCATGACGGCGTCGCTGCAGGCTTGATAGCCGCTCTCGTGCTCGTGCCTGAGGAACGCGCTCACCTCGGCGGCCGTGGCCTGCGCGCCGCCGAGCCGCACGATCGCCGCGAGGGCCTCGTCGCCGACGTTGAGGATGTACCGAACGCTGCGCAACACGTCGTTGTGGATCATCGCTGCCGTCTCCTGGGAACACCCCGCAGCTTGACCCACTCCGCGGCGGCCGCGGCGCGATTTCGCGCTCCGTCGACGCCGCGTCGCTCGGCCCTCCTCGGCGCGGCGCGGTCTCTGGGCTCTCCTGGCGGGCGAGGGCTCTGGCCGTGCGTCCCATGACCGAGGCGAGCGCCAGCGCGATGGCGCCCCCGCCCACGTAGAGTAGCCCCCACGCCACGGGCAGCGCGACGTTGGGGAGGACCACTACGAGGTGCACGAGCGCGGACGGGCGCCCGATCGTGATCGCGAGCCAGAGGGCGAGCGAGAGCGTCAGTGTGAGGATCCACCAGGCAACCCACGCGCCGAGCGCCTTCTGCGCGCAGGTGGGCGGCCTCTCGCCCAACGACCGGAGAACTGCGCCCAGCGCACGGACCAGGAGCCCCCCGCAGGCGGCGGTCAAGGTGACGGGCGTGATCGTCCCCAGCAGGAGGATGAAGCCGATCAGCAAGCGGCCGAAGAGGATGGGCACGAGGGCGGGCCACACGAGGGGCAAGCAGCAGAGGAGCTGCAGCCCCAGCCCCGAGGCAAGGCATGCGAACGCCTGGCGGGCGGGGCGCGCCGCGCCGGTGGAGGCCGGCACGCTCCCGAAGCGCCAGAGCCCGGCGGCGAAGGCGACGTAGCCCAGGACGTAAGAAGCCCAGAAGAGGTAGCCCGCGAAACTGCGGGTGGGCGAGCTTTGTCCGGCACCCAGGCTGATAAGGATCCCGAGCACGGAGCCCGCAATCGGGGCGTAGATCGCGATGCGCATCCAGCGGAGCCCCTGAGCCGCGCGCCGCCAGCGGGGGAACGGGCCTTCCGGCAGCGGCCCGCCCGCCGACGGAACCGGCGGGGCTTCGGGCGACGGCGAGGGCATGGCGCACGAGCGTAGACCACGGCTCGCCGCGTCGCGAGGGAGGCCGACGCTCTTCAGTGACGAGAGCACGGGGTCAACGGCGTCGCGCCGCACGGCCGGCGTACGCTCGCGCCGGTGAACCCTGCGGGCTGCCCATGTCGAGCGCTCGTCATCGGGGTGTCGAGCGCTCGACACGGGCAGGCAGCGCTCCCGCTTCGCTCTTCGGGCGTGTCGACGTCATGCGTGCCCTTCGCCTTCCCTCGGCACCCCTCAGATCGCGCTGTCCCCGCCTTCGGGCTCGGGCGTGCGCAGCGGCGCGAGGTCGCTACGCCCCACTGCGGACACCGGCGGAGTACGCTCCCCGGTAAAGGCCCGCAGCTCCAGGTAGTCGGGGTACATCCCCTGTAGCGTCGCCACCTCGCCGCGCTTGAAGTGATGCGTCGGCTTCGGGTGCATCTGCGGCTCGGAGCGGTGGCGCACGCAGAGCGTCACCACCCGGAATCGGTGCTGGAGCTCGGCCACGGTGAGCGCCGCGAGCGCGTCGGTCACCTGGAAGTCCGAGACCACCATCAGCCGGTCGCCGGCGTGGAAGCTGTGGGAGATGCGCGGGTCGAGCGCCGCGAGCGCCAGCGCCGGGGCGGCGAGGGCGGAGCTCGACAGCACCTCGGCCTGGAACGCGTCGCGCACCCGGGCGCCGAGGTCGTCGTCGAAGAGCCGCATCACCACCCTGATCGAGGGGTTGAGCCGCCGCGCGTCGAGGGCGGTGTTGAGGTTGGCGAGGTCGTCGTCGGTCGCGCACACGATGGCCGCCGCGTGTCGGACGTTGGTGCGCTGGAGCGCCTGCGGGCTCTTCACGTCGTCGATGAGCACGGGCACGTCGTGGGCCTGGAGCACGGCGATGAAGGGCGCGTCGGGGCGCTTCTCGATCACCACCACCTCGTGGCCGAGCTCGAGGAGCTGCGCGGCGACGCGGTAGCCCACCCGGCCGGCGCCGCAGACGATGACGTGCGATCGCAGGGTCTCGGAGATCACGGTGATCCACTCCTTGTCGTGGTTCTTCTGGGCGAAGAAGAGGTAGGCGAAGCGCACCACGCCGTCGGCGATGACCGCGATGCCGAAGGGCGGGAGCGCGAAGTTGAGCAGCTCCAGGAAGACGTCGCCGACGTAGGGCAGCGAGGGCTGCCCGAACATCAGGAAGTACGTGTGGTGCAGCGCCTCGCCAAACGAGATGCGCGCTCCGCCGGGGCCTCGGTAGAGGGTCTTGAACACCAGCGGCACGACCCCGAAGAAGACCACCGCCATCGCCAGGGTGAGGCGAAAGCGCTTGAGCAGCGCGAGGAGGTAGCGCCCCCGCGCCCGTAGCCGTCGGCGCGGGGGAGGGATCATCGCGGCGTGCCTCATCGCCCTCTCCCTCGCCGCATCAGCTCCGCAGCTCGGCGACCTTCGAGCCGAAGATGCGCTCGATGGTCGCCATGAGCTCCTCCGAGGGGTCGATGCCGACGCGCGCCATGCGCACGCCCACCTCGCCGCCCGGGACCTTCACCACCGCCTGCACCGGGATGCGCCCCGGGTGCGCCGCGAGCGCCTGCTTGAGCAGCTCCAGGCGCCGCCGCGCGACCTCGCCCTCCTTCAGGTTGTTGGCGTCGAGGCGCAGCAGCACGGCCCTGGTGCGCTGCCGCAGCGCGTCCCCGAGGGGCGTGACCTCCTCCACCCAGACCGTGCGCGCGAGCTCGGCGTCGGGCGTGTCGTCCGGCTCGCCCTCCTCGTCGCGCTTGAACTCCGTGCGCACCTTGCCCTTGAGCAGCAGCGCCTCGCCCTCCTTCAGCTTGCCCGCCACGGAGTCGAAGACCTTGGCGCGCACGATCGCCTCCACGCGCCCCGCGCGGTCTTCGATGAAGAAGAAGGCCATGCGCCCGCCCGACTTCGGCACCTTCTCCCGGTAGCCCTCGATGACGCACGCGAGGGTCACCTCGGTGTTGTTGGCCATCTCCGGAATCTGCGACGTCGAGGTGGTGGCGAAGCGCGCCGACTCCGCCGCGTAGCGGTCGAGCGGGTGCCCGGTGAGGTAGAGCCCCAGGGCGGTGCGCTCGCGCTTGAGCCCGTCGGTGAGGTCCCACGGCTGCACCTCGGGGTAGCCGTTGGTGGGCTGCAGCGCCTCGGCCATGCCGAAGAGGCCCATCTGCCCGCTGGTGCGCTGCTTGGCCGCCCCCTTGCCGCGCTCCAGCGCGCGCTCGATGGCGGCGTGGCACTGCGCCCGCGACGCGCCGGTGCGCTGGAGCGTGTCGTCGAAGCAGCCGCTGGCGACCATCGCCTCGACGACGGACTTGTTCACCCGCCTCGGATCGATGCGGGCGGTGAAGTCGAAGAGGTCGACGAAGGGCCCGGCCTCGCGCGCCTCGATGATGGACTCCACCGCCGAGTCGCCGACGCCCTTGATGCCGCCGAGCCCCACGCGGATGCGCGGGCGCCACGGGTCGGCCTCGATGCGGTTGGCGGGCTTGCGGGGGATGGGCTGCGGCGTCGGCGCGTACGCCACCGTGAAGTACCGATCGGACTCGTTCACGTCCGGAACCATCACCGGGATGCCGAGGTTGCGCGCCTCGTTGATGGTCCCGACGAGCTTCTCGATCTTGCCGAGGTCGGAGCAGAGCGTGGCGGCCATGAACTCCGCGGGGAAGTGCCGCTTCAGGAAGGCCGTCTGGTACGTGATGAGCGCGTACGCCGCGCTGTGGGACTTGTTGAAGCCGTAGCCCGCGAAGTACTCGAGCAGGTCGAAGACCTCGACGGCCTTGCCCTCCTCGGTGTGCCCGAGCTTCTTGGCCCCTTCGACGAAGGTGGCCTTCTGCTTGGCCATCTCCTCGAGCTTCTTCTTGCCCATCGCCCGGCGCAGCAGGTCGGCGCCGCCCAGCGAGTAGCCGCCCATCTTGCGGGCGACCATCATCACCTGCTCCTGGTAGACGATGACCCCGTAGGTCGACTCCAGCACCTCCTTCAGGCTGTCGTGCGGATAGACGATCTTGGCGCGGCCGTTCTTTCGGGCGACGAAGTCCTCGACCATGCCCGACCCGAGGGGCCCCGGGCGGTAGAGCGCCACCGCGGCGACGATGTCCTCGAAGCAGTCGGGCTTGAGGTCCTTGAAGAGCTTCTGCATCCCCGAGGACTCCAGCTGGAAGACGCCGGTGGTCTCGCCGGACTGCAGCAGCTCGAAGGTCTCTCGGGCCTTCTTGGCCTTCTCGGGGTCGGGGTCCTTGGGCTCCAGCGGGATGTCGTCGACGTTGAAGGGCTCTCCCCCCTTCGCCACGCGCTCGATCTCGTCGGGCCGCTTGCGGATCATCGTCACCGCGAAGTCGAGCACCGTCAGCGTGGTCAGCCCGAGGAAGTCGAACTTCACCAGGCCCGCGGCCTCGACTTCGTCCTTCGCGTACTGCGTCACCGCCGACTGGCCTGTGCCGCGGAACACAGGGACGGTGTTCCAGAGCGGCCCCTCGGAGATCACGATGCCGGCGGCGTGCATCCCCGCGTGACGGTTGAGGTTCTCCAGCTTCATGGCCATGTCGATGGTGGCCCGCGAGGCGGGCTCCGTGTCGTACTTGGCCTTGAGCTTGGGCTCCTTCTCCATCGCCTCCTTGAGCGAGACGGTCTTGCCCAGCACCGGCTCGGGGACGAGCGAGGCGATGGCGTTCACGTCGGCGAGGGGCATGCCCATGACGCGCCCCACGTCGCGCACGCAGCTCTTGGCCTTGAGCACCTGGAAGGTGGCGATCTGGCCCACGGAGTCGGCGCCGTACTTGTTGCGCACGTACTCGATGACGCGCTCGCGCTTGAGCATGCAGAAGTCGACGTCGAAGTCGGGCATCGAGACGCGCTCGGGGTTGAGGAAGCGCTCGAAGAGGAGGTCGTAGGGGATGGGGTCGATGTCCGTGATGCCCAGCGCGTAGGCGACCAGCGACCCGGCGCCGGAGCCGCGGCCGGGGCCCACCGGGACGCCGTTCTTCTTCCCCCAGTTGATGAAGTCCTGGACGATGAGGAAGTACCCCGGGAACTTCATCCCGCAGATGACCTTGACCTCGATCTCCAGGCGCTCTCGGTACTTGTTGGTGTCGAAGCGCTTGTTCTGCTTCCGGAAGCTGGTGAAGCGCTTCTCGAGGCCCGCCCGGCAGAGGCCCGCGAAGTAGTCGTCGATGGCCTCGATGATCTGGCCGTTCTCGTCGCGGAAGTTCGGCAGCATGGGCTTGCCGAGCTCCAGCTTGAGCTTGCACATCTCCGCGATGCGAAGCGTGTTGGAGAGCGCCCCCGGCACGTCCCCGAAGACCTCCGCCATCTCCCGCGGGCTCTTCAAGAACATCTCGTCGGACTGCATCCCCGACGCCTCGGCCTCGTCGAGGCTCATCCCCGCCGCGATGCAGGTGAGCGCCCGCTGCGCGCCCGCGTCGTCGCGCTTGAGGTAGTGCGCGTCGTTGCTGGCCACCACGGGCAGGTCGAGCTCCTTGGCGAGCTCGAGCAGGCATCGGTTGAGGGGGCTCTGCTCCAGCAACCCGTGGTCTTGAAGCTCGACGAAGAGGTGACCCGGGTCGAGCATCTCCTTGAGGGTGCCGAGCACGGTGCGAGCGACGTCGGGAGAGTGCTGCAACAGCCCCTGAGGGACCAGGCCCCCGAGGCAGCCGGTCATCACCACGAGCCCTTTGGCGTGGCGGGCCATCACCTCCAGGTCGGTCTGCACCGGCGCCCCTTCGGGGTTGTCGAGCCAGGCGCGAGAGACCAGCGCGATCAGGTTGCGATAGCCCTGCTCCGACGAGGCCAGCATCGGCAGGTGGTAGGCGCGGTGCAGGCCGTACTTGTCAGGCCGATCGCCCGGAAACGCGTGCCCCAGCGACACCTCGCAGCCGAGGATCGGCTGGATGCCCGCGGCGTTGGCCTTCTGATAGAAGTCGATGGCGCCGTGCATGTTGCCGTGGTCGGTGAGCGCCACCGCCGGCATGCCCAGCTCCTTCACCCGGGAGCAGAGTTCCTTCACCCGGATGGCACCCTCCAGCATCGAGTACTGGGAGTGGACGTGGAGGTGCACGAACGCGGGCTCTGACATCCGTGTCGCGCTAGCACGCACGACCTCGCGGCCCAACTTCCGCGCCTGAAACACTGCGTCATGACGGCCGCTATGACGACATCGATCCGCTTGTTGAACGGCTGTCAGTTTCGATGCTAGAGAGCCGAGCGCGTCGTCGGGTGCTCACGGCCTGCGCGGCGTGCCGCCATTGGAAGCATCTTGGCTTTCCCGATGGGCCGCACGCCTAGCGCGTGCGTGCTCCGCGGGCACTTCAACCATCGTAGAGGAGTTCGACACATGGCACGTTCGACGAAGTTCTTGTTCCCCTTCGCAGCGCTTGGTCTTATCAGCGGGCTCGCCGGCTGCGGCGATGACCCCGTCCCCGCGGGTACCGACGCGGGCACCACCCCGGCCACCGACGTCCCCACCACCCCCGCCGACGCTGGCGAGGCCCGCACCTACGACTACGTCATCAACCACCTCCTCCTCGACGAAGGCGCCGAGCCGGGCGTGACCACCCGCGCGTTCTACGGCTTCAACCTCGACGGCCGCATCTCCCCGACCCGCCCCGCGAACCAGCAGCCCGCCGACTGCTCGCGCGGCGACTACTTCTCGACCATCGACCCCGACCAGAACATGGGCACCTGCATGGCGGGTACCGCCGGCGGCGGCGCGGCCTGTCAGGGTGGCGTCGACAACCAGCTCCCGAACGTCGCCCAGACGATCATGTCGCTCCAGGCCTCGCTCAACGTGCAGAACACGCTCAACGAGCAGGTCGACACGGGCAAGTTCCTGATCCTCGTCCGCGTCACGGGCGTCAACGGCACGCTCGGCCCGTCCCTCAACGACCCGTCGGTCCACGTCCTCGTGTACCCGTTCGCGTACGCCACGTTCGCCAACTGCGCGAACATCCAGATGGCGAACCAGATGTACCAGGTGGACAACCGCTCGCTCACCACGGCGGGTGACCTCTCCTCGGCGCGCCTCCAGTTCGACGGTTCCATCGTCAACGGCCGCCTCCGCGTGAACCCGCCGGCCGCCAACCCCTCGGCGCCCAACTTCTCCATCCCCCTCTCGCTCCAGGGGATGACGCTCAACCTCAACCTCTTCCAGACCCAGCTGCGCGTGACCCTCGGCGCCACCGACGGTACCGCCGGCAACCTCGGCGGCTACCTCCGCCAGGGCGACCTCATCGACGCCCTCACCAGCATCCCCGCCCTCATGCAGTACCGCGAGGCCGCGGCCCCGCTCATCCAGGGCTTCGTCGACATCGCCACCGCGGCCGCCCTCGGTGACGCGGGCGCCCCGGCCACCGTGACTTGTGACGCCCCGCAGGGCGGCATCGGCGTGGGCCTCGGCTTCACCACGAAGGTCGCCACCATCGCCACCACCACCGTCGCCACCGCCCCCTCCGGCGTGTGCGGCGGCGCGAGCACCGGCAGCGACGCCGGCGTCCCGCGCGACTGATCGAGCACCGCTCCGAACATCATCGGGGTCGCGAGGGGATCAACAGTCCCTTCGCGGCCCCGATGTGTTTTGTGATAGACCGCGCCGGTGTCGACGGACGCCCCCAGCGCACCAGCCCTCTCCCTGGTCATCCCGGTCTTCAACGAAGAGGAGTCGCTGCCCGCGCTGTTCGATGCGCTCGACGCGGCGATGCCCTCGCTACCGCAGCCCGCGGAGGCCGTGCTGGTCGACGACGGCTCTCGCGACGGCTCCTTCGCGCTGATGACCGCCGCGGCGGCCTCGCGCCCGTGGCTGCGCGTCGTGCGCTTCCGCCGCAACTTCGGCCAGACCGCCGCCATCGCCGCGGGCATCGACCACTCGCGCGGGCCCATCATCGTCGCCCTCGACGCCGACCTGCAGAACGACCCGAAGGACATCCCCAAGCTCCTCGCTCGCCTCGACGAGGGCTTCGAGGTGGTCTCGGGCTGGCGCAAGGATCGTCAGGACAAGGCCATCACCCGCCGCCTCCCCAGCGTCATCGCCAACTGGCTCATCGGCTGGGTCACCGGCGTGCGCATCCACGACTACGGCTGCACCCTCAAGGCCTACCGCCGCTGGGTGCTCGAGCCCTACGGGCTCTACGGCGAGATGCACCGCTTCATCCCCATCTACGCGAGTTGGGCCGGCGCCCGCGTCACGGAGATGGAGGTCACCCACCACCCGCGGCGCGCGGGCGTCAGCAAGTACGGCCTCGGCCGCGTCTTCAAGGTGCTGCTCGACCTGCTCACGGTGACCTTCCTGGGCGGCTACTCCACCAAGCCCATCTATTTCTTCGGGCGCCCCGCCTTCGCGCTCTGCGCGGCGGGCTCGCTCTCGGGCATCATCTTCGTCGCGCAGTTCATCAAGGAGCACGTGCTCCACCGGCCGGGCGAGTGGCTCCAGCCGGTGACCCTGCTGCTGCTCGCGGTCTTCCTGTTCTCGCTCGGGGTGCAGTTCCTGCTGATGGGGCTGCTGGGCGAGATCCTCATCCGCACCTACCACGAGTCCCAGGGCAAGAAGACCTACCTCGTGGGCGAGACCGTCAACCTCGAGCTCCCCGTCAAGCCCACCCGCTAAGGGCTACAACCCGTCCCATGTGCGGCATCGCCGGCCTCGCGCTCCCTGACGACGTGCTCCCCGACGCGGCCCTCGTGCGCGCCATGGCCGACCGCCTCGCGCACCGCGGCCCCGACGCCCACGGGGTGCTCGCCATGCCCGGCTGCACCTTCGGCCACCGGCGGCTCTCCATCGTCGACCTCTCCGACCTCGCGGCGCAGCCCATGCGCTCCCCCGACGAGTCCGCGATGCTCACCTTCAACGGCGAGATCTACGACTTCGCCGCGCTGCGCGACGAGCTCGCGGCGCAGGGCTACGCCTTCCGCGGCCGCTCCGACACCGAGGTGCTGCTGCACGCCCTCGACGCCTGGGGTGACGGCGCGCTCCAGCGCATCCACGGCATGTTCGCCTTCGGCCACTGGAGCGCCCGGGACCGCGCGCTCACCCTCGTCCGCGACCGCTTCGGCAAGAAGCCCCTCTACTACGCCCCGCTCGGCGACGACTCCGGCCGCGGCGGCGTGGCCTTCGCGAGCGAGCTCTCGGCCCTGCTGGTGCACCCCGAGGTGCGCGCCCGGCGCGAGGTCGACCCGGTCGCGGTGGCGCAGTACCTCGTGCACGAGTTCGTGCCGCAGCCGCGCTCCATCCTCGCACAGGTGCGAAAGCTCGGCCCCGGTGAGCGACTTCGCTGGAGCGCCCGAGAGGGCATCACCCACGAGCGCTGGTGGGCGCCTCGCACCGGGGTGCGCCTGCGAGGCGACGAGCGTGAGCTCACCCAGGAGCTCTCTCGCCGCGTCGAGCGCGCGGTCTCCCGGCGCCTGGTGGCCGACGTGCCGGTGGGGGTGTTCCTGAGCGGGGGCATCGACTCCAGCTTCGTGGCGGCCTGCGCGGCGGCGACGCACCCGCGCGTGAAGACCTTCGCCATCGGCTTCGACGACCCGAGCTTCGACGAGAGCGCCCACGCCGAGCTGGTCGCCCGCCACCTCGGCACCGACCACGTCACCGAGGTGCTCTCCGAGCGAGCCCTCATCGACCTCGTGGCGCCGACCCTCGACGCCATGGACGAGCCCCACGCCGACAGCTCCATCCTCCCGACGACGATGCTGGCGAGGCTCGCCCGCCGCGACGTCACGGTGGCGCTCGGCGGCGACGGCGGCGACGAGATCCTCGCGGGCTACCCCACCTTCGTGGCCGATCAGGTGCTCTCCCGGCTGCCGACCAGCGCCACCGCGGGCCGCCTCCTGGGCGCACTCGCTCGGCTGATGCCCGCGACGGACGCGAACTTCTCCACGGCCTTCAAGCTCCAGCAGATGGCGCAGGGGATGCGGTCGCGCGGGGCCGAGCGCCACGCCCGCTGGCTCGCCCCGGTGGACCCTGACTCGCTCCCCTCGCTGCTCGGCGACGCGCTCCGCAGCGGGGCCGCGCATTCGCTCGACGCGGCGCGCGCGGCGGGCCTCGGGGCTGCGACGGACTTCGACGCGGCGACGGCCTTCTACCTCCAGGTGTACCTGTCCGAGGGCGTGCTCCAGAAGGTCGACCGCGCGACGATGCGGGTCTCGCTGGAGGCGCGCGCGCCGCTGCTCGACACCGACGTGGTGACCTTCTGCCTCGCGCTCCCTGAGCGGCTGCGACTTCGGGGGACGACCACGAAGTACCTGCTCCGCAAGGCGCTTGGAGCGAGGGTCCCGAAGTCCATCCTCGAGCGCCCGAAGAAGGGCTTCGGCGCGCCGGTGGGGCGCTGGCTGCGGGGCCCACTGAGAGAGCTGATGCTCGACACCCTGTCGCCTGCGAGGCTGCGGGCCACCGGGTGGTTTTCCCCCGCGGTGGTCGAGCGGGCGATGAGCGAGCACCTCTCGGGAGCGCGCGATCACCGGAAGCTGCTCTACTCGCTGCTGGTGCTGGAGCACTGGCGTCGCCGATGGCTGGAGGCCGCGTGAGGCCCATCGCGCGCGACGCCCTCGGGGTGCTCGTCGCCCTGGCGGCGCTGGGCGGCTCGTGGTGGGCCCTCGAGCGCGCCCGGGAGAAGACCGATCCGCGCCGCGCGGTGGTGAGGATGATCCGTCGCGAGGCGGGGCCGCGCGACCTGGTGGTGGTGACCGACGAGGCCCCGGAGCTCGTGGCGATGGCGTCGCCGGTGCCTGCGCTCTGGGGTGTCCCCCAGATGGACGACCTCCACGGCGTGCGTCGCGTGTACGGGGTGGCTCCGACGGCCTCCGCGCTGGCGCCGCTGCTGGGCCGCTTCGGCTCCGGGGCGACGGTCGATCGGGAGGGTCGGGCGCTGCGCTGGGAGATCGCCGCGCAGCACCTGGGCCGGGTGGTCTTCGACGCCTCGCACGAGCTCGGGGCGAGGGTGACCGCCGAGCGCGTGGGCGGCGCCGACAACGGCCCGTGCCCGCTCGAAGGCGCCGTCCTCGGCTGCCACGGCCCCGAGTGGAACCGCGTGCGCGCCGAGCCCCACCGCTTCGACGGCGCCGAGATGCGCTGCATCTACGCGCACCCCCAGACCGACGGGACGCTCACCTTCCGCTTCACCGGCTCTGCCCCCGGCGCGCGCTCTCGTCGGCGCGGTGGGCATCGACGACGCGGGGTGGTTTCCGACCGGCGCGGTGGTGACGGCGAGCATCACGCTTCGCCTGGAGGGTCAGGCCGAGATGGTGCGCGAGGTGCGCGCGGTCAACCGCAAGGGCGTCACGGGCTACCGCTTCGAGCTGCCCCACGCCCCGGGTGAGGCGACGATGACGGTGACCACGCCCGACGCCGGGGCGCGGCAGTTCTGCTTTACGTTCGTTCTGGCGGAGTGACGTCGTCGGCCTCGCCGGCGACCTCGACGCGGTTGCGCCCCAGGCTCTTGGCCCGGTAGAGCGCCCGGTCGGCGGAGTCGATGAACGCGTCGAGCCCCTTGCCGTCGAAGGTCGCCACGCCGACCGAGACCGTGATGGGAACGCTCTTGCCGCTGTCGAGCAGGCACGGCGTACGGGCGATGGAGCCGCGCACCCGCTCGGCCACGACGCGCGCCGTGGCCGCGGAGGCTCCGTCGAGCACGAGGAGAAACTCCTCGCCGCCCCAGCGCGCGGTGAGGTCGTTGCCGCGGGCGACGGCGCGCAGCACCTCGGCGACGTGGCAGAGCACGCGATCGCCCGATGCGTGGCCGTAGGTGTCGTTGATGCTCTTGAAGAAGTCGACGTCGATGAGGGCGATGGAGAGGGTGCTCTCCTTGAGGTCGCGGCGGGCCAGCTCGTCGAGGCGGAGCGAGGCCGCGCGGCGGTTGGCCAGCGCCGTGAGGGCGTCCGTCGAGGCGAGTCGTCGGGTCTCCTCCAGCAGACCGACGGCGTGCAGCGGCAGCGCGAGCTCGCGGGCGGCGAGGGTGAGCACCGCGGCCTCGTCGCGGCCCAGCGAGGCCCGCGAGGCGCAGAGCCCGACCCGCCCCAGCAGCTTGCCCCGCAGCAGCACCGGGAGCGCGGTGACGGCCCCGTCCGGGAGCTCATCGGCCGCGAGCGCGTCGCTCACCACCCGCAGCTCCACCGGGCCGTCCGAGGGCGACACCACGGACTGCACCGCCCCGGGGATCGCCCTCCCTCCGTGCCGAGGGTGCTGGTGGATGAACACCCGCACGCCGTGGCGGCGAGGCACCGAGAGGGCCAGCCAGGAGTACGCCACGATGTCGGTCATCAGCCGGGAGAACGCGTTGAAGAGGCCGTCGATGTCGGCGGCGTCGAAGGCGAGGGAGCGCAGCTCGCCCACCACCACCGCCTCGAAGAGCGCGTGGTCGAGCAGCACCGAGAGGCGTCCGGGGATGGTGCTTCGCCGCAGCCCCGGATCGCCCGGCAACGACACCCGAGGGGGCGCCTCGCTGCCCGGAGGGACGAGCTTCTCCAGCTCGGCCACGAGGCGGTCGGGGTCGTTGCGGTCGAGGAAGGCGTTGGCCCCGGAGCGCTGCGCCCAGAAGCGGGCGCGCCGGTCGGCGCTGGTGGTGCAGAGCAGCACAGGGATGTGCGCGGTGGCGGGCTCGCCGCGCAGGAGCTGACAGAGCTGGAGCCCGGAGAGGCCCGGCATCCACAGGTCTGTGACGACCGCATCCGGCGGGGCCGATAGCGCGGAAATCAAGGCCTCCTCCGCGTCGGCGGCGACGCGGACGGACCATCCGGCGTTCTCCAGTTTCTGCGCGACGGCAGCTTGGAGCGCGGGGCTGTCGTCGACCAGAAGAACCCGACGCATCCGAGTGCGAAGCAGGGTGCCCCATCGCTCCGCAGGGGCGCAACCCCAAGCTTGCAGTTCTCGCGGGGTAGCGACCCCCTCGGGAGTCTTCTCGGGGTACACCCGCGGCCGTCCGGTGTTGCTGCGCCCGTGTGGATGGACCTTGCTTGGCTGCTCGCTGCTCGCCCCGGGCGCGTGGGCGCAGACCGCTGTCCCGACGGCGACGGTGCGGGCCCCCCGGCGCCCCTCCTGGGACGATCCCTCCGCCACCCTGGGCGCGAGCACCTCCATCGACCTCCGTGAGCGGGCTCAGCTCGCGGCGGGCATCGGATCGCTCCTCGAAGAAGCGCCCGGACTCCACGTCCGCCGCAACGGAGGCGACCTCGCGACGGAGTCCCTGGTGCTGCGCGGCGCCTCGTCGGCGCACCTCACCGTGGCGCTCGACGGGGTGGTGCTCAACGACGCGGCGAGCGACGGGGTCGACCTGTCCGCGATCCCCCCGGCGCTGATCGAGCGGGCGGACGTGTACCGGGGCGTCGGTCCGGTGCGCCTTGGGGTGGGGGCCCTCGGGGGGGCGATCGACCTGCGGCTACGCGATGTCTCCGAGCGTCCTGTCGCCTGGGCCGCCGCGGGGGCCGGGTCCTTCGGGGCGAGGCGGGCGTCGGCGGGCGCAGGGGCGGGCGTCGGGCCGCTGCGGATGCTCTTCGCGCTCAACTACCGAGGCACCGACGGCAATTTCCCTTATTACGAGCCCGGTAATCGCACGCTCTCCGGGGGACGGGTGACCGACCGGGTGAACAACGGCGGCGACGCGCTCGACGGGCTCTACCGGGTCTGCCTCGGGGCCCCGGCGTCGCGCTCGTCGGGCTGCCTCCTGGTGCTCGGCGGATGGATGCACCGCGGGGTCGCCGGCCCTGGTGAGACCGCGGTGGTGGGTCCCTTCCAGGAGCAGCGCCGGCTGCTCACGCGGGGCTCCTGGGCGTGGCGCCTCGACGGCTGGGAGGTCGAGCTCTCCGGCACCGCCATGGTGCGCGGCGACCTCTTCGACGGGCGAGGCGCGGCGGGCGGAGTGTCGATCACCGGCTACCGGGCGACGAGCGACACGTGGCGCGCTCAGGGGGAGGTGAGGGCGCGGCGTCGCTCGGGCAGGGTCACCCACGAGGCGCTGCTGCGCGGTCGGCAGGAGGGCTTCGTCCCGGGCGCCGGGGCGACGCTGGTGGACGCCTCCCGACGGGCGCTCACCGCGGGCCTGGAGTCGACGCTGGCGCTCGGTCCGCTGCGGGCGTCGGCGGGCTTCGTGGCGGAGGCGATCGCCGACGAGACGCCCTCCCGGAGCGAGGCGATGAACCTGCTCAGCCCGAGGCTGGGGGTGCACCTCGCGGTGCGGCCGTGGCTGCAGCTCCGGGCGCACGGAGGGCTCGCGGCGAGGGCGCCGACGCTGCCGGAGCGCTTCGGCGATCGGGGGGTGATCGTGGGCAACGCTTCGCTGCGTCCGGAGCGATCGCGCTTCGTCGACGCCTCGCTGGCGGTCGAGACCCGCAGTGGGTCGTGGAGGGTGAGCGCCGAGCTCGGCGGGTACCTCCGCGACGCGACGGACCTCATCGCGCTGGTGCAGGTGGGGCCCGGTCGCTTTCGCGCGGAGAACTTCGGGCGGGTGTCCATCACCGGCCTCGAGCTTGGGGCGAGGGTGCGTTGGCGCGATCACCTGACGCTGACGCTGGCGGGCGCGCTGGTCGACCCGGCGCTCGTGGGCGACGACGGGGCGACCGGGAGGAGCGTCCCTGGGGTTCCGTGGGCGGACCTCTCGGTGAGCGTGGAGGGTAGGGTCGGCGGCGCTCGCGCGGCGCTCTCGGTGTCCGCGGTGTCGTCCGCGTGGCTAGACCGGTCGAACTGCACCGCCATCCCGGCGAGGGCCCTGGGCCACCTGCGCCTCGGCTGGTCGCCGCGCTTCCTCGGGGGATGGGGAGCGACGCTGGAGGTGACCAACCTGCTCGACCAGCGCACGGCGAGCCAGACGCTCTGCAACCCGATCGGGGACGTGACCGCGGTGACCGCGCCGATCCAGGACTTCCTGGGCTATCCGCTGCCCGGGAGGGCGGTGTTCGGGGGGGTCGTTTACGAGGTGCGGTAAGGTCGGGGCAGGATCAGCGCGAACCGCGATCAAGGGGGATGGCGAAGCGGTAGGCGTTGCGCCACGGGCTGCCGTGGACGAAGGGCGCCTGGGTCTCCAGGCAGCTGCGGGCACCTGCGACCGACGGGTCGGACGAGGCGAGCGAGGCCTGGCCCGACGGCGAGACGGCCACCTCGATGCGACCGGTGATCGGCTGCTGGCAGCGAAGACGCTCTACGCAGTCGCGGATGCAGCGGTTGAAGATCAAGGCCGCGCGCCTGGTCACGGCCTGCATCACCTGGTCGGGCGGCATGGTGTCGCCGGTCTCAGCCACGGATGGTGCCACCGGCGGGGCCACCGCGTTGGCCCGGTTGAGCGCGACCACCGGGGCGGCCGCGCTGCGGAAGGTCGCCCAGCGGGGAGTTCCCCCGGCGCCCAGCTCGAGGCGCATCTCCGAGCGACCGACGCGCGCCTGGATGGTTCCGGGGCCAGCGAGTCGGATGGACTCCAGGGCCGAGGGCAGGGCGCCATGGTCGAGCAGCGTCAGCGTGGCCGACGGGTCGATGGCGGGGATCGCGAAGCTCGTGCCCTGCGCCGAGAGCGCCGCGAGGTCGAGGGCGGCCGGGTCGTTCGCGGTGAGCTCCGTGCGCGTGGGGGCGCCGCCGTCGAGGGGAAGGTCGATCACGAGCGGACCGGTCACGGTGAGGGCCTCGGCCTCGCCCCGGCGGATGTCCGTGCGGCCAGAGAGCACCACGACCCGCAGCACCGACGACTCGACCCTCGCCACCACCGGACCATGCGACTCGACCGACCAGCCTCCGTGGAGCACCCGCACCGGCCCTGACCCGCCAGGCGCCGGGGTCATCGCCAGCGCTCCCCGGCCCAGGGTGACGGCGGTCTGCTCGGTGCGTAGCTGAGACAGCTCGATGGACGACCCGCTTCGGACGTCGGCGGTCCACCCGGGCCGCACGGTGAAGACCGCCCGGGCGGTGGCCGAGGTCTCGACGCTCGCTCCCTCGCGGAGCCCGGTGCTGCGAGAGAGCAGGGAGCCCTCGTCGTTGGCGCGCTCGTGGTACCGGGCGCCGCCTGCGGCCAGCAGCACCACGGCCTCGTAGGGGGTGAGCGTCGGCGCGGGCGACGGGGCCGGAGCGGGAGCCGGGGTGGGGCGCGCCACGACGGGCGCATCCACCGGGACGCCTCGGCTCTGGAGCAGCGCTCTCCCACCCAGCAGCAGGCCCACGCCCGCGGCCATCGCCAGACCGGTGGCGACCCACGAAGGAACCCTCGGCGAGGCCTTGAGCCTGCCCGAGCGGATCTCCTGGGAGACCCTCTGGGCCTCGCGGGCCAGCACGTCATCGAGGCGCTCCCAGGGCGGAGGGACGGGGGTGTGGCGCCGGGCCTCGTCGAGGGCCGCGAGGCCGCCGAGGAGGCGGGTGCACTCGGCGCAGCCCGCGAGGTGCGCCCGCAGGGCGGCGTCGGGAGCCGCGAGGTGCGCCTGGAGCGCGTCGATGGAGGGATGGTCGCTCATCGCGGGCTCACCGTCTCGGAGGTGGGATCGCTCGCCGCGAGCTCACGGGCAATGGACTCCAGCGTCGGGTCTCCGGCCATGGCTGCGTAGACCTCGCGGCGGGCATAGAACAGCCGGGTGCGCACGGTCAGCACGGGGCTGTCGACCATGGCGGCGATCTGCGCCGCGGGCACGCCGTCGAGGTCGTGGAGGATGAACACCGCGCGCTTCTTGTCCGAGAGGGTGTCGAGGATCTTGTAGAGGGCGCGCAGCCGCTGGTTGCGGGCGGCGTGGTCGACGGGGGAGTCGCCCTCCGGGGCGGCGGGCTCGTCGAGGAGCTCATTGCCCAGCCGCGGGCGGCTGCGGGCGGCGCGGAGGTGCATGAGGGTGACGTTGACGGTCACCCGGTGGAGCCAGGTGGTGAAGCGGGCGTCGCCGCGGAAGTTGGGCAGCGAGCGGAAGACCTGGATGAAGACCTCCTGCACCACGTCTTCGACCTCGGGCTTTGGGCCCAGGAGGCGCCCTACCAGCCGGGCGACGTCGCGACGGTGGTTGCGAAAGAGCTCCTGGAAGGCCCGCGCATCGCCCTCTCGGGCGCGCTGGACGTACGCGGGGGCGCTGTCGTCGTCACGTGTCACGCGGACATCCACGAAGGGGAACGAACGTACGAGGGTGGGTGCCATGGTCGACATCGGGGGTTACCGAGCGACTGGTGCAGGTCAGGTCGTGGACATTCATCCGCACGTGCATCGTCCGCCATCCGGGCGGCGGAGGGAAAGCCCGATCACGACCTGGCGCGCTGGAGCAGGCCGAGCAGGTCCGACGCCACGAGCCCGATGACGAGTACAACCACGACCAGTCCCATGGGCTGACCTCTGTGGGCGATGCCGCGCGGCCCATACAACTTTCCGGCGCGCTCTGTTTCGTCGGCCGGGGCAGCGGTCACCCGGGCATCTGGGCTATCACTGGGCGGATGCCGAAGACGCGGGTACCGCCCGATGCGCCAGCGCCCACGGCCAGGCCCCCGAGGCTCCTCCATGCGGGCGAGGTGGCGCGCCTCGCAGGCCTCCACAAGACCACGGTGCTCCAGGCTGTGCGTCGCGGAGAGATCAGGGCCTCGCGCACCGTGGGCCGCAGCGTGCGCATCGCGCTGCCCGACGCGACGGCCTTCCTGCAGTCCCGGGGCATCGCCCTCGCGGAGGCCAGCGCCCCCCCGACGGAGCCTCGCACCGTGGCGGTCCTCACCGAAGACCCCGAGGTGCTCCGTCGCTTCGGCGAGCATCTCCCCGCCCGCTGGCAGCTCGCGCCTCACCAGGGCCTCTACGACGACCTCATCACGCTCGGGCTCCGTCCCCCGTCGGCCATCGTGGTCGACCTCGACCTCCTCGGCCTCAACCCCCTCGCGATCCTCCGCTCGCTCCGCGCCCACCCGGTGCTGGGCCACGTTCCGCTCCTTGCGCTGTCGCAGGGCGAGGCGCCGCTCATCGGCGCGCTGGCGCACGGAGCCGAGGTCGCGCTGAAGGCCTCGGAGGTCTCCCAGTGGCGCAGCGCCCTCGCTGCCATCGAGTGAATTCCTCCCCCCCGGCGGGCGCCGACCGGCAACAGGGATCATCATCGCCGCCTGGAGGGTTGAGGTGTGCCATGCTGCCGCGCCCTGTCACCTTCTGGGGATCCCGAGCGTTGTTGACCTGATGTCGTCCGTGACCCTCCGACGCACCCTCCGCCCCCTCGCTCGTCGTGTCTCGGCCCTCGGGGGCCGGGTCGTCGAGGCCTTCCCCTTCACCGGGCTGGGGCTGCTCGTGGTCGTCGGCTGCGCCTGGGCGCTGGTCCGCTACGGCATCCGGCACATCGATCTGCTGCTGCTGGTGGTGGGCACCGTCGGGCTGGCCCTCGGCCTCGCCGCCCTGCTCAGCACCACCCTCACGGCCCTGGTGCTCTGGCGTAGGGGACGAAAGATGCGCGACGAGGAGCCGCTGCGCCTCGAGTGCGGCTACGCCGCGCGCACGGGCTTCTCCCTCTCCAACCTCTGGTTCGTCCCCTTCGTGCGCATCCGCTGGAACTGGGAGGTCCCCGAGGCGTCAGTGCGTCTGGTCCCGCTCAAGCGGCGACTGCACGAGGAGGTCACGCCGTTGCGCCGCGGACTGCACGACACCATCACCCGCCGGGTCGAGGTGAGCGACGCCTTCGGCCTCACCCGCCTGACCTTCACCCTCCGGCAGGAGCGCGTGGTGCGCTTCGTACCCTCCATGGGCGCACTGCGACAGATCCGGGTGGTGCGCTCCATCGCCGGCGGCGACGAGATCTCCAACCCCGCTGGTCCTCCGGAGGGTGAGCGCGTCGACCTGCGCCACTACGCGCCGGGCGATCCCATCAAGTTCGTGCTCTGGAAGGTCTTCGCCCGCTCCCGTCAGCTCGTGGTGCGCACCCCCGAGCGGGCCATCGCGCCCACCCGGCAGACCGTCGCGTACCTCGTCACGGGCGCTGGCGACGAGCCCGCCGCGGGCGCCGCACGCGTCGCCGTCGACACCGGAGCGCTCGGGGCGGAGTGGGTCCTCGGGGCCGACGGCAACGACGCCTACGCGAAAGTCGCCGGTGCAGGCGCTCGAGGTGCTGGCCCGCTCGGCCTCCACCCCCGCCGAGCTCGGCGGGTCGGGCCTCGCGGACTTCCTCGCCCGCGCCACTCCCGGCGGCCTCTCCCGCGCCGTGGTCTTCGTGCCGGGGCGCCCGGGCCCCTGGCTCGACCGGGTGATCGCGACGGTGCGCGCCAGGTCCGCACCCAACCAGATGCAGTCGCCCGTGGAGTTCGTCGTGTGCACCGACGGCATCGTGCCCATCGTGAAGACCACCTGGTGGTCTCGCCTCGCGTTCCAGATCCGCCCCGAGGCCCAGCGCGGCCCGGTGACCCCGGCGCCCGGCGCTGACGTGGCCGCCGTGCTGCGGGCGCTCGCGACCACCCGGGCCCCGGTGACCCTCATCGACCGCGCGGGCGGCCGGGCCTACCCCGGCGGCCACCACCGCTCGCTGGAGGCTGCGTGAAGCTCCTGCGCCGCGCCCTCGCCGGGTGGCGTCACCCGGTGCGCGCCCTCGCCATGGCCCTCGCGGCCTTCGCGCTGAGCTGGGGCGTCGCCCTCGGGGAGGCCCTCGCCGCGGCGATGATCGGCGCCATCCTCGGGGTCGTCGCGGGCGAGCTGCTGGGCCGCTCACGGGTGCGGCCGACGGTCGGCGTGGCGGGCCTCGGGCTGCTGGCCTTCGTCCTCTGGCGCTTCGCCGCCCTCGCGGTGGGCACCGAGGCGCTGGCCGAGCTCGCCGGTCCGGCCAACGCGCTGGTCACCGCCAGCGTGCTGCGCTTCGGGGCGCTGTCGTTCTCCGTGGTCGCGGCGCTACGCATGATGGCGGTGCGCCGCCCCGCGGTGACCGCGCTCGAGCTCGGCCTGGTCACCGTCGCGTTCACCTCCGTGTTCGCCTCGCACCGCGAGGGCGTCATCGCCCGGCCGCTGTGGCTCTCCGACTGGGCCTGGCAGCAGGGCATCGACCCGGCGCAGGTGCTGCTGGCCATCGGCGGCGCGGCGGTGACGCTGCTCGCGGTGCTGCTGGTGGCCGACACCCGCAGCGGGCGGGCGCTCTCCTCGCTGGTGCTGCTGGTGCTGCTGGCGCTCTCCGCGGTCGGGGTGATCCAGGTGGTGGGCGCACCGATGCCGCAGTCGATGAGCGAGCTCGGCATCAGCGACGCGGGCATGGGCCAGCCGCCGCGGCAGACGCCCGACGCGGGCAACGGACGCGGGCCCAACCGCGGGCCCGACGGCGGAAGCGGGGGACGCGGTCCAGACGCCGGGGACGCGGGCGACCATCGGGGCGGCGGAGACGCGGGCGACGGCGGGGCGGGCGCAGGCGGAGACGCGGGCGACGGCGGAGGCTCCAGCGGGGGTGACGGCGGCGACGGCGGAGGCTCCAGCGGGCCCACGGACACGGGCGACGGCGGAGCGGGCGGCGCGGGCGCCGACGCGGGCGACGTGCCCATGCCCAACCTCATCGACATCGACGGCGGAGCCGGATCGGGCGCCCACGACGGCGGCCGGCCCATCCCCCCGTCGGCGAGCGAGCGCCTCGACGATGACCAGTCCCCGAGCAACTCGCCCACGCCGATGGCGGTGGTGGTCCTCGACGACGACTACTCTCCGCCGTCGGGCGCGTACTACTTCCGCCAGGAGGTGTGGAGTCAGGTCAGCGGGCCGCGCCTCGTTCGCACCACGCGCACCGACGTCGACGGCGACGTGGTCGACGACTTCCCCACGATGGAGCTTCGCGTCCGCGACCCGGCGACCGCCAACGGCCGGACCAGGGTGCAAGGGCTCATCGCCGTGCTGGCGCAGCACACCTACCCCTTCGCGCTGGAGTCGCCGATCCGGTATCTGCCGGCGCCCAACCCCAACCCGCAGCGCTTCCTCCGCGCGTGGCGCTTCGAGTCGCTCTCGCAGAGCATCGACTACCGTCGGCTCACCGGCCACGCCTCCGGCGACCCCCGGTGGACCCCGGAGGTGCGCGCCTACTTCACCCAGGCGCCGACCGACCCGCGCTACCGCGAGCTCGCCCAGCGCATCGTCAACCAGCGGCTGCCGCAGCGGCTGCGGAGCGACCCCTTCGCGCAGGCCCTCGCGATCAAGCTCTACCTCGACCACGAGCTCATCTACTCGACGAGGGCGAGGCACGCGGGCGTCCCCGACCCGACCTCGACTTCCTCTTCGGCAACCGCACCGGGTACTGCGTGCACTTCGCCCACAGCGCGGTGTTCCTCTGGCGCTCGCTGGGCATCCCCTCGCGCATCAGCGCCGGGTACCACTCCGACGAGAGCAACCGCCGCGGCGGCTCGACCATCCTGCTGCGCGGCGGCGACGCCCACGCCTGGCCCGAGCTTTACGTCACCGGGTATGGCTGGATCGTCCTGGACATCGCCGCCGAGCGAAACCTCGACCCGCCGGGGCAGGGCACCGACGAGGACCTCCAGCGCATCCTCGGCGAGATGGCCCGCCAGCAGCCGCCCGACCCCGAGCAGCCGCGCCCCCGCGACCGCCCGCCGCAGCACCACTACGGCCGCGACCTCGGCTACGGCCTCCTCGGGCTGCTGGGCGCCGCGCTGGCGTCGCTCTACCTCGTCAAGCTCTGGCGTCGGGCCCGCGTGACGCTCTCCGCGTCGCGCTCTCTGCCGAGGGTGGGCTACCGCAAGGCGCTCGACCTGATGGCCGAGGCGGGCCTCGTGCGCGAGCACGGCGAGCCCCGGGAGCGCTTCGCGTCGCGGGTCGCGGCGGTGGCCCCGACCTTCACGAAGCTCACGTCGATGCACCTCTCGGCGAAGCTGGGCGACCCCTCGAAGCGCGACCCCGACGCCGAGGCGCTGTCGAGGAAGCAGTGGCGCGACGGGCTGCGCTCGCTGCGGCGCGAGCTGCGCGCCGGGACGAAGCGCTGGCGGCGGGTGCTGGGCCTGCTCAACCCGGCCTCGTGGCTGGACGCGCGATGATCACAGGAGACAAGACGAAGCCTATGGACAGCGATTTCATCCAGAGCGAGCACGTCACCCACACGCCCGCTCCGCCGATCACCGACCTCAACGGCGCGTACAGCGTGGTGCAGCGCCTGCGGTCGCGGCTGCAGACGGCGGTGCGCGGTCGCGACGAGGTCATCGAGCTGCTCGTGATCGCCCTCCTCGCGGACGGCCACATGCTGCTCGAGGACTACCCCGGCTCGGGCAAGACCACCCTGGCCAAGGCCCTGGGCGACTGCATCATCGACGACAAGCCCGACGACGACATCTCGACCTTCCGGCGCATCCAGTTCACGCCCGACCTGCTGCCGAGCGACGTCACCGGGACGACGATCTTCGACCCCAACACCAACAAGTTCTTCTTCCGCGCGGGGCCCATCTTCGCGCACGTGGTGCTGGCCGACGAGATCAACCGCACCTCGCCGAAGGTGCAGTCCGCGATGCTCGAGGCGATGGCCGAGAAGCAGACCACCATCGACAACCGCACCCGCAAGCTCGACGAGCTCTTCTTCGTCATCGCCACGCAGAACCCGCTCGACCTCGCGGGCACCTTCCCCCTCCCGTCGGCGCAGCTCGACCGCTTCCTCTTCAAGGTCAAGATGCACCACATCAACCGCGAGGCCGAGCTGGAGGTGCTCGCGAGCTTCAAGGCCCGCCGCGCCGGCGCCGGCAGCGACCTCCCGCGGGTCACCCGCACCGAGATCGTCGAGGCGCGCGCCGTGGTCGAGAACCAGATCCACGTGGCGCCGGAGGTGCGCGAGTGCCTCGTCGACATCGCCGGGCGCACCCGCTCCGACCCGCGCATCCTCCAGGGGGCCTCGACCCGCTCGCTGGTGCTGATGATCCCCGCGCTCCAGGCGCGGGCGCTCACGCGCGTGCGCGACTACGTCAGCGCCGAGGACGTCGACTACCTCGCGCCGTACATCTTCGGCCACCGCCTGGAGCTCGCGCCGGGCACCGACAACGTCGACGCGGTGTTGCGCGAGTGCCTCACCGAGCCCCTCGAGCGCCTCGCCCGGAGCACGATGCGGCGATGACCGCACCCCGCGGCCGACCGATGCGACGGGGGCTCTGGCTGCTGCTGGCCGGCGCGCTGGCGCTGTCCGGCGGCCGCGCGGGCGTCGCCCAGCAGGTCCCCGCGCAGGCCACCGCCCTCGAGCAGGAGGCCCTGCGGCTCTACAACGACAACCGCCTCGTGACGGCGCGCGCGAAGGCCGAGGCGGTGCTGCGCGTCGACCCCGACTCCATCGTCGGCAACTACGTCCTCGGCTGCGCGCTGCGCGAGGCCGAGGGATCGCTCTCGAGGGCGATGTTCCACCTGGGGCGGGCGAGGGAGATCTACGAGACGCGCTACGGGAGCACCCGCGTGGCGGGCGCGCCGTGGCAGTTGCACCGGGAGATCCTCTTCGCGACGCAGGCGCTCGCGGGCGAGATGGAGGAGTACGAGTACCAGCTCCACGTCCTGGAGTTTCACGACTACCTCTACGACCCCGACCTGCTCGCCGAGCACGCCTGGCCGCTGGTGCACCTCGACCGGCTCACCGAGGCGCGCGCCTTCGCGCAGCGGGCCATCCGCACCACCGACGCGTGGCAGCAGTCGCTCGGCCGCAACGCCCTCTGCGCCGTCGAGGGCGCCGCCCGCGCGCGGCAGCCCCAGTACCAGGCCTGCCTCGACGCCTACCAGTTCGCCGTGCGCCGCGCCCAGGGCAGCACCGACGCCAACCCCGCCACCTCGCCCCACGTCACGGTGCACGCGTACAACGCCGCCCTCGGGGCGCTCGCGGTGCTGCGCTTCGACGAGGCCGAGCGGATGCTCATCGAGGGAACCCGTAGGCTGGAGTTCACCACCGCCAACCCGTGGCGCCTCCTGGCGAGGCTCTACCTCGACACCGGGCGCACCGTGCAGGCCGTCGACGCGCTCAGGGAGATGCAACGCTGGCGCGTCCGACAGCCCGCCAACCTCCGTGACCAGGACCGCGCGGAGACCGACGTCGCCGTCGCCACGGTGCTTCTCGTGGCGGGCGAGGGGAGCGCCGGGCTGCGCTTCATCGACCGCGCCATCGACCGCCCCGACCGCCGAGGCCTCGTGGCCAGCGACCAGGAGCAGGCCCTCGGCGCGCACGCCCTCTTGCGCCGCGCCCTTCGGGCCCTTGAGGCCGAGCTCGAAGCCGAGCGGGCGAGCGTCTCGGGCCTCGCCGGGCGGGTGAGCGGCGGCGCCGGGAGCCTCGCCACGAGGGCGCGCGCCTGGCCCGACGACGAGCGGGTGACCAACGCGCTCACCGACGAGCTCCGCCTCGACGCGACGCTGCGGATGTACGTGCGCCGGGGCATCGAGCCGGTGCCGACCTGGATGGTGGGCGACCTCGTCCGGGTGCTCGGCCCGGGCGTGGTGGCCGTGGCGCTGCGGGACGCGAGGCGCGAGGAAGCGGCGTTCCCGGCGATCAGGCCCCTGCACGACGCGCTGGAGGCGGAGGTGCGCCTCGCGCAGGGCGACGAGGCGAGGGCGCTCACGCTGGCCGAGCGCTCGCTCGCGGCGCTGCCGACGGCGGAGGTGCTGCTGCAGGCGAGGGTGGCCGCGGTGGCCGCGGAGGCGGCGCGCTCGCTGGGCCGCGACGCGGCGGCGTACGGGTACTACGAGCGGGCGATGCAGAAGGACGCGGGCACCCTGCGGCGCCTCGGGCTCGCGCTCCCGGCGCACGTCCGGACGACCGGCGCGGGCGCGGCGGTCGAGCGGGCGGGGTCGCTGCTGGGGCGCTCTCCGCGGCTGCGCTCGGACGACCGGGGCTTCGAGGTGCTGGTGACCGGAACCGACGCGGCGCTGCGGATGTGCCTGCGCTCCCCGCTCGCGACGCAGCTCACCTGCGCGGAGTCCACGCGCGCCCGGGGAGAGACGGTGGAGGCCTTCGCCGCGCGCTCGGTGCTGGCCTTCCACGCGCAGGCCTTCGCGACCAGGGTGGGGCTCTCGACCACGGACGTGCGCTCGCTCGACGGGACCACCACCGCCAACGACGCCGCCGCGAGGGAGCAGATGAACGGCGTGCTGCGAGACATCGCCGGTCCGGAGTCGACCCCGTGAGTCGGCCTCGTCGGCGCGCGCTCACGTGGGCGCTGATCGGCCTCGGGTGCGCGCTGGTGCTGCTGCCCTCGCTCGCTCCCGCGACGGTCGAGGAGCAGCGGGCGCGCCTGCCCCCGCCGGCGGTCTGCGCCGACCCGCTGGAGGGCGTGTGGGTCTCGCACAAATACGAGTCCCCGTATGACGAGTGGATGATCTTCACCCTCGACGTGCGCCGCGACCCTCGCGGGGCGGCCTCGCCCAACCTGCGCGGCGTGCCGGGGCGCATCCCGGTGATCGGGCGCATCACGGCGCACGCCTGGTTCGGCAACGGGCCTCAGGGATCTTCACCGCCCCTGTGCACTCCGGGCATCCACCACTGGCAGGTGGGGATGTCCGCGGAGGGCTTCGCGGACGGCGGTCGCATCGAGTTCTGGGGCACCCGCTGGTCGGTGGAGAACGTCTGGTGCGGGCCGCGCTCGTTCGGCTACAACCTCGACCATTTCACCGGGCTGATCGACCCGTCCATCCAGGAGTTTCAATCGGTGAACAACGACGGCGGCAGGGCGATCAACGACCCCACGGTGTTTCGTCGCGTTCGCTGCTACGAGCCGCCCGTGGTGCCGCATCCGGTCGTCGCGCCCCCGGCCTTCCGCCCGCCGTCCCGCTCGGGGTGCGCCCGATGAGCCCTCGGCTGCGGCGTCGCCTCGCGCTCGTCGGGGCGGTGTCGCTGCTCGGGGCGCTGGTGCTGCTGCCCTCGCTCGCGCCCGCCACCGTCGAGGAGCAGCGTGCCCGGCTCCCGCCCCCGGCCGACCGGGCGCAGTGCCCCAACCCCGTCGAAGGGGTCTGGAAGTCGCTGCGCTGGTACCCCGGAAACGAGGCCTGGTACTCGTTCGTGCTGGAGATCCACCAGAACGGCAACCGGCTCACGGGGCAGATCGACGCCTACTCCTGGGACAGTCCGCCCAACGTGAGCGAGCCGGGTCCGTGCCTGCCGGGGCTCTCGCACTGGGTGGTCACGCAGACCGCCGAGGGCACCATGGACGGCCTGCGATTGAACTTCCACGGCACGCGCTGGCAGGTGCGCCAGGTGTTCTGCGGGCCGCGCCCCTTCGGCTACAACCTCGACAACTTCAGCGGCGTGATCGACACCGCGTTGCAGGAGTTCCAGTCGGTGAACAACGACGGCGGCGCGCAGATCGACGAGCCCACGGTGTTCCGTCGCATCCGGTGCTTCGAGCCTCCGCCGCAGCCGCACCCCATCGTGCGACCGCCGTCCTTCCAGCCGCCGCGCCGCCGATGGGGCTGCTCCCGCTAGCCTCTCGACCACCCCCGGACCTATACCTCCGCCCGTGAGCGATCCCCCCGTCCCGTCCTCCCCCGCCGATCCGCCGCGCTTCGTGCCCCCCTCGGGCCTGCGCGTCACGCTCGTGCTCGTCGCGATCGTCCTCGGCATCTCGCTCGTCTGCCTGGCGTGCCTCATCAGCTACATGTTCTACGTCGACGCGCGTCAGCGCTGAGGCTCCGCTCTCCCCGTGGCCGTCGCCGCACTCCTCCCCACGCTCCTCGGGCTGCTCGCGCTCGTGGGCATCGGCGTCCTCCTCGGCCGCACGAGCCGACTCGGAGTCCCCGCCGACCTCGCCGCCGGGGCCCTCACCGCGCTGGTGATCGACGTCACCCTCCCGGCGCTCACCCTCGACGTCCTGCTCCGTCGGCAGCTCACCGCCGCGGTGGCCTGGTCGCTCGTGCCGAGCACCGTGGCGCTCTTCGCCTCCCTCGCCGCGGGCTACGCCGTCTCCACCCTGGCCGGCTGGTCACGCCCGGTGCGCGGCACCGTCATGCTCTGCTCGGCCTTCTGCAACACCGGTTTCCTCGGCGTTCCGATCACCCGGGTGCTCTTCCCCGAGCACACCGAGGCCGCGCAGGCGGCGGTGCTCATCGACACCATCGACACCACCGCGCTGCTCTGGACCGTCGGCATCGCCATCGCCCAGGCCTTCGGTGAGCGCGACGGCGCCACGCCCGCCACCGCGGGTCTCCGCAGCGTGCTCTGGCGACCCGCGACCGTGTCCGTGCTTCTCGGGCTCACGCTCAACCTCTCGGGCTTCGCCGCGCCGGCGCCGGTGCTCGCGGCGCTCCAGTGGATCGGCGCCTCGACCTCGGTGCTGGTGTTCCTCTCGCTCGGTCTGCGCCTCGACCTCTCGGTGCTGCGCGGCCAGCGCGCCCCGCTGGTCGCCGCGCTCGCGATCAAGATGGTGCTCTCCCCCGCGCTGGCGCTCCTCGTGGTGCGCGCGCTCTCCCTCCACGGCGCCCCCATGGCCGTGTCGGTGCTGCAGGCCTCCATGCCCGCGGCCGTCATCGCCGCCGCCATCGCCACGCTGGAGCGCTGCGACGACCGCCTCGCCGCGGCCATCGTCATGAGCAGCCTGGCGCTCGCGGTCCCGGCGCTGTGGGCCTGGTCGCCGGTGCTGCGCGCCATCGCGGGCTGATCGCGGCGCCACGCAACGACCCGAGGAGCGCTCCCGACAAGGGCCCCGAAGCCTTCACCACGGGAGTCCCACCATGTCGCTGACCTACGATGAAGTCGACGAGCTCGACGCCTCCTTCGCCGAGCTCCTCGACGACGACTGCACCGACGTCACCGCCCCCTTCCAGCTCCCCGATCCCTCCGACGACGCGCTCGAGTTCGACCTGCAGACGCCCTCCCGCTGGAGCGACCTGCCGCGCCTCGCCCGGCCCTCGCTCGCCTCCGAGGCCGCGGTCTCTCGTGGCCTCGCCCGACGCTCCGCTCGGGCTCGCGCCCACCGCCCCCGATAGGGTACTCAAGAGCCCTCTCGTGGGACCTCGGGCACCTCTGGTGATGACGCTGATCGGGCTCGCGCTCTCGTGCCGCCGCGAGGCCTCGCCCGCCCCCGGTCGAGAGACGCCGCTCCAACAGCCCACCCAGGATCTCTCGACCCACGCCGCGACGGACGAGGAGCAGAGGCTCCCGGACGGGTTCTGCCACCCCGCCGTCGTGGTCTCGACGGGCCGCGGGGGAGCGATCATCGATGCCTGCTTCGACCCGCAGACCAACCGCACCGACCTCCTGGGGCAGCGGCTCGACGCCGACGCCATGGCGGTGGGCTCGCGGGTGAGGCTGCGACGCATCCCTGGCAACGTGCTCTCTCTCTCGGCGACCACCGTCGGCGGCACCCTCCGCGTCGCCTGGATCTCCCACGTCGGGGAAGGCTCCGAGCGGAGCGACGAGTTCAACGACCGCGGCGGCGGTGCCCGCGAGCTCGCGGTGCTGTCGCTCCACGCCTCGCTCGACGTCGTCGGAGAACCTGTCCGGGTAAACCGCCACCCGGTCGCGCCCCGCGCGGGCTCCGAGCGCCGCGGCTGGGCGCGCTCGCGGGTGGAGCTCGCCCCGGGGCCCGATGGTTCGGTGCTCGCGCTGGCCACCGACGCTGATGAGCCGTGCCCGCAGGGAGGTCAGCGCTGCGCGTCCTGGTCGGTGTTCTCCATCGATCCGGCCGGAACCTCCCGGCGGGTGCGTCACGAGTCCGCCGCGTCGCCGATGCTCGAGCCGCAGGGCCTCATCCGGGTGGGCGACGACCTCGCCTACCTCCGCGGCGCCGACGCCGTGCGGAGCATCCTCTACGTGCACTCGCTCCGCACCGAGGGCGCCACGATCTCCTCCCTTCCCACGGCCACCTTCGACCCGCTCGTCGACTGGACCAGCGCCTCCCTCGCCTGGACCGGCGTCTCCGTCGTCGCCCTCGGCGAGGAGCGCACACCCGACGCCGCGGAGCCCCGGCGGGTGGTGCGGGTGACCTCCGTCGGCGGCCCGTCCCCGACGCGCCCCCGCGCGGGCGACGACCCGGACATCGTGCGCTGGCCGGTGGTGACCGCGCTGAGCTGGCGATGTGTGCGCCGCCACCCGGTGCTGCGCGTGGCGTGGCGCGGCGGATCGATCGACCTCGACCCGACCGCCGAGGGGGCGTCGATCGACCTGTCGCGCTGGGTCCCAGCCGCGGTGGCGGGCATCCCCGCGAGGGAAGGGGCGCCGCACTGGCATCCCCCGATGGCCTGGATGGGTCGGGCGCTGCTCGCCATCGACGGCCACGACCGCCTTCACCGCTGGACCTGTCCGCGCGAAGGCGGCGTGCCGACCGAGTGATCGCGCGTCAGTCCGAGCTGGCGCACTCCGCCGCGGACGAGGTCGAGACCACCGGCTCGGCGGCCGTGAGGGGCCTCGCTGCGAAGCCCTCCGCGACGAGGGGCAGCCAGGCCGCGAGGTCGTCGAGCGCCCGCTGAGCGCCGCGCTCCAGGCGAACGTGCTTCGGGAGCTTCTTCACCTTCGGATCGACCACCGGGGGCAGCAGGGCCCAGGTCAGGTTGCTCGGCTGGAAGTCCTCGCGCGGCGTCTGGAGGTGGGTGAGCAGTCCCCCCAGCGCCGTGGTCGGCGGAGGCGGGGCGAGGTCCCTGCCGCTGAGCCGCTGGGCAAGCAGCAGCGCGCAGAGGAAGCCCCCGCCGGCGCTCTCGACGTAGCCCTCGACGCCGGTGATCTGCCCCGCGAGGAAGACCCCGGGCAGGGCCTTGAGCTCCATGGCGGGGGTGAGCACCCGCGGCGCGTTGACGAAGGTGTTTCGGTGCACCGAGCCGAAGCGCACGAACTCCGCCGACTCCAGCCCCGGGATCATCCGGAACACCTTCGCCTGCGCCCCGTAGGTCATCCTCGTCTGGAACCCGACGAGGTTGTAGGCCGTCGCCGCGAAGTCCTCCTGCCGCAGCTGCACCACCGCGTAGGGCGTCCTGCCGGTGCGCGGATCGGTCAGCCCCACGGGCTTCATCGGCCCGTAGGCGAGCGTGTCCTTGCCCCGCGAGGCCATCACCTCGACGGGCAGGCAGCCCTCGAAGTAGCGCGCCTCCTCGAAGGCCCGCGGCGCGACCTTCTCCGACGCCACGAGCGCGTCGATGAACGCGTAGTACTCCTCGGCGTTCATCGGGCAGTTGATGTACGCGTCGTCGCCGCCCTTGTCGTAGCGCGACTGCCGGAAGGTCTTCTCGGAGTCGATGGACTCCGCCGACACGATGGGCGCGATGGCGTCGTAGTACGCGAGCTGGTCCTCGCCGATGGCGCGCACGAGGTCGTTGGCGAGCGCGTCGCCGGTCAGCGGTCCGGTCGCGAGCACCACCGGCCGCGCGGCGGGGATCTCCGTCACCTCCGCGGACACCCGGGTGATGAGCGGGTGTGCGTCGATGGCCGCGGTGATGGTCGCGCTGAAGCGGTCGCGATCGACCGCGAGCGCGCCGCCCGCGGGGACGGCGGTGAGGTCCGCCGCGGCGATGATCAGCGAGCCCGCCCGGCGGAGTTCTTCCTTGAGCAGCCCGACGGCGTTGGAGAGCGCCGCCCCCCGGAGCGAGTTGGAGCACACCAGCTCGCAGAGCCCGTCGCCGGTCTGCGCCGCGGTGCGACGGAGGGGCTTCTGCTCGACGAGCGTGACGGCGATGCCACGACACGCGAGCTGCCAGGCCGCCTCGCACCCGGCGAGGCCGCCGCCTACTACCGTCACCGCGCTCGGTTCCGTCATCGCTTCGGTCCTATGTCTTCGTAGGGAGGGATCAGGGGAGGGGGAGTGGTCGCGAACTCAGGCGCTCGCCTCGGAGGCGCCCTTCTTCGACGCCTTCTTGGCGCCGACGCGGAACTTCGGAGCCGGGGCCTCCTCGCCCTCTCCGTCGCCGTCGCCACCGTCCGCCCCCACGAGCGCCCGCTCGAAGCCGCAGCCCTCGGTGACGCACTTCAGCACCGGGCGGGTCTTGCCGCCGGCCTGCACCAGGAAGGCCGCGTTGCACTGCGGGCAAGCCTCCTTCACCGGCGGTTGGAAGAGCCGGAAGTCGCACTTCAGGTCCGTCGCGTAGTTGCTGCAGCCCCAGAAGGGGCGACGGCCCTTGGCGGCGCCGACCTTGATGACCTCGCCGTCGTGGCACTTCGGGCACCGGATGCCGATGGGCATCGGCGCGGTGTAGTCGCAGAGCGGCTCCTTCTTGCGCCACCCGCTGCACGACAGGAACTTCTCGTCCGTGCCGCGTCGGGTCTTCACCAGCAGGTCGCGCCCGCACTTCGGGCACTTGCGATCGGCGTAGACCTCCGGCGGCGGGGCCGGGTTCTCGTCGACGATGTTCTTGCACTTGGGGTACGCGGTGCAGGCGAAGAAGTTGCTGTTGGGACCCCAGCGCTTGACCATCGGCGAGCCGCACTTGTCGCAGATGCGATCCGACGGCTCCGCGCGCGGCCAGCCCTCGCCGGGCTCCTTGGCGCTCATCTCCGCGACCACGATCTCCTTGAAGGGCTTGTAGATCGCGTCGACGAGCTTCACCCAGTCGGCCTCGCCCGACTCCACCGCGTCGAGGTCCTTCTCGATCTTCGCGGTGAACTCGTAGTCCACCACGGTCGGGAAGCGCGCCCGCAGCCCGTGGGTCTTGGTCGTCCCGAGCTTCGTCGGCACGAGCTGCTTGTCCTGCTTCTGCACGTAGTCGCGCGAGAGCACCTTGCTCACGATCTCGGCGTAGGTGCTCGGGCGGCCGATGCCGAGGTCTTCGAGCGCCTTCACCAGCGAGCCCTCGTTGTAGCGCGCGGGCGGCTGCGTGAACTTCTGCTCCGTGAGCACCCCCGGCGGATCGATCACCGAGAGGCCTTCGCCCTCGGCGAGCATCGGGAGGGTCTTCTCCTCGTCGCCGCCCTCGGACGGAGCGGCGGCGCCGTCGCGCACGGACTCCTCGCCGGCGACCTCCTCGGCGCGCTCGCTGGCGCCCTGGGCCTCGAGCCAGCCGGCGAACTTCAGCACCTGGCCCGACACGCGCAGCAGGTGCTTCTTCGCGCCCTGCGCCTCGATGGTGACGGTGGTGCCGTCGTAGAGGGCCTCGGCCATCTGGCACGCCACGAAGCGCTCCCAGATGAGCCGGTACACCTTGAACTCGTCCGGACTTCAGGAACTTCTTGATCGCGTCCGGGTGCAGCTCCATCGACGTCGGCCGGATGGCCTCGTGGGCGTCCTGGGCGTTGCTGCGCGTCTTGAAGAAGTTGGGCTTCTCCGGGACGAACTCCTTGCCGAAGCGCTGCTCGATGTACGAGCGCGCCCCGTCGACGGCCTCGGCGCTCATGCGCGTCGAGTCGGTACGCATATAGGTGATGAGGCCGACGGGCCCCTCGGCGCCGACGTCGATGCCCTCGTAGAGCCGCTGCGCGACCTGCATGGTGCGCGAGGCGGAGAAGCCGATGCGGCTGGAGGCGTCGCGCTGGAGCGACGAGGTGATGTACGGCGGCGGCGCCCGGCGGCGGCGCTCCTTGCGCTCGACCGTGGCCACCTTGAAGCGCGCGGTCTTGAGGTCGGCGGTGACCGCAGCGGCGTCGGCCTCGTTGCTGAGGACGTAGTCCCCGGCCTTCGGAACACGCTCACGGGTCGGGGTGACCAGCTTTCGGCCGTCGCTCTCGATCAGGCTCGCGCGGAAGGAGGGGCGGTTGTTGCCCAGCAGCTCGACGCCGACGGGCCAGTACTCCTGCGGGTTGAAGGCGATGATCTCGTCCTCGCGGTCGACGATCAGTCGCAGCGCGGACGACTGCACGCGCCCGGCGGAGAGGTAGTGGCCGTTGACCTGACGGCAGAGGCGCTTCCAGAGCACGGGCGAAAGCTCGTAGCCGATGAGCCGGTCGAGGATGCGCCGCGCCTGCTGGGCGTTGAAGCGGTTCTGGTTCACCTCGTGCGGGTTCGAGAGCCCGAGCTGCACGCCCTTCTTGGTGATCTCGTGAAACTCCACGCGGTGCATGGGCTTCTTGGCCGAGCGCAGCTCGTGGGCGATGTGCCAGGCGATGGCCTCTCCCTCGCGGTCGGGGTCGGGGGCGAGGAAGATCACGTCCGCCTCCTTGGCCGCGCGGCGCATCTCCGTCACCACCGACTTGTGGTCCTCGAGCACCTCGTAGTGCGGCGCGTAGCCGTGCTCGACGTCGACCTGCAGGCCGGACTTGGGGAGGTCGCGGATGTGCCCCTTGCTCGCGAGCACCTCGTAGTCCTTCCCCAGGTACTTCTGGATCGTCTTGGCCTTCGCCGGTGACTCTACGATGATCAGTGCCTTCGACATCGCTGCTCCTTACACAACGGTGAAGGGCTTGTGCACCGCTACGCATCTGCGCGGGTGAACATCCCTCCGCCGCGGTCTTCGATGAATCCTGCCAGGACGAGCGTCAAGAGAACCTGTTGCGCTCGAGAGGTCGACAGGGCCGACGCGCGGGCCACCTCTTCAATGTGCCGTGGCCCGACGGCGAGGGCTTCGTACACGAGCGATCCTGCCTCGTCCAGCGTGAGGGGGTCGGGGCCTCGAGCGCGCGAGGGAGCGCGCGCGGCAGATGCCCGCGGGCGCGTCACCCGCGCGCTCACGGGTGCGTGCGTAGCGTCACGCGCGAACAGAGCGCCGTCGGTCTCGGACAGGTACGCGAGCACGTCGTCAGCGGTCACGCACGGCCGCGCGCCCGCCCGAAGCAGCCGGACGTTGCCCCGGGAGCGCCGGTCAAAGGGGGAGGCGGGCACCGCCATCAGCCGTCGGCCCGCCCGCCGCGCCGAGTCCGCCGCGATGAGCGCCCCGGAGGGGTCGGGCGCCTGCACCACCACCATCACGTCCGCGAGCGCGGCCACCAGCTCGTTGCGCCGGGGGAAGGTCCATTGCGTCGGCGGGGTCTCCGGCGGAAATTGCGAGACCAGCGCCCCGCCGCTCGCGACGATCGCCCGGTAGAGCGCCGCGTGCCGGCGGGGATAGCAGTGCGCCAGCCCGCAGGGGAGCACCACGGCGGTGCGTCCGCCGCCGTCGAGGGCACCCTGGTGCGCGGCGGCGTCGATGCCGAGCGCCCCGCCGGAGAGCACCCGCACCCCGTGCTGCGAGAGGTCTCGTGCGAGGTTGTGGGCCAGCGCGCGCCGCGGGGTCGGGCATGCGCGTGCCGATGATGGCCACCACCGGAGGCCCGAGCGCCGACGGGTCGCCGTGAATCCAGAGCGGGTCCCAGCGCGGATCGACGCGGCCGGCGATGGGAATCGAGAGGGGGGCGTAGGGGAGGGGGTCTTCCATGGGCCGCTTGTCGTCGGGAAATTCCGCGCGAGTTGCGTGCGGCACTTTCTTGGCGAGCCGTGGGCCAACGCTCTACGCTCGCCGAGACCATGCGACCCAGAGCACTCGCACTCTCCCTCACGCTCGTCGGCTGGGGCTGCAGCGCCAACACCAGCGCCACCCTGGCGCGCATGGAGACCGAGATGCGCCGGATGCGCAGCGAGCAGGAGCGTCAGGCCTCGCAGCTCGAGGTGCTTCACCACCGCGTGGTGATCACCGAGGACGCGGCGCAGCAGGCCCGGCGCGCGGTCGCCGCGACGGATATGCACCGCGCGACGATCCGTCTCGGCGTCGAGGCGACCCCCGCGGAGCCGATTCGCGTCGACAGCACCTCGGTGCGCGTGGGCCGCGCCGAGGAGGCCGACTCCGCCGACCAGTCCAACCTCCCCGCGGTGCGCATCTCCCGCAACGAGCGCATCCCCGAGCGGGAGCCCTTCGTGGTCCACGCCAACGAGCGCCTCCCGGTGGTGCCGGTGCCGCCGGTACCCGCCGCCCCCCCGTCGCCCCGCCCCGCCGCGCCGCCGCCCCCGGCTCCGCCGCCCGCGGGGATTACACCGCCACGTAACGGCCACGCGCCGATCGCCCTCACGACGGACGCCCCGGGCACGCTCGATCCGCGGGCCGCGACGGCCTACGACGAGGCGCTCTCGATGGCGCGCGCCAACCGCTGCTCGGAGGCCGTCGAGGCCTTCGCGGGCTTCCTCGTGCGGTGGCCCTCGCACCCTCACGCCGACAACGCGATGTACTGGCGGGCCGAGTGCTTCCTGCGCACCGGCGACGCGCCCCGCGGGGTGCGCGAGCTGCAGGGGCTCATCGAGCGCTTCCCGGTGGGCAACAAGGTGCCCGACGCGCTCTTCACGCTGCGCACCGCGCTGCGACGCACGGGCGACGCCGCGGGGGCCGAGCGCGCGGGGCAGCGACTTCTGAGCGAGCATCCAGATTCCGAGGCCGCGCGTCGGCTTCGCGACGAGAGGGAACAGGGACGATGAGGTTCTTCTGGCGTTGGCCGTGGGTCGCGACCGTTCTGGCAGTGCCGGCGATCGCGAACGCGCAGGTGACGGTGAACGACGAGGCGACGCCCGCGGCGGTGGTCGCGCGCCCGCGGACGACGATCACCCTGTCGTCGGGGACGACGGGCACGACGTCCCGCAGCAGCGGCGGTCTGGTGCCGGAGTTCCACACGGTGAACACCGGCGACACGCTGTGGGACATCTCGGGGTACTACTTCGAGAACCCCTGGTACTGGCCGCGGGTCTGGGCGCGCAACCCGCAGATCACCAACCCCCACTGGATCTTCCCCGGAGATCAGGTGCGGCTGCTGCTGCCCGGTGAGGTGTCGGTCACGACGCCGTCGACCTCGATGGTCCAGACGCCGGGGGGCCTGCGCGTCACCCGTCAGGCGGCGCGATACCCGCGGGGGACGGTGTTCATGCGGGAGTCCGCGTGGGCGACCACCGAGGAGATCAACACCTCGGGGTCCATCGTCGGCGCCCCGGAGGACAACATGCTCCTCTCCGAGGGTGACCAGGCGTACGTGGAGTTTCCGCGGCGCGCCCCCAACGTCGGCGAGACCTACACCATCTACTCGTCGGCTCAGGAGACGCGCGGCTCGGACCGCGACGCCGGGCGCGTCGTCCGGGTGCTCGGCACCGTCGTCGTCGACGCCTGGGATGCTCGCCGACACATCGCGACGGTGCGCATCACCGAGTCCCTCGAGCCCATCGAGCGGGGCGAGCGCGTCGCGGTCATCCAGCGGCAGTTTCTCCCGGTGCCGCCGGTGCCCAACGACCGCGACCTCACCGCCCACGTCGTCGCCACGCCGACCCCACGCGAGATCGTCGGCAGCAACTTCGTGGTCATCATCGACCGCGGCGCGCAGGACGGCCTCCGCCTCGGCAACCGGCTCTTCCTCACGCAGCGCGGCGACCCGTGGCGCCGCTCGGTGGAGAGCTACAGCCGCGGCATCCGCATCCAGGAGATCGACCGCGACGGCGACGGGCGCGTCGACCACGCGCCGGACGCCGAGTCCCTCCGCGCCGGAGAGGAGCTCCCGGTGGAGGTCGCCGGCGAGCTCATCGTCGTCGCCGTGCACCCCCGCAGCGCCGCGTGCCTCGTGAACCTCAGCAGCCGCGAGATCGAGAACGGCGCGCCCGTCGTGATGCGCCGCGGCTACTGATCCCCGCGTCGTCCCTCTCCAGACCCCCCCAAACTCAGCCCATCGGATCGAGCACCCCGCGCACCGTGATCTTCACGGTGGCGCCGAGCTCCTCCGGCGCGAGCACCACGCAGCGCCGCCGCCCCGCGCGCAGGCTCTCCCAGAGCGCCCGCCGCACCGGCTGCGCCGCGAGCAGGGTTATCGTCTCCTCGCCCCCGCACCCTCCGTCGACCATTGTCCGCAGGTCGTCCGCCGGCGCCGCCCCCAGCGTCGGCCGCCGCGCCAGCTCGTCGCGGAGGGCGCCCTCGAGCGTCGGACCGATCATCCACACCGCGATCTCCCCCTGCGGCGCGAAGCGCGTTGCGAGCACCGGGCCGAGCGCCTCGCGCACCCTCGACCGCCACCGCTCTGCCGCATCGCCCGCGGCGCCCGCGCGCAGCACCGCCTCCAGCAGCGCGCGCAGGTCGCCGGAGGGAACCTCCTCCTCCGCCAGCCAGCGTCGCAGCGCCGTCAGCTCCGTCGCGGAGATCAGCGCCGGGGAGGTCGCCCGCACCAGCGCCGGAGCGTCGACCGAGAGCTCATCGAGCCGACGCTCGGTGTCGTCGATGTCGATCCGGTCGACGACCGCGAGCTCCTCGGGGGCCTGCGGGAGGAGCGAGAGCGCCGCCAGCGCGACGGCCACCAGGGCGAAGGGCCAGAGCGGAAAGCCCGGCGCGAGGCCCACCAGGAGCATCACCCCGGCGCACGCCCGGAGCGTCGAGGAGGCGACCAGGCGGCGGTCGTCGGAGCGCACCAGGGGACGGCTCACGGAGAGCGCCGCGGCCACGGCGAGGAGCATCGAGGGCACCTGCGCGAGGAGCCCCTGACCGATGGCCAGCGTGGCGTACCGCGCCGCCGCGGCGCCGGGCGCGAGGCCGCCGCGAGAGATGCCCAGGAGCGTTCCGGCGATGAGGTTGACCAGCACGATGACCACGCCCGCGACCGCGTCGCCCTTCACGAAGCGCATCGCCCCGTCCATCGCCCCGGCGCGCTGAGCCCGCTGCTCCAGCGCCTCGCGCTCGCGCCTCGCCTGCCGCGCGTCGATGGCTCCGCCTCGCGCGGTGGCGTCGATGGCGAGCTGCTGGCCCGGCATCGCGTCGAGGGCGAAGCGCGCCGCGACCTCCGCCACCCGCTCTCCGCCCTGCACCACCACGACGAGCTGCACCACCGTGAGGATCACGAAGACCGCCGCGCCGACCACCGCGTCACCGCGCACCGCCACGGATCCGAAGGCGGCGATGACCGCGCCCGGAGAGCCGCCGCCGAGGATGGCGCGCGACGCGGCGAGCTCGAGCGCGAGGCGAACCAGCGCGCCGACGAGGAGCACCGCGGGGAGCGCGTTCACCACGCGCGGAGGCCTCGGGGCGGCGCAGCTCAGGAGCACCACGAGCGAGGCGGCGAGGTTGGCGACGAGCAGCGCGTCGAGGAGCGCCGCGGGCATCGGGGCGATGAGCGCCGCGAGCAGGAGCGCGAGGGCGCCGCCGCGCAGCCACGGGCCGACGCGGACGAGCGCCCGGCCCATCATCTCAATGGACGCCTTCCCGATGGAACCACTCGGCGAAGCGCGCGAGGCCCTCGTCGATGAGGGTGGTGGGCGCATAGCCGAGCTTCTCCCGGGCGTGGGTGATGTCCGCGAAGGTGATCGGGACGTCGCCCGGCTGGTCGGGCTCGTGGTGCGTTCTGGGCTCGATGCCGAGGGCGCGGCCGAGCTTCTCGACCACCGCGTCGAGGCGCGTCGTGTGCGACTCGCCGAGGTTGTAGATCTCGTAGCCCTCGCAGTGGTCGAGCGCCGCGACGGTGCCCTGCACGATGTCCGCGATGTACGTGTAGTCGCGCGCGCTGCTGCCGTCGCCGTAGATCGGGATCGAGCGCCCGCGGGCGATCATCGTGGCGAACTTGTGGAAGGCCATCTCCGGCCGCTGCCGCGGGCCATACACGGTGAAGTAACGGAGCGCCGCGACGTGGGTGCCGTAGAGGTGGTTCCAGGTGGCGCAGAGCACCTCCCCGGCCTTCTTGGTCGCGGCGTAGGGCGAGATGGGCCGGTCGACCGGGTCGGTCTCACGGAAGGGCACCGTGGTCCTGCCGCCGTAGACCGACGAGGACGACGCGAAGACCAGCTTCGGGACCTCCGCGTGGCGCATCCGCTCGAGCACGTTGGTGAGCCCGCGCACGTTGGCGTCGATGTAGATGCCGGGCGAGTCGATGGAGGGACGGACGCCCGCCCAGGCCGCGAGGTGGATCACCGCGTCGAAGCGGTTGGCTGCGAAGAGGGCCGTCAGCGCGGGCTCGTCGCAGAGGTCGCCCTCGACCATCGTGAAGCCGCGGAGCGCGCCGAGGGCCGCGGCGTTGCGGCGCTTGATGGCCGGGTCGTAGAAGGCGTTGAAGTTGTCGAAGCCCACCACCTCGTCGCCGCGCGCCAGGAGCGCCTCGGCGGTGTGGCTGCCGATGAAACCGGCCGCGCCGGTGAGCAGGACCTTCACGGCGAAACCCGCCCGATCGAAGTCGACATGCCGCCGAATGTACCTTCGCGGTCGCCTCGCGGCGTAGCCATTCCGCGGTGTGGCGTTGAGCCCGCGAGCGCGCCGTCGCGTCGCCACGAAGTGCTGCCACGACCCGCCGTAGCCGATCGTTTCGCTTGACTCTTTTCTGGACCCCCATATCCTCTCCGGCCCTGATCGGCGGTGGTTGGGGGGGTAGGAAAGGGGTTTCGTAACATGGCGTTTCCTAAGTCCGAGTTGCAGCGCTTCAAGACGCTCCTCCTGGAGAAGCGTTCGCAGATCCTGCAGAACGCCCAGAGCACGCTCACCGAGGACATGGCCCTCGACACCAACGACCTGCCAGACGAGATGGATCTGGCGTCGAGCGAGTACCTCCAGTCCTTCACGTTCCGCCTGCGCGGGCGGGAGAAGGTCTTCCTCGAGAAGATCGACCGCGCGCTCGTGAAGATCGAGGGCAACGACTTCGGCCTCTGCGAGGAGTGCGGCGAGGAGATCGCCCTCAAGCGCCTCGAGGCCCGCCCCGAGACCAACCTCTGCATCCGCTGCAAGGAAGACCAGGAGCGCGCCGAGAAGGACTACTCCTGACGGTTCTCTCCGCGGGCCGCGAGGCGTAGGCTCAAAGGTGTGTGGGTGAAGAAGCAACCGGTGCGGTTCTTCGTGGTCTCCAACGACCCGGAGCCCTGCCCCTACCTGCCCGACACCACGATGCAGCTCCCGCTGCGGATGCCCACGGCGCGGCTCACCCCTGACCTCTTCGACCAGCTCCTCGAACAGGGCGACCGGCGCTCCGGTCCGCTCCTCTACCGACCCAGCTGCCCCGCCTGCAACGCCTGCGAGGCCATCCGGGTGCACGTCCCGACCTTCCAGCCCTCGCGCTCGCAGCGCCGCGCGGCCCGCCGTAACGCCGACCTCACCGTCGAGCGGGTGCGCCCCTCGGTGAGCTCAGAGCACCTCCGGCTCTACAACCGCCACTCCCGAGAGCGCGGCCTCTCCCAGCGAGAGCAGCTCGCCACCGAGACCGACTACCGCTTCTTCCTCGTCGAGACCTCCGTCGACAGCTGGGAGCTTCGCTACCTCGACGACAAGCGCCTGATCGCCGTGAGCATCCTCGACTTCGGTCAGCGCGCGGTCTCGAGCGTCTACCACTACTTCGACCCAGACGAGTCCTGGCGCTCCCTCGGCGTCTACTCCGTGCTGCGGGAGATCGAGCTCTGCCGAGAGCTCGGCATGGAGTGGTATTACCTGGGTCTGTATGTCGGGGCCTGCGACCACCTGAACTACAAGGCCGAGTACTTCCCCCACCAGCGCCGCATCGGAGGCGTCTGGCACCAGTTCGAAGCCCCAGGCGCCCCCGGCGTCCCGCAGCCCGCTCCCCCTTCATCCCTGATCTGACCGGCGTACTACCGCAACGGTCGGTCGTGCTCCATCAACGGGGGGTGCCACCCTCGCGTGGCACCTCATGGGCCGCGGCTTGCGCATGGGGTGCTACGCGTGTTACGCACCGAACATCAACTGGTCAGACCAGTCGAGTCGACCCATGCACTACGATCCCAGCACCACCGACGCTGCCTCGCTCGCCGCCCACGCGCTGCGTGCGGCCATCCTGCGGGGCGACCATCCCGTGGGGAGCAAGCTGCCCGGGGAGCGTGAGCTCTCGATCCAGCTGGGGGTGAGCCGGGCGACGCTGAGGGCGGCCATCACGAGGCTCCAGGGCGAGGGGCTGCTCCGGGCGGTCCATGGATCGGGGACGCTGGTGCTCGACGTCCGGGAGACCGGCGGCATCGAGATGATGGCGCACATGGCCGCCTTCGGGACGCTCACCTCGGGTGACCCGGTGGCGCTCCTCGCCGACCTGATGGAGCTGCGGCGCACGCTGGCGGTGGAGGCCATCGGGCTCGCGGCCGAGCGGTGCACCGCGGACGAGCTCCTGGCGCTGCGCTCGCACGTCGACGTGCAGCGGGGGCTGCGGGGAGAGCCCGAGCGCTACATCGCCTCCGACCTCGCGCTGGCCCGGCGCTTCGCGGGCGCGACGCACAACCTCGCCCTCGTGCTCGTGGCCAACACGCTCGTGCGCATGCTCGAGCGCCAGCCGGGGCTCGAGCTCGCGTTCCTGGTGCAGGCCGACGCGACGATGCGCTTCTACGACCGCGTGCTGGAGCTCATCGCGCTCCGCGACGCCAGCAGCGCCCGCCGCTACGCGCGGGTGCTCATCGAACGACTCGACCGCCACATGCTCGCGCGGCTCCGCGCGACGCTCGATCACGCCTCCGACGCACCCACGTCGCCGTCCTCGCAGGAGATGCACCCATGACCATGACCGGAGTCGAGCGCCACTGGCTCTCCATCGTTCTCCCTTCGTTCATCGACCCGGCCGCCGGGGGCCTCGGGCTTCGGCCCGGCGAGGTCGACTTCGTCCGAGGAGCGCTGACCATGTACGACGCATCGAGCCCGATGGGGCGGCTCGGGATGCGCGCGGCGGTGCTCGTGGCGATGCTCTCGCCGGTGCTCCTGCTGGGGCGACTGCGGTCCTTCGCGGCGCTCGACTCCACCGAGCGCGCCGCGGTGCTGGCGCGCATCTGCTCGCACCGGCTCTACATGCTGCGGGGCCTCGGGGTGCTGCTCAAGCTCGCGGCGTCGATGGCGATGTTCCGCGTCGCCTCGGTGCGAGGGCGCACCCACTACGACCACCGGGCGGCGACGCAACCCGTCAGGGCCCGCGTCGCGCTCCCGGTGCTGATGGTCCCGTCGCCGGGGGCCGCGTGATGCGCGTCGTCGACGACGTGGCCGACTTCGTCATCGTCGGTACCGGCGCCGGTGGAGCGACCGCCGCGAGGGTGCTCGCCGGGGCGGGCCGCGACGTGCTGATGCTCGAAGAGGGGCCGCAGCTTCGCACCGCCGAGAGACCCGCGGAGGTGCTCGACGCCATGGCGATGGCGTTCCGCGATTTCGCGACCTCCACCACCCGGGGCTCCACGCCGCTGCCGATGCTCCAGGGGCGCTGCGTGGGCGGGGCCACCGCCATCAACTCCGGCATCATCTGGCGCTTGCCCGAAGACGTCCGCGACGAGTGGATCGCGCAGCATGGCCTCTCGCACCTCGTCGAGCGCCGCGCCCTCGACGACGCCTTCGACCAGATCGAGCGCGAGCTCGAGGTCACCGAGACGAGCACGGCGCTCTTCGGCGGCAACTCCGAACGCATGGCCGAGGCCTGCCGCGTGCTCGGTCTCCCCGGCCAGCCGATGACCCGCAACGCCGCCCGCTGCAAGGGCAGCGCGCGCTGCCTCCAGGGCTGCCCCGGCGAGGCGCGCCAGAGCATGGACGTCTCGTACATCCCGAGGGCCCAGCGGGACGGGGCGAGGCTCCTCACGCTGGCGCGCGTCGACCGCGTGCTCATCGAGTGGGGACGCGCGGTCGGCGTCGAGGGGGTGCTGCTCGACCCGGTCACCCGGCGCCCGGTGGCGCAGCTCCGGGTGATGGCGAGGGAGGCCGTGATCGTCAGCGCGAGCGCGATACAGACGCCGGTCATCCTGCGGCGCAGCGGGCTGCGGGGCATGGTGGGAGAGCGCTTTCAGGCGCACCCGGGCTGCGCGGTGGTGGGGCGCTTCGACGAGCCGGTGGTGATGAGCCGCGGCGCGACGCAGGGCTACGAGGTGCCGCTGCGCGACCGCCGGCTGAAGCTGGAGACCCTCGCGCTGCCGCCGGAGCTCCTGGCCCCGCGGCTGCCCGGCGCGGGCGCGGCCTGGCAGAGCCGCCTCGCGGAGATGGACCACTACGCCCAGTGGAGCTTCATCTGCCGCATGGAGGCCCACGGTCGGGTGCGCCCCGCGCTCTTCGGCGGCGGCAGCGACGCCGCGGTGCATTTCACGCCCACCGCGCGAGACATGGAGCGGGTGAAGGACGGCATCGGGCTCGTCTGCCGGATGATGTTCGCGGCGGGTGCGAGGGAGGTCTTCCCTGGCATCGGGGAGCTGCCCTCGGTGCTGAAGAGCGTCGACGAGGTGGACGCCATCGACCGCGCCACGCTCCGGCCGCAGCACGTGAACATGATCACGTCGCACCTCTTCGGCACCGCGTGCGCGGGCAGCGATCCGCGGGCCAGCGCGGTGGACGAGAACCTCGCGGTGCACGACGTCCGAGGGCTGCACGTGATGGACGCGAGCGTGTTTCCGACCAACCTCGGGGTGAACCCGCAGCACTCGATCATGGCGCTGACGTGGGTGGCGGCGTCGCGGCTCGCCAACCGCTCGCTGCACCGGCAGGTCGCGGCTTGAACGCTACGGGTTGACGAAGGCCGAGCGGCCCTCGAAGGACACCGCCGCGGAGAACGAGCGGCAATTGCCCTCGGCGTCGGGGTCGAGGTCGGTGATGGACAGGATCAGCCGCCGGACGAGGCCCATCAGGTCGGACCCGATGGTGAGGGTCTGCGTCGTGGCGATCATCTGCGCCGCCTCGATGCCGCCGCCGATGAGCCCCTCGAAGGTGCCGTCGGCCCGCCAGCGGATGCGCACCCTCGCGTCCTGAAGCTGGATCACGAAGCGCGCGTCGAGCACGGCGATGGGCAGCCCGAGGGGGAAGGGTCCGGCTTCGATGACCCCGTTGCGCATCCTGCCGGTGACGCGGCTGACGGGCTCGTCGCGGAGCGTGTCGAAGGTCTGGCCCGGGTCGATGCGGCTGTCGCTGCCGACGAAGGGTCTGCCCTGCACCCGGCGAAACACCAGGCTCACGCAGGGGTCGTCGAGCCGGTCGTCGAGGCCCTCGATGGACACCGCCACCATGAGCTGGCCGTTGTTGATCGCCGCCTGGATGGCCGCGTCGAGGGCGCCCGAGGTGGCGGTGTCGAGCGCGGGGACGAGGAGCGAGAACTGGTTGTCGATGCCGGGCGTCCCCTCCGGCGAGGTGAGGTCGCGGCGTCGGCAGGAGAGGTTGTCGTCCGCGCCGCTCACCCGGCCGTCGAGGTTGAAGCCCTCGGACACCCCGGGCATGGGCTGTCGCAGCAGCACCAGCCGGGTGAGGATCATCGACTGCTCGAGCGACGTGGCGGAGCACTGCGCGGGAACCGGCCCCGCGAAGGGGTCGACGCCGGAGTCGTCGGAGCAGCCCGACGAGGCGGCGAGCAGCGCGGCGAGCAGGCCGTGGCGAAGGGTCTTCATGCGGAGGACCTTCATGGGGAGAGCGCCGAGAGCCCGTCCGTGGTGCGGCCCGCGCCGACGCCGAACTCCGGCGCCCGCACGCCCATCGCGCGGAGGATCGAGAGCGACACCTTGCAGGCGTTTTCACCGCGCGCGGCGATGTGCCGCCCGGTGGCGAGGGCCCCGCCGCCGCTGCCCGCGATGATGAGCGGATAGTCGTCGATGGAGTGCGACCTGCCGTACGAGCAGTCGGTGGTGCAGAGCACGATGGAGTGCTGGAGCAGGTTGCCGTCGCCCTCCGGGACGTTGCGCAGCGCGGTGAGGAAGTACGCGAGGTCGCTCATGATGAGCCGCACGATGGCGTCGACCATCGGCTGCTCTCCGGGCTCGTCGTGCGTGAGCTGGTGGTGCCCCGCCGGAGCGCCCGGGAAGAGCGTGTTGTTCACCGACTGCGAGTACATGTTGAAGAACACGCGGCTCTGGTCGCAGGCGAGGGCCATCGCCATGAGGTCGGACATCGCGCGCGAGATGGCCGACATCTGCGGGCGGCCCTCGAGGTCGGCGTAGGCCTCCGGGGGCGCGTCAGGGCGGCGGCAGGCGGCGAGGTTGGGCGGGTTCTCTTCGAGGCGCGCGATCTGGCGCTCGAGGCCGCGCACGCCCTCGAGGTGCTGCTCGAGACGGATGCGGTCGGCGGCGCCGAGGCGGTTGCGCAGGTCGCTCGCCTGGCCCCCCACCGCGTCGAGGACGCTGCGGCGCAGGCGCACCCGCGGGTCGACCGCGGTCATCTCCCCGGGCATCCGAAACCCTTCGCCGAAGAGGCGGTTGAAGAACGCGCGGGGGGAGGTCTCCGGCGGGTTCACCTGGTTGGGACCGCTGTAGGAGTAGCTGTTGTCCGAGCGCTGCACCCCGATCTCCAGCGACCGGAAGCGCGTCTCTCCGCCGATCTCCGCCGCGAGCACCTGGTCGATGCTGGGGCGGGTGACGGTGCCGCCGACGATCGCGTCGCCGGTGAAGAGCCCCGTCGGGCCGGAGAGGTGCGGCGAGGAGTTGGTGGTGAGCACGCGCGACGCGGAGATCACCGTCAGGTCGGACTTGAGCGCGCTCAGCGGCATGAGCTGCGGCGAGAGCGCGTAGTCCGTGCCCTCGGAGGTCGGGTTCCAGCGCGCAGGGAGCACGCCGTTGCCCCAGAAGAAGACGCCGAAGCGCTTGGGGAAGCTGCTCCCGCCGCCCGCGTAGGCGGTGCCGTTGGCGTTGATGAAGCACTCGAGCGGAGGCAGCCCGATGGAGATCGCGGCGCCGCCCAGCAGGCCCTTGAGGAGCGTTCGTCGGTGGATGCGGGTCTTCACGGCTGCCTCCCGGCGACGCCGTCGGCGCGGCGAAACGCGGCGCTCGTGGCGATGGATGACATCAACCTCCGCAGGCGATAGCCGCCGTACGCGAAGTCCTGGGTGAGCCTCCCGACCTCCGCCTCCTCGCCGTCGGTCTCGTGCCGACCGTAGGCGAAGCGGTAGAGCCTCGTGGTCACGCAGCGCGGAAACGAGGGCGAGTCGTGGATGGTCTGCGTGAGGCCGAGCGCGTCGCGGTAGCTCGCCCCGTCGAGGTTGCCGCTCGGGTCGATGCGGGCGCCGCGGTCGTCGGGGCGCCACGCGCCGATGCCGTTGAAGTGCTCGAGCGCGAGCCCGACTGGGTCGAGCAGCAGGTGGCACGACCGGCACGTCGGGTCGACCTGATGCTGGATCAGGCGCTCTCGCATCGTGCGCAGCGAGGCCGACGGCTCGGGGAGCGCGGTGTTGACGTTCACCGGCGGCATCGGCACCTCGTTGCAGAGCAGCGACTCGCGGATGAACTTCCCGCGCAGCGTCGGGGAGGTCGAGACCGGGTGCGCCGCGAGGGCGAGCACGCTCACGTGACCGAGGAGCCCGCGGCGGGGAGAGTCCGCCGGCAGGGTGATGAGGCCGAAGCCGTCGGCCCTCGTCTGCGAAGGCGCGCGCACGTTGTAGATCGACGCGAGGCGTCGGTTCACGAAGGTCTCGCGCGTCGTGAGGATGTCCCGGAAGTCCGCGTCGCGGGTGATCGCGAGGTGCTCCGCGAGGGAGAGCGTCTCCTCGCGCGCGGCGGCGGGCACGTCGCTGCTGAACGACGTGAACACCATCGGGTCTTTCGACACGGCGTCGAGGCGCTGGAGGCCGAGCCACTCGGTGACGAAGGCCCGCAGCCCGCGGTTGAGCTTCGGCGACGCGAGCATGCGCTCGACCTCCGCGCGGAGGCCCTCCTCGGAGTCGAGGCGCCCCTCCGCCGCGGCGGTGAGGAGGGCGTCGTCGGGGGGGCTGTTCCAGAGGAAGAACGCGAGGCGGGAGGCGAGGGAGTAGGGGCTGAAGCGGGCGGTGCCGGAGCCGGACGCGGGCTCCGCGAGCTCGGCGCGGAAGAGGAAATGCGGCGACTGGAGCATCGCCGCGAGCGCGTACTCGAGGCCCCGGTGGAAGTCGTTGAGGGTGGTGGCGGCATTACCTGCCAGGGTAACCAGGGCGTTCAGCTCGGCGTCGGTGAGGGGGCGGCGCCAGAGGCGTCGGCCGGTGGCGCGAAGGAAGGTCTCCGCGCAGGTTGCGTCGGCGGTGCCGGTCGGGGTGCAGCCCACCGCGCGGGCGCGCCTCGCCTCGGTGCGAAGGAGCTGCTCGGCGAGGTCGTAGGCCAGCGCCTCGTACTGCTCCACGCCGCGCCGGGAGATGCTGGTGCTGGCCGCGCCGACGGAGACCGAGCCGCCGAGCGGGACGTCGGGCTCCATGGGCCGCGTGACGAGCAGGTCGTCGCCGAGCAGGTCGTGGATGGCGTTGACGTACTGCCCGTGGTGAGCCGGCGGAGCACCGGCTCGGGCGGGTTGTACGTCACCGTGGCGGGGGGCTGCGCCACGCCCGCGTCGGGCGTAGCTGCAGGCGGCGTGGCGTCGCTGCAGGCGACCGCGAGGAGCGGAGCGAGCGCGAGCGACCAGCGGGAGGCATACGTCGCGTGCAAGAGGGACCTCCGGACAGCGGTTGAGGCGGCGGGGCAGTATACGGGATTGTAAGCGCGCGGCCCCAAGGTCACGGTGCCGCGGGGTGATGGCGCAGGGTGACCCGCTCGTGGACGGCTCGGGTGCCGTCGAGGATGGCGCGCACGGCCGGGTCGGCGTCACCGAGGAGGTGGCGACGCGCGAAGGCCAGGGCGTAGGTGCCGACGATGGGGCCCTGGAGGGCGTCGTCGATCATCGGGCAGCGGCCCAGGGCGAAGAACTGGTGGCAGCCGCCGCGGACGTCGATCCAGGTGAGGTCTACGCCCGAGGTGGAGTCGAACTGGGTGTCTGCGCCGACGGGGTCGAGGGTGCCGCTCATGGAGAAGACGGGCACCCGCACCGAGCGGTGCCCCGACGCGCCGAACCAGCTGCGGTCGATGGAGCCGGCCATGGGGATCACCGCGGCGAAGCGAGGGTCTGCGACGCCCCGACCGAACTCCGCGAGGTCGGCCTCGGTGCAGGAGATCCTCGGGGTGCAGCGGGGCCGGATGGTGTCGACGTCGAAGGTCGCGCCCGCGCTCGCCCAGAGCGTGTGCACGCCGAAGGAGTGACCCGAGAGGATGGCCGCGTGGGCGTCGAGGCGCCCGGAGAGCGGGTCGCTCGCAGGGAGGGCGGAGACGGCGTCGAGGGCGGCGCTCACGTCGAGCGAGCGCCAGTAGTAGATCTGCACGGGCCGCGGGTCGGGCGTGTCGAGGAGGGTGTTGCCGATGTGGTCCGGGGCGACGCTGATCCAGCCGTGCGAGGCGAAGTAGCGCATCAGGAAATGGCTGGTGGGGCCGAAGCCCTGGTGGCCGTGCGAGTAGACGTGCACGGGGTAGCCGCGTGGGTGCGCAGGCGGCGCGGGCGGCGCGTCGATGAACGACTGCGTGTCGCGGAAGATCAGCGCGTAGGTGGGGTGCGCCCCCTCGGCGACCAGCGTCGGATACCAGATGTGCAGCGGGATGGTGCGGGGCGTGGAGCTTCCGCGCGGCGTGTACGTGTGGCGGAAGGTTCGGTAGCCGACGCGGTAGGGGCCCGGTCGGTCGACGGGCCAGCTCGCCGGATCGATCGGACCGGAGCCCAGGTCGATGGGCGGGGGCACGTCGCGCGGCGGGTCGACGGGGCGATCGTCGGTGGTCAACGCCAGGTCGTCGACGACGACCGCGTCGATGGGGGCCGCGTCGATGGGTGCCGCGTCGGTCACGGCGGGGGCGGCGTCATCGCAGCCGGAGAGAGCGAGTGCGGCCAGGCCCGCGATGGCCATGTGGGATTTCACCCAGCGAATATACGTCGACGGACGCTCAGGGAGACGCGCGTCGATCGAGCTCATGACCGAGCGCCTCGAGCTCGGGCGTAGAGCCACGGGCGCGCTGCGCGTCGAGCCTCGCTCGGGCCCGGTCGAGCGCTCCGTCCGCGAGGTCGGCCCTCACCAGCAGCAGCGCGAGGTCGGCCCGCTCGGGGTGCTGCGCGGCGGCCGGCTCGACCATGCGGCGCACCAGCTCGCGCGCGCCGATGGAGAGCAGCAGCCTTGAGCGATGTACCAGGGCGTCGAGGGGCTCCGCCGGGGTCGCTCGGGAGAGCGCCTCGGCGCGCGCGATGGCGTCGCACAGGTGCCGCGCGGTGGCGTCGGAGGGGTTGGCGTGGAGGGCGGGCGCGCAGGCGGAGAGCGCGTCGGACCATCGCTCCTGGCAGGCGGTGACGAGGAGGAGGTTGCGCCACGCGAGCGCGTCTCGGCTCTGGTCACGGAGGATCGCCCGCAACACCGCCTCGGACTCCTGGTAGCGCAGGGTGCGGGCGAGGGCGATGGCGTAGGGGATGCGCCACGCGTGGCGGATGCGGCCGTCGCGGTCGGCCTCGTCCAGCGGCAGCCGGAGCCGCACCGCGCGGGTCGAGAGCAACGCGGGGCCATGGCTCTCTGGCGCGAAGGCCTCGAGGAAGGACCGCACCGCGACGAGGGTCTCCTGGTCGGCCTCGGGGGTGAGGTCGCTCACCCGGCTCGCGACGTCGAGGGCGCGGTCGACCCGGGCCTGGCGGGCGTGCGTCCGGCCCGCCGCCTCGAAGGCGCGGATCGAGAGCTGGAGCGCCTCGACCGGCCGGCGCTCGCGGGTGCGGGCGATGGCGAGGGCCTTCAGGGCGAAGTGGTTGTCGGGGTTGATCGCGACCTCCCAGGCCCAGAGGTCGGCCGACGAGGCGAAGGCCGCGGTGTGCCGGACGACCAGCGAGGCGCAGAGGAGGAGGCCCGCGCCGCACGCCATCGTCACTGCGCGCGCCTGGGAGGGAGGGACGCGCGACAGGGCGCGGGCGAGGAGCGCGCAGACCCCTAGCAGCGGGAGGTAGAGGAAGCGGGGGGCGACCAGCGTCTGGAGGCGCAGCGGGGCGAGGTTGACCGCGGGAGCCAGGGCGACGAGGAGGATCGAGAGGTCCCGCGCCCACGGGCGGAGCGAAGGGCGGCGGAGGGAGCCGAGGAGGAGCGCCGCGGCGCCGGTGAGGAAGAGCGCGCCGAGCGCCACGGACCAGGCGTCGTAGGCGACGGGGCCGGAGGCGTCGAAGCGGACGAACGCGGGCATCACCGTAGGAGGCCACGGGACGAACACGAGGCGGACGAGGTGCCCCACGGAGGAGAGCACGCGCGCCGCCGCTCCGGGGAGGCCCTCACCCTCGCCGTGGAATACCGGACCCAGTAAGTACAGCCGCGCGGCGACGACGGCGGCGACGGCGGCGGAGGGGCCCGCGAGGTCGCGCCACGGACGTCGGCCGCGCTCGATCGCGAGCAGCAATGGCAGCACCAGCGCGGACTCCTTGCAGAGGGCCGCCGCGAGGGTGGCGAGGGTGGCCCCTACGACGCCATGGAGGCCGCGGCCGCGCTGCCATGCGCCGAGCGCGGCGAGGGCGAAGAGGGTGGCCCAGAGGTCGGTGCTGCCGGAGATCCAGGCGACGGACTCGACGCGCGAGGGATGCAGCGCGAAGAGCGCGGCGCCCAGCGCGGCGGCGGCGACGGGCGGGGGAGCACCCGGGTCGTCGGCGCGCAGGCGGGCGAAGAGCCAGCGGGCGACGAGCAGGGTGCACGCGAGGTGGAGCGCGACGTTGACCGCGTGGTAGCCCCAGGCGCGCAGCCCGAAGAGCTGGAACTCCACGGCGAATGCAGCGGCAATAAGCGGGCGGTAGTACGAGCCGCCGCGGAGGTCGGCGCTGGCGATGGAGACGTCCCAGAAGCTGCGGCCGAAGACCTGGGGGAGGGCGGCGAGGTCGCGCACCCGCTCGTTGGCGACGATGAGGAGCTGGTCGTCCCAGACGAAGCCGCCGGAGAGCGAAGGTGCAAAGGTGAGCGCGGCGGCCGCGAGGACCACCGCGACGGCCGTGATCCAATGGCGCGGGAAGGCGGCTGCGCTCGACACGGCGCGGACTCTATCAGCGGCTCGCGGGGCTCGACACGCTGCGGTGATGTGCCATTCCATCACGGCTGCGAATGGTTCCCTTGCGATGCGTGCTGCTGATGGCGTGGATGCTCCTCGGGTGCGGGGGCGATCCGACGAGCGCGTCCTGCGCCGAGGGCGAACGTCGGGTGTGCCGCGCGGAGAGCGACTGTCGCTGCGGCGCGGGGTGCTCCACGGGCACCCGCTGCCCGGCGATGGACGGTGGACTGCAGGTCTGCGCCGTGCCGCTCGGCGGCTCCGAGGGGGCCTGCGTCGAGGCGGCCTGGCTCGTGGGCCCTGGAGGGCGGCTGCAGTGCGGGAGGGAGTCGTGCGGGCTCGACAACGCCTGCGTCGACTGGGGCGCCGAGGGCGTTCGCTGCGCGGCGCCCTGCGAGGCCAACGCCGACTGCCCATCGGGCTGCTGCGTCGAGATCGCCGACCGGGTCGCGGGCGGCACCCGCTCGGTGTGCGCGCCCTCCGAGCGCTACGCCTGCGTGCCCGGCGCCCCAGCGGGCCGAAGCTGCGCACCCGCCTGCGCCTCGGGCGAGGGCTGCGTCTGGATCGGACCGCCCCCACGTGCCTCCAGACCTGCGCGGCTGACGGGGACTGCAACGGAACGTGTTGCGCGATGACCACCGGGGGCGTGTCCGTCTGCGCTCCCGCCCGCGCCTCCTGCGGCATCCCGCTGCGCTCGGCGTGCACCAACCTCGATGGCTGCGTGGAGATCGTCTACGGCGTCCGCGGCACCCACTGCGGGGACATCGACAGCGTGGAGGTGCGCGTTCGCAACAACTGCCCGACCGCCGCGGACATCGAGCTCTGCTACCAGCGCCGCGACGGCACCTGCGCCTGCGGGACGCACCGCGGCGTCGCGCCGCAGACCGAGGCCTCGCCGCCCTTCTGGGCCTGCGACGTGACCGGCGCGTTTCGCATGTCGGCGCGCGCGGCGGGCGACCCCGCGGGCTGCCACCCTCACATCTGCCGCTGACGGCACCGCCGCCCTGGGGCGAAGTTGTCACCGTCCTGCCACGAGACCCGCCTATGCTCGCGCCGTCGACACCGGGCACGCGGCCTCCTGATTGTGGCCGCGGCGCTCCGGGAAAGGTAACGAGGCAGTCGCCCGGATGAACCCACTCTTCGACCACGGCCTCAGCACCGGCAGCGCGCTGTTGCTCTTCGTCTGCCTCGCCATCGCGTTGGGCTTCGAGTTCGTCAACGGGTTTCATGACACGGCCAACGCTGTCGCGACGGTGATCTACACCCACGCGCTCAAGCCGACGGCGGCCGTGATGCTCTCGGCCTTCTTCAACTTCAGCGGCGTGCTCCTCGGCGGCATCTCCGTCGCGATGGGGATCATCAAGCTGCTCCCGCTCGACCTCGTGGTGGCGGGCGGCTCGGGCATCGGCATCGCGACGGTGCTGTCCCTGCTGCTCTCGGCCATCCTCTGGAACCTCGGCACCTGGTACCTCGGCATCCCGGCCTCCAGCTCGCACACGCTCATCGGTTCGATCATCGGCGTCGGCCTCGCCAACTCCATGCGCGCGGGCCACGTCTTCGGCCAGGGGATCAACCTCACCAAGGTCGCCGAGACCATGCTCTCGCTGGTGATCTCGCCGCTCTTCGGCTTCCTCGCCGCGGGTCTGCTGCTGCTGCTGGTGAAGCGGCTCTTCGGGCGCAGCCACGCGATGCACGAGCCCCCGGTGCAGGACGTCCCGCCGCCGCCGCTCATCCGCGCGATGCTCATCGCCACCTGCTCCGGAGTGAGCCTCGCGCACGGCTCCAACGACGGCCAGAAGGGCGTCGGGCTCGTGATGCTGATCCTCATCGGGATCGTCCCCGCGGGCTTCGCCCTCGACGCCGGCGCCACGCAGGCGGAGATCCAGCGCACGCTCCGCGCGGTCGACTCCATCGAGCAGACTCTCGAGCGCCACCGCGATCGGGCGGGCTCCTCCGACGCCACCGTCGTGCGCACGCAGTTCATGGGCGTGCGTCGGCACCTCGCGGGCCGTGGCCGCATCGCCGATATCCCGCGCGCGGAGCGCTTCGCGGTGCGCCAGGAGATCCTCACCGCGGACAAGTCCCTGGAGGCGCTGGTGAAGCGCGGGGGCCTCGGCCTCTCCGCGAGCGAGGCGAGCGCCCTCGCCAGCGATCGCAAGGCCCTGCGCCGGCTGACCGACTACGCGCCCTCGTGGGTGCTCATCGCCATCGCCCTCTCGCTCGGCATCGGCACCATGGTCGGCTGGCGGCGCATCGTCGTCACCGTCGGGGAGAAGATCGGCAAGGCGCACCTCACCTACGCCCAGGGCGCGTGCGCCGAGCTCGTAGCCGCCAGCACCATCGGCATCGCGAGCGCCACCGGCCTGCCGGTGAGCACCACCCACGTCCTCTCCTCGGGCATCGCGGGCACCATGGTGGCCAAGGGCGCCGGCGTGCAGCAGACCACCATCCGCAACATCGCCATCGCCTGGGTGCTCACGCTCCCGGTCACGATGCTCCTCGCCGGGGTGCTCTTCACGCTGATGCGCCTCGCCTTCGGCTGACCAGCCTCGCGGGGCCGTGCGAAGCTCCCATTCTCCGCCGTGCTCCGACCCTGGACCTTCCTCGTCACCGCGCTCCTCGCCATCGCCCTCCTGGTGGGGCTCATCTCCTGGCGCGCCTCGGCCCCGCCTCCTCCGCCTCCTCCTCGTCCCCGCGCCGCCGCGCCGTCGCCCTCCACCGGGGCCCGCGCCGCGCTCCAGGGCATCGCCGCGGAGTCCGCGCGCTGGATGCCCGACGAGCTCCGCGGGGTGTACCTGGGCATGAGCCTCGACGCCCTGCGCGCCGCCCGCCCGGCGATGCGCGAGGGCCGAGGGAGCCGTGCCGACGCGCCGCTCTGGGAGGAGGTGCTCGACCAGGGAGCGCGCGTGGTCGCCCAGGTTGCGCCGCGCCCTCAGGTGCTGGTGAAGGTGCAGGTGCTGTCCCGGCTCGACGACGTCACCGCGCTGCGCGGCCACTTCGAGGCGATGCGGGCGCGCTACGGCGACCCGACGGGCTTCTGGGACTGCCCCGAGCGCGCGGACGCCTCGCCGGTGCGGCGCATCACCTGGCGCGGCGAGCGCGTGTCGCTGATGGAGGCGATCCTGGTGTACGGCGGCGGCGCGTCGGTGACGCTGGTGGTGTCCGCCAACGAGGACGTCGCGCGGGCCCTCGGGGCGAGCGAGTGCACCCCGGTGACGCCGGAGACGCTGGCCCGCTGGCCCGTCGCGAGGGTGCTCCGTGGAGAGCAGGTCGAGGTGATGGACGTCCGCTGAGCGAGCGCCCGGTGGGGACTTTACCCGATCGGGTATTCGGCCGCCTGGTGGTAGCGCTCTCGCCACGCGGCGCGCCAGGGAGGGTCGTCGCCGAAGACGTCGCCCGAGAGGATCGACGCGAAGGCCCGGCGGTCGGAGCGCGCCCCGCCGCCGAGGATCACCTCGCTCAGCTCGTCGGCGTAGAGCGCGCGGGTGGTGCCGAGGAAGAGGTCGCTCGCCGCGTCGAGGGCGCGCGCGAAGGGGGAGAAGCGCTCGGCGGAGACGTCCCCGTGGTCGAGTGCCGCGCGAATCGCGGCGGCGGCCTGCGCGGCGCCTACGATGGCCAGCGTGGTGCCTGCGCAGAGCAGCGGGTCGGTGAACCCGCCGGAGTCGCCGACGGTGAGCCAGCCGTCGCCGACGCGGCGGTTGGCCCTCCAGGTGAGGGCCTGGTGAGCGAGCACCGGCGTGAGGCGCGTGGCGATGGAGAGGGCCTCCCGCGCGAAGGAGGCGTCCTCGACGGTGCGGTCGAAGAAGGACTCCAGGGCCTCCGCGGAGCGCCGGGCGCGCATCCAGTTGTTGGCGCAGAGCGCCCCGACGGAGTTCACCTCGCCGAGGAAGGGGATGTTCCAGATCCAGCCGTGGGGGAAGAGGATGAGCTCGAGGTCGCCCTCGGCCTCGGCCTCGGCGCGGGCGACGTGGCGGTAGTGCGCCGAGAGGGCCGTCCGCTCCATGCCGGCCACCGGGTGGCGGTCGCCGCGGCGCCCGGCGAGCAGCGCGTCCTGCCCGGTGGCGTCCACGATGAGCCGGGCCCGCACGGACACCTGTCGACCATCCTCGCGGCGGGCGATCACGCCTCGCGCGTAGCCCTCCTCGAAGACCACGTCCTCGGCGGCGTGGCCCTCCAGCACCTCGGCGCCGTGAGCGCGAGCGCACCGCAGCAGCACGTCGTCGAAGTCCGCCCTCGGCACCTGCCAGGCGAGCGCCGCGCCCGGCTCGAAGGCCTCGTCATAGCGGAAGCGCTGCTGACGCCCGGTGCGAGCGCAGCGCACCGCGACCCCGTGCTTGCGGAGGTATCGGCCGTCGATGGTTTCGCGCAGCCCGAGGTCGTCGAGCACCGCTGTCGCCGCCGGGGCCAGCGACTCCCCCAGGTGAAACCTTGGGAACCGCGCCCGCTCGAGAAGCGTCACGGCGATGTTGTCGCGGGCCAGCAGCGCCGCGGTGACCGAACCGGCAGGACCGCCACCCAGCACCAGGACATCGCATCGAAGGGGGTCCATCGGGAGCTTCGGGGCGGAAGATACCGCAGCGGCGGCGCGAACGCTCACCGGCAGCGGTCGACCGCGAGACCGTCGCGGGTGGCCACCGCGAGGCGCCCGTCCCGCAGGCGCCCGACGTGCGGTCGCTCGAACGCGGCTCCGCCCCCGTCCGGAGGGCTCCGGCGGAGCGCCGTGCGGAAGGTGCGCCCCCGGTCGACGCTGAGCTCCACGGAGTCGTCGGTGACGGCGATGAAGCGCGCCAGGTCGACGGCCACCACCGAGCGGGTGGGCGAGGACGAATCGCGGCGCGACTCGACGCGCACGAAGTCCTCCGAGAGCGAGCGGGAGGTCACCAGCACCCGCCAGGCGTCGGCGGCGTCGTGCGCGGCCACCACGCCTGCCACCGTACGTGACAGCGTGGTGAAGGACTCGCCCCGCGCCGCCAGCACCTCGCCCGCCACGGTCTGCCGCTGGTCCACCAGGATGAGGTGACCCTCGTTGATCAGCGAGAGCAGCGACTGGCTGCCGTCGAGGACGCCCGCGGTGATGCTGCGGTCGAGGGCCGTCACCGCGTACCAGCCGACGGCGGGGTTGGCCTCGCGGGTGATGAGCAGCCCGGGTCCCACCGCGCGCCAGGCGTTGGCGACGACGCCCCAGCCGACGTGCGCCCCCGGCGACCAGGGGGCGCCGCCGAGGTCGGTGCAGATGGGAGTCACGACGAAGGACGTCGCCCGCGAGGCGCGCACGTAGAAGCGCCCGTCGACGACCGCCGCGGCCATTCCCCCCGGGATGAACTCCAACGCCCAGGTTCCTGGTGAGGGGCAGGGGAGCTCCGCCTCGAGGCGAGCCGGGCGCGCGTCCCCGTCGCGGGAGAGGGCGTCGCCCCGGAGGGTCCAGAGGTGGCCCTCGTCGTCGATGGCGCGGAGGTCGGCGCGCTCCATGGGCTCGAAGCACCAGCGGGGCGCGGGCGACGGGGGCTCCGCTCTCACCGCGGCGTCACGTAGGGGTGGAGCCGTCGGGACGTCGTGTGCGGCGCCGGATGGACGCCGGCACGAGGCCGAGAGGAGGAGGGTGATGAGCGGGAGGAGGGAGGAGGCGCGCGTCACGTTGAACGCGCGATGGATCAGCGGCCGAGGTTGAGCTTGCGGAGCTTGTCCGCCAGGGAGACGCCCACCGTGGTGGAGTTCGCCTGCTGCTGGTAGGCGCGATAGGCCTGCCGCTCCTCGTCGTGGATCGCCGCGCGGATCGACAGCTTCAGCCGCCCGCGCTCGATCTCGACGACCTTGACCTTGACCTCCATGCCGACCGGCAGCGCCTTCTTCAGGTCGCCGCCGCGGGGCACGTTGCTGTCCTGCGGCATGATCAGCCCGCGGCCGACCTTGCCGACGGTGTTGTCGAGCTGCGCGAACACGCCGAACGACTCGTGCTCGACGATCTTCGCGGTGGTGATCATCCCGGGGCGGGGCTGCACCGACTGCTTCAGCTGCTCCTCGGTGATGCCCTCGGGCAGCAGCGCCAGACCGATGCGGCGAGCCTGCCGGTCGATCTTGGTCACGCGCACGTTGACCTCCTGCGACTCCTTGAGCACCTCGTTGGGGTGCTCGATGCGGCGGTCGCCGATCTCGCTCACGTGCAGCAGGCCGTCGAGGCCCTTCTCCAGCTCCACGAAGGCGCCGAAGGGCTGCATCCGAACGACCTTGCCCTTGTGGACGCTGCCGATCGGGAAGCGCTTGTGCACGTCGCTCCACGGATCGACCTCGATCGCGCGGCGCGACAGCTCGACCCGGGGGGTGCCCTCCGGACGCCGCGAGAAGCGGGCCTTCTTGCGGTCGCGGTCGCCACGGTCCTTGCCTCCTCGGCGCCCTCGGTGGACCCCTCGACGGAGCCCTCCGCGGGAGCGTCGGCGGCGGGAGCCTCGGTCGCGGCCGCCTCGGCCTCCTCCGGCTTCGCGGGAGCGACCGGGGCCGGGATGTCGATGCGCAGCACCTGGGCTTCGATCTCGTCGCCGACGCGGGCCACGTCGTGCGGACGCGCCCCGCGGTCGTGCGAGATCTCCTGGAGCTGGATGCGACCCTCGATGCCGCCGAGGTCGACGTAGATGCCGTGATCGCGCACGGAGACGACGACGCCCTTCACGCGATCGCCGACCTTGATGTTCGCCGCGGCCTGCTCGGCGCGCTCGCGCACCTCGCCCTCGCGCAGCGCGCGGCGCGACACCACGAGCTCGCGCCCGCCCTCGATCATCGAGGTCACGCGGAACAGCTCGCGGGAGAGCACCATCGCCTGAAGCTCGGGCTGCGACGGGAGCCTCACGTCGACCTGCGAGCTCGGGCAGAACGCCCGGACGCCGCTCACGTCGACCTCGAGGCCGCCCTTGTTGAGGCCCGTCACGAGACCCTCGACGGGCTCGTTGGCGTTGTAGGCCTGCGCGGCCATCTCGCGTCCGCGCTCGGCCCGCGCCATGTCGCGCGTCACCACCAGGTATCCGCCGCGAGCGCCGTCCTGGAGGACGATCACCTCGACCGCGTCGCCGGCCTTCGGGTCGGCGTTGTCGACCTGGAGCTCCCGGAGGTCGAGGACGCCCTTCTCCTTGCCCCAGAGGTCGCAGAGAACGCCGCCGTTGCCGATCTCGAGCACCCGCGCCCGAACCTTGTCGCCGATCTTGAACGCGCGGTGCGCCGGGCCGTTGGCGTGGCTGCCGCCGCCCTGCGACTGCGGCGCGTTGTTGCCGGCGCCCTCCGCGGACTGACCGGCGCCGCGGCCCTTCTTGCGACGGCGCTTCTTCTTGGTGGGATCGTGCAGCGCGTTGCCCGGCTCGGGCTCAGCACCCGCGGCTTCGCCGGCCTCATCGGCCTCGCTGCCCTCACCGGCGCTCGCCTCTACCAGGCCGTCGTCCGTCGGTTGCTCGTCATCGTCGATGGCTGCAGGTCGAGAGGGAGGCGGTCCGATACGGTTGCCGATGTTGTCGTCCACCTCTTCGGGGGGCATCGTGCTGGTGGGATCGGTGTTCGGATCGGCCTCACCCTGCGCGGTGCTCGTGCCGTTGTGGCTCATTCGTGGTCTCCGTGCGTTCGCCGTCGCGCGCTCAAAATTTGGCGACGGCAGTTCCGAGGGGCCCGTTGGATGCCACAGGTGCCCATGAAATGCGAGGGCCGTCCGCCATCGACTGAAGAAGTTGTTGACACCCCTGATCGATGGTGTAGAAGGGCGGTCCCTCAACTGATCCGACTTAGCTCAGTCGGTAGAGCAGGCGGCTGTTAACCGCCGGGTCGCTGGTTCGAGTCCAGCAGTCGGAGCCATGCAGGAGACAGCGGCCTCGGAGAGAAATCTCCGGGGCCGTTGTCGTTCTGGGCCCTTCGCGGTGAACCGTACGGCGCGACGAGTCCCGAGGTGCACGAGCACCCGAAGGCGACCTTCCTCGAGCGGCCGACCCGCTTCCTCTTCTTCAGCGGCATAGGGTGGCGTCGGGAAGACGGCGCTCGCCTGCGCAACTGCGATCCGCCTGGCGGGTGTGGGGAAGCGCATCCTGCTGGTGAGCGCCGACCCCGCGTCGAACCTCGACGAGATGCTGGGCGTCGCGCTCTCCAACGAGCCGACGCCGGTCCCTGGTGTCGAGTGGCTGTGGGCGCTCAACATCGATCCCGAGCGGGCTGCGGACGACTACCGCGGGCGGGTGATCTCGCCCTATCGCGCCCTCTGGACGGAAGGGCAGATCACGGAGCTTCGCGAGCAGCTCGGCCCCGCCCGACTGACTGCTCGCGCTCGCCAGAGCCCAGAGCCCGGCGCCGCACGTGGACGGTTGACGAGGCCACAGTCGGAGCCTATATCGCCATTCGACGATGATTGAGAAGTCACAGACCCCAGCGGCCTGCTGTCCGCCAGCGAGCGAGCAGGCGGACCTCCGCCCCATCGAGGGAGACGAGGCCGACGAGGAGCTCGCGAGCCTCTCGAAGGCCATCGGGCATCCTGCGCGGGTGAAGATCCTGCGGGTCCTCGTGCGCAAGAACGTGTGCATCTGCGGCGACATCGTGGATGAGCTGCCGCTCGCCCAGTCCACCGTCTCGCAGCACCTGAAGGTGCTCAAGGACGCGGGCCTGATCCGGGGCGACGTCGACGGCCCTCGCGTCTGCTACTGCATCGAGCCTCGGGCGCTCCGTCGACTGAAGGCCCTCGTCGGAGGGCTGTGACGGTCCTCGTATTTCCACATCATCGTCCATCGACGATCAACGAAAGGGAGATCCCATGTCCGTGACCATCCGAGTGTTCGACCCCGCCATGTGCTGCTCCTCTGGTGTCTGCGGCCCGAGCGTCGACCCCGAGCTCGCTCGCTTCGCCGCCGACGTCGACTGGCTTCAGAAGCAGGGCGTCGCGGTCGAGCGCTTCAACCTCTCGCAGCAGCCGGGTGCGTTCGCCGAGACGCCCGCCGTGAAGGAGGCGCTGGCGCGGGGCACCGAGGTGCTCCCGCTGGTGCTCGTGGGTGACCGCATCGCGGTCGAGGGGGCGTACCCCTCGCGGGAGACGCTCGCCGCCCTGGCCGGAGTCGTCGTGAAGAAGCTCGCGATCGCGCCCTCCGCGTCGACCGGCTGCTGTGGGCCGAGCACCAACTCCAAGCCGAAGACCGGCTGCTGCTGACCGGCGCGTCATGGACCTCCTCGACCGCGCACCGAGAAACCTCTTCTTCACCGGCAAGGGCGGCGTCGGCAAGACCAGCGTGGCCTGCGCGACCGCCATCGCGCTCGCGGAGCGTGGACGACGCGTGCTGCTGGTCAGCACCGACCCGGCGTCCAACCTCGACGAGGTGCTCGAGACGGAGCTCGGCGCGACGCCTCGACCCATCGCCGGAGTGCCGCGTCTCTCCGCGCTGAACATCGACCCCGAGGCCGCGGCCCACGCCTACCGCGAGCGCATGGTGGGGCCGTACCGGGGTGTGCTCCCCGAGGCCGCCGTGCGCAGCATCGAGGAGCAGCTCTCGGGCGCGTGCACCGTGGAGATCGCCGCCTTCGACGAGTTCTCCAAGCTGCTCGGGGACGAGCGCGCGACCGCCGACTTCGACCACGTCGTCTTCGACACGGCGCCTACCGGGCACACGCTGCGGCTGCTCGAGCTGCCCGCCGCGTGGACGGGCTTTCTGGAGGCCAACGTCGGCGGCACGTCCTGCCTCGGTCCGCTCGCGGGTCTCAAGGCCCAGCAGGCGCTCTACGACGGGTCGCGCCGCGCCCTCGTCGATGGGTCGCGCACGGCCCTCGTGCTGGTGTCGCGCGCCGAGCGGTCGGCGCTGAACGAGGCCGAGCGGACGAGGCGTGAGCTGGCCGCGCTGGGCGTCGAGCGACAGGAGCTGGTCATCAACGGCATCTTCCGCGCGCAGGACCTCGGCGACGCGCTCGCCGTCGCGATGCAGCAACGCGGGGAGGAGGCGCTCGCTGCGATGCCGACGGGCCTGCGCGCCCTCGCGCGAACCGAGCTGCCGCTGCTCCCCTTCGGGCTCGTCGGAACGGACGCGCTACGCGAACTCTTCGGCCCGCGCGGGCGGGTGATCCCGTCTCCGGATGCGCTCACGCAGGCGGCGGTGCCGATCGCCTCGCTCGCGGAGCTGGTGCCGAGCCTCGAAGACGGCGGGCGCGGCGTCATCATGACGATGGGCAAAGGGGGAGTCGGCAAGACCACCGTCGCCGTGAACATCGCGGTCGAGCTCGCGCGGCGGGGGCACAAGGTCCACCTCACCACGACGGACCCTGCGGCGCATGTGGTCGAGGCGCTCGGCGCCGCGGTCGACGGCGTCAGGGTGAGCCGCATCGACCCGGTCGCGGAGACGCGCGCCTACTCGGACGAGGTCATGCGCACCGCCGGGGCGAATCTCGACGCGGCCGGGCGAGCGCTCCTCGAGGAGGACCTCCGGAGCCCCTGCACCGAGGAGATCGCGGTCTTCCGCGCCTTTGCTCGCATCGTCGACGAGGGTGAGCACGGCTTCGTCGTCCTCGACACCGCGCCCACCGGGCACACGCTGCTCCTCCTCGACGCGGCCGAGTCGTACCACCGCGAGGTGTTGCGCACCTCGGGCAGCGCGCCCGAGGAGGTGCGTCGCCTGCTGCCGCGGCTGCGCGATCCGTCGTTCACGAAGATCCTGCTGGTGACGCTGCCGGAGGCCACGCCGGTGCACGAGGCGGCGGCGCTGCAGCGCGACCTCCTGCGCGCGGAGATCCGACCCTTCGCCTGGGTCGTGAACCAGAGCCTCGTCCCGCTGGCGGTCACCGACCCCGTCCTCGTTCGGCGGCGCTCCAACGAGGCGCGCTACCACGCCGAGGTTCGTGAACTCGCCGCGCGCGTGGCCCTCGTCCCCTGGGGGCTCCCGCAGTCCCAGGCGAGGCTCGACCTCTTCGCGCGACCATCCCAACCACCCGTCGAGACGTCCCCATGACCAGCAGCGCCGGAGTCGCCGGCAAGCTCTCGTTCCTCGATCGCTACCTGACCCTGTGGATCTTCACGGCGATGGCCGCGGGCATCGCGCTCGGCTATGTGGCGCCCGGTTTCACCGCGGCGCTCAACCGCATGAGCGTCGGCACGACCTCGATCCCGATCGCGGTGGGGCTCATCTTGATGATGTTTCCCCCGCTCGCGAAGGTTCGCTACGAGGAGCTGGGGAAGGTCTTCCGCAACACGCGCGTGCTGACCCTCTCGCTCGTGCAGAACTGGATCATCGGCCCGCTGCTGATGTTCGGGCTCGCGGTGTTGTTCCTGCGCGACAAGCCCGAGTACATGCTGGGCCTGATCCTCATCGGGCTCGCCCGCTGCATCGCCATGGTCATCGTCTGGAACGACCTGGCCAAGGGGGACACCGAGTACTGCGCCGGGCTCGTCGCCCTCAACTCGATCTTCCAGGTGCTGTTCTTCTCGGTCTACGCGTACTTCTTCGCGACGCTGCTGCCGACCTGGCTCGGCCTCGAGGGCGCGATCGTGAACATCTCCATCGGCGCGATCGCGAAGACCGTCGCCATCTTCCTCGGCGTGCCCTTCGCCGCGGGATTCCTCACCCGGCGCGTGCTCGTGCGCGCGAAGGGAAGAGACTGGTACGAGAGGCGCTTCGTCCCGCGCATCAGCCCGATCACCCTCGTCTCGCTGCTCTTCACCATCGTCGTGATGTTCTCGCTCAAGGGCGAGGCCATCGTGCAGCTTCCGCTCGACGTGCTCCGCATCGCCGTCCCGCTGCTCATCTACTTCGTGGTGATGTTCGCGGTCTCGTTCTTCATGAGCAGGCGAGTGGGCGCCGACTACAAGCAGACCGCGACGCTCTCGTTCACGGCGGCGTCCAACAACTTCGAGCTGGCCATCGCCGTCGCCATCGCGAGCTTCGGCATCCACAGCGGCGCCGCCTTCGCCGCGGTGATCGGCCCCCTCGTCGAGGTGCCCGCCCTCATCGGCCTCGTGAACGTCTCGCTCTGGGCGAGGCGCCGTTACTTCCCAGATGCCGCGGTCGAGGTCGAGCCGGCCGCGTGCGCCCGATGAGCCCCGGCGCGCTCGAAGGATTCACGCTTCACCATCAGGAGGATCCCAAGATGAACGAACAGAAGAAGGATGAAGTCCGCGCCGCCGTGCGCGAGCAGTACGGAAACGTCGCCCGGGCGACCACGGTCGGGAGCTGCGCGCCCGGCTGCTGCGGTCCCAACGCCGACGCGAGCCTCGCGCTCGGCTACAGCGCCGACGACCTCGCCGCGGTGCCCGAGGGCGCGAACATGGGGCTCGGCTGCGGCAACCCGCAGGCGATCGCGGCGCTCAAGCCCGGCGAGACGGTGCTCGACCTGGGCTCCGGGGGAGGCTTCGACAGCTTCCTCGCGGCCCGGCAGGTGGGGCCCACCGGGCGCGCGATCGGCGTCGACATGACCGCTGACATGGTCGCGAAGGCGAGGGCCAACGCGGTGAAGCTCGACGCGAAGAACGTGGAGTTCAGGCTCGGGGAGATCGAGCACCTGCCCGTCGCCGACAACACCGTCGACGTCATTCTCTCCAACTGCGTGATCAACCTGAGCCCGGACAAGGGCGCGGTCTTCCAGGACGCGTTTCGCGTGCTCAAGCCCGGAGGCCGCCTGGCGATCTCGGACGTGGTGACCACGCAGCCGCTCCCCGACGCGCTCCTCAACGACGTCGCCGCGCTCACCGCCTGCGTGTCCGGCGCGGCGAGCGTCGAGACCATCCGCGCGCTGCTCCGCGTGGCGGGCTTCGAGGGCATCCACGTCACCGTGAAGGAGGAGAGCCGCGAGTTCATTCGTGAGTGGATTCCCGGATCGGGCGTCGAGGACTACGTCGCGTCGGCCACCATCGAGGCCGTGAAGCCGGGCCCGAAGCCGCGCGGCGGATCCTGCTGCGGTTAGCGTCCTCCGCTCGCTGCCCCGGTCGACGAACTTCTCGCTCTCCTCATGGAACCTCTCCTCGCAGCGCGTGGATTCGCGCGCTCTCACCAATCACCAGCAGCCGGTCGCCCCGGTGGAGCGCCGCGGAGTCCTCCGGGTCGCGCCACCCGGGCTGACCGTTGATCGACTGCTGCACCGCGACCACCGTGACGCGGTAGCGCTCTCGAAGCGTCCCGACGTTGGCCCTGGTCCCCAGCAGGTGCGACGGCGGAGCGATCGCCTCCACGCGCTGCCCCACCGGCAGCTCCAGGTAGTCCACTCCCTCGCGTCCGCCCTCGGACCACACCACCCGGGTCAGCAGCAGGTCGCGTTGGAGCAGCTCGCGGTCGAAGGCGCCGAGGAGCGCGCGGCGCGTCACCACGCCCAGCACCTTCGAGGCGTCCGCCGGGTCGCTCACGGGGATCTCGCCGAAGTCGACGTTCCAAAGCTTCTCGTTGAGCTCGAAGAGCGTGTCCTCGACCCGTGCGACGGGCACCGCCGACGCGCACGACCCTGCGGTGCGCCCATCGGTCGCTCCCTCCGCGGCCTCGGACCTGAGCTCGCGGGCGGCGTTCAGGTCGATCGCGCGGATGGTCGATCCGTCGAGGACATAGACCCGCCGTCCGCGACCGGAATCGAGCAGCGCGAGCGCGCTCTCGACGGGCGCGTCCGCGGAGACCGTCGGGGGATCGAGCTCGAGGATGTCCCTGGCGCGCACCGCCCTCGCCAGCCGCTCGGCGACGCTGCCCTCCCAGGCGACGCCCCGGCGGCGGAGTTCGTCGGTGTAGACCGAGGCAGGTCGTAGCTGGCGCGCGACCCAGGTGGCGACCGCCGTCGCGAGCAGCAGCGGGAGCACGATGGCGTAGTCGCCGGACAGCTCGAAGACCAGCACGCAGGCCATCACCGGCGCGTGCGTAGTGGCCGCGGTGAGCGCCGCCATCCCGACCAGCGCGTACCCTCCGGGCACCACCGTCGCGCCGAACACGGCCGGCAGCGCGAGCGCGGCGCGACCCACGAGCCCGCCGAGCGCGGCGCCAAGAAACAGCGTCGGGGTGAACACCCCGCCCGGGCTGCCTGATCCCACGGAGGAGACCGTCGCGACGCTCTTGCCCAGCAGCAGGAGCGCCAGCATCCCGGCCGCGAACCTCGCGTCCAGGATGTGATGGATCGCCTCGAACCCGTTGCCCGTCACCCCAGGCAGCGCGCACGCCAGCAGCCCAACGCCGAGGCCTCCCAGCGCGCCGCGCGCAGGGCGCGGTCTGGCCACCGCCAGGAAGAGCCGCTCGCCTCGGGCGATGGCGGCGAGGAAGGCCGGCCCGAGCACCCCCGCCGCGAGGCCGAGAGCGAGGTGCGCCAGGAGCTCTCTCGACGAGACGATGGCGAAGTCCCGCGCTCCGTAGATGGGTCCGCCGCCGAGGGTGGCGCGGGTGAGCCCGGTCGCGACCACGACGCCGACGACCACCGGGAGCACCACGTCGAGGGTCGCGACGCCGAGCACCACCTCGATGACGAAGAGCACCGCCGCGATCGGGGTGTTGTAGGCCGCCGCGAAGCCAGCGCCGGTGCCGACCGCCACCAGCGCGCGGCCGTGGTTGGCGGTGAGGCCGAGGCGACGCCCCACCTCGGAGCCCACGCCCGCGCCGAACTGCACGATGGAGCCCTCACGGCCGAGCGATCCACCCGTGACGATGGCCAGGAAGGACGACGCGCTCTTCCAGAGGCACGCCGAGAGCGAGAGCTGGCCGCGACCCACCGTGACGGCCTCGAGCACCTCGCCGACCCCGTAGCCCGGCCGCCGCGAGGCGAGGGCGGTCACGAGTCCCGCCGCCCCGCCCCCGAGGGTCGGGAGCAGCACCCGCATCGCCCAGGGCATCCGACCGAAGGCCGCGAGGACGTCGTCCTCGCCGAGGAGCGCGATGAACCCGCCGCGGAGGCCGAGCCGGAAGGCGATCGCGAACGCCGCCCCGAGCGCGCCCACGAGGAGGGTGGCCGCGGCGAACACGGCTCGCTCGCTCCACCGCCGGGCATGGGTCGCATCGGGCGCCCCTCGCGCGCTCACGGACCGTCCGTGACCGTGGCGTGTGAGGCACCCGACAGAGCGGTAGCGGCGCTCGCCGCGACCAGGAGGAAGAAGGTCAGCATCGCGATCACGCGCCAGACTATCGCAGGGACCGCGGCCCCCTAAGCGGGCCGAAGGGACGGACTCGTGGCACGGACCGCGCTTCCCATGATCGCAGCCTCGCCGCGCGGTGCGACGGGCTCAGACCGGCTCTGGAGGATCCCCATGGATATGAACGTTCCGTATGGCATCACGCGCAGGCTCGTCGGCGTCGGGATGGAGGAGGCCCGCTCCCGGGTCACCGAGTCGCTCAAGCGCGAGGGCTTCGGTGTCCTCACCGAGATCGACATGCAGGCGACGCTGAAGAAGAAGATCGACGTCGACATCGCGCCGTACGTCATCCTGGGCGCATGCAACCCTAAGCTCGCGCACCAGGCGATCTCTCATGAGTTCGGCATCGGGCTGCTGCTCCCATGCAACGTCGTGGTGGCCCAGGACGCGGGCGACACGCTGATCTCAGCCGCATCGCCTACGTCGATGTTCTCGGTGGTCCCCGACCGATCCGCGCTGGCGCCGGTCGCCGCCGATGCGGAGCAGCGCCTGCGGCGCGCGATCGAAGGGGCTTGAGGTAAAGGGTCGGGGGAGGTGGTCGCCGTAGAGCGGGCACCTCTCTCTGCACTCGGAGGGCGGTTACGAACGGAGCGCGGGGAGCGAGGCGGCGGGTCGCTCGATGGAGCGCAGGTAGCGCGCGGTCAGCCCGAGGGTCACCGTCCCGAACATCATGAAGGCGATCGGCTGGACGGGGTTGATGGCGACGCCATCGAGGGAGGCCATCGCCGCGGTGGCTACCCGGGCGAAGCCGAGCAGCGCCGCCTTCGGGAGCAGCAGACCCGCCAGCACGAATCCCCAGGGACGCCGCCGCCAGAGCAGCACGCCGCTGCCGAAGAGCGCCCCCATCACCAGCACCGGCTCGAGCACCTCGACGAGGCGGGAGACCGGGCCCGACGCGATCGCGGAGGCGAGGTCAGCGCCCCACCACGAGAGGTGCATGAGGGCCGTGGCGGCGAGGAAACCGCCGACCAGCCTCGACGGAGCGCGCGCGCCGAACGCGTCCTTGACGGCATCGGCGTCGACCTCGAACAGGAGGTCGATCAGCGCGTACATGCTGATCGCGACGACCGCGACATGCACCGGGAGCAGCGCAGTGGCGCGGGTGCCCAGCACATAGAAGGCGTGGGAGTACGCGAGGTGGAGGAGGGTCCCCATCCAGAGGAGGAGCCCGGCGAGCGAGGAGCGACGGGCGAGGCGGATCGAGTACGCCAGCAGCGGAAGGCCGACGATCAGGTTGATGGCGTCCTGGCCGACGGGACCGTAGAGACGCGACGGCTCGAGGCGCAGCCCCGCGATGAACGAGACCAGCAGGAGGAGCGAGACCGAAGCCGAGAGCGCGGCGGGAAGTTCGAGGCCCTTGAGCGGCGAGACGGGTCGAGCGGCGAGGCCAGCATCGAGGGGGAAGTTCATCTGGGGATCACCTCGACGGGCCCCTGCGCAAGGATCGAGCCGAGGGGCGCGGAGCCAGCAATGGTGCACCAGAGTGCCTTTTGGCAAGGCGAACGTGCGCGTCGCGCGCAATCGCTGCGCTGCCGGTGCAGCCGCTGCGACGGCTCTCAGCCGCTGGCCGGGTCGTCGTCCGCGCTGGTCCGGGCGAGCTCCTCGATCTGGTCGAGCATCGCGAGGGCGTGGCCGCGAATCAGGTGATAGCGGAACCCACCGGCGTGGGAGAGGTCCTGCTCGGAGGCCTCGACGGAGGCCAGCAGGCGGGCGGCCAGGGTGCGGACATCCTCGAGGGACTCACGGGAATGATCGTCGGACATAACGCCGATGCCTCCGTTTCGCATCACAGGGCAGACCATGTGCCCTGGACCAGGCATCAACCTAATGATGCGAGCGGCTATCGGCTCGGTCCGAGGAAGGGGGCCTCGATGGTTCGTGGCTGTCCTTCGCCCTCGGGCCGCACCCTGATGCGGATGCGGGCGTCGCCCTGGAGGGAGCCCCGGGGGATGGTGACGAAGACGGGGACGTGCGCTCCGACGAGGGGCGCGAGGGTCACCCTGGCCATGGGGATGACGAAGGCGAAGGGCGCGCCGGTGATGGGATCGATGGTGAAGGTGACGCGGTGGCTCTCCTTGTTGACCAGGTGGATGTCGTACGCGTTGCGCACGTTGCCATTCTCCAGGGTGTGCGGAGCCCGGCGAGCCGCAGCAGGTTGGCCTCGTAGGGGGGTGTGCGTGCGGAAGGCCAGCGTCGTGGCCCCGAGGCCCATCAGCCCCAGCACCGCGTACAGCGCCAGCCGCGGGCGCAGGAAGCGCTTGGGCTCGTGGTGCAGCCCCTGCTGCGAGTCGTAGCGGATCAGCCCCTTCGGGCGGTCGAGCCGCGCCATCACGTCGTCGCAGGCGTCGATGCAGCGCGTGCAGGCGATGCAGTCCAGCTGCAGCCCGTTGCGGATGTCGATGCCCGTGGGGCACACCACCACGCAGCGGTTGCAGTCGATGCAGTCGCCCGCGCCCTCGGCCTTCACCTTGCCCCGGGCGCGAGGTTCGCCACGCTTCTCGTCGTAGCCGATGACCAGCGAGTCCGGGTCTGTCAGCACCGACTGCAGCCGACCGTAGGGGCAGATGGCCACGCAGGTCTGCTCACGAAACCACGCGAAGTTGAAGAAGGTCACCCCGGTGATGGCGACCATCCACGCGAAGGCCTCGGGGCTCTCCGAGGGACCCGCCTGGATCATCGACCACAGCCCGCGGATGGGCGTGAAGTACCCCAGGAAGACGTGCGCCACCCCCAGGGCCAGTACCAGGTAGATCGACCAGAGCAGCGTGCGGCGCGCGATGCGCTCCACGGTCCAGGGCCCCGCCTCGCGGCGGATGCGCTGCGCGGCGGAGCCCTCGATGAGCCGCTGGATGGGGCGGAAGACCCCTTCGAGGAAGACCGTCTGGGGGCAGCCCCAGCCGCACCAGACGCGCCCCGCGACGGCCGTGAGCGCCACCAGCCCGAAGCCGATGCCCGAGAGCAGGAAGAAGGTCAGCCAGATGTCCTGGGCGTTGAACACCGCGCCGAAGAGGAAGAAGCGGCGGTGCGCCACGTCCAGCAGCACCGCCGGGTTGCCCCCCGATCTTCAGCCACGGCACCAGCACATAGACGGCGAGCAGCACCGCGAAGACCACCCAGCGGGCGGCGTTGAAGCGCCCGTGGACATCGGCCGGGTGGATGGCGGGGCGGCTGCCGTCGCCCCGGATGGAGCTTCGGCTCTCGACGATCGGGAGGTGGACGGACATGACCTTCTACTCTAGCGCCGCGGTGCCCTGCGGGGCTTGCCTCCGGCGACGTTGGTGTCCCTGAGCGTGAGCACGTAGGCCACCACGGCCTGCACCCGCTCCATGCCGAGCTGCGGCCCCAGGCGGGCATGCCCCGGGTGAGCACGCCCTCGTTGACCACGGCGAAGATGCGGGTGGGGCGGCTGCCGTGCAGCCACGCGCTGTCGGTCAGGTTGGGGCCGATGCCGCCGCCGCCGTTGGCCGCGTGGCAGGCCAGGCAGCTCTGGGCGAACACCCCGCGGCCGGTCTGCACCGTGGCCGGGTCGCGGGAGAGGGCCAGCAGCGACTCGTCCGTCATGCTCCCGGCGAGGCGAGCGCGGGCGGCCGCGGCCCGGCGGTCGGCGGCCACGGACTGCTCGTAGCTCTGCGCGATGCTCGGCCCGGTGCGCAGCACCTCGTAGTGGAACCAGTAGATCAGCGCGAAGACGATGGCCCCGAAGAGCGTGGCGAGCCACCAGTTGGGCAGGTGGTTGTCGTACTCCTCGATGTCGTCATAGGTGTGCACCACCCGGTCTTCGTAGGCCTGGCCGGCGGGGGTCTTAGCAGCCACGGGTCACCTCCTCGGTGTCCAGGGGGAGCGCCGCGAGGGCGTCGAACTGCGCGGGCCGGCGTCGCATGGTGCGCACCACGATCATCGCGAAGACCGCGACGAAGAGCACGAGCGACATCACGGGCAGCGCGAGCATGGGATGCTGGGCGAAGAACTCTCGGTACATCGAACGGGCTCCTAGTGCGCCGGGGTGGCGGCGGTGACGACCGCGGCGTGGTCGGGGTTGCCCTGCGGGCGGCCGAGCCGCTGCAGGTACGCGATGAGGGCGACCGCCTCGGAGTCGGGCGCGACCGGGGCGCCGTTGGCGCGGAGGTCGGCGGCGATGGCCTGCGCCTGGGCCTGGGCGATCTCGCGCGCGGCGCTGAGCTCCGCGGGGCGGTAGGGCACGCCCACGGCGCGCATCGCCTCGAGCTTGCCGGCGGTGCGGGAGAGGTCCACCCGCGCCGTGGTGAGGTGCGGATAGGCGGGCATGTTGGAGCCCGGCGAGGTCGAGCGAGGGTCGGCCAGGTGGCGAAGGTGCCAGAGGTTGGGGTAGCGGCCGCCCTCGCGGGCGAGGTCCGGCCCGGTGCGCTTGGAGCCCCACTGGAAGGGGTGGTCGAAGATCGAGTCCTCCAGGCGCGAGGGCTCGCCGTAGCGGATGGTCTCGGCGCGCATCGCGCGAATCATCTGCGAGTGGCAGTTGTAGCAACCCTCGCGGATGTAGAGGTCGCGCCCCTCGAGCTCGAGCGGGGTGTACGGCCTGGTGCGCACCGTGGCGATCTCCGCGCGGTTGATCACCAGCGAGGGGATGAGCTCGGCGACGCCGCCGACGAAGACGGCGAGCGCGGTGAGCACGGTGAAGATCACCGCGCGCCCCTCGACCAGCCGGTGCCAGGTGGGGCGGCCGTCCTCGCGAGAGAGCTGCAGCGCGATCACTCCGGAGATGGCCACGAAGACGCCGATGCTGGCGAAGGTCACGCTGGCGACCTCGCTCATCACGGCGATGGACATGAAGATCCCGACGACGAGCGCGGTGAGCACCACCGGGGTGCCGAAGGCCACGCGCGTCCAGGGCACCTCGTCCTTGGCGATGGGGGTATCGAGCACCATCGCCTCGCCGTCGGTGGCCTCGCCCGAGCGGGCGGTGACCCAGAGGTTCCAGGCCATGAGGCAGAAGCCGCCGAGGTACATCGTGCCGCCCACCAGGGCGGGTCCAGTACATCGGGCGAAGCGCCATCAGGGTCTCGACGAAGTTCGGATAGACCAGCGCGCCCTGGTCATTGACCGCGCGCCACATCAGGCCCTGGGTGATGCCGCCCACCCACATCGAGATCACGTAGAGGAGGATCCCGACGGTGCCGACCCAGAAGTGCACGTCCGCGGCGGCCTTGGAGTGGAGCTTGGTGTTGTAGAGCCGCGGCACCAGCCAATAGAACATGCCCGCGGCCATGAAGCCGTTCCAGCCGAGGGCGCCCTCGTGGACGTGGCCGACGATCCAGTCGGTGTAGTGGGCGAGGCCGTTGACGCTCCTGATGGAGAGCAGCGGGCCCTCGAAGGTGGCCATGCCGTAGAAGGTCACGCCCGCCACGAAGAACTTGAGCACCGGGTCGGTGCGCACCTTGTCCCAGGCGCCGCGCAGGGTGAGCAGCCCGTTGAGCATGCCGCCCCAGGAGGGCGCCCAGAGCATCACCGAGAAGATCATCCCGAGCGTCTGCGCCCACTCCGGCAGGGCCGTGTAGAGCAGGTGGTGGGGACCGGCCCAGATGTACATGAACACCAGGGCCCAGAAGTGGATGACCGAGAGCCGGTACGAGTAGACGGGCCTCCCCGCGGCCTTGGGGAGGAAGTAGTACATGATCCCCAGGATGGGGGTCGTGAGGAAGAAGGCGACCGCGTTGTGGCCGTACCACCACTGGGTGAGCGCGTCCTGCACGCCGCCGAAGAGCGAGTAGCTCTTCATGGGCGACCACGGCATCGCGAGGTTGTTGACGATGTAGAGCATCGCCACGGTTACGATGGTGGCGATGTAGAACCAGATCGCGACGTAGAGATGCTTCTCTCTGCGCCTGGCGAGGGTCCAGAAGAAGTTCACCGCGAAGACCACCCAGATGAGGGTGACGGCGATGTCGATGGGCCACTCGAGCTCGGCGTACTCCTTGGCCTGCGTGTAGCCGAGCGGGAGCGAGACGGCGGCCGAGACGATGATGGCCTGCCAGCCCCAGAAGTGGATCTTGCCCAGCAGGTCGGAGGCCACGCGGGTCTTCAGCAGTCGCTGCGTGGAGTAGTAGATGCCCGCGAAGAGCATGTTGCCCACGAACGCGAAGATCACCGCGTTGGTGTGCAGCGGGCGAAGCCGGCCGAAGGTGAGGTAGGGGGCGACGTTGGCCCCGTGGAAGGCCAGCTGCAGCGCGATGATCACGCCCACCAGCATGCCCACGATCCCCCACAAGATGGAGGCCGCGACGAACTGCCGCGTCAGCTGATCGTTGTAGCGGATGCGGATGAGCGAGGACTCGGCGGTCGATGGGGTCTCTGGTTCGTGGCTCATGGGTTCCTATGCGCCTCGTCGGGCTCCGGAGGCGCGTCGTCCTGGATGGGGAAGAGGCTCATGCGTTCGACGTGCTGCCAGTCGCGGTCGGCGAGGCTCTTGGTGAAGAGCGCCAGCGCGGCGCCCGTGAGTAACAGGCCTACCGAGGCCAAGATGATCAGGATCTCCAAAGAGGCCTCCCGGGCGAGAGCGACGCGATCGTCGCCAGCAGGATCGACAGCGACGAGATCGGCATGACCACCGCGCAGAGCAGCGGTGACATGAGACCCGCGAAGGCCAACGATACCGTGCCGACGTTGTAGACGGTGGCCACGGTGAGGTTGCGACGGTTGATGCGGGTGAGGGCCGTCGCCGCGATGAGCGCGAGGCGCACCGGCCGAAGGCCCGCCGTGACGAACCAGGCGTCGGTGCGCGACGGCATGAACGGCCGGTCGATGGTGGGCGTCGCCGAGCAGAACGCGCGCTCCACGGCGGGGCCGTCGTTGATGCCGTCGCCGATCATCCAGGTGTCGCGGCGGTCGTGGGCCTCGATGAAGCGGGCCTTGTCGTCCGGGGGAGCAGCCGCCGACCGCGCGGCTCTCCGGCAAGGCCCAGCGCGCGAGCCATCGCGGCGACGCGGGCGGGCTCGTCGCCGCTGAGGATCCACACCTCGCGCCCGGTGGCGGCGAGCGCCGCGACCTCCGACTTCGCGTCGGGCCGCAGCGCCTCGGTGGTCTCCAGCGCCGCGATCGCCACGCCCTGACGCCCGAGCACCAGGTCGCCCTCGGAGGACGCCGCCCACGAGCCGCGACCCAGTCGCCACGTGACGCCCGCGGCGACCAGCTCGACGCCTGCGCCGGGTGTCTCGCGGGTGGTGAGCGTGGCGTCGAACGCGACCGGCAGCCCCGAAGCCTCCAGCGCCCGACGGACCGCAACGCTCTTGGGGTGGGTGCTGCGGACCACGAGGTTGTACAGCGACGCGCGGGCCTCTTCGGAGAGGGCCGTCAGCGCCTCGGGGTGCACGAGCTCCAGCGAGCCGGTGGTGAGGGTCCCGGTCTTGTCGAAGACGACGCGGCGCACGTCCGGGAGGCGGTCGAGCAGGCTCGCTGAGCGCACGAAGAGCCCGGCGCGGCGCAGGCCCGCGAACACCATCTCGTAGGCGGTGGGCGTGGCGATGCCGAAGGCGCAGGGGCAGGTGACCACCAGCAGCGCGGTGGTCGCCTGGAGGGCGCGGGCGAAGTCGTGGCGGAGCAGCAGCCAGTACGCGAAGCACAGCGCCGCGAGCGCGAGGACCACGATGACGTAGATCCGCGTCAGGCGCTGCCACCACGCGGTGGAGCGGGAGGTGTCCGCGGCGTCAGCGCGCGTCGAGCGGAGGAGCTCGCGCAGCGAGGAGGCCGAGAAGTCCTCCTGGGACTCCACGGTGACCGCCTCGGCGCCGAGGTTGGAGGCGCCTGCGGGCACGGTCTCACCGCGCGCGAAGGCCGCAGGGACGCTCTCCCCGGTGATCCAGTCGAGCGAGAGGCTGGCGGCCTCGGAGGTGAGCGTGGCGCGCACCGGGACGAGGTCTCCCGGGGACACGAGCAGCGTGTCGCCCGGGACGAGCTCCCCGCAGCGGACGACCTCGACGCGCTCGTCGCGCACCCGCCGGGCCAGCAGGCCGTCGGCGCCGTCGGAGGCCAGGAGCATGGCGCGGTTGCGCTCGACGACGCGCTCCTGGAGCCAGCGGCCGGTGAGCATCAGCACGATGAAGGTGCACACCGTGTCGAAGAAGGCGCCGCCGTCGCGGCCCGCGAGGAAGTTCCAGAGCGAGCCGGTGAAGGCGAGGACGATGCCCAGGGCGATGGGCACGTCCATGTGCAGCACGCCGCGCCGCAGGCAACGCCACGCCGAGCGCAGGAACACCGAACCCCCGACCACCACGCTCGCCAGCGCGAGGAGCATGGAGAGCCATCGAAAGACGTCGTAGACCGCGCCCTCGCGGAGCCCGAGGTGCACGGGCACCGAGAACATCATCGCGTTGAGGGCGAAGGCCGCGCAGAGCCCGATGCGCCAGAGAAGGCCCGAGGAGCGAGGCACCTCGGTCTTCAGCGCAGGCCCGAGCGCGTACCCGAAGCGCCCGACCTCCTCCACGAAGGCCCGCAGCGGAAACGCCCTCGTGACGAGCAGCTCAACCCTCCCCAGCGCGGGGTTGACCGTGACCGCGAGGCGCGACGCACGATCTCCGTAGCGCTCGAAGAGGGAGTCGATCAGCCACACGCAGGCGGCGCACTGCACCCCTGGAGGTCGAGGTCCACGCGCTTCGGCCCCTCGCTCGCGACGAGCGTCGCCTCCATTGCGTCGAGCCACTTCATGTCGCGCGTCGAGGTCGAAGGCGCGGCCGGCCCGATGACGCCTCCGCGCAGGTCGTAGTAGCGCTGCAGGCCGCCCGAGGAGATCAGCCCATGCACCACCCGGCAGCCCGTGCAGCAGAACCCGTCGAGCGCGCCGAGTCCGAGGTCGCTGCCGCAATGAAGGCAGGCCCGTTCGCCCGCCCGCGTCTCCTCAAGGACCTCAGTCGTCATCGACGCGCCGCATCAGCAACCCGGGTGCCACTCTGCTCATCTCGCAAGTATGCGCACGCTCCGCGCAGTCCATGCGCATCGGACGCAGCGAATGCGTCGCCGCTGGAGCCCTCGGAGGGAGACCCCTGCGACCTCCAGCAGAGCGCTCGGAGGGCGGAGAACGTGCCCCGCGCAGCGGCACGTCGCTTGTACCCGGTCGCCTCATGCCCACGAGGTCTGACTCATCGTGCAGCGTGCTCGTGGTCGAAGACGCGGTCTCGGCTGGCAGCACGCTCGCGCGGCTGCTGCGTGAGGACGGCTACGAGGTCGAGGTGGTGCTCGACGGGGAGGCGGCGATGAAGCGGCTCGCGCGCGCACCGACGCCCGATGTGCTGGTCACCGACTACCGCCTGCCTCGGGCCGACGGGCTGGAGGTCGCGACCTTCGGGCGGCGGCTGCACCCCGATCTCGGCGTTGTGATGGTCACCAGCTATCCCGAGGTCATCGCCCGTATCGCGCCTCGCGCCGACGTCCCAACGGTCATGCTCTCCAAGCCGCTGATCTACGCAGAGCTCACCCGGGTGCTCGAAGGATTGAGCGCGAGGTTGCTCGCTCCAGCGTAGGGCTTCGATGAGCGTGCCTGTGGCATGCCCGGTGCTGCCCTTCGGGCACCGACGAGGGTGCGGAACGCCGCATCGGAAGGCTTGGCGACGGCGATGGGCTCGAACGATCTAGCGGACGCCAGCGAGTGTGGCATCGGCGTGAGGGAGATTCTCTCCGGTGACGGCACGGTGAGGCGTCGCTTGATGGTCCACTGCGACCCTCGAAGCGAAGCCGTCTACGTGTCGAACTGCGCGGCCTGCGAGCGCTGCATCGGCTTCCGGCCGCCGAATCCTGGACAGTCCGGGACGGTCCTCTGTCGTCGCTTCGAGGGGGAGGCGACGCCCCCGGCCGATGCCGGATTGCAGGCGCCTGTGCGGGCGGTGATGGAACGAAACATCGTCTGCGTGAGGCCAGACGTGCGCGTCGATACCATCGCCGCGCTGCTCCTGGAGTGGGGCGCCGACGGTGTCCCGGTGGTCGACGAGGACGGCCACCCCGTCGGGATGATTTCATGGACCGACCTGCTGCGTGAGCGCCTCGACGGAGCGACCCCTCCGGCCGGGCCGGGCGAGGCTGGCGGAGCCGATCTCCCCGTCGAGGCTCCAGCGCACGCCACGGCGGGCGACGTGATGACGCCGCTCGTGTTCTCGGTCGTCGAGAGCACCGAGCTCTCTCGCGCGGCCGCGTTGATGTCCGCCGAGGGATTCCAGCAGCTGCCGGTCGTCATGGGCGACGGGAGCGTCGGCGGACTGCTCTCGACCCGCGACGTCGCCCGCTGGGTCGGGAGCTCGGAGCGATCGAAGAAGTAGACGCGGCTGACTCCGCGCGGCCACGAGGTGTCATGCGCGCAGGGCGTGCGCACGATGCGCACTCCGTTCGCCCGCGTGCGCCCCAGCTCGCCTTGTTGTAGATGCGGAGCCATGACCGCTCCTTCCTTGCGTCTCCTGATTGCGGCCGCTGCGCTCGCGGCCTGCGCCCGCATCCGTGTATCCCGGCCCCGGCGCTCGGGGGAACGATGTCCCCTCCGTCGACGTCGAGCCGGTCGACGCGACGACGCTCGACGCTTCCGAGCCTGACGCCTCGGCCTTCGACGCTCCCGAACCCGACGGCGCCGCACCCGATGTCTCCGTGTCCGACGCGGCGCTGAACGACGTCCCGGTCGATGTGTCCGCGATCTCCTGTCGGGACGACTCCGCCTGTCGCGCCTCGGGCGGCGTCTGCGACCGCGTGCGGGGCCACTGCGTCGAGTGCGTGGGCCCCGATGACTGCGGAGGCAGCGGCCGGTCATGCTCGGGCAACCGCTGCGTCGCGGCCGTCGCTTGCACCACGTCGCGGATGTGCCCCGGTCAGGTGTGCAACAGCGCTCGCGGGTACTGCGTCGACTGCAATGTGGACGCGGACTGCGGCGACGGCACGGTGTGTCGATCGAACGCGTGCGTGCAGCCGCCGCGCGCGTGCCGGTCGTCCCGCGAGTGCAGCGACCTGATGCTGGTCTGCGACACGGTCCGCGCGCAGTGCGTGGAGTGCGTCGCCGACGTCGACTGCGCGACGGGGCAGTACTGCACGCCCGACGCGACGTGCCGCCCTCAGGTCTGCACGCCCAACGCGGTCGAGTGCCTCGACGAGCGGCGCGTCCGCACCTGCGACGCCCGCGGCAGCGCCTGGGTCGAGCGCGCCTGCGCCGCCCGGGAGTCCTGCGCGACCGGCCGCTGCGCCGCGTGGACCTGCACGCCCGCGACCGCCACCTGCGCCGATGGATCGAGCCGACGGGTGTGCAACGCCGACGGCCTCGGCACCACCGACCAGCGCTGCGGCGCCGACGAGGGCTGCCGCGATGGCGTCTGCCGCGCGCGAAGCTGCGCCCCGGGGGCGACCACCTGCGTCGACGGGCGCGTGCGCCGGATCTGCTCCGCCGACGGCCTCGGAACCACCGACTCCCCATGCCCCGACCGATCGGGCTGCGTGGGCGGCGCGTGTGCTCCGTGGGTCTGCACCCCGGGCGCGGTCGAGTGCCTGACGATGACGACGGCGCGGGAGTGCTCCGCGGACGGCCAGAGCTACGCGGCCCGCACCTGCGCGGTAGGCCAGTCGTGCCGCGCCGGGGCGTGCCGCGCGTGGGCCTGCACGCCTGGGACCTCCACGTGTCGGGACAGCTCCACGATGAGCGTCTGCGCGGCCGATGGCGGCGGCTCCAGCCCGTCCCGTGCGCGGCGGGCTCATCCTGCGTCGGCGGCATGTGCCCGGCTGGATCTGCTCCCCGGGTCCCGCCGCTGCGTCGGAGCGGGCGCGGTCGAGACCTGCCGCGCCGACGGCCTCGGCTACGGGGCGTCGACCGCGTGCGCGGTCCCGGCGAACGCGACCGCGGCCACCTGCGCTGGGGGTCTCTGCGGCTTCACCTGCGCGGGCGAATACGCCGACTGCGACGGCACCGCGGCCAACGGATGCGAGACCGACACCCGCAACTCGGCTGCCAGCTGCGGACGTTGCGGCGCCGCCTGCCCGGGCGCCCCCAACGCCTCGCCGACCTGCGCGGCGGGCGTGTGTGGCGTGTCCTGCGCGGCGGGCTTCGCCAACTGCGACGGCCTCGCGAGCAACGGCTGCGAGTCCGCGCTCTCGTCCGCCTCGAACTGCGGCCGCTGCGGCAACGCCTGCCCGAGCATCGCCAACGGCAGCGCGTCCTGCGCGAGCGGAACCTGCGGCCTCCGCTGCAACAGCGGCTACAACCTCTGCCGAGGGACCTGCGCCGCCAACGTTGCAACCGAGACGTGCAACGGGATGGACGACGACTGCGACGGTGTGACGGACGAGGGGTGCGGCGTCGGCTCGTGCGCCTCACCCTTCATCGCCCCTCCCGACGGAGGCCGCTTCACCGGCAACATGAACGGCCGCGGGACGCAGTCAGCGACCTGCGGCTCGTCCTACAACAGCGGCGGCGTCGAGCGCATCTGGAGCTGGATCCCGTTGCGCTCGGGCACCGCGAACATCCGCCTCACGGGAGACTTCTGGCCTGCGACGCTCTACGTGCGGCAGGGCGTCTGCGCGACGGGCAGCCAGATCGCCTGCAACTCGCAGACGGGTACCTGGCCGACCGAGACGGTGACCTTCGCTGTCACCGCGGGCACGACCTACTTCGTGCTGGTGGACTGCCACTACAACGGCACCACCTACAACCCTCGCTACGACCTCACGATCACCGCGCCCTGAGCCTCAGAACTGCGGCTCCAGAGCGATCGTCATCCGCACCTCGTACTCGGTGTCCTCCGCCTGCGGGAGGTCTCCACGAAACGCGCCCAGCACCGCATCGCGGCAGCCCCCCACCAGGGCGCCGCCGCCGCTGAGCCGGGCCTCGTCGGCCCGCCGATCACGAACCGCGACCACCGCGCTCACCGTCGCCGACGATCCGAAGGCCGCGGCGCCACCACGGGACTCCGCCGCTCGCTGCACGCAACGAGCGAGCGCATCCGCGGCCTGGTTGGCCCGACCCTGGATCGCCCCCCGGGTGAGCCCTCCGGACACCTGCATCGAGCCAAGCGATCCTCGCACGCCGCGCAGCGTTGGGGCAGGCGGCGGAGCGACCGCTGGCGGAGGGGCCGCCGCGGCGGCGACCACGGGCGCCACGACCACCGGGGCCACGACCGGCGTCGCGGGCGGCGGCTCGATCAGGGCGGGCTGCGGCGCGGTTGGCCGCACCGGCTCGGGCTCCGCGTTCACGGGAGCGACGGAGCGCGACCCGCTACGCGTTCGGGCGCGCGCCTGCACAGTGGCCTCGCGCTCGGGCGGGCTCGCCTCCGCAATCGCGACCGCTATCGCTGCCGGAGCGCCTGCATCCTCGCTTCGCGCGGGCTGAGCGATCGCCTCGCGCAGAGGCGCTCCCGCGTCGAGCGCCACCACGACGGGGACCGGCCTCGCGGGCGGAGCCAGCGGCGCAGAACGATCGGCTCGCGGAGTGAGCGCCACCACCACGGCCGCGAGGGCGACCGCACCGCTCACCATCGCCGCGACCTGCACGAAGCGTCTGCGCGGAGCTGGGGTAGGGGACTTCGGCGCGGGGGTCTCGGCGGCGCTGGTCTCGGGCAGGGTCTCGGTGACGTTCGCCGCGGCGGCCGGTCTCGGAGCGACCAGGGGCTTCGGCGTGCTCTGCAGCCCGCCGTTCGCGGTGGGAGTGACCTGGTCTGGCGCGACGAGCTTCAGCGCCTGGCGCATCGCTCGGGCGTTGGAGAAGCGCCGCTCCGGGTCCTTCGCCATGGCCTTGGCGATCAGTGCGTCGAGCACCTCGGGACAGGCCGGGTTGCGCAGCCGGGCCGACGGAGCCGGCTGGCTGATGTGCTGCATGATGACCCCGATGGCGTTGTTCGCGAAGAACGGGATCTCGCCGGTGATCATCTCGTAGAGGATCACCCCGCACTGGTACAGGTCGCTCCGACCGTCGACGGGCAACGCCTGCGCCTGCTCCGGGGACATGTACGCGGGCGACCCCGAGATGATGCCCGTGGCGGTGATCTTCGCGGCGGTGCGCGCGTCGTCCTCGCCGAGCATCTTGGCGATGCCGAAGTCCGCGACCTTGACCGTCTCGCCGGCGAAGTCCTCGCCGCCTCGCGAGACCAGCATGATGTTCTCGGGCTTGAGGTCGCGGTGCACGATGCCCGCGTCGTGCGCCTCGGAGAGCGCCGCGAGCACCTGCGACATGATCGCGACGCAGCGGGGCGCGGCGAGCGTCCCCTCGCGCTGGATGAGGTCCTCGAGGCTCTCTCCTCGCAGGTACTCCATCACGATGTACGCGGTGCCGTCGGGCTCGATGCCGAAGTCGAAGACGGTGACGGAGTTGGGGTGATCGAAGCGGCTCGCGGCCTTCGCCTCACGAAGGAAGCGCTGGAGCGTGACCTGATCGCCGCCGAAGTTGGCGTGCAGCACCTTGACCGCGACCAGCTTGTCGAGCGGCCGCTGCGTCGCCCGGTACACCCGGCCCATCGCGCCGGCGCCGAGGAAGCCGTCGATCACATACTTCCCAGCCACCACCTTGCCGAGGAAGGGGTCGCGCGCTTCAAACAGGGAGCCGTCGTCGGACACGGCCGTGATGCTATCAGAGCCCGCGGCGCGCGCTCCTACGCCGCACCGGCACCCGCGCGAACGATGCGGTGGATCACGAACCCGTCCGTGCCATCGACGTCCGGCCGGAGCACCGTGCGCTCGTGGGCTGCGGCCCAGCCCGGCCGTTTCGCGAGCAGCGCCTCGACCGGCGCGTCGCCCTCCTCGGCCGTCAGCGTGCACACCGCGTAGAGCAGCACGCCGCCGGGCCGCACCCACCGCACCGCCCGCTCCAGCACCGCGGTCTGGATCGCCGTCAGCTCCTTCCACGCCGACGCATCGCGCAGTCGCAGCATGAGGTCCGGCCGGTGCGCGAGCGTGCCGAGGCCCGAGCACGGGGCGTCGACCATCACCACGTCGTAGCCATCCGGCGGCGCCGCCGCCGCGAGGTCACCATCGCCGATCGTCAGGTCGACCGCGAAGGTACCCAGCGCGAGGTGCTCGGAGAGGCCCAGGCGAGCCAGGTTGGCCCGCAGCGTCTCGAGCTTCGCAGGGTGCTGATCGACCGCGTGGAGCGTCCCTCGACCTTCCATCTGCGTGGCGAGCACGGCGGACTTCCCGCCCCTTCCGGCGCAGAGATCGAGCACGGCCATGCCCGGCTTCGCGCCCGCCATGAGCGCGACGACCTGGGCGCCCTCCTCCTGGATGTCGAAGAGCCCCTCCTTCCACGCGGACGTGTAGCTGAGGTCGCCCGCGTGCTCGATGGACAGGGCGAGCTCCGACTTCTTCCCCAGGCTGATGACCGCGCCCGCGCGCTCGCGCTGGAGCCTCTCCATCAGCGCGCTTCGGTCGATGCGCAGCGGGTTGACCCGCACCGAGGACACCGCGCTCCGCTCGAGCGCCGCCCGCAGCACCGACTCCACGGCCTCCTGCCCGAGGAGCGACCCGATGCGAACCCGCACCGCCACCGGGATCGCCCGCAGCGCGAGCCGCACCCGCTGGTCCGCCGGGAGCGGGTCTGGTCGTTCGCCGGCGATCCTCCGGAGCACGGCGTTGGCGAAGCCCGCGAGGCCCTTGGAGCGCCAGCGCTTCAGCGCATCGACGGCGGCGTCGACGGCGGCGGAGGGCGGGATGCGGTCGAGCGCGAGCACCTGATAGACCGCGACGCGAAGGACGTTGCGCGACCAGGGGTCGAGCGCCTCGATGGAGCGCGCGCCGTTCTTGGCGAAGCGGGCGAGCTCGGCGTCGAGCACCGGGAGCGTGCGCAGGGCGCCGTAGACGAGCTCCGTGGCGAGGCCGCGATCGCGCGCCCCGAGGCTCGGAGTACGGGCGATGGCCGCGTCGAGGGCAGCGGCCGCGAAGGCGCCGTCGGCCTCGGTGCGGGTGAGCACCTCCGCGGCTCGCAACCGGGCATCACCGCGCAGCGCCTCTCGGGGAACCTGTCCAGACATGGCCGGGGCTCTACCACGAGCGCGGCGTCCCGCGGCGGCGAACTCAGGCTTACCGCGTCGGGTAATCCCCGGGTCAGGAGCGGTTGTAGTTGGTGGTCTCGAGCAGGATGACGTTCGTGCGGCTGCGCGACTCGCCGACGGAGGTGACGTACACCGCCGGCCGGTCTTGCACCGGGCACACCTTCTCGCAGGCGCCGCAGCCGATGCAGAGCTGCGGGTCGACGTGGGGGCGCTGCACATGGACCATGTGACCGTTGCGGTCCGGGACGTCGACCTCCTCCACCCAGATCGCCTTCGGCGAGGTCGGGCAGAACTCCTCGCAGACGATGCACGGGGTGGCCATCGACCACGGCAGGCACCGACCCTGGTCGTAGAACGCCGTCCCGATCTTGATCGGCTCGACGTGTCGCACGGGGTTTCCGAGCTTCTGCTCCTCGGTGATCTTCTGGATCGCCCCGGTCGGGCACACCTGTCCGCAGAGCACGCAGGTCGGCTCGCAGTACCCGATGCGGGGAATGAGGATGGGGGTCCACAAGCCCTCGATGCCGCTCTCCAGCAAAGCCGGATGGAGGGCGTTGTTGGGGCAGACCTTCATACACTCCGCGCAGCGGATGCATCGCTCCATGAATTCCCGCTCGGGCACCGAGCCGGGCGGCCGGATGAGCCGGTCGTAGTAGTTGCTGTCGAGGGTGTCGCTGGCTCGGGCGAGCGGGAGCACCGCGGCTCCGGTGGCGGCCGCGACGAGCACCTTCCGCCGGTCCATGCCGTCCTGCGCCAGCGTGGCGCTGCGACGGTTGGGCAGGAACCTGAACTTGATCACGTCCTCCGGGCAGGCGGTCTCGCAGTTGAGGCACATGTGACACTCGTCCTGCTTCCACTTCACGCCGCCCTGCGGGCTATCGGCCCCCTGGCAGTCGACGAGGCAGAGGTTGCAGTCGGTGCACTTGGAGTGGTCCTTCTCCATGCCGAAGAGGGCGTGGCGCGCGATGAGCCCGAGCGTCGCGCCGAGCGGGCAGAGCGCGCGGCACCAGAAGCGCGGGATCCATCGGTTTGCGAGCAGCACCGCGAAGAGCAACCCCCCGATGACCCAGGTCTGATGGAAGAAGTACTGCTTCGGCTGGAGCACCGTGGCGACCAGCGCGTCGCGCGTCACGTCACTCCCTTGTTGGAAGAGATGGATGTTGGTCTGCGAGACCTGATCGAGCCCCCGACCGGTGACGTAGCTGATGGCCGGGAGCACCGCGAGCCCGATGGCCCGGACGCTTATGCAGATCGGGTCGAACAGGCCGCCGATGGCGCTCCCGCACACTGCCGCTACCAGGAAGGCCCCGAGAAGGTAGTACTTCACGTTCTGGTAGGGGTGGGTCATGTTGGCGCGCACGCGCCGTGCGCCCCCGGTACCGCTCTTCGGGTTGGGAAAGAGCCACGCGAAGAAATGGTGGAGCGTCCCGAAGGGGCAGATCCACCCGCAGAAGACCCGCCCGAAGACCACCGTGACCGCGACCATCCCGACGCTCCACCAGAGCGAGCGGTAGACGGTGTGCGATGACAGGAAGGTCATCAGCGCGACGAAGGGATCGGCGAGCAGGAAGCCCTCGACGGGGTAGGGCATGCGCACCGTCGCGCCGCCGCTGAAGCTCCCCCGAAACTCCGTCCTCACCAGCAGGAAGAGGAAGAGGAACAGGAAGGAGAACTGCGACACCCTCCGCGAGTTGCGGAGCGCGACGATGATCTTCCGCGCTGGAATCCCCGACCCGGGTCGCTTGTGAGGCTTGCGCTTCTCCCGCCACCAGTTGCGCGCCCGCTCGACCACGCCGGTCGCCGAGCGCGCGATCGGTGCCGCTACCGGGGGAGCGACCGCGGCCGCAGGGGCCACGAGATCCTTGGCAATGACCACCGGCGCGGGCGTGTGCGCCAGGGAGGGCCCATCGAGCGACGGAACCTCGCCGACGACGCCGAGCCAGGGGAGGGGAAGGGGAAGGTCTCCTCCGCTCACGTGATCACCATGGGTCGTCGCGCGTGGTTGAGGGCGAACGCGACCGCCGCCGGGTCTTCACCCTCCGGCACCCAGAGCGCGCGCCGCTCGACGCTCCCATCGTCGAGCACGGCGACCTCCCGAGGACGGAGGGTCTGCCATTGCATGGTTCCGAGGTGCCGCTCCTGCCCCATACGCAGATAGGGAAGGTTCTCCGGACGTTGTCCGATGAGGGTGCAGCCGAAGGCGTCGATCGCGACCTGATCGATGGAAGCGAGCACGGTATTCATCCTCTGGGTGTCATCGATGTTGCCGCCCTGCGGCCCGTTTCGCATCATCACCCGGATGCCGTCGACCACCGTGAGCGTCGGACGCATGAACGTCGCGAGGTCTGCAATGGACACGTCGATCGATTGATGAAGCCTGTTACGGCGCCCGCCGAGGGTGCCATACCAGTTCTTCATGGCAGCGGTGTATTTGGCCAGATTGTGGTGCTTGGCCACCGGGCAATTGATGACCTTGTCCGCTTCGATGAGGGTTCGATAGACGGGCCACTCGTCGAGCACCTCGCCGCCGAGACGCATCGAGCGAAACTTGTGCTCCGCGGGCAGCACGACCTCCGCGCCAGCGCGATGGGCCTTCGCCCAGATTCCGCTGCGCTGGAAGCACCGGCCCGGATCGTTGCAACTGGCGTCGGTGACGATGACCTTGCGCGCGCCCGAGTCGAGCGCCATCCGGACGACCGCGGCGACCACCTCGGGGTTGGTGTTGGCTGCCTGGAGCGGCGTACGGTCCCAACCGATATTCGGTTTGACCACCACGATGTCGCCTCGGGAAATGAATCGGCCCATGCCCCCGAGGGCCGCGAGCGCCTGCTCCACGAGGGCCGTCGGCGCGGTGGTCGCCGTCCCCCGAGCCACAACGAAGTCGCTCGGCCCGCCGCGGTCGCTGCGATGATAATCGCGCACCTCGCGAACGCCCGTGCTCGCCCCGAGGTCCCACCCCCCGCGATCGAAGGCCAGCTTTGCGGTCAACCCGGCGGCGCCAAGGACGGCGAGGGACTTCCCCCCTCGGATCAAGAGCTCTCGGCGAGTCGGTCTGGGATCGGCACTCATGACGTGCCCGCAATCTACCCGCCACCCCCCGGCATCAGCAACCCGATGGGCTATTTCTGCGGCATCGCGAGCGGTTCGCCGGGGGGAAACCGGGCGTCAGGGCAGGGCGGTGACGATGGCCCGGAGCCGCTCGCTCCGACCTTCCGGAGCCAGCGGGGGGAGCACCTCGGGAGCGGGAGCGCCCACGACGACCACGGTCACGCCCTTCCTGGCAGCCGCGAGCGTCGGGGTGCTGAACGCCTCCTCGCCCACGCCCGGGAGGGCAGTCGCGCCCGGGACCCGGAACCGCTGGAGCAGCGCCCGAGCCTCATCCGCAGATCCACGCGTCATGACCGCGACGCGGTACCGCTGGTTACCCGCGGCCTCGTAATGACCGACCCACCCCGCGCCCGTCTGTTCGAGTCCGAGCACGCCGTTGGAGAGGTAGGTCGCGCCGCCCCAGACGAGCCCTTCGACGGGCAACGCACGCGCGCCGGCGGGCGGAGTGACGTCGCCCGGAATCGCCCCGGCGAGCCTGGACGCGAGCGCGGGGAGCACTTCCCTGGCTGCCGAGGCGAGCGCGCTCTCATCCTGCTCTCCCGAGTCGTCTGCGAGGTTCAATTGAACAAGGTATTGACCCTTCCAGAACACGAGCTGGCTCGTGCCAAGAAAGCCGCCGCCGCCATGGGCGACCGCGCGTGAGCGCATGGACGCGGGGTCGCGCGAGTCGCTGAGCAGCATCGAATACTGCCCGAACGCGCCCAGCGGCGAGCCCATGTCGTAGACCTCGGCGGTCACCACGAGCTCGGTGCCCGCCTTGCGGTAATCCGTACGGGCGAGCTGGCGGAAGCCGTAAGAGATGTACTTCTCCCCCGCACCGTCGATGAGCTGGAAGAGCTCTTGACCGTTGACAAGGCGCACCGCACCGGACTGCGACCACCCCGGGAGCGTGGCTCCCTGAGGGAGAAACCTGCCGGTCTCGCGAAAGGCGTCGGCCGCCGCGGGGGGATCGATGGAGGCCGCGGGGGGAGCGCCGGGCCGGGCCGCCGGAGCGGGAGCCGCGGCCGCAGGAGCGTGCGCAGCCGCGGCGCCCGGTCGCTGTGGAGGGTCGCGTCGACAAGCCGCCGCAAGGGAGAGGATCAGGAAGAGGGGAGTACGGTTCATCGCCCCCGGGTGATACGGTGCTGACCGATGAACCCGCCAGCCATCGCTCCCCCATCGTCGTCGACGCGCCCACCCCCGCCGCCATACACACCGCTGTCGGGAGGACTGCGCAGGGTCCGCAATGATTGCGGGGTCACGCAAGGGGGCTTCGTGGAGGGGGAGGGACACCGGGATTTCCGCTGTCTTTTCCAGCATCACGATGGTAGGGCACACCCGTTGCAGTCTACGCACTCCGTGACGTTTCGTGATCGCCAGACCGGCTTCTCACTCCTGGAACTGATGATCGTCGTGGTCATCATCGGGATCGTGACCGCGCTGGCGCTGCCGGGTATGGCGCAGGCCTCGCGGGAGCGTCGCATCCAGCAGGCGGCGGTGACGGTCCTCGACATCGCCCGCGAGGTTCGCACCCGGGCCATGTACCGGGGGCGCGCCCAGACCCTGATCATCACCCAGAGCGGCGCGGCGATCCGGCTCGACGCCTATGAGGGCAGCTCGCCGTCCTGCAGGCTCTCCAACTTCGGTCCGGGGGCCCTCGACCCTGCCCAGCGGGTCGCCAATCTCGACCTCACGGACGCTCGCTTCAGCCGCGACAACCTCGGGGCCAGCATCGCGCTCCCCGCTGCGACCACCTACCTGCAGATCTGCTACACGCCGCTCGGAGCCGCGTTCTATTCGGTGACCCCGATCGTGACGGCCAGCGAGGGGTGGAACAATGACACCAGCATGCTCGGCATGGGTGGGGTCTTCCAGATCAACGTCTTCCAGACGACGGGCGGGGCAACCCGCCGGATCCTGATTCCGCTCGGGGGCATGCCGAGGATGCGGACATGAGTCGCAAGCGAACCGCCCAGGCGGGCTACACGATGGTCGAGGTTCTCGCGGCGATGGCCGTCCTCGGGACCGGTCTGCTCGGCATCGTCGCGATGCAGAGCACCGCGGTCAACGCCAACCAGCGCGCGCAGGAGATCACCATGGCGACCAACCTCGCCCGCCGTTGGCAGGATCGCCTCCGGCGTGACTCCTACCAGTGGACCACGCCGTCGCAGTCCAACCCCGTCAGCAACATCGCGGCGACCTGGTACCTGTCGCGCCTCGGCGCGAGCCAGACGACCAACTGGTACGTCCCCGACCCGCCCTCGATGTCCGTCGCGGCGCTTCCCGAGACGGCGGCCTTCGACTACTTCGGCAACGACGTCCCGACCACCGACTCGCGAGCCTACTACTGCACCCAGGTCCGCCTGACCGCGCTCATCCCCAATCAGCTCATCCGGGCCGAGGTCAGGGTCTGGTGGTATCGGCAGGGCGGCGTTCGACCGATGACCTACACCGACTGCGCCCGCTCGGCGACCGCTTCGGTGAGCACCGACACCACCAACATCCGATCGATCTATGTGAGTCAGACCATTCAGAGGCACGACTCATGAGGCGCCGCGAGCAGGGCTATACGCTCGTCGAGCTCCTCATCTCGATCCTCCTCACGTCGATCGTCGTGTCTGCGCTGTACGCGGTCTCTCGCACGGCGACTGACACCTTCAATCAGCAGCAGCGCACCGCGGAGATGCAGCTCCGCCTCCGCTTCGCCATGGAGCAGATTCGCGCGGACCTCTCGCGCGCGGGATACATGTCGACGCCCAACAGCGCGATCGACCCTCGGGTGTGCCCCCGTCCGACGACGGCGTATCAGGGGCTGGAGATCGTGCGGACGTCGCCGAACCCTACAGTGCTCCCCACGGACAACCTGCACATCAACCCGATCACTCTCCGCATGACGGGTAACTACGTCACGGCCGATGAGTACACGGTGGCTGGCGTCTCGGGTTCGACGGTCTCCCTCCAGAATCAGTCGCCCCAGTGGACGCGGGTGCAGAGTCAGGCTGAGTTCAATCGCATCTTCGGCACCGCGATGTCGCCGCGGCTCATTCGCATCATGAGCACCTCCGGGCAGATGCAGTTCGCCGTCTCGATGGGCGGAACCTGGGTGAATTCCAGCTCCACCGGACTCCCGACGCTCCTTCTGACCACGACCCCGCTCGTCCAGGGCGCGGGAGCGAGCGCGAGCTCCGCGGGCGCCGGCTGCGGCCTCGCGGGCCTCGGAGTAGGCGCCACGGTCGCGCCGATCATGATGGTCGAGTATCAGATCGGCAGCCTCGCGGCGCGCCTCGGCGAGCTCTACCCGGTGGACTCCGCGGCGCGCGCTGCGAAGACCGACCTGATCCGGCGCGAGTTCGATCTGCGCCCCGGCCCCGAGGAGGTCACGACCGCCGCGCGCCTCGTCGGCGAGTACGCGGTCGACTTCGACGCGACCGTTGCCTACGACATCGGCAATCCCACCAACAGCATCGTCGCGCAGCCGGCCATGCGCACGCTCGCCTTCGGCGACTCCAACATCACCAACCTGGTGGGAAGCGTCACCGGCGGCTCCGCCCGGCCGCAGCAGGTTCGCTCGCTGATCGTTCGCCTGTCGATCCGCGACCGGGATCAGGAGCCCAGCTTCGGCTGGGTTGCCCGCGGGACGACGTCCGCGCTCACGCGCTTCCGGGTCTATGACAACCGAACGGGCGCCGCGCGCGTGCGCTCGCTCGTCACGGAGATCGCGGTTCCCAACCTTGCGATTCGCAATCTCCGTTGAAGGCGAACAGAGGACTCGAATGACACACACGACGATCAGGAAGAAGCAGCGGAGGGCCCGGCGCGCAGAGCGCGGCGTCGCCATGTTCGTCGTGATGATGCTCCTGATGATGGTCAGCGCCGCGGGCGTGTTCGTGACGCGATCGTCGTCCTTGGAGATTCGTTCGTCCGGATACGTGCGGCAGTCCGCGCAGACCCACTACGTCGCCGAGGCCGGCGCCTCCTCGGTGATGACCCGGCTCCGCACCGCGTGCGCCGCGTACTTCAGCTCGAACATGCGAACGCAGGCGCTGACGGGCTTGCCCGGCTGCCCGACCATCACCACGTCCCGCGGACCGATCACGCCGCCCTGCTACACCTTCTACCTTACGGACTTTGATGTGATCACCAGCCCGCAGACCCTCTTCACCGGCGCGACGGGTACCGGGACGGGCCGCACGGCTGGATCGTTCGGCCAGGGCGGTCTGGCGCCGCGGTTCCAGGTGCGCGTGACCGAGCTCGGCGCCGACACCTCTCCGCAGCGCGGCACCGACGTCAGCGACCCCAGCTTGACGGTGCTGCCGGTGCGCCTGCTCGTGGAGTCCGAGGGCACCACGGAGCTCGATACTTCCCTCTACGGATCTGACACCACCAACGTCGCGCGCGGCACGGAGACGCTCCGCGCCATCACGGTGATCCCATGCAACTGAACCGCAAGCGCTTCGGGCTCCTGGCCTCCCTGGCCGCGGCCTGGCTGTCTGCTCCGCACCTCGCCGAAGCGCAGCCCGTGCCGGGCGACGTCCGGTTGATCCGTCCGAACATCATGGTGCTCCTCGACACCTCCGGGTCGATGGAGTTTCGCACCAACACCGCCAACAACGCCTGCAGGGGCGCCGACGGCGGCGCATGCAACCGATGCTCTAACGGCGTGTCGATCTGCTCGCCCTCCTGTCCCGTCGACGAGCAGCGCAACCGCTGGACGACGGCGATCGAGGTCCTCACCGGCACCATCAACAACTTCACCTGCGTGGAGTCCGATCGCACCACGTCGGATTTCAATTACGACTACCTGTATCCCTATTCGCACCACCAGCCTCTGTCGAACGGTGTTCCACTTCATCGCTCGGGCGCTTCGCAGTTGGATAACGGCATCCTCGACGTCTATAACGATCGGGTTCGCTTCGGTCTGATGACGTTCGACAACGATATCCGTACGGGCGTCGCCGCGTACAACGGCATGTTCTCCTTTGCGGAGGACCGTACGTACCGCCCGAACCTGTGCCCGACGTCGACCACGGTGAACCTCGGGGCGAAGCGCGCGTCGGCTGACAACAACGTCGCCGACATCGTCCCTGGCGGGCTCATCTCGGTTGGTCCCTCTGCCGCCGACACCGCGACGCTCGGGCTCATCAATCGTCAGGTGCAGGAGACCGTGACCGGCCGCATCGCCGGACCTGGACCGGTCGTCGAGGTCCCCGGGGTGCGCCCCTTCGGCACCACGCCGATCGCGGCCTTCCTCGAGGACGCGCTCTACTACTGGCGCAACCACCCCGACGTGACCGACGGGTCTGCGGGCGGCGTGGGCGATCCCTATTTCAACTGCCGTACGCGGGCGAACATCCTGATCACGGACGGCGCTCCCACGGACTTCCGCCCGTTCTGCGTGGGTGGTCAGTGCCCTTACGATCCTCCCGCGCTCACCGCGATGACGATGGCCATGGCGGGCGCGGGATTGCCCAACGTGAGGACCTACGTGCTCGCCTTCAACGGGAGCGATCCCGAGGCGGTCAGCACCCTCGAGCCGATCGCGGTGTCCGGCAACACCACCCGCGTCTACTACGCGAACGACCGGCCCACCTTCGCCGGCGCGCTCTCTTCGATCATCGACACCATCACCTCGCAGACCTCTACCCGCACGCCGCCGGTGTTCGGCGAGGCCGGCACCACCGCCGCGAGCGGCACGTCGCAGTATCAGTTCAACGCCTCGTTCAACGTGGTGCCCGGCATGCCGTGGGCGGGGTCGCTGGCGCGTAGGCGCACCGTCTGCCAGGCGCCTTCGGGGGGCGGAGCGCCCGTCCCGACCGAGGTGGATCCCGATCCGGCCGCGGGGGATGACTTCGCCTACAGCCTCCGCCGCACGGTTCGCGACAGCCGCGGCTGGGGAGAGCGCTACCTCTGGACCTACGTCCCGACCGGAGTCACCACCTCCGCGGGCCTGCGCGGCACCATCGCGAACGGTCTCACCGCGGGCATGGGATCCTCGGTCCAGCTCACTCCGGCGATGACCCCGCCGCTCTTCAACTACACGGCCACCTCCGATGTCGCCAGGCTGCTCTCCTGGCTGCGTGGCGACGTCGGGACGGTGCGTGAGAACCGTCCGCTCGGCGACATCTTCCGCTCGACGCCGGCGTACGTGTCTCCTCCGCGCGTCAACCTCCCCGACCAGACCTTCCTCGCGTATCGCCAGCGGACGCTCCCCATCGCGGGTCGTCGGCGCTCGGCCGTCACCGTCGGCACCCGTGAGCCGATGATCTATGTCGGCAGCAATGACGGCGTGCTCCACGCCTTCAACGCCGACACTGGTGAGGAGGCATGGGGCTTCGTTCCTCCTTACCTGGTGCCCAATCTCCGTAACGGATATCCCACCACCCGCACGCAGGGCGTCGATGGGACCCCGGTCGTGAAGGAGATCTATTACGAGCGCTCGAACGCCTCGCTGACCGACGACACCAATTGGCACACCGTGCTGGTCGTCGGCCTGCGGGCGGGCGGCGGCGCGTACGTCGGTCTCGACGTCACCGACCCTTACAGCCCCCAGTTTCTCTGGCAGTTCACCGACCCTGATCTCCAGATCTCTTCGGGCACCCCGGCGATTGGCACGGTCTTCTACTCCCCGAACGGCGGCACCCCCGTCGAGCGCGCGGTGGCCTTCCTGCCCGGTGGCGCGGGTGAGCTCTCGGGCTCGTGCTCTCCCACCTCCGCTCCTCGAGGGGCCCGGCCCAACACCCTCATGAACGGCTGGACCGGCGGCCGCGGCGCGCGTCGCCCCTACGTCCGTTGCTGGAACGGCAACCAGGGGCGCTTCTTCTACGTGGTCGACCTGAAGACCGGCGCGCTCCTCCGCAAGATCGGCGCGGCTCCGTCGACGGTTCCATACGATCCGACGATGGCGGCCTCGACCAGCCCCACGCCGACGCACTCCCCGATCGTGGGCGCGCCCGCGCTCTACAACGGCCTCGCGGGCGTCGTGACCACCCGCGCGTACGTCGGCGACGCCGACGGCACCCTCTGGCGCGTGGACTTGTCGAGCACCAACCCCGCCAACTGGTGGATGGGCGACGCGTTCGACCTCTTCTGGGATCGTGGCTACAACGTCGGTCAGCCGATCATCGAGCGCCCGGTCACCAGCATCGATGAGATGGGGCGCACCATCATCGCCTTCGGTTCGGGTGACACCGACCTGCTCGAGGGCACCGACGAGAACCGGGTGGCGTCCATCGTCGAGACGACGCAGACCGATCTGGCGGGTACGTCGACCGGCATCAACATCGAGGAGAACTGGGGTATCCGCCCGGGCTCCCAGACCACCGACCGGGACTTCCTCGCGGGAGAGCGCCTGACCGGCTCCATGACGCTGTTCAACAACGTCCTCTACTTCGGCACCTTCGCGCCCCGCGTCGGCACCGATCCCTGCCAGATCGGCGCGGCCCGGCTCTGGGGCGTGGACCTGACGCGCAACGACCCGACCGGCTCGACCCATCCGCAGGGACGGCTCGACCGGGACGGCGACCCGTCGACGACGACGGACATCGTCCGGGTCACGCGTGACCTGAACAACAACGGCACCGAGACCGACGACGCCAACAGCCTGCTGTTCGGCGTCGCGGTGGCCCGCCGTCCCAACTGCAACGTCAGCGCCTCGGTGGTCGACCCGATCACCGGCACCGCGCGAACCTTCGTCAGCTCGACGACGGGCGGCGAGTACCGCCTCGTCCTCCAGATCGCGCAGACCGGGATGGCGGGCGGCAGCAGGACCGCGACCTTCTCGCGCTCTCTCCCGGCTCCCATCATCCCCTCGCGCATCGACTCGATCGCGACCGTATTCGAGTGATGCGTCCGTGGCTCCTGAGCGTCGTCGCCCTGCTCGCGCTGGCGGCGTGTCATCGTCGCCCGCGCGCACCGCAGCCGCCGGCTCCCGCGGTCCCTGCGGAGGTGGTGGAGGAGCGCGTGGTCGAGGAGGCCCCCGCCGCCACGGATGACCTGCTCCCCGGAACGCTGAACGCCTTCGGGCTCCCCATGCCGACGGTCACCCAGGAGCGCCTGGCCACCGACGACATGAAGATCTTCCGGGTGGACGCGCCGATGCCCCGAGTGATGCGCTACTTGGAGCAGCGCCTGGAGGTCCACAACGCGGACATCCATCCGCTCGCGGCGGTGATCCACAGGGCCATCGTGCGCGGCGTGCAGTCGAACCTCATCGTCGACGTAGGCGTGCGAGACGAGGGCGACCGCACGATGGTCACGGTCTGGAACCGCACGCCACCGCCGGCTGCCACCGCCGCTCCGCGCACCCTCGACGAGGGCTTGCGCGCGGTCGGCTTCGATCCAGCGACCGGACAGTACGCGCCGGAGTTCAACCGCTGAGACAACGCGCTTCCATGCGATGATCCGACCATGTCGGACGTGGCGCGCGTGGAGGTTCCGGACGGTGTTCGAGGCGGCCGGGGGCTGTCTCCCGGGGCGAGGGCGGTGGCGCTCTCGCTCGCGGAGACGTTGTTCGCGAGCGAGTCGGGGCCCCCATCGCCAGAGCGGCTGGAGTGGCTGGGCGATGACCTCGACCATTTCTTCGCTCACGCGGGTGGTCGCGCGCGCTCGGTCTTCCTGCTGTGCATCACCGCGATCGAACTCGTCTCGCCGTTGTTCATACGCCGCCTCGGGCGCTTCTCGACGCTGTCCCTCACGGAGCGCTTCGCCGCCCTCACGCGCTTCGAGGAGAGCCCCGCGGGGCTGGCGCTGTTCGGCGCCAAGGCGGCGCTGTGCATCGTCTGGTATGAGCACCCCTTGGCCGCCCGCGAGGTCGGCTTCGATGGCCTCTGCCTGGTGAGGAGGTCGGCGTGAGCGGCGGGTACCACTCGGCGCGCGACCACCGCGGTCCGCTTCGGCTCGACTGCGATGTGGTCGTCGTGGGCTCCGGGGCCGGCGGCGCCGTCGTCGCGACCGAGCTCGCGCAGAGCGGCCTCCGCGTGATCGTCCTCGAGGAGGGGCCCCGGGTGGAAGGTCCACTCCACGGGCAGATGCGACCGAGCGAGTCGATGCGTCACGTCTGGCGCGATGGGGCCTTCGTCGCCGCGCTGGGCGTGGGCCAGAGCCCGACCATCAACGTCACCATGGCGAAGTGCGTGGGAGGCTCGTCGGTGGTGACCGGCGGGGTGTGCTTCCGCGTGCCGGGCGCGGTGCTGCACGAGTGGCAGAACGAGCTCGGGCTGGAGGACTACTCCGAGGAGCGCCTCGAGCCGTACGTGAGCCATGTCGAGCGGGCCATCCACGTGGAGGAGGTTCCGGTCTCGATGCGCTCGCGCTCCACGACGCTCTTCGTCGAGGGCGCCGAGCGGCTCGGCGTCCCGATCAAGCCCATCCGCCGGAATACCAAGGACTGTAATGGCTGCGGTCGCTGCAACTTCGGCTGCCCCCATGGCGCCAAGATGAGCGTCGACCTCAGCTACCTGCCGCGCGCGGTGGCCAGCGGCGCCGAGGTCTGGTCCCACGCGCTCGTCGAGCGGGTGGTCACTCGTAACGGCCGGGCGATCGGCGTCGTGGGGCGCATCCTCAACCGCGAGGGCGGGGCGGCGGGTGATCGCCTGGAGGTCCGGGCGCGTCGCGTGGTGCTCGCCGCGGGCGCCTGGCATACGCCGCTTCTGCTGCAGCGCAGCGGCGTCGGTCACCCTCGCTGGGTCGGGCGACAGATGACCCTGCACCCGGGGTTCAGGGTGCTGGCGCGCTTCGCGAGGCCCGTGCGCGGCTGGCAGGGCGCGCTGCAGAGCGCGTACACCGACGCCTTCGAGCACGAGGGCATCACGCTCATGGCGCTGTTCGTCCCGACGGGCGTGCTCGGGGCCACGATGCCGGGCGTCGGGGCCGAGCACGTCGCGGCGGCGAGCAAGATCGACCACCTCGCGATGTTCGGGGGGATCATCCACGACGCGGGCGGCGGCTCGGTGCACCGCGGCCCGGGTCGCGAGCCCGTGGTCACGTACCGGATGGCCCCGGAGGACCGGGCGAAGATCCCACGCGTGATCTTGCTGCTCGCGGAGACCTTCTTCGCCGCGGGCGCCGAGGAGGTGTTCATCCCGGTGCTGGGCATGCGCGGCCTCGACGCCGACGCCTTCCGCCGGACGGACCTCTCGCGCGTCCCCGCCGCGAGGATCGAGTGCGCCTCGCAGCACCCGCTCGGCAGCGCGCGGATGGGGTGCGCCCGGGAGAACTCCGTGGTCGACCCGGACGGGCGGGTCTGGGACACGCAGGAGCTCTACATCGCGGACGGGAGCGTGCTCCCGACGAGCCTCGGGGTGAACCCTCAGCTCTCGATCATGACCGTCGCCACGCGCTTCGCCTGGCGGATGCGCGACCGGCCGCTCCCTCCGTTGGACTGAGGAAAGGTCAGCGCGGCGCGCCGGGCGCGCTGCCTCGGCGGTCGTGGATCGCGACCGTCCAGGTGGTGTCGCCGAGCCGCCAGCGCTGGCCGTCGAAGAGCGCCACGGGCATCTCGCTCTCGTCACGGAGCGCCACGATCTGACCGCCCCGCGCCCTCAGGATAAGCATCGCCGTGGAGGCCTCCGGGGGCGCGACGATGGCGGCGTCGGGCGTGCAGGCGACCGTCGCCTCGGTGAGCACGAGCACGTGTGTGATGCCCGCGCCGTGGCGGTCGATGCGGGTGAGGCGCGCCCAGGGAGGGAGGGCGCCCGCGGTGGTCGCCGCGTGCTCGAAGAGGAAGCGGACGTGCGGACCGAGGCCGATCTCGTCGCCGTGCTCGAGGCGGAAGGGCTCGCGGCCCGGGGCGAGGGAGCGGCCGTTGACGGAGGTGCCGGAGGCGCTCCGGAGGTCGACGATGGACGCGTAGCCGCCGTGCCACTCGATGCACGCGTGGCGGCGGGAGACCGAGCGGGAGCGGCGATCGTTCTCGTCGGACGGCGGCAGGCAGCGCGCCACGACGTGACCCGTTCGCCCGAGCAGCAGCCGCGGCGTCGCGAGCACCTGTACCGGGCCGACGCCCGCGTCGCTCATCAGCTCGACGTAGCCGACGGCGTGGAGCACCTCGTCGTCGGGGATGAGCGCTCGGACGGTCGGCGGCGGAGGGAGCCGGATGCCGCCCGCGGCCTCGACGTCGGAGCGCATCGCCTCGGCGGTGGCGTAGCGGTCCTCGGGGCGCTTCGCGAGGGCGCGCCGCACGATGGGCTCGAAGGCCCGCGCCTGCGGAGGCGCATCGGCGGGGAAGGGGGGCACCTCGGCGTGGCAATGGAGCCCCGCGAGCGCGAGCAGCGTGGGCGCCTCGAAGGGCACCCGGCCGAGGAGCATCTCGTAGAGCATGATTCCCACGGCGTAGAGGTCCGCTCGCTCGTCGAGCGCGGCGCCGCCCCACTGCTCGGGGGACATGTAGTCGGGCGTTCCCATCACCACGCCCGCCGCGGTGCGGAGCACGATCGAGCCCTCCAGGCTCTGGTCGAGGATCTTCGCCAGACCGAAGTCCGTGAGCCGCGCCACCTCTCCGATGCGGTCGCCCTGCGTCGGCGAGAGCATCACGTTCTCGGGCTTCACGTCGCGGTGCACCAGTCCCCTGGCGTGCGCCTCGGAGAGCGCGCAGAGCACCTGCGCCGTCCACGTCGCCGCGAGCTCCGGGGCCACCGGTCCGTCCGCGACGGCCTGGTCGAGCCCGCGGCCGAGCACCGCTTCGCTCACGAGGTAGCGCTCTCCGTCCGCGGTCTTCCCGGCGTCGAACACCCGCACGGTGAACGGCGAGGTCAGCGTCGAGGAGGCTCGCGCCTCGCGGGAGAATCGGGCCCCCACGGAGGCGTCGGAGCCGTGCCGCTCGGCGAGCCGGGCCAGCGCGACCTGCGTCTGGGTGAGCCGGTCGTAGGCGAGGTAGACCTGCTTCACCGAGCCCCGGCCGAGCAGCCGGACGACGGCGTAGCGTCCGGCGTAGAGGGTGCCCGAGGGGAGGTCGTCCACCGGCGGGAGCCTCAGTCGTGGTCGAAGGGCACGACCTGGGTGTCGCGCAGCCGCGGGATCGCCCCTTCGAGCGGCGCGCGCAGCGTCTCCGCGGTGGCCACCACGGTGATGAGCAGGTCTTCCGCCGAGAGCCTGCGGCGGAGCGCCTCGTTGACGTCGTCGACGGTCACCGCGTTCACGCGCTCGACATACTCGGCGTAGTAAGATTTCGGGAGGTCGAGCAGTTCGACGTCGAGGCGCTGCCACAGCCGCTTGGAGGCCGTGTCGCGCTCGAACGCGTAGCTGCGGGTGAGGTACGAGCGCGCGAAGGAGACCTCGCGGGCGGTGGCTCCCTTGTCGAGCAGGCGCTCGAGCAGCGAGAGCTGGATGCCCACGCAGCGGGCCGCGTCGGCGGCGGCGGGGAAGGTCCACATCGACCAGCTCTCCCGGGCGCGGTCGCGCCCGAGGCGGGACGAGGCGCCGTAGGAGAGGCCGCGCTTCGAGCGGATCTCGCGCATGAGGCGCGCCGTGAAGGTTCCGCCGAAGAGGGTGTTGCCGACCATCAGGGCGAAGTGGTCGCGGTAACGCGGGTGCGACCCGAGGTTGCCGATGTAGATCTGCGTCTGCGTGCGGTCGGGCTTGTCGACGATGAGCAGCCTGCGGCCGCGCACGGGCTTAGGGGCCTCGATCTTCGACGGGGGCGCAGGGTGCGACGAGAGGTTCGGGACGATGCGCGCGGAGAAGCCCTCGAGCTCCTCGCGGGAGATGTCGCCCGCGGCGGCGACCACCAGGTTGTCGCGACAGAAGGTCTTCTGGAACGCCGTGAGGGCGGCCGTGCGATCGACCCCGTTGAGGCCCTGCAGGGTGCCCGCGGCGGGTCGACCGTAGGGGTGTCCGGCGAAGAGGGCGCGGCGGAAGTGACGACCCGCCAGCGAGCGGTCGTCGTCACGGCCGTCGACGATGTCGGCCTGCACCTCGCGCCGCACCTGGGCGATCTCCGCGTCCGGGAGCGTCGCCTCTCTCATGAGGTCGGAGAGGAGGTCGAGCAGCGCGGGCACGTTGCGGCGGATGACCGCGGCGTGGAGCATCGCGGAGCTCGCGTCGACGGAGGTGCTGAGCTCGGCGCCGAGACGGTCGATGAGCGCGTCGATCTCCCGGGCGGAGCGGGTGCGCGTGCCGCGGCGCAGCGTGCGCAGCGCGAGGTTGAGGCCGCCCTCGCGGCCGGGCGGATCGTACTGCGCGCCGGTGCGCGCGATGAGGAAGAGGTCGACGAGGGGAAGGTCGTGCGCGGGCTCGCAGAAGACCGGGGTGAGGGGGGCCATCACGCGGCTCCAGGGGTGAGGTTGGAGCGGACCAGCACCGCGGTGCACGGCTGGCCGAAGAGGTAGCGGCGCGCGACATCCTGGAGGGCCTCGGCGGACAGCGAGCGGATGGCCTCCATGCGCGCCACGCTGCCAACCGGGTCGTCGATGACCACCGAGTGGAAGCCGATGCTCTCGGCGCGGCCGCCGACCGTCTCCAGGCCCCGGAGGAAGCCGAGCTCGAGGCGGGCCACCGCCCGGTCGCGCTCGTCGTCGCTGATGGGGTCTGCGGCGACCGAGGCCAGGCATCGCTCGATCGCCTCGCGGAGCGCCTCGGGCTGGACCGGCCCGCGCCCGGTGGCGCTGATCTCGACGAGGCCGGGGTCTCGGAAGGTCGACGCCCAGCCGGAGATGTCCGTGGCGATCTCCTGCTCGGTGACGAGCTCGCGGTAGAGCCGCGCCGAGCGGCCGCCGGTGAGCGCCTCGACGAGCACCGAGAGCGCGGCATGGTCGGGGTGCGAGAACTCAGGGCACTTGAAGCCCAGCGCGACCTTGGCCGTCGGCGTCGGCCGCTCGAGCACCGCCAGGCGATGCTCGGTCTGCACCGGCTCCCTGGGGACCTGCACCTCCGGCAGCTTCGCCGGGCGCATCGCTCCGTAGTACCGCTGGATCAGCCGAAGCGCCTTGGCGCGGTCGAGGTCACCCACGAGCACCACGGTGGCGTTGTTGGGGGCGTACCAGGTCTTGTAGAACTCGCGGCAGTCCGCGGGGGTGAAGTTCTCGATGTCGGCCATCCACCCGATGGTGGGGTGGTGGTAGGGGTGCTCCTTGAAGGCGAGCGACCAGAGGGTCTCGGAGACCGCTCCGTCGACGTCGTCCTCCACGCGGTAGCGGCGCTCGTTGGCGACGACCTCCTTCTCGCTCGCGACGGGCTTCGCGCGCAGCACGAGGTTGCGCATGCGGTCGGACTCGAGCTTGACCACCAGCGGGAGCTGATCGGCGGGGATGTTCTCGTAATAGAAGGTCCAGTCCGTCCACGTGGCGGCGTTGGTCTCCGCGCCAGCGCGCTCGAGCATCTGGTCGAAGCGCCCCGCGGGCAGGAGCTTCGTCTCATTGAACATCAGGTGTTCGAAGAGGTGAGCGAGCCCCGTCTTGCCCTCACGCGCGTTGCGGGAGCCCACGCGAAACCAGACGTTGTACGAGAGAACCGGGGCACGTCCGTCGACCTGGAGCAGCACCTGCAGCCCGTTGCCGAGCCGGTAGGTCTCGACCGCGCCACCGGGGAAGTCCGGGTGGATGGGGCCCGCCGTGATGACCGAGAAGCGGTCGGCGGTGCGATTGAGGCGCTGGAGGAGCGCCGTGACCTGGGAGGGGCTCGGGAGGCTGCGAGGTGGCGATGGGCATCTCTTGAAGGGGGGGTGTCGAGGCAACCGAAGGGGGGAGTGCAGGGACCAGAGATCGCGACCGTGCGGCCGCGCCGGTCTAGAAGGTTCCCGCGACGGAGAGGCCACCAGGGGAGATGCCGAAGTCGAGGCGCGCGACGGGGGCAGCGACCCGGCGCTCCTGGGGATGGGTGAACATCCACACGGCGCCCACCGCGGCGCCGACGCCGACGGCGAGGCCCACGATGCCGATGGTGCGATAGGTCTCGCCCTGATCGCGGATGCGCGTCTGGAGGTCGAGGTTCGCGCCCGCGTCGGTGTAGGTCGATGAGTTGTCGATCGCGACGCCGAGGAAGCCGGCGCCCACCGCAGTGAAGACGAGTGCCGCGCCACCGAGGGCCCAGGCGCCGCCGGAGATGCGGGAGGTGACCACCTCGGGAGGCGGGAGAGGCGGACACGACGGAGCCTCCGGGCAGGTAGGGCAGGTGGGGCAGGGGGGGCTCACCACGACCGGGGCGGCAGGCTGGAGGTCACGCTCTCCCATCTGACCCGCGAGGGTGCGGGCTCGCGCGGCGAGGTCGGCGTCGGGCGCCGGGCTCGTCATCGCCAGGAGCTCTCGGAGCTGGCTAAGCGCGCCCACCGTGTCGCCCGCGCGCATCCGTGCCTCGGCCGCGTTGTAGAGCGTGGCCGGGTGGGGCCTCGCCCGGAACGACCGCTCGAAGTGCACCGTGGCCTCGCCGAAGCGTCCGCGCTGAAAGGCCTGGACGCCGTTGCGGTACTGGGCGCGAGCCTCCTCCAGCCGGGGTTCGTCCGGCGCGGGCTGCTGGGCGAAGGCCTGCGATGAAGCGAGGACGAGGGAGAGGGCGAGGGAACCGATGGTCGCTTGACGCTGCACGGCCGGATGTTCGTCCTGCGTCGACCCGAGCGTCAAGCCGAAGAAGGTCGCCCCGCTCAGAACGGGAGATCGGTGATCACGCCTCGCCCGCCGCGACGGCCAGCGCGCGGAGCCCTGGGAGCAGCAGGGGTCGTCGTGGTGGTCGTGGGGGTCGTCGTACGTACGGCGCGGGTCGGCGTCGGCGTGGCCGTGGCCGTGGCGCGTGGCGTAGTCGCGGTCGTCGTGCGAGGGGCGCGCTCACGGTGAACGCGCGCCGTGGCCGCAGGGGCCTGCCGCAGGGGGGGCTCTGGCGCGGCCGCGGGCGGCGTCGGAGCAGGTGCTGGAGCGACCGGCTCGGGCGCCGCCGCCACGACAGCGGCCGGCGCGGGCGCGGGCTCGACGGCCGCAGGAGCAGGCGCGGGGTCGGCGGCCGCGGGAGTGGGCGCAGCGATCGGCTGAGCGATCGGCAATGCGGGCTCAGGGGTCGCCGGCGGAGCGGGAGCCCGCGGGGCCTCGACCCGCGCGGTCGTGGTGGCCGCAGGGGTGCGACCATCCATCGCCACCTTGCCCGCGAGGCCGACGAGGACGACTGCGACGAGGGCGGCGGCGCCGAGGACGAAGACCAGCGGCGATCGCTTCGGGGTGGGGGCGGGCGAGGGCGTCGGTGCAGGCGCGGCGTAGGCCGGAGCGAAGGGGAGCCGGCGCCGAGAGGGCCGAAGGGGTTGGCGCCAGCGGGCGGCGGGCCCATCGCCGGCGGCGGCTGCATGCCGGGACCACCGAAGGCGCCGAAGGGGTTGTTGCTCGGCGGGTCGGCGATCATCGTCGACTCACCGGGCGGCTGCGCGTACGACGGCGGGGCGTGAGGGTTGGGGAGCCCGGTGGGCGCGATGGTCGCGGCGCGCATCGGGGTGCCCGACGGCTGCGCGGGGAGCGAGTGATCGGGCATCGCGCCGAGGCGACGTCCGGCGGCGGGCAGCACCGCGGGCGCTTCGTTGGGGGAGGACTGCGGGGCGCGGACGACGGTCTTGCCCTCCTCCTCGTCGTCGTCGAAGGCGGGCAGGAGCACCACGGGGTTTGGCGAGGCGTCGGGGCTGTTGCGCGCGATGACGCCGGAGGGCGTGGTGGTCGGCAGCGGGCTGTCGAAGCGAGGCGCCTCGCACATGATCGTGGAGTTGACCTCCATGACCTCCTCGACGGGCGGGCTGCTGATGGACGCCGGGGCGCTCACCGCGGCGACCAGGGTATCGCGCATCTCGATGGCGCTCTGGAATCGCCGCGCGGAGTCCTTCTGCAGCGCCTTGGCAACGAAGGCCTCGAGCGCGGGAGGGAACTCGATGCCCGACGCCTGCTGCAACGTCAGCGGCGGCTTCTCGAGGACCGCCTGCAGCAGTTGCACGGTGTCGTCGGCGTCGATGGGACGCTTCGCGGTGAGCATGAGGAAGAGCGAGACGCCCGCGGCGTAGATGTCGATGCGAGGGTCGTTGCCCTTGACGGTGCCGCGGATCTGCTCGGGAGCCATGTACGCGAGCGTGCCCAGGGTCTGACCGGCGCGGGTGAGCTCCTGCGACGAGGCCTCGGCGAGCTTGGAGATGCCGAAATCGAGGACCTTCAGCTTCTCCACCCCGGCCGGCATGCGCTCGATGAAGAGGTTGGCGGGCTTGAGGTCGCGGTGGATGACGCCGCACTCATGCGCCGCGGCGAGCCCCTCGCAGAGGTGACGCCCCAGGTGGCCGATGCGCGGGATCGGCAGCCGACCGTTGCGCAGCGCCTGCTGGACGGTCTGCCCCTCCAGGTACTCCATCACCAGCACGAGCGTGCCGCTCTCGTCGGTGCCCAGGTCGTAGATGGCGACGACGTGGTCGCTGCGGATTCGCCCCGCGGCGCGGGCCTCGCGACGGAAGCGCTCGACGTAGCTGGGGTCGCTGGAGATCTCCGGGTCGAGGATCTTCAGCGCGACGAGCCGCTCGGTCTCCTGGTTTCTGGCGAGGTAGACGGTGGCCATCCCGCCGCGCCCGATGACCTTCTGGATGGTGTAGCGACCCAGCACCACCGACCCCGCGGAGAGGGATCGGGCCGGACCCGACGACATCGCAGAAGAGGATGGCGGCGGAGGTGGGGCGCCCATGGGCTCAACGCCGGGCGCACGGAGGATCGTAGAGCGGGGCTTATAGGGGTTAGCCGTCACGGTGGCCAAGACTACCACCGACCGCGGACCAGCGGCCACAACCCCAGTGCGCCAGAATCATGTCTCGTCGACGATCGTGATGGTCCGCCGTATGGATGTGGGGGCGCTCGATCCGGTGGGGGCGACGTTGGCCTCGAGCACGAAGCGTCGGCCGACGACCTCCGCGGGGCCTCGGATGCGCGACAGGATCACCAGCAGCGCGCTCGACGTCTCCCAGCCCTGGGCGGTGCGGAGCAGCCCGCGGCCTTCGAGCAGGCGGATGCGGTCGGCGGGGTCGTTGATGGGCTCTCCGCCCTCCGCCGGGGTCACCCGGAAGGTGACCTGCACGTCACCGCCGAGGCGCTGCTCACGGATGCGCGCGAAGAGGTGGTAGCCCCCCTGCGGGCCGTGGATCAGCTCGACGGGAGCGCCGTCGACGAGAGGCTCCCACGCCGACTGCCCGGTGCCGACCTCGAGCGTGGGGTCGACGATGGCAGGGCGGTCTTCGGGAGGCGCGTCGACCGATGCGTCACCGGCCGGCGTCGGCGAGGAGCAGCGCAGGAGCGGAGCGCCAGACAGTGCGAGGAGGAGCACGGGAAGAATGGAGCGCGGCACCGGGTTCACAGGCCCCGCAGGCTATCACTTCGGGGCTCCGCTGCGGATCCGAGTGAGGTTGACCCCGTATCAGAGGGCGTGCTAGCAGCGCGCTCCGCCCTGCGCCGACCCGGGAAGATGGTCTTCGCGCGAAGTCCGACGCAGCCGTCGCGACCCGTAAAGCTGGGCTCCGAAAGAGTGACCCGATGACACCCACGGCGATCGACTCCCTCCTCTACTACGCAGCTCGCGGCGCCAACGCGCTGATGGCGTTCCAGCCCACGATGACGCCCGGCTCGGGCGGAGGCGCGGGACCCGCTGCGCCCGCGGCGGGCGGCGGCGTCGGCGGCGGGATCATGAACTTCATCATGCTCCCCGCGATCTTCCTCTTCGTGTGGTTCTTCATGCTGCGCCCGATGCGCCAGCAGCAGAAGGACCAGGAGAGCCTGCAGAAGGGCCTGCGCAAGGGTGACCGCGTGGTCACCAACGGGGGAATGATCGGCACGGTGAGCGAGGTCTTCGAGAAGGAGATCGTCATCGAGCTGGCCGACAAGGTCCGCGTGAGGTTTCTCCGCGAGAGCGTGACGAAGAAGTACGAGACCGCCGCGGACGCGAAGCCCGCGGACGCCGAGAAGAAGTGACGCACCGGAGGCCCGAGCGATGAACCGCGGTTGGTACTGGCGACTGGGGACCGTGCTCTTTGTGATCGTTGCGGCGTTCGTGGTGCTCTGGCCGAGCATCCCGAAGCTGTCGACGCCGTGGGTTCGGGCGCACATCCCGTTCCGACTCAACGAAGGCTTGGATATCCGAGGAGGCGCCCGCCTCTCGTATGATGTGCAGATCGGGCAGGCGATCGCGGACCGACGCGCGCGCTCCATGGAGGACTTCCGTGGTCAGCTCGCGAGCGACTTCGGCATCCACCGCGGAGAGGGGCGGCTGACCCCGGACGAGATCACCCGGCTCGCCGAGCGGGTGACCGTGACGGCCGGGTCTACCAACCGCGACTTCATCGCGCGCTTCCGCAACGCGGCGGACGTCGCGCGGGTGAGCGACCGGATGATCACCGACCGCGGCCTCCGTCGCATCAGCTCGAGCGGCAGCACCATCACGCTGGGTCTCGACCCGCGCGAGGTGACCACCCTCGAGGACAGCGCGGTGCAGCAGGCGATCCAGACGATCAGCAACCGCATCGACGAGCTCGCCGTGAAGGAGACGTCCATCACCGCCCGCGGCGAGACCATCGTGGTGGAGGTGCCCGGTCAGGACCAGGCGTACTTCCAGCAGATCCGGGACATCATCCGGCGCACCGCGCGGCTGGAGTTCAAGATCCTCGACGACGAGAGCCCCGCGCTCGCGGCGATCATCGCGGGGCAGGCCATCCCCGGCGCCCCGGAGGGCTCCCCCGCTCCGACGGCGCACCCGCTGCCCGCCGGCATCACGCAGGAGACCGAGCTCGCCCCGGTGGGTCCTGGCCGCAACGCGCAGTCGACGTACCTCCGCTCGACGGGCCCCAACGCCCGCCAGCAGCTGCAGGACTACCTCGACTCGATCCGCACGGCGATCCCCGAGGGGCGCCAGATCCTGATCGGCAAGTCCGACCGCTCGGACGGGGCCGCGACCACCGGCGAGACCTGGCGTACCTACACGGTCTTCAGCGTCGCGCAGGTCGACGGCTCGATGATCGACGACGCGCGGGTGTCCGTCGACCCGCAGGAGAACCGGCCCTTCGTCTCGCTGAACTTCAACCGCCGCGGCGGCGAGGTGTTCGCGCGAGTCACCGAGGAGAACGTCAAGAAGCGCTTCGCGATCGTGCTCGACGACCGGGTCAACTCGGCGCCGCAGATCCAGCAGCGCATCGGCGGCGGCTCGGCGCGCATCACCCTCGGCGGTGACAGCGACTACCGGATCGTGCTGCGCGAGGCCAACGACCTCGTCGTGGTGCTCCGCGCCGGCGCCCTCCCCGCGCCGCTCTCCGAGGGCAAGCAGGACTATGTCGGCCCGACGCTGGGCTCCGACACGATCCGGCATGCGCGCAACGCGATGCTGGTGGGCATCGCCCTGGTGCTCACCTTCATGGCCATCTACTACGGCTACGCCGGCTGGATCGCGAACGGCGCGGTGCTGATCAACCTCGCGCTGCAGCTCGCGACGATGGTGCTCTTCGGCGCCACGATCACGCTCCCTGGTCTCGCCGGCCTCGCGCTGACCGTGGGCATGAGCGTGGACAACAACGTGCTCATCAACGAGCGCATCCGTGAGGAGCTGCGGGAGGGCAAGTCGCTCCGGGCGGCGGTCGACGCGGGCTACGCCCACGCCTTCTCGGCGATCTTCGACGGGCACGTGACGACCCTGATCTCGGGCGTCGTGCTGCTGCAGTACGGCACGGGCCCGGTGAAGGGCTTCGCCGTGACGCTGCTCATCGGCGTGATCGCCAACCTCTTCACGGGCGTGTTCGCCACGCGCGTGGTGTTCGACTGGCTGGTCCGCGGCCTCAAGGTCAAGTCCCTCCTCGGGGCGAAGTAGGAACGACCATGGAGTTCAACAGGAGCCACCGCGTCTATGATTTCATGGCGGTCCGGAAGTACTGGATCGCCTTCTCGATCGCGATCACGATCGTGTCGGCCATCCTGCTCATCAAGCCGGGGCCGAAGTACGGCATCGACTTCCTGGGCGGCACCGAGCTCACCGTGCAGTTCGACGGCAACGTCGACGCGGCCCGCGTGCGCGCGGTGCTCGACCGGATGGGCCACGACCACTCCGAGGTGGTCCCCACGCAGCGCGCCAACGAGTACATCATCCGCGTGGAGAAGAGCTCGCCCATCACCGCCGCCCGCCGCGAGCAGATCCGCCGCGGCGTGGCGGAGCGCCTACCGGGTACGACCGGCGGTGGGACCCTCGGCGACTTCCGTCTCTCACCAGGCGGCGATCACATCGTCGTGCAGTTCAACGACAGCACGCTCAACGCCCAGCAGGTCGCCGAACTCGTGCGCGCCGCTGGCGCCAACGTCCGTGGCGACGCGGCCCTCCAGATGGGCGCGCTCGACGACCACCGCTGGCAGGTGCCGCTCGTCGGCATCGGCGACGAGATCTTCCGTGGCCTGGTCGCCCCGGACGGCGTCGGCGCCGAGGGGCGGCTCAACGCGAGCGTCTGGGTCTCTCCGAAGGCGGGCGCCGAGCTCCGCTACGCGGCCCTCCGCGCGGTGGCCTACTCCATCGTCTTCATCATGATCTACGTGGCGTTCCGCTTCGACCTGCGCTTCGCGCCGGGCGGAATCCTCGCGCTCGTCCACGACTCGCTCGTGACGCTCGGCTTCTTCGTGATCACCCGCAAGGAGGTCACGATCTCGACGGTGGCCGCGATCCTCACCGTCGTGGGCTACTCGATGAACGACACCATCATCGTCTACGACCGCATCCGGGAGAACCTCGCGAAGCGTCGCAACGCCCGGATGCTCGACGTCATCAACCTGTCGGTGAGCGAGATGCTCTCGCGCACCATCCTCACCTCGCTGACGGTGGTGCTGTCGGTGTCGGCCTTCATCTTCATCGGCACCGGCGTCATCCGTGACTTCGCCTGGGCGATGATCATCGGCGTGCTCGCCGGGACGTACAGCTCCATCTACGTCGCCGCGCCGTTCACCGAGTGGATCGACTCGCGCTTCTTCCACGACGCGCACGCGGCCTCCGCCGCGGAGCCGCCCGCCTCCGACGCGAAGACCGCCGACGTCTGATCGTCCGGCCCGTCGCCCGCTCCCCCCTCGAAGACTCCCCCCAACCTGATCCCACCTCCGGGCCCGCCGCGACTCAGTACGCCGCGGAGACGATCGCGTGCGCCCGGTCGAGCGTCGCCCTCCGCGCCGCGGGCCGCGCGGGCAACGCGCATGTCTGGCCGCGGGTGATGGTCACGCCGTCGATGACGAGCTTGCCGTCGACCACGGTGACCGCGCGGAGGCTCTCCCACTCAGGGAGGTCGAAGGCGCCGGTGCCGTGGAGGCGCGCCACATGGAGGTGCTCGCTGGGGAGGCCGCCGTCGCGGCCGCAGAGGGGGGTCCAGGTCGGCGCGCTCCGAAGGTCCGGGCTCCCGGCGCGGACCAGACATCGTTCGAGGAGGGCCGCTCCGCGCGGCGCGTCCCAGCGGGTGACCGCGAGGGCCTCGTCGACGTGGAGCGCGCGGGGATGTCCCTCGGGGTCCGTGCGGCCGGCGTCGTCGTAGCGACGGTTCCAGTCCCAGTAGCGGTAGGTGAGGCCGCGGCAGCCGGGCTGCACCCGCTGGGGCTCGACGAGGGTCAGCCCCCGGCCGATCGCGTGCGCGGTGCCCGCCTCGATGAGCACGAAGTCGCCCGCCGAGACCGGGACGAATCCCAGCATCGCGGTGACGTCCGCGCCATGGCGGAGCGCGTCCCCGAGCGCCTCGCGCGAGACGCCCTCCGCGAGCCCGAGGTACACGCCGGCGCCCGGCTCCGCAGCGACGATGTACCAGCACTCGGGCTTACCCGACTCGCCTTCGCGCACCGTCGGGTCTGCGTCGGAGGGATGAATCTGCACCGAGAGCTCGTCGGAGGTGTCGAGCAGCTTCACCAGCAGCGCGGTGCTGGGCCGGCCGTCGTCCCCCTCACGTCCGAGGATCGCCTCGCGCGCGCTGTCGATCCAGCTCGCGAGGGAGCCGGAGCCGTCGAGCAGGCGGCTCGGGAAGTCTGGCTCGACGGAGAACTCCCAGCTCTCCCCGACGACGCGCCCGACCTCGCCGGGGAGCAGCTCGCGCTTGAGGTCGCCAGCGATGCGCGTACCGCCCCAGGGGGTGCGTCGGGTGGGGGTGAAGTTGTCGACCTGCAGGAGCCGTGGTGTCACGGACCGGAGTGTAGAGCGAGGCGCTCACGCCCGTCATCGGTGCTGCGGCCCGCCGAGCGCGTGCAGGAAATTCCCACTGGGAGGCGCCGCCCTGCTACCGGCGTGCGTGGTGCGCTGGTCCGTCGTGTTGATCTCGGGTGTGCTGCTCGCTGGCGCGGCCTCGTCGTGCCGTAGCGTCGGCGCGTCACCCGGAGCGCGGATCCCCGGAGCCCGCGGTCGAGCCGGCTGATCCGCTGGTGGAGGCGCGCGCCGCGGTGGCCGCGCTGCGCGGCGGGCGCGTCGAGCAGGGCGTCGACGAGCTGGTGCAGCGGCTGTCGCTGGTCGGCCCGGAGGATCCGGCGCGGCGGCGGAGCGCGATGCTCCTCGCCGGGGCGCTGCTGCTCGAGCGGAGCGATCGGATGCACGACGCGCGAGACCGATCGCGGGCGAGGGACTACCTCATCGCAGCGTCTCCGGCGGGTGGTTCGGACGTCTCCTGCGACGAGGCGACCTCGCTGGCCGCGCTCCTGGAGCGGGTCGGGGAGCACGGTCGAGCGCAGGCCGTGCTGGGTCCCGTGCGCTCCCGCTGTGGCGTGGAGCCGGCGCGGCCGAGCGCGATGCCCGCGAGGGTGGCGGAGGCGAGGCACCGGCGCGTGGTGATCGACGCCGGTCACGGGGGGAGCGACCCCGGCGCGATCGGGCCGACCGGGCTCAAGGAGTCGGAGGTCACCCTCGACGTCGCGCGGCGCCTCGCGGATCGCCTCGCCCTCCGCTACGGCTTCCAGGTTGCGCTGACGCGCGACAGCGACCTGTTCGTGCCGCTGGAGCAGCGCGCGTCGCACGCCAACGGCACCACCGCGGACCTCTTCGTGTCGATCCACTGCAACGCCGCGACCAATCGTGAGGCGCGAGGGATCTCCACCTTCGCCCTGGAGGACAGCCCCCGGGTGGCGGCGAGGCTGACCGCGCGGGAGGGCGAGCTGGTCGACGGCGACGTCGGGGGCGCCTGGGACGTGTCGAGGATCCTCGCGGACCTGAGCCTCTCGCGGCACGGGCGCGACTCGCTGGGCTACGCCTCGGCGATCCAGCGGGCGCTGCTGCAGGACGTGCGGCTGCTGTATCCGCAGGTCGAGGACATGGGGGTGCACCCGGCGCGCTTCCACGTGCTGGTCACCACGCGCATGCCCGCCGTGCTGGTGGAACTCTCGTTCATCTCGAACGCGGCGGAGGAGCAGCGGCTCCGCTCCGACGGGTACCGCGACGTGCTCGCGGGGTCGATCGCGCGCGCCATCGACGAACACGTACCCGGCGGGGGCTGAGGGTTGTTCCGACCGTCGCGGCCGTCCATGCTGCGACCTCAGTGAGCGCGCAAGCCACCCATCCGCCGTTGCCCGCCGAGGCCGTGACGGTGTTCCGTGCCCGGATGGCGGAGCTCCGTGAGGTCGCGCTCTCGGGCCGCGGTGGCACCGACCACGCCCGCGCGGTGTCGGACGCCTACGACGCGCTGGTGGAGGCGCACGTCTCGGGCTGCCTCTCGCGCTGGTCCGGGGGGCGAGGGCGCGGCCGCGTCGCGCTGATGGCGGTCGGAGGGTACGGTCGGCGGCAGCTCTCGCCTGGGAGCGACCTCGACCTCGTGCTGCTCGCCGAGCGCCCCGAGTCGCCGCCGGTGCGCGACCTGGCCGAGGCGATGCTCTACCCGCTCTGGGACGCGAAGATCACCGTGGGGCACTCCGTCCACGACGTCGACGGGCTCATCGCCGAGGCGAAGTCCGACCTCCGCACCCGCACCATGCTGCTCGACCTGCGCTTCCTCGCCGGGGACCGGGGCCTCGCCGATGCGCTGCGGGAGCGCTCCGCGGCGCTGCGCGGGGAGCGCGAGCTGGCGACCTTCATCGACGCCCTCGCCGACGAGCTGCGCGAGCGGCACGAGCGCTTCGGCGCGACGGTCTACCTGCTCGAGCCCGACGTGAAGCTCGGGCGCGGCGGGCTCCGCGACCTGGACATCATCCGCTGGGCGCTGCGGGCGAGGGTGCGGGCGGACGACTTCGGCGGGGCGCTCGGCTCCGGCGCCCTTTCCCAACCGGAGCACGATGCGTTGGAGGCGGCGAGGGAGTTCCACCTCCGGCTGCGCGCCGCGCTGCACGCGAGGGCGGGCCGCAAGAGCGACCGGGTGACCTTCGACGCCCAGGAGGAGTGCGCCCAGGCGCTCGGCTTCTTCGACCCCGCGGAGGCCGCCGTCGATCTCCCGCGCGCGGTGGCCTTCTCCGCCGAGCGGCTGATGTCCGAGTTCTACCGGCACGCCCGGGGCGTGGCGTCGATGCTCCCCCATGTCCTCGCGCGGTGCCGGCCCTCGCGCGCGCCGGAGCACCCCCGCCGGCCGCAGCCTCTCGCCGAGGGCGTCACCCGCTTCGACGGCGCGGCGTGCCTCGCCTCCGCGGACGGCCTGCAGCGCGACCCGGTGCTGGCGCTGCGGCTGATCGAGACCGCGCTGATGCACGACCTCCCGGTCGCGGCCTCGTCGCGCGCCAGCATCGCCAGCGCCTCGTCCGACCCCGCCTGGTGCGATCGGCTCCGCGGGTCGAGCGAGGCCGGCCGCTGCTTCCTCCGCCTGCTCGACCGCTCGCACCGCGCGGCGTCTCGCGCCGACGGCGCCTCGGTCTCGGGCACCCCGGACAACGCGCGGAGCGTGCTCGCCGACCTCCACGACCTCGGCCTCGTGCTCGCCCTCATCCCCGAGTTCGCCGCGGTGACAGCGCGCGTGCAGCACGACGTCTATCACGTGTACACGGTGGACGTTCACTCGGTGGCCGCGGTCGACCGGCTGCACGCCCTCCGCCGCGGCGAGCTGGGGCCCGACTTCGCGCTGGCCTCGCGGCTGATGGCCAGCATCGACCGCCGCGAGGTGCTGCTGCTCGCGACGCTGCTGCACGACGTCGGCAAGAGCCACGGGCGCGCGCACAGCAAGGTGGGCGCGGAGATGGCACCGGCGATCGCCGCCCGCCTCGGGCTCGATGCCGAGGACGCCGCGACGGTGGCCTGGCTCGTCCTGGAGCACCTGACGCTCTACCACCTCGCGACCCGCCGAGACCTCGCCGACCCGTCGACGCTCGCGCAGGTGACGACCCTAGTGGGCGACGCGTGGCGGCTGCAGGCGCTCTTCCTCCTCACCGTGGCCGACCTCTCGACCACATCGCCCACCGCGATGACCGCCTGGAAGGCCCGGCTGCTCGACGAACTCTACACGCGCGCCGCGGAGGCGCTGCAGGGCGAGGGGCACAGCGCGGGGCGGCACCGCGAGGGACTCGTCGCGCGGGTGCTCGATCTCGCGGGAGACGCCGCTCCGGGGGTGGCGGGGTGGGTGCGGGCGATGCCGACGCGCTACCTGCAGGCCTCGGCGCCGGGGGAGGTGCTCCGGCACGCGCTCGCCCTCCACGACGTCGCCCCGGGAGAGCCGCGCCTGCGCCTGCAGCCGATGGGCAACTCGGCGGGCGCGGGGCTCTACGAGGTGCTGGTCCACGCCCCCGATCGCCCGGGGCTGCTCTCCGACCTCACCGCGCTGCTCTTCGCGCACCGGCTCGACATCCAGCGGGCGGAGATCCACTCGGTGGGCTCCGACGTGGTGGATGTCTTCGTGGTGCGCCACCCCGACCCGACCTCGCGCGAGCTCGTCGGGCTCGAAGCGCGGCTCGGGCAGCAGCTCCACGCCGTGGTCGAGGGCCGGCTCGACGCCGAGTCGGTGGTCTCCGTGATGCGCGGCGGCGGCGGGCTGTCGAGGCCCGAGCCCTCCGTCGAGGCGCGGGTCGCTTTACACAATGACGTAAGCGACGACGCCACGGTGATCGAGGTGTTCGGGCGCGATCGGCCGGGCTTCCTGCACACGGTGGCGAGGGCGCACCACCGGCTGGGGCTGGAGATCAGGGTGGCCAAGGTGAACACCGAGGGTCGGCGCGCGGCGGACGTCTTCTATGTGACGACCGCCGAGGGGGCGAAGGTGCCGCCCGGGCGCTACGACGAGGTGCGGGCGGCGCTGCTGCAGGCGGTGGAGGCGACATGAGAGCGACGATGGGCGCCCGGTGGGCGGTGGTGCTGGCCGCGATGCTCGGTGCGACGGAGGCCATGGCGCAGCGGCCGAGGCTGCCGTTTCCGATGCGCGGGGCGAGCGCCGAGCCGACGGCCGCGGAGCGCGAGTACACGGCGGGCGAGGTGCTGCTGCGTGCGGGCGACCTCTCCGGCGCCGAGGCGCGCTTCGTGGCGGCGCGAGGGCTCGATCCCCGCGACGCCCGGCCAGTGTTCTACCTGGGCGAGGTGGCGCGCGCCCGGTCGCAGTGGCCCGTCGCCGAGGCGCGCTACGGCGAGGCGCTGGGGCTCGACGCGACCATGGTCGAGGCGATGGTGCAGCGCGCGGTGGCGCTGCGGGAGCTGGGTCGCCCGCAGGACGCCGTGCCGTGGCTGCGCCGCGCCCTGCAGCGGGTGCCGATGCTGGGCGAGGCGCAGCTCGACCTCGGGCTCTGCCTGGAGGACCTCGGCGACGTGCCGGGGGCGATCGTGGCGTTTCGAGCGGCGTCGGCGCGGCTGCACTCCGACGCTCGCGCGCCGCTGAGCCTGGGGCTGCTGCTCGCCGATGCCGCGAGGGGGCCTTCGCCCGCCGAGCGCACCGAGGCGATCAGGGTGCTTCGGGAGGCGATGCGCCGGGCGCCCTCCGACGCCGCGGTGCTCGGGCTCGCGGGGCCCGCGCTGCGTCGGCTGGGCGAGTGGCGCCTGGCGGTCGACGCGCTCCAGCGCGCGGTGGGCCTGACCCCCACGGCGGCGCTGCGCATCGAGCTCGCTCAGGCGCTCTGGGCCGCCGGCGATCGGGGGCGCGCGCTGCAGGAGGCCACGCTGGCCTCACGGCAGGCGCCCGGGGATCTGTCCGCGCGCTACGTCCTCGCGCTGATGCTCGCCGAGCAGGGCGACCGGGCGGCGGCCGCGACCGCGCTGCGGGCTGTGATCGAGGGTGCCGCGGACCCGGCGCTTCGGGAGCGGGCGACGGCCGCGCTCCGGCGGGTGGCGCCGCGGTGAAGCTGATCCCGGTCGCGTTGCGCGCTTGTTTCGGGGCGGCGAAAGCGCTACCTGTGGCCAACAAGCCGTCGGTGTTCGGGGTTTAGGTTCACCCACCGATCGGCGTAGGGCGATGCGACAGTGTCCCAAATGCGGTAAGCGCTTTCTCGAGAGCAACGCGCGCATCTGCGACGTCGATGGAGCCGTGCTCGACCTGCTGGTGGTCGCCTCGGAGCGTGATCGCCTCGTCGGCACCACCATCCTCGGGCGCTACGCGGTCGACGGGGTGCTCGGCGACGGCGGCATGGGCGTCGTCTACAGCGCGCGCGACACCGAGAGCGGCGGCCGCTACGCGGTGAAGGTGCTCCGGGCGGAGTACAGCGCGGAGGAAGACCTCGTCGTGCGCTTCGAGCAGGAGGCGCGCGCCGCGGCGTCGATCAACAACCCCCACATCGTCGAGATCTACGACTGGGGCTCGCTGCCCGACAACTCGCGCTTCTTCGTGATGGAGTACCTGGAGGGGCGCTCGCTCGGCGACGTGCTGGCGCGCATGCCCAAGCCCGCGGGCAGCGACCGCCGCCAGCCGATGTCCGAGGAGTTCACCATCCACCTCGCGATGCAGATCTGCGAGGGGCTCGGGGCGGCCCACGCGATCGGCATCGTCCACCGCGACATCAAGCCCGACAACTTCCACATCGTGCGCAAGCCCGATGAGCCGTACTTCGTGAAGATCCTCGATTTCGGGATCGCGAAGGTGCAGAACTCCAAGGCCGCGCGCACCCGTACGGGCTCGGTCTTCGGCACGCCCCACTACATGTCCCCGGAGCAGGCGTCGGGTGATCGCAACATCGATCACAAGACGGACATCTACGGCCTCGGGGTGCTCATGTACGAGATGGCCTCGGGGAAGGTGCCCTTCGACGCCGACAACCTCATGGGCATCCTGACGGCGCACCTCTATCACACGCCGGTGCACCCCCGGGTCTACCCGGAGTGCGAGCGCATGTCGCCGGCCTTCGAGGCGGTGATCCTCAAGTGCCTCGCGAAGACCAAGGAGGCGCGCTACGACTCCCTCGACGACGTGCGTGAAGACCTCGAGCGGGTGCGCGCGGGTGAGAGCTCCCGGGCGCTCGACGACTCCGATCAGGCGACGGCGCAGTTCCATCGGGGCATGCTGCCGGGGCTGCAGGCCGCTGGTGCATCGGGTCGCAGGCCCGGCCTGGAGACGATCCCGCCGGCGCTGGAGGGCGACACCTGGGTGCGCCCGTCGCCCATCATGGAGAGCTCGTTCGAGAGTTCGCTCGAGCGCTCGTCGGCGCCGACCATGGGGCCTCCGTCGGTGCGTCCGGTTCCGGTCGACACCGCGCCAGGGGTCAGCGTCGAGCCCGCCTTGCGTCCGTCCGGCGTCGTCCATCGTCGTTGGGGCTGGCTGCTCGCGGGCGCCGTCGTCAGCGCCGGCGTGATGCTGGGAGTCGGCGGCTACGCGCTCGTCGGCCGCGCGCCGACGCCGCCCGACGAGGTGCCCCCCTCGGTCGTCCCGACGCCGAGGCCCGCCACACCGACGCCTCCGCACCCGGGGGAGCCCGCCCGCCCTCGCATCGTCCCTGCGGTGGCGCCCACGGCGACGAGTACGATTGAAGTGCGCACCAACGTCACCGAGCGCGGGCGCGTGCTCCGAGGTCGCTCGGGCAACGAGGTCATCGGCGAAATCAACCCGCAGGCCCTGGAGCTGCCCCGTCCCCGGGGCGCGGCGCAGGCGTTTCGCATCGAGGTCGACGGGTACGAGACGGCGGTGGTCGAGCTGCACGAGGGCGATCCCCCGGTGGTGCTGGTGCCGCTCAGCGAGTCGCCGCGTCGCCGCCACCACCGCCCCGACGCCGCGCCCTCCGGCGTCCACGCGCGGCCGCTCGCCCCGCTGGTGCCGACCGCCCCCACGCCGCCCTCCCACACCGACGGCCTTCGCGACCCCTGGAACAACTGACTCGCTGCTCCGCACGGCGTCGCTTGAATTCGCGGGTTTGCTCCACTAGCTTGCGCAGCCCGATGACCGCCCGCCCACACTGGTCTCCTCCTTCGCGGGCGCTGCGTGCCGCCTGTCTCGCGCTGGGCGTCGCGAGCGTCGGCTGCCCAGCCAACGAGGGCGTCGACCCTCCGGGCGACTCGTTCTTCTACCCGGTCACCCTCGCGGCCTCCCCGACGGGCAACTGGCTCTACGTCACCAGCTCCGACTTCGACCTCCGCTACAACGGCGGCACCGTGGCCCCGGTCGACCTCGCGTGCCTCCGCGCCCGCGTCGCCGACCCGACGCACGCCCGCTGCGCCGCGCTGCCCAACGCGCCGGACGTCCGCTGCGTCGCCGACCGCGATCAGCCCGGCGGCTTCGTCTGCGAGGCGCGAGGCTTCGTCCGCGCCGACCAGGTGCGCCGCATCAGCCCCTACGCCGTCGACAGCGCCGTCGCGCGCTACCCCGACCGCACCCGGCTCTATGTCGCCGTGCGCGGCGACGGCTCCGTCACCTGGTTCGATCTCGACGACAACGGCGGCCTCGACTGCGGCGCCGAAGGAGCCCTCGGCCGCTGCGGCGACAGCCACCGCGTCGGCACCGACTCCGCGCAGAGCCCCACCGCGGCGCGCCTCCCGCCGGACCCTTCCTCCATCTCCGTCGACCCCGCCCGCGGCTGGGTCTTCCTCACCCACCAGAGCAGCGACGTCGGCCTCGCGCGCGCCTCGCTCATCCGCGACGGCGCGGCCGGCGGCGGCGGCGGCGCTCCGGTGATGCTCAGCGCCCTCGGCAGCCTCTCGCCCGGCCTCAGCAGTGCGGCGCTGCTCCCCCGCGCGCCCGGGAGCGAAGAGCGCTCGACCTGGGTGGTCACCAGCCGCGCCGAGGCCTCGCTCTCCTTCTTCCAGGCCTACCCGGGCAACGCCACGCTCCGCGACGGCAGCCCCTTCGTCTACCGCAGCGCCATCATCGGCGTGCGGGGCCTCTCCGGGGGCAACAACAACCGCGCCGTCGCGCTCGATCCGGACGCCTCGCGGCACCGCGCCTTCGTGGTGTCTCGCGCCCCCGAGGCGCTGCTCACGGTCACGCTCGACCCGGCCAACCCCACGGCGGCGGTCGTCTCGGACGTCCTGCCGGTGCCGCAGGGGCCGTCGCGCCTCGTGGTGCGCTCCGTCGACGGCCGCACCCAGGTGCTCGTGGTCTCCTTCGACGCGCGCCGGGTCACGGTCATCGACCCCGACGAGCGTCGGGTCATCGGGCAGGTGGTGACCCGCCGCGGGCCGCATCAGGCCCTGCTCGACCCGTCGCCGTCGCAGCCCTTCCTCTACGTGGTCGACTTCCTCGACGGCGCCCTCGAGGTCATCGACCTCCGCCCGCCCGCGGACCCCGCGGCCCCTGGTACCTACCTGCGTCGCGTGCTCACCCTCGCTCCGCAGCTCCCGCAGGAGTAACGCCCGTTGCGACCCCTCTCCCTCCGCTCCGCCGCGCTCGTGGGCGCCACGCTCGCCGCGGCCTGCAGCACCACGCCCGCCATCAGCAACACCAACAACATCATCCGCGCGACGGACGTCGAGCTCGTCTGCCTGGAGGTCGTCGGCTCCACCGTCACGCCGCACCCCACGACCCGGTGCTCCCTCTCGGACACGGACAACGGTCCGGGCGCCAACGCGAACTTCCACCTCCACGCCGTGGTGCCGCAGTTCGATCGCGGCGAGCTCGCGGTGATCGACCTCGCCACCACCTCCGGCGTCGCGCTCGTCGACAACAGCCCCGCCATCCCGGGGTACAGCTTCGTCCCGGTGGGCGAGTTTCCGGTCGCGATCACCTCCGACGTCTCCGAGGGCAGCGGCTACGTCTACGTCGCCGGTGGCCGCAGCGATCGCGTGCTGCGCATCGACGCCGCGGCGCTGCGGGCCGACCCCCGCCGCGCCGGCTTCGCCGCCCGCCGCGTGGAGATCTCCATCGGCGGCCTCGCCCGCGACCTCGCGCTCGTGCGCTCTGGCGATCGTCACCTCCTCGTGGCGACGCTCCCGGAGTCCCGCGCGGTCTCCATCGTCGACGTCACCGACCCCGCCGCGCCGGGCGCTCCTCGCATCCTCACGCTCCGCGGCGGCGGGGCCCTCGGGGACGCCGGCGCCGGCGCTGACGCCGGGGCGCAGGCGCTCCCGCATCCGGTCGGGCTCGCGATCGACGAGGAGAGCGCCCGCATCTACGTGACCGACGACGCCATCGACCGGGTGCACGTCATCGACGTCGCGACGCTCGCCGAGCTCGACTCGCTCCCGGTGGGCGAGCGCACCCGCGTCGCGGCCGTCACCGGCCTGGCCCGCACGCGCCGTTACAAGTGCGACCAGGCGGCCGACCCCGATCACTGCACCCGCTCGCGCTACCTCTACCTGACCACCGCCGACGAGGGCGCGGTCATCGTGTGGGACCTCACCCGCGGCGCGCGCGTGCGTCCCAACGTCCTCCCGCAGCCCAACGCCCGAGGGAGCCGCGTCGAGCCCAGCGTCGCCACCGACCGCGTCGCGCTGCTCGTCCCAGCGACGGCGCTCGTGGCCATCAACACCAGCGCGTACGACCCGATGGCGCGCGACATCCCGGTGTCCTCCCCGGCGGACACGGCGACGTGCAGCGCGGGCTACACCCCGACCGCCGCCGGCAACTTCAGCGGCGTCTTCGTCGGCGCGGTGCTGCGCAACGGGCAGTTCACGGTGATCGACGTCGACGACTACAACGTCGACACCTGGGAGGCGCAGTGCCAGGACGGCGCCGGCAGCACCGCGAGCGGCACCTACCGCTTCGTGCGCCACGCGCCGCACGCGCAGACGCAGCTCAACCTCGCGCCCGCGGTCGCCTCCGCGCCGCAGACCACCGCCGTCCTCAGCGGCAGCGCCCGCGGCCAGACGCTCGAAGGCGCCGCCGCTCCGGTGTTCGCCTGCGGCCCGTCGCGCACCCGCGACATGACCCCCGCCTGCAACGACGCCAACAGCTTCGGCGTGGTGCTCCCTCGCCGCCAGATCGGCACCAGCAGCGCGGGCCCGGTGTACGGCCCGACCGATCCCTTCACCTCGCGCAACGAGGCGTGGACCTTCGCCTTCGAGAGCGTCCTCCCGGGGCTCGATCAGACCGGCGGAGCGCTCGTCGCCGACAGCACCGGCACGCTCGTGCTCGAGGCGCCCGGCGGACTCTTCTGCACCCGCGGCGCGCTCGCCGTCGATGCCATCGCGCGCGACATGCTCCGCATCGTGAGCGACCCGACGCCGCTCGTCGCCGACCGGGAGCTCTGCGCGCAGACCTTCGGCTCGGGCTCGGCGCCGCTCAACCGCGACCTGGTGGTCAACCGGGCCTACGAAGACCGGCTGCAGCTCCGCGTGGCGCCGGAGGTCGGCGACGTGGCGACGGTGCTGCGGTGCTATCCCCAGGCCATCCAGTTTCAGGTGCGCGCGGGCCAGCAGTGGATCGCGCAGGGGAGCCACTCGCACTTCCTTCACTCGGTGCGCGTCGGGGCGGGGCGAGAGTGCGAGATCGACCCGGTGAAGCAGGCCGAGGTGGTGGCCTTCGCCGAGCGCTGCCTTCTCGACCGCGGCACCCCCTCGCCGCAGGTCCCCACGCTGCTCCGGAGGGTGTGCCCCGCGGGGCGCGCCTGCACTGGCACCGTCACCCCCGCGGGGGTCGCCCTGCGCGACGACGCGCCGGTCTTCGCCAACCCGTACCTCTGCACGCAGATCTACCCCGCGCTCCTCCAGCGCGAGACCCCGCGCGGGATCGAGGTCGTGGCCTCGCCGGTCGACCGGGACACGCAGATCTCGTTCTCGCTCATCAACGCCTACGAGGCCTTCCGCACCGACACCGGACCGCTGCCCGTGGCCATCCGGCATCTGCGCGGCCTCGACCGGCTCTACGTCATCGACGCGGCGCAGAACGGGCTGATGGAGTTCCGCCTCAACCCCTTCGAGCGGGGGCGGATCTTCAACTGACTCGGTAGTGTCGGGGGGGGAAAGAGCCTCGGAGAGGCTCAGCGGGCGGGAGGAGAGATCGGGGAGGCTTCGATCAGCGATCGACCTTCTTGATCTCTTCGTCGAGGAGGCCGAACACGTAGCCGTAGCTGACGAAGGGCGGGGTCTCCTTGATGGTCACCGCCAGGGTCTGCGCCTGCTCGTCGTACTCGCAGTCGGCCACGACGCCGCGGCCGCGGATGGTGGACTTGTCGCTCGACGGGGGGACGAGCCCCTTGCTCCGAAGGTTGGACTTCAGAACATCCAGCTCGGCGCGCGTGATCTTTTCCCAGGTCTTCTGATTCGCAGGCATTGGCAGGTCCCTCCTGTTGACGGTCCGCCGCGGAGACTATCACAGCACTTTCGGAGGCAATACAGGGCTCGCGGGAAATGTTGCCGCGGGCCTTCAGCCCCGCCCGAGCGTGCTCCGGCCGGCGGCGTACTGCACGGGCCAGCGCTGGTCGTCCCAGCCCTGCGCCGCCGCGGCGCGCAGCGTCCAGAAGGGGTCGGCGAGGTGGGGGCGCGCGAGCACGCAGAGGTCCGCGCGGCCCGACGCGAGGATGCTGTTCACCTGGTCGGCGCTCTGGATGTTGCCCACCGCCATCGTCGCGATGCCCACCTCGTTGCGCACCAGGTCGCTCCACGGCGTCTGGAACATCCGCCCGAAGACCGGCTTCCCCTCGGGCACCGTCTGCCCGCTCGACACGTCGATGATGTCGCAGCCGCGCTCCTTCAGCATGGCCGCGAGGGCGCGCAGGTCGTCGTCGGTGATGCCGTGCGGGTGCCAGTCGGTGGCCGAGACGCGCACGCTCATCGGGCGCTCCGCGGGCCAGAGCGCCCGCACCGCGTCGAAGACCTCCAGCGGAAAGCGAGCGCGCCCCTCGATGGAGCCGCCGTAGCCGTCGCTGCGGAGGTTGGTGAGCGGCGAGAGGAAGCTCGCCAGCAGGTAGCCGTGCGCCATGTGAATCTCGATGAGGTCGAAGCCCGCGGCCACCGCGCGTCGCGTCGCGGCGGCGTACTGGGCGATGACCCGGTCCATGTCCGCGCGGTCCATCGGTCGGGGCGTCTGCGAGTGCGGGAAGTAGGGCAGCGCGCTCGGGGCGATGATCTCCCAGGCGCCCTCCGAGAGCGGCTCGTCGATGCCCTCCCACATGAGCCTCGTGGCGCCCTTGCGCCCCGCGTGGCCGAGCTGCAGGCCCACCCTCGCGCCGCTCTGCGCGTGGGCGAAGTCGACGATGCGACGCCACGCCGCGGTGTGCTCGTCGGTGTAGATGCCCGCGCAGCCGAGGGTGATGCGGGCCTCCGCCGAGACGTCGGTCATCTCGGTCATCACCAGCCCGGCGCCGCCCTGCGCGAGCGCGCCGTAGTGCACCAGGTGGAAGTCCCCGGGGAGGCCGCCGGCCGCGGAATACATGCACATCGACGAGACGACCACGCGGTTGGCGAGGGTCATCCCGCGCAGCGTGAACGGCGTGAACATCGGCGGCGGGGGCGCGTCGGCGGGCGACACGGCGACGCCCGCGGAGGCGGCGAAGCGGCGGGCCACGTCGTCGGCGAAGGCCCGGTCGCGGCGGCCGAGGTTCTCGTAGGTGATGCGCTTGGAGCGGGTGAGCAGGCTGAAGGCGAACTGCCACGGCGGCAGCGGCCGGTAGCGGCGGGCCTGCTCGAACCACACGAGCGAGTCGTGCGCGGCCTTCTGGGTGCGCTCGACCACCGGGCGGCGGTCCTGCTCGTAGCGGTCGAGCACCTCGTCGAGGGTACCTTCGAGGGTAAAGCTGTCGGCCAGGGCGATGGCGTCCTCGAGCGCGAGCTTGGTGCCCGACCCGATGGAGAAGTGCGCCGTGTGCGCGGCGTCGCCGAGGAGCACCACGTTGCCGCGGTGCCAGCGCTCGTTGCGCACGGTCACGAACTGGATCCACTGCGAGCGGTTGATGAGCAGGGGCTGTCCGTCGAGCCACGGGGCGAAGAGCTTCTCCAGGTAGGCGACGGTCTCGGCGATGGGCGCGTCGGCGAGGCCGCTGCGGGCGAAGGTCTCCTCGTCGCACTCGGCGATGAAGGTGCTCATGTGCTCGTCGAAGCGGTACGCGTGCGCCTGGAACATCCCGTGTTCGCACTCGGCGAACGCGAAGGTGAAGGCCTCGAAGAGCTTCGGCGTGCCGAGCCAGAGGTAGCGGCACTTCCTCACGTCGAAGCTCGGGCCGAAGTCGTCGCGCCAGGTGGTGCGCACGATGGAGCGCAGCCCGTCGGCGCCCAGCAGCAGGTCGCACTCCGCGGCGAGCGCGCGCACCCGCTCGGGGTCGGTGATGTCGACGCCGTGCTCGATGGTCACGCCGAGCTCGAGGGACCGCTCCTCGAGGATCTCCAGCAGCCGACGTCGCGCGATGCCCGAGAAGCCGTGGCCCGCGGAGCGGAAGGTCTCGCCGCGGGCGTGCACGTCGATGGCGTCCCAGTGGGCGAAGCTGTCGGTGATCTTCAAGTGCGTCGGGGGGTCGGCCTCCAGCAGGTGGGAGAGCGTCTCGTCGGAGAAGACGACGCCCCAGCCGAAGGTGTCGCCGAGGGCGTTGCGCTCCAGCAGGGTGACCTCCCAGGTGGGAAATCGCTCCCGGATCAGGATGCCGAAGTAGAGGGCCGCCGGGCCTGCGCCGATGCTGATGATCTTCACGGGGCGCGAGGGTACCGCTATCGTCCGCGGCCATGAAGATCGTGAGCTGGAACGTCAACGGCTTCCGCTCGTCGCTGAAGACGGGCTTCCTCGACTGGTTCGAGGCGGCGGACCCGGATTTGCTGTCGCTCCAGGAGGTTCGGGTCGAGTGGGAGGAGCTCGACCTCGTGACGCGCGACCTGCTCACCCGCAAGCACGAGGTCTGCTGGTTTCCGGCGAGCTCGAAGAAGGGCTACTCGGGCTCGGCGACGCTCAGCCGCAAGGGCCTCGGGTTCAAGCACACCCGTGGCATCGGCATCGAGGCCTACGACGTGGAGGGGCGGATGATCGTGAGCGAGGCCCCGGGGCTCACCTTCATCGCGGGCTATTTCCCCAACGCCTCGGCGGGCCTGGTGCGGCTGCCCTACAAGCGGGCCTTCGCACAGGACCTCGCGAAGCTCTGCAAGGACCGCGTGGCGCGCGGGGAGAACGTCGTGGTGGTGGGCGACCTCAACGTGGCGCCGGAGGAGATCGACCTCGCCAACCCGAAGAGCAACCGCATGACCGCGGGCTTCACCGACGAGGAGCGAGAGGACTTCCGCGGCTACCTCGCCGCCGGGCTGAGGGACGTGTTTCGCGAGCGGCACCCGGGAGAGAAGGGGCTCTACACCTGGTGGTCGCAGCGCGGGGCCGCACGCGCGAAGAACGTCGGCTGGAGGATCGACATCTTCCTCGTGAGCGAAGGGCTCGTGGGGAAGGTGAAGGACGCGCAGATCCACCCCGACCAGCGGGGGAGCGATCACTGCCCGGTGTCGCTCGAGCTCTCGCTGTGAGCGTGAGCGCCTACCAGCTCGAGCCCGGCTGCCTCATCGCGGATCGGTACCGCGTCGAGCGCAAGCTGTCGCAGGGCGGCATGGGCGCCATCTACATCGCGAAGCATGAGGGCACCGGCCGGCGCATCGCGCTCAAGCTGATGCACCCGCGCTACGTGGCCGACGCCCGCAGCCGGGCGCGCTTCGCCCAGGAGGCGCGCCTCGGGGCGATGATCGAGAGCGACCACGTCGTCGAGGTCTTCGACGCGGGCGTCGACGACGAACGCGGCATCCCCTACCTGGCGATGGAACTCCTGGAGGGAGAGACTGTCGCCTCGCGGCTCTCCCGCGTCGGGCGGGGCAGGGGGCTCTCGCTCGTGGAGGTCCACGAGGTGCTGCGCCAGCTCTGCGCCGCGCTCACGGCGGCGCACGCGCGCAACATCGTGCACCGCGACCTGAAGCCCGAGAACCTCTTCCTGGTGCCCAGGGCCGACGCTCCCCTGGGCTTCGCGCTCAAGGTGCTCGACTTCGGCATCGCCAAGCTGCTCGACCCGTCGCGCGCCGCGCAGAACGTCACCACCGCCATCGGTACGCCGCTCTGGATGGCCCCGGAGCAGAACACCACCGCCGAGCTCACGCCCGCGACGGACGTGTGGGCCGTCGGGCTCATCGCCTTCCGGCTGCTCACCGGGCGCTTCTTCTGGCGCGGCGCCGCCGGTCGAGAGCTCGACATGGCGATGCTTCTCGCGGAGCTGGAGCGGGAGCGGCTGCCGCCCGCCTCGGAGCGAGCCAGGGAGCTGGGCGTCGCGGGCGACCTGCCAGGGTCGCTCGATCCGTGGTTCATGCGCTGCATCGCGCGGGACCCGGGGGCGCGCTACCAGGACGGCGCCGAGCTGGCCCAGGCGCTGGCGCAGTCCTTCGGTCCGCTGCTCCAGCGCCCGTCGCTGAACCCGAAGGCGCTGGTGGCCGAGACGCAGCCCGCCCTCAAGGACAGCGCCGTCGCGCGCACGCTCCCGCTGCCGGCGGCCCCGACGCCGCCGATCGGACACTTCGCCACGCAGGACGTCCCGCAGGCCCCGCGCGCTCCGATGCCCCCGATCACGGTCACCGGCCAGCCCGTCGTCCCGTACCACTACCCCACGATGCCGTCGGTGGATCCCACCGTGGCGAAGCCTCGCTGGTGGATGGCCGCGGTGCCCGCGCTGGTCATCCTCGGCGCGCTGCTGACGCTCGCCGCGTGGCAGGGGGTGTTCGATGCCGAGCCCCACGTCAGGGAGCGACGCTCCGACGGCGCGGCCGCAGCCCCGGTTCGTGCGCCGACGCAGGTGCCGGTGGCGATGCCGAGCGCGCCGGATGTTCCGTGGGGTGCGCTGCCCGGCCGCAAGGAAGAGCACGACCAGTAGAAGGGCAGCGGAGAGCGCGGTTGGGCAGTCGCCTGAGGTCATCGCTCCCTGGCCCGGCCTCCGCGTGGGGGGACCGGTGCCCTGCTCTCCCGCTGCCCCTCGCCGCCGGGGGCGGGCTGGTCCCGCGCTCATCCTGACCCAGGCGCCTCGCAAGCCTGGGGCGTCCGCTCGCTCGGTCTTCGCGCTCCTCCGTCGCCGACCTACGGCGCCTCCGGCCGAGCTCCCTCCGCAGGATCCGTCGGCCTGACCACCGCGGCGATCTCTGCCAGCACGGCCTGGCGATCGCGGTCCCAGCGGCGGGCGTCGACGGTGAGCACCGTCCAGCCTCGCATCGCGAGCACCCTCGGGCGGTGCACCCAGCGCTCGAAGGCCCTCCGCCGCGTCGTCGCCCTCGTCGCAGAGCACCGCGAGCCGGTAGCGCCCCGGGTCCTCCGGATCGACCACCGCCACCGGGACGCGCGCTCGAAGCGCGCACGTCGAGCTCCACCGCGAAGCCCATCGACTGCAGCGCGGACGCCACCTGCACCCGCAGCGGGAGCCAGCCTCGCACCGCCGGCGCTGCGCCTCGCGCCCCTCGCTCGAGGGTGCGCCCTCGCACCCGGTCGAGCACGTCGGCGGCCTGCGGGCGGCGGCCGTGAGAGACGTGCCACGCGTACTCCAGGAAGGCCTTGAAGAGCCGCGGCCCGTCGTGGCTCACCCCCGCCACGGAGAGCATCGAGGGCTCGAAGGACGCCACCACCACGCACTCCACGCGCGCCCGGGAGATCGCCACGTTCAAGCGCCGCTCTCCGCCGCGCAGCCCCAGCGGACCGAAGCGCGCCGGCACGTACCGCTCCGGCGGACGCCTGCCCACGGTGCGCTCCACCGGGGCGTGGCCCGTCGAGAACACGATCACGTCGCGCTCGTCGCCCTGCACGCTCTCGAGGTTCTTCACGAAGGGCCGCTCGTCGATGCGCTCCCGGGCCATCGCCGCGTCCCATCGCCTCGCGAAGTCCGGGTCGGCCTCGCGCCTCGCGTCGACCGCGTCGAGCACCGCGCCCCGCTGCGGAAGATTGAAGGTCACCACGCCCACGGTCGGCGCGCCCTCGCGGCCCAGCAGCTCGGCGATCACCTCCACCACCTGCCGAGCCTCGGCGGGGTTGCGGCCTCCCTCGTAGGCCCCGTCGGGCACCGCGACCCAGCGCATCGACGGGGGCGCCGAGGGCGATCCCGTGGAGGGGATGGTGCGCAGCGAACCCTCGTACATCGCGTGGTTGGAGAACGCGATGAGCTCCTCGTGGCGGCAGCGGTAGTGCCACTCCAGCCCGACGCGCTCCAGCCGCGTGCGCGCCAGGGACAGCAGCGACTCGGCCCCGAACAGCTCCCTCACGGACCTCGACTCGGGCGTCTCGTCGTCGCTCTCCCCGCCGGGCGCCGCCGTGAAGAACGACGTCGGCGGCATCTGCTGCTCGTCGCCCACCACCAGCACCCGCCTCGCGCGAAGCAGCACCGGCAGCCCGCTCTCCACGGTGCACTGCGAGGCCTCGTCGAAGACCACCAGGTCGAAGAGCGCCTCCTGCGGGAAGAGCACCGTCATCGTCTCCGGGGACAGCAGCCACACCGGGAGCACGTCGAGCAGCCCCGCCCCCGCGAAGCGCCGCGCGAAGGTCCTCAGCGGCATCACGCTGCGCTGCTTGCGCCCCTCCTTGAGCATCGCCTCGCGAGCGGACTGGTCCGCCGTGCGCCGCCGTCCCCGCTGCGCAGGCGCCGCCCGCAGCACCGCGAGCTCGTCGAGCCGAGCCGCCACCCGCTGCGCCTCAAGCGCCGCGGCCCGGTCGTAGAGCGCCGCCAGCGCCCGGCCCGCCGCGTCGGAGTCTCCCCATGGCGTCGGCTGATCGCGCTCGGTGAGCGCCGTCGTCGCGCCCTCCAGCCGGGCGATGCGCGCCCGGGCCCACCCTCGCACCAGCGCGTCTCGCCAGGTCCCAGGCTCCGCCGAACGCAGGGCTCCCATCATGGCCGTGAGCAGCGCCGCGGCGTCGGGCGAGTGCTGCTTCGCCTGCGCCATCGCGCGGTCGCCGTCCGAGAGGCGCGCGCCGTCCTTGGCCCACGCCGCCAGCGTCGCCGCCAGCACCTCCGCCCCGGGCTGCGCGCCCAGCCACGGAAATCTCCCTCCCAGCGCCGCCACCGCCCCGCGCGCCCGCTCGGTGAGCGCCACCAGCGCACGCCGCTCGGCGATCACCGCAGACCACCCCGCGGGCCCCGCGCTGGGGCCCGGCCACGCCTGCGCCTGTACCAGCCCAGGCATCAGCGCGGCGAGCCGCTGCCCCAGCGGCAGCGTGAGCTCCAGCGCCCGCAGCACCTCGACGCCTGCCGCCACGGTGGCCGATCGCGCATGCCCCAGGCCCAGCATCTCCAGGGCCTGGTCGAGCCGTCGCCACGCCGTTGAGGCATCGACGCGGGCGCGCAGCTCGTCGAGGAAGGCCCGATCGAACTCCGCCGCCGAGCGCTCGGGCCAGGCCTTCACGAGGGCGTCGCGCAGCGCTCCGCGGGCGCTCCACCAGGCGCCTACGACGAAGCGACCCGGCCGGCCCGCCCACGCGTGGACGACCGCGAGGGACTGAAGCGCCGCCGGGTCGAGGGCGAGCTCGACGCGACCAGGGCTCCGGGCGAGGAGCTCGGACTGGGCGCGCCACGCCGCGATGGCCTCGTGGGCGGCGGCCAGGGCGGCGGGCTGTCGAGCGAGCCCTTCGGCCAGCGGGAGCAGCAGCGAGGCGGAGGGCGAGGCGGCGAGCTCGGGCTGAAGGGCGAGGGCCTCGTCGAGCGCACCGCGGACGACCAGGAGCTCCGCCGGGCCGACGGGGCTTCGGGCCGCGAGAGACTCAAGCTCCTGCGCTGCGCCGAGCGCGTGGGAGAGGGAGTCTCGGAGGGCCGCCACGGCGCGGGCGTCGAGGTCGGCGTAGCTCGGGCGCTGCACCGTCGCCCAGGGGTTCTGCGGGGCGTAGAGGTCGGCGAAGGGGCGCAGCGCGAGGAGGGAGTCGGCGAGGGATTCGAGCGAGCTCTCGGGCACCAGGGCGGTGGTCGCGGGGAGGTCGACGGCGAGCGCGTCGAGGCCCGACGCGAGGACGTGGAGCTGGCCCGCGGTGAGCGCGCTGCCTTCGGCCACCTGGCCCAGGGCGGCGCCGCGGGCGGCGAGGGAGCCCTCGATGCGCCGGGAGTCCTGCACCACCCGCGCGGCGGCGGCGGCGTCGAGGGAGCGGGCGGTGGTCTCCTCCAGGCGGGCGGTGAGCTGCGCGTAGAGGCCCTTGCGATCGTCGAAGACGTCGTGCACCAGGGCCATCGCGTGGCGCAGCCCGACGGACTGCGCCCGCTGCGCGACCACGTCCAGGGCCGCTCGCTTCTCGCACACCACGGCCACGCGCTCTCCCCGGGCGAGGGCCTCGGCGACGAGGTTCACGATCACCTGGCTCTTGCCGGTGCCGGGCGGTCCGTCGATCACCAGGGCGCGCTCGGTGGCCGCGCGGCGCAGCACCGCCCGCTGGCTGGGATCGGCGTAGAGCACCGTCCCGACCGGCGCGTCGTCGGGGTCGACGGGCGCCTCCACCGCGGCGACGGCCTCGGGCTGGAGGCTCGCTCTCATCTCCGCCGGGAGCAGCGTGGCGGCGCAGCCGAGCACCGCGCCAGGGTCCGCGGCGGGGTCGGCGAGGGCGGAGAGCAGCGCGTCGTAGTCCTGGAGCAGGTCGCTGTCGGACTGGGGGAAGAGGCCGAGCACGGCGCACTCCTCGATCTCCAGGCGGTCGCCGCTCCAGAGGGAGAGCTCGTCGGCGCGGTCTCTAAAGGGCGCGAGGGCGCTCGGCGGTCGAGCGGCGCTGAGCCCTACCTGGGTGAGTGTCTCGAGGATGGCCTCGACGCTCCGCGAAGGGTCCGCCGCGGCGGCGTCGAGGGCCTCCGCGAAGGCGTCGGTGAAGGCGTAGCCCTTCTTCGAGAAGAGCAGCCGGAGGAGCGCGATGTTGACGAGGGGCGGCTCGTCCTTCACCGGCGCGAGCGCGAAGCCCCGCGCGCCGCGCGCGTCCCGCTCCAGCGTGACCGGGTGCAGCACCAGCGGACCGCGCACCAGGTAGCCCTGCACCACGCCCGCGAGGAAGGGGTGACCCACCGCGAGGTCTCGCGCTCCGGTCTCCTCGGCGCGCTGTCGGGCGTCGCGGTCGAGGCGCAGCAGGGCCTCGGCGAGGCGCTGTCCTCCCTCGTGCGAGCCCGCCTCGGAGGCGTCGACCAGGCGGGCGCGCCGGCCGTCCCGGAGCTGGGCGAGCGTGCGCTCGGCGAGGCCGGTGGAGAGGCCGTCGAGGTCGTGCAGGTCCATGCTGCGGCCGGGGCGGGGGCGGTGGAGGCGCACCGCGGGGCTGCGCCCGTCGCCGGACACGAGCTCGTCACGCAGGGAGGTCACCGCGCGCAGCAGGCGGGCGCGCTCCTCGGGGAGCACCGAGGCGTCGCGGCGGGCTATCCGCACAGGCGTCGGTGGAGCGGGGGCCGCGGGAGGACGGAGGGTGCGCTCGGCGTCCTGATCGCCGGTCTCCAGCGGAGGGTCGACGGTGACGCCCGCGCGATCGAGCTCGACGGAGAGCGCGCGCAGCACCTCGGGCGACGGCGCCGAGGCGCCGACCAGACGGAGCATCCTGCGAAGGGTGGTCTGCGCTCCGCGTCGACGGATGACCCCGCTCAGGAAGGCCCGCAGCGCCTCCGCGGCCTCGCCGCTTCGTGGCGGCAGCGGGAGCGGTCGTGCGGGGGACTCGTCGACGGTTCGCTCGACGCCGAGGGCGCGGAGCGTCGCGGAGAGCAGCGCCTCGAAGAGCTCGCTCTCTCCGAGGAGTGCGCCGAAGGAACGCAGCTTGGCGACCTCGGTCTCGGAGACGGCTCCGTCTGCGGCGACGAGGTGCATCACCAGCAGGAAGAGGGCGCGGGCGGAGTCGGCGCCGGCGGCGCGCAGCACCGGCGAGACCTCGGCCAGCCGGGCGCGGGCGTTGGCGGGGTCGAGGTACCAGCGCCAGTCGGAGACCCTCGGTCCGAACACCCGCTCGATGGCGTCGGCCTCGACCTCCGAGAGCTCGCCGTCGGCCGAGGCGACCAGCACGCAGCAGGCGAGGGCGCACTCGTGGAGCTCGGGAGGAGGCGCGTCGAGCAGGCGTCGCTCGAAGCGGAGCGAAGAGAGCGAGAGCGCTCGGTCGAGGAGGGCGTCGACCTCGGCGAGGCTGCGGGAACCGGGGCCTCTGCCGGTGAGCGCGCGATACTCCGCGGTCTCGCTGAAGAGCCACGCGGCCCAGGAGCGCACTGCCTGCTCGGGCCCAGCGCCTGCCGCGTCGGGATCGCGGCCCGCGAGCAGCGCTTCCATGAGTTCGCGGCCGTGGAGAAGCCAGGCCTCGGCCTGCCAGGTGAGGGCGTCGCCGGGCAGCGAGGTGGCCGCGGTGATCTCCAGGCGCAGGAGGGAAGTGAGCTCCTGGGTGGCGAGGAGGGCGAAGCGGTCGGCGGTGAGCTCCATCGCCAGGGAGAGGGCCCCAGCGGTGGACGCGAGCGCGCTGGAGGCGCCAGCGTGGCGTGCGACGAGGTCAGCCACGAGGCAGGCGTTGCCGTGAGGGATCCACGGGCCGTGAGCGAGGTAGTGGCCCAGCTCGTGGCCGAAGGCGGCGACCGTCGCGCCTCGGTCGAGGAGGGGCAGCAGCCGCCCGGGGATCTCGAGCACGACGGGCTCTTCGATCGCGTGGACGGCGGCGCTCTCGCGGTCGCTCGACAGGTAGATCTCCATCGGGCGTTCGAGGCGCAGCGCCCCGCGGGCGGCGTGGGCGAGGGACCAGGTGTCCGGCGCCATCGCCTCGGAGAGCCGTACGGCCTGGGCCATCAGCCGGGGGCGCAGCGCGTCGGGCGAGGCGGGCGCGAGGGCCTCTCGCAGCCCGGCGAACTCCGTGAAGGCCTCCATCGCCGAGGAGAGGCGCCGCTCGGCCGACACGCGGAGGCGCTCGACGTCGAAGGCAGGCAGCACGGGGGACGGGGCCGGTTCGGTCATGCGGGCGCGACTGTCACCCCGCGGGCGTCGCGGGTTCAAGCGCTCGTCGCCGAGGCGGCGTCGGGCTCGTGGCGGACCTCGATCGGCGCTTCGTAGAGGCGTCGGTAGACGCGGCGCTCCTCCACCAGCGGCCACCAGTCGTAGAGCAGCACCTCGATGGGACGCCACATGGCCACCCACCCGGTGATCACCAGGCCCTCCCGCACGATCTGCCGAAGGTGGCCCGTGGGCATCGCGGAGGTGAGCTCGGCCAGCGTGAGGAAGACCACCAGCACCGTGAGCCCGAAGAGAAGAAACACCTGCCCCCGACGCATGTGCTGCTGGATCTGTCGGTCGAGGCGGGCGACCTCGTACTCCAGGTGGGCGCGCACCGCCTCGGTGAGCGTGGCGTCCGGGAGCCCTGGCACGGGCTCTTCGGAGATCCAGAAGACGAGCTTCATGGGGGCCTTTCGAGGGAGTTCCTCGGCGGCGCCCATGAGGTACTCGATCGCGCGGTCGTCGAGGTCGCGCTCTCGGAAGGGCGCCGGGTCTCGACCGTCGAAGAGCTGCCGCGAGGTACGTAGCCGGATGTCGATGCAGAAGCGCCCGCCCTCGGCGCGGTAGCGGTAGCCCTCGTTCATGCACTCACTCCTTCGGGGAGCGCTCTTCATCGCACGCCGCGGGGCCTCCGTCAGGCGTCGGTGGGGCGCGCTTCGAGCTCCTCGCTCAGCCCTGGGCGTCGCTCACGTCGGGGCGATGCTGCGCGGCGTCGATGCAGTCGTCGATGAAGGAGCGCAGCCGGTACATCTCCTCGGCCCCGAGCCCCTGCCCGATGAAGGCCGCTCCGTAGGTGAAGGCCACCAGCGCCAGGGCCGCGGGGACGCCCGCGAGCGCCCAGGGGGCTTCGCCCGCCATCCACTGGCTGAGGCCGAACATCAGCGCTCCGAGGCCGACCATCCCGAGGATGCCGTAGATGCCGAGGAAGAGGATCCACACGTTGGGCTCCGGGGCGAAGCGCCCGCAGAGGGTCCATGCGTTGTCGTCGCCGCGCGTGACCTCCACGCTGAGGTAGGGGGACCAGAAGTGCTGCTCGGCCTTCACCGTGGTGAGCTCGGCCCCTGCCGAGAGCATGGCGCCCTCGATGCGCGCCTTCGGGTCGCGGAGCCGACGCCGTATCTGATCGAGCAACGCGTCCCCCGCCACCGGCAGCGGGACGACAAACATCGGCCGCATCCGCGGCCTCGGTGAGCGCGTCTCCTCCATTGGGCCGACGAGGGTATCTCCGCGCGGTGGACGTCGCCAGGGCCGTGACCCGCCAGAGGTGAACCCGAGGGCGCCGTCGTGCAACCTTCCCGCTTGCCCATGCACCCTCCTGACGTCGTTGCCCCTCGCGTGTGTATCCTGCTCTGTCTCGCGCTCTTCGGCTGCGGCGCCACCCCGGACGCCACGGCCGACGCGGGGCGAATCGATGGAGGCGCAACGGACGCTCCGCGCTTCGACGCCCCGGTCGACCGCCCCGACGCTGCACCCGACGCCCCCTCGGTGGACCTCGTCCCTCCTCGGCCCCTCGCGCCGCTCTCCGGGGTCGCGGAGCTCGCCGCGCGGCCGCTGCTCCGGTGGGCTCTCCCCTCGGGCGCCGTGGGTGCCCACGTCGAGCTCTGCGCCGACCGGGCGTGCTCGCGGGTGCTGCAGTCCTTCGACGCCACCGGGTCCAGCGGGAGCCCCGCCGAGCGGCTGCGACCGGGTCCTGTCTTCTGGCGGCTCTACTCGCGAGGCCCCGCCGGGCGCGGGACCGTCCCCAGCGTGACGTGGTCGTTCACGGCGGGCCGCCGCGAGGTTGCGCGCGCGATCGGCGGCACTGGGGTCCTCGACGTCAACAACGACGGCTACGCCGACCTCGCGGTGGGGGCCCCGGGCAACGAGGGCTCCCACCGGGGTCGGGTGTACGTGCACTTCGGGGGCGCTTCGGGGATCGCGACGACCCCATCGCTCACGCTGCAGCCGCCGGCCGAGGTGATCGGCAACTATGGCGTCGCCGTGTGCGAGGCCGGCGACCTCGACGGCGACGGCTACAACGAGCTGGCCGTGGCCGCGACGGTCACCCCCGCGGAGGGCGGTCCTTCGGGGCGCGTCTACGTCTACGCCGGGGGCGCCTCGGGGCTCGGGGTGGTCCCCCGCACCACGCTCATCGTGCGCGACATCGCGGCCCTCGGCGCCCTGTCCAACCGTACCCGCCTCGCTCGCGGCGGCGACGTCAACGGCGACGGCTACGGCGACCTCGTGGTGGGTCTCCCGGTGACGGCCCCCTTCCAGGGTGCGGTCGACGTATTCCTGGGGAGCGCCTCGGGGCTCACGCCCGGCCCCATCGTGATCCCGAACTTCATGCCCATGAGCGGCTTCGGGACGTCGGTCGCGGCGGGCGGCGACCTCAACGGCGACGGCTTCGCCGACGTGGTCGTCGGGGCCGACTCGGAGGGTGCCGTGCGGGTGTTCCTCGGCGGCGCGGCGGGCACCGCGGTGACCCCTGCCGCGACGCTCACCACCGACGCGACCGCGACCGGCTTCGGGTCGCCGACCGTCGCGGGCGCGGGCGACGTGAACGGCGACGGCTTCGCCGACGTGGCGATCGCCTCGATCGCTGGCGGCGGTCGGGTCTACCTGTACCCCGGTAGCGCCACCGGGCTGGGCCGGGTGCCCGTCGTCCTGAGGGCCCCGGTCCCGGGGGGGATCTTCGCCTTTCCGGCAGGCGCCGGGGACGTCGACGGCGACGGCTTCTCCGACCTCGTCGTGGCCTCCCTGGCCTCGTCGCCCGCCACGGCCCTCTACCTCTTCCGCGGCGGCGTCGGCGGCCTCGCCACGACGCCGCGTCCACCCTCCCTGACCCCCGACCCGGCGGCGGTCAGCTTCGGCGAGCGCGCGGCCGGCTTCGGGGACTTCGATGGCGACGGCTACGCCGACGTGGCCGCCAGCGCGAGGACCGTGCAGGAGTTCACGGGGCGGGCGTTCGTCTTCCGGGGTGGCGCGGCGGGCCTGGGAGCGCCGCCCGCGGCCACGCTGCCCGGCCCCGATGGCCCCGGCGGCCTCTTCGGCAGCGACCTCGCGAGCGGGCTGTAGGGGACGGGCGCTCTGCCCGACGAAGGGGGCGCCACCGCGCAGCCCCACCACGCAGGTTCGTCAGACAGAGCCTATGTTGGGCCGGTGATGGGCTCACGCAGACTGCTCGCGCTGGTCGCCGCCATCGGGTGCGTGCGCGTGTTTCCGCAGCACTTCGCCGCCGACGACCACGGCGCGCACGTCTACTCGGTCGCGCCCGCACCGCCCGGAGCGACGGGCGAGGGGCTCGGTACGGCGCGCTCGCTCATCCCCGCGGAGGGCCTCACCCTCGTCGCGGAGTGGGGCGACGACCGCGGCCGCTACGACGCCCCGATGCATCGCGGCCCCTCGCTCCCTGGCGACCGTCACGTCGTCTGGAACGCCTCGTCCCTGCTGGTCGTGGACACCGCTACGGGCTCTCCCCTGCGCCGCCTCCGCTGGCCTTCGCCGCAGCCCGGCGCGCACATCGCGCGCGTCGCGGTCGACCCCGCCGGACGCCTCGTGGCCGCCCTCGACGCCCGCGGCGGCGTGATCCTCGGCACCCTCGACGGCGCCGACCTCGCTCCCCTCGTCGCGGCGCATCGCGAGGCCGCGTCGCCCGTCGTTGCGTCCGCCGCCGCACCGGACCCGCCGCACTTCGACCACGTCTCCACCGAGGCCTGGCGAGGCGGCGACGCCGACGGACGCTGGCCCTCCGCGCGCGTGTCGCAGCGGCTCTTCTTCTCCCGGGACGGTTCGCGCCTCGTCGGGGCGGAGTCGATCTGGGACGTCGCGACGCGCCGCCCGCTGCTGGCGCTGAGGGAGGGCGAGGCGCTGCTCGCCGTCGACGCGGACGCCACCCGAGCCGCCGTCGCCGTGCTCGGTGTGCGCACTTCGGTCGGGACGCCGGGGAGCCAGTGCGGGTTCGTTCCGGTGAGTCGTGCGCTGGTGGTCACCGCGCTGGAGTCGCGTGACCTCCTCGGGGGGACCGCGCCGCAGCCGCTCCCCACGCCGCCCTCCCTCGACGGCCCGGCCCTTGGCTTCGACGAGCCCCAGGGCGAGGCGCCGTCGACGGTCGCGTCGCTCCCGGTCGAGCCGCTCGCGGTCTCGACCGACGGTGAGCTCGCCGTCGCGATGGGCGACCGCGCGTGGTGGGTGGGGACCCGCGAGGCCCGAGCGCTCTCGTGGCCGCGGCCGGTCCGCTCGGTGCGCGCGCTGACCTTCACGCCGCATGGGATCGCGGCGCAGTCGATGATCGACGCGGGCGCTCGGATGATCGTCGCGACCGCGCTCTACGGGAGGGACGGCCGCACCCTCCGGGCGCTCGCGGGGGCGCAGGGCTTCGCGCCAGACCGCGCGGGTCGCATGGTGCTCCGCGACGGCGACTGGTCGCTGTGGGACCTCCACTCGATGGAGAGAGTGAGATCGCTGCCCGACCCCGGCGCGCTCAACCTCGGCGCGATCGACCAGGCGCGGCTCAGCGACGAGGGCGTGGCGGTGCTGCGCGAGGCGCGGGGCGGCGCGCACGTCTTCCTGGTGGGCGAGGGCGACGGGTGGCGGCGCGTGGAGGTTGCGGCGGCCGGGGCCTCGCTGTGGCGCTGGGCGCTGTCGCCCGATGGTCACCACGTCGCGCTGCACGAGCCCCACCGGCTGCGCGTGGTCGACCTGCGTGACGGGCGCGTGCGCTGGCAGCGGGAGTATCCGGGCGAGGCGACCGCGGCGGTGTTCGCGGGCGACCGGCTCTACGTGGGAGACGACCGCGGGCGGGTGAGCGCGCATTCACCCGACGGAACGGAGGTGGCGCACGTCGAGCTCGCCGGGCGCTTCGACCACGCGACGGCGCTCGCGGTGAGCCCCGACGGCGCGACGCTGGCGATCGGAACCGCGCGCTCGCGGGTGTTCGTGTTCGCGGTGGGGGCCGCAGGGGCATTGGCGCGTCGATCAAAGATGAAACGGCCCGATGTGCATGGCGCCGACGGTGACGCTGACCCCTGCGACCACCGATGGCTCCCCGGTGTCGGGCGTCAGCGAGGTGAACGCCGCGCCAAGCGTCGCCTCGACGCCCAGGGTGATGAGCGGTGCCTGGGACGACTCGCGGTCGACGAGGCGGAAGAGCGGACCGCCGCGTAGCTGCACCAGTAGCTCGGAGGTCGACATCCCTGGACCGCGCCAGCGGCCTCCGGTGTCGGTGCCCACGCGATAGCCCCAGCGCCCCGCGCGCTCGGGCACGCGGAACCACTCCATGCCGCCGAGCAGCGAGAGCGCCGCGCCTCCCTGGCGCGCATCGCCGCCGAGCGCCGTCGTCGCCGCGAAGCCGATGCCCTCGTTGCGTCCGTCGCGCGAGGCCGCGGGACAACTGCGCTACGGTCGCGGGCCATGATCGACAAGCTCGAAGACCTCCGCGCCGCGGTGCGGGCGGGGCAGACCTTTCGCTACGTGCTCTTCTGGGGACACCACCCGTCGCCCGACGGTCGCGTCACCGCCGCCTGCCTGTCCCAGTGGTGGCCGTGCTCCTTCACGCTCGACGGCGTCACCTACTCCTCGACGGAGCAGTGGATGATGGCCGGCAAGGCCCGGCTCTTCGGCGACGAGGAGACGCTCGCGGCGATGCTCGCGACGGACGACCCGGCGGTGGTGAAGAAGCTCGGGCGCAAGGTGCGGGGCTTCGACGAGGCGCGGTGGCGCTCGGAGTGCTTCGAGCTGGTCACCCGCGGCAACATCGCGAAGTTCTCGCAGGACGAGGCGCTGAGGGAGTTTCTGCTGGGGACGGGGGACGCGGTGCTGGTCGAGGCGTCGCCCTTCGATGCCGTGTGGGGCATCGGCCTCGGGGCCGCCATCGAAGGCGCGACCGACCCGCTCCGCTGGGAGGGAGAGAACCTCCTCGGCTTCGCCCTGATGCGCGCTCGCGAGGCGCTGCACGCGGGGACGGGGCCAGCGTCACCCTGAAAGGGCTGGGATCTCCCAGAGGGTCCGAGCGACGACCGCGCACGCCCTCAAACCAGGTTGAGCGTCACCGGGCATCCGACGAGGCCCCGGCATCGCGTCCCCACGATCGACAGAGGGAGCGCGTCACCCACTCGCGCGACGACTCGATGCAGAACGCCCGCACCTCTGCGGCGGCGCCCTCGCACTCGACGGTGTAGACGCAGTCGTCGCGCGCGGGAAACTCACACGGGACGCCGTCCGGTGGGAGCGACGCGGGGCACGGTGACCGTCGGCAGACCGTGAGCGCGATGCGCCAGCGACCCTCTGGATAGGGACAGGACGCGACGTCGGGCTGGTCGACGGTGCAGACCGTGTCGAGGGCTGGATACGTGCAGCGGTCGGGTGTCTCGGCGGGGTCGCAGGACGCTCCCACGGTGGGGCGCTGCACGGGGCAGACGCCCTGCCGATCGGGGGAGGGCGGGCGCGGCACATCGGTCGGCGCGGGTGGGTTGCACGACCACGAGCCGCTCTCGCGCCAGAGGTGGTCCACACAGCGCCAGGGGACGGCGAAGGTCGGAGGACACCACTGGCCGTTGACCCTCATCTCGCACTCCTGGCCGTTGACCGCGCAGGCCAGGTTCATGGGCAGGGTGTCGCGCGGCGGACATGCGGGCGCGTCGAAGAGGCGGCCGTTGGCGTCGGTGGGCGCGTCAGAGGGAACACCGACGGCAGCGTCGATCGGTGCGCCGTCGGCGTAGCCTCCAGCGGGGAGGGCCGTGTCGTTGCAGTGCGCGGTCAGGCTGGCGGCCGCCACCGTGACGACCAGCGGGGCGCGCAGGCGGCGAGAGCGGACGGCGATGGACATCCCGCGAGGGTAGCGCACCCACCCGCCCGCAACTCCCCCTCCCACGCGCTGGCCCCCCGGGCTCCCACGGCGCTACCGTTCCCCCCATGAGACCAACCGCGTGGGTCCTCCTGGGCGCGTGCATCCTCGGCTCCCCGTCGGCCTTCGCCGTCGGCTGGGGCACCACGCCCGTGGACATCCCCCTCGGCGGCGACGTCTCCGTCCACCGCGAGCCCGTCTCGTACTTCGCTCCGCTGGGCTTCCGCACGCTGACCCCCACGATCACCTGGAGCTACCGCGGCCTCCTCCCGCCTCCCTTCGGAACCACCCAGATCCACAACTTCGCCAGCTCGGGCCCCCGCATCTTCGCGGCCCTCGACGACGGCGTCGTCTTCACCGACGACCGCGGCGCCCACTGGTCCCGCGCCTCCTGGGACGGCTCGCAGGCCCCTCGCGCCATGGCCTTCGACGACGCCACCGGCTTCGGCGCAGCCGTCGGAACCAACGGCACCGTCTGGTCCACCACCGACCGCGGCCAGAGCTGGCGCACCCGACGCGACGTGGGCGACGTGCTCGTCGACGTCGCCGTCCTCGGCCACGTCGTCGCCTGGACCTCCATCCGCGGACTGGTGCAGGTCTCCGCCGACGGCGGCACCTCCGTCCGCACCCTGAGCGAGCGCGCTCGCGGCCCGATGCCCGTGATGTCCACCTGGCAGGACCAGCTCTGGATCCGCGTCGACGGCTCCCGCTGGTGGCGGGTCGATCGCGAGGGCGCCGCCGAGCGCGCCGACCGGTCTCCGTGGGACGGCTGAACTCCCTACGCGCCATCGCCCTGATCTCCCTCGCGACCTCCCCGGCGCTGGCGCAGGAGCGCACTCCCACCAACGACGACCCGCCCGAGGCCACGGTGCGGGCGCGGGCGAGGGCGAGGGAGATACAGCGCCGCGAGCTCAGCGCCGCGGAGATGCAGCGCATGCCCGGCACCCGCGGCGACGCCCTCCTCGCCGTGCAGAACCTCCCCGGCGTTGGCCGTCCCCCCTTCGGTCTCGGGGCCTTCATCCTCCGCGGCTCCGACCCCTCGGACTCCCTCGTCACCCTGGAGTCTCAGCCCTTCGGACTGCCCTTTCACTTCTACGGCCTCGCCACCACGCTCGCGACCGACCTCATCGACAGCATCGAGGTGCTCCCCGGCAACTTCTCCGCCCGATGGGGGCGCGCCGCGGGCGGCGTGGTCAACGTCACCCTCCGCGCCCCCGCGAGAGACCGAGTGCACGTCACCGCCGACGTCGACCTCGTGGACGCCGGGGCCTACGCGTCGGTCCCCATCGGCCGCCGCGGAGCGCTCGCCATCGGGGTGCGCCGCAGCTACGTCGACGCCTGGATCGGCCTCCTCGACGCGAGCTTCACCCGCCTCCCTCGCTACTGGGATTACCAGGCCGTGTATGACGTCGACCCCGGCCCCTCGGACAACGTGCGCGTCATCGTCTCCGGCAGCGACGACGCGCTCGGCTTCTCCCTCGACACCCCCGACGCCAACGACCCCAACCTCCGCGGCAGCTCCGGGAGCGCGGCCTCCTTCCGCGGCGCGCAGGCCCGCTGGCGTCACCGCTGGGGAGCCACCGCGCAGCACTCGCTCTCGCTCTCCGCCTCCACTCAGGACGCGGACCTCACCGCGGGCAGCACGATCCGCTACCTCATCACCACCCGTCAGCTCTCGCTGCGCGACGAGCTCGAGCTCCGCCTCGGGCGCCATGCTCGCCTGTTCGCGGGCATCGACGCCGTGCTCGGCGAGACCGACGCCACGCTCGCCGCGCCGCCGCTCAGCGCCACCGGCATCACCGACCCCACCGGCGCCACCGGCCTCGCCCGCTACCAGGGCACCACCGGCTTCCTCAACCCCGCCGCCCACGCGGAGCTGGAGCTCGACGACCGCCGCCGCTGGCGCGCCCTGCTGGGCGTGCGCGTGGACCACTTCTCCCGCTCCGACTCGCTCACCGTCGACCCTCGCGCCTCGGGCCTGTGGCGCGCCCATCCCCGCCTCGGAGTGCGCGGCGCCATCGGGTCGTACAGCACCATCCCTCGCGGCTACGTGGTGATCCCTGGCTTCGGCAACCCCGACCTCGGCCCCGAGCGCTGGTGGCACGGCACCGCGGGCCTTCAGATCGAGGTCATCCCCGGGGCGCTGGAGCTCACCGCGGACGTCTTCGCGAAGTGGGGCGACGCGACGGCGGCTCCCACCTCCCGGACGGTGCTGCGCGGCGGCGTGGAGACCCCGGAGCGCTTCGCCAACATCGGCTCGGCGAGGGTGCTGGGCGCCGAGTGGTGGCTGCGCCTGAGGGCCGGTCGGCTGCCCCTCTACGGCTGGATCTCCTACACCTATCAGCGGGCCGAGCGCCGCGACGCCGTGGGCCTCTCGTGGCAGCCATCGACCTGGGATCAACCCCACCTGCTGTCGCTCATCCTTGGCGCGGCGCTCCCCCGGGGCTGGGAGGTGGGCGCGCGGCTGCGCTGGGCGTCGGGTCTGCCGGAGCCCGTGGTGACCGGCGCGCTCGTCGACAGCGACCACGACGTGGCGCTCACCTGGGTGGACGCGCAGCGCAGCGGGCGGCTGCCCGACACCTGGTCGCTCGACCTGCGCGCGGCGAAGCGCTTCCGCTGGGGACCGCTCCGGATGCAGTTCATCGCGGAGGTGCTCAACGCGACCAACCAGGCCAACGCCGAGTCGCGGCTCTACGCCTGGGACCGTCGACGCAGCGCGTACATCACCGGGCTGCCGATCGTTCCGAGCGTGGGGCTGCGCGCGGAGTACTGAACGTCGCGACGTGCCCCCGCGCGCGTGCTACTCGTCGCCGCCATGAGCGTGTTCTTTCGGACGACCGGGACGATGGGAGGCCCCGAGTTCTTCGTGCGGCCCTCGTCCCGCTCGCTGCGCGACCTGCGCATCCCGGTCATCGTGGCGGTCGTCGAGCGGCCCGACGGCCTCGTGCTCGTCGACACCGGCTGGAGCCGCCGCACCTGCGCCTTTCCCCACGACGATCCAGGCCTCGCGCGCAGCCTGCTGCTGGGCCTCTCGGTGAAGCCCGAAGACGCCCTCGCGTCGCAGCTCATCTCCCTGGGCTACCTCCCCTCGGACGTGCGCCACGTCGTCGCGACGCACCTCCACCCCGACCACGTCGGCGGCGTCGTGGACTTCGATCGCGCCACCGTGCACGTCCATGACCGCGAGCTCGACGCCACCTCTCGCGGCCTTCGCGGCGGCTACGCGCCCGCGGTGCGCTCGCTGCCTCGCGTGGCGCAGTACACGCTCGACGGCCCTCCCGCGCTCGGCTTCCCCTTCTCCAGGGACCTCTTCGGCGACGGCTCGGTGCTGCTCCTCGACGGTCGCGGACACACCGCCGGGTCCGTCGTCATCGCGGTGAAGCTTCAGGACGGATGGGCCCTCCACGCCGGCGACGCCGCGCAATACGTGGGGGAGTACCGCGCCGACGACGCCGCGCCGCCGAGCCTCTACGCCCGCGCCATGAGCTGGAACCTCTCCGAGCAGCGCCGCACCTACGGCCTGCTGCGCGGCGCGGAGGCGACGCTCGACGCGCGCGTGGTGGTCTCCCACGACCCCGACCTGCTGAGCTCCCTCCCTGGCACCAAGGAGACCGCCTGGCCCTGCTCGTGGGACCGGCGCAAGGGCGCATCGAAGCCGAAGCCCAAGGCCTGACGCTCAGCCCGCGGGGGAGTGATCGCCGAGGAAGGCGAGCAGCGCCGAGACCAGGGCCTCGGGCGCCGTCCAGTGCACCATGTGACCCGCGCCGGGGATGTTCACGAAGCGCGCGTTGGGATAGCGGGCCGCGCGCTCGGCGAGCTCCGGGAAGCCCGCGAGGCTGCCGCCGCCGTCGATCATCAGCACCGGGCAGGTGATGCGGGGGAGGAAGGCCTCGAAGGCCTCGGCGTCGTAGCGCATCGGCGAGATGGTCATGTGCAGCGGATCGAAGCGGAAGGTCAGCGCCCCCTCGTCGACGACCCGGGTCGCGCGAGCGGCCATCACCCGCAGCGTCTCCAGCGAGACCGAAGGGTGCGAGACGCGCATCCGGGCGACCACCTCGTCGAGCGAGCGCATGGTGCGGGGAGCGCGTGCGCGGGCTCTCTTGAGGCCGTCGAGCCAGGCGGCGGTGCGGTCGGGGGTGACGTCCGCGGGCATCGACGGAGGGCCGACGCCCTCGATGAGCGAGAGCGTCTCGACGCGGCCTGGGCGGGCGCCGGCGTAGCGGGTGGCGACGGTTCCGCCCATGGAGTGGGCGACGAGGTGGACCCGGTCGAGGGCGAGGGCGTCGAGCAGGGCGTCGAGGTCGGCGACGTAGTCCATCGCATGGTAGTAGGCCCCCGCCGGCGCCCGGCCGGTGTCGCCGTGGCCCCGGAAATCCGGGGCGATCACGCGGTAGCCCGCCTCGCCGAGCGCGGCGATGACCTCCTCGAAGGAGCGCGCGAGGTCGAGGTAGCCGTGGAGCAGCACGACGGTTCCGCGGGCGCCGCCGGGGTGCTCGACGAGGTGGTGCTCGACGCCGTTGGCGGGCGACGCGCGCGGCAGGCGGCTCGACGTCGGCGCGCTCAGCGTCGCGTTGCTCCGCCGCGCCCGAAGATCGGCGCGGGAGGCGGCCCGGGCCGCCGACAGCCGGCCTTCGACCACAGGCCGCGGGGTCTCGCCATCGCAGCGCCTCCTCCTCGGGCATCCTCAGGCCGCGCGCCGGAGCCCCTCACGGCGCAGCGGCGCCCGCAGGCCGCCGCCACGGTCGCAAACGCTCCATGGCGCGGACGGGACCTGTCGCGGGGCGCCGCGATGCATCTCACCGCACGGAGCGAGGTGGTATATGCACCGGCGATTCGGCACGGAGAGGACTACATGAGCGAGAGCCAGTACGGTCGCGCAGATCTGGGGAGCCTCCACGTCGAGGCCCGGTCACCGCTTCCCACACGCCACGGCAGCTTCGAGGTCTACGTCTTCCGCTACGACGACGAGCCCGAGAAGGAGCACGTCGCGATCGTCTCCGGCAACCTCCGCGGCGCGAGCGACGTGCCGCTGCGCATCCACTCCGAGTGCCTCACCAGCGAGGTGCTTGGCTCGCTCAAGTGCGACTGCCGCGAGCAGCTCGAGTTCGCGCTCGGGTACATCGCGAAGCAGTCGCCCGGCGTGGTGCTCTACCTCCGCCAGGAGGGCCGAGGAATCGGGCTCACCAACAAGATCCGCGCGTACGCGCTGCAGTCGCACGGGGTCGACACCGTGGACGCCAACCGCCAGCTGGGCCTACCCGACGACTCGCGCCGCTACGAGAGCGCCGCGGCGATGCTGGAGCACCTCGGCGTGCGCTCGGTGCGGCTGCTGACCAACAACCCCGAGAAGGTCTCCGCGCTCCGCTCGCTGGGCGTCGCGGTGCGGGGGCAGGTGCCGGTGCTCATCGAGCCCAACGTCCACTCTCGCGGGTATCTGCGCACCAAGGTTGTTCGGATGAATCACAGCCTCCCGCAGGTCGCGGGGGCCTACACGGACGCGGAGTGAGCGATCACCAGTCGGTGGGCTGACCCTGACGCCCGTCGTGGGGGATCGGAACCTGCGGCGTCGGACCGGCGAACTGCTGGTCGTGCTCGGAGAAGCTCGCCGCCGCGTTGATCTGGAAGTCGTCGCGCCCGACGTTGCCGGACGCCATGCCGCCCACCCGATCGTCGGCGATGCCGCGGGCGACCGCCGAGGCGAGCGCCACCGCCCTGGGAGCCGTTGCCACCGCCCGCCGCGCGGCGCCGGTGAGCGCGACCGCGGGTGCTCGCGCATCCCGCCGAGAGGCACGACGACACCGCGATGAACCCGAGGGCGTGGGAGAGCTTCATGGTCACGCATTGTCCTCATGCGCGGAACCCTTGGCAAGCCCGTACTCCCTCACAAGTTGCGAGAGCCTCGGGCGCTTCATCCCGAGGAGGGTGGCAGCGCGGGTGATGTTTCCTCCTGCCTCCTCGAGGGCCTGGGCGATGCAGCCGCGCTCGATCTCCCGGCGCATGTCGAAGAGGGCCACGCCCCCGGCCCGGATGCGCCGGTAGACCAGGTCGACCTCGTTGATCGACGACGTGGGTGGAGGCGGCGGCATGCTGGGATGGCTGGGGGGGAGGTGACCCTCGTCACGTCCGGCAGCCCCTGGAGGTCCTCGGGGCTCAGGTCTTCGGTCTCGGCGAGGAGGGCGCTCGCCCGGAGCACGTTCTCCAGCTCGCGCACGTTGCCTGGCCAGCCGTGCTCGGTCAGCCGCCGCAGCGCCGCCGTGGTCAGCCTCCTCGGCCGGGTGCCCGACTCCACCGCAGCCCGCTCAAGGAACCACGCCGCCAGCGCCGGCAGGTCGTCCCGGCGCTCTCGCAGCGGAGGGAGCTTGATGGTGAGCGAGCTCAGCCGGAAATAGAGGTCCTCGCGGAAGGTTCGCGCGGCCACCATGGCGTCGAGGTCGCGGTTGGTCGCGGCCAGCACCCGCACGTCCACCCGCAGCGTCTCGTTGCCGCCCACGCGCTCGAACGACCGCTCCTGCAGCACCCTCAGCAGCGACGCCTGCGTGGCCGGCGACACGTCGCCGATCTCGTCGAGGAAGATCGTTCCGCCGTCGGCGATCTCGAAGCGCCCTCGGCGGCGGCGGTCGGCGCCGGTGAAGGCCCCGCGCTCGTGGCCGAAGAGCTCGCTCAGCAGCACGCCCTCCGCGAGCGCCGCGCAGTTCACCTTCACCAGCGGGCCCTCGCGCCGCCGCGAGCCGCGGTGTAGTGCCTCGGCCACGCGCTCCTTGCCGGTGCCCGACTCGCCCTGGATGAGCACCGTCACGTCCTGCGGCGCCACCCGGTGGATGCGCCGCCGCAGCTCGCGCATCGCCGCGCTGTCTCCGATGAGCCCCGTCGGCTCCATCGCCGGCGTCGCGATGCTCGGCCGCGGGCTGAGGGTCGTCACGCTCACCGGCGCGGCGTAGGTCTCCAGCCGCGCCTCGAGCTGGGCGATGCCCGTGCGCTCGAGCTGCGCCCCGAAGCCCACTCGCAGCGCGTCCGGAACCGCCCCGAGAATGGTCGCGCGCAGCGACGCCGCCCGCTCTACGTGGCGCCGCGCGGTGAGCACGTCTCCCCGGTGCAACAGCGCCGTGGCCACCAGCACCTCCGCGCGAAACTGCAGCTCCCGATCGCCCACCGCCTCGGAGCGCTCCAGCGCCACCCTCGCCGCGGGCAGCCCGTCGTGCCCCCGGGCGCGCTCCCACTCCGCCTCGTAGGCCGCGCGCTCGGCCCTCGTGCGCGGCGACACCTCCTCGCCGTCCGGTACCTCGCTGAGAAACTGCCCCGCGCGCGCCACGTCGCCGTCGAGCAGCGCCGCCCGGGTCAGCAGCAGCCGCGCGCCCGCCAGCCGCTCGGTGTCCCCCGCCGCCGCGAAGTGCCGCGCCGCCCTCCCCGCGCCGCCTCCGCCGCCGCGTCCGACCGGCCCTCCACCAGCTCGACCTGCGCGCGGAGCATCCGGGACTCCGCCGCGAGCGACCCGGAGAGCCCGCGCGCCACCCGCGCCGCGTGCTCGCAGAGCCGCCGCGCCCGCTCGCCCGCGCCGACCTGCGCGTAGAGCTCGCCCAGGTTGTTGGCCACCCTGGCCACGAAGCGGCGATTACCCACCCGGGTAAGAATCTCCAGCGCCTCCTGGTACGACCGCAGCGCGTCGCCGTAGCGGCCCTGCAGGTGCGCCACCACCGCCTCGTTCTCCCGCAGCACCCCCTGGAGCATCATCGAGCCGCCGCGCACCGCGACCGCGCGCGCCTCCGCGAAGCGCCGCTGCGCCTCCTCGAGATCGTCGCGCCAGATCGCCACCACGCCCAGGTTGATGAGCCCCCGCAGCAGCTCGTCCTGCGAGCGCCGGGCGCGGGCGAGCACCAGCGACTCCTCGGTCCACGCCTGGCCGCGGTCGAAGTCGCGGCGCACCAGGAGCACCTTGGTCACGACGTTGCGCGCCTCGGCCACGCGCCTCGGCTCCGCGGTGCGCGCGAGGGCGTCCATGGCGAAGCGCTCGGCCTCCTCGAAGCGACCCTGCTGGTACCGGAGCTCCGCGCGGCTGAGGAGCACCATCGCCCGCTCCTCGTCGTCGCCCGGCGCGAGCGTCGCCTCGGCCTGCTCCAGCGCCCGCTCGGCTCTCGGCAGGTCGCCCTCGCTCAGCGCGATCACCGCCTCCAGCCTCGCCAGCTCCGGGTCGTTGGGGTTCGCCTCCCGGGCGCGCAGCACGTGCCCGCGGGCCTCCGCCTCCGACCCCGCGGCGCGCGCGGCGGCCATCGCGAGCGTGGCGACCTCCTTCAGCGCGGCGGCGTCGGCCACCTGCGCGCACGACTCCAGCAGCGCCAGCGCCGAGGCCGGTGCGTGCCGCTGTAGCAGCGAGCGCGCGACCTCGATGGACTCGCTGACGAGCCCCGCGCCGGTGCCGCCCGCGAGGCGATGGAGCACCACCTCCTCCGGGGTCGCTCGCCCCCACTCCGCCAGCGCGACGCCCAGTCTCGCGCGGATCGCCATGCACTCCGAGTCGGCGTAGCCCGCCAGCACCCGCGCGCCGTCGTCGTGCCGCGCGAGGCCCACCACCACGTCGCCCACCGTGGGGTCGAGCGTGCGCCGCGCGAGGTCGGCCCCCACCAGCGGCGGCACCGCCCGGTGCACCGACGGGGCATCGACGCCGATGGCCGCGGCGAGCACCAGCACGGGCAGCGGGCGGTCGGCCAGCGCCAGCGTCGCCACCACGCGCCGCGGAACCTCCCCGAGCTCGTCCATCCGGGAGCGCACCTCGTCGCCGCGCGACGACGGAGGGCGCCCCAGCAGCCCGAGCAGCACCGCGGGGTTGCCGTCGGTCGTGGCGTGCAGCCGCTGGAGCAGGCTCGGCTCCGTGAGCAGCCGCCCCAGGGCCTCGGCCTCCAGCCCGTGGATCGGCAGCATCTCGGCGCGCGCGTGGTCGAAGGCCGCCGAGGGCTCGCGCTCCCTCGTCGAGGCGACGAGCAGCGCCGAGGCCGCCCCGGGGGTGGGCTCCCCCGCGGGCCCGGCGGCGTCGAGCAGCGCGCGCACCAGCGCCGAGGAGGCCTCGTCCATGCGCGCCGCGCCGCGGATCAGCACCAGCACCGGGCGCTGTCGACCGACCGCGGAGAGCAGCCGACTGACCGCCTCGGTGAAGCCCGCCGCGGCCTCGGTGGCGTCGACGTCCTCGCGGCCGCGGGGGGCGCGGGCGCTCACCAGCGGGGCGAGGGCCTCCAGGTGGGCGGGGCTGAGCAGGTGCTGCTCGTCGCGCGCCCGAAGCAGCGCCAGCGCTTGCGAGGCGATGGCCAGGAAGGGCGCGAAGGCCGCGTGCCGGATGCACCAGCCCTCCAGCACCGGGAACGACACGCTCCGCGCCTGGTCGCGCAGCTCGTCGAGGAGGCGCGACTTGCCGATGCCCGACGGGCCCGACACCAGCACCGCGGCGGTGCCGTTGGCGCTGGTCGCGTCGAGGCGCGCGGTGATCCAGGCGAGCTCGCGTTCACGGCCGACGCAGGCGGGCACGGCTCAGACCTCCGCTCAGTCCTCGCCCGGGCCGCCCGGCGCGGGGCCGCCCTCACGCTCCAGGTAGCGGAAGATGGTGCGGGGGTCGACGCCGAGGTCGCGCGCGGTCTTGGTGCGGTTGCCGTTGTTGCGCTCCAGCACCTCGAGGATGTACCGGCGCTGGAAGTCTTCCTTGGCCTTCTCGAGCGGCACGATGGTCTGTAGCGCCTCGGGGTGCAGGTCGAGGTCCTCGGGGCCGAGCAGCGAGCGGTCGCAGAGCACCAGGGCCTTCTTCACCCGGTTCTCCAGCTGCCTCACGTTGCCGGGCCAGTCGTACTTGCGGATCGCGATGAGGGCGTTGGGGGTGAAGCCGCGCACCGCGGGGTTCATCTCCGGCCCGTGCTTCTGGAGCAGCAGCCGGGCGATGACCACCACGTCGTCGCCGCGCTCGCGCAGCGGCGGGAGGAAGAGGTTCACCACGTTGAGGCGGTAGTAGAGGTCCTCGCGGAAGCCGCCCTTGCGGATCTCCTCCTCGAGGTCGCGGTTGGTCGCGGCGAGCACCCGGATGTTCACCGGCTCGGGCTTGCTGTCGCCGACCTTGGTGACCACGCGCTCCTGCAGCGCCCGCAGCAGCTTCACCTGGAGGTTGAGGGGCAGCTCGCCGATCTCGTCGAGGAAGAGCGTGCCACCGTTGGCGCTCTGGAACTTCCCCATGCGCGTGGCCACCGCCCCGGTGAAGGCGCCCTTCACGTGCCCGAAGAGCTCGGACTCCATGAGGTTCTCGGGGATGGCCCCGCAGTTGATCACCACGAAGGGCCCCGTTGGCCCGCGGCGAGCGGTTGTGGATCTCCCTCGCGATGAGCTCCTTGCCGGTGCCGGTCTCGCCGGTGATGAGCACCGAGATGTCCGTGGGCGCGACCTTCGACACCTTGCGGTACACGTCGAGCATCGACGCGCAGCTCCCGATGATCTCCCCGAAGCGCTGGCTCTTCAGCTTCTTCTCGAGCTCGGCGTTGTCCGTGCGAAGGGTCTCCAGCAGCAGGGCGTTCTGCAGGATGAGCGAGGCCTGCGAGGCGAAGACCGAGAGCACGTCCATGGTGCGCGGCTCGAACAGGTTGGCCACCCGGTCGTTGCCCAGATAGATGAGCCCGAGCAGGTCGCCGCCCGCGATGAGCGGCGCGCACATCACCGAGCAGAGCCGGAGGTTCATCACCGACGCGGCGGCCTTGAACATCATGTCGTGCGTGGCGTCCTGCACGATGAGCGGACGCTTCGACTCGATGACCCGCGCGATGATGCTGTCGGAGAGGTGGCGCACCGCGTCCGGGAGGTTCTCCTGGCGGAGGTTTCTCGCCGCGCGCACCTCGGTCTTGTCGTCGCGCAGCAGCACCACGAAGCCCTTGTCCGCCCCGGTGGCCTCGATGGCCCCGTCGAGCAGCGCCTCCAGCAGCGCCTGCACGTCGCGGGTCACCAGCAGCCGCTCGCTGAACTGAAACAGCTTACGCAGACCGGTAAACTCCGCGGTCGCCCCGCCGTCGCCGGGCGTCTTCGACGGCGCGTCGGACTCCTCCAGCAGCGAGAACACCAGCTCGGCCTCGCCCAGCATCAGCCGGTCGTTGTGGCTGAGCCTCGCGCGCCGCTTTCGCTTGCCGTTGATCTGGATCTCCGCCACCGGGTCGCTCTCGTCGAGGGAGAAGTCCCTCCCGTCGAAGACGATCTGGGCGTGCCATGGGGCGACGCCGGGCGCGGGCAGGAGCACGTCGTTGCCCCCCGCGCTGCCGACGGTGGTGATGGACTTGTAGATGGGGAAGAGCTGGCCGCGACCGTTCGGGCCGATCCAACGGAGGCATGGCATCAGGACCTCACTGTACGCACAGCGCCCAGCATACCCTGCCGGGACTCGACCCGCGATGGGATGGAGCTCACCGGGAAAGTTGGCCACCCCGTCGCGCGGCCCCCATGCTTGCGACCGTGCGCCTCTTCGCCGCCTCGCTTCTGCTCTTCTCTTCCCTGGCCGCCTGCGCCTCTTCCCCGGCCGTCTTCACCGACGGGATGACGGTGCCCGTCTCGCTGGTCAACCGCACCGGCGAGACCATCTGCTTCCTCTATCTCTCGCCGATCAACGACGACTCGTGGACCGGCGACGTGCTGGGGAGCGCCACGGTCCCGGAGGGCGCGACGCGCACCATCCGGGTGCCTCCGGGCAACTGGGACGTGAGGATCGAGAACTGTCAGCACGAGGGAGGGAGCATCCTGCGCGGCGCGCGCATCGCGCGGGGCAGCGCGCTTGTGCTCCAGTGAGCGCGACGGTCTAGCGCACGGCGTGGATCGAGCGGAGGAAGACCATCACCCGCGCCAGGTCGGCGTCGGAGAGCTTCGTCGGCCGGATGGGCCGCATGTGCTTGGTGCCCTCGCGGACCACCTTGGTCATCGCCGCGACGGAGAGGTTCTTGTTGTGGAGGTCGGGGCCGTCGTCCTCGTTGCCATCGGGGTGGCACCGACCGCAGGTTCGGTTGAACTGCGGCACGCCTTCGGCGCTCTGCGCCTGGGCGGGCGGCGCTGTGACCGCGAGGAGGGCGAGGGCGAGGGCGATCGAGCCGAGGGCGCTCGCGGCGAGGATCCAGCGACGACGGGGACGGGGAGTGTTCTGCACGTCAGTAGAGGGCCTTTCTGATTCCATGGATCGCCCGTGGGACGCCAAACCTTCAAGAGAAGATTCAACGACACCGTCGGGCGTCAGAAGGTGCCGAGCAGCGAGGCCCCGAAGCCCCCGGGGTGCGCCGAGAACTGCAGCCCCTGGAGGCCGGGCGGCAGCGGGCGAGGCACCCGGTTGATCACCCTCTGGGGGACGTAGGCGTCGTTGGCCTGCCAGATGCCGATCGCGGTCGTGGCGACGAAGGCGCTGAGCAGCGTCCAGTTCATCACCCTCATGGCGAAGGCGATGTTGGCGCGGCGGTCTCCGTCGGTGTCCTGGACGAAGACGCCGGCCTGGGTGGTGGTGGACTGCACCGACTGGTCGACGATGGCCGTGGCCACGCTCCCCAGGAGGAAGGTCGCCTCGAGCGAGAGGAAGAGGGCGCCGAGGCCCGTCTGTCGGTTGGCGAACTGCCCGACGCCGAAGGCACCAGCGGTCTGCCAGGCGGCACGACCTTGCGACGCGGGCCTCGGAGCGGAGCAGCTCAGGAGCGCGCGCGGCGGGCGTCGCGGGTGTTCTCCTCCAGCCGCCGGGCCTGCGCCCGATCGAGGAGGAGCCGGTCGAGCTCCGGCTCCATGGTCCTCACGACGTCCTCGTAGAGGCGCACGAAGCGCGCT
>JADJAE010000161.1 GCA_016704445.1 Deltaproteobacteria bacterium
GGCAGAAGCTGATGGATGATGGTGATGCCAGGCATGACCCCGGAGAACCGCGGGCAGAACCAGCACAGACCTTCGTGTCGTCGTGCAGGCCGCGCAGCGAGTGGGCAGACCGCGGAGGCCCTCCTCGCCGGGCAGCGCTGGGAGCAAGTCACCGCCATGCTCAACCCGCCGCCCGACCCGACCCCCTTCGGAGGAACCCCATGAGCCAGGGACACCAAGACCCCGCCGGTGATCGGGACTTGAGCGCACTACCGCGTCAAAGGCGAGGAGCCCATCGCGCAGAAGGTCCAGGTGGGCATCCTGGAGACCCCGAAGATGCCCTCGGAGCTGCCGTCGCCCTCGAAGATCGACCCCGGTCTCGAGGCTACCAAGATGGCCTCAAGCCCAGCTCGCCAAGAACGCCATCGCCCCGCCCCGCTGGTTCCGCCAGGATACCGCGCTGGCGCTGCTCTCCCCTCGAGCTCTTCATGGGGCACGTCCTCGCCCGCCGCCTCTGGACCATCGAGTAGACCAAACACCGCCATGGCACGCCCGCTCCGCGTCTCCGTCCGCTGCCCACGCCAAGCCCGAGGACCTCTGCTCCCTCCTCCGGGCGTGCGCTACTGCCTCTGCTACGCCGACCAGCACCGCGAGGCCGTCGGGCAGGTGAGCGTCCAGCACGGGCAATTCTCTGGTCGGTGCTCGTCGGCGGCCGCCCCGGGCCTCTACTCCTACGTGGCCGTCGTGCGGCAGGGCACCCTGCTCGCCCCGGTCGAGCTGCAGGACGAGGCCTCCTGTCCGGAGAAGTCGTCGAGAACGGCCGCGCGGTCTACGGTCGTCCGCGGCCCGCGCGACCAGCGCCTGGAGATCGGCCCTCCTCCCTCATCGAAGCCGCCGTGGAAAACCGCGAGTACGTCGATGCCGCCGTCGTCACCTCCCACTGACGCCCGGGTGCGCCCCGCCCGCCCTCCTCGCCGCCCTCCTCACCCTGGGCCGCGTGCAACCGTCCCGCTCGCCCTCCCGCCTCCCGCGCCCGCGCCCGCTGCGCCCTCCCCCGTCGCCCCCGCGCCACCCCCGCGGCGCCACCCGGCCGGGGCGCCCAGGTCTTCGTCGACGTCTCGAGAGCATCCGGGGCTTCACTCCACCCGCTCCACGGCCCTGCAGACCCTCCACGCCCAGGTCATCGAGGCCTCCCTCTCGGCGCTCCAGCTCAACAACCCCTTCCAGCGCTGCGCCGTCGACACCGCCGTCCACTGCGAGGCCCCGCAGCTCACCGCCCAGCAGGCCCGGCTCCCCGCGACTTACCGCGGCGGGTATTCGGCGCTGCACCTCGCGCTCCGTAAGCCGCCCGCCCCCCGAGGCCCGACCTCAGCAGCCCGACCCCTGGACCCCTACAACGTCACCGTGCTGGTGACCGACGGCTTCAGAGCACCAGCACGCCCTTCCAGCCCGGGGCGAGCGGCGACGTGGCGTGCACCGCGGGCGCCGACCCGAGCTGCCTCGCGCCCTGCTCCGCCAGCGCGTCGAGGAGGGCTACGGCCTCTGGGTGGGGCGTCTCATCCTGCCCTTCGACGGCCGCTATTTCGCCGAGCGAAGGCTCGACCCTCCCATGTGGTCGCGCATCACCCAGCACGTCGCCGCCCTCAACACCGACCCCGAGTGGAACGGCGTGCGCTTCTCCGCAAGCTCCCCCGCCATGAACGGCGAGTCCGGCGCCTTCCGCTGGCAGGGCGCGCGCCCGCTTCTGCTCTTCGTGCTCACTCCGCGACATCCGCGGGGGCGGAGCTCGTGGGCGAGATGGCGTCGCCTCTCCGTCGAGCGCATCACGCTGCGCCAGTCACCCGGCGACATCGATTTCAGCGAGTGGTCGCCCTTCGAGGGGCTCACCGCGCGCGTGCTCAACGCGGTCCGCAACGAGAGCGGCGGCGCCGCCGACAGCGTCATCGTCGACCGCCCGGTGCGCCAGGGCGAGACCTTCGTCATCCCCGCTCGCTGCGACGTCCACGGCCAGGCGCGCATCCGCCTGGACGGCGTGATCCAGTTCGGCCCGATGCCCCCGCCGCCCATCGCGACGGTCTCGCTCACCTGGCAGTCGCCCACCCCCCTCGACGGCTTCTTCCTCATGCCCCGCGAGGCCATGCGCACCCTGCCCGGACCCTTCACGGTGCGCACCGGCATCGACTGCCGGCAGCTCCCTCCCGGCACCCGCGACTACAACTTCGGGCTCTATGGTCGATGGACCGTCAACCCCGCCGCCCTGGCCGCCGAGTGGTTCACCACCGGCAGCGCGGAGACCTCCTGATGACAGCCCCGAGAAGGTCTTCGGCCTCGCCGACCCTGGCGCGCACGGTCATCGCCGCGGGCGTCAACCGACAGGGTTACCTCGACCGCGTGACGCTCCGGGTCACCCGGCAGTAGGCCCCCGGTAGTCTCCAGTGGCGGTCTACGGCATCGACCTCGGAACCACCTTCTGCTCTGTCGCTTATGTCGAGCGTGGTCAGCCCCGGCTGGTCACCCTCGAAGGCGGCGGCCCCACCCTCGCCTCGCTGGTGCTGCTCACCTCCCGAGGCGGCCCCCGCGCGGTGGTCGGATCGCGCGCCCCCTCCGCCTACCGGGAGCTCGTCGGAGAGGCCGAGCGAGCGCCCGGCGACGTGGTGCTGGTGCGCGGATCGAAGAACCACATGGGCGTCAAGCTCGGTCTACGCTGGGCCCCATGGCGCCTCGGCGAGCGCGATCTCTAGCCACGGACATCGCGGCGGTGATCCTCCGCGCGCTCGCGGAGATGATCCGCGCCCGCCCCGCGCTGCCGCCCCTCGACGGGGTGGTGGTGTCGCACCCGCAGCGCTTCCGCAACCGCGAGAAGCTCGCCACGGGCCAGGCCGCGAAGATGGCCGGGCTCCCGCTGTGGGGAATGATCACCGAGCCCGACGCCGCGGGCTGGGCCTATGGACTCCAGTCGAGGGCTATCGGCGCTCAAGGGACATCGCAGACCTTCATGGTCTTCGACTTCGGCGGCGGAACCCTCGACGTCACCCCTGCTCCGCCGCGAAGGCGGACCAGGCGGCGCAGCTCCACGCGATCGACTCCTACGGCGTGCAGCTTCGGCGGGCTCGCCATCGACCAGCGCATCCGGGACTCGCTCGTCACCCAGTACGCCGAGCGCCTCCGGACCATGCGTTCAGCCTCGCGGCGGTGAACGAGTCCACCCGCGAGCGCCTGCTCGAGCTGGCCGAGTGGTTCAAGATCTCGCTCAACACCGACGCCGGAACCGACCCCTCGCCGCTCTCCCGCTCGCGCCGCCGGAAGTTCACCCCGGTCTTCGATCAGGACACCGAAGGCGAGGAGGTCACCCTCGAGCTCTCCCTCGCCGAGCTCTCCCGCTCCATCGGCGGCGAGCTCGACCGCGCGATGGCCTGCGCCGAGGAGGCCCTCCGCCGGGCCTCGCTGGACTGGAGCTCCCTCGACGAGGTGTTGCTTACGGGCGGCTCGTCGCTGCTCTGGCCCCCTCCAACAACGGATGCGCGAGCGCTGCCCAAGGGTGCGTATCCACGACGATCCTGGTCACCCGCTGAACCCGTTGACCATCGTCGCGTCGGGGGCGGCCATCCACGGCGCGGCCCTGGCGGAGGGCGGCGCCCGGGTGGGGGTCGCGCTGAGCGGCGTGGTGCCCGACACCTTCTCGGTGCGCGCCTGGGAGCCCTCCCCGGAGTCCCCTGACGGCCGTCGGGCGGTGCTGATCCCGCTGGTGCCGGCTGGGACGGCGACCCCCTTCGTGGGGCGACGGACGTTCAGCGTTCGCGGAGGGTCGAGCGTGCTGCCGGTGGAGGTCTTCGAGGGCCGCAGCGAGCGCGAGGCGACGAGGGTGGGCGAGTACCGGATGACCTTCCCCCAGCCGATGCCCGACGGCGCTCGCGCGGAGGTGCGGCTCGACGTGCGCTCCAACGGGTGCTGGTGCTCTCCGTGGTCGACGCCGCCACCGGGACCATCCAGGAGGCCCGTCTCGACGACGCGCCGGGTCTCTACTCCGACGAGGTGCTGGCCGCCCGCGCCTCGTGGCTCCAATCCCTCCGAGTCGACTGGAACGGCTGAACCCACTTCCCAGGAGCACCGTCATGCCTGAATTCCCCGAGGTCCATCGTCAGGTCGTCTGGCTTCGAGAGCGCGTCACGGGTGGGGTCATCGAAGACCACGGCCACTTCGGCGGGCACTTCCCCGAGATGAAGGCCGATCCCGACCGCAAGACGAAGCTCGACGAGTTCTTCCGCGGCGCGACGCTCTCCTCGGTCACCCAGCGGGGCAAGCACATCGTGATGGCCTCTCCACCGGGACGGTCACCTCGCACCTGATGCACGCAGGGCGCTGGACGATGTCCGATGAGCCCTATGTCTCCAACTATCGACACCACCTATCGCCGCCAGACAAGAAGGCCAGCTCGTTCTGGCTCGTGGCCCGTGGGCGGCGGCTGGAGTTCAACGAGCCAGAGCGACGGGGCAAGGTGCACGCCTTCCCAGGGATCACCAGCGCCCAGTGCGAGGAGCCGAAGCCCTCGGCCCCGACGTGCTCATCACCCAAGAGTCCGACCCGCCTACCGACAGGCGTGGACGGTGGACTCGCTACGAAGATCCCTCTCGGGTCTCGAAAGGCCGTGAAGGAGATCCTGCTCGACCAGGGTCAGCAGGCGGGCATCGGCAACATGTACGCGTGCGAGGCCCTCTACCGGGCGAAGATCGCCCCCAACCGGGCGGCCAACGCGGTGACCTCCACGGAGGCGGCGGTGCTGCACGGCGCGGTGGTCGACCTGATGGCTGCGGTGATCGCCAGCGACCTGGACTACACCGACGTGATGAAGGTCTATCGGAAGGAGACCGACCCGGCGGGGCGCGCGGTGCAGGTCATCAAGATCGGCGGGCGGGACACGTACTGGGTGCCCGAGGAGCAGCGCTAGCGGGTGAAGCTCAGCGTCATGCGCTGACGGCTCGGCGTGAAGGTGTTGTCGGTCTCCCCGTCGGCGACGCGGTTGGCGTCATGCCCACGCTCCCAGGGGAGGTCGACGCGCATCGAGCCGAGGATGTCGGCGTACGAGCGGAAGCGGCCGTCGAGGAAGGCCACCGCGAAGCGCCCGGCGGAGAGCCCGGAGCCCTCCAGGTAGACCGGGAGACCATTGGTGACGGTGTCCAGGTTGGTGGTGCCGCCGGGGTGCATATCGAAGTACGCGTTGTAGTAGTTGAACGACACGCACGAGTTCACCATCAGGATCTGATAGCGATTGGGGAAGCTCGCGGCGGTGTAGTTGCGCGAGTCGAGCGGGCCCGACCCGAGGTGCGAGTGCCCCGTGTACTGGAAGACGTCGACCTCGCGGAAGGCCTGCCTGGTAGCGCTGCACCGCGCCGGAGCCGGAGCCCTCCTCGTCGCCGTAGAACACGCGGACCTCGGCGGTGCCGGTGCGAGCGGCGCCGTTGATGGACACGCTCACCGGCGCGGCGAAGGTGATGGTCTTGTCGCGCCACTGACGAATCACCGCCAGGCGGAAGGCGTCGCGCATCGCGAACGGCACCTGCGTGGGGTAGTTGGTCTTGTCGACGATCCACTCGGCGACCTGGAGGGGCGTGACGTTGCTGATCGTCGCGCCGCCGAAGGAGACCGTGGTGAGGTCGGTGCCCGGCGCCGAGGCCCGCAGCTCAGGCCGCGCCTGGAGCACCGCGCGAACGTACTGGAAGAGGTTGCGCGCGCCGTAGTCGTTGGCGTCGTCGTGCTTGTCTTCACCGAAGTACGCCCCGATCACCAGCCGGCCGTCGTCCCAGATGCGGTGGTAGTCGGGGTACTTCGTCTCGGTGCGGGAGATCGCCGTGAGCTTGATGGTGATGGGGGTGAACCAGCGGGTGCTCTCGCCGACGGTGATCTCGCGGTCGCCGTTACGGAGCCGCCGCCGCTCCGCCGCGAGCCGGGTGACCTCGGCGTTGATGAGCGACTGACAGGCGCTCAGGTGCGGCTCGAAGTTGTACCAGATGCCCGATGCGCCCCAGTCCTGGTGCTCGCTCTGGCACTGCTCGACGAGCTCGCTCGCGTGGGAGCTGTAGTCGCCGAAGAGCGAGCTGGTCGACCAGGCGCGCCGCGACTTGTGGCGCAGGTTGACCACCGCGCGATCGCGGTAGGTGAAGCGCACTCGCTGCATCTGCGACACCCGGGTCTCGGGGTGCGCCGGGTCGATCACGTCGACGGTGTCGCGCACGAAGGTGCTGACGTCGATGAAGCTCGTCGCCGTGGGCGAGTCGAGCCGGTTGGCGAGCCCGATGTCCTGGGCCTTCATCGCGCCGAAGAGGGGGCGGAGCTGCTGCACCGCCGCGCGCTGGATCTCCGCGTCGCTCGCGCCCACCCGCACCAGCACGTAGCTCTGCACCGTCGCGTTGCGGCCCACGGCGTTGGCGCCGGTGAGCTCGCTCACCGTGAGGTCGGTCGGCGACTCGCTGTCGTCGCCCTCCAGAAGGGCCTCGTCCGTGGCGCACCCGGTGAGCACCAGCGCCGCGCAAGACACCCCGTAGCCGAATCGCTTCAGTCGAGCTCCCATGACAGCACCCACCGTTCTCTCGGGCACGCGACCGAAGTGGCCGCTGCTTGCGGCGCTTTCTAAGGCATGGTGCCGATGTAGGTCAAGCACCGATATCGCCAATGGAGGGGGGTGGCGGGGAGCAGTGCTTCGCCGGTGATCGCGTTGCGCTCTGGGGTGCGACTCCCGGATACTCGCCCGCGAGGAGCTCGTCCGCCCATGCGCGTCGCCTTTACCCGTCGGTGTATTTTCTCTCTCGCCGCGTTCGGACTGTTGGGCGGGTGCGCTGAAGAGGCGTTGACCCTGCCCCCCGAGCGCCTCGACGCCGGCGCCGACGCACGGGTGGACGCCGGTCCCGACGCCCGACCGATGCCCGCCCCGACGCTGGTCGGCGTGCAGCCGGGGCACGGCTCCTTCCTCGGCGGCACCGAGGTCACGCTGCGCGGCTCGAACTTCACCGCAGAGGCCGTCGTGCGCTTCGGCGGCAACCTCGTGCAGCCCCGCTACACCACCTTCGTCGACCGCAACCGCATCACCGTGCGCACCCCCGCGGGGCGCGCTGGCGAGGTCGACGTCGAGGTCGAGATCGCCGGCCGCACGGGCACGCTTCCCCGGGGCTACCGCTATGACAGCTTCTACGTCGACCCGCCGCTCGGGCCCACGACGGGCGGAGCGAGGGTGAGCGTTCACGGCCTCGGCACCCACTTCCGCGACGGCATGCGGGTGACCTTCGACGGCGCGCCCTGCACCGGGCTCATGGTCACCGGACCGGAGCTGCTCTCCTGCCTCACGCCCGCGCACCCCGACGGTCGCGTCGAGGTCGCCATCGACAACCAGGACGAGCAGCTCTCCATCACCGACGGCTACACCTACGCCGACAGCGCCGACAGCGTGGGCGGCGGCCTCTCCGGAGGAACGCTCGCGGGCAGCATCACCGTCACGGTGCTCGATGCGATGTCCGGCGACCCGGTGCCCTCGGCCTTCGTCTTCCTCAACAACGAGCCCGGCGCCGTGCCGCCGAGCGCAGGCCAGACGAGCGCTCGCGGCCAGGTGACCCTCTCCCCCCCGATGCTCCGCCCGCCGGTGACGGTGACCGCCTCGGAGCGCTGCCACACCACCACCACGATCCAGTCCTTCGACGCCCGCAACGCGACCATCTACCTGCAGCCGTTGATGATCCCCGGCTGCGGCAGCCCTGGGATGCCGATGGGCATGCCGCAGCGCCCGGTCTACCCCGCCACCATCTCGGGCGAGCTGGTCTGGACGGGCTCCAACGAGTTCGGCCCCAACCCCTGGTCGAACATCCCGGAGCCCCGCGAGGGCTTCCGCCGCGTGGCCTACGTCTGGGTCTCCCGCCCTGACATCTTCACCGCCGACCCGGCCGCCGCCGCCCTGGCGCTGCAGCGCGACCAGGTGCTGGAGATCGTCCCCGCCACCGGGGGCGGCCGCGGCTATCCCTTCCAGGTACAGGCTCGCCCCGCCGCGGTGGCCGTCTACGCGCTGGCGGGTCTGGAGAACGTCGTCCCAGCGGGCTCCATGACCCCGGTGCGCTTCACCCCTTGGGTGATGGGCGTGGCCCGCAGCGTCCTCGGGGCTCCCCGGGCGACGATCGAGAACGTCATCATCGACATGAACATCCCCCTCGACCACGAGACCCCGCTCGAGGTCGCTCCGCTCGAGGGCACCGACCCCGACGCCCCCGACCAGTTTCACGCGAGCGCCTTCATCGACCTCGGCGGCGAAGGGGTGATGCCGATGCCCCACGCGACGGTCACCGGGCTCGACGGCGGCGCCTATCGCCTGTCCGGTCTGCCGGCCTTCAACCGCAACCTCGCCGACGCACGGCTCACCATCCACGCCCGCCTCGCCTCCGGCGCCGTCACCGGGCCGACGGCCTTCCAGGACACCCCCGCTCCCTGCACCGGCCTCGTGCTCTCGGGCATCACCTCGCCCGACGAGACCGTGCGGGTGCGCGGCTGGCTGGGCATCCCCCGGATGACCTCCCCCGCCGCGGGCGCGCGGCTCCCGACCGACCGCACCGTGCGCGTGGCCATCGAGGGCTCGTCGCCCGACCTGCTGCTCTTCACCATGCAATGGCCCGGCAGCTCCTGGCAGCACTTCGCCCCTGGCGCCGAGCGCTCCTTCCAGTACCCCGACCTGTCTTCGTTGATGGGTTTGAGCGACCTGCCGAGCGGCTCTCCGCTCAACCTCTCCCTGGTCGGCCTCCGCCTCAACGGCTTCGACTTCAACCGATTCACGTACACCACCATCGGGCAGCAGTACTGGAGCGCCTACGCAGGACGGGGCGCCTACCTGACTCGATAAAGAATCGCCTTGCCGCCCTCCCCTCCGGGCGGCAGAATTTGCTCCGCGGCCGCAAACCGGGCCGCTGGAAGGAGGGGGCTCATCCAGTGACCGATCCCCCATCTATTGGGCACCCGCGGCGTCGGCTTGGACGCTGACGACAACACTGTCTCTTCGCCCTCGCCGTGCGAGGGAGAGCGGACGCGGGTGCATCGCCTGATCTGCGTTCCGCCACGCCTCGGAGGAGGCGTGGCCAAAGGAGAACGTTTTATGGGCACTCAGAGCAACAAGGCCAATGTCTACAAGGAAGTCGAGAGCATGTTCGGCCAGGTTCCGACCTGGGTGAAGCAGCTCCCCGACCCTGCGCTCGACGGCTTCTGGAGCCTGATGCGCGACTTCTACCTGGCGGAGACGAAGATCCCCGCCAAGTACAAGGAGCTCATCGGGATCGGGATCGCCGGGGCGACCCGCTGCCGCTACTGCGCTCTCTTCCACACCGAGGCGGCGCGGCTGAACGGCGCCACCGATGAGGAGATCGCCGAGGCCAGCATGATGGCGGGCCACACGATGATGGCGAGCACGTTCCTCAACGCGCAGCAGACCGACTACGAGGTCTTCAGTCGGGAGACCTCGGAGATGGTGAACTACGCGAAGCAGCACCAGGCTGCGTCCTCCAACGCCGCGCCCACCAAGGGCCGCAACGTCTCGCCGACGCACTGACGGCTCGGCGCTCCGATCCCCCCGAGCGGCAGTGTCCTGGAGACCCGTAATCCCTACGGGGGATCAGGGAGCTGCTGTCGAGGGCGTGACGGCGAGGAAGTACATCCCCCGGGCGGTGGTGTAGAGCCCGCTCACGTGGACGTAGTAGTCCCCCGGGCTGAGGGTGAGCTCCAGCGACGAGGAGAGCCCGATGCCGGGGCCATCGTCGTTGCACGTCACGCCCGGCAGCGCCGATCCGGGGCAGGCGTCGGCGCGGGTGACCCAGAGGATCGTGTCGAAGGCAGACCCCTCGGTGGAGAAGAGCACCCGACCAGAGCGCTCGACGCGATAGCGGTAGACGGCGTCTCCGGCCATCGAGCTTGTCGCGCAGGGGTAGGTGTACTGGTGGGCCATCATGGTGGTGTCGCCCGAGTAGAGCCCGCCGCCGGTCGGCACCACCTGCGCCGTCTCGCAGGTCTCGTTGCCAGTGACTGCGGTGGGCACGAGCGCAGGGCGGGTCTCGAGCAGCAGCTCGTAGTCCACCGGGCGGGTGCCTCGGAGGACGACGAAGTACCGCCCGGGGTCGAGGCCGCGCAGCGTGAGCCGGGAGGGCGCTCCGCCGCGGCAGCCGCGCTCGCTGCTGCGCACGCCGCACATCGTCTGGAGGGCGAGATAGAAGCAGTCGCTGGTGCCGCCTCGCGCGGTGAGCGTGACGTCGAGGCGCTCGGTGAGCTCGAAGGCGTAGACCACGTCGCGCGCCGAGCCGCTGTTGCACGAGACTGGAAGGTCGCTCTCGAAGGGCATGAACGAGCCGCGCGCGGCGGTGCCCGCGGTGAGCGGGAGGGGGCTCGCGCAGGTGTCGCCTGGGGGCGGCGACGAGGGCGCGGCGGTCTCCACGGTGAGCGTGTAGGCAGGGAGGCCTCGGCCCTCGACGGCGATGAAGTAGGTTCCCGCGGGGAGCGACCGAGCGATGAAGGAGGGCATGGTGCCGCTGTCGCAGCGGAGGGTCATCGGAGAGCGGGTGCACTGGTCGAGGAGCGAGACGGTGACCGAGTCGGTGGAGCTCCCGACCGCGCGGGCGATGACGTCACGGGGCTCGGTGAGGGTGATGCGGTAGAGCACGTCGGGGGTGGTCGAGCCGCAGCGGGTGCTCACGTCGTCGGTGACGCCGATGAGGTCACCGCGGAAGGTTCCGCCGGCGGCGGGAATCTCCGTGGGGGTGGAGCAGGTGTCGTTGGCCGCGGGCGCGACCGGGTCGCTGAGCTGCACGTCGACGACGACGTCGGACGCGGGGCCGGTGCTCCCTGCAGAGGTGCCGAGGAGGAAGAAGTACTCGCCCGCGGGGAGACTGTGCGTGCGCCAGACAGAGGGAAAGCCGAGGAGGCAATCGCGGGTGTCGGCGGCCATCGTGGAGCCGCAGCGGTTCTGGATCATCAGGTAGACGAGGCCGAAGCCCGCGCGAGACTGCGCCGTCACGGCCACGTCGCGAGGGCTGGTGAGGTTGAGCCGGAGCACGGCGTCCCTGCCCTGCGTCCCTCCCGCGCAGCGAAACATGTAGTCCCCGGTGGTGCCCGCCATGGCGACGGTGAAGCGCCCACCCGCGGAGACGTCCAGCGGGTCGTCGCAGCGGTCGTGCGGCGGGCGCACGCAGCCGCCGGTCTCGCGCGTGTCGACCATGCCGTTGCAGTTGTTGTCGACGCCGTCGGCGCAGATCTCCGGGAGCGTGCCGCTCACCCTCGGGTCACGGTCGTCGCAGTCCGAGCCCACCCAGCAGAGCCCGGCGTCGTCGCCCGGCGCGCCGCCGTCGGGACACTGCGTGGAGCGGCAGCCGATGTCGGGGTCTCCGTCGCGGTCGAAGTCGCGAGGGCCGTGCTGACAGGCGCGGGACGTCTCGTCGCAGCGGTCGGTGGTGCAGGCGTCGTTGTCGTCGCAGGCCAGCGGAGCGCCGCGCACGCAGCCCCGGCGCAGGTCGCAGGTCTCCAGGCCATTACAGTAGACGTTGTCGTCGCAGGCCATGGTGTCGGGCACGTTGGCGCAGCGCCCGTCGGAGGAGCAGTAGTCCATCGTGCAGGGGACGCCGTCGTCGCACTGCGCGCTGCGGTCGCACACCCGCCCCCGCGCCTCGGGGACGTTGACGTCGTTGCGGCTGGTGAAGACCTCCGCCTCGGGCGCGTCCATGGTGCCCGCGTCGACGAAGACCGGCGCCTCGCCGTCCGAACAGCCGACCAGGGCGAGGAGTACCAGGACGGCCGGAAGCAACGAGAGGCGGGGCATCGCGGAGGCTCCTTCGTGGGGATGCAGCAGGCCGCGCAGTATACCGACCGGGCCGCTCCGCCGAGGTGCGGATGAGCTTTACGGTCCGTTTACATTGAATGGGCCTACAAGGGCGACGCGATGAAGCGAGTCGAGGCGATCATCAAGCCGTTCAAGCTCGACGAGGTGAAGGACGCGCTCGCCGAGGTAGGCGTGCAGGGCATGACCGTCACCGAGGTCAAGGGCTTCGGCCGCACCGGCGGCCGCAAGGAGGTCTACCGGGGCAGCGCCTACGTGGTGGACTTCGTCCCCAAGGTGAAGGTCGAGGTCGTCGTCACCGACGAGCAGGTCAACGCCGTGATCGACGCCATCGAGCGCAGCGCGCGTACCGGGCGCATCGGAGACGGCAAGATCTTCGTGGTGCCCATCGAAGAGGTCGTGCGCATCCGCACCGGCGAGCGCGGCCACGACGCCATCTGAAAACAGAGGAGCTGACGAGACTGCTATGACGACGAAGAAGCACAAGGAAGCGATCGCCCTCGGCAAGGACGGCGGCGCGGTGATGGTCGACCTCAAGTTCTGCGACCTGTTCGGTCAGTGGCAGCACACCAGCGTGCCGATGCACCGAATCACCGAGGAGGCCTTCGAGGACGGCTTCGGCTTCGACGGCAGCTCCATCCGCGGATGGAAGGCCATCAACGAGTCCGACATGCTGCTCCTGCCCGACGCGTCCACGGCGGTGATGGACCCCTTCATGGCGCGTCCGACGATGTCGATGATCGCCAACGTGGTCGACCCGATCACCCGCGAGTCCTACGACCGCGACCCGAGGTTCATCGCCCGCAAGGTCGAGCAGTATGTGCGCTCGACGGGCCTGGCCGACACCATCTACGTCGGCCCCGAGGCGGAGTTCTTCGTCTTCGACGACGTCCGCTACAGCACCTCGCCCCACCACAACTTCTTCCAGATCGACTCCAAGGAAGCCCACTGGAACTCCGGCAAGGAGATCCCGGGCGGCAACCTCGGGTACACCGTGCGCTCGAAGGAGGGCTATTTCCCCGTCGCCCCGCACGACACCCTGATGGACCTCCGCACCGAGATGGTCGAGGCCATGGAGGCCGCGGGCATCGAGATCGAGACCAGCCACCACGAGGTCGCGAGCGCGGGTCAGTGCGAGATCGACATGAAGTACGACTCGCTGCTGCGCATGGCCGACAAGACCATGTGGTTCAAGTACATCGTCAAGAACGTCGCGAAGCGTAACGGCAAGTCGGCGACCTTCATGCCGAAGCCCTTCTTCGGCGACAACGGCTCGGGCATGCACTGCCACCAGTCGCTCTGGAAGGACGGCAAGCCGCTCTTCGCGGGCAACGGCTACGCGGGCATGAGCGAGATGGCGATGTTCTACATCGGCGGCATCCTCAAGCACGCCAAGGCCCTCAACGCGATCACCAACCCGACGACCAACAGCTACCGGCGCCTGGTGCCGGGCTACGAGGCGCCGGTCAACCTGGCGTACTCGTCGCGCAACCGCTCGGCGTCCATCCGCATCCCGATGTTCTCGCCCTCGCCGAAGGCCAAGCGCGTCGAGGTGCGATTCCCCGACCCGAGCTGCAACCCCTACCTCGCCTTCGCGGCGCTGGTGATGGCCGGCAGGGACGGGATCGAGAAGAAGATCCACCCCGGAGACGCCCTCGACAAGGACATCTACTCGCTCTCCCCGGAGGAGCTGCAGAACGTCCCCCACGTCGCCGGCTCGCTCAGCGAGGCGCTCGACTCCCTCGAGGCCGACCACGAGTTCCTCCTCAAGGGGGACGTCTTCTCGAAGGAGATCATCGAGACGTGGATCTCGTCCAAGCGCGAGAAGGACGTCGACCCGGTGCGCCTCCGCCCGGTGCCCTACGAGTACCACCTGTACTACGACGTCTGATTCCTGCGCGGCGCGCGAGAGGGATCTGTTGACCCCGCTTCGCGCGGCATTCTAGGCTCCCCGACGCGTCGACGACGCGCAGAGCCCAATCCTGATGGTTCCCCTCCGTTCGCGCGCCGCCGCCTCCCTCCTGCACCTCCTCCCCCGAGGGCGCATCACCCGCGCGCTCGGGCGCTTTACCGAGGCGCGTATCCCGCTCCCGGTGCTGCGCCCGGTGCTCGACCTCTACTCCCGCGCCTACGACGTCGCGCTCGACGAGGCCGTGGTCCCCGAAGGGGGCTTCCGCAGCTTCAACGAGTTCTTCACCCGTCAGCTTCGCCCGGGAATCCACACCGTCGACCCCGATCCCGCCACGGTGGTCTCGCCCGCCGACGGGCGCCTCGACGACAGCGGCCCCGTCTCCGCTGAGCGCCGCTTCACCGTGAAGGGTCAGTCCTACGACGCCGCCACGCTGCTCGACGACGCCGCGGCCGCGCGCGCCTACGAGGGCGGGCATTACTTCATCGTGTATCTCTCGCCCCGCGACTACCACAGGGTGCACAGCCCCGTGGCCGGGCGCGTGCGCGAGGTGAGACACATCCCGGGCGACCTCTTCCCGGTCAACGAGATGGGCGTGCGCACGGTGCCCGGGCTCTTCGCGCGCAACGAGCGGGTGGTGGTCCACGTCGACACCGAGCTCGGCCCCGCCGCGGTGGTCTTCGTCGGCGCCTTCGTGGTCGGCAAGATCACCCTGACCATCGAGGCGCCGCCGCGTCCCGAGCTCGGGGGCCGCTCGGCGGTGCGCGCCTTCGAGGGCGACGCGAGGCCGACGCTGGAGAAGGGCGACGAGCTGGGAGCCTTCCAGCTTGGTTCGACGGTGGTGGTGCTCCTCGGCCCGGCGGCGCATGGGCGCTGAGAGGCCGCGCGGGGTATCGATCCGACGCCGGTGCGCGTCGGGGACGCGGTGGCGCGCGCACGCGATGGAGAAGCGTCCTGATGAATGAGCGCAGCGTCGATCCGCCGAATGGCCCGGACTCCGAAGCCCCCTCGGCCGACGGCGAGCGGCGCCTGCGCAAGAGCCGCCGCGGGCTGCGCATCCCGACCGGGACGTACGGCGCCCTCTCCTCGGCGCCTCCCCAGTCCGAGCTCGACCTGCCCGACCTCGAACACGAGCCGCTGCTCTCCGACACCCCGGTGTTGCTCGACACAGGCAGCGACGTGGAGATCACCGCCAGCGACGAGGTCGAGGTCTCGGTCTCGGAGACCGAGTCGGCCATGATCACCATGCCGCCGCCGCCTGCTGCTCCGGTCGCTCCGATCGCCGCGGAGTCGAGCATGCGCGTGGTGCGTCGACGCATCCGCAAGGTCGGCTCCGACGCGCCGCCGTCGTCGTACGACGGCTTCGATGTGCCCCGCGACGCGGTGGTCCCCTCGCCCGCCCGCTCGCCCTCGACGCCGCCTCCCGCGGCCCCTTCGGAGTCCGGCGTCGCCGTCCGCCCCAGCCGTCCGCCCCCGCCGCGCGCGCCCGCTCGCCCGGCGATGATCTCCGCCAACGCCGCGTCGATCTTCACCGCGCCCACCATTCCCCCGATCCCCGACCCGATGCCGCCGCCGAGCATCGCGGTCCCACGCGCGCCCGCGGTCCCGCAGGCCCTCGTCGCCGCGGCCCCGCCCCCCGACGACGCCTTCGAGTTCACCATCGACCCCGACGACGAGATGCCGACGATCCGGTCGAGCGACCCGTCGCTGGCGCTGCTCGACGACCTCGCCGACCTGCCCATCGGCCAGGAGGCGCACGCTCCGCGGGTCTCGCCGAGCCGCATCCCGCCGCCGCCGCCGGAGCCGCCGAGCCGCTCGGTGCGCCCGCCCGCGCCGCCGCCGCCGCCCGTCGCCGCCCGTCCCCTCGCGGTGACGATGCCCGACCAGAGCCGACGCCGCCGCCGTCACTGGTGGGAGGAGCTCTTCAACGACGACTACCTCCGCACCGTCACCCCGCTCAACCCGACGCAGATCGTCGCAGAGGCCGACTGGATCGAGCACGCGCTCGGGGTCGAGGGGGGCGCCGCGGTGCTCGACGTCGGCTGCGGCGTGGGCCGCCACGCGATCGCCCTCGCGCAGCGCGGCTACGACGTCACCGGCGTCGACCTCTCGCCGACGATGGTGCAGCGCGCGCAGACCAACTGCCTCGGCGCTCCCCGACAGCCCAGCTTCTCCGTCGTCGACATGCTCGCGCTCGACTACGAGGAGAGCTTCGACGCAGCGTTCTGCGTGGGCTCCTCGTTCGGCTTCTTCGACGACCAGCGCAACGCCGACGTCGCCACGCGCATCCACCGCGCGCTCAAGGACAACGGAACCTTCCTCCTGCAGGTGATCAACCGCGACCACGCGATCCAGTCGCAGCCCGCGATGGCGTGGTTCGAGGGCGACGGCTGCGTCTGCATGGAGGAGAGCTCGGTGAACTACATCACCTCTCGCCTCAACGTGAAGCGCACGGTGATCTTCGACGACGGGCGCCAGCGCGAGATCGAGTACTCCGTGCGGCTGTACTCCCTGCACGAGCTCGGGCAGCTGCTGCACCAGTCGGGCTTCCGCATCCTCGAGGTGAGCGGCCACGTGCGTACGCCGGGCGCGTTCTTCGGTCCGTCGTCGCGCGAGCTGATCATCCTGGCGCAGAAGCGCGGCGCCGAGGTCATCGACCTGCACGACCAGGGCGACCACCGCAGCGAAGACTGAGCCGCCGCCGACTCAGGGCCCGACGCGGGTCGCTTCCATCCGGTAGCCCACGACGCAGGGCAGCGCGAAGGCCTGGCCCCCGCCGACCCCGATCAGGGGCGAGCAGTCGCCGCTCTCGGTGCCGTAGGCGATGGTCTCCTGGGCCTGGAAGCCCGTGAGCACCGTGCCGGCGTCGACGTTGGACGTCGCGCCCGCATCGCCGCTCGAGGTGACCGCGCCCTCGATCACGTCGACCCGACGCAGCACGCAGCCCGGGTACTCCCTCCGGCGGTCGGGCGCGATCATCTGCGTGGAGGCCTCGACCGCGATGCGGAAGGTGCCCTGGAAGACGTCGTAGGTGCCGCTGGCGGCGTTCGCGCCCTCAGGCGTCCACTGGAGCACGCCCTGCCGCAGCGACAGCACCACGTTGAACTGCGCCCGCTGGACCTTGCCGGACATCTGCGATCCGCAGGTGTCGTGGGAGCGCGTGGCGATCACGGAGTAGACGCCCAGCCGCTCGCCCGGCGTGCCGTCGTTGCAGCCGCCCAGGAGCACCGTCGAGAGGAGGAGGCCAGGCGCGCGCCGCATGGGTGCCGCGGTATCCGACCCGGCGGGCCGGAGGCAAGTTCCTGGCTGGAGGAGGTTGAGGGAGCGGAGCGGCGACGGGCTACGGGGTCGCCGGGAGGATGAGGAACTCCACGCGCCGGTTGCGCGCCCGCCCCGCCTCGCTGCTGTTGGACTCGATGGGCCGGGCCGGACCGAAACCTCGCGCCGTGATGCGACCGGCCTCGATGCCGTGCTCGACCAGCCAGCGGCGCACCGCCTCGGCCCGTCGTTCGGAGAGCGCCGTGTTGCGCTCGGCGTTGCCCGCGTTGTCGGTGTGGCCCTGCACCTCGACGCGCGCGATCTCCGGGTGGGTGCGAAGGATGGTGAGCACCGACTCCAGCACCCGGAAGCTCTCGTCCCCCTCGATGCGATCGCGAGAGCGGGAGAAGTTCACCGTGCCCCGCACCTGGATCTGGTCGCCGACGATCTGCGCCAGCGCGGGCGCGGCCTGCTCGGGGCAGCCGTCGGCGTCGTCGACCCCGTTGACGGTCTCCGCCTGCTCGGGGCAGCGGTCGCTGTCGTCGGGCACGCCGTCGCGGTCACGATCGGCCGACTGCGCGGGGCAGCCGTGGCCCGAGGCGGGGCCCGGCTGGTCGCTGCACTGGTCTTCCGCGTCAGGGATGCCGTCGCCGTCGTTGTCCGGGTCGGGGCAGCCGTCCTCGTCGCGGAAGCCGTCGGTGTCCTCCGGCTCGCCGGGGCATCGGTCGCGATCGTCGGGCACGCCGTCGCGGTCGCGGTCGTTGTCGGGGCAGCCGTCCTCGTCGTGGTCGCCGTCGCGGTCTTCGGGCTCCCGCGGGCAGGTGTCGTAGCCGTCGGGCACGCCGTCGTTGTCGTTGTCGAGGTCGGGGCAGCCGTCGGAGTCCTGGAAGTTGTCGCGGTCTTCGGGCTGGTCGGGGCAGCGATCGGCGGCGTCGTTGATGCCGTCGCCGTCGTTGTCGACCTCGGGGCAGCCGTCGTCGTCCTCGTAGCCGTCGGCGTCTTCGGCCTCGGTGGGGCAGCGGTCGACGTTGTCCCCGACGCCGTCGCTGTCGTTGTCGACCCGGTAGGGCGCCCAGGAGACCCCGAGGAAGGCCCGCGCCACCGGCGAGCCCGCCCCGCGAAGCACGCCGCTGCCGCCGCCCGCGGTGAAGGTGAGGTCGTTGAAGCGGTAGCGCGCGCCCGCGAGCACCTCGGCGTTGTTGTTCTGCAGCGCGCTGCTGAGGTCGGAGGCGCCGAAGCCCTCGGCCATGACGGCGAGGCGGGTCGAGATGTCGAAGCCGACCGCGGCGCCCCAGGTGAGCCGGGTGCCGACCTCGGTGGAGAAGAGCGTGAGCGTGCTGGGCCGACCGAGGGCGCCGAGGTTGAGCGCGACGGCGAAGCGGCCGCGGCGGTACTCGCCGATGAGCCGGCCGCCGAAGGTGGTGCTGTGATCCGCGACGAAGTGGTCGCCCGCCCCGGCGGACTGCCCGATGGGGATGGTCACGAAGCCGCTCACCGCGAGCCCGGCGCCGGTGAGGCCGGAGCCCGCGAGGCGCACCTTCGCCTCGATGCGGGGATCGCCGAGGCCGCCAGCGCTCTGCGACTGCACGGTGCTGGAGGCGTCGAGCACGGGGCGACCGCTGCTGCGCTCTACCGCCTGCCCGGTCTCGACGGTGAACGGCAGGTCGATGGAGAGGAGGATGCGGTTGGCGAGCGTGACCCCGACGAGGAGGTTGAGCGTCGCGAGGTGCTCGATGGGGCGAGAGCGGACCGCGCCGATGCTGCAGCCCGAGTCATTGACGGCGCTCGGGCAGCTGGCGTCGAAGATCGTCAGCGGGCGATAGGCGTAGTTGGCCCAGGCGCCGAGCGAGAGCGCGGTGCGCCCCTCGACGCGGCTGCCCTGCACGGTGAAGAAGTTGTACGGCCCCGGCGCAGGGCGAAACTGCTGGAAGTCGATGTTGGTGTCGTAGGGAGCTGAACCTGTCTGAGCGCTCGCGGGAAGCGCCATGAACAGCGCTGCGAACCCCGACACCATCGCCAATCGCCGCTTGGGCATGAGACGTCCTCCAGAGGGTGCGCCGCCACCGTTGAGCCGCCGGCGCGCCGCGTCCAGTGTCGCCCGGAGCGACCGCCCGACTCAAGCGTGAAGAGCGGACGAAACCGGGCAGGCGGAGCGTCTCACTCCAGCTCGAAGTTGAGCCGGAAGGTGGTCACCGTGGAGACCGCCCTGCCGTCCCTGGCGCGGGGCGTGGTGGCGCGGCAGCCGTTCATCACGGCGCGCTCGGCGGCGCGGCCGAGGCCGAAGCCCGGGTCTTCCATCGCCTGCGCGCGGGTGATGCGGCCGCCGGCGTCGACGCTCACCCGCACCCTCACCCGCATGCCCGTGAGCCCGCGCTCCTGCGCTTCTTCGGGGAAGAAGTTGCGGAGCGAGTCCTCGTCGCACTCGATGCGAGGCCGCTCGCTGAGGTCGGTGTCGGGCACGGTCGACGGGGGCGCCGGTCTGGTGCCTGTTCCGCCGGGGACTCCGTTGGGGTCGGCGTTGCGCACCGGACCCTGGTTGGCGACGCCGTTGTTGGCGATGTCCCCGCCGCGGAAGTTGGTGTTGGTGCCGGTGGCCACCGTGTCGGTCGACGGCTCGTTGGACTGCTCCTCGGCGACCATCAGCGGAGGCGGCGCCGTGGGCGCGGGAGGCGGAGGCGGCGGCGCAGGCGTGGGGGCGCGCGGCGCTGGAGCGGCCCTCGCCACCGGCGGCGGAGGAGCCGGGGGCTCTGCCGCAGGCGGCGGAGGCGGAGGCTCGGGGGGCGGAGGAGGCGGAGGCGGCGGCGGCGGCACCTCGATGTCGACCTCGGAGACCACCGGGACGGGAAGCTCATGGGGGCTCCCCATGCGGCTGAGGGCCACCAGAAGCAGCGCCAGCAGCCCGTGCAGCGCCACCGCGCCAGCCAGCGATCCAGGCAGCTTCTGCGGGCCTTCGAAGCCCCGGGCGACCCTGGACCGGGGCGAGTGCACCGGGCCGAGATTCACGGCGTGACCTCGGCGGTGCCCTCGGCCTGGGTCTGGATGGCGAACTTCGTCACGCCCGCGCGCCGCACCAGGTCGATGACGTGCACCACGCGGCCGTGGGGCACGCGCTGGTCGGCGGCGATGATGGCGCGCACCTCGGCGTTGTCTCGGTGGCGCTCTCGCATGAACGCGATGAGCTGCTCTTCGGTGACGGGCCGGGTGTCGGCGAAGATCGCCCCGCTGGCGTCGACGCTCACCGCCACCGCCACGCTGACGGCGTTGCTGGTGCTGGCGCGCGGCAGGTCTACCGGGATGGCCTGCGGGGTCACGATGTACTTGGCGGTGACCATGAAGATGATCAGCAGCACCAGCGCGATGTCGACGAAGGGCGTGACGTTGATGCCGGTGATGGCGCCTTCGTCTTCCGACTGTGATCCGCCTCCCATGGTGGCCGCTCAGTCCTTCTTCGAGGCGGGCGCCGCCGCCAGGCTCGCGGTCACCACGTGGGAGAGCGTGTCGCTCGAGGCCACCAGCGACTTCACCCGACGCTGGAAGTAGTTGAAGGCCGCGACCGCGGGGATCGCCACCAGAAGACCGATGGCCGTCGCCACCAGCGCCTCGGCAAGCGTGCCCATCACGGCGCCGGTGTCGAGCGTCGGGGCCATCGCCCCGCCCGCCTGGGCCGCGCGGCGGGCCGCGTCGCGCGCGGCGGTCTCACCCGCGCGCAGCTTGTCGAAGGCCTGGATGATGCCGATGACGGTGCCGAAGAGGCCGACGAAGGGGGCGTTGTTGCCGACGGTGCCGAGGAAGCTCAGGTAGCTCTCGAGGTTGAGCCGCACCCGCACCGTCGCGCCCGCCATCGCCTCTTCGGCGCTCTTCAGTCCGCTGTCGAACTCCGCGAGGCCCGCCAGCGCCACCGCCGCGGCCGGCGAGGGGGACTTCTCCAGCCGCGCCCTCGCGCCCGCCAGGTCGCCCTTGCGAAGCAGCCCGCGAACCTCGTCGCTCAGCTTCTCCAGGTCGTCGTCGAGGGAGCGGTAATACCGGGCGCGCTCCAGCATCAGCGCCACCGACGCCACCGAGAGCGCCACCAGGACCCACATCACCCACTCCGCCCCGAGCATCGCGAAGGAGGTGAAGAGACGGATGAGAGAGAAGCCACCTTGGTGCATGCGTTACCTGTACTTCGCTTGGTCCGCGCCCGGAGACGCGAGCTCGGGCTGCATCGTGGGATGCTCGTCCGCGGAACCTGTTTCAACCGTAGGGGTCGACGACGCCGAAGACACCCCGAATTCGCGCATCACCACCGTCGCGTAGGCGCCCGACGGGAGCGTGAAGCGGAAGAGCAGCGCGTCTCCCTCGGCGGTCACCGAGAGGTCTTCGACCAGCACCCGCGCCAGCCGGCGGGTACCCTCCGCGAGCGCTCCGATGCGGTCGAAGAACGCGCGGTCGAGGGAGGCCTCCGCCAGCACCGCCTCCTCGCGCGCCTCCGCGGCGCCGGTGGGTCGATCCATCGAGCGGCCGAACATCGGGCCCGTGGGGGACGCCTCGCCGGTCGGGTAGAGCAGCGCCGCGTCCTCGGCGGTGATCAGCCAGGGACGACCCGTCGCGCCGCGCGCCGCGAGGTCGCCCTCGACGTACGCATCGAGCAGCCCGTCGCGGACCCGCGCGCCCAGCCACGCGTTGAAGAGCTGCGACTGTAGCGCCGACACCATGAACCGCCGCTGGTGCGGATCTCGCGGCCCGGAGTTCTCGCCGGAGAGCCACTCCCTCGCCTTCGCGGCGTTGTCGCCGTCGCGGCCGAAGCGCTGCTCGCCGAAGTAGTTGGGCACCCCGCGTGGCCGACGACCTCGGCGATGGAGCGCGCCCTCGCGAGGGAAGCGTCGACGCCGTCGGGCAGCTCGCGCACCCGCAGCTCGAAGCGGTTGCCCTTGAGGTGCCCCGTGCGGAGCTTGTTGCGGTGCCGGGTGACCGAGAGCACGCGCATCCCTGGGATCACCATCGCCGACACGCGCTCGGGGTCGACCCTCGGCAGACTGACGGTCTGCGTGGTGATCGCGTGACGGTCCTTCATCCCCGCGTACCCGACGTCCCTCGCCTGGATCTTCAGGGCGCGCGCGATCTGCGTGATGGCGTAGGGCGTGGTCATGTCGCGCTTCTCGAAGCGCAGGTACGTGTGCTCCCCCTCGCCGCAGGGCTCGTACGAAGGGATCTCGTCGACCCGGAAATCATCGTCGCTGGCGCGTAGCACCCCGCCCACGGGGTTCAGGTCTCGGCAGCGTCGGGGCAGTGGTTCTTCCGTATGGTCAGGCATCAGCGGCCGCGGAACATACCCGAAGCCCCCCGCCGCGCCACCCCCGCGCCGTATCCTTCGCCGCGATGCGCGACCCCATCACCCCCGACGAGTTCGACCGTGCGCTGCGACCGTTGCTGCTCGACGCCGTCGCCTCAGGTGCGACGCCGGGAGCGCAGGTGGCCCTGTCCCTCGCGGGCGCTGAGCCGCGGCTCATCGCGGTCGGCACGCTCGACGGCGCGGCCGACCATCCGGTGAGCGACGCCACCGTCTACGACCTCGCGTCGCTGACCAAGCCCCTCACGGCGCTCGCGGCGGTGCGCCTCTCTCAAGCCGGGGTGCTCTCGCTCGACGAGCCCCTCGGCGCGCTCTGGCCCTCGCGCTTCGACGGAGCGACCGCGGCGCTGCGGCTCGACGCGCTGCTCTCGCACCGCGGCGGGCTGCCCGCGTGGATCGCCGCCTACGAGCAGGTGGCGCTCTCGGACTGCGGCACGGCGAAGGCCCGAGAGCGGGTGCTGGACGTCGTCGCGTCGTCGCCGATCTCCAAGGGAGGCGAGGCGGTGTACAGCGACCTCGGGTACATCCTCGCGGGAGAGGCGATCGCGCACCGGGCGGGCGCGGCGATCGACGAGGTAGTGCGCCGGGAGGTGATCGCTCCGCTCGGGCTGGGCGCGCTTCATGCGCGGGGCGTCGGCGAGCGGTGGCGAGCGGCGGAGGTCGCGCCCACGGAGCTGTGCCCGTGGCGGGGCCGGGTGGTGCAGGGCGAGGTGCACGACGAGAACGCCTACGCGCTGGGAGGGGTCGCGGGCCACGCGGGGCTCTTCGGGACGGCCGCGGCGATGGCGGCGCTGGGGCGCGCCTGCCTCGACGGGCTCCGCGGCGAGGGCGAGTGGCTCGGCCCCGAGCGATTGGAGGAGATGATCGCCCCGAGGCCGGGAGGATCGCACCGGCTGGGCTGGGACGGGGTGAGCCCCGGGGCGTCGTCGAGCGGGCGGCACTTCGGCCCGCGGGCCTTCGGTCACCTCGGTTTCACCGGGACCTCGCTGTGGTGCGAGCCGGAGCTCGACGTGGCGGTCGCGCTGGTGACCAACCGGGTGCACCCGTCGCGGGCCTCGGTGGGGATTCGCGCGTTGCGTCCCCGGGTGCATGACGCGATCATCGACGCCCTCCGAAGGAACGCATGACCCAACTCACCCGCTCCGCCCTGCTGTTCGCGCTCCTGCTGGCGTCCTGCCGGAGGCGCGAGGAGACCGCTTCCTCCGCCGCCGCTCCCGCCGTGCCGACGCTCACCCCGGCGCCCGCTCCCTCGGCGCCGGCGCCCGCGCCCACGACGCAGACCGGTCCCTTCGGCATCCCCATCCCGGCCATCCCGGGATTGCCCACGCTCGGTACTCCGCAGCCGAACCAGGGCCCCGCGGCCCCGCAGGGCGCGTCCGCCATCGAGACGGCGCCGCTCCCTCCAGGCGCGGTCGAGCCCGACGGGTCGTTCACGCTGCCCTTCCTCGAGCAGGAGGCGCAGTACCTGATCAGCACCCTCAGCGCGAACCTCGAGCCCAACCACCGGAGCCGGGTCGCGAACATCCCGCTCAACTTCGTGAACTCCCTCACCGAGGTGAACGCCGCCGCAGGCTGCACCCGCGGGGGCCGGGCCTTCATGGTCGCGACCGCGGCGATCCTCGTGATCCACGCCGCCACCGCGGAGGCGCGCGCGGTCGACGAGATCGCGGGCACGCGCCTTCTCCAGGACTACACCGACCGCACCGTGCGGATGATCAACCAGGAGCAGCTGGTGCGCGGCCTGCCCGACGGCGTCGTGCCCTCGGCGATGGCCTTCAACCCCCAGAAGCTCGCTCGCCAGCGCTACCTCTACGACGTCCAGATCGCGTTCATCCTGGGCCACGAGCTCGCGCACCACTACCGGGGCCACACGGGCTGCGCCAACGGGGCGCCCGCGACACAGCAGCAGGGCGACCTCGAAGACCTGGAGCGCGCGGTGTCCAACCTCGCGCCGCTCTTCAACCAGCCGCTCGAGGTCGAGTCCGACACCTGGGGCACCGTCAACGTGCTCGACACCGGCTCGCGCCGCACCACCGGCCGCTGGACCGAGGAGGGCGCCGTGATGAGCATGAACTTCTTCGAGCGCCTGGAGGGCCTGCGCGGCAGCTCCCCGCTGCTCTACTTCGTGCGCTCTCACCCGCCGGCGGCGATCCGTCGGCCGGTCATCCAGCTCTGGTCGTCGCAGTGGCGCAGCGGCGTACGGCCGCCCGCGATCGGCGCGGCGCAGGGCGGAAGCAACGGCGGCTCCCCGCTGCCCTTCCCGCTGCCCTTCCCCCTCCCCGGGCGATGAGCTTCGCGCTCACGATCGTCTGCGCCCAGACGATGGCGGCGCAGACCTTCGTCGACCTGCCCCCCTCCGCGGTCACCCCGTCGGCCGCCGCGCGACGCCGGGAGGACGACGCCGTCCGCGCGCCGCGCGCCCGCTGGAGACCCGCCATCGAGGGCGGGGTCGTGGTGCTCTCAGGCCTCGCGCGCACGAGCGACGAGGGCGTGGTCGACTGGTCGTCCGCGCTCACGCTCGCGGTGGGCCTCGACGCGCGACGCGCCATCAGCGACCTGCTGGAGGTGCACGGTCGGCTGGAGTTCCTTGGACCGCAGGTGATGACGGCGGTGCCGAGGGCGCTGTCCGAGGGCGTCTCGGGGATGGCCTGCGCGGGCTCGCGCTCCTTCGATCCGCTGCCCGGCTGGGGCGCCCAGGCGGGCCTCTCCTTCGGCCTCCGGGCGCGGGTGTTCTCCCTCCGATCGCCCTTCTATGTGGGCCTCGCGATGCGCGTGGGGCTCTGGATCGGGAGCGCCTCGGGCGAGTCCGTCGCGTACTGCGTCAGCGCCGACCGTAGCGTCCGCACGCTGGGCCGGGAGGCCGCCTCCGTCGGCTCGACCTTCCTCGACCTCGGGGGCGCGCTCGAGACCGGCTTCCGCTTCGGCGCTCGCGAGGAGGGCGCGCTCTCGCTCCGGCTGCTCGCGGGCGGCGTCGGCGTGGGCGAGCCGGCGGTGCGCGGCGCGCTGCTCTCCTTCGGGTGGAGCCTGCGATGAGGGCTCGTTGGGTCCCCGTCGCGCTGCTGCTGGTGCTGTCCGTGGGGTGCGCGCAGTGGCGGCCCGTGGCCATGGCCTCGGTGCGCTCGGGCCAGGTCGACCTGCGCTCGCAGCGCGCCCGCGTCACGGCCTCGGAGGGCGTTCGCGACGTGCGGGTGACCTCCGTGATCGGCCCCTTCGCGCAGGGCAGCGACGCCGACACGGGGCTCGGCGTGCGGGTCGACCTCGACCGCGTGCGGAGCGTCGAGCTGCGTCGGCCCGATCACCTGCTCAACGCGCTGATCGTGGGTGGGATCTACCTCTCGGTCTTCACGCTCGGCGCGCTCACCTTCGCGGAGGGGCTGCCCTCGCTCTTCGGGCAGCGCTGAACCGCCGCTCAGGGGTGGTGGGTGATGACCGCCGCGAGGAAGCCGACGCCCGCGAGGGTCGCCGCGGTGAGCACCGTGGCCGTGCGCCGACGGGCCTGGGCGAAGCGCTGCCACGCGGTCTCTCGCGCGGTGGGATCGATCGCCCGATCGCCCGCCGCCCCCTGACGGAAGGGCCCGTGACCGAAGGCGCCGTCGCCCTCGACCATCTGGCGATGGAGCCGGTGCATCCCCGCTACGACCTCGATGCCCGCCGCGAGGTGATCGGAGTCGGGCTCCGCCCACCAGCGCAGCACGATCTCGCCGTGCTTGAGCGAGAGCGCCGGACCCTCGCTGCTCCGAGGCAGCGCCGAGAGCTTCTCCCGCAGCGGGGCGAGCAGCAGCGACGAAGCCACGGAGCGAGGCGCCGAGGCGATCACGAAGACCCGGTCGAACTCCTCGTCGCCGACGGGCTGATCGACGGTCATGCCGAGGAGCTTGTCGAAGCCCTCGCCCACCAGCTCGGGGCGTAGCGTGAGCTCGACCGGGACCCCTTCGGCGCGGCACCGCACCTCCGTCGAGGGAGGACCCGTCCGGTCGTCGCGCAGGGTGCAGGTCACCGTCCAGCCGTCGCGCTCGCCCACCATCACGGCGCGGCGACCGATCAGGCCATCAGGCTCGCTCACGAGCGTGAACCCCGCGACGCGCAGGGCGCGGACGGCGTCATCGATCCAGAAGCTCCAGCGCTCAGTCTTCGATGCGTCGCCCATGAAGTCGGCTCCTCGCGAGTGTCCTGTGCGTCAACGCCCGGCAGCGACCGGACCTTGGGTGGAAGGACCACGGCCAGCGTCGGAGGTTCCCGCGTCAACGCTCGGCGAGGGCAGACAGATCCCGGCGGCGTCACATTGCAGTCGCCCAGGGCAGTGACCCGCGCGGTCGCAAGCCGCGACGCAGGCCCGCCACGGGGCCCCATCGCCCGCCGAGACCGGGGTGGCCTGCACCGAGCGGGTGCCCTCCGGGCAGGGACGCCCCAGGTGCAGCCACGGGTCCATCGGGGGAAGGCAGATGGCCCCGGTGCCGACCCGCGCGCAGAGGCCGCCCCCGGCGCAGTCGGCGGTGGCGCGGCAGGGGCGGGTCCAGCGCTCGGCGGCGGGAGCCAGGGTGGCGTCGTCGGGCACGACGTGGAGCACGCGCGTCGTCGGCGCGGGAACATCGCCCTCGCCATGGGCCACGGCGTCGACCACCCGCCAGGCGCCGAGGCGGATGAGGGAGAGGGAGACGAGCTCCACCACGGGGGTCCCTCCGTCGCAGCGGCCGCCGTCGGTGGCGCGTCGCTGCGCGCGCATCCGGAGCCGCACCTCGCCTTCGCCCCGCTCGCTCACCGTGTAGCGCGGGACGAAGCCGCACGGCACCGTCGCTCCGACCACCGCGTAGGGGGTGCTCCCGGTGGGCGCGGGCTCGGCCAGGAGGTGGATCCAGCGCAGCGGGACGTCGATCTCCTGCCCGTCGGCCGATGGGCCGGGCGGGGGAATCTCCGCCACCGCGGGCACCCGCTCTACGTCCGCGCGGGGTGCGCCCGCGTCGACCGCCGGGGCGCGGGCGCGAGGGCAGCCGGTGAGCACCAGGACGAGGCAACCGCATACGATGCGCGCGTTCATTCGACGGCCGACGTAGCACAGGCTCCGAGGGCTTTGACACCATCGCCGGGCCGGTGATATCCCGTCGCGCTGAATGGCGGTTCAGTTACCGAACGCGCCCGATCACGGAGGCTCTGTCATGACGGTCGACACGAAGAAGCTGTTCAACGAGGAGATTCCCGGCGCGCTGTCGCGGCGCGGCGACGAGGCCCGCAAGATCGGCGGCAAGTACCAGCTCAACATCGCGGGCTCGGGCAACTGGACCATCGACCTGGTCTCCAATCCCCCGACCGCGGTCGAGGGTACCTCCACCGACTCGCAGGTCACCATCGACGTGGCCGACGCGGACTTCCAGACGATGGTCGCCGACCCGAGCGCAGGCATGAAGCTCTTCTTCGCCGGCAAGCTCAAGGTCAAGGGCAACCAGATGCTGGCGATGAACCTCACCAAGCTCTTCAACCTCCTCAAGTAGTCTCCAACCCCCGCCGTCGCCGGGTGGCGGTGCCCACGGCCCTCGGGGCGCCCCACCGGAACCCTCACCCCCAATGCTCCCTGAATCGCTCCGACACCGGCGTCCGCTGGAGGGCGTTCGGGTCCTCGACCTCACCCGGCTGCTGCCCGGTCCCTTCGCGTCGCTCGTGCTCGCCGATCTCGGCGCCGCCGTCGACAAGCTCGAAGACCCGTTTCCGGGCGCCTACCTCCGGCAGATGCCGCCGAGCGTCGATGGCCAGGGGTCAGCGTGGCAGGCGCTCAACCGCGACAAGCGGAGCCTGGTCATCGACCTGAAGAGCCCCGAAGGCGTGGAGACGCTGCGGCGGATCGTCCCCCGCTACGACGTGCTGATCGAGGGCTTCCGACCGGGCGTGCTCGACCGGCTGGGCGTCGGCCACGCGGCGCTCCGGGCGCTGCACCCAGGGCTCATCGTCTGCGCGATCACCGGCTACGGCCAGGACGGTCCGCTTGCGAAGCGCGCGGGGCACGACATCAACTACCTCGCCCGCGCGGGCGTGCTGGGCGTGACCGGCCCCGCGGATCAGCCTCCCGCCGTGTCGGGCGCGCAGATGGCCGACGTCGCGGGCGGGGCGCTCTGGGCGGTGGTGGCGATCCTGGCGGCGCTACAGGAGCGGTCGCGCACGGGCGTCGGCTGCGTGGCCGACATCGCGATGTCCGAGGGGGCGGTGCCGCTGGCCACCTTCGCGCTGGCTTCGCTCTTCGCGGGCGAGCGGCCGAGACCGCGCGGGGACAACGTCCTCGATGGGGGCATCGCGGCCTATGCGACCTACCTCACGGCCGATCGCCAGGCGGTGGCCCTCGGGGCGCTGGAGCCGAAGTTCTGGACCGCCTTCGCCACCGCGGTGGGGCTCGACCCGGCGCTCGACGCGCTGGTCCCGGGGAGCCACCAGCCCGCCCTCAAGGCCTCGGTCGCCGCGGTGATCGCGGGGCGCACCAGGGCCGAGTGGGAGGCCTTCTCGCGCACCCACGACTGCTGCCTCGAACCCGTGCTCGAAGCCCATGAGCTGCCGGGCGACGCGCAGCACCAGCACCGCGGGGTGTTCTTCGAGACGGAGGGCTTCGGCGGAGGTCCGATGCTGGCGTTTCGCACGCCCGTGGGACCAGGCGCGGACCAGGCCCACACGCCGCCTCGCGCTGCGGGAGCGGACACCAGGGAGATTCTTCGGGAGGCCGGGATCGACGACGCGCGCATCGACGCGCTGGCGGCCTCAGGGGCGATCGGGATCTGAATCGGACGGTCGTGGGGGGGGCTGTCGCTCAGCCGCGACGCGCGAGCGGGACAGCCGACACGTCGACGCGGGCGACCACGCCCGAGCGACGGGTGTCGGAGATGAAGCGCTCGCAGAGCGGCCCGAGGCCGAGGGGCTTCCAGAGGATCGTTCCCAACGCGTGGGCGCGGCAGAGGAGCTCGCCGTCGACGCCGCCCGTCACGAAGCAGAGATCGATCTCGGGGGAGTGCACCCGCAGCCGCTCGGCGAGCGTGGCGCCGTCCCCGTCAGGGAGGGTGAGCTCGATGAGGGCGCGGCTCCAGGAGGGACCGCCCTTGAGGGCCTCGATCACCTCCCCCGCGCTGGTGAACGCATCGACGCCGACGCCCCGCGCCCGCAGCGCGCGCATCAGCGGGACGCGAAGTTCTTCAACCGGTTCAACGACGAGGACGCGTGACGACATGACTTTTTAAAGCCTCCTGGCTCGACCGTAAGTGTGGGGGACGATGGCCCCTCGCATCAAGGGGCACGAGCCCCGACCGCCAGCGCCAGGGCGACGCCCATCAGCAGCAGGGTCGAGATACCCGCTGCCAGGATGCCCAGCCGGTCTCGACGATCGCCGGTGAGCGAGCGGAGCGACGAGGGCCCGCTCGCGAGCCCCGCTCCCAGCAGCAGGAGCACCTCCAGCGCCACGCTCACCGCGAGGCCGCCGACGCAGAGCGCACGGGCGCGCTGCATCCGCTGACGGGCATGCTCCGCTCCCTCGGAGGGACCGTCCCAGAGCACGCGGAACCCTGGGAGGAGCGGAGGCGCGAGGCGACCGCGGGCGAGCCGCTGCCCCAGCGGGGTCGCAAGGCAGGGTGGCGACGAGGGACGGAGCAGCGGAGAGACGGGCTCGGAGAGGTCGCCGCTGCGAGACGCGGTGATCCAGAGCGCCCCGGGGGGTAGCGGGACGCGGGCGCTGCCCTCGTCGCCGTCAGCGACCAGCTCCGCGGCTGACCACCAGGTGGGACCCGACGCGTCCCCAGCGACGAGGTGAGCGATCGACCCGGGGCTCGTCGCCCGCAGGAGCAACGAGTTGCCCTCGTCGCGCACCGCGATGCCGCCCGGAACCAGCGGGAGTCGGAGCTCGTCGCGGCGCTCTCCCGAGGGGCCCGAGGTGATCATCGAGACCGGGGCGCCGAGGCCCGAGACGCGTACGCTGAAGCTCGCGAGGCCGCACTCGTCGACCGCGCGACGCGCGGGATCGATCGCCACCTGGTCGGTCACCGGGAGGAGCGCCACGGAGCTCCCGGAGGGGCGGACGATCACCTCGCCGGTGAGCTCGGGGAGGAGGGTTCCCTCGACGACGAGGACGCGCTCGTCGAGGCGGGGCGCGGCGGAGAGGGAGCGCTGCGGGCCCACGGTTGCGCGCAGACGATGGACCCCAGAGGCGTCTCGAAGGTGCAGGCGAAGCTCGCTCGCCGACGCCGGGACCTGTGCCCGGAACCACCCTCCCCGGTCGCGGAGCGACGCGATGGACTCCACGGTCGCGTCGGGTGAAGTGAGCCTCAGCGAAGGGGTCACCACGGACTCCGCGGTGATGCGGGCGCGCAGCAGCCACGGGCTCCCCGCCGAAGGGTCGCCGAGGGACTCCAGCCGGTAGACCGAAGCGGTCGACGATCCGATGGGCGGAGAGACCGACAGCACCGCGAACACGGCGGCGCTCACCGCAGGCGGAAGTACCCAGCGATCCCAACGCACGCCAGGGACCATACGCGATGTGCGGCCCGGGGCTCGGGCGATCACCCGGGTGACCGTCGTCTGACAACCGCAGTTGACGTCAAATGCGCGAAGCCGCCATGTTTGTTGGCGGAACCCATCGTGCAAAGGCGTGGCGACGTGGACGGCATCAACGCAGGGAGCATCGTCGCAGGCCGGTACCGCATCGTCGCCCGGCTGGGAGGGGGCGAAGAGGGATCGGTGTGGAAGGCGGCCGACCTGCGCGCCGGGGGAGAGGCCTGCGCGGTGAAGGTGCAGCACCGTGCGATCGACGCCTCCCACGCCCGGCTGCTGCTCTCGCTCGATCACCCCCACCTCGCTCGCACCCGCGACCTCGGGTCGCTGCCGGGCGGGGGCTCCTTCGCGGTGATGGACCTGGTGGAGGGAGTCTCCCTGGACGCCGTCAGCGAGACCGCAGCCGTGGTGCGGGCTGGCGTCTGCGTGGCGGGCGCGCTGGAGGCGCTTCACGCAGTCGGCATCGTCCACGGCGACGTGAAGCCGTCGAACATCCTGGTGCGCGGCGATCGGGCGGTGCTGGTCGACCTGGGCGCTGCGATCGGCGTGGGGGAGCGCAGCGCCGGGCTGCGGGGGAGCCTGGCCTTCGCGGCGCCGGAGGCCCTCTTCGGGGCGGCGACGCCCTCGCGCGACCTCTACGCGCTGGGCGTCTCGCTGGCGATGGCGCTGGGCGGAGGACACCCGCTGGTGGCCGATGCGACAGACGCCAGGGCGGTGCTCGCCTCGCTGGGAGGGCCGGAGATCTTACAAGAGGGTGTATTCGCTCGCATCCCTGGTCCGCTGCGGTCGGTGATCGCCGCCTGCGTCGCGACGGACCCGAGCGAGAGGCCCTCGTCGGCGGGGTCGTTCCTTCGGAGGTGGTCGCTCGATGGAGCCCGCTGGCTGCCAGAGACGGGAGCGGTGCGGGCTTGGACCACGGATGACGAGGCGGTCCCCGCGGCGCCGCGGTGGCAGGGCGACCGGACGGAGGCCGCGAGGGTGGCGGAGGCGATCGCCGCGGCGATGGGTGGCGCCTCGGCGGGGGTGATCCTCGTGGGCCCGGAGGGGTCGGGGAGACGGCGGCTGCTGGAGGACGCGCTGCGCCTGTCGAGGGTGGCCGCGGCCTCTCGGGGCGAGGTGCTCGCGAGAGAGGACGGGACGCCAGCGCCCTGCGAGCGGCCGACGGTGTTCGTGATGGAGGACGCCTCGCCCGAGGCGCTGAGCGCGGCCCTCGCGACGGTCGAGCGGTCGAGGCGCTTCGGGGTCGACGCTCCGATGGCCGTGCTGGCGACGAGCGCGCAGGCCCCGGGCGGCGCGAGGGTCTCGGCCTTCGAGCGGACCCCGCTGTCGGGCGAGGCCATGGGCGCGCTGCTCAGCGAGCTGCACCGGGCCCCGGTGGCGGGCGCCGTGGTCGAGCGCTGGCGGGCCGCGACCGGGGGGTGGTCCGGGCGCGTGGTGAGGGCGGTGCGGGCGGTGGGTCCGTCGGCGATCCCTACGGCGGCGGTGGGCGCCGAGGGGACGCCCGGCGAGGGAGCGAGCCCGGAGGGGCTCACGGCCTCCGCGGCGAGGCTGCTGCGAGGCCTGGCGCTGGTGCGCTCGGCGGTCGCGCTGGATGCCCTCGCGGAGGTCTTCGGCGACGCGCTCGGCGAGGCCGTGGCGGGGCTGCGAGAGCGGGGGCTGATCGCGCTCGAAGGCGGGCGCGTCGCCGCGACGGTCGCTTCGGCGGCCCCGCTCGAAGGGGAGCGCGGGTGGGTGATCGCCCTCGCCGGGGCCCTGGGCTCGCGGCATCCGAGGGGCGCTGGCGCGGCGGCGAGGCTCTTCGCGTGGGCGGGTGACCGGGAGGGTGCGACCCGGGAGACGGTTCGAGCGCTGGCGGAGGGGAGCGCGCCGATCGCGGAGCGCATCGCCCTGCTGCGAGAGGCGGGCGCCTGGGCGGACCCGACGTCGCTGGCCGCGCTGCTCTGTCGGGCCGGTCGCCACGGCGAGGCGCGAGCGCTCACCGAGGGCGCGTCGACGCCGACGGCGGTGCTGCTGCACGGTGAGATCCTGCTGCGCGCGGGGGAGCGCGACGCGGTGGATGCGTGGGTCGCGAGGCACGTGGCGGAGGGCGGGGCGAAGGGCGTCGCCGCCGGGGTGATCGGGCTGCGTGCGACCTTCGATCGGGGCGCGATGCCGTCGCGCTCGGAGGTGGATGCGGTGGTCTCCGCGGCGACGGCCGAGGGCTCGGAGGAGCTGGTGGCGCTGCGGGCGCTGGAGGTCGCGGCGCTGGTGGCGCTGGCGGCGGACGACCGGGCGGAGGCCTCGGCGCGTTGCGAGGCGTGGGCTCGAAGGCTCGGCGATCGGGCGGCGGGGGAGCCTCGCGCGGCGGGCGTCCGGGGGATGCTGGCGCAGCGCTCGGGCGACCTCGCGGGGGCGGCATCGGCGTACCGCGAGGCGTGGGAAGCGGCGAGCCGAGACGGTGATGTGAGGGCGGCGGCGACGTACCTGATGAACCTCGGCGCGGCGGCGCTGGAGGCCGGAGCGCTGGGCGAGGCGTACCTGGCGATGCGGCGCTCGGTGTCGCTCTTCGCGGCGGAGGGGCAGCCGGCGTCGGTGGCGAGGGCGCTCGCCAACCTGGGCTCGCTCTCGGTCTGGATCGGCGCCGAGGAGGAGTCTCGCGCGCTGCTCCGTCGGGCGCGGGAGGCCGCGGCGGAGGCGGGCGACGCGCTCACGGCCCGGTGGGTCGACGCGCTGCGGTCGGAGGCGGACGGGGGCTCGCGGGCGCCGGTGGAGGCCGACGCGGTGAGGGAGCTGGGCGCGGCGGCGCTGGCGGACGAGCTGCGGGCGCGCTGGTCCATCGGGGCGATCGGGTCGGGCGCGCTGGAGCCCGCGGCGGCGGCGATGGGCGCGCCGCGCTCGGACGAAGGGGCGATGGCGGCGATCGCGAGGCTCGCGCTGGCGGTGGCGGGGCACCCACGATACGGCGCGCTGGAGCCCGCGGAGCAGCGGGCGCGACGGGCCGTGGAGGCCGACGCGAGCGTCGAGCACGAGCTGCTGCTGCTTCAATGGAGCGAAGGGGCCGCGGAGGTCGCGGGCGATCGGGGCCGCGCGGAGTCGATGCGCTCCCGGAGGCGCGCCCGGGTGGATGCGCTCGCGGCCACGCTGCCGAAGGCCCTGGGCGAATGCTTTCGCCGGAGGCACGCGCCGGCCTCGAAGGAGCCCGCGAGGGTGGCCCCGAGCGCCGACGACGCCCGCTGGCGCTGGATGCTCTCGGTGGTGCAGCGCATCAACGCCGAGCCGAGGCTCCCCCCGCTGCTCGACCGGGTGATGGACGCGATCATCGAGCTCACGGGCGCGTCGCGGGGCTTCCTGCTGCTGCGGGAGCCCGACGGGACGCTGAAGGTGCGCAACGCCCGCAACCTCGGGGAGCGCGACCTCGTGGGCGACGAGGCGGTGCTGTCTCGCTCCATCGCCGAGCGCGTGGCGACCACGGGGGAGCCGGTGGTGACCATCGACGCCAGCACCGACCAGCGCTTCGACGCGACGCAGAGCGTGCTCGGGCTGCGGCTGCGCTCGGTGCTGGCGGTGCCGCTGCGGGTGCGCGGCGAGGTCGCGGGGACCATCTACGTCGACGACCGGATGCGCGCCGGGGCCTTCGATGAGCGGGCCCGCTCGCTGGCGCTGGCCTTCGCCGACGCGGCTGCGGTGGCCATCGACAACGCCCGCTCCCGTGCGGAGCTCCGGCGCTCGTTGCGGCGCTCGGAGCGCCTCGCCGACGAGCTCGAGCGCGCGCTCGCGAGGCAGCGGGCGGAGCTGGAGACCGTGCGTCGCTCGGTGGACCCGGCGGCCACGCGCGGTCACTACGACGCGCTGATCGGCCGCGGGGACGCGATGCGGCGGATGCTGGCGCTGCTCGACCGGGTGGCGCCGACGCCGATGCCGGTGCTGCTCCAGGGGGAGTCGGGGACGGGCAAGGAGCTGGTGGCGAGAGCGATCCATGACAACAGCCCGAGGGCGCAGCGACCCTTCGTGGCGGAGAACTGCGGTGCGATCCCCGAGACGCTGCTGGAGAGCACCCTCTTCGGTCATGTGAAGGGGGCCTTCACCGGCGCCGACCGCTCGCGCGCCGGGCTCTTCGAGGCGGCCGACGGGGGGACGCTCTTCCTCGACGAGATCGGGGAGATGTCCCCGGCGATGCAGTCGCGCCTGCTGCGGGTGTTGCAGGAGGGGGAGGTGCGGCCGGTGGGCGGCGAGCGGGTGCGTCGCGTGGACGTCCGGGTGGTGGCGGCGACGCACCGTGACCTGCCCGAGATGGTCAGCCGCGGGACCTTCCGTGAGGACCTCTACTATCGCCTCGCGGTGATCGTGGTGAGGGTTCCGTCGCTGCGCGACCGTCGCGAGGACATCCCCGACCTCGTGGCGCACTTCCTACGGCAGGGCGCTCGTCGGGACGTGAACATCGACCGCGCGGCCCTGGCGGCCCTCTGCGCGGCGCCGTGGCCGGGCAACGTCCGCCAGCTCCAGAGCGAGGTGCTGCGGGCGGCGGTGCTGGCGGAGGAGGTGATCCGAGGGGAGCACCTGACGGTGACGGCCGAGGTGCGCGCTCCGTCGGGCGGGCACACGGGCCTCGACCTGCGCAACGCCGTCGAGGACGTGGAGCGGGCGATGGTGCTGCAAGCGCTGGCCGAGCACGGGGGCAACCAGACCCACGCGGCGAAGACGCTCGGGCTGTCGCGGTTCGGGCTTCAGAAGAAGCTGAGGAGGCTAGGGGTCTCCGCGCGAGATGTGAGCGCGGCGGAGGGAGGGAGCGGGGCGATCAGAGCTGCGCGCCGACCTGCTTGAAGCGGTTGGAGAGCACGTCCCAGTTGAGCCCCGAGAGGATCGACTCGACGTACTTCGCCTTGCCGGTCTGGTAGTCGAAGAAGTAGGCGTGCTCCCAGGCGTCGAAGGCCGCCATCACGTGCACGTTGGCGAAGAGCCCGATGTGGTGCTCGCCCTGCACCAGGTTGTTGATGAGCTTCTTCGAGTCGTAGTCGTAGCAGAGCAGGGTCCAGCCGTGGCCGCTCATGAGGCAGGCCTTGGTGTCGGCGACCCAGGCGTCGAAGCTCCCGAAGCTGTTGCCGATGAAGTCCTTCACGCCGGCGCTCGGCGCGGTCGAGCCGTCGCCCAGGCCCTCGAAGTACATCTCGTGGAGCACGGTGCCGTTGAAGGCGACGGGCTCGCGGCGGCGCAGCTCGGAGTACTCGTTGAAGCTGTAGTTGGGGGTGCTGCGGTCGGCCGCGGCGAGCTTCGTGGTGATCTCGTTGAGCTTCGTGACGTAGCCCTTGTAGAGGGTGAAGTGCGCCTGCAGCTGGGCGTCCGAGAGGCCCTTGGCCTTGCCGCCCAGGAGGTGATCGAAGTTCTTCGGTTCGCGTGCCATGGTCCGACTCCTTGATGAGTGTTTTGGAAGCTCAGGCGCCCACCGACGGCCATCGGCCGTCGGATGGGGCGGATCGTGGGTACCGCCCTCACCAGCGCGGCGCAATACCTGGAGTCCACCGCGCGACACGTCGACGGTGAAAGCGCTGCAGTGCTGCGGTACGAAAGGCATCACCGTGAATACAAGACGCCTGGGCTCCCTTTTCGTCGTCACCTTCCTCGCGGCCTGTGATCAGGGCCCCTCGGTAGGCCCCCTCGCAAGACGCCGGGCTCGACGCGCCCGTCGTCGCGGACGACTCGCCCGCGGTCGACGCGCCCGACACCGGCGCCGACGCGCCTCCCCTCCCCTACGACGCGGGCGCCCCGCCGAGCTGCGAGGGCGACGGCTTCGTGCGCCCCATCGGAGCCGCCACCGAGGGCTACAGCGACGGCGAGGTCGCGGGATTGGTTCCGTATCGCGGGGGCTTCCTCGCGCTGTGGAGGGAGAGCGCGCTCCGAGGCGTCGACGGCGCGGTGCCAGGGCGCGACCAGATCACCCTGTTCACCGTCGATCCCAACGGAGCTGCGCAGCGCGAGGCGGCGGTGGTGCGCTCCACCGCGGGCACCCGCATCGACCTCTCGACCCCGACGCTCACCCGCGCGGGCGAAGGCGCGATGGTGCTCTTCCGGGAGAGCGTCGGGGCTCCCGGCGACGCCGACTTCACCACGCGGATCATGGCCGCGCCCATCGACGCCAGCGGCGCACCCTCGGCGCCCTCGCCGGTGCTGCCCGGGTACAGCGACCCGATCGCCACGGGGCTCGCGTCGGGCGTGACCCTCGGTCTCGCGTCGCGCGTCGTGGAGGTGCTGGACGGCGGCGTGGTCGTGGCGGCGCCCGGGGCGTTTCGGGTGCGGCCGAGCGGCGAGCTCGCGGCCGCGGCCATCGACGTGACGGCCTTCATCCCCGCGTCGGCGGAGAACGTCGTGCTGCGCCCCGACGGCGACGCCGCAGCGGTCATCTACAAGCGGGGCTCGGACGTGTACGTCGTGCGCTTCGACCAGGGAGGCCTCGTCGACAGCCGCGGCCCGCGCGTCACGCGCAACCTGCTCATCCCGAGCATCGACGACGGCGCCCTGCTCGCCGACGGCGTCATCGTGGCCTGGAGCGAGGAGCTCAACGGCCAGGCCGTCGTCGCCACCGCCGTGCTCGGCGTCGACGGGACGCTGCGGGCGCGGCGGGTGATCGAGCAGTTCGTGGGCTCGCCCCCGCCGGTCACGGTGGTGCCCTCTTACGGCGGAGCGACGGCGCTCTGGCTGAGAGACGGGCTGATGCGGGGCGCGACGATCCAGCCCGACGGCGTGGTGCGAGCGGCCTTCGACGGGCCCCGCGTCTCCGAGGGGGCCGGACGCATCGCCGCGGTGGGCAGCGGTCGGCGGGTGTCGGCGATCGTGCAGACCGGGCCGCGGGGGCGGCGCGGGGTGGCGTTTACCAGGTTCTGTATTCCGACGCCCTGAGACGATCAGCGCGCCGGGCGGCGCTCGATCACCTGGAGCTGGGTGCCCAGGAGGCCAGCGATCACCGCGCCGTCGTCGGAGATGACGAGGTCGCGGAGCTGCGCGGTGCGCCCCTCCAGGCCCTCGACCGGGCGGAGCTTCCACCCGGTGGCCCCGCGCACCCAGAGCCCGTTGAGCCCCGGCAGCACGGCCCAGACGCCGTTGACGCTCACCGGCCCGCCTGGGGCGAAGCCTGGCCCCAGCCGCTGGGACATCAGCACCGCCGTCGACCGGGCGGCGCCGACCCACCAGAGCCGGCCCTCGATGGAGACCAGCACCCGGTCGCGCTGGGCGCCCATCACCTGCGTCGAGGGAGGACCCAGCACCCGCATCGCCTCGGGGTTGGTCGCGCAGACGCCGCCAGGATCGACCGAGGCGTAGGTGTGCACCGGCCAGCGCGTGAGCCCCGGTGGCGTGGCCGCAGCGCCCGCAGGGACCGGCTCGCAGGGCTGCGCGGGGTCGCAGAGGAGGAGGCTCACCCCGTCGCAGCGGGAGCCCACCCCGACGACCACGCCCACTCCTGGGATGGTCGCGAGCAGCTCGCGCGCCGAGCCGGCGGCGCCCGGGACGAAGGCCAGCGAGGCCATGTCGACGCGACCGCCCTGGAGCCCGCGCACCATCACCGCCGGAGGGCGCACCGGGAGGTCGAAGGCGATGGAGCCCACGCGCCCGGGAGCGCTGGTATCGAGGGGCATCCCGACAAAGGGGCCGGTGCGGGCGCGCCAGCCGCGGTCGGTCGTGGTCGCGCGGCGCAGGTCGGCCTCCAGCTCTGCCCAGGCCGAGGCGTGCTCGGGCATCGCCGCGAGGGCGCGCGCGATCTGCTCCGCCGCGGGCAGCTCGCCAAGCCCCAGCATCGCGGCCACCCGGATGCGCGCTCGATCTCGCACCCCGCCCGCGGCCCCGCAGCTCACCCCTCGGGCTCCATCGACAGTGATCCGGGCGGCGCCTTCCTCCACGCAAAGCGCCCGCCGCAGCGCGCCGATGCCCCGCTCCGCCTCCAGGGCGCGGACGCTCGTGGTCCGCCGCATCGCCGACTGGCGCACCGACTGGCTCGCCAGGGTGAACGACGCCGCGGGCTCGGCCACGTCGCGGGAGAGCGCCCCGCTGCGATCGATGTACACGAGCCTCGCCTCCGGGGCCGTGTCCGCCGCGTCCGCCGGGCGCACCGCGATGCGCAGCTCGTCGGCGTCGTCCTGATCGCGATCCTCCGCGGTGACCTCGGCGGTGACCTCGGCGACGCCCGCCGGAGCGGCCTCCACGACGACCACGCTGCGGGTGCGAGGCGCGTTGCCGCGGGAGACCCAGCGCGACTCCGCCCGGGCGCCGCATCGGGCGGTGACCACCACCGATCGCGGCGAGGTGGCGCGCAGCGAGGCGCTGATGCAGTTGGGCGTCGACGGCGCGGTGCCCGCGATCACCTCGCGGCGCAGCGCTCCGGCCTCGGCCACCACGCGCAGCAGGTCGAGGGCCTCGCCGTTGATGCCGACCCGGTAGACCCATGTCTCCGCGACGGGGCCGACCACCGGCAGCGCGAGCGACGCGATGAAGCGCTCGGCGGGCTCTGCGGCGAGCGTGAGCGCCCCGACGGTGAGCGTGCGCCCCTCGCCCGGAACCTGCGCCGACGTCACCACCGCGAAGCGGGGAACGTCCGCCCGGGGGACGTCTACCGCCGGGGGCTCGATGCGCACGCCGCCCTCGAAGTCCACCCGTGGCGGCGTGCGGGGACAGCCCACGGCGCCCACCGCGAGGAGCACCCCGGCCCGCAGCCCCCTCACCGCTTGCGCCCCCGCTTCTGCACCTGCGGTCGCGGCGCGGGGCCGCGCTTCTTGACCCCCCCCTTGCCCTTCTTCTCCCGCTCCGGGCCTGAGCGTCGCAGGGACTCCTTCGCCTCGCCCGCGAGGCGCAGCGAGATGGTGCGCCGGGCGAGCGAGATCTCCGCGATCTCCACGGTGAGCTGATCGCCCACCTGGAAGATCATCCCGGTGCGGCTCGATCGCAGGCGTAGCCCGAGGTCGTCGGCCTCCCACGATCCCGCGGCGACGGACTCCAGCGGCAGCAGCCCGGTGAGGAAGGGAGCGTCGATGTCGAGGTACACCCCGAGGCTGCCGAAGCCCACGACCGTGGCCAGGTGCACCTCGCCCAGGTGGAGGCGCGCCACCTCGCAGCGGTAGAGGTCGAGCACCTCGCGCTCGACGTCGACCGCGCGCCGCTCGAGGCGGGAGCAGTCGGCCGCGGCGACGCTGAGTCCCGTGGCGTCGGTGCGCTTCGACGGGTCGCGCAGCCAGCGACGCACCTCGCGGTGCACCAGCAGGTCGGGGTAGCGACGGATCGGCGAGGTGAAGTGCAGGTACGCCGTCGCCGCGAGGCCGCGGTGCCCGGTGTTGAACTCGCTGTACCGGGCCTGCGGCATCGCCCGGAGCAGCAGCATCCCCAGCACCCGGGCCTCGGGCTTTCCACGGAGGGTGCGGAGGAAATCCGAGAGCATCCGCGGCGAGTCGATGGCCTCGTCGTCGATGGGGTGCCCGAGCGCCTGCGCCGCCGCCATGAAGCGCTGGAACGCCTCGCCCTGAGGCCCGCCGTGCACCCGGTAGATGGCCGCGAGGCCCTCCTGCACGCAGATCTCCGCGACGATCTCGTTGGCCAGGAGCATCAGGTCTTCGATGAGCGCGTAGGCGCGCTTCACCCCCGGGTCGCGCTTGCTCTGGATGATGTCGATCGGGGTAAGGTTGTCCTCGGCGAAGCGCACCCGCCCCTCAGGCAGGTCGAAGTCGAGCGAGCCCCGGCGCTGGCGCTTCGCGCGCAGCGTCGCGGAGCACTGGTCGGCGGTGGTCACCATCGCCCGCAGCTCGTCGCTGAGCGGAGCGGCGGGGCCCTCGTCGGACCACCCCATCGCCCGGGCTACGCCGCCGTAGGTGAGGCGGGCGTGCGAGCGCATCACGGCCTCCATCAGCCGCGCCTCGACGACGGTGCCCTCGCGGGTGAGCGTGGCCTCGAGGGCCATCGCGAGGCGGTCTTCGTCTGGGAGCAGCGACGCGATGCGGCCGGAGATCTCCTGAGGCAGCATCGAGACGGCGCGGTCGGGCAGGTAGACGCTGGTGCCTCGCTCGGCGGCGTGACGGTCGAGCGCAGTGCCGAGGGGGACGTAGTGGGAGACGTCGGCGATGGCGACGGTGACGTCCCAGCCGCCGTCGGGCCTCGCCACGACGTAGACGGCGTCGTCGTGGTCGCGCGCGTCGTCGGGGTCGATGGTGACCAGCGGGCGGCTGCGCAGGTCGACGCGCCCTACCGCGTCTTCAGCGGACACCGTCGTGGGGAGCCTGGCCACCTCTTCGAGCACGTCTCCCGCGGTGGGCAGCTCGATGCCCTCGCGCACGGTGACCTTGCGCACCTCGGTGGCCAGCGCGCCCGGCTCTCCGAGCACCTCGGTCACCCTCGCCATCGGGACCTCGCCCACGTGCGAGGGCCACTTCTCGATGAACGCGACCACCACCTGGCCGTCACGCCCTACGACGTCCCCCTCGATCATGATGGGACCTCGGATGCGGGCGTCTTCGGGCTCCAGCCACGAGCCCTTCGGGCGGGCCCGCAGGACGCCCGGCACCATCGGGGAGCGGCGCTTGAGCACCGCGGTGACGGCGCCCTCGCGCCCCCGAGCGCCGGGGCGGGCGACGGCCTCGACGAGGTCTCCGTGCATCGCACCGAGCACGCCGTTGGGGGCGATGAACACGTCCCCCTCTCCGTCGTTGGCCTCGACGAAGCCGAAGCCGCGCGGGTTCTGGATGAAGCGACCCTCGACCCTCGCGCCCTGGTCGCGCGGCAGCCGGTAGCGCCCGCCGGGCATCGCGTGCACGAGCCCGCGCTCCACCAGCCGGTCGAGCGCGTCGGTCACGCTGCGGCGCGAGGCGGGGCCTTCGTCGAGCGCCGCGAGCACCTCCATGATGTGGAGGGCGCGCGTCGGGTGCGCCGAGAAGACCTGGAGGAGCCTGCCATCATCGAGAGCCTTTCGCGCCATTGGGCGCACTCTCTACGGCTGGAGGATCGCCGGTCAAGGCGAGTTCTCAGGGCGTTCCGGCGATGGCGTGCAGCGCGCCGTCGTCGGCGCCCACCACGAGGAGGCCGTCGGCGAGGAGCCGAGGGCCGCTGTCGACGTCGGCCCCGATGCTCACCCGCCACGCCTCGGTGTTGTCCGGAGCGACCGCGTGGAGCTGGTCGTCCTCGCCGCCCAGGTAGGCCCAGCCGTCGCGGTCGACGCACGCGCGCGACCTCACCGGACCGCCCGTCGCCACTCGGAACACCTGCGTCCCGTCCGCCACTCTCAGCCCATAGATGCCGCCGTCCTCGGTGCCCACGACGATCACCCCATCGGGCCGTAGCGCGGGCGTCGCGCGCACCCCGAGTCGCCTCGCCGCGCCTTCGGTGCGGAAGCTCCATCGGGTCTCGCCCAGCGCGTCGATGCAGCGCACCGTCCCGTCCGCGAGGCCCACCACGAAGGCCCCGTCGGTCAGGGCGAGCGGGCCGCCGTAGAGGAAGCTCCCCAGCTCGACGCGACGGACCAGCCGACCGTCGGCCGGGGCGATCACCGCGACGCTGCCTCGCAGCTCAGGCACCAGCACCTCGCCGCCGGGAGCGCGGGCCAGCGGGCCGTAGACGTGGCCTGCGAGCGGTGCGGTCCAGCGCAGCTCGCCGGTGCGGGAGAAGGCGCGCAGGTCGCCGGAGGCCACCAGCAGCTCGCCGTCCGGGAGCGCGAAGACCGGCGAGTCCATGTCCTGCGGGAGCGTCGCCCGCCAGGTCACGGAGCCGCGCGCGTCGAGGGCCACCACCTCGCGGGCGTCGCTGCCGATCACCGTCAGCTCTCCCACGGACGCGGGCGACGAGAACACCCGCGAGGGTCGGCGGTGCGACCAGCGCACGATGCCGTCGCGGTCGACGGCCTGGATGGTTCCGTCGAGGGAGCCGAAGACCGCCCAGCCGTCGCGGGTGAGCCCCGGCGAGGAGAACACCCGCCGCCCGGTGCGCACCCGCCAGAGCACCGTAGGGTCGCGGTGCGGCCCGCGGAGCACCCCGCCGTCGACCCCCAGCGCGGGCGTCGCCGAGGACGACACGAAGAGCGGCGCGCGGCGGTGGTGGGCGACCTCCTGCGCGGGGAGCGAGCGGCCGCCGCCGAGCCCGCACAGGCCCAGCGCCGCGACCACCGCGCCGACTCGAGAGCGAGCCATCACGCTCAGGTGTCTTGGAAGCCCGTCAGCCGACGCGCTTCGAGGAAGCGCTCGCTCAACGCGACGCGCAGCAGCCGCCCCGCCGCGGGGACCTCGTCGATCACCCGACCGGGGAGCACCCCCGGGGGCGCGAGCGCCGCGATCGCCGCGGGCAGGTCGCCGGTCGCCAGGAGGGCGATGCGGTCGCCGAACTCCAGCGCGGCGCCGTGGATCACCGCCGGATCGAAGGGCCGCTTCAGCACCGCGCGCGCGGCGGGCGTGAGCTCGGCGTGCAGCTCCCGGGGCATCGCGCGGGTGATCGAGCGGGAGAGCGAGTCGAGCCGGGCCGGGTCGACGCCGCCGGCGCTGAACATGGGCTCGAACTGCCGCAGCAGGGCGGTCATCACCAGGGTGAACTCCGAGACGTCCATCCGGAGCGGCAGCGAGAGGCCCTGGGTGATGAGCAGCAACGCCCGAGCGACGGCGAAGCGGGTGACGATGGAGGGCGGCGCCGCGAAGGCGACGAGCACCCGCGCGGGCGAGCGCCCGACCGGCAGCGCGATGGAGGGGAGCTGCGAGGCGAGGAAGACCTCGACGTCGCCGAGGTCGAGCATGCGCGCCCAGCGGTCGATCTCCGCGCGCAGCCCGTGGGGGCGCGCTGCCGAGCCGGTCGGCCTGGCGGCTCTCCGCGTCGAAGGGGACCAGCGGATCGAGCACGGTCGAGGTCCGCACCAGGAGTTTCCCGCAGGTCGGGCGGAGGGCCGGAGGCGCGAGCAGGTCGAGCGCCGCCGAGGAGGCTCTCGACTCCGGCCCCCGCCACGACGCCGTCGGGAGCGAGCGCGCGTAGCTCGTCGCTGGCCACCCCGAGGGTCACCGCGATGGCCGCCACCACGCGCTCGGCGTCACGGGCGCCGCGGAGTCTCTGCCAGGCCGCGAGGCGCTCGAGGGCCACCACGTCTCGCACGTTGCGGTCGACGCCCGACCGGACGTCCTCGGCGCAGGCCTTGAGCGCCTCGTCCGCCAGGGCGTTGTCCGAGAGCGCGCCCCGCCCCAGCGCCGCCAGCCGCAGTCCGTGGCCCGCCCGATCGGCCGGGGTGCGCGCACGGGACAACAGAACCTTCCGCGCTTCGACCTCCCGGGCCGCCTCGCCGCTCCGCTCGTAGAAGCGGGAGAGCCGGTCCCAGGGGCGCGGGTCGTTGGGAGCAGCCTGCGCGACCCTCCGCCACGCCGCCTCGGCGCGCTTCACGTCGCCGAGCCTGCCGTCGAACAGGTCACCGAGCTGGAGCAGCAGCTCCAGGCGCTCGGCCCCATCGGCGCTGCTCTTGGCCAGCCGGATGCGGGCGTCCGCCGCGCCGGACCAGTCCTCCGCGCGGTCGGAGAGGCGCACCAGCGCACGGAGCGCCTCCACGTGCTCGTGGTCGAGGGCGGTCACCGCGCGAAGGAAGGTCCGGGCCCGGTCGAGGTCCTCCACCCGCTCCGCCGCGGCCGCGCCGCGCAGGTAGATGGCGACCGCGTCCGCCGGGCCGAGGTCGGCCGAGCGCGCGGCCAGGTACGCGCTGATCACATCGAGCTCGAGCGCAGGCTCGGGCGACTCATCGAGGAGCTCGAGCGCCAGCGTGAACGCTCCCTGATGGCCCGGGTCGCGGCGCATCGCCTCCACCACCGCCGCCATCGCCCGCTCGGCGTCGCTCGCCTCCTCGTGCCACGCCCGCGCCGCCGCGGTGAGCGCGTCGGTGGAGAGCCCGAGGGTCTGGATCTCCATCGCCGCCCGCTCGCGGTACGCGATCGACGCGACGGTCTCCCCCCGCGCAGCCGCGACCCTCGCCGCCCCGAGCAGCGACGCGACGCCCGGGGAGGCCTCGATCGCCGCGGAGTACGCCTCCGAGGCGCGAGGGAGCGACTGCTCAGCCTCCGCCGCCAGCGCCACGCGGCTCCAGTGCGCCGACCGCTCGGCCGGATCCACCGCGTTCGCCGCCAGCGCGCGGGAGACCCGCTCGGCCCGCGGCCAGTCGCGGTCGGCGCGCGCGTCGACGTCGAGCGCCAGCAGGAGGCGGCGGTCGGACACGCCCCGGTCGAAGATCTCCCAGCGGAGCTGCTGCGCGGCGCGCCGGGCGTCGTCGCCGGCTCGCTCGGCCACCCTCGTCGCGGCGTGCGCCAGCGGCAGCGCGTCGGAGGCGTCGCGCATCCCGAGCGACAGCTGTCTCAGCACCAGAAAGAGCTCGTCCCAGCGCTCGCGCTCGGCGTAGTGGCGCTCGAGGGCCCGCAGCCCCTCGGCGTGCATCGGGTCGAGCTCGAGGATCGCCGCGAACGACAGCGCCGCGGAGGCCAGGTCGCCGCGCTCGAAGAGGTCGATGCGAGCGAGCCGCTCGAAGACCTCGACCTGCGCCGCGGGATCGCTCACGGCCTTGAGCTGCTCGAAGGCGCGCTCGGACACCTCGACGTCGCGCCCGGAGGCCAGCAGCAGCGCCTGCTCGGAGGAGGCCAGGAGGGGGTCCGCCGGGGCGAGGGCGCGGGTGCGAGCCAGCACCTGGAGCGCGTCGGCGCGGCGGCCGGCCTGATCGAGCATCTCCGCGGCGAGCTCCCCGAGCGCCAGCGAGAACGGGCTGGTGTCCCTCGCCTCGATCGCGCGCTCGAAGAAGGTCCGCAGCACCGTCGAGGCGTGCGAGCCCTCCTGCCCCGGCGTGCGCAGCACCAGCGTCGCGAGGCACGCGTCGGACCGCACCTTGGACCACCGCTCCCACAAGCTCTGCGCCGCCATCTCGGGGTCTGTCTCCGAGCGTCGAAGCGCACTGCGAATCGACGCGACCTGCACCACGCCCGCGTCGCCCTTGACCTCCTCCAGCGCCGCCGCCACGTCGGCCATCGCGCCGCGCCCTCGCAGCCCGAGCTGCGCCGCGAGCTCCGCCACCGCGACGTCGCCCGGCAGCAGCCGCCGGAGCTCCGAGACGTCCACCGCCTCGGCCTCCGCGCCGCCGCTCGTCGCAGCCGCCAGGAGAAGGAGCGCCGCGGTCCTCCGGGGATCTACCGCCGCCTCCCCTTCGCCGCGGAGCGCGGCCGGGAGCTCGTCCGGCGTCGCGAGCGAGACCACGGCCCTCGCCGCGTAGGTCTTCACCCCGTCCTCGTCCGCCATGGCCTCGAGCGCCGAGAACGCATCCCGCGCTCCGTCGTCGCCACGCCGCCGCGCATCCTCCGCCGCGGCCAGCCGGTGCCACGCCCCATCGCCCGCCGCGAGGTCGGCCAGCGAGACCTCCCCCTCGGTGCACGCGCGCAGCGCCACCAGCAGCCGGTCGGCCTCTGCGAGCGATCCCTGCAGCGCCGTCGTCTCCGAGGGATCGACCGACCCGCCGCGCGCCAGGAGCCCCGCCCGCACCACGGGCCCGTGCGCGTCGAAGAGGGAGCCCGCGGCCTGCGCCACGGAGCCCTCCCGGCGCTGCTGTAGCGAGCGCAGCAGGCCCTGCACCCTCGAGCGCGCGTCCCCGTCCGGGGCGCCCGCAGCGTCGGCGCGAGGCGGCTCGGAGGGCGAAGACGCCGCGGGAGCATCGGCTGCGTCGAGCCGGGTGAGCTCCCGGGCGTGCGCCACGAGGCGACCGCCAACCGTGGCCTCGGCCGCCGCTTCCGCGGTGACCGGCTCTCCGACGATGGAGCCCAGCGCAGCGCCGAGCGCGACCGCCGAGGAGGCCACCGCGCTACGGTCGGAGAGGCGCCCGACGCCGACGAGCGCGTCGAGGAGCCAGCGCGCCGTGCCGCGGGCCGCCGCGAGGCGAGCGAGCGTGAACCACGCCCCGAGGTCGGACGGGTCGCTCACGGTCGCGCCGCGCACGGCCTCCAGCGCCGCGTCGGTGTCGTGCCCCTCGGCCATGCGGGCGCGAGCCACGCGGATGCTCGCAGCGAGCGATCCCGAGGCGCACACGGCCCAGGAGTCCAGCGCGGCCTCCACGGCATCGGGGTCGTGGCGCGAGGCGCCGTCGAGCAGCGCAGCCACGGCGGACTCCACGCCCGGCGCCCGGGACGCGACGGCCCGCCAAGAGCTACGCGCCGCGTCGATGTCCTCGCCCTGCGAGGTGAATGCGTGAAGCCAGCGCAGCGCGTCGTGCTCTTCGGGCGAGGTCGAGGTGGCGATCTCCTCGGCGCTCAGCCGGGCCGCGTCCGCCATGCGGGCCGAGCCGAGCATCAGCCGCCGCTGCACCCGAAGCCCCAGCGGAACCTCCGGCGCCAGCGCCCTCGCCCGCTCGGCCACCTGCTCGGCGCGGGCGGACTCCCCGAGCGCCCCGTCGAGCAGGTCGGCCGCGTGCGCGTACCACTCCGCGGCGAGGACGAAGCTCTCCGCCACCGCGGCCTCGCCGATGAGCAGGTCGACGCGCGCCCTCACCTCGGCGATGGCGTCGACCGCGAAGGCCGCGTCGAGATCCTCTTCGTCGCGTCGACGGCTGGTCACCGCGGCCGCGAGCGCGGCGCCGCGGTCGAGCTCGGCGGGCGCCTCGACCTCCACGAAGTCCTCATCGGCCTCGATGGTCAGGTCGGCCTCGTCGGATTCCTCGAAGCCCTCCTCCACCTCCAGGAGGCTCTGCTCTTCGGGCTCCTCGACGACCACCTCGAGCTCCTCGTCGACGGCGAACTCCGCGGCCGGGGGCTCCTCCACCACCCGCACGGCCTCGGACGACAGCTCCGGCTCGACCAGCGCCACCGCGTCGAGCGAGGGCGGAGCGCCCTCGGCCCTCGTCTCGACCATCGCCCCGAAGATGCCGTCGATCTCGTCGTCGCCCAGCGCGAGGTCACCGAAGAGCGATCGCCGCACCGGCGGCGCGGCGGGCGTGAGCGCGGGCGGCTGGGTCCCCTCCGCGTCGAGCTCGATCTCGATGTCCTCCATGTCGAGCAGCAGATCGCCAGCCTCGGCGGGCGCCTCCTCCTTCGGCGCGGGCGTGGGCGCGGGCGTCGGCGTCGCCCCGGCCCGCGGAACCCTAGGGAGCTTCACACTGCGATCGTCGTGGTCAGACATGATCGATCCCAAGGTCGAGGACTACGCCGACCAGCGCGTCGCTGACGGCGAACTGCAATGCGTCCCTCCGCGCGCTTCCCGGCGCCGAGGGTGAGGCACCCGGAGCGTCGTAGCGGCTCGCGTCGGCCATCGCGTCGGCGATGGACCCGCTCACCGCGAGGGCGCTGCGCCGGACGGTCGTACAGATGCCCACTGCCGCGGCGAGCAGCTCGCGCTGGGCGTCGCCGAGCGGGAGGCTCTTGCCGAACTCGAGGACGGCCTTGCGCACCCGGCGCGACTGGAGCTTGCCGACGGCTCGAACCAGGGCGGCGTCCGGCGGCGGGGACTGCACCTCGACGCCTGCCGCGACCAGCGAGGCCAGCCAGCGCGAGGCGGCGTGCGTCGGCTCGTCGACGGTCCATCCGCCGAGCGAGCGGGAGGCGAAGAGCAGCTCGGCGACCAGCCGGTAGCGCTGGCCCAGGTCGCGCGCGACGTCCACGTGCCGACCGACGACGAGCACCATGGGATCTCCAGGCAGCGCGAGGATGCGGTCGTCCCCGGCGCCGACGTAGAGCTCGAAGTCCGAGACGCCGCACGCCGCGGCGAAGGGCGCGAGGGCGTCGCGCACCGGCGAGGCGCCGCGCACCCGCTAGGCTCGACCGAGGTGGAGCGCGTCGAGGGTCAACCCCCGCAGCGGCAGGAGCTCCGGCTCGATCAGCTCCATGATCGCAGCAGCTCGCCCCTTGTCCGCGACGGCGCGGACCCTGAGCTGCGTCGACGGATCGCGAAGGCTCCCCTTCGAAGGGAGCCTCGGCGCGGTCACGGCCACCGAGGCCCCGGCCCAGCGGGCCAGCCTATCGGCGGCGCGGGCGAGCACCGGCTCGCCGGCGATGAGCGCGGCCGCAGAGAGGTCGAGCGCCGTGGCCGCCGCATCGGTCGAGAGCGGAAGGCGCTCTCGAAGCGCCTCGATGGTGCGCCGGGCGAGGGACGCGACGTCCGCGCGGGAGCCCTGCGCCTCCGCGGCGCGCAGCACCGCCAACGAGCGCGGGAACTGCTCGTGCGCCGCCATCGCTGCCCGCCACGCCGCCGCCCGGTCGTCGAGCCCCAAGGCATGGATCTCGACGAGCCGCAGGTGCGCGGCGAGCCGGGCCTCCGGAGTCCGCGAGCCGGTGCGAGGCCTGGGCGAAGCGGAGCGAGGCCGCGGGGTCACCCGAGGACTGCGCGCCAGGGTGAGCGCTCGGAGGGCGAGCGGCTGATCGAGCCAGCCGAGGCTCTCCAGCCTGGCGAAGATGTCCAGCGCCCCGGCGGCGTCGCCGAGCCGGGACTGCCGTATCTCCAGCGCCCCGAGGAGCGCCGCGCGGCGCTGACCCTCGGGCGCAGAGGGCGCCGAGCCCAGGGCCGCGAGCGCCCCGGCGGCGTCCCGAAGGCGGCCGGACCCGGCGTGGATCTCCGCGATCAGCGCCAGCGCGGCCACGTGGTGGGGCTCCGCCGCAACCACCGCCTGGGCGCTCTCCAGCGCTCCCTCACGCAGGCCGAGCGCGCGGCGCAGGCGTGCCTGCTCCCAGCGCAGCGCGACCTGGGCCGCCGGATCGCGCTCCCCGACGAGGCGCCGGGAGACCAGCGCCTCCAGGCCCGCGGTGTCGCTCTTCGCTTCGAGCAGCCGCCGAAGGAGCCGGTACGAGACCGAGCGCCCTGGCGAGCGATCGAGCGCCTCTCGGAGCGCGCCCTCGGCCCGGGATGGCTGCTTCAGCCGTTCGAGCGCGACCACCCCGGCCTCCTCCCAGAACCTGGCCGATCGCTCGCCGTCGCGCACCGTACGACCGAGCGCCTCGCAGGCCTCGGCGACGCCCTCCCATCGGCCGAGTCGTCGCGAGGCCACCCGCTGGACGTCCCTCGCGAGGACGTCCTCGGGACGGCTGGCCAGCACGGCCTCGGCCTCGGCCAGCGCCGACGACGGATCTCCGCCGACCGAGTGCCAGTTGGCCGCCGCCGCACGCCAGCCGAGCTGCGCGTCCCTCCCCGCCATGCGCGCCCGCTCGGAGAGCGCCCTCGCGAACACCGCCGCGCCCTCGACGCCGCCCGGCGGCACCTCGCTCCTCACCAGCGACGACGCCACGCGGCCCGGGATCAGCTCGGCCAGCGCCAGCGCCTCGCGCTTTCGCCCCCTGGACCAGAGCCCCACCAGCGCCACGCCGCGAAGCCGCTCCTGGGCGTCGCCCTCCTCGATGTCCGCCAGTCGCAGCAGGGCGCTCGGGACCAGCTCGAACGCGTCCCGCTGGATCGCGTCGAGCAGGCTCAGCAGCCTCGTCGCCCCGGTGGTGGGCTGCTCGCTGTCGATGAGCTCCCTCGCCACCGCGGCCTCGTCCTGCGTCGCCGCCGAGCCGCCCAGCACCCGCGCCAGCTCGAGCTCGAGCCCCGCCCGCAGCGGGTCGGCCGCGTCGACCAGCGCCAGGAGCGCCCGCAGCACCTCGGCGGTCGCCGGGCTGTCGGCCCCGACTCCGCGCCGCGCACCACCAGCTCGAGCAGCGTCGCAGCCACGGCGTCACGGCCGCCCCTCGCCGAGAGGCGATCCATCGCCGCGACGGCCTCCGGGCGATCGCGGTCGACGAAGAGCCGGAAGAGCACCTCCTCCACGCGCAGCGCGACCAGCTCCGCGCTGCCCTCGCCCGGCAGGTCGTCCCGCGACAACAGCGCCGTGCGCAGCGAGGGATCCTCCAGCCAGGACGACGATCCGAAGACCACCGCCTGCACCGCCGGGTCCGTCGGCGCCCGCTCGCTCGCGTCTGCCAGGGCGCGCCGCGCCAGGTCGAGGGCCCCGAGCGTCCGCAGCCAGGCCGCCGCCAGCACCAGCCACCGAACTCCCCCGTCCGGGTCGGCGTCCGCCGCGCGCTCCGCGGTCTCCAGCAGCAGCGCGCCCTCGCGCCCCGCCGACGCGAGGCGCATCAGGAGCGCGGTGAGGTAGCGGTCCGCGGGCTCGATGCGGTGCGCCGCGACGGCGATCTCCCGGGCCCTCGCCTCGTCGCCCGCGGCCCACGCCCAGCGCGCGGCCAGCGAGGCCCACGGCCCGCCCTCGACGCCCGACGAGCGAAGGGTCTCGTGAAGCGACTCCGCCCAGCGCGACGCGAAGGCCATGGACCCGACCGAGGCCCAGAGAATGGCGGCGACCTCCTTGGTCCAGGCGGCGTCGCCGGTGGCCTCGACCATCTGCTCGGCGGTGATGGCCGCGGCCTTCGCGTCTTGCAGGTCGATGAGCTCGTCGAAGAGCTGCTCCAGCAGGAGGGCGGAGCGCTCGTCGGGGTCCGCGACGTGCGGCAGCAGCGCCTCGACCGCGGCCACCCGCTCTCGAGCGAGGTCCCTCGGCTCATGGAAGCCCACCGCCAGGTCGGGCCGACGCAGCAGGAAGAGATGGATCCGCCGCGAGACGACGTCCCCGGGCTGTAGCTCGATCGCCTCGCGCACCCGGCGCAGCGCCTCGCGCCCATCGCGGCGTAGCAGCAGCACCACCAGCGCGCTGGCGCGGAGGAGCGCGGCGCGGTCGGCGGGGTCCGCGGCCTGGGCGCCCAGCCGATCGAACTGCGCGAGGAGGGTGTGAAGGTCGCCAGAGACCGACGACTGCTCGATCAGCGCCGCCCTCGCCGCCCCGCTCGCCGGGTCGCTCCTCAGGGCGGCCCGGAGGAAATCCCCTGCTTCCGGGACGCGACCCTCCATCGCCGCGCGCTCGGCGCAGCGGAAGTGCAGCGACGCCCGCATCGCGTCGTCGCCGAAGCCCTTGCCCAGCAGCCACTCGGCGTGCTGCGCCGACTCCTCGATCTCGCCCGCGAGGTCGGCCAGGATCATCGAGCCGAAGCGCGACCGGACGTCGTCATCGAGGGCGATCGCCTGCTCGATGCGGTACGTGACCGTCGCCGACTCGGCCGCGAACGACAGGTGCACCCGCGCCGACGAGAGGTGCAGCCGGGCCGCCAGCCGCCGCGCCACCTGCGGATCGCCGAGCTCCTGCGCCGGGCCGCCGATCTGCGCCGCGGTGACTCCGCCCGACGCGACCGCCGCCGCGAGGTTGGCGCGGGACTCCATCGCCCGAGCCGCGTCGTCGAGGCGCCCCAGCCGCAGCGCGAGGCGCTCGACGCCGACGAGCGCGCGCCACCGCACCGACTCGATGGTGGCGGCCTCGTGGAGGCAGCGCAGCGCCTCGGCGAGCGCCTCCGGAGTCGCTCGCGAGGTGTGGATCTCCACCAGCTCGAACAGCAGCGCGGCCCGCCGGGCGGGGTCGGCGGTAAGCCTCGCGAGCTGGGCGACCGCGATGGCTCGCTCCGAGGGCTCACCGCGGATCAGGGCGGCGCGCTCGAGGTTGGCCCAGCCGAGGGCGTGCGTCGGGTCGGCGGCGACGGCGGCCTGGTACGAAGCAACGGCGGTGTCGCGATCGCCGAGGGCGTCTTCCGCGAGCTCGCCCCGCAGCACCAGCGCGTCGGCCCGGTCTCGCGCGGTGGGCGCCGTGCGCGCCTGCGCCTCGAGCAGCTTGCCGAGGTTGGAGAAGCTCGCGCGGCGGCGGTAGAGGCGCACCAGCGCGTCGAGCGGCGGACGAAACGACGAGCGCGCGTTGTAGGCCGCGAGGTGGCTGCGCGCCGCGGCTGGCTGGTCTCCGAGGAGCGACTCCTCGAGCTCCGCGATGCCGTAGAGGATGGTCGAGCGCTGCTCCCGGTCGGTGACGACCTCGGCTTCAGCGCGGAGCACCCGCAGCACCTCCGACCACGCCTCGGCGGTCGCGGGCTCTACCGGAAACGGCGATCGGTCCGCTGGCGCGTTCGGCGGGAGGCTTCGCGGGGCGGGACTCTCAACTCCATCGGCCTTCAGATCAGAGGACATCCGCGGTGGGCCGGGATACTAAGCCCAGCGGCATTCGCGCCGCTACAACTCATCACGAGGACGCGGAGATCGGGGGGACGACCGAGATCGCCCGCGCGCGCAGCAGCCCCACGAGGGCGCGGCCCACGGCGATCGGGCTGAGTTCAAGCTCCCTCGCGATCTCTCGCACGCTCCGCTCGCCGTCGACCGCCGCGAGCACCCGGCGCGCGTCGACGTCGTGGGCCACGCCGACGCCGGTCTCTCGCAGCGCCACCGCCCGCTCCATGGGCACCAGGGCCTCGATGGAGTCCCACTCCTCGGCCCGCTGCGCGGCGTCGGCGATGCACTCCTCGACCCCGATGCCGAGCCCCGCGTCGCCCGACGCGAGCCCCTCGCCGGGCGCGAAGCGAAACCGCCCGCCGGACCAGCGCGACGCCTCGCCGAACAGCTCCAGCGTCTGCGAGGCGAGGGCCGCGTGCAGGTGCTCTTCGGAGATACGGCGCGTGGCCACGAGGGCGCGGCCGAGCGGCGCCCCACGGGATGCGCCGGAGGCGATGAATGCGTCGAGCGCGGCCCGGGAGAGCGCGCCGGCCCCCACGAGGTGCCTCCCCAGGCGATGCTCGGCGCCGATCCCGACGCCGACGACCTGGTCGACGAGCCCCGGGCGCAGGCACATCTCCATCGCCGCGCTGCCGACCTTCGCGGAGCGCTCGACCCGTAGAACTCCATGGAGCCCGGCGGCCTCGACGAGCCGAAGGACCTGGGCGAGCGACACCACCCCGAGCACCCCTTCGAGCCCGGCGGCCCCGCGCAGCGAGGGGTCGAGGGCGCGGGCCTCCCTCGCCAGCTCTATCGCAGCGGCCAGGCTCAGGTGGTGGCGGAAGGCCTGGGAGAGAAGGTCGTCGTGGGCGTCGACGCCTGCCTCGACGATGTCTCGCACCGCCGGCCCGACGTGGCGCACCAGCAGGTCGACGAGCCGGTCGCGCGCAGCCTCCGGGCCGGCGGTCCATTGGGCGAGGCGCACGCCGCGCATGGAGACGGCCGCGCCGGGCGCCTCGGTGGGCGCCGACACCACGCTGGTGAGGGCGCTGGCCTCGATGCGGGCGCGCTCGAGCGTGGAGCGCACCAGATCGAGCAGAGCCGTCGGGGTGAAGGGCTTCACCAGCGTCGCGACGGCCCCGGTCTGCTGGCCGAAGCGCGCCCCGATGGACTCCGCCCTCGCGGACATCAGCACCAGCGGAACCTCGGCCCCGCCGGGGACTCCACGCATCGCCTGCGCGAACTGGTAGCCGTTGAGGCGGGGCATCACGAAGTCGACCAGCGCCAGGTCGAAGGTCGAGCGGTGGACGCGCTCCAACCCGTCGACGCCGTCGACGGCGGTCTCGACCGAGTACCCAGCGCCCCGCAGCACCGCCTCGACCAGGTGGCGCACCGTCGCGCTGTCTTCGACAACAAGGATCCGGGCGGTCATCGGGAGATGGGTAGGTGGGGCACCGGGCGGTCGATATCACCCGCGGGCCCTGCGCCGGTCAAGGCGAGCGTGCGGCGTTGCCGCGGCGCGCGGTGGGCGACTATCGTCTCGCCATGACGACGGCATCGAGGCAGCCGGCCCGCGTGGTGATGGACGAGTCTGCGGTCTCCGCTGCGCTCCAGCGCATGGCGAGCGAGATCGCCGCGAGGCACCCCGAGGGCGCGCTCGCGCTGGTGGGAGTGCTCCGCGGGGGCGCTCCGCTGGCGGCCCGGCTGCGCTCGCTGCTCTCTTCCGCGGGGCGCGCCGGGGCGCTCTTCGGCACCGTCGACATCACCCTGTACCGCGACGACGCCGCGACGGCGCTGCCCAATCCCCAGATCGGGCGCAGCGAGATCCCCTTCGAGGTCGAGGGGCGCGTGGTGATCCTCGTCGACGACGTGCTCTACACCGGGCGCACCACCCGCGCGGCCATCGACGCGGTGATGGACTACGGGCGCCCCCGGGCGATCGAGCTCGCGGTGCTGGTCGACCGCGGCCACCGCGAGCTGCCCATCCAGGCCGACTACGTGGGACTGCGCATCGACACCTCCCGGCGCGAGCGCGTCGAGGTGCGCGTCGACCCGGTCGACGAGCTCGCCGCCGTCGTCGAGGTGCTCGGGCCCGCAGAAAACACCCCCGCTCCCGGCGGTTGAGCTCTATCCTCCGCCCCGCGATGAACGGCTCCGTCCGACACCTCCTCGGCATCGAAGACCTCCCGGCGCGCGACATCGTGCAGTTCCTCGACACCGCGGAGGTGTTCTTCGGGGTCTCCACGAGGCGCGTGCGCAAGGTGCCCACGCTGCGCGGCAAGACCGTGATCAACCTCTTCTTCGAGGCGAGCACCCGCACCCGCACCAGCTTCGAGCTCGCCGGCAAGCGCCTCTCCGCCGACGTGGTCAACATCTCCGTCTCGACGTCGAGCGTCAGCAAGGGCGAGACGCTCCTCGACACGGTGAAGACCCTCGAGGCCATGCACCCGGACGTCATCGTGGTGCGCCACTCCGCCTCCGGCGCGCCGCACTTCATCGCGCGCCACACCCGCGCCGGGGTGGTCAACGCGGGCGACGGGATGCACGAGCACCCCACCCAGGCGCTGCTCGACGCGTTCACCATCCGCCGCGCCAAGGGGCACCTGGCCGACCTCGTGGTCACCATCTCCGGCGACATCGCCCACTCCCGCGTCGCGCGCTCCAACGCGCTGCTGCTCACCCGCCTCGGGGCGAAGGTGCGGGTCTGCGCGCCGCGCACGCTGCTCCCGGCGGACATGGAGCAGTACGGCGTGGAGGTCTTCGACTCGCTGGGTCCCGCGGTGGAGGGCGCCGACGTGGTGATGATGCTGCGCATCCAGCACGAGCGGCTCACCGAGGCGCTCATCCCCTCGACGAGGGAGTACGCCCGCACCTTCGGGCTCAACCGCGCGATGCTCTCCCGCGCCAAGCCCGACGCCATCGTGATGCACCCCGGACCCATGAACCGCGGGGTCGAGATCGACGCCGACGTCGCCGACGGGCCCCACTCGCTGATCCTCGATCAGGTCGAGGCGGGCGTCGCGGTGCGCATGGCGGTGCTCTACCTGCTCGCGGCCGAGGCTGGTCAGTCGCCGCTCGCCTGAGCCATCTCGTCCGGGGGGTGCGCCGCTTGCTGGCACCACGGGTCGCCGTGTAGATACCCGGGCAACCGTGACGACCTCCCTCAACGCCGACCTCTCGCAGCCCCTTCCGCAGCCCCAGACCGCCTTCGATCGCCGCCTCGCGGCGATGATCCTCGACCCGCGCGACCTGCCCTTCCTGCACCTGATCCTCGGGTGCCTCGCGGTGGCCGCCCTCGGCGTCGGGCTCTTCTTCAGCGGACCGTGGGTCTGGTACCTCGCCCCCCTCTACTGGGCGGTGGTCTTCCTGGGCTTCGAGGATCGCTTCATCCTGATGCTCCACTGCACGTCGCACCGGCAGCTCTTCCGCCCGGAGCATCGGCGGCTCAACCACGTCATTCCGTGGGTGATCGGCCCCTTCTTCGGCGAGACCCCGGAGACCTACTTCGTCCACCACATGGGGATGCACCACCCCGAGAACAACCTCGCCGACGACCTGTCCTCGACGATGAAGTACCGCCGCGACCGGCTCTCGCACTGGCTGCACTACCTCTTCAGCTTCCTCTCGGTGGGCCCCGCGCTCCTCGCCGTCTACCACTGGCGCAAGCACAACAAGAAGATGCTCCAGCGCATGCTCGCCGGGGAGCTCAGCTTCTACGCGGTGGTGGGCGTGCTCCTGGCCTGCAACTGGCGCGCGACGCTGGTGGTGTTCGTCATCCCGGTGCTGCTCGTCCGCACGCTGATGATGGCCGGCAACTGGGCCCAGCACGCCTTCGTCGACGCCAGCGACCCGGCCAACCCCTACAAGAACAGCCTCACCTGCATCAACACCCGCTACAACCGCCGGTGCTTCAACGACGGCTATCACATCCACCACCACGTGAAGCCCCGCTGCCACTGGACCGAGTACCCCACCGAGTTCGAGAGCAACAAGGACGAGTACGGCCGCCAGGACGCCATCGTGTTCGACGGCATCGACTTCTTCCAGGTGTGGGCGCTGCTCATGGCCGGGCAGTGGAAGTCGCTCGCGAAGCGCTTCGTTCAGCTCCCCGGGGCGCCCGTGCGCGACGAGGCCGCGGTCATCGCGTTCCTCCAGTCGCGGGTGGCGCCCATCGCGCCGTCGGGATCAGCCGTCGCCCAGTAGCCGGTCGAGGATGATCGCCACCGCGCAGCGCACCGGCAGGTGGTTGTACCCGCCGGGGCGCACCGGCGCGAGGTGCACGTCCGCGCGGTCGAGCACCCGGTCGGCCAGCCCGTAGCCCGTCCCGAACATCAGCAGCCACGGCCCGTCGTCCGCCGCCATCTCCGTGCGCAGCGACTCGAAGCTGGTCACCTCCGCGCGGGCCTTCGCCGCCGTGGTCACGACCCGGGGCGCGACGCCCTCCAGGGCCGTGATCGCCGCGATGGCCGCCTCGATGGACTCGATGTCCTTCACGATGGAGAGCGCCTCGGTGCGCTCCGGCACGCGGTCTCCCCCTTTGCCCTCGCGCCAGTAGCCGAGGATGTGGTGGATGAGGTCGCGCTGCGCCGTGATGGGAGTGACCACGTAGTAGCCCGCCACGCCGTAGGTGCGCGCGGTGCGAGCGATGTCGTGCACGTCGAGGTTGGTCACCGAGGTGGTGATCTCGTCGCCACCGCGGCCGCGCACCGGGTGGTGCACCAGCGCCAGGTAGAGCCTCCCCTTCATGGTTCGTCTCCGTCGATGAGCTTCTGGTCTTCGCGCCCCAGCTTCGCCCGGTTGAACAGGTCGGGCCGCCGCTCGCGGGTGCGGCGCAGCGAGTGCCACCGACGCCACCTCGCCACGCGCGCGTGGTCGCCGCAGCGCAGCACCTCGGGCACCAGCGCTCCGCGGAAATCCACGGGGCGGGTGTACTGCGGATACTCGAGCATCCCGTCGTCGCCGTGCGATTCCGTCGAGGCGCTCTCGGCGTTGCCCAGCGCACCGGGCAGCAGCCGCACCACGGCGTCGATCATCGCCAGCGCCGCGGGCTCGCCGCCGGTGAGCACGAAGTCCCCGAGGGAGAGCTCGTCGTCGACGTAGGCGCGCACCCGCTCGTCGACGCCCTCGTAGCGGCCGCACACGAAGGCCAGCGCCGGGCGGGCGCTCAGCTCGCGGGCGATGTTCTGGGTGAAGGGTCGCCCGGTGGGGCTCATCAGGATGCGGTACGGGGCTTCGCCGGTCTCCGGCGAGACGGGCAGCGACTCGATGGCTCCGACCACCGCGGGCGCGGTCATCACCATGCCGCTGCCGCCGCCGTAGGGCGCGTCGTCGACGGTGTGGTGCTTGTTGGTGGAGAAGTCGCGGATCTGCACGCCGTGGAAGCGCACGAGCCCCTGGGTCACCGCGCGACCGACGATACTCGACCGGGTAAAGCCGTCGAGCACCTCGGGGAAGAGGGCCACGAGGTAGACGTCCACCGATCAGGCCTCGTCGTCGAGGGCGCCGTCCGCGAGCACCACCACGCCGGCCTCGGCGTCGATGGAGACCAGGTTGGACTCGGTCATGGGCACCTCGCGGTCGCCCTTCGGGGTGCGCACCACCAGCGCGTCGATGGAGGGGTACGCGAGGATCTCCACCACCTCGCCCAGGGTCTCGCCCGCGGCGCCGAGCACCGCCGCCCCGGGCATGTCGGAGTGGTAGAACTCCCCATCGCCCAGCGGCGCGAAGTCGCCCCGACGCACGGAGACCTCGGCGAGCACCAGAGGCTCCACGGCCTCGCGGGTGCGCTCGCCGGTGAAGGTCACGGTGATGCCCTTGCCGTCCTGGGAGAGGGTGGCGATGGAGAGCGTCTTCTCGCCGAGGCCCTCGCGCTTCAGGCGCACGGTGAGCCCGACGCGAAGGGCCTCGATGTCGTCGTTGAAGGGACGCAGCCAGATGGCGCCCTGGAGTCCCTTGGGGCGGCCGAGCACGCCCACGGGGATCCAGCGCGCGGAGTCGATGCGCGACATTTCCGCTCCGGGGACTTTCAGTCTTCGACGATGTTGAGGAGCACGCGCTGCCCGGAGACCGCCGTGGCGGCGGACAGCACGGTGCGCAAGGCGCGGGCGGTCTGGCCCCGACGTCCGATGACCTTCCCGAGGTCATCGGGCGCGACGCGTAGCTCGATGACCACGGCCCCGTCGCGGGACGACTCGGACACCTTCACGGCGTCGGGCTTGTCGACCAGCGAGCGGGCGAGGTGACGGACGATGAGGAAGGGGTCGACCATGGCGGCGGGATCGCGACGATCAGGACGCGGCGGCGACGGCGGGGTTGCGCTTCACGAGGTTGGTAACCTCCTCGGAGAGCTTCGCGCCGACCTTCTGCCAGTGGTTCAGCCGGTCGTGGTCGAGCACGAGCGTCTTGGAAGCATCCTTCGCCCGCGGGTCGTACAGACCGATGAGCTCGATGTGCTTGCCGTCACGGGGGGAGCGCGAGTCCGTCACCACCACGCGGTAGATCGGAGTCTTCTTGGTACCCACGCGCGCCAGACGAATCTTGACCATGATTGCGAGACCTTCCTAATACCGGGACTGATCAACGACGGCCCTACAATGGGCGTCAGGGGCGCGCAAACTACCGTCGCGACCTCCACCCCGTCAAGCGCCTCCCCCCGGCGACCTGCACTCGGTCTCGCTTGACGGGACCCCCGGTCCCCCCGCAATCCAAGACGGCGATGCCCTCGACCGCGCTCCGCCCCTCCCGCGCCTACGCCCTGCTGATGGTCTCGCTCTGCGCGTCGTTCGGCCTCGGCGCCTCGTGCCGCCGCCCCGCGCCGCCGGCCGCCGCCGCGGTCACCCAGAGCGCCTCGATACGGCTGTATTTCCTCGCCGACCTCGACGGCTACCTCGAGCCCTGCGGCTGCCAGGCGCGGCCCCTCGGCGGCATCGACCGCGTGGCGACGCTGATCGAGCGGGAGCGCGCCGCGCACCCCAACAGCCTGCTCGTGGCCACGGGCAACCTCTTCTACGAGCACCCCACCCTCGAGGCCCAGATGGTCTTCCAGGAGCGGGCCCGCGCGGAGTCCCTCGGCCCCATCCTCGAGCGGCTCCAGCTCGCGGCGTGGGCGCCTGGTCCTTCGGACTACGCGCTCGGCGCCGAGGGGTTCCAGGCCGCCGCCCGCACGGTGCGCGCCCCCGCGCTGGTGGCCAACGTGGCGGGCCGCGAGGGGAGCACGGTGAGGGTGGTCGGCGGAGTGCGCGTGGGCCTCGTCGGGGTGAGCGACTTCGCCACCTCCGAGGGAGCCCGCCCCGCGGGAGCTCCAGAGACGACCGACCCGGTGGCGGCGGCCCGCGCGGCCGTCGCGTCGCTGCGAGGGCGGGCCGACGTGGTGGTGGTGCTGGCGTCGGTCCCGCGCCGCGTGGCGCGCACCATCGCGGGCGAGGTCGCGGGGGTGGACTTCGTCATCGCCGCGAGAGAGTCGTCGGCCACACCGCCGCCGCCCGAGCGCATCGGCCAGGCGCACCTGCTCACCGCCATCGACCAGGGCAAGGGACTCGGCGCCGTCGACCTCTTCGTCCGCGGCGACGGCCCCTTCCACGACGCCTCCGATGCGAGCGCCTCCGCCGAGCGGTCGCGCCTCGACGAGCGCCTGCGCTCCCTCGCCAGCCGCCTCGCCGCGTGGGAGCGCGACCCCTCCGTCGACCGCGCCGCCGTCGCCGCGCAGCGCGCTCGCCTCCGCGAGATGACCGCACAGCGGGCCGCGCTCGACCGCCGCCCGACGCCCACCGCGGGGCGCGTCTTCGAGGCGAGGTCCTTCGAGATCTCGCCGGACGTGCCGCGCGCGCCGGCGGTGCAGGCGCAGATCGGCACCTATTTCCGCGCCATCAACGAGCGCAACCGCGTCGAGTACGCCTCGCTCCGCCCGCCTCCTCCCGCGCCGGGCGCGCCCTCCTACGTCGGCGTCGCAGCGTGCCGCGCGTGCCACGCCGAGGCCTACGACGTCTGGCAGCGCACGCCCCACGGCCACGCCTACCAGACGCTCGAGGACGCCTCGAAGAACTACAACCTCTCCTGCGTCGGCTGCCACGTCACCGGCTACCGCCAGCCGGGCGGCAGCGAGGTCGTTCAGAACACGGGGCTCCGCGACGTGCAGTGCGAGGTCTGCCACGGCCCCGGCAGCGCCCACATCGACGCCGCCAGCGACGCCGCCCGACGCGCCACCATCCGCCGCGACGCGCCCGCCGACGTCTGCGCCGGGTGCCACACGCCCGAGCACTCGGACCACTTCGACTACGGCACCTACCGGCCGCGCATCCTCGGACCGGGCCACGGCCAGCCGATGCCTGGACCCGACGCGGCCGCCCCGCCGACCGACGCGATGCACCCATGAAACTTGTACCGCGGGGCTGATCCGGGAAACGCTGCTCCCATGCGAGCGACGCCCTGGCTCATCGCGGCGACCCTCTGCCTCGCCGGCTGCGGAACCTCCCTCGCCGCGAGAGAGACCATCCGCGCCGCGCCGGGGGTCGTGCAGCAGGGCTACGCGTCGTACTACAGCGACCGCCTCGCCGGGCGCTCCACCGCGAGCGGCGAGCCCTACGCGCCCTCGAGGCTCACCGCCGCGCACCGCTCGCTCCCCTTCGGCACCCGCGTCGAGGTGCGGCGCGTCGACACCGGCGCCCGCGTCGAGGTGCGCATCAACGACCGCGGCCCCTTCGCCGGAAACCAGCGCATCATCGACCTCTCGCGCGCGGCGGCCGAGGCGATCTCGATGATCCGCGCGGGCGTGGTGGCGGTCACGGTGCGGGTGCTGTCGACCCCGTCGTCGCGCTGATCGCCTACGCGTCGCCTGGAGCCGAGGCCTCGGCCGCCGGCAGCCGGGATGCGGAAGCCGGCTCCCTGCCCCGGCGCTCTCTGCGGCGGTGAGGGCGTGCGCGAGCATGTCCGCCTCGGAGATGGCGAAGGCGCCCTCCTCGTCGGTCGAGACGCGCTGCTCGCGGCATCGACGCGATCCGCTGGATCCGGCGCCGCGGGTGCCGTCGCCCTCGATCGGGTCGTTGCTGTGCTGCGAATCACCGCGTGCCCGGCGTCGCTCCTGCGCTGGTCGCTCGCTAGCGGGGGCAGTCGACGGGGTCGACGGAGACGGTGCGCCCGTTGCCGAGGTCGAAGGTCGCGATGGAGTCGGAGGCCGACGCCGACCGGGGGTTGGAGCCGATGAAGAGCCAGACGATGGGCTCGGTGGTCATCGCAAGGACGTCTGCGAAGCGGAGGCGGTAGCAGAACGCGAGGCCCGTGATGCCGCTGCCCGGCACCTCGAAGCCGACGCTCGTCTCCCCCTGCGGGGTGTCGACGTCGAGGGTGAGGCTCGGATCGAAGGCGCCGTCGAGCGCGGGCGGCGTGCGGGAAGTGTCGTAGACGTTGACCTCCACCATCGACCGGCCGTCGGGCACCAGCGTGATGCGCAGCGTCTTCGACGGCAGCGCCTGGAGATCGGCGAGGTCGTCGACGCGCACCGAAGCCGTGATGGCGCGCTCCTCGACGGGCGGCGTGGTCGACGCCGTGTCGGTCACCACCTGGTACACCTGACCGGGGGCGAGCGTCGTGTCATGCGCCCACAGCCTCGTCGCCGTCGGACCGGCGCCCGCCGGGACGATGAAGAACGTCGCCGCCTCACCCGGCGTCACCGCGGTGATCTCGGTGAGCCGGCCGCCCGCGAGCTGCGCCTGGCTGCCGATGAGCTGGTTGGCGGTTCCGCGGGCTACGTAGAGGTCGACGGTGCGGTAGCTCTCTCGAACGAGCGCGGCGTAGTGGTAGAGTCGGGCGTAGGCGGAGGCGGGCGTCGCGGCGACGTTGATGACCGAGTACCGGGTGAAGTGCCGCACGTCCGCGGTGACCACGCCGTCGACGACGCGCGAGCCCGCCAGCGGCGTCCAGACGCCCGAGCGGTTGAAGGCGAGCACCGCGCGCTGACCCGCCGGGACGGGCGCCGCCAGCCGCACGGCGAGCTGAACCGGGTTGGTGAAGCGCGTGCCGTCGGGGCCGAAGTCGTAGACGCTGGTGAGCGTCCCGGCGGCGGGCGGGAGCACGTTGACCGTGATCTGGGTGTCGGCCGCGAGCGCGCCGCGCCCGGCGGTGAGCCGCACCGAGTTGTCGGCCGAACTCACGGTCCCGCCCGCGGCGCGGGTGAAGGCGCCGTTGTAGCGCTGGCCCTGATTGGGGTCGGCCACGGCGGTTGAGCCGGCGTCCGTGGTGTTGGAGGTATCCGAACTGCCGCATCCGAAGGCAAACAGACAGACAGCCAGTGGACCCGTGCGGCGGAGGCGAAGGTGCAAGTAGCTCATGGTGAATTGGGTACCCCAACGCGGACTCCATCGTCGAGCTACAAGATCGTCACCACGCCTATCCCCATCTCCTGCGCCCTCGTGACGCCACCGCCACGCGGGCGCAGATGGGCGACATCGTGCGCGTCTTCGCCGACGCACTGCGGGGGCATGAAGCAGTCGCCGCGCACGCCGATGATGCGCCCCTAGCGGGCACCTCCGGTTGGCACGTCGTTCGTACCGACGTACAACAAGGGCGCCATGATCAAGAAGCTCTCCGCCGTTGGCAACAGCCTCGGGCTCATCATCGAGCGCCCGATCCTCGAGCTGCTCAACATCACGAAGGACACTGCGCTCGAGGTCAAGACCGATGGGGAGGCCCTCATCATCCGGCCGGTGAAGCTCACCAAGAAGGAGCGCGTCCGCGAGTCGACCCGACGGATGATGGCCGTCCACGACGAGACGCTGCGGAAGCTCGCTAAGTGAGCGAGGACGACCCCCTCTTCCTCGACGTCGACGACGTACTCGAGATCCACGCGATGCAGCTCGAGGCCCACGGCGGCGGGTCGGGCCTCCGTGATCTCGGGCTGCTCGAGTCGGCCGTGGCCCAGCCGCAGGCCTGGCTCGGTGGTGGGTTTGCCCATGAGGGACCGTTCGCGATGGCCGCGGCGTACCTCTTCCACCTCGTCCGCAATCACCCCTTCGTCGATGGCAACAAGCGGGCGGGTGCTGGCGGCCGTGGTCTTCCTCGATCTGAACGGGATCAGGCTCGACCAGCCGACGGACGCCCTCTACAAGCTGACCATGGGCGTCGCGGAGGGCCGTCTGGACAAGGCCGCCGTCACGGCAGGACTGCGGCGTATCGCCATGGAGAAGACGTAGCGTAGCCGCGGCATCGGTCGCCCTCGCTGCTCCGCTCACCGGCCTCGGGAGCGACCGCGCCCCCTCTGGCGCCCTTGACCCCGTCGGGGCCCGTACCATCCCCTCTGCCCCTACGATGCACCGCCCCCTCCCCGAAGCCCCGATGCCCTTCACGCCCCGGGCGACCTGCTCTCGCTGCCTGCGCCCGGTGGCCTTCTGCTGGTGCCCCCACCTTGTCTCGCTCGACACCCGCACCCGCGTTGTGCTGCTTCAGCACCCGCGAGAGCGCGAGGTCGCCATCGGCACCGCGCGCATGGCGAGCCTCTGCCTCACCAACTCCGAGCTCCACGTCGGCATCGACTGGAGCTCCTCGACGGCCCTCGCCCGCGCCCTCTCCGACCCCGACCGCCCCGCGGCCCTGCTCTACCCCGGCGAAGGGGCCATCGACATCGTCGAGCTCCCTCCCTCCGGCCCCATCACCCTGGTTGTCGTCGACGGAACCTGGAGCCTCACCCGCAAGCTCGTAGTCCGAAACCCCGTGCTGGCGTCGCTCCCCCGCTACGCCTTCCGTCCCCCCGCGCCGAGCGAGTACCGCATCCGCCGCGAGCCCTCGGAGAGCTTCGTCTCCACGCTGGAGGCGCTGGTCCATGTGCTGGGCGCGCTGGAGCCCGACCCAGACCGCTTCCTCACGATGCTCGCCCCCTTCCGAGCGATGATCGACGCGCAGATCGTCTGCGAGGCCACGCAGGCCAACCACCGGGGCCGCCGCCCCCGCCCGCCGAAGCCGCCGAGCCCGCGCGCGCTCTCCCCCCTCCACGACCGCGCCCCAGACGTGGTGTGCGTCATCGGCGAGGCCAGCTCCTGGCCCCGACCTCGCGGCGGCGAGGCCCCCGCGTGGCCCGAGGAGATCATCCAGTGGGTCGCTCACCGCCCCTCCACCGGGGAGACCTTCGAGGCCCTCATCGCCCCGGAGCACCCGCTGGCGCCGGGCACCGCCGCGCAGACCGGGCTCTCCGCGGACGACGTGCTCCACGGCGAGCCCCGCGCCCACGCGCTCCAGCGCTGGAGGGCCTTCGTGCGCGACACCGACGTGATCTGCTCCTGGGGCGTCTTCGGCACCGGGCTGCTCGAGGCCGCCGGGGCCTACCTCCCCGCCGAGCGGGTCGACCTCCGTCGCGTCGCCCGCGCCGAGGCCAACGGCAACGTCGGATCAGCCGGCGAGTACCTCCAGCGCCTCGGCGCCTCGCTCGAAGGCATCGAGCCCATCGGTCGCGGACGCGCTGGGGAGCGCCTCGCCCGCATCGCCGCGGTCGCTCGCCACCTCGCCGCCCGCTGAAGGTGTCGACCGCGTCGGCGGGCTGAGGCGTCGGGGAGGGTCTCAGGCGAGGCGAGAGGCGATGGCGGCCAGGATGGCCTCGTGCGTCGCCGGGGAGGCCAGCGACACCGCGCCGGGCTTGTCGGAGAAGGCCGCGACGGCCTCCCGGATGGCCTCGCGCGCGCTGATCGCCAGCATCAACGGCGGCTCGCCCACGGCCTTGCTGCCGTGGATGGTGTTGGCCTGCGCGGCGTCGGGCAGGAGCGTCACGCGGAGGTCCCTCGGCGCGTCGCTGATCGCGGGGATCTGATAGGTGCTCGCGGAGTGCGTGAGAAGCCTGCCCTTCGGGTCCCAGAGCAGCTCCTCGCCGGTGAGCCAGCCGACGCCCTGGACGAAGCCCCCTTCGATCTGACCGCGGTCGACGCCGGGGTTCAGCGAGTCGCCCACGTCATGGAGGATGTCCGTACGGAGCACCCGCTTCATGCCGGTGTAGCCGTCGACCTCGACCTCGGTCACCGCCGCGCCGAAGGCGAAGTAGTGGAAGGGCTTTCCCCGCCCCGCCGCCTTGTCGTAGTGCACGCCCGGCGTGCGATAGAAGCCGGTCGCCGAGAGCGGCGTCTGCTTCAGGTACGCGTGCTCGGCGAGCTTGTGGTTGATGGGCATTGAGCGCCCGTCGGCCACGAAGGCCCCGTCCCTCCACTCGACGTCGTCGAGGGGCGCGTCGAGCAGGTGCGCCGCGATCGGGCGCAGCCGCTCGCGCAGCGTCGCGCAGGCGTCGCGCACCGCCGCGCCGTTGAGGTCGGCCCCCGCGCTCGCCGCCGTCGCCGACGTGTTGGGAACCTTGTCCGTCGCCGTGCGCATCACCCGCACCGAGTCCCGGTCGAGGCCGAGCTCCCGCATCGCGATGCCCAGGATCTTCGTGTTGAGCCCCTGCCCCATCTCGGTGCCGCCGTGGTTCACCTGGAGCGATCCGTCGCGGTAGAGGTGCAGCAGCGCCCCAGACTGGTTGAGGAAGGTAGCGGTGAAGGAGATGCCGAACTTCACCGGGGTGATGGCGATGCCCCGCTTGATGCGCGGGCTGCCCCTGTTGAAGGCCTGGACCTCCGTGCGTCGCGCGGCGAAGTCCGAGGAGGCCATGAGGGTCGGCCAGATGCGCCCGAGGCGGTTGTCTTCGACCAGCTCGCCGTAGTGGGTGGTGTTGCTCTCCCCTTCGCCCCGGTAGAAATTCCTCTCCCTCACGACGTGCGCCGGGAGCCCGAGGGTGCGGGCGACCCGGTCGAGGATGTCCTCGATGACCACCATGCCCTGCGGGCCGCCGAAGCCCCGGAAGGCGGTGTGCGAGCACACGTTGGTCTTCGCCACGCGGCCGAAGAAATCCACCGCGGGGATGTAGTACGCGTTGTCGAGGTGGAAGACCGCGCGGTCGCAGATCGACTCCGAGAGGTCGAGCGCCCAGCCCCCGTCGGCGGTGAGGGCGACCTTCGCGGCGAGCAGCATCCCCCGGTCGTCGAAGCCGACCTCCCACTTCGCGAAGAAGGGGTGCCGCTTGCCGGTGAGCGCGAGGTCGAGGTCGCGCTCAAGCTGCACCCGCACCCCGCGCCCGGTCTTCACCGCGGCGAGCGCCACAAGCGCCGCCCAGGCGTTGCCCTGCGTCTCCTTGCCGCCGAAGCCGCCGCCCATCCTGGGCGACTCCACAACGACCTTGTTTCTAGGCAGGTGCAGCACGTGGGAGACCACCGCCTGGACCTCCGACGGGTGCTGCGTGGAGGAGCGCACCACGACGTCGCCGTCGTCGCCGGGCTCGGCGGAGGCGGCGTGGGTCTCCAGGTAGAAGTGCTCCTGGCCGCCGAGGGTGAAGGTACCGCTGAGGAGGTGGGGAGAGCGCGCGAGGGCGTCGTCGGTGTCTCCCCGGCTGATGCGGTGGCCCGCGGTGTGGAAGCTGTCCGCCGCGATGGCGGCCTCCACCCCGAGCACCGCGGGCAGCGGCTCGTAGTCGACCACCACCAGCGCGGCGGCGCGGCGCGCGGTCTGCTCGTCGTCGGCGACCACCACCGCCACCATGTGCCCGTGGTAGCAGACCTCCGTAGCGGCCAGCAGCGTCTCGTCCTGGCGCACGGCGCCCACGTCGTTGTCGCCGGGGATGTCCTCCGCGAGCAGCACCGCGGCCACGCCGGGGTAGGCGCGCGCGGCCGAGGCGTCTCGGTGCAGGATGCGGGCGCGGGCGTGCGGCGAGGTGACCGGCCAGAGCGTGAGCATGCCCCGGCGCTGGGCGTCGTCGTCGACGTAGCGAGCGGCGCCGGTCGCGTGCCCGAGGGCGCTCTCGTGGCGCAGCGAGCGGGAGGCGTCGGGGCTGACCTCCGCCGGGCTGGTGACGTAGTCAAGCGGGAGGTCCTGCGAGAGCGAGCGGTCGCCGGAGACGAACTTCTCGAACAGGTTGGGGATGAGCTGCCGGCGGTACGCCGCGCCGCCGCGGGCGTCGGTGATGGGCGTGAACTCGTCGGCGAGCACGGTGAGCGCGTCGCGAATACCGTCCACGGTAAAGGGCCGACCGAGGAGCGCGGCCTCGGTGGCCTTCGCCCGCACCGGCGTCGCTGCTACGCCGCCGAAGGCGAGGCGAGCGCGGGTGATGGTGCGGTCGGGGTCGAGGTCGACCACGAAGGCGCCCGCCACGATGGAGATGTCCATCTCGCGGCGCTTGCTGACCTTGAAGCTGTCGGCCCGCCGGTAGGGCACCTCGGGCAGCGGGTCCCTTGGGATCTCCACCGCGACCATCACCTCGTCGGGCGCCATCGCGGTCTTGCGGTAGGAGAGGAAGAAGTCCTCCAGGAGCACCATGCGTCGACCCCGCACCGAGGCCAGCACCACCGAGGCGTCGTAGGCCAGGAGCACCGGCGCGAGGTCGCCGATGGGCGAGGCCGTCACCAGGTTGCCCGCGAGCGTGGCGCGGTTGCGGATCTGCCGCGACGCGAACACCGCGAGCATCTTGCCCAGCGGCCTGAGGCTCTCTCCGAGCTTCTCCTCGATGGCCGTGAGCGTGGCCGCGGCGCCGATGCGATAGACGGCCTTGCCGGAGTGGACGACGTGCAGCTCGGCCACCGCCTCGGTCGAGATCAGGTGAGGGAACTCCCGAGGCTTCTTGTTGAGCTCGACGCCCACCTCGGTGGCCCCAGCGACCAGCACCGCGTCGGGAAACTCCGCCCGGAGCGCCAGCAGCGCGTCGAGGGTCTGCGGCCGGTCGAAGCGCTCGTCGGCCTGGCCGTGGAGCGTGAGCGCCGGGAGCGCGGGCAGCGGCTCGCGCAGCTTGAGGTGGAAGCGGTCGCCCGGGTCGCGCTGCTGGAGGGCGTCGCCCATGGCGTCGCGGATGGGGCGGTAGCCCGTGCAGCGGCAGAGGTTGCCGCAGAGCTGGTCGGCGACCCGGTGGGCCTCGCCGCGCCCCGGCGCGGTGGTAGCCCTCGAACATCGACATCACGAAGCCCGGGGTGCAGTAGCCGCACTGCGACCCGTAGCGGTCGGCCATCGCGGCCTGCACCGGGTGGGGCCCAGCCTCCGCGAGCCCTTCGGGGGTGAGCAGCTCGCGCCCGTCGACCATCGGGAGGACCGTGATGCAGCTACAGAACGACCTCCACACCGCCGCGCCGGATGCGTCGCGGTCGCGCATGACGAGCGAGCAGGCGCCGCAGTCGCCCTCGGCGCAGCCCTCCTTCGGGCCGGTGGTGCCGTTGGCGCGGAGCCAGTCGAGCAGGGTGGTCTGGGTGGAGGCCCCGGTCACAGTCACGGGCCTGCCGTTGAGCGAGAAGCGGATCGCGTCAGCCATGTTGAATTGCCGCGAAGACTACTCCACCGATGGTGCGGGTCGAAGCGCGTCCGCCAGGGGGACCGCCGCCGCCCCGCCGGGCTCGACGAAGCGGGCGTCGTCCGAGAGGGCCTCCGCGAGCGCCTCGTCCGAAGGCCCCGAGGCGAGCCGCACCGGGTAGCCCCTCACCCCGGGATCGCCGTCATACAGGTGCTCGTAAAGCGCGTGCCCGAAGAGGAGGCTCCCGGAGGGGCCCTCGAGGACGCCGCCCTCGTCGATCATGGCGAGGGTGTCCTGCTCCCGCGAGCGGGCGTTGGGGAGGGCTCCCACGCGGGCCCCGAGGCGCCGGAGGTGGGCGTCGTGCTGGCGCCTCGCGACGGCCCTCTTGGCGCGTGGAAACATCGCCCAGATGAGGGCGTTGAAGAGGTCGTGGGCGTTGCCGAGGCGGGTGGACACCTCGCCGTCGCGGTGGATGCGGACGTCGTAGAGGGCCTCGACGCTGCGGTGCTTCGCCCGGCGGCTGCGGGGCACCGAGGCGGCGAAGCGCACCGGGCGCAGCCCGGCGGGGTTCACCAGCGCGCCGAGGCGGTCGTTGAGCTCGTCGAGCGAGGGCCAGCCGGGGAGGTCGCGGAGGCGCTGGGAGGCGGGGAGCAGCGCCTCCGCCCAGGGCGCGTCGATGAACGCGGGGGTCCAGGGGTCTCGCGACAAGGGGGGAGGCGCTCCGGTCAGGTGAGGCTCTCGGTGACGAAGATCACGTCGTCGGGGAGCAGGTCGAAGTCCGGGGCGCGGCCCTCGGCGATGTCCTCGGCGCGAAGGACGTAGGTGCGTCGCTGGCCGTTCTGGTCGATGCGGGTGACGCGCACGGAGTTCTTGTCGGCGACGGCGGTGAAGCCTCCGGCCAGGGAGATCGCCTGCGTGAGGGTGATGCACTGCTGGTGCGGAAACACCCCGGGGTGCTGCACCTGGCCGAAGACGGAGATGCGTCGGCTGTTGATCTCCCTCACCTCCACGCGCACGGTCGGGTCTCGCAGGATGTTGCCGCCCTGCGGGTTCTCCGGGGTGCGCTCGCCAAGCCGGCTGCGAAAGAGGTCGGAGAGGTCGCCGGCCTGCATCCCGATGACCCGCACCCGACCGAGGTAGGGGAAGGTGATGGTGCCGTCCTCGCCCACGCGGTACTCGCCGGTGAGGTTGGCCTCGTTGAAGACCGTGACCGTGAGCACGTCGCGAGGGCCGAGCCCGAAGACCGTGTTGCGGCAGGTGGTGCGCGGCGGGAGCGGCGAGCCGACCGGGCGGCGACACGCGGACGACATCGCGGTGAGGGCGACGGCCGCGAGCAGTAAACGGCGGAGCTGTGGGGTCATCACGAGTTGGCCAATGGGTTGCACGATGGCGCGGCGCTGTTCAGCGCCGGAGGCGCAGGGAATATCCCCGCGGGGAGCACCGAGGCAACGGGATTGGGTCGGGAAGTGGTCCCGCCGGGCGATGGCGTGCTAGCGCCGCCGGAGTGCGTCGGCGTACGGCAATCGCAGCGGCAGTGCTGACCACCCTCGCGGGGGTCTCGTGCCATTCCTCCCGCCCGGCGTCGCCCGACGCCGCCACCCCGGCGCCTCGGAGGCCGCGCGTCGAGCCTCCGAGGGAGCCCATTCCGCTGCGAGCACCGCCGGCCGACACCGGCCCCTCGACGAGCGTCACGACCCGCCCGGTCCCTGCGGCCGGCGCGCTGGTCACCATTCCCGCCGGGTCGTTCGCTCTCGGCAGCACGCCCGGCGACCCCGGCCGCGACCCCTCCGTCGAGGCCGACCTCGCCCGGGTCCAGCTCCCGGCCTTCACCATCGACGCGCTGCCCTTCCCCAACGACCCGGCGCAGCCCGCCTCCAGCGGACTCACCCGCGAGGCCGCCGAGCGGGCGTGCTCAGAGCGCGGCCGCAGGCTCTGCTCGGAGCTGGAGTGGGAGCGCGCCTGCAAGGGCCCTGGCGGGGCGATGTTTCCTGGGGGCAACACCTGGGGAGGAGCGCTCTGCGCGCAGGGCGAGCTCGGCCGCTGCGCCTCCCCGGAGGGGGCTCTCTCCATGGGCACCCGCCTCGCCGAGTGGACCCGCGACGACATCGACGAGAGGGCGATCATCCGCGGCGCCTCGGCGACGGCCGCCGCGCCGCTGCATCGCTGCGCCTCGCGACGCACCGCGCTGCCCACGCAGGCGGGGCTGGAGCTCACCTTCCGCTGCTGCGGGGGAGCGCCGCCGTCGATGACCTACCCGAGGGAGGTCTCGCGTCGGCCCTTCCGCGAGGAGCCCATGACGGCGGCGCAGGTGTCGGCGCTGATCGCCAGCGTGCCGGAGCTGGAGCGGCTGCGGTTGCGGGAGGGGCTGGCGATGTTTCTCCCGCAGGCCATCACCGAGGTGATGAACCACGGGGCGACCACCGTGGAACTGCACCCGGAGTACACCCTCACGGTCAACCCGGTGCGCTGGAGCCCGACCTTCGGCGAGGACATCCTGGTGCTGGCGGGGCGCTCTCGCGTGGGGAGCTGGGTCGCCGCGCTCTGGGTGCTGCCCGACGGGCGCTACCGCCACGCGTCGAGCTTCCTGCTGCAGAACGACGCCGTGGCGATCGCGCTGGCCTTCGGCGAGGCGCGCCGCGAGGTCGTCTGGTCGTCGTGCTGGAACTGCGGCGGCGAGCACGGCGCCGTCTCGTACACGGACGCCAACCGGGTGCTCATCGTGCAGCGCTGATCGGTCGCGCTCCCTCCTTCGGGGCGAACGGGGCGATACTCCGCCCGGTGAGCGCAGTCGCCGCCCTGCCTTCCGGGGAACCCACCACGCCGCCGCCTGCATCGGGCGATCGTCCGCCCTCTCGCTCGGGGCGGTCGCGCCAGGAGCGGCGCGTCCCCTTGCAGGTCTGGCTCTATCCCTTCCTCTTCCTGCTGGGCGCCTCGGCGCTGATCTTCCTGGCCTCGCACTGGCTCGACGCGCGGCGCCTCCCGAAGGCTCCGCCGCTGCTCTGGAACCTCACGCACTTCGAGGGCGGCCCCATCTCCGACCTGCTGCGCGACGTGAGCCAGCTCGTGACGGCGCTGCTGGGCGTGGCCATCTCGGTGGTCGCGATCATCGTCGAGCTCGCGGCCAACCGGTACACGCACAAGATCACCGAGCTCTTCTTCCGCTCGAAGGTGAACTTCACCGTGATGGGCTTCTTCGTCATCGCGGCCATCGACTCCATCTGGGTGTCGTTCACCTTCCGCGACAACTTCGTCCCGGTGTGGGGGACGCTCGTCTCGATGGTGCTCATGACCCTGAGCATGCTGCTGCTGCTGCCGTACTTCGCGTTCGTCTTCGACTTCCTCAACCCCCTCAACATCGTCGCCCGCATCCGCTCGGAGACCCTCTCGGTCATCCGCAGCGCGCCGGCGATCATCGGCACCGCGAAGCGCAGCGCGGAGTCCATCCAGGAGAACGCCGCCGACGGCACCGAGCAGCTCTCGGACGTCGTGCTCAACGCCATGGCCAACCACGACGGCGCCATCGCCATCGCCAGCGTCACCGCGCTCGGCGACCTCGGCCAGGACTACCTCGACGTGAAGGGCGCGCTGCCCCTCGACTGGTTCGTCATCACCGACGCGGTCGCGGAGAACCCCGACTTCGTCTCCATGTCCCCGGAGGTGCTCGAGTCCGTCGGGCGCGAGCGCGACTGGTTCGAGTTCAAGCTGCTGCGGCAGTTTCAGACCATCTACCAGGGCGGCCTCGGGGGCAGCCGCGAGCTCTGCTACGTCGTCGCCATCAAGACCCGCGAGCTCGCCGAGAGCGCAATGGACCGCTCCGAGCCCCGCGTCGTCTCGCTCTGCATCAAGTTCTTCAACACGTACCTCCGCAGCACGGTCAACGGCCGCGACGTGCGCACGGCCTACAACGTCTTCCACCAGTACCGCCTGCTCGCGGAGGCCGCGCTCCAGCGCAACCAGGGCCGCTTCGCCGTCGAGATCGCGCGGTACTTCAAGTACTACGGCCAGCTCGCGTTCAACGCCGACCTCGGGTTCATCCTCGAGACCTCGGCCTACGACCTCTGCACCCTCAACGAGATCGCCTTCAACCGGCAGTCTCCCGAGCGCCAGGAGCTTCTGCACATCTTCCTCCAGGTCGACAAGGAGGGCGAGGGCGGCACCCGCGAGGCCTCCCTCAAGGGCGTGCGCAAGGCGCAGGTGAAGCTCGCCACCTGGTACCTCCTCCACCACGACGAGGCCTCCGCGCGCGAGGTCTTCCGCGACATGCGCTACGAGAGCCCGGCGCGCCTCGCGTCCATCCGGGATGAGATCCTCTCGGTCACCTCGCCGGAGTTCTGGGAGGTCACCGACCGGGGGACCAACTTCGACTTCATCCCGGGGGCCCGCAAGCGGCAGCTCGTGGAGTTCTTCGCGTGGTTCGGCGACACCATCCCCCCGCCCCGCGTCGGGCTGGTGCCAGACGAAGACCCCGGAGAGCGCCACGCCCCCGCGAATATCCCAAACCCCTCGGTGAGCTGAACCCCTTACCCTGTACCAGCCTTGCACACATCGGTCGCGCAACAAGCGGACAACGATGCCGCACGCCACACCCTAAGAGCCGCACCATCGCCACGAAAACGCGGATTTTTCCGCGGCAATCGTCGTGGAACAACTGCTGCACAGGAGCCTCTTCGACGAGGAGCAGTCACTGTGCACACCACCATTCACACGAAGGCGTCAGGGCATCGATCGGTCGGGACGAGGGCAACCTCCGCCATGGGCGCGGCCTCGCCGCGGAGGGGTCTCTGATGGGCGCGCGATTCATCGTGACCAGCGGCAGCGAGCTGGTGAAGGGCATGACCTGCGGTCGGGTGCAGCTCCCCAAGGGAGAGACCCCGATCGACTCGGTGCTTCGGCGCATCCAGCGAGAGACCGGCCTCCGACTGGTGACGCTACGGCAGGGTGAGGCCGGGGCCGACGCGAGCGTGCGGCACTACGAGCTGCTGCTCGGGCGAGGGCGCAGCAAGGCCGTCGCGGGCGCCGTCCACGTGACCATCACGACCTGAAAAAGCCTACATCCGCCCGCGCAGCGCGTCGAAGCGGAGCTTCCAGACCATCACCACGGCCTCGGCGAAGATCTTCCGGGACATCTTCGAGGCCCCCGCGCGCCGGTCGACGAAGAGGATCGGCACCTCGGCCACGCGCATCCCCCGCAGCACCGCGCGGTAGGTCAGCTCGATCTGGAACGAGTACCCGTTGCTCTTCACCCCGCCGAGGTCGATGCGCCGCAGCGCGTCGCGGGTGAAGGCTTTATAGCCCGAGGTAAGGTCGCGCACGTCGAGGCCGAGGATGGTGCGGGCGTAGACGCTGCCGCCCTTGGACACGAAGTGACGCCCGGGCCCCCAGCCCTCGACGCCGCCGCCGGGGATGTTGCGCGACCCGATCACCACGTCGGCGCCGGCCTCGATCGCCCGGATGAACTCGGGCACGTACCGCGGGTCGTGCGAGAGGTCGGTGTCCATCTCGAAGACCACGTCGTAGTTCTGCGCGAGGGCCCACTGGAAGCCCTCGAGGTAGGCCGTCCCGAGTCCGAGCTTGCCCGCGCGGTGGCGTACGTGCACCCGGGGGTCGCGCGCGGCCACCTCGTCGGCCAGGGCGCCGGTGCCGTCCGGGGAGTTGTCGTCCACGATCAGGACGTCCACCTGAGGGGCGACGGCGAAGAGCGCGTCGAGGAAGGCGTGGAGGTTCTCCCGCTCGTTGTACGTCGGGGTGATGACGAGGACGCGTCGGCTCATGTCAGGGGACGGGCACGCTACGAGCAACGCTTCGCAGCGCGCAAGGAGAGATTCCAGTAGAGCCCGAGAGCGGTGTAGCGTCGGCGTGGTGTCCCGCGCCCAGCGCCCCGCCCTCGCCGCCGCCCTCGCCCTGAGCCTCTCCGGCTCCCTCGCAGCCGCCTCCCCGCAGGACCTCTTCGGCTTCGGCCCCCGGCTGGTCTCCTGGGCGGCACCGGCGCGGCCTTCGCGGACGACTTCTCGGCGGTGCACGCCAACCCCGCCGGGCTCTCTCGGCTGCGCCAGCGCTCGCTCACCCTCGGCTACGTGGGCACCGCCTTCTGGCTCGACCTCGACGGCCGGCACTTCGCCGCCGACACCGGCTCGGCAACCATGATCGGCGTCGGGCTCCCCATCCCCTTCGGCGGCGTGCTGCGCGATCGGGTCGCGCTGGGCCTCGGGTTCTTCACGCCCACCAACGTCATCGTCCGAGGTCGCATCACCCGAGCGACGACGCCGCAGTTCGTGATCCTTCCCGACCGGGTGCAGACGGTGGCGCTACAGATCGGCCTCGGAGTCTCGCTGCCCGCGGGCTTCCGCCTCGGCGCCGGGGTGATGGCCATGGCGGGCCTCACCGGCACCGTGCTGGTCGCCGCCGACGCCTCCGGTCGATCGAGCTCTCGCATCGACGACCAGCTCGTGGCGACCTACGCGCCCGTGCTCGGCGCCCAGTGGGAGCGCGGCGACTGGCGCCTCGGGGCCACATACCGCGGCTCGCTGGTGGCGAACTTCCTGGTGACCATCGAGGCCCGCGACCTCGGCATCAACCTGCCGGTATTCAACACCTCCGGCGTCGCGCAGTTCGACCCCGCGCAGCTCCAGGTGGAGGCCGCCTGGCAGCGCCGCGGGTGGACCGCCGCGCTCGGTGTCACGGGCAAGCGCTGGAGCGCCTACCCCGGCCCCTCCTCGGCGACCACCGACAACAGCCCTGTGCCGCCGGCGGCGGAGTTCAGCGACACGCTGGTGCCCCGCCTCGGCGTGGAGCACCGCTGGACATGGGACGACGGCACCCACGTCGCGCTGCGCGGCGGCTACTTCTACGAGCCGTCGCCCGCGCCCGACGCCACCGCCGCGAGGGCCTTCCTCGACAACGACCGCCACGTCTTCGCCGCGGGCCTGAGCGTCGGCGCGACGGCGGCCGGCACCCGCTACACCGTCGACGTCTTCTCCCAGACCCACTGGCTCGCTCCCCGCGACGCCGCCACCGCCACCGCCACGGTCTCCCACGGCGGGGCCCTCCTCCACATCGGCGCCAGCGCGTCGGTGACCTTCTGAGCCATGCGCGCCACCGCCCTCCCCGCTGCCCTCGCCCTCGCGCTCGCCCCGGCGGCCGCTCGCGCCAACCCGCTGGACATGTACGGCTTCCTCTCCCGCTCGACGGCGCTCGGCGGCGCGGTCACCGCCGACGTCGGCGACGTCTCCGCGGGCTACTACAACCCCGCGGGCCTCGCGCGGCTGCGCTCCTTCCGCGCCGAGCTCGGCTACCTCTACACCTCGCCCTCGCTCAACACCGACGGTCGCGACAACCACGTCGACTCCACCCGCGGCTTCGTCGGAGGACTCGTCGCCCCGGGCCGCATCTTCCGCCTTCCCTTCGCCTTCGGCCTCGCGGTGCACGTCCCCGACGATCGCCTCTCGCAGGTGCGCGCCCTCCCCCAGACGCAGCCCCGCTGGGAGCTCTACTCCGTTCGGCTCCAGCGGCTCTACATCGCGGCGAGCCTGGCGATCTCCCCGTGGCGCTGGCTGCGCCTCGGCGGCGGTCTGGTCTTCATGGCCTCGACCCGCGGCGGCTTCGACATCTCGGGCCGCATCTCCGCCACGCAGCCCGCCAACAGCGCGCTCACCCACGGCGTCGACGCCGACCTCACGGCGGTGCGCTACCTCCAGGCGGGAGCGCAGGTCGACCTCCCCGGCAACGTCACCCTTGGCGCGGCCTACCGCGACGAGTTCAAGCTCGACACGGCGCTCGACGCCGACCTCCAGGGGCAGATCGTCGTCGGGGGCATCAACGACCCGAGGGCGCTCACCATCCCCGGTCACTACGGGCTCCGCTCTCACGTCATGACGGCCTTTCAGCCGCGGCAGGTGACGCTCGGCGCGGTGTGGCGCATGACCCCGGAGCTTCGCGTGATGGCCGACCTCATGTGGGTGCAGTGGTCGCGCTACGAGAACCCCACGGCCTCGCTCGACGTGGCGCTCGACCTGACCATTCCGGCGGGCGTCCCGGGGCTCCGCCAGCCGTCGGTTCCGCGGCCTGCGGCGCGCGAGGCGATGCGCTTCCACGACACCTTCGTCCCCCGCGTGGGCCTCGAGCTCACGACCCCGGTGGGCCGTCACTCGCTCGCGTTTCGCCTCGGCTACCACTTCGACCCGACGCCGGTGCCCGCCCAGGCGGGCCTCACCAACTTCATCGACTCCTCGCGCCACGTCGCCGCCTTCGGCCTCGGCCTCACGCTCCGCCGCCTCGGCGCGCTCCTCCCAGGAACCATCGTCCTCGACGTCCACGCCTCGATGCAGCTCCTCAACTCCCGCTCGATCGTGAAGGCCGACCCCAACGACCCGGTCGGTGACTACCTGGCCTCGGGCACCGTGCTCAACCTCGGAACCACCCTCGCCGTGGGCTTCGAATGAAGGCCCTACGCACCGTCGTCCTCGCGCTCCTCGCGGGCTGCGGCACCCTCGCAGCGCCGGGCGCCGGCGACACCGACCTGCCCTCCGGTCGCAGCGGCCCCTACCGCCTGCTCGACAGCGAGGAGCTCTCCGAGGGCCTCTGCCTGCTGCGCGAAGAGTCCGTCGTCCTCTCCGACCCGGCCGCGCTCCCGCTGGGCCCGCACCGCACCGCGCTCTACTTCACCCGCCGAGAGGGCGCTCGCCGCACCATCCTCCGGGCGGTCGTCGTCGATGGCCGCCGCCTCGAAGCGCCTCCCGAGGAGGTGCTCGCCCCCTCGCTCGCGTGGCACGGCGACGGGGTCGGAGCGCCCGATGTCGCAGCCACCCGCGACGGCTTCGCGATGGTCTTCGACACCGCCGCGGGCCTCGGCCTCGCGACCAGCGCCGACGGCCGCGCCTGGCGCTCCTCGGAGGCTCCGTGGCTCACCGCCGAGGCGAGCGAGGGGGAGCTGACGCCGCTGAGAGCGCCGACCCTGGTGGTGCGCCGGGACGACTCGCTGATCATCGCCTATGAGAGCGCCGGGGCAATCTGGTCGGCGACGGCGACGACCCCGACCGGGCCCCTCCGTCGGGTCGACGCGGACGAGCGCACGCCCCGCCGGGAGTCACTGCTGGCCCCTGGCGACGACGCCCGCGACGCTGGGGTGGTGGGCTACGCGTCGGGCGCCGTGGGCGATCCCTCGCTGCGCGCGGAGGACAGCCTCGCCGGTCGCACCCTATACCGGCTGTTCTTCTCGGCCCGCAGCGCGCCCTTCGCCCTGGACGGCGGCAGCGACTTCCAGCGCGCGGTCGGCCTCGCGGGATCCTTCGACGCCGTGCACTTCACCCGCTCCGAAGCGGCGGTGCTCGGCAGCCGGGTGGACCTCTCCGTGGCCGCGCCGTCGGCGTGGTCCGATGGGTCGCTTCGGACCTGGCTCTTCGTCAACGGCCGCTGCGACAGCAACGGGCGCAACCAGGGCATCCGCGTGGCGGTGGCGCCGGGCAACCGACGCTACCCTCGGACTCCTTGATCGAATACTTGAGAGGGTAATCAGCCGAGCGGGACGCTCAGCGGATGGCGCGGCACTCGTTGGCCCAGGTTCCGCCGAGCGCGATGCAGCGGGTGCGCGCCTCGGCGGCTCCCGCGCGATTGCGCTGCTGCGAGCGGGCGTACGCGAGGACGAACCACGCCTGCCCGCTGCGCGGATTGGCCGTGACCGCGCGGTTGGCGACCGCCTCGGCCTCGGCGTTGTGAGCGCTCTCCGCGAGGCTCATCGCGTAGGTCGTCATGGTGCGGTCGTCCGTGGGGTTCGCGTCGAAGTACGCGTTGTACGCCGCGAGCTTCCCAGCGAAGGGACCACGGAACGAGCGCGCCGCCGCGAGGAGCTGCTGGGGCGTCTGCCCGGTTGGCGCCGCGACCGGAGCAGGCGGCGTGGGAGCGGGAGCCGGTGCGGGAGCCGGTGCGGGCTCAGGCGTCGCCGCGGCGACGGGCGTCGGCGCAGCGGCGGGGGCAGGCGTCGGCTCGACGGCGGGAGCGGCTGTCGGCGCAGGTGTCGGCTCGGCGGCGGGCGTCGCCGCGGCGACGGGAGGCGGTAGGCTCGGCCGCGGGAGGAGGCGTCGGCTCGGCCGCGGGAGGGGGCGTCGCGGGCTCGGCTGCGGGCGTCGGGCTGGTCGCCGCGGAGGGAGGGGCTTCGACCGCCGCCGGACTCCGATCGAGGCCCGTCTCGGGGACGCTGGTGCGCGAGTAGATGCCGAAGCCCGCGACAACCGCGATGACACCGACGAGCAGGACGCCGGTGATGGTCATGGCGCGCCTGCTGCGGGCGACCTCGGCGGCGTGCTCTTCGGAAGCGGGAGCGAGGTCTTCGAAGGTGTCGTGCGTATGCTTGTAGGCGGCGGCCGCGGCGGCCTCGGAGAAGAAGGCCCTGGCCTCGTCGCTGAGGTGCGTCGAGAGCGACTCCTTGTGAGAGCGTCGGGTGTCGTCCTTCTTGCCGACGACCTCTCCTCGGAGGGTCTTGCGGGTCTCGTCCTCGGAGGGCTTCAAGGGCTTCTCCGTGGTCTTCTCCGCGGTCTTCTCAGGAAGCACCGGGCTCTCCGGAGTGACCAGCCTGGCTCGCTCGCCGGTCGCCTCGTCCGGGGGAATGGTGCTGCGCTCCTGCTCCCCGGGGGGAGGATGAAGCGCGGAGTTTTCGGAGGGCTTCGCGGTCTCCGGGGCAGGCTTCGCAGTCTCCTCCGCGGGCACCTTCGGCGCCGTGAAGGAGTCGGTGCCCGAGATCAGCGTGGCCTTGGTATCCCTCGCCTCTGCCACCATCGCCGCGGAGCGGGGGAACGGGATCACGTTGTCGCTGCTGGGCGTCGGATCGATGGAGAGCGTCGAGCGGCCGCCAGCTGGGAGCGACTCGTGGCCCTCGGCCTCGTGCGCGTGGGCTCCGGGCTTCGCGGACACCGCCTCCGCCGTCTGTGCTGACGACGGCGTGGGAACGGTGCTGCGTTGCGAACGGTTGCGCTTGCCTTTGTTCTTCGCCACGGTCGCGTTACCTCACTTCAATCGCACCACGTCAGGCATGGTCGCAAACGGCTATCAGGCTGCAGTGACCATGCCACGTCGCACAAGCCCCTGTCTCACCGAAATCGTTGTGACATTCGCGCCGCGGACGCCCGTCGGCGTGCATGTCTATGGAGTCCGGCTGCCGATGTTGCCATTGGCTCAATGGCACAAGTGGTTGCACGAATAGATGCCTCGCGCCATCGACGCTTGACCCTGTCAACGCCCCTCGACTAGCGTCCGCGGCGTTCGAACTGAGGAGGCGTTTCAACGATGATTCGTGCGCTGCGCACTGTGCTGATGGCTTCGCTGCTCGTGTCCGCAGCCGCGTCGACGGGTTGCAAGAAGGACGGCGTGTTCTTCCAGAGCGTCAACCCCGCCTCCGGGCGTCCGAGCGGCGGCGAGGAGGTGCGCATCCGGGGTCATGGCTTCCGCGTCCTCGGCGGCCTGGAGATCAGGGTCGGTCCGAAGCCCGCCCAGAACGTCGGCATCGCCGACGACGAGACCATCGTCCTCACCACGCCCGAAGCGCGCGAGGCCGACCGCGGCCACCCCGTCGACGTGTACATCCTCACCAACGAGGGTCGCAGCATCGTGCTGCGCGGCGCGTTCACCTACCGCCGCGCCGCCGAGGGCGGCGGCGCCAACGAGCTGCAGCGCCGCCTCTAGGCGCGTCCGTCCAGCGCCGCGAAGGGCATCGAAGCCCCCCGCGGCGCCTTCCTCTCTCCCCGCTCAGCCCAGCGCGGCCTTCACCCTCGCGGCGATCTCGTCGGCCGCGCTCGCGATGTCGATGAGCTCGACGTCCTTCCCGCTGCGGGCCTTCAGCTCCACCTTGCCCTGCTCCAGGCTCTTCTTCCCGAGCGTCACGCGCAGCGGGATGCCCAGCAGGTCGGCGTCCTTGAACTTCACCCCGGGGCGCTCGTCGCGGTCATCGAAGAGCACCTCGACGCCCCGCGCGGTGAGCGCCGCGTAGAGCCCGTCTGCCGCGGCCACGGCCTCGGGCGTGGTGACCAGCGCCGAGAGCATCACCTGGTACGGCGCGATGGACATCGGCCACATCAGGCCGTCGGCGTCGTAGCACTGCTCCGCCGTCGCCGCGACGAGGCGCGACACGCCGATGCCGTAGCAGCCCATCACGATGAGCTTCTCCGCGCCGCTCTCATCGAGGAACTTCGCGCCCATCTTCCCGGTGTAGTGCGTGCCCAGCACGAAGATGTGCCCGCCCTCGATGCCCTTGTACTCCTGCAACCCCGCGCCGCAGTCGGGGCACGAGTCGCCGCTCCCGACGGCGCGGACGTCCGCCACCTTCGCGCGCTCGCCGAGGGAAGAGAGGGCGTCGACCATCGACACGTGCTGCCGGTGGAAGCCGCTCTTGTTGGCGCCGGTGACCACCTCCGTCACCTCGGAGACCTCGCGGTCGACCAGCACCTTCTCGACCCCGGCCGGCAGGTCGCGCGGGCCGATGTACCCGGCGTGCAGCCCGGCGGCCGAGAGCTCCTCGTCCTCCGCGGCGCGCAGCCAGGTGGCGGTGAGCTCGCGGGTGAGCGCGATCTCGTTGATGCGACGGTCGCCGCGCACGAAGACCAGCGCCATGCGCGGGGTCGATCCGGGCGCCTGGCCGAAGAGGTACACGCCCGCCTTCACGGTCTGCGTGGCGGGTACCTTCAAGAACTCCGCGACCTCCTCGATGGTCTTCTTGTTGGGCGTCGCGACGTCGGACTCGCGCTTGCCCGACGCGGCGACGGCCGCCACGGTGGACGGCGCGTGCCTGGCGACGGCGGCCTCGACGTTGGCCGCGTACTCGCACGACGGGCACACCACGATGGCGTCCTCGCCGGTCTCCGCGAGGATCTGGAACTCCGCGCTGGTGTTGCCGCCCATCGCGCCGGAGTCGGCGGCGACGACGCGGTACTTCACGCCCACGCGCTGGAAGATCCGGTCGTACGCGGCGCGCATGGTCTGGTAGCTCGCGAGCGCGCCCTCCTCGGAGGTGTCGAAGCTGTACGCGTCCTTCATCAGGAACTCGCGGCAGCGCAGCAGGCCCGCGCGGGGCCGCGCCTCGTCGCGGTACTTCCACTGGATCTGGTAGAGGTTCACCGGGAGCTGGCGGTACGAGCGCACGGCGCTGCGGACCATGTCGGTGATGACCTCCTCGTGCGTCGGGCCGAGGTGGTAGTCGTTGCGCTTCTGGTCCTTCAGCCGGAAGAGCGTCGAGCCGAAGAGGTCCCAGCGGCCGGTCTCCTTGAAGAGCTCGGCGGGGATGAGGGCGGGGAGCATCACCTCCTGGGCGCCCGCGCGGTCCATCTCCTGGCGCACGATGCCCTCGACCTTGCGCAGCACCTTCAGGCCGAGCGGCAGGAACTCATAGATCCCGGCGCCCACCTGGCGGATGTACCCGCCGCGCAGCAAGAGCCTGTGCGACGGGTTCTTCCGCGCCTCGGCGGGGTCTTCACGCAGCGTGGGAATGAACGACTTTGAATAGCGCATCGGTTTCGTAGGCCTCCGGGAGCGCGGGAACCTACGGAACCACCGCATCAAGTCAAGACATCGCCGCCGCTCAGCGGGTCGCGCCGTCCATCGCAGCGACCGCTGCGTCGGGGTAGGCCCCCGCGTCGCCGAGGCCGCCGTCGTTCAGCCGGTCGCGCACCGTCACGCAGCGCCCCTCGGCCGAGCACGACGCCGTCACCGCCGCGCCGCAGCCACCACCACCGCCGCCGCCGCAGCGCGCCATGGTGCCGCAGCCGAGCGTCTGCCAGCGCTCGCGCAGCAGCTGCAGCCGCTCGTACTCCGGCGTGCCCGCGTTGATGAACACCTCGCACGCGCAGCAGAGCGTCTCGCACACCCGCGTCGCGCACTCGCCCTCCACGCTGCACGTCTGCGCGTAGCGCACCGCGGCGGCGTAGTCCTCGGAGACGGCCTGGCAGGGCCCGCCGAGGTCCCCCGGAGCGGCTGCGTCGGCGGTGCTCGCGATGTCGCCGAGCGGCGTGACGTCGACGGAAGGGATCACGTCGAAGCGCGTCGACACGTCCGTCACCGTCGCGTCGAGAGTCTCCTCGACCACCGCGTCGCGGGCGTCGAACCGGGGGACATCCTCCGGCGCCGGATCGGACCCGCAGCCCGCGAGCGCGAGCACGAGCGCAGCCGACGTCGCGGAGGTCGGGGGCCACCTCACGTCGCGGTCTTCCCCTCCGGACCGATGATCTCCACGGAGAAGTCCTCCATCACCGGGTTGGCGAGCAGCTTGTCGGCCGCATCGCGCAGCAGCCTCGGCGCGTCGGCCACGGAGTCGTCGAGCTCGACCTCGATCACCTTGCCCACGCGCACCTCGCGCACCCCCTGCAGCCCCAGCGCGTCGAACCCCCGGCGGATCGCCTCGCCCTGCGGATCGAGCACCTCGCGCTTCAGCGTCACCGTCACCCTGGCTCTCATGGTCGTCGCTCCTCTTCTACAATCCGATGGCCGCGAGGGCCGCCTCGATGCGCGCCTGCGGGGGACGCAGGTCAGCCACGAAGGCCCGGCCCGTGATCCGCTCGAAGGCCTCGACGTAGCGCCGCGCGGCCTCGAGCCGCACCTCGTCGGTGAGCGGCGGAATCTTACCGTCCCCGGTAAATCCCTGCGCCGAGAGCCAGCGCCGCACGTACTCCTTGTCGAGGCTCTCGGGCTCCTCTCCGCGCGCGTGCCGCTCGGCGTAGCTCTGCGCGTACCAGAAGCGCGACGAGTCGGGCGTGTGCACCTCGTCGATCACCACGATGCCGCCGCCCCGGGACTCGGGCAGCCGGCCGAACTCGTACTTGGTGTCGACCAGCACCAGGCCCTGGCGGGCGCAGAGCGCCTGGCCCCTCGCGAAGAGCGCGAGCGCCATCTCCGACACCCGGGCCATGTCGGCCTCGGAGATCACCCCGCTGGCCACGAGCTCCGCCGCGGAGACGGACACGTCGTGGCCGCCCTTCGGGGCCTTGGTGCTCGGCGTGACGATCGCGTGGGGGAGCGGGTCGTTCTTGCGCAGCCCGTCGGGCAGCGGGTGACCGCAGAAGCTCCGCTCGCCGCGGGCGTACGCCGTCCACACCGAGGTGCTCGTGACGCCGGTGAGGTACGAGCGCACCACGACCTCGACGGGCAGCGGCGCGCACTCCCAGGCGAGCGCGACGTTGGGATCGGGCGACGAGATGAGGTGGTTGGGCGCGACGTCGGCGGTCTGCTCGAACCAGAACGCGCTGAGCTGCGAGAGCACCTGCCCCTTGAGGGGGATGGTGCCGAGCACCCGGTCGAAGGCGCTGATGCGGTCGGTGGTGACGAGCACCCGGCGGCCGTCGGGGAGGGTCCAGTTGTCGCGCACCTTGCCGCCGTAGAAGACCCCTAGCCGGGGCAGCTCGATGGACTCCAGCGGGTGCGAGAGCGCGGCACGGAGCGTGGCGTCGTCGATCATCGGGAGGCCTCCACGGCGCGGGAGATCACCTCGTCGACATGGCGGAGCGAGTGCGTCAGGTCGAAGCACGCGTCGAGGGTCGCGGCGGGCAGTCGGGCGCTCACGTCCGCATCCTGGCCCAGCAGCGCTCGGAAATCCCCCTCTCCCTTCCACGCCCTCATCGCGTTGCGCTGCACCATGACGTAGCCCTCCTGCCGCCCGGTGCCCGAGGCGACGAGCGCCAGCAGCACCGCCTCGCTCGCCCAGAGCCCGCGGGCCAGGTCGAGGTTCTCCCGGAGGGCGGGCTCGTACACCACGAGGCCGCGCACCAGCGTGGTGGCGCGCTCCAGCATGAAGCCCAGGGTGGTCGTCGCGTCCGGCGCCAGCATGCGCTCGGCGGAGGAGTGGGAGATGTCCCGCTCGTGCCAGAGCGCGGTGTTCTCCAGCGCGGCGCCCGCGAAGGCGCGCATCATCCGCGCGAGCCCGCAGAGGTTCTCCGAGAGGATAGGGTTGCGCTTGTGGGGCATCGCGGAGGAGCCCTTCTGCCCGACGGTGAAGGCCTCCTCGGCCTCCATCACCTCCGAGCGCTGCCAGTGGCGCACCTGCACCGCGAAGCGCTCGATGGCGCCCGCCACCACCGCGAAGGCCGAGAAGTACGCCGCGTGGCGGTCGCGAGGGATCACCTGCGTGGCCACGGTCTCCACCCCGAGGCCCAGCGCCGAGAGGGCGCGGCCCTCGAAGGCCGGGGAGAGGTGGGCGTAGGTGCCGACGGCGCCGGAGAGGCTGCCGACGGCCACCTCGTCGCGGGCGGTGCGCAGCCTGGCGCGGGCGCGGGTGAGCTCCGCGAGGTGGCCCGAGAGCGCCAGCCCGAAGGTGATCGGCTCGGCGTGGATGCCGTGCGAGCGGCCGATCATGGGCGTGCCGCGGTGGGCCTCGGCCTTCTCGCGCATCGCGGCGAGCAGCGCCTCAAGGCGGTCGAGGCACATGGTCGCGGCGTCGCGCAGCAGCATGGCGAAGGAGGTGTCGAGCACGTCGCTGGAGGTCATGCCGCGGTGCAGCCAGCGCGCGGGCTCGCCCGCCAGCTCCTCGACGTGGGTGAGGAAGGCGATCACGTCGTGGCGGGTGGTGCGCTCGATCTCGTCGATGCGCGCCGGGTCGAGCGCGAGCGGGAGCGCGCGGATCTTCTCGGCGGTGCCGGCGGGCACGAGCCCCTCGGTCTCCATCGACGCGCAGGCGGCGAGCTCGACCTCGAGCCACGTCTGAAAGCGGCGCTCCGGCGACCAGAGCACCGAGAACTCGGCGGGTGTGTATCGGGGGATCATCGGCGCGGATGCTCTTGCCACATGCGCGGGGCGATGGGCAAAGCGATGTCTGGCTTCGCCTCCGAAGGAGCGGAGGGACGGAGGGCCCCCTTAGGGACGTCTCGCGTTGACACCACGCGGGCTGCGGTGTTGCGATCCCTGGGCGCCATGCAGAGACCCCCGTGGAGGATCCTCGGTGACTCCTCCGAGATCGTGCTCACGACGCCGGTCGACGGCAGCCTGCCAGGCGCCGCGAGGCTCGACCCGCGCGAGGCCGAGCTGCAGCTTCGACGGCTGATCGGGCCGTCGTGGCGAGGCGCCGCGAGCTCGGGTCCGATCGTCGACGCCGCCCGCTACGTGAGGGCGCACCACGCGCTGCGCCTGGGGGCGCTCACCGACGACCCGAGGCGCGTGGTGACCGAGGCGCTCGCTCGCGGACTGCTGGTCGCGTGGCGCGTCGAGGTGCGGCGCCTGGCCGCGGGCGGCGGCGCGGGGGAGACCGCCGACGGACAGGAGATCGTCCCGGTCGGCGAGCTGCTGCGCAAGACGTGGATCGAGCTCGAGCTCACCGACATGGACGGCAACGCCATGCGGGGAGAGCGCTACTGGATCAAGCTCCCCGACGGCACCGTGCGAGAGGGCCTGCTCGACGAGCACGGCCGCGCGTACTTCGGCGACCTCGACCCGGGGTCGGCAGAGATCCGCTGGCCCGACCGCGACGGCGAGGCCACCGACCCGGAGATGCCGCTGGGGCAGCGCGCGATCGACGAGAGCGCAGGAGGCACCACGGCGGGGTCTCGCGCGGCCCCCAGGGAGCGCACCTGGGTGGAGATCGAGCTCCTCGACATGGCCGACCAGCCGGTGGCCTACGAGCGCTACTGGATCAGGCTCCCCGACGGCACCGTGCGCGAGGGGGTCCTCGACGCGATGGGCCTCGCGTACTTCGACGACCTCGACCCGGGCCAGTGCACCATTCGCTGGCTGGGGCGCGACGAGGAGGCGGCCTTCCTGGAGCCCGACGCGACCGCCCCCGGAGCGACCGACCGGGTGGCCGCGCAGGTCGAGACCCTGGTGTCCGCGGCGCGGGAGGGTGCCCCCTTCTGCGAGGAGTGCGAGCGCGCCCGGCGGCAGCAGGAGGCCGCGGCCTGAGGCCACGGACGGAGCGCATGGCCGAAGTCCCGATCGAACAACTGACGCAGCGCCTCTGGCCGAGAGGCGACGACGAGCACACCTACGCGCTGCTCGACGGCGCCCGCGACCCCGGGGTGCACCCCGCCCTCTCGGCCAGCGAGCTCGCGGCGCGCTGCCTGTACATCGGCGAGCTCGACCCCGCGCTCGCCCGGGTCGCTCCCTACCTCGTCCGGCTGACGAGGAACGCCCCCGCCACGCTCCGACTGCTCGAGGCCTCCTGGGGCGAGGCCTGGGGCGTCTTCTTTCGCTCGTCGGCCTCGATGGGCGCGCTGCACCGGCACTTCCGTCGGCTGCTCCGCGTGCAGGACGAGCGCGGCCGACGGATGCTCTTCCGCTTCTATGATCCGCGGGTGCTCAGGATGTACCTCCCGACCTGTCGGCCCGACGAGCTCGACCAGGTCTTCGGGCCGGTGGAGTTCTTCCTCCTGGAGGCGGAGGAGACGGCGCACATCGTGGAGTTTCGCAACCAGCGCGGCGTGCTGGCGCAGAGCGAGGTGCGCTCGGAGAAGCGCCTCGCCTGGCTGGGCGACTACCTCCGCAAGAGCCGCGACGAGGACGCCCCGAAGGGCTAAAGCTCAGCGGATGATCGTGCGGTGGGAGGCGTCGAACTCGGGGCCGATGCACACGAGTTCGCGCTCGGTGGCGACGAAGATCTCCCCGGAGGTCGTGAGCACCGGGGCGGTCACGAAGACCTCGCCCGGTAGCTGAAAGAGCGTGGCCGAGCGGCCCTCGGCATCCATGATCCCGACGATGTCGTCGACGGCGACCAGGAGCCATCCCTCGGCGGTGACCGAGGCCCTCGGGCGACCCTTCGGCGGCGCGAACTCCCAGAGCTGATCGCCCATCGGGCCGAAGGCCGTGATGCGGCTGTCGGTGACCACGAAGACCCGATGATCCGCCGTGATGATGGGCGGCACCCGGGTGTCGGCGGCGTCGTCGGGGAGGCGCACAGAGAACACCTGCTCGCCCTGGGCGTTGAGCATCCAGAGGCGGGGGCCCTCGCTCGTGCGGACGATCAGGTAGGCGCGACCGGCCTCGCCCAGGGAGATCGCGCGGGGCTCGAAGGTTCCGCGGAGGAGCTGCTTCGTCGAGAGGTCGAAGCCCACCGTGAGGAGATGGTCCCGCCAGGCGACCACCACCCGGTCGTCGGACATCGCGGCGAACGCGTCGCCCGCGCACCCGACCTCCAGCGCTCCGGGCGTCTTCGCCGATCGCAGGATGCCCTCCGGGGAGGCGTCGACCGGCGATCCCGGCTCGATCACCTCGACGGCGAGGCGGGTCGCCTGCTTGGGCTGCGCCTCGGGGTTGCCCGCGAACTCGACGCCGACGACGACCACGCGGGGGCCGCGCACGCCGACGAAGGGAAAGGTCGCGCCGTCAGCGAGGTGCAGCCCGTACGACCAGCGGGTGCGGCCCGTGTCGAGCGGCGCGGACACCAGGTACCCGTCGCTGTTGACCCACAGGAACGCCCGCTCGTCCGGCGAGATCACCATGGGGCTCGGCCCCGCCCGGCCCGCCCGTCGGGGGCTCCCGTTGAGGCCGAAGAGCTGCCACACCGGCGCCTGCACCAGGATCGCGTCGCGGTGCTGGAGCACGCTGTGGGCGCGGGTGTCGGGGCGCAGAGGCGACGCGAAGCGCTGGGCCCAGGTGACCGAGAGCGGGTCGCGGAGGGCCGCGTCGAGGCGGCTGTTCTGTCGGCCGTCGGCGAAGGGCTGGGTGGGCCCGGTCGGCGTGGCCCGCGGGGGCGCCGGGTCGAAGCGCTCTGGGTAGCTCGCGGCCCGGATGGGCTGGGGCTCGACCTCGCTCACCTCGGCGGGCTTCATGAACGCGATGCGCGAGAGGGTCGTCATGCTCGGCCTCAAGAGTCCAGGAGGTCGACCACGCGGAGGTCGTCGACGGTGAGAGACGACACGATCGCGCGGATGTCCGCGACCTCGATCTTCGACGCGGACTTGTACGCGCCGATCATGGACGGGAAGGCCAGCAGGAAGGCCTCCTCGAAGCCGCCCGGGCTGTCCGCCGTGAGCGTGCAGGTGGTGCTGCTCACCCAGCGATCGAGGTGCGCCTTGAAGCGCGCCGCGTGCGCTTCGAGCGAGCGCACCTGCCGCCGGAAGCGCAAGAGGTCGATGGTGGCGTCCGTGCGCGTGACGAGCGCCGCGGCGTCCGTCGCGTCGGTGCCGTCGGTGCCGTCCATGTCCGGGACGGCGACCGCGATGGCCTGGGCGCCCACCACCGACTCCTGGCGCAAGTCGTGGTTCTCAGGGTCGGCGGCCTCGAAGGCGGAGAGCTGCGTGTCGATGATCGTCAGCGAGGCCTTCGCCCGGGCGGTCCAGGTGCCGCGCGGACTCGGCTCGGGCGCGATGACCGCGGGACCGATCATGTCCGAGAGCGCCGTGATTCGCCCGGGGAGGTCGAGCGCGTCCTTCGACTTGTACTTTGTCAGCAGGCCCTTGATGCGGTTGAACACGGCCCCGGTGCGCTGCGCCTGGGGCACCAGGGCCTCCCACGTCGCGACCGCCGGGAGGTCGCCCTCCAACGGGAGCGGGTCCCACTCGGCCTTCGTGGGCGTGCCGGTCTTGCACGTCACGGTGAAGTGCGGCGCGTGCTCGGTGGTGACCTTGGTGACCTTCTTCTCCTGCTTGCCGTTGCGCTTCTTGAGCTCCTTGGCCTTCGACTCGAGGTCGCGCACATAGAACAACGCGCCGAGCTTCTTGCGAGCGTCCTCGGCGCGCCCGCGCAGGGCCGTCACGACGCCTCTCCCGTTGCTGGTCTGGGTGTTCGGCAGCGCGAGCCACTGGTCGCACCCGTCGACGACGGACTTCACGGAGGAGTAGCGGTCCCGCACCTGGTCCGCCGGCAGACCCTCGTACTGGCTCAGCGAGCCATTGATCGCGTTCAGGCTGGCGTGGGCGATGTTCCACCCGCCGCGCACGGTGATGGTCGGCTCCGCCGCGGGGCCGATGAGCGTGTCGAGGCGCGTCGCCTTGGCGGGATCATCCCAGTCGACGGCGTGGTAGTCGGTCAGCTTCGTCTTCGCGTCGGTCCAGATCGTCTCGGTCTTGAACTCATCGACCCGGGCCTCCCAGTCGTCGACCTTCTCCAGCTCGGTCACCCCGGAGACCACGAGCCGCGGCGAGAAGTGCACCAGGCATCGCTTGAAGGCCCACTCCTGGGGAGTGCCCTTGCCGTGCGTACCCTTGAAGATCCAGCTGTGGTTGAGCTTGCGTGGCTGCGGGGCGTCGAGGCGTCGGGGCGCGAGCGCGATGGCCTGCGCGAGCTTCTTCAGGTCCTTCTCGTCCTCGTAGCGAACGCCCCACGCCTGCACCTTCAGCCGCACCGTGACCATGAGGATCCCGTCGTAGGGATCGCTCGCGGGAGGGTCCTCCCGGCTCGGGAGGGTCTTCACCGCGAACGCGTCCGCGCCGATGGCGTAGAGGTAGAGGTCGACCTTCCCTCGGTTGGCGGTGAGCGGAGCGCGCACGGGGAGCGCGACGTCGTTGGCGGACGGGTTGAGCGGCCAGAAGGCGAAGTGGCGCTTCGCCTCCTGGGTCGCCTCGTACGGCGGGAGCCAGTAGTCCGCGTACTTCGTCCCGAGCTTGACCTTCATCCCGGTTCGAACGACGAGCCGCACCCACTCCGCCGCCTGCCAGAAGTAGCGGTTGTGGAGCGTGTGGTTGCCGTTCATCAGCGGCGAGTTGTCCTCCTGGAACTCCTTGGTGCGCCCGTCGAGCTCGAAGGGGTCGCCAGGGAGCGTCGAGAAGAAGCTCGGCTGGCCGTAGGACGCCGCGTCCCAGCGCTCGTTGTACTCGTCGGGCAGGGCGCTCTGGTGGCCGTGCTCGTGGGCGTTGACGAAGCCGTTGGAGTTGCCCGGAGTCCTGCGGCGCCGAGTTGGCGGTCTCTCCGGTGCCGTCGTGCCCGGAGCGCCAGTCGCGCGCGTCGGCCGACGAGTCCGTGAGCACGATGCGGAAGTGCGCCTCGGCCTCGGGCGTGACCTGCATGAAGGTCATCACCGAGACCTTCAGCGGCTTCGAGGCGTCCTTCGGCAGCAGCTCGGCGCGCTTCTGGTTGTTCTTCGCGTCGAGCCCGTTGAAGCGGTCGAGCACGTTGCGAACGAAGGCCACCTGGTAGGCGTCGATGGCCATGCCGACGGGCGCGATGGTCGCGTCGAAGCACAGCCGGTGAAACCAGAGGTTGAGCGCCAGCTCCGTGGGCTTGCCGTCCACGTCGGCCACGCCGCAGCAGCGCAGCAGCGCCATGTCGAAGCGCCCGATGGATCCCGTGGTGCCCGCGTCGAGGTACTTCCCGAAGCGGTCCATGTAGTCCTGGCTGTAGTACGGCTGCACCGCCATGCTGCCGTGGTCGCTCATCGCGGGCGTGCCGGCGCCCTTGAAGTATCGGCCGGGCGAGGGCCGGTGGTCCGCGCTCTCCTGCTCGTAGTCGGGGTCCGACGGGTCGGGCTCCCACAGCGTCGCCGCGCCGATCTGCTTCGTGGTGTCGACCCAGCACACCGCGGCGCGCGCGCCGATCACGTCGTAGTCGAGGTCCGGGGGCGAGCTCGCGACGGTGCGGCGGTCGAAGACGTCGAAGAGGTTGCCCTGCGCCGCGATGAGCCGGGTCCAGCCGGGGTGATCGACGACGTAGTTCTCGTTCTCCTCCGGCGCGCCCGACGCTGGCTTCTTCGAGTACCAGGGCGTCTTCCCCGGGTCGTCGGGCTTGTAGACGCCCTCCTTCGAGGTGTTCGCGAGCGTGTCATCGAAGGTGTGGGCAAAGATCGCGAGGCGGTCGTCGTGCGTCCAGGCGGCGATGCGCTTGCCGCCCTCGTCGGTGAGCACGATGTCGTCGAGCGAGAAGGTCAGCGGCTTCGCCTTCGAACTGGGCTTGCTCGCCACCTGCTCGTACCAGCCGAACTCGTGCGGGCTCGCCGAGAGCCGAGCGTAGTAGTTGCGAGAGTTCCAGGCCTCCGGGAGGTCGTAGAAGTCCAGCCGCGTGGGGCCCGGCTTCCACTGCTCGTCGGTGGCGATCACGCGGGTGCGCTTCGTCGCCGACTCGGAGTGGACGCACGTCTTCGGGGGAAGCGAGAAGCGCAGCAGCGTCTGTCCGCTGGGCCGCTTGCGCTCCGTGCCGTTGGGGTTGCGCTGGAGGATCCACGGCACGCACTGGAGCGCGTCGTCGCCGTCCACCACCCACCAGTTTGAGCGCACGTCGGGCTTCGTCGACGACGAGGTCGGCTTGTAGCGGAAGCCCTCGATCACCATCGGGGGAAGGGTTTTGGGCTTGTCGGCGTGGTCGCTGTGGCCATAGCGACGGTCGAAGAACTCGAACTTCAAGAACTGCCAGTGCGGGTCGAGCACCAGCTTCACGGGAGCGTCGACCTTGCCCAGGCTCGCGGCGCGGCCGTTGACGGTCATCTTGAAGTGCGCCGGGTCCGCAACCCAGCGGCCATCGTCGTCGGTGACCACCCAGTCGGCCTCGCGCAGCGACCACTCCCTGGGGAGGGTGAAGAAGCGCGCGTCGCGGGTGCCCGTGGGGTCGGTCTCCGCGGGCTCGGAGCCCCGCTTCTGGGACTTCGGATCGCCAGGAAGCTCACAGATTACGCGGTTCTTCGAGTCGGCCCCGAGGCGGAGCGTGAGGGTCTTCGCGGAGAGCACCGAGGCGTGACCAATCACCTCAAGGGAGAGCTTGCCATCGTCGCCCAGCGCCGCGTCGATGGCGTGGTCGGGGTGGTCTCCGAGCAGCACCTTCACCGGGGTGCCCTTGGGGAAGGGCCGCTCGTCCCCGTCGGGGTCCTTGAACCTCAGCGTCGCGAAGAGCCGGACGCAGGCCCGGATGGTGTTGCCGATGGTCGAGGGCAGGCCCTTGTTGCCCGCGCGGGCGACGTCGTAGCGCTCCTCGGTGTTGTCCCGCACGCCGCTGCGGACGATCACCCGCGCGGCGTCGAAGAGGGTCTGCGTGGCGACGCAGCGGAGCGTCGCCTCGGGCGCAGGCTCGGTGACGCAGTTCTCCAGCGCGGTGAGCGTGAAGGGCTCGTAGCCGTCGCAGGCCTGGGTGAGGTGCACCACGCAGTCGATGGTGTCCTCGTGAGAGAGGTCCTCGGGCGTCGTCTTGTGCTTGCCGACGACCCCGAGCACCTTGCGGTCCCCGGTCGCCCTGCGCTTGGGGATCTCGAACTCCTCGCCCTCCGGCGCCATCGCCGGGTGCTTGATGGAGAAGCGTCCCCCCTTGAGGTTCGCGTAGTCCCAGAGCTTCACCACCACGGTGACGGCGTCGCCGATGCGGCCCAGCGGCCGACCTCGCCAGTCCGTCTCCGGGTTCCTGAAGCTCTCGATGGTCACATGAGCCGTCATCGATCCATCGCCCTGCTCTCAGCCGCCGTGCGTCCCACCGGCGGCCGCTGTGTCTACCCTGTAAAGGTCTCTCGCAGCGCCGACTGCGTGGAGGCGTCGAGCTCGCCCGTCGCCGCGAGCCCGCGGCTCGTCTGGAAGGCCTTGAGCGCCATCACGAAGTCCTCGCCCATGCTCCCGTCGACGGCCCCGAAGTACGCCCCCAGCTGCCGCAGCCGGGCCTGCGCGCCCCGCGGGGTGTCCACCGGGTCGAGGTTGCCGAGGTTGAGCTCGAAGCTCTCGCCCGACTCGACCAGCAGCAGCGTGCCGCGCCTCGCCTGCGGGGGGATGGGCACCCGCACGGCGCCCTCCCCGTCGGTGGAGCCCCGGGTCTCCACCCCGTCGATGGTGAGCACGTAGGCGAGGTTGGCGCGGGGCTCTCCGCCCTCGTCGTGAAGCCGGAGGTTGAGCTTCGCGGGGATGTTCTTTACGCGGAAGGTGTGACGCGCCCCGGTGGGGCGGACGTACTCCTTCACGGTCTTCTCGGGGATGGTCACCACGTCGCCCGGGAGCAGCACCGTAGGGTCCCGTCGGGTCTCGCGAATGGACTTGTTTTCAGGGAGGTTCCAGAGGGTCTCCCAGAAGAAGCCGTAGCTCTCGGCGATGCTCACGAGGCACTCGCCCTGCTGCACCTGGTGGGTCGTTGGCATCCGATCGTCCTCCGCGGCCGTGTAGCGGGCGCGGATGACATCGCAGCGCACCTGCGCGGTCAAGGCGCGAGTTCGGAGGGGAGCTATGAGCTTGGAGAGAGGGATCGAGGAGCGCGGGCCGCGTGGAGGACAGAGCGGCCCCCGAGGGGGATCACATGTGCGCGATGACGGCGTCGCCGAACTCGGAGCACTTCACCTTCGTCGCGCCCTCCATCTGGCGGGCGAAGTCGTAGGTCACGCGCTTGGCGCCGATGGCGCCGTCCATGCCCTTGATGACCAGGTCGGCGGCCTCCTTCCACCCGAGGTGGCGGAGCATCATCTCGCCCGAGAGGATCACCGAGCCCGGGTTCACCTGATCGAGGTTGGCGTACTTCGGCGCGGTGCCGTGGGTCGCCTCGAAGATCGCGTGGCCGGTCTTGTAGTTGATGTTGCCGCCCGGGGCGATGCCGATGCCGCCGACCTGCGCCGCGAGCGCGTCGGAGAGGTAGTCGCCGTTGAGGTTGAGCGTCGCGATGACGTCGAAGGCCTCGGCGCGGGTGAGCACCTGCTGGAGGGTGATGTCCGCGATGGAGTCCTTGATCATCAGCTTGGACTTCCACTTGCCCGCGCCGTGGGTCTCCCAGAGCTTCATCGCCGTGTCGACCTCGGCCACGAGCTCGGCCTGGAAGTCCGGCGGCGCCATGTCGAAGCCCGGCTCGACCAGCCGCGCGTTGGCCTCGTTGGAGAGGTCAGCGTTCGCCTCCTTGTTGCCGAAGATCCAGCTCTCGCGCTCGGTCACCACGTCGGCGCGAAACTCCCGCATCGCCAGGGCGTAGCCCCAGTCGCGGAAGGCGCCCTCGGTGAACTTCATGATGTTGCCCTTGTGGACGAAGGTCACGCTCTTGCGCTTCTCGTCGAGGGCGTAGCGGATGGCGGCGCGCACGAGGCGCTCGGAGCCGTCGCGCGACACGGGCTTGATGCCGATGCCCGAGGTCTCCGGGAAGCGGATCTTGGTGACCTTGAGCTCGGTCTGGAGGAAGGCGATGAGCTTCTTGGCGTCGGCGGACTCGGCCTCGTATTCGATGCCGGCGTAGATGTCCTCGGTGTTCTCGCGGAAGATCACCATGTCGACCTTCTGCGGGGCCTTCACCGGCGAGGGCACGCCCTTGAACCACCGCACCGGGCGCAGGCACACGTAGAGGTCGAGCATCTGCCGGAGGGCGACGTTGAGCGAGCGGATGCCCTTGCCGACCGGCGTGGTGAGCGGCCCCTTGATGCCCACGAGGTAGTCGCGGAAGTCTTCGACGGTGTCGTCCGGGAGCCAGGAGTTGAAGAGCTTCTTGCTCTTCTCGCCCGCGAAGACCTCATGCCAGACGATCTTCTTCTTGCCGCCGTAGGCCTTGGCGACCGCCGCATCGAGGACGCGCACGCTGGCGCGCCAGATGTCCGGCCCGGTGCCGTCGCCCTCGATGAAGGGGAGGATGGGGTGATCCGGGACGTTGAGGTGACCGTCGGCGCCGCGGGTGATGGCCTCGCCCTCGGTGGGCCGTGCAAAGACTCTTGCCATGATTCTTTCGTCTCCGTGCTTGGGATGGTCCGGGCCGCGCGTCTCGCCGCAGTGAACCTGCCAGCGTGTGGGAACGACGCGACCCGATCGGGCGCCGCGGTGTATAGCCCATCGCCGCGGAGGGCGTCTAACCCTCCCCTCCCCCCTTTTCTGGAGCCTGAAACCCGTTGAGCAGCGAAGATCCCGTCCTCGAGCGTCAGACCTGGGCCGCGCGCTTCGGCTGGATCACCGGCGGCTCGGTGGGACTCGTCGCGGGCTTCGCCCTCACCTGGCTGGTCGAGACCCGGGCGCTCGCGGACCGTGGGCGCGCCGGCATCGAGCTCGCCGCGAAGCTCTCCGGGGTGGCGGTGCCGGTGTGCTTCGTGGTGGGCGCGCTGCTCGGGCACGCGTACGGGCTGCGGGGCGGCGCCCTGCGATACCGGCTGCTGGGCACCGCGGCGGGCCTGGGGCTCGCGGTGCTGGCCTGGGCGCTGCTCGTCGCGATCCGCTGAGGCTCTCTCAGGCCTGGCGGAAGAGCTGGGCGTAGTAGTCGAACATCTCCTGGAAGCCCATCTGCGAGAAGAAGGTCGAGTAGGCCATCCAGATCGCGAGGCCGTTGAGGTCGCTGAAGAGCGGCGGGAGAAACTTCGGCGGGCGCACCACGCCGTCGGCGACGCGCGACCAGAGCACCGGCACGTCCTCGTGCGCCACCTTCCCCACGAACAGGAACCTCACCAGCTCGGGCCTCGCCGCGCGGATGGCCGAGCGGATGAAGTGGTAGTTCGAGACGAGGCCCTTGGTGTACGAGATGTCCTTGGTGAAGGGGGCTCCGCCCACGAGGGTTCCGCCGCGGAAGACCCGCCGCGCGGCGTTGAAGCACTCCTCCTCCTCGTAGCCTTCGGTGCGGTGCCACTCGAACACGTCGAGGAAGTCCGCGCCGTCCTCCGCCTTGTCGATGGCGATGACCCGCTCGTTCAACCTCCGGGCGCGCCTCGGGTGGCTGCGGAAGGTGAGCACCTCCATCAGCACCGCGAGGCCCTCCTGCACCGCGGTCGTCCTCGGCGGGCCCTTGGAGAGCCAGCGCGCCACGTGCTGCTGCGCGCCGTTGAGGCTCGTCGCGACGTGCACCCAGCCCTCGTGCACCTCCAGGATGTCCACGTCCACCTGGCTGAAGCGCGCCCCGCCGCGGATCTTCACGTAGTCCCCGCCCGCCGCGGCGTCGGCGATGATGCCGTCGTCGATGGCCACGTTGACCGCGGACTCACCGAAGTACTTCGTGAAGCGCCCCTGGAGGATGTCCACCACCTGCGACCCGTCGAGGTCTCGCGGCGGCTGGAGCCCGAGGGTGGGCTCGTCGAGGCTGTTGAGCAGGTTGTAGAGCGTGTGGGCGATGTCCCGGACGGTGGTGCTGCCGTCGGGGAAGGTGTCCTTGGGCGAGCCGTAGAGCCGCCGGGAGTACTGGTAGAACTCCGGGGTCCCTCGCACCGTGAGCATCGCGCATACGTCGCGGTACTCCAGGCAGGTCGCGCGGAGGATCCTCGCCAGCGCGTCGTCAGCGCCGAGCTCGCGCCGCACCGCATCGGCGAGGTCCTGGAAGTCCCTCCCCCGGGCCACCGGGTCGAAGCCGAGCTCCACCCGGGAGTACCAGTCGCCGTCGATGCGCGGCGGCTCCTTGAAGCGCGACTTGCGGAAGTTCTCCCAGACGTTGCCCTCCCACTTGAGCGCGTTGAGGATGCGGATGGGCTTCTGCGCCTCGGTCACCCGGTCGGCCAGCGAGGCCACGCGCTCCTTGTAGCTGCGCCACGGCCCCTCGACGACGGGCATCTCCGGCTCCGGGGCGAGCTCCACGGGCTCGGCCTTGGCGGCGCCGCTCGTGGGCTCCTCGTTGCGCCCGCTGCGCCCTTCCGCGCGGGTCGACGTCTCTCTCGCGCGGGGCATCAACGCCCACCGTAGACCGCGCGCCGCGCCGCCAGCAAGGAACCCTCCAGCGCGCACCGCATCACCAGCGCGTCCTCGCCGTCGTCGTAGTACCGCCGTCGCTCGGCCACGACCTCGAAGCCTCGCGATCGGTAGAGCCCCTGCGCGGGCGCGTTGTCGCGCCGCACCTCCAGCACCGCCGAGCGCGCCCCCTCGGCAAACACCTCCGCCAGAAGGTGATCGAGCAGCATCGCGGCGAGCCCGCGCCGCTGGCGCTCGGGGCGGGTCGCGACGAAGTGCACCTCGAACTCGTCCGCCACCAGCCAGCCGTCGAGGAAGGCCGCGACCCCGTCGCCCGGGAGCTCCGCCACCCGCACGCGCGCCCAGCTCCGGGAGCTCGGCCGCGAGCAGGTCGTCCGCCGCGTCGCGCCCGAAGCACGCGCGCTCGATGGTCGTCAGCGCCGGCACGTCGGCCATCGTCGCCGGCCGCACCCGCGGCGGCTCAGACATCGCGGAACCGCCGCACGCGCACCCGGCTCCCGAGCGCCCGCAGGTACTGCCGCAGCGCCCGGGGCAGCGCCCGTCGCACCAGCTCCCGGCGCACCGCCGCGCGGCCCTCGGAGGAGGTCGCCCCGTCGCCCGCGAGCGCCCGGAAGCGCTCCTGCTCCAGGGCCTGGGCCAGGTCGTCGTCCGAGGGCTCGAGCAGCTCCGGTCGACGAGAGAGAAGGTAGCGCTCGGCCACCACCCGGCGGCGCAGCAGGGTCTCGAACTCCAGCGCCGAGGTGCGCGTCTCCCGGAGCAGCGCGTCGATGTCCACGGCGGGCGCCATGCGCGAGACCAGCAGCGCCCGCGCCGCCGCGAGCTCATCGGGCTCGACGCCGTCGAGGCCGGCGCGCTGCGCCTCGCGCACCACCACCGCCTCGGCCATGAGCTGCTCGAGGATGGGCAGGGAGACGGTGTCGTCGACCTGCGCGTGCAGCGCGTCGGGCGCCCCGCGCATCGCGAGCTCGGTGCGCAGCAGCAGCACGTAGTCGCTCTGGAGCACGAAGCGGGGCGTCGGGTCGGACTCCGGCTCGATCGACACGAGCACGGCGTCGAGGGCCGTCTCGGCTGGCGGCGTGCTGGGTCGGGTGACCGCCTCTGTTCCGACGAGCTGCGCGAGCGCCCCGCTCAGCAGCAGCGTCAGCGCGGCGGCCGCGGGCACCGCTCACTCGCCTTCGGGGTCGCGCGGGTCGAAGGCATCGGACGCCGCCGCGTGGCCGCGGTCGCGGAGCCATTCCAGGAAGGCCAGCGCCGTCTCGAGGTCGCGCGAGGGCACCCCGTCGACCGCGTCGCGGAGGCGTCGGCGCAGCCCCTCGATGCCCATGCGGGCGCGCCGCAGGGTCTCGACGGCCTCGTCCTCCGCGGGGGTCTCCGTCGTGGGCTCCGGGGTCGGCGGGGTCCACACGACGCGGGGCACGGCCTCGAGGTCGTGCGAGTCGAGCCACGCCTCCATGCACGACCGCAGCCGCTCGGTGCGAAACTGGAACCACCGCTCGCGGTCGGCGGGGAAGGTCAGCAGCACGTCCTTGAAGCGCCGGAAGGCCCCCTTGCCGTCGATGGCCGCGACCAGCCGCGTGCGCAGCTCGCCGTCGGGCACCGTGGCGATGAAGCGCTCCATCCAGCGGTACTGCTCCCGCGACGACACCGGGTCGACGCGCAGGTAGCTCGCGTCGATGGCGATGCGCTGATGCATCGTCGGGTCGGCCACGCCGTCGACCACGCGCAGCACCTCGCCGGTCGATCGGTGGAGGTATGAGTGCACCTCCGGGGCGTTGTTCTCGAAGGCGTCTTCCAGCGCCTCCCACGAGATCTCCAGGCGGGTCCTCTCGCGGGTCGTCTCTTCGTCGGTCATCGCAGTTCAGCCTTGCTCCAGCAGGGCCCTCGCCACGGCGGTCTTCCACCGCGAACGCAGCGCAGCCACCCGCTCATCCGACATCGCCCCCGGCACGAATGACCGCTCGACGGGCAGCGCGCCCGCGATGTCGTCCCGGGAGCCCACCAGCCCAGCGCCCAGCGCCGCGAGCATGCCCGCGCCGAGGGCCGTCGTCTCCAGCACCCTCGGCCGCACCACCGAGGTGCCCGTCACGTCCGCCTGGGTCTGCATCAGCAGGTCGTTGGCCGAGGCGCCGCCGTCGACCCGCATCGACGCGATGGGCGCGCCCGCGTCGTGGCTCATCGCCTCGACCAGGTCGGCGATCTCCATCGCGATGCCCTCCAGCGCCGCCCTCGCCAGGTGCGAGCGCGTGGTGTCGCGGCCCAGGCCGGCGATGAGCCCCCTCGCCCGCGGCGCCCAGTGCGGCGCCCCGAGGCCCGTCAGCGCCGGCACGAACACCACGTCGCCCGCGTCGTCGACCTCCCGCGCCAGCGCCTCGATCTCCGCCGAGTCGCGGATGATCCCGAGGCCGTCGCGCAGCCACTGCACCGCGGCCCCGGCGATGAACGCGCTGCCCTCCAGCGCGTAGGCCACCTCGCCCGGGATGCGCCAGCCCACGGTGGTGAGCAGCCGGTGCTTCGACGCCAGCGGCGCTGCCCCGACGTTCATCAGCACGAAGGCCCCGGTGCCGTAGGTGCACTTCACGTCGCCGACGCGGAAGCACCCCTGGCCGAAGAGCGCCGCCTGCTGGTCGCCCGCGATGCCCGCGATGGGGATGCCGTCGGGGAGCCCCGGGACGCCGCGGGTGACGCCCACCACCCCGGCGCTCGACACCACCTCCGGCAGCACCGCGCGAGGCACGTCGAAGGCGCCCAGCAGCTCGTCGTCCCACTCGAGGGCGCGCAGCGAGAGCAGCATGGTGCGCGAGGCGTTGGAGACGTCGGTGACGTGCGCCCCGCCGGTCAGCTTGTGGATGAGCCAGGTGTCGATGGTGCCGAAGGCCAGCTCGCCGCGCAGCGCCTGGGCCCGAGCGCCGTCGACGTGGTCGAGCAGCCACGCGATCTTGGTGCCCGAGAAATACGGGTCGAGGAGCAAGCCCGCGCGCTCGTAGACGAGGCCCTCGACCCCCCTCGCCCGCAGCGCGTCGCACTCCGGGGCCGTCCGACGGTCCTGCCACACGATGGCGCGGTGCAGCGGCGCACCCGTGGCGCGGTGCCAGAGCAGCGTGGTCTCGCGCTGGTTGGTGATGCCGATAGCGCGCACCTCGGAGCCCAGGCGGTTGGACTGCGCGAGCGCCCCGGCGATGGCCTCGATCACCGTCGCCCAGATCTCCTCGGCGTCGTGCTCGACCTGTCCGGGCCGAGGGAAATGCTGAGGGACCGCGACCGTCGCGCGGCCGAGCACCCGGGCCTCGGTGTCGAGGAGGAGAGCGGTGGTGCCGGTGGTGCCCTGGTCGATGGCAAGGATCGTTTCTGCCATGGGATTCGTGGAGAAAGGATGTATCGGGACGCCGCCATGGTGGCAAGCAGCGATCGCGGCGCCCGCGGCGTTCGGGCGCGGGCGCGGCGGCGGTGGTAGCCTCCGCAGCCATGATGACTCGCGACGAGTTCGAGAGGGTCGTACGGGCGATGCGGGCGGAGGGTGTGCCCCTCTCGATGCCCAACCTCATGGTGCGCACCGAGCTGCCGCGCCACACGATCCAGGAGTGGCTCGACGACCTCGACCAGCCGAAGCCCGCGCCCGCGGCGGAGGCCCGGAAGACCGCGGCAGGCAAAGGGGTCGACGCGATCGACAGCCTGCGGGAGAACTTCGGCGCGCTGCGCGACCGCGTGGTGAAGGACGCCGCCACCCGCGTGGTGCGCGAGAAGCTCGGCCTCGACGACGAGCCCCCGGCCGACCGACGCTCGAAGGCGTCAAGCGCCCCGAAGGCCCGGCGCGACCTCCGCCTTGCCGCGCTCTTCGGCATCCTGGGAGGCCCCATCGGGCTCTTCTACTCGGCGCCGCTGCTCACCGCGGGCATCGCGAGCGCCATCTACGTCGCGGCGGTGCTCGCGCTGCTCTTCATCCCCCTCATCGGCACCGCGGCGCTCTTCTACCTCGTGCCCCTGGTGCACCTCGCCTGCGCGGCGCTGGGCCCGGCCTACGCCTGGCGCTTCAACCGCGTCGGGGCACGCTCCGCGCTACTGCCCTCCTGAGCCGACCTCCACCCTCGCCTCGACCCAGCCCACGCGGCACGCCCCCACCCGCACCTGAACGGTCCCCCGGCCGCGCACCACCTGCTCGACCACCCTCGTCCCGAGGTTGCCGCGGCTCCGCTGGAAGATCAGCGACGCGCCGCCGTAGAGCCCCCGGCCCCACCCGTCGAGGTGACCGATCTCGCGCCAGCCATCGCCTCCCACCGTGGCGATCCCGTCGCCCTTGAGTTCCAGGGTCAGAGGCTCGTTCCAGGGCAGCTTCTTCGCCGAGGCGAGGCCCGCGGTGGAGAGGTACCCGTCATTCTGCACGGTCACCGTGACCAGCGAGAGGTCGCCCTCCAGGGGCTTCACCTCCAGCTTCGCGATGCTCAGCGACGGGGCCATCGCCGCGACGCGCAGGAAGGCCTGCGACTGCTGCACGCAGATGCCGCCGAGCACGTCGAAGGGCGGGTTCCAGATGCCCACCCGAGGGTCGACGCCGCCGATCTCGACCGCGCCGAGCTGCGGGTGCGTGGCGCCCCGCCAGCGCCGGATGATGCGCCCGGCGTTGTGGGTCTCGTCCCAGCGGGCGAGCGCAAGCAGGTCGTCGCGGGTGAGCTGCGCGTAGTGGTCGACGAAGGGCTTCTTGCGCGCGATGCCGAGCTGCTTGAAGAGGTCCCAGAGCTCGCACACGTACGCGATGGCGCCGCGCTGGTAGTAGCCGAAATCGATCAGGTCGCCGTGCAGGGGCTTCTCGGGTTCGTAGAGGAAGTCCTCGAAGCCCGACACCATGGGATAGCCCGTGAGGGTCTCCGCCCACTGCCCGACCTGTCGGAACACCGCGAGGTCTTCGGCGTCCATCTTCGCGTCGGGGCAGTGGCCCGGCGGGCGAATGAACACCCCGCCGAAGGTGTGGAGGTTGAGCCACGCGAACACCTCCGGGTGCCGGGTGACGTGCTCGACCACCGCGCGGCACTCGGGCTCGCTCGTGGGGTACGCGCCCGCGCCGACCTGCTGCGGCTCCGCGGCCCAGCTCCAGGGGAAGTTGCGGTTGAGGTCGGTGTCGTTGTCGGCGAGGAAATGCGGCGTCGGCACGTGACGCCCGTCGAAGTTCTCGATGAGCCCCTCGGGGTAGAGCTTGTAGAAGGGACCCTCGTCGTCGAGCGTGCGCGGCACCAGCAGCCCGGGAAACCCGGCGCGTCGACGAACTCCCGCCCGGGTCGCGCACCCGCATCAGCTGCGCGAGGCCGTCGCCGTCGACGTCGCTCGCCACCCACCGGGCGTGCTGCCGGTTGGGGCGGCGATCGCGGGGGTTCGAGCGCACGTAGCGCCCGTCGGTGAGCACGGCCTCGGCGCCGTCCGGCGACATCCGCGGCATCACGTGGAAGAGCACCTCCTTCAGCCGAGCGCACACCGGCGCCGACAGCCGGTGGATGGCGCCCTCCAGGTGGAGCCGGATCACGTCCTCGGCGATGGCGAGGGCCACGCTCGAACCGCACACCTCGGAGGCGTGCATGTTGCCGTCGATCCACACGGTCGGGCGCACGCGGTCGGGGTCGGGCCCGACGATGAGCACCCAGAGGTCCCTCCCGTCGAGCGATTTGCCGATGGAGCGGAGCGACACCAGCGAGGGGAAGGCCTCCGCCCACGCCTGGAGCTGGCCCTCGAGCTCAGCCTGCTTCAGGTAGCGGCTGCGGAAGCCCCGGGAGACCCCTTCGAGGCGAGCGATCTGATCTGTGGGCGTGGGCATCTCCGACCTCAACGTTTCTTCTTCAGGGGTACCAGGTGGTCATCCCGACGAGCAGCGTGTCCTGCCCGCGGGCGTTGGCGATCCAGGCTCCGTCCGTCGACTGCATCACGGTCCCACGGTGGAAGAGCGCCCCGTCGGACTCGTCGTGACGGTACTCCAAGCGCAACGAGACGTTGGGGTGCGGACGCGCGTCGAGCGTCACCGTCCCGGAGCCCAGCACGCTCGCGCCGTCGAGAAACATCCCCGAGGCCCCGTCGGGGACGCGCTCGAAGACCGCGTCGGCGCGCACCGCCGCGTAGAGCCAGCGGGAGAGCTGGACTCGGGCGTAGAGCGCGAGGCCCGCGAAGTAGTCGTGCCCGAAGCGGTTGCGCTCGTAGGCGCCGAAGAAGTTGCCGTCCACGGACACTCTCGCGCCCAGGGGCCAGTGCGCCCAGGCGTCGACCACCTGGCGCACCGCCGGACCCTCCGGGGCGCCGAGCTCCCGCTCCGCCCCGAGGCCGTACTGCACCGACGCGTAGGCCATCGTCTCCAGGTCTTCGTCGTCGTTGTCGCGGCACCCTTCGCCCGCGGGACGGTCGACCCAGAACCACGTGAGGATGCCCGTCTTGCCGGGCGTGCGGTCGTCGGTGATCTGATCCCACCCGTTGAAGAGGCCGAGCGTGAGCTCGTGCCGACAGCCGAGCGGCACCGTCACCCTCGCGCCCGCCACCTGCGTCGGCGAGAGGGCGAAGAGCGTGGAGGTCGACCAGTTCCAGTTGTCGTGCACCGAGAGGTCTTCGATGGTGAAGGGCGCCACGTAGAGCCCCGCGTCGAGGGTCACGCCGTGCCCGAGCGGGGTGCGCCACGACGCCGTGGCCTCCTGCAAGACCCGCCAGAGCAGGTCGCTCTCCAGCGTGCGAGCGCTCCCCGCCGGGGTGCCGACGGTCTCGGTGATCACCCCCGTCTGCAGCGCCACGCGCCCGTACACCGGACCGAGCGCCCAGTCCGCGCTCAGCACCACGTTCTGGAGCGAGAACAGGTCGTGCCGACGGTCGTAGTAGCGGAGCTCGTTCAGCCCGCTCGATGGGCGGTTGAAGTTGTACGAATAGAAGCCCTCGATGTAGCCGCCGAAGCCTACCGATCGGCCCGCGCCCCCACGGCTGGGGGGCACCGCCTCAGGTCGGCTGGGCGTCGGCGGCGTCGGCTGCTGCTGGGCCCGAGCGAGGCCCGGTGCGAGCGAGAGCGCGCCCGACACCCACACCCACGTCGCCCTTCGCAGCACGTCGCTCAAAGACCTCTCGCCGCTCGCACTATCACCGCAGCGGGAGGGCAATGAAACGCCTTTCCGACAGACTCGTTGACAACGCCCGGGCCCACCCCGATGCATCTCGTCTATGCGAGTCTTCATAGCGCTCCGCTTCGCCCTCGTCGGCTGGGCCCTCGCGACCGCCGCGAGCGCTCAGGTGCGGCAGCCTGACGGCACCGTCGTCCCGCAGCCCGCCGACGGCGCGCCCTCGCTGCAGGAGTACCTCAACCGACGCATGGAGGTGGGGCTCGACGTGCGCCGAGACGCCGCGGTGACCCCCGAGCGCTTCACCCCGGGCTGCTCCATCCGCTTCACCGTGGTGGCCCGCGACTCCGGCTATGAGAACTCCTTCGGCTGGTACAACGTCGTCGCCGGGAGCGCTCCCCCCGCGAGCGACCTGCACGAGCTCGTGGGGCCCACCGCGCCGGAGGGCTTCACCGCGACGCTCGACTTCCGCTCCAACCCCGCCTGGCGCGGCGGCGAGATCGGCTTCTACCTCCGCACGCCTCCGCCCCACGTCTACTACTCCGAGCGCGCCTACCAGCCCGACCGCGACGTCTCCATGGGCTTCGTGCACCTGCTCATCTACGACTCGCGCGCCACGCCCAACGCCTTCTATTTCGCCTGGGAAGACCTCTTCAACGGCGGAGACAACGACTTCCAAGACCTCCTGATGATCGTCGACAACCTGGTGTGCGCGGGCGGCGGAGACCGCTGCGACACCGGCGAGCGGGGGGTGTGCGCGCGGGGCGTGCGCCAGTGCCGAAGCGGTGCGCTCGCGTGCGTGCGCAGCACCGGCCCCTCGGCGGAGCGCTGCGACGGCCTCGACAACGACTGCGACGGCGTGGTCGACGACGGCGACGGCCTCTGCGGAGCGCGGCAGGTCTGCGACCGCGGGGTGTGCCTCGACCGCTGCACCCAGGAACTCGGCTGCGGCCCCGGCTTCGCCTGCTCCGACCGAGGCACCTGCGTCGAGGACGCGTGCGCCACGGTCACCTGCCCGGCGGGCCGGGTCTGCCGCGGAGGCATGTGCCGCGAGGCCTGCGAGGGCGTCACCTGCCCGCACGCCCAGGTCTGCCGCGTGGGGCGCTGCGTCGACCCCTGCGCGGGGCTCACCTGCGAGGGCGACCAGGTGTGCGTCGCCGGGGTCTGCCAGACGCGATGTCCCTGCCGCCGCTGCGGCGCGGGCGAGTCGTGCTTCACCGACGGCCGCTGCCGCCCGATGGCCTGCGCCACCGTGAGCTGCCCGGCGGGCTCCTACTGCGAGGCCGGCGCCTGCCGCGACGCGTGCGCCGGGGCGGCGTGCCCCAACGGCGGGGCCTGCGTCACCGGAGTCTGCCGGGAGCCGGTGGTGGTGGACGCCGGGGTGCGCCCCGACGCGGGGCTGCCGCCCAGGGACAGCGGCATGCTCTTCATGGACGTCGGAGCGGTCGATGCGGGCAAGGACGCGGGGACGAGGGACGCCGCGCTCGATGCCGGGGGAACGGACGTCGAGCTGCTGCTGGACGATCCGAGCGCCAACTGCGCGTGCAGCGCCCCGGATCGACGACTCGGAGCGGCCGATCGTGGGGGCTCCTGGCGCTCGCGGCGGGGCTCGTGACGCGACGACGGAAGAGGGTCGCTCAGCCCTGATCGTGGCGCCGACGGTGGTGGTGGCGCGCGTGCCGTCGGTGGTGCCGGTGAGGCGAGGCGGGGGCGATGACCGGCGCGGGGAGGCTCGGAGCCTGGGCGGGCGCAGCGACCGCTGCGGGCGCCGGGGCGGCGACGACCTCGTGGGGGGAGACCACGTCGAGCCGGGCGCCGAGGTCTGAGCTCCTCGTGACGTTGGCCTCGGCCGAGGCGGAGGTCTGATCGACGATCACCCCGGCGCCGAGCATTCCCCCGAGGAGCATGAGCGTCACGGCGACGGCGCCTGAGGCATGCGCGAAGGCACCCCGCCAGCGCGACGAGCCAGGGTCGACGAGCTCCCGGAGGTGCTCGTTCTCGGCGCGGAGAAGGTCGTTCTCGGCCTGGAGGGCGGCCGCGCGGGAGAGGGCGGCGGCGCGGTCATCGCAGTAGGCGCGCATGGGAGGGCGATCGTACACCCGCGCTCCGCAGGGAAGTCCAGCGCCCCGGACCAGAGGAGCTGACGGGGCGCCCGCGCCGTCGACGCCAGAGAGCGCGCGTGAGACTTCTTCCCACACGATCCGATGGAGACGGTGCCCCTGCTCGACGAACTGGCCATCATCGCGGCGCTCGCGGTGGCGGTCACCGTCATCCTCGCGAGGTTCAAGCTGCCCACCGTGGCGGGGCTCCTCGCCGCCGGGGCGCTCCTCGGCCCGACGGGCCTCGGGCTCGTGCGGTCGATGCACGCCATCGAGGTGCTCGCCGAGGTCGGCGTGGTGCTGCTGCTGTTCACCATCGGGCTGGAGTTCTCGCTCGAGCGCCTGCGCCACATCTTCCGCCAGGCCGCCGTCGGGGGAGCGCTGCAGGTCGGCCTCACCACCGTGGTGACCACCGCCATCGCCGTCGCGCTCGGGGAGCCCATCGGCCACGGAATCTTCTACGGCTTCGTCTTCGCGCTCTCCAGCACCGCCATCGTGCTCCGGGCCCTCGGGGAGCGGCGGGAGCTCGACGCCCCGCACGGCCGCTTCATCGTCGGCACCCTGATCTTCCAGGACCTCCTGGTCGTGCCGATGGTGCTGGTCGTGCCGCTCCTGAGCGGCTCGGCGCCCGCCGGGCAGGCCGCGGTCGGCATCGCGCTCGCGATGCTCAAGGCCGTCGTCGTCGTGGTGGGCACCGTGGGCCTCTCGCGCTTCGTCGTGCCCAGGGTCCTCGCCTGGGTGGACGCGAGCCGCAGCCGCGAGGTGTTCCTGATGGCGATCCTCGCGCTGTGCATCGGCACCGCGTGGCTCACCTCGCTCGCGGGTCTCTCCCTCGCCCTCGGGGCCTTCCTCGGCGGGATGGTCGTCGCGGACACGGAGTACGGCCACCGCGCGATGGGCGACATCCTCCCGCTGCGCGACGCCTTCGTCAGCATCTTCTTCGTCTCCCTGGGGATGCTCTTCGACGTCCGCGTCGTCGCGGCCCAGCCGGGCTTCGTGGGGCTGCTGGTCCTGGGGTTCCTGGTCGGCAAGGGGCTGCTCGCGACCCTAGCGGCCATGGCGATGCGCTTCCCGGCGCGCGTGGCCTGGCTCGCGGGCGTGGGGCTGGCGCAGTTCGGCGAGTTCGGCTTCGTCCTCACCCGGCTCGCGCAGTCGCGCGGCATCGTCGAGGAGCGGGAGGTGGGACCGCTCCTGGCGGCGGGCATCGTGAGCATGTTCGTCGCCCCGCTGCTGGTGCGCATCGCCCCGCACATCACCGCCGGAGAGCGGCTGCTCGCGCCCCTCGAGCGGCTCATCGGAGTGCGAAGCATCGACGAGGCCGACGAGGGCCACGCGACGCTCGAGAACCACGTGGTGGTGGTGGGCTACGGGCTCGCCGGGCGCTTCGCCGCGAAGGCCCTGATGGCCAGCGAGACGCCGCTCGTGGTGCTGGAGCTCAACGCCGAGATCGTCCGCCGCGGCAGGGCGCAGGGCATCCCCATCTACTACGCCGACGCGACGAGCGTGGAGGCGCTGGGCCACGCGCACCTCGCCGAGGCGCGCCTGCTGGTGCTGCTCATGAACGACCCCCAGGCGGCGCTTCGGGTGGTGGACACCGCGCGCCGGGTCGCCCCGAGGGTGCCGATCCTGATGCGCACCCGCCACCTGACCGAGCGCGACAGGCTCCTGGGGATGGGGGCGAGCGACGTGGTGGCCGAGGAGGTGGAGGGCGCCATCGAGGTGATCGCCCGGATGCTCCGATCACTGGAGCTCCCTCGCAACGTGATCGACGAGCGCATCGAGGCGGTGCGCGCCGAGACCCAGTCGACGGAGCGGAGGCAGACGGTGCCACGCGCCATGCTGCGCGACGTGCGAGGGCTCGACGAGCTGAAGATCGAGAGCGCGATCATCCGCGAGGGGAGCCCCGCGGCGGGCCGGTCGGCGGTGTCGCTGCGGCTGAGGAGCGTGACCGGCGCGCTGGTGGTCGGGGTGCGTCGGGGCGAGCAGCTCATGGAGCGGCCGGACCCCAACGTGCCCTTCGAGCCGGGCGACGTCGTCTACTTCGTGGGCACCCCCGGGGCCGTGGGGCGTGCCCTCGATCAGTTCAACCCGAGGGCGCCGGTCAGCCTTGTAGAAGACCCGCGACCGTAAGCAGCGAGTGGAGCAGCAGCGCCCCCGCGGTGGCCCCGAGCACGGGGTTGAGCGGACGCCCCTCCAGCGTCGCGACCTTGCGGGACAGGGCGACCGCCATCGGCAGCGTGAGGAGCGGGAGCACCATCCACGGAGAGCGCCGCGAGGCGGCCAGCGCGACCGGAACCGCGAGCGCGGCGGCCCAGCAGGCCAGGTACTCCGCGACCCCGAAGCGGCGGCCGAAGCGCACGACGACGGTGCGCTTGCCCGCGCGCACGTCGGTGACGTGGTCGCGGACGTTGTTGACCACGAGCACCGCGGTGGCGAGCGCTCCCACCGGGACCGCGAGCGCGAGGGCCAGCGCGGGGACGTGGCCGAGCGCGACGAAGGCGGTGCCGCCCACGGCGACGAGGCCGAAGAAGACGAAGACGAAGACGTCGCCCAGGCCGTTGTAGCCGAGGGGATATGGGCCTCCCGTGTAGGCGACGCCCGAGGCGATGGAGGCCACGCCGATGGCCACGATGGGCCAGCCCGCGACCGCGGTGAGGTACACGCCCGCGGCGGTGGCGAGCGCGAAGGAGGCGACCATCCCGGCGCGCACCTGCGAGGGGCTGAGCAGCCCCGCCTGGGTGACCCGGGTGGGCCCGAGGCGCTCGGCGGTGTCGGCGCCCTTCTCGAAGTCGAAGACGTCGTTGGCGAGGTTGGTCCCCACCTGGATGAACATCGCGCCGAGGAGCGCGGCGACGACAGCGCCCCAGCGGTAGCCCAGCCCCCCGGAGGCCCGCCACGCCGCCGCGGCGCCGACCATCACGGGCGAGAGCGCGGCGGTGAGCGTCGCGGGGCGCGTCGCGAGGAGCCAGACGCGAGGGAGCGAGGGCGCGGGGTCCATCGTCGGGCTCAGGGCCTACTTCGCGGCGTCGCGGACGCCCACGTAGAGGTGCACCACGCCGAAGGTCATGGGCTCCGCGCGCTCGACCCGGAGTCCGCTCGCGCGCATCGTCTCGGCGAACTCCTCCGCCGGGGGAAAGGCCGCGATGGAGCGCTGGAGGTAGCGGTACTCCCACGCCCCGGAGAGCAGCGCCCCCAGCGTCGGAACCACGTGGTGGATGTGCACCCTCGCGAGGGTCCCGAGCAGGCCGCGCCTGGGCTCGCTCAGCTCCAGGATCGCCACGCGACCGCCGGGCTTGAGCACCCGGGCCATCTCCCTGAGCGCCCTCGGCCGGTCGACCACGTTACGAATGCCGAAGGCCATGCTGATGCCGTCGACGCTGCCGTCCTCCGCGTCGATGTGCTCGGCGTCCCCGAGCCGGAGCTTCACCCGAGCGCCCAGAGCCGCCGCGGCGACCTTGCGCTCCCCCTCGGCGAGCATCCCCGCGGAGGGGTCGATGCCCTCCACGGACACCTCCGGGTGACGGCGGGCGATCATCATCGCGAGGTCGCCAGTACCCGTCGCGAGGTCGAGCACCCTCGCCCCAGGCTGTAGCGCCAGCGCGTCCACCGTGCGGCGCCGCCAGCGCTGGTCGATGCCCAGCGAGATGATCCGGTTCATGAGGTCGTAGCGGGCGGCGATGCGGTCGAACATCTCGCCGCTGCCGCCGCGCGGGTCGACCGCCAGCGTCTTCACTTCATCCATGTCCCTGCCTCCGGCTCCGCGGCCTCCTCCTTGCGATGGTGCAGCCGCATGTGCCCCCGCTGGATCCCTTCGCCCGCGAGCGCCCGCAGCGCCGCCAGGTTGGACGCGAGCCCCACGCTCGCCAGCACCACCGCGAGCTGCCTCGCGTCCGCGACGCGCACCAGCTCGAAGGCCGCCCGCACTCCCGCGTGGGCCCGGGTCGACCCGCCGACGGTGCCCACCGCCAGCGGCAGCTCGGCCTCTCCGCGCAGGCCCCCCGGAATACGCTTCCAGGTACTCAGCGGGCGGTACCCGCCGCCGGTCGCCGCCCAGGCGTGGGCGCCCGCCTCGATGGAGCGCCAGTCCTGGCCGAGCGCCACCGCGGCGGCGTCGAGGCCGTTCATGAAGCCCTTGTTGTGGGTGCACGCGCGAAACGGATCGAGCGACGCGAAGCGGCTCGCCCGCGCGATGCCGTCAGCCACCGCGGCCCCGCCCACCGCCTCGTCGGTGACCTCGCAGCGCACGCTCACCCTGCGCCGCGACGGCAGGTTGCTCAGGATGCGCAGACCGATGAGCCCGCCGACCAGCTCGTGAAGCGCCGGGGCGATGGCCTCGGCGACGGTGTCGACCATGTTGGCCCCCATCGCGTCGCCCACGTCGACGTAGACGTGCACCACCACCACCCCTTCGGCCGCGTCGAGCACCCGCACGTCGAGGTCGCGGCACCCGTAGCCCCGCTCCACCATGCGCGGGATCGCCTCGTCGCCCAGCCGAAGGATCGCCTCCCGGTGGGCCATCACCCTCGCCGCCGCGCCCTCCGGGTCGGGGGCGCCGTCGAACTGCACCTGCCCCGTCATGATGGCCGCCGTCGCGTGGCCGTGAAACCCGCCGGACTCGCGCACCATCCGCGCCGCGTTGGACGCCGCGGCCACCACCGAGGCCTCCTCGACGGCCATCGGCACCACGTGCTCGACGCCGTTGACCAGGAAGTTGAGCGCCACGCCGAGGGGCAGCCCGTGCACGCCGATGACGTTCTCGCTCATCCGGTCGGCGGCCTCGAGGGAGAGCCCGCCGCCGTCGTCCTCGAAGAAGCTCCGCAGCTCGCCCGCGACGCCCGCGTGCTCGGAGAGCGCGTCGAGGCGCTGGGCGACGCTGCCGCGGTAGAACCCGCTGATCCTGCTGGTATACGCGGTCATCGCTATGCCTCCGCCGATCCCGAGCGGAGCGACGCCATCACGGCGCTGAACTCCGCCGGCAAGAGCGCCTGCGGCCCGTCGGAGAGCGCCCTCCCCGGGTCGTCGTGGGTCTCCAGCATCACCCCCGCGGCGCCCGCCGCGAGGCCCGCGCGCGCCAGCGGCAGCACCAGGTCGCGGCGCCCGGTGGCGTGCGACGGGTCGACCACCACCGGGAGGTGATGGACGTGCGCGAGCAGCGCCACGGCCCCGAGGTCGAGCAGGTTGCGCGTCGCGCGGTCGAAGCCCCGGATGCCGCGCTCGCAGTAGATCACCCCGGCGGCGCCGTGCTCCAGCAGGTACTCGCCCGCCAGCAGCCACTCGTCCACCGTGGCGCTCATCGCTCGCTTGAGCATCACCGGCCGCCCGGTGCGGCCGATGGCCTTGAGCAGCGAGAAGTTCTGCATGTTGCGAGAGCCCACCTGCACCAGGTCGGCGTACTCGGCCACCAGCGAGACGTCGGCCTCGCCCAGCGCCTCGGTCACCACCCGCAGCCCGTTGGCCTCCGCCGCGCGGCGCATCCAGCGCAGCGCCACCTCGCCGTGCCCCTGGAAGGCGTAGGGCGACGACCGGGGCTTGAAGGCCCCTCCCCGCAGGAGCTGAGCGCCCGCCGCGGCCACGCGCGCCGCGACGGCGTCGATCTGCGTTTCGGACTCCACCGCGCAGGGCCCGGCCATGAAGACCCGGGAGGCCCCGCCGACCTCGACGCCGCGGACGTTGACCGTCGACGGCGAGGCGTCCACCCGGGGGTGCGCCGAGGCGGGCGAGACCACCGAGGCGACCCCGGGGATGCGCAGCAGGTCGGTGGCCTCGACGGCCGAGGAGGCCGCGGAGACCGAGAAGTGGCTCACGCGGCGGCTGCCGTCATGGAGTGCTGTGACCCAGAGCCCCGCGGCGACGAGCGCGCGCTTGACCAGGTCGGTGTCTGCGTCCGGAGCGAGCTGGATGATCATGGAGGGAGCTCCCACTACTTCCTGCGATCCACGAGGGCGGCGGCGACGTCGCTGAGCGCGTCGCGAGCGCGCCCCGGGGGCACCACCTCGAGGCAGCCGAGCGCCTCCTCGGAGAGCGACCTCGCCAGCGCGCGAGCGTCGGCCACTGCACCGGTGTCTCGGAGCGCCGCGCCGACCCGCGACGCGATGGCCTCGTCGACGTGCACGCTAGCGTCGGCCACCACCCCGCGGAGCCACTGACCGAAGACCGCGTCGCGCTCGACCGCCAGAAGCAGGGGGTAGGTGATCTTGCCCTCGCGCAGGTCGCCGAAGAGCGACTTGCCCACCACCGAGGCGTCGCCCGCCACGTCGAGCACGTCGTCCATCACCTGGAAGGCCACGCCCACCAGTCGTCCGTACCGCTCCAGCGCCTCGGCGGCCGGGGCGTCGAGGCGCCCGGCGCGAGCGCCCGCCGCCATCGCCCAGCGGAAGAGCGACGCGGTCTTGCCCTCGACGACCTCGAAATAGGAAGACCTCGCCGGGACGGTGCCGCGCAGCGCGAGCTGCAGGGCCTCGGCGCCGAGGAGCTGGTCGAGCGTGTCGAGCGCCCGGTCGAGCAGGTCGAGGTGCCCGGTCGAGCGGATGCGCCGCAGCGCCTCCACCAGCAGCCAGTCGCCCGCGTAGATCGACGCGATGTTGCCGTAGATCACCCGCGCGGTGGGCGCACCGCGGCGGCGGTCTCCGAGGTCGACCACGTCGTCGTGCAGCAGCGTGGCGCTGTGCACCAGCTCGGCGGCGACGGCGAGGTCACGCGCCGCCCGGTCGAAGCCGGAGCCCGCCCTCGCCGCGAGAGCCACGCAGAGCGGGCGCAATCGCTTGCCGCCCAGGTCGAGCAGGTGGCGCGCGGCGCCGTGCATCGGGGTGTCGCCGGGCTCCAGCGAGGCGAGCGCGGCGTCGACGTCCACCAGGTCGGCGGCGATCCAGAGCCGTAGCTCAGCGAGGCGCGACGTGAGGCCGTCCTCGACGTGCGGGGCGGTCACCTCCTCGACGCGCCGTAACGTCCCGGCAGCGGACTTCGTGCTGAGCACGGTGTTCATCCCTTCCGACCCTTCCCCGCCGCGGCGGCGGTCACCTGGCGACCCAGCGCCAGCAGATTCCCGAACTCTCCGAAGTCCACCCGACGCGACGCCAGGAAGGACTCGATCACCGTCTCCGCCATGGTCGCGAAGTTCATCAACCGTCCGAGGCGCTCGAGGCGCGCCCTCGAGGCCGCCCCGCTCCCGGTGCGCTTCAGCACCGCCTGCGCCCGGCCAAGCCGCTCGCGCACGCTCACCGCCAGGAAGCGCTCCCGCTCGTGAACGACCTTGGAGATCATCTTCCAGAAGTCCGTCTCCGCCTCGAAGAACTCCCGGCGCTCACCGGGGATCCACACCTTGCGCACGACCCCCCAGCGCTGCAGCTCGGTGAGCGTGGTGCTCACCGCCCCGGCGGACATCTGCAGCCGCTCGCCGAGCTCCGCCGCGGGCAGCGCGTCGCCGTGCAGGTAGAGCATCGTCCACGTGCGCCCCAGGGCCTTGCGGAAGCCCCAATGCTCGATCACGTCGCCGATCGCATCGGCGGCCAGCAGCTCGGCTTCGTTCTCGGTCGTAGGCTCCATTTCTTCGCCCCTGAACTTTCAGAATCTTCTGAACGCTCAGTAGTCTGTGACGCCCCGCGGGTCAAGTCCGCCTCGGCGCCCGGTCTGTTACCCTCCCCCGCCGCATGGACGACCCCGCGGCCTCACGCACCTACGCACGCACGGCGCTCGCCGCCCTGCTGCTAGCCACCGCGCTGGCCTTCGCTCCGGGCCTGCGCAACGGCTTCGTCTGGGACGACGTCCAGCTCATCGTCGCCAACGCCGCGCCCCTCTCCCTGGACACCCTCCGCGACGCCTTCGGCCGTCACTTCTGGGACACCGCGGGCTTCACCCTCTCCGGCCGCGCCCATTTCTACCGCCCGGTGGTGACCCTCGCCTACGCCCTCACCCGCGCCCTCTTCGGCGCCGGCCCCGCGGGCTTCCACCTGCTCAACCTCGCGGCGCACCTCGCGGTGGTCGCGCTGGCCTTCGACCACGTCCGCCGCCGCCTCGACCCCGCCGGCCGCTCGCCGATGGCCCCGGTGGCCTCGGCCGTCGCCGTGGCCGCCTTCGCGCTGCATCCCTCCCGCGCGGAGAGCGTCGCCTGGGCCTCCGGCGCGCCCGACCTCTGGGCCGCGCTGCTGCTGCTGGCGGCGCTGCGCCTCGATCCCTCCCGGCGCCCGCTCCCCGCCGCGATCGCCTTCGCCCTCGCCTTGCTCTCCAAGGAGTCCGTGGCCTTCGTCCCCGCCGCGCTCGCGGTCGACGCCCTCTGCCTCCGCCCCGCCTCCGAGCGCCGCCCCCAGCTGCGCGGCGCCGCGGTGCTCTTCGCCGTGCTGCTCGCCGTGCTCGCCCTCCGGGCGCTGGTGCTCCCTCGCGACACCCTCCAGGTGGGCGCGCCCCTCGCCGCGGCCTCCCGGGTGCTCGCCTCGCTGGGCCACCTCCTCGCCCGCACCTTCGCCCCTTGGCCCCTCACGGCGTGGTCGTCGCGCATCGCCCTCGACGCCCGCAGCGCGCCCGTCTACCCGACGCGCGACGTGGCGCTCGGCCTCGCCTTCGTCCTCTCGGTGCTGGGCGTCGCCGTCGCGGCCCGTCGCTCCCCGGCGCTGCGCCCCTTCGCGGCGGACCTCTCGTGGTTCGCGCTGGCGCTCCTCCCCGTGGCCAACCCGCTGAACCTCGGCCTCGCCCAGCTCGTCGCCGATCGCTACCTCTACCTTCCCCACCTCGCGCTCGCGGCGCTCCTCGCCCGACCCCTGCTGGCGCGCCTCGGGCGCTCGTCGGTGGTGACGACGCTCTCCCCGGCGCTGGCGCTGCTGATCGCGCTCGGGGCGCTCTCCTTCGCGCACTCCCGGCACTTCCGCGACGAGCTGACCCTCTGGCGGCACGAGGTCTCCGTCGACCCGGAGAACCCCCTCGCCAGGCTCTCGCTCGCCCGCGCCATCGCCTCGCAGCGCCGCTTCGGAGAGGCCCTCTCGGAGGTGCGCCGCGCCCTGCTCTCCGCCCACGCCCAGAACGCCCGCGCGGTGCAGATGGACGGGGTGCTGCTGGCGGCGGCGATCCTGCTCGACGGGCTGCCCGACGCCGACCAGAGGGGCCTCGGGAGCGTGCGCTCCTTCCTCGACGCGCTGGGCAACCACCCGGGCCAGCCCGCGCAGCTCGACGCCGGCGGGCTACGGATGCAGCTCCTGCTGGGCCGCGACGACGCCGCGAGGGTGCGCGCCATGTCCGCCGAGTGGGCCCTCCCCCTCGCCGAGTCGGCGCTGCGCACGCTCGCCCCGCTGGCGGCGCAGCAGCAGTTCGCCGAGGTGCAGCGGCGGCTGCCGGGTCACCCCCGTGGATACGTCGGAGCCGCCATGGCGCTGGTGCTCCTCGACCGCCATGACGAGGCCCGCCGCGCGCTCGAGCGAGCCCCCGCCGTCGCAGCCCCTGGCGTCGCCCACGCTCTCTCGGTGCTCCGCGCGGCCGCCTGCGCCGAAGATCCGGAGCACCCTCGCGAGCGTCAGGTGCGCTGCGCCCTCGCGCTCGACCTGAGGGAGCACGCGCGACGCACGGCGCTCCAGCGACCCGAGGAGCCCTTCGACCCGGGGCTGCTCCTCGCGGTGCTCACCGCGGACGTGCGCGACGGGCTCTGCCGAAGGGCCCGGCGGCGGCTCGATCAGGCGCGTACGCAGCACCCGGCGTGGGACGCCTCCGAGGCCGGGAGGGTCGTGGCCTCGTGCGGGGAGTTCAGACCTCGGGAGGAGTAATCTCCCTGCCGCTGTTCAAGCGGGCGGGGCGGGAGCACGGTAGATTCCAGCCCATGCGCCCAAACCCCCATCCCACGGTCATCCTCCGCCACTGCGACGCGTACGACCCGGAGCGCATCCGAGGCATCGTCCGCGAGGGCCTCGACACGCTAGGGCTACGGCCCCGGGGCCGCACGCTGGTGAAGCCCAACATCGTGTCCGCGGGCGAGCTCTTCAAGCACGCGTACACCCGCCCCGAGTTCGTGGAGGGCGTGCTGCGCGCCCTTCAGGACCGCGACCAGGGGGCGATGACCGAGCTCGCGGTGGGCGAGCGCTGCGGCATCACCATCCCGACGCGGCGGGCCTTCGAGGGCGCCGGGTACAACCCGATGCTCAAGCGCGTGGGGGCGAAGCGCTACTGCTTCGAGGAGGAGCCGCAGGTGGAGATCCCGTCACGCACTCGGGCGGCTGCGCGACTACGTGTTCACCCCGGAGCCCGTCGCGAAGGCCGACTTCTTCGTCAACTGCCCGAAGTTCAAGGCCCACCCGTGGACCACGGTGACCTTCTCGATGAAGAACTACATCGGGATCCAGGACGACCGGCACCGGCTCATCGACCACGACCACCGGCTCAACGAGAAGATCGCCGACCTCCAGTACATCGTGCAGCCGCAGTTCATCGCCATCGACGCGATCACCGCGGGCGAAGGCCGGATGCTCACGCCGGTGCCCTTCCCGCTCAACCTGGTGATCATGGGCGACAACCAGCTCGCCTTCGACGCGGTGTGCTGCCACCTCATCGGGGTCGACCCGATGACCGTCGACCACCTCCGCCTCGCCCACGAGCGCGGCTTCGGCCCGGTCGACCTCGCGAGCATCCGCATCGAGGGCGACGTCACCTTCGAGGAGGCCCGCGCCCGCGCGAAGGGCTTCAAGGTGGGCTTGATCCGCGTGGAGAAGTACTTCGAGGGCACGCACATCACGGCCTACGCGGGCCCGCCTCCCGAGGGAGAGAAGACCGACTACTGCTGGGGCGGCTGCCCCGGCGCCATCGAGGAGGCCATCGAGATCCTCCGGCTCTTCGACGCCCAGACGGACACCAAGATGCCGCGCGTCCACGTGGTGTTCGGCGCCTACGAGGGACCCATCGACGCGGCCCCCGGCGAGAAGGTCATCTTCATCGGCGACTGCGCCGCCTGGGAGGGCAAGCTCCACGACCAGGTCGTGCAGCTCCGCTCGGTCTACAAAGACCGCGCGACCAAGGACCCTCACGTCGCGAAGCACGACGACATCTTCGCCAAGATGGCCTCGGTGCTCGCGAAGCTCCGCCGCCACAAGGACGACCCCTTCATCCGACTGGAGGGGTGTCCGGTCAGCGTCGCCGAGCAGGTGCTCTTCCTGGTCTTCTTCAGCGGCGCGAAGAACCCCTTCCTCGACCCGGTGGAGTCCGTCGCCTTCAACAAGGCCTACCTGCAATGGCGCTCGGTCACCACGCTCCGACGCCTCCAGGGCATCCCCTACCAGAGGGCAGGCGCGGCCGACCGGGGCGACGCCCGACCCACCGTGGAAGCCCCCAGCCCCACCGACGCCGAGTAGCGCCTCCTCCCCCCTCCACTCTTCCATCGTCCCTTCCAGCACGCTGATCAGCCGCGGAGAGCAGTCTTGACCTGCATGCCGCAGGCATGGGACATCGCGGCCCTATATTCGCGGTTGGGTGCCGCGATGCACACACGAGGTAGCGATGCGGTCTTCAAGTTCCCTGGTACTCCTTCTCGCCACGCTGGGCAGTGGCCTCGCCGCGTGCTCCGACCCCGCCGGCAACAACAACATCATCGACTCGGGCAACCCCGCCGACACCGGCTCGCCCACCGACACCGGCACGCCGACCGACCGCGGTCCTGACGCCGGCACGCCCACGGACACGGGCAGCCAGATGGACACCGGCGCCCGATGGACAGCGGCCCCGTCGACGCGGGCCCCGCCACCGACACCGGCGGCGCACTGGACGCGGCCCCGTCGACGCGGGCCCCCCCGTCGACCCGTGCGCGGCCGCAAGCGTGATCGACCTCAACATGATGGGCATGCGCACGGGCGGCACCACCCGCATCACCCGCAGCAACACCACGACCCCCCGCAACGGCACCCTCCGGGCTTCCTGCCAGGGCAACACCGTCGGCCAGGTCGCCTTCCGCTATACCCCCACCGCCGCGGGGCGGCTGGCGATCTCCACCGACAACGCCGGCACCATGCCGGTGGCCTTCGACACCGTCGCCTGGGCGCTCAGCACCTGCGCGCCGAGCGTCGGCGACGCGGGCACCGGCAACCTGGGCTGCGATGACGACAGCGGCAGCGACCCGCGCGGCCTGTCGTCGCGCTTCGTCACCTCGGCGCCGGTCGCCGCGGGCACCCCGATCTTCATCATCGTCGCGGGCTACGGTAGCGCGACCACCTCGACCGGCACCTTCGAACTCTCGGTGACCGAGGTCGCCACCGTCGCCGTCGGCGGCATGTGTGACACCGCCGGGCAGACCAGCGTGTGCGCCACGGGCGCCACCTGCGTTGGCGGCTCGGCCACCACCCCGGGCACCTGCACCGCCGAGGGCGCCCTCAACGGCGCCTGCCGCGCGACCGGCATGGCCTGCGACGGCTGCGAGCCCGCCAACACCACCACCGTCTGCGCCACGGGCAGCAGCTGCGTCGACCGCCGGGCGCTGCCCTGGGCACCGGCCGCCCAGGGCGGCGCCTGCCGCACCGCCTCCCGCGCGACCGAGCCGCGCTGCGACGGCATGCTCGCCTGCTCTTCCGCCAGCGTCTGCCGCACGGTCGTCGCCGTGGGCGCCGCCTGCGAGCCGAGCAACACCACGACGGTCTGCGCCACGGGCGGCAGCTGCGTCGCCACGACGCCGGGCGCCGCGATGGGCACCTGCCGCGCCGCCGGCACCGCCGCGGGCACGGCCTGCCGCGAGGCCGCCCCCCGCTGCGACACCGGACTCGACTGCAGCACCATGACCCCGGAAGCCGGCGTCTGCGCGCTCACCATCGCTTCGGGCGCGGCGTGCGTCGTGGGCTTCGCTGGCGACCGCTGCGCGATGGGTACCGCCTGCCTCCCCACCACGCCGACCGCGGGCACCTGCTCGATGACCGCCACCGCGGAGACCGAGCCCAACAACGCCCCCGCGATGGCGCAGGCGCCGATCACGGCCACCCGCATCTACTCGGGCATGGCGTCCTCGATGGACCGTGACTGCTTCGGCGTCACCGTCCCGGCGGGCGGCTCGATCTTCGCGGAGACCAACCTCTCCACGGCGGTCTCGTGCCCGACGGGCGACATGCCGACCGCCGACCCCGTCATCACCGTCTACAACCCGGCCGGCGACCAGATCGCCACGAGCGACGACACCAGCGGCCGCGGCCTCTGCGGCACCTCCCCCGGCGCGACCGGCAGCGCCTCCGCGGCCTCGCCGCCGGCAACTACACCGTCTGCGTCCGTGGGTTCAACAGCGTCGTGGCCAGCTACCTGCTGACCATCGGCGTCTTCCCGCGCCCTAGACCCCGCGACCTCCTCCCGGAGCCTCCACGGGCCCGGGTACGAGGCCCTGCCGCCTCTCCCTCCCCGTCTCTACGCCCCAAGGGGTTCCCAAGGCAGCCTGCGCATCCGGTCCAGCATCTGGATCGCGGTGAGGTTGCGCATGTTGTACCCGTACTGCAGACCCGCGGCGGTGAAGTACGCGGGCTCGGTGCTGCCGCCGGTCGCGTACACCGACGGGTGGATGCGATCGGTCGAGACGCCGTGGGAAGGGAGCGCCTGGAGCGCCGCCCAATAGTCGAGGAGCGGGAGGTGCCTCGACGCCGCGATGGAGCGGATCGTGTCGTTGAAGCGCAGCGCCGCGGCCGCCGGCCCGGTGCCGTCGTTGCGGTCGGGGATCGTGCTGAGCGCGACGACCGTCCCCTCCGCCTCGGCGATGTCGACGATGGCGTTGAGGTTGGTGGCGAAGCGGGCGGTGGTGCTCCGGTCGATGTCGTTGGTGCCGTACATCACGATCGCCCACGCGGGACGGATCGCCGAGAGCTCGCGGCGGAGGGGTGAGCCGCTGTCGCCGTTGAGGGCGTCGTCGGTGGTCCACCCCGCGGTGGCGCACACGCTGGCGCGGTTGAAGGAGTTGCGGGCCTGGCCGTCCTGCAGCGGCAGCGAGGCCATCCGGAAGGTCTGGATCGTCGGGTCGAGCGCCACGTACGTCCCGACCGACCCCCAGCCGAAGCCCACGTCGCTGAGGAAGCTCCCCGACTCGGTGATCGAGTCGCCGATCTTCGCGAAGACCGCGAGCCGGTTGCCCATCGCCGCGCCGCGCGCCCGCACCTCCCGGACGTGCGCCACGGTGGCGCGGTCCCACGCGGCCAGGGCTGGACCCTCGCTGGGGAGCGTGTCGACCACCACCGGCGCACCGGCGTCCGGCACGCCCACGTCCCTCGCTCCAGTGTCCGGAGGGCCGGAGTCCCTCGCTCCAGTGTCCGGAGGGCCGGAGTCCCTTACGCCCGCATCCCTCACGCCCGCATCCCTCACCCCGACGTCAGGCACCCCGACGTCTGGCGCCCCGAGGTCGACGGCGGCCCCGCTGTCTCGGGGGACGTCGACCACGCCGCGATCGACGGGGGCCGCCACGTCGCGCGGTGAGGAGACGTCGTAGGTCAGGTCGGTGTCGTCCTGGCCACCGTCCACCCGCACCTCGCCGAACATCCTCCCGGCACCGGCGAACAACCTGCCACCAGACATCCGAGCGCGATCCAACGCCTGCTTCGAGCGACCATGTTGGACCTATACAACCCGATGAGGGTGGGGTTCGTCACGCGGTCTGGTGCGTATCGGTGATACAACGCCGGGGTGTCGGCTCGTCGGTCGCGTCTCCTGGTCGGCGCACTCCTCACCTCGGTGAGCGTCGCCTTGTGCTCGGAGGATGCGCTCGCCTATCCCTTCGAGCGGCGCATCTCGCTCCGCGGCGAAGCCTCCGTGGCGATGCTGGTCGGCTCCACCGCGGTCAACGACCACTACGCGACCGGCGTCCTGGCGAGGGCCTTCCTGGGGCTGACCATCATCGACCCGGTGTCGCTGCAGATCTCCGCCCTGGAGGGCATCTTCCCCTCCCGCACCCTCCCCACCTCTCTCAACACCAACTTCATGGCGGGCCTGCGCTTCGAGCCGCGCACCGTGCGCCCGGAGGGGAGGATGTTCGTCGACTTCAACGCCGGCATCGCCACCTCGGGCTTCAACCAGCGCTTCGCGTTCGACTTCGGCTTCGGCTGGGAGTTTCAGCTCACGCGCTACTTCTACATGGGCCCGGTGGTGCGCTACTCGCACATCGTCCAGCCCGACGACCTCGTCGGCATGGACGCCGACGACGCGCACTACCTCTCGCTCGGCCTCTCGATCTTCATCCGCCCCTTCCCGACGCCGGTGACGCGCCGCGGGCGGCTGGTGGTGATCGGCCTCGGCAACGAGCCGGACGGCGACTACGACGGCGTGCCCGACTCGCTCGACCAGTGCCCGCAGGTGGTCGAGGACCACGACGGCTTCGAGGACGAGGACGGCTGCCCCGACCTCGACGACGACAACGACGACCTCCCCGACTCGGAGGACCGCTGCCCCCCGCGCGGGGGAGACCGTCAACGGCTACGAGGAGGAGGACGGCTGCCCCGACGCCCTCCCCGGGTCGCGAGAGCGCATCGAGTGGAACGGCAACGAGATCCGGCTGCGCCAGCGGGTGTACTTCGCCGTCGGGCGCTGGCAGGTGCCGCCGCTGTTCAACCCGATCCTCACCGAGCTCGGCGACTTCCTCGTCGCGCACCCGGAGATCCGCCGTCTGCGGGTCGAGGGCCACGCCGACGACCGCGGCACGCGCCGCGAGGGCTTCTCCCTCTCCCTGCGCCGCGCGCAGAGCGTGGTGGCCTTCCTCGTCGAGCGCGGCGTCTCCGTTGGCCGCCTCGAGCCCGTGGGCTTCGGCGACACCGCGCCGCTCGACCGCGCGCACGACGAGGTCACCCGCGCCCGCAACCGACGCATCGAGTTCATCATCGCCGAGGGCCCTCTCGGTCGAGCGCCCGCCTTACCAGAGGGTGTATGGACCCCGGCGAACCAGAGCGTCGTGCTCCCGTCGCCGCAGCCGACGCTGCCACCTGTCTCCACCCCGAGCGAAGCCCCGACGCCATGATCGGCCTCATCATCAACCCCAACTCCCGCAAGAACCGCCACCGCCGGGGGCGCGTCGCGCGCTTCGAGAAGGTGCTCGGCAAGCGCGGGCGCGTCATCGAGACCCCCTCCGTCGACGCCATCATCCCCGCGCTCAAGACCTTCGCCGCCGAGGGGCGCCGCTACTGGATCGCCGACGGCGGCGACGGCGCGCTGCACTGGATGATCAACGAGGCGGTGCGCTTCTTCGGCGCCGCCCGCGCCGCCGAGCTCGCGGTGTACATGCCCACCGGCGGCGGCTCGGTGGACTTCGTCGCCAAGTACCTGGAGCTCGACGGAGACCCGCTCACCCTCGTCGGACGCCTAGCGGACAAGGTCGCCGAGCGCCGGGAGCCCGCCGTCCGCAACGTCCCTTCGCTGCTCCTTCAGGGCAGGCAGGTGGTCTACGGCGACGAGCCCACGGAGTTTCGTCGCTACGGCTTCGGCACGGCCCTCGCGGGCTATGGCGCCAACTTCTACGGCCCGCTCTACCGCGGCGAAGGCAAGCACGGCCCCGCGGAGATCGCCCGGCACATCGCCTCGGCCTTCGGCGCGGCCGCGATGCGCAGCGCGTTCGCCGGGCCGCTCGCGTCGCTCAAGCCCAAGGCGCTGCGCCGCGCGGAGGACGACTACCTCCGCCCGCTGCGCGCCGAGGTGCACATCGACGGCGCGGCGCTGCGGGGCGAGGACGGTCGGCCCATCCTCGCGCACACGGCGCTCAACTGCTCCTCGCTGCCGCTCAACCTCGCGGAGATCATGCGGGTCTTCCCCAAGGCCGACGGCTCGCAGATGCACGTCCACGCCGGAGACGTGAGCGCCGTGGAGATGGCCAGGGTGTTCCCGGGGCTGATGACGGGGCGCTCGGTCAACCACCTCCTCGCCAACGCCTACGACGGCCCCGCGAAGTCCCTGGAGATCACCTGCCGCGACGGCGACGAGATGACCCCGGTGATCGACGGCGAGCTCTTCTACCGCATCACCTCGCTGAAGGTCACCATGGGCCCGATGTTCCGGATGGTCTCGCCGTAGCGCCCGCCGGTTCGGCCGATGTTTCCGACGACCACGCGCTTCCGTGCGATCGATGTGCTCGGCAAAGGGGGGATGGGCGTCGTGTACCGCGCCTACGACGCCGAGTCAGCGCGCGTGGTGGCGCTCAAGACCGTGCGCCGCCCCTCCGGCGATGACCTCTATCACCTGAAGGAGGAGTTTCGCGCGCTCACGGGCATCTCGCACCCCAACCTGGTCGAGCTGCACGAGCTCTTCGTCGACGGCGAGCAGTCGTTCTTCACCATGGAGCTCATCGAGGGCACCGGCGTCCTCGAGCACCTCTGGGGCGACGGCACCACCGCGACCGGGCCGGGCATTCCCCCCGACGGAATCGCCCGCCTCGACGCGGTGCTCCCTCAGGTCGTCGCAGGCATCGCGGCGCTCCACGACGAGGGCAGGCTGCACCGCGACCTCAAGCCCTCCAACGTGATGGTCTCCTGGGAGGGGCGCGCGGTGGTGCTCGACTTCGGACTCGCCCTCGCGTGGCGCGAGGCCGCCGTCGACCCCTCCGCGGCCTCCTACGGCACGCAGCGCTACATGTCCCCAGAGCAGCTCGAGGGCGCCGCGCTCACGCCTGCCTCGGACTGGTTCGCGCTCGGCGTGCTCCTCTTCGAGGCCCTCACGGGCACCGTCCCCTACCGCGGATCCGTCGCGGAGATCCTCGAGCAGCAGCGCCTCGGCCCTCCCTCTCCCGCCGAGCGCGTGCCCGGCATCCCCGCCCGGCTCGACGCGCTGGTGAAGGCGCTGCTCCAGCCGCAGCCCTCGGCGAGGCCCGGGGTCGGAGAGATCCTGCAGATGCTCCACGAGACGCCGACGCCGCGCTCGTCGCTACGCCTGCTCGTGCCCGCGGAGGCGCCCTTCCTCGGGCGGGAGCGGGAGCTCGAGGCCCTGCGCGAAGGCGCCGCGCAGGTGGACTCCGTCGGCCTCTCGCTGGTCACCGTCGAGGGCGTCTCGGGCATCGGCAAGACCGAGCTCCTGCGGCGCTTCCTCGCGACGATGGAGGCCGAGGCCGGGACGGTGATCCTGCGGGGCCGCTGCCAGCCTCGGGAGTCGGTGCGCTTCAAGGCCTTCGATGGCCTCGTGGACGCGCTCAGCCGCCACCTCCGCCGCCTCGGCGACGGGGCCGCGGCCTTCCGCCCGGCCGACCTGCGCGACCTCCTCCGGCTCTTCCCGGTGATCGCCCGGGTGACGGGCTTCGACCTCGCGCACGGCGACGAGGGCGCGACCAGCAACGACCCCCGCGCCACCCGTCGTAGGGCCTTCGCTGCGCTGCGCAGCGTCTTCACCCGCCTCGGCGCCTCGGTGCGCCTCGTGCTCTGGATCGACGACGCCCACTGGGCCGACGAGGACAGCGTGGCGCTGCTGCGCGCGCTGCTCCTGAGCCCCGATGCGCCGCGCGCGCTGGTGATCGCGAGCTGGCAGCGAGAGCTGGGCGGCGCCAGCTCGATGGTCGCCGCCGTCGAGGCCCTCGGGCGCTCGCTCCCTCCGGGCGCCCACACGGCGCTCTGCGTCGAGCCCCTCGGCCACGCGGACGCACGGGCGCTCGCCCGACGCATCGTCGGAGAGCGAGAGGTCGACCTCGACGTGCTGCTCACCGAGTCCGGGGGCACGCCGTACTACCTCACCGAGCTCTGCCGCAGGGCGAGGGAACTCCCCCCCGAGGCCGTCGCGAGGCTCCGGCTCTCGGACGTCATCGGAGAGCGCCTCGACGCCCTGCACTCCGCCGAGCGCACGCTGCTGGAGTTCGTCGCCGTCGCGGGCCGCCCGCTGCCCCGGCTGCTGCTGGTGAAGGCCTCGGGCGTGGGCGGCCACGCGCGGCGGGCGCTGCTGCGCCTCGGGGAGATGCGCCTCGGGCGCACCACCGGGTCGGCCGACGACGAGCTCGTGGAGCCCTGGCACGACCGGGTGCGCGCCGCGGTGCTCGAGGCCTGCCCCGCCGACCGGAAGCGCTCGACGCACCTGCGCGTCGCCGAGGCGATGATGACCTCCCCAGGGGCCGACCCGGAGGCACTGGTGATGCACCTCGAGGGCGCTGGCGACCCGGTGCGCGCCGCGGCCTTCGCGGTGGCCGCCGCCGAGCGCGCCGAGCAGGCGCTGGCCTTCGACCGGGCGGCCGGCCTCTACGGCGTCGCCCTCGCCCACCCCCCGGCGGACGCCTCGATCTCCGAGCTCTGGCGACGTCGCGCCGACGCGCTGGTGGCGTGCGGCCGCGGGGGCGACGCGGCGGAGGCCTTCGTGCGCGCGGCGGACAGCGCGAGCGACGCCACCGCGGGCGACGTGCTCGACCTGCGACGGAGGGCGGCGGAGCAGTTCCTGTTCTCCGGGCGCTACGAGGAGGGACTGCGGGTGATGCGGGTGGTGCTCGACGCGGTGGGCGTCTCGCTGCCGAGCTCCCCTCGCGCGGCCACCCTCTCCTCGCTCGCCGGCCGTGCGCGCTTCCTCGCTCGCTCTCTCGGTCCGCTCTTCCTCCGCGGCCGCCGCGCCCCGGTCTCGCCGCAGCGCCTCGACGCCCTCTGGACCGCCTGCGCCGCGCTCTCCATGGTGCAGCCCGCGCTCGCCGACGCGATGGGCGTGCAGCACCTGCTGGAGTCGCTCGACCTCGGCGACCCCTCTCGCGCCGTACGGGCGCTCGGCTACGAGGCCACCTGCGAGTCTTCCCTGGGCGGCAGCTTCTTCCGCGAGCGCTCCCGAAAGCTCCTCGCGGAGACCGCGCGCCTCGCGGCGGAGACCGGCCGCCCCTACGACCAGGCCTGGTCGCTGATGGCCGAGGGCACCGCGGCGTGGCTCCGGGCCGACTGGGCCTCGTCCTTCGACCGCTGCGACGCCGCGCTGGCGGTCTACACCCGGGAGTGCCGCGGCGTGGCCTGGGAGACCGCCACGTCGCGCATCTACGCCCTCTCGTCGCTGGCCCTGATGGGGCGCTTCGGCGAGCTCGGCAGACGGCTTCCCGAGGCCCTCAACGAGGCCGAGGCCAACGGCGACCGCTTCGCCCTCGGCGGGTACTCCGTGGGCCAGCACGGGCTGCACTGGGTGGCCTCCGGGCGCCTCGACGCCTGGCAGGCCCTGGCCGAGCGCGCCCGCTCGACGTGGCTTCCCGGGAGCTTTCACCTCCAGCGCTACTCCCACCTCGTGGCGGCGACGCAGGCCGACCTCGCGCGGGGCGACGGGTGGGGGGCGTTTCAGCGCATCGAGTCCGAGTGGCCCGCGCTCGAGGCCGCGCAGTTTCTCCGGCTGGAGGTGCCGGGGGTCGAGCTGCTGCAGCTCCGCGCGAGGGCGGCGCTCGCCTGCGCCGGGCGCATGACCTCGATCGCCAAGAACGGCTGGACCCGGGTGCGCCTTCTCACCCTGGCCGACGACGCCGCGTCTCGCATCGCGCGATGCCCGCTGACCTTCGCCGCGCCCACCGCGGCCCTGCTGCGCGCCGGCCATGGGCTACGCGCGGGCCGCCCCGACCTCGCCCGCGTAGAGTTCGCGAGGGCGCGCGACGGCTTCGCGAATGCGGGGATGGCCGCGCACCGGGCGATGCTCACCTGGGAGCTCGACGCGCTCGACCGCAAGGAGCCTAGCGCCGCTCCGGACGAGGTGCGCGACTGGGCCGAGCGGGAGGGCGTCGCGGACCTCGTCGCCCTGCGGCGGGCGCTGCTCTGGGGCTGACGGTGGGGGAGGGGACCTCAGCCGACCAGGTGGTGGCTGGAGTGCCGGGGGAGCACGAAGCGAGCGTCGTCCTGATCGGGGTTGAGCACCGTCTGCTCTCGGAGCGAGACCATCTGCGCGCGAGGGTCGGAGACCACCTTGCCGACGCGCACCATCAGGTTGCCGTGCACCATCAGCAGCGAGCGCTGCACGGAGATGACCGCCGAGGCCGAGAGCTGCATCTCCCCCAGCCAGGCGTCCATCAACTGGTCGAAGGCCCAGCGGTGGAGCACCACCGGGAGCTCGTAGTCGAGCACGGTGTTGATGTGCCGCCCCAGCGACGAGCGGGTCGCCGCGTCGAAGCGCTTCGGCGAGGTGAGCACGCCGATGAGCACGATGCGACGGCGCTGGGTGTAGCCCGACGGGGCGTCGAGGATCGCGACGACCTCCGGCCGCGTGGTCTGTCGTCCGTTGAGGCGCATGGTCTCGAGGAAGGCGTCCGCGCCGATGCGCTTGAGCGCCGAGGCGTCGGTGCCGACCTGTCCGAGCGCGTCCTGGAGCGCGTTGACCGCCTCGGTAAGCCGGGTGGTGTCGATGTCCTGTCGGGGCGTCATCGCGTCTCCTCCTCTCGCACGGCCAGCTCCTGAGGGAGCAGCGCCTCGGGGATCGAGTCGATCCCGAGGATCTCCACCATGTGCGGATAGCCGTCCTTGTAGAGCTTGCTATCGATCGCTCGCAGCGCCGCGAAGTCCGGGAGTTCCCACTCTTCAGGGTCCCAGATCATGCAGCGGTCGCCCGGGGCGCGGGAGGCGTGGAGCACGGCGTTGACGGCATGGCGCGCGGACTCGTTGGCGGCCTCCATGGTCGTGAGCCGGGTGAAGGTCTTCATGTACGTCCCGGCGAGGATCCACGCGCCGTTCTGCAGCTCATACCCCTCGTGGCGATGGTCGGGATCGTGGAGCCGCCCCGGGCGCAGCTTCCACTCTCCGGGCCGGTTGATGAGGTAGGGCGAGAGGTTCTTGGCGATGTCCCTGGGCGCTCGGCGAGCGCGGCGGCCCTCCCCCTCCTCGCTCAGAAGCTCTCGACGAAACACGATGTTCTGGTCGAGGTGGTAGCAGCTCGGCGTGAGCTCCCCGTTGTCCTCGATGTCGATCGCGCGCTGCGCCGCGGGCGAGACCTGCGACGCGTCGCGGGGCCCCTCCCGGCTGCTGCGCCGCGAGCGCTGGGTGTCCATGGCGACGCTGCGCCGCACCTGCTCCCACACGGTGGAGGCGATCTGGTCGGGAGAGCAGTTCCACCCGGGGAGCTCGTCGGTGACGCCCTCGCGGATGGTCACCTTCGTGGAGCGGTGGAGCGAGCCGATGTCCACCGAGACGATGCCCCGGTAGCCGTGGATGCCCGTCGGACGACGCCGCCAGAAGTGGGCCTGCGAGATGGACGACAGCCGCCACGGGGCGTCCATGTAGAGCGTGTGCTCCTGGCCGAACTGGATGTTCGTGTCGAAGAGGTACTGCACCCCGGTGAGGTGCCGCAGCGGGCCGAGGCCGACGTTGCGCTCGGTCTCGGAGCCCGCCAGGCGCTTCTGCCAGTCGTTGAGGGCGTCGAAGTCGCTGGCGAGCTTCAACCCGGGCGCGTCGGCGACGGCGGGGAGCAGGTCGAGGGCGGCGCGAAACTTCCGCGCGAGCCCATAGCCGACGAGCGGCGCCGCGTGCTGCAGCCGGTCTTCCGGGACGTCGACCTCGCCGTGCATCCCCCAGTCGAGCTCCTTCGCGGTGAGGTTGAACTCCGGCGCGTCGAGCATCGCGGTGATGGGCGCCGCGACCACGAAGAAGTGAGGCCGCAGCCCGGTGTCGAAGTTGTCCGGCGACATCGCGTGGCCGTCGACGATCACCTTGGGCAGCAGCACCCCGGGGCGGTGCAGCGCCGCGTCCGGCGAGGGCGGGACGAAGTCCACCAGCTTCCCCTGGATGAACTTCACCCCGCGGTACACGAGGTAGTCGCGCCACGGGTCGAACCACGCCACGGAGGTCGGGCCGTTGAGCGTCGCGTCCGTGAGCTTGCGCCCGGAGAGCTGATCGATGAGGAGCTGCGTCACGCAGTTGCCCTGGGTGCGCGCCTCGCTCTCGCTCGCGGTCATCGCCCCGAGCACCTCGGGGCCGAGCTCCATGTGCTTGCGGCACACCTCGCTGAAGCGCTCTCCCTCGATGAAGTCCCACCAGGTGAGGTCCTCGAACTCCCCAGCGCGGCGCTCGGTGCTGCTGGTCATGTACTGGAAGAGCCGGGTGCTCAGCCTCGTGACGTCCTGGGCGCCGTAGCCGAGCTCGCGCACGAAGCTCTCCAGCAGCGTCAGCGTCTGCTGCAGCGACCGCGGCGGGCGACGAGGGAAGTTCACCAGCCGCTCGACCTCCTCGGGCTTGCCGTCCTTGCCGGTGCGCTGCTGGTTGACCACCAGCCAGGTCGCCTCGGTGGAGACCAGGTTGTCGTAGACGGTGCGCAGCGCCGCGCCGAAGCGGTCGTCGCCCCGCTGAAGCACCGGCGTCCGGCGCATGGTGTCGAAGAGGTGCCGGTAGAAGCCCGGAAAGTACCGGAAGCCGTGCTCCCCCGGGACGATGCCGCGCCCCTTCACCCGCACCTCGAAGCGGAAGCCCGACATGCCCTCGACGCGCAGGATGTCCTTCTCTTCGCTGGCGAAATCGAGCCCGCGTGGAGCTCGCGGGCCATCGCGGCGCGCACCCGCACGGCGGCCTCGATCGCCTCGTCGCTCGGATCGATGGCGGCTCCCGCCCCGGACTCCACCTGCCTCGCGAGCGGGGCCGTGAGCGCCACCGTCAGGCTCTGGTACCCGGCGCCTCGCGTCGCGGCGATGAGGCGCTTGGAGAAGCTGGCGAGCGACTCCTTCACCTCCTTCCAGTCGGGCGCCCCGCCGTCGCGCTGGACCGCGGCCGCGAGCCCGATCACCTCCTTCTCGGTGTAGTCGAAGGCCGGGTGCCGCACGAAGGGCAGCGCGCGGGTGATCGGGCCTCCGGGCGCGTCGGCCTCCTCGCCGCTCGGGATGTACGCCCACTGGGTGCGGGCGACGCCGCCCACCGCGGGGAGGTGGGCCTCCCAGGAGTCCTCCGAGGGCTCCACCAGGTAGACGTCGTAGCCGCGCTCGATGCACTCGTGGGCCACCGTCAATCCGGTGATGCCGCCCCCGAAGACCCAGATCACCGGGGTCGGTTCTGGTTTCGCTTTGTCGCTCATCAGCTCGCTGCCTCCCTCTCCGCGTCGCTAGATACAACCTCGCGTCGAAACGCGTCCATCAACCCTGGAAACGACGGGCTCCGCACCGCTCCCCGAAGAAACTCCAGCAGCCCGTCATGGAAGGCCGCCAGGTCGTCCACGCGCCCTCGCAGCACCGTCTCGCCCAGCAGCACCGAGCTCACCAGCGAGCGCTCCGCCTCGGCCAGCGCCACGATCTCCCGCCGCGTGGTGCGCAGCGTGACCGACGGCGCGCCCGGCTCGTCGCGCAGCCACACCCGCTCTCCGTCGCTCTCCACCGCCACCACCTCGCCGTCGACGGTGATCTCCACCTCGCGCGCCCCGAGCGCCGCGGCCATCCGCGCGTGCGCCCACGGGAGCTCGCGCAGCAGCGTCCGCAGCCCCCGGCCCACCCATCCCCGAAACGGCATCCTCCGCACGCCCATCGCCCCTCTCATGCCCCGAGGAACTCGAAGATCGCCCGACCCCGCATCGCCACCCGCTCTCCGCGCACCCGGCCCTCGACGGTGACCACCCCGCTCACCTCGTGGATCACCGTCACCCCCGGGTCGTGGTCGTTGGGGATCACCACCGCGGCCACGTCCTCCGCCTCGAAGCGGCAGCGCAGCTCGTCGCCGTCGCCGCGCGCGGTCACCTCCAGCGCCCTCGGGACGTCCGTCACCGTCCCCGGCGCCACCAGCGCCATCGCCCTCGGCAGCTTGAACACCCTCGACGCCCTCAAGAGCCCGACCCGCTCCACCGTCACATCCGCCGCGCGCAATACCCGGTGCTGTAAAGCCCCGCGCCATAGGAAGAGCGCCTGCATGTACGTCCGCGAGTGGGCCCGATCGGAGAGCCGCACGAACACCATGCTCCAGGGGTTTCCCTCCTCCTCGGGCAGCCCGTAGCCCCACTCCCAGGCGAAGTCCCGGCCCCAGGCGAAGTGCCCCCAGTTGTGGTCGTGGTAGGCGCGCGCCCGCTCCACCTTCACCACCCGGTCGCCCAGCCGGAGCGTTCCGCTCGCGACCATGCGCGGCAGCACCAGCCAGTTGATGGGGGGCCCCGGGTCGAGCCGGATGTTGTTGGCCAGCGAGGGCACGCACCCGGGCTCGAGCACCAGCGACACCGCGATGGGACGCCGCCGCAGCCGCACCTCGATGACGTAGCGCCCGTCCTCGAAGGCGACCCGGTTGTCTCCGAAGCGCATCTGCAGTCCGCCGCCCGCGGCCTCGACCTCGTGGGCCTCGAAGACCTCGACGTCGCCGTCCCACTCCCGCTCCCGCACCAGCACCACCACGCGGGCGAACTCATGGCCCCGCGGGGCGCCCTCCCTCACGTCGTCGACCAGGCTGAGGTTCACCAGCACGTCGACGCCGGGAGCGTAGACGCAGAAGTGCCACCACTCCTTGTGCCCCCCGGCGCCCCCGCGCGAGCAGGGAGTGCGCCGCAGCCAGTCGGTGTCGGCGATGGCCTTGTCGAAGGGGTTCACCGCAGCCACCCATCAGACCGCGAGGGGCGCTCGGAGCTCGCGGAGGGGGGGGCGCGTGCTCGTCGAGGAGGGCGTCGAGGCGGAGGCCCCAGGACTCCAGGCCCAGCAGCAGGTGAAGCCAGGCGTTGCGCTCGGTGAACTCGTCGCCGTGGCGCTGCGTCTCGGTGGCGCGGCTCACGTCCCGTCGTCGCCCGGGTGAACGCCGAAGAGCCGGGTGAGCATCGGCTCGAGGTCGGGCACCGTCGCGGCCCTGGCCAGCGCGTCCATCACCTTCGAGGGCAGGATGGTGGTGGGCTCCTCCTCCAGCACGTTGAGCGTGCCGACCTCCCACACCACGCGCCCCCGGCGGATGAGCTCGGAGCCCTTCAACCGCTCTCTCAGGGCCGTCCCCTCCGGGGTCGCAGAGTACGCCCGCCCCTCGGCCACCGCGGCGGCGAAGAGGGCCTGCGCGGCCACCGGGTACCGCACGATCAGCGCCTGCGCCTGCCGCAGGGCCGCGAAGAGTCCGTCCTCCTCGCGCGCCTCGAACACGGGCCCCTCATCGCTCATGGAAGGCAACGGCTCAGACCGGAGAGGGATCGAAGCGCAGCGCAAGCTCGATGGCCTTCGCCAGTCGGCCGTCGGGGCCCTCCAACTCGTAGCGCCCGGAGGCCACGGCAGCGGAGTCCAACTTGTCGAGGGCGCCCGGGTTCCAGCGGATTCTCACCCGCAGCGGGAGCACGGCCTCCTTCACGGTCGCCGCCGGGTCACGCAGCACCTCGACCCGCACCGCCTCCTGATCGATCTTCGGCTCCCGGCTCCAGCTCAGCTTGACGGGCGTCGCCGCGGGCCCCGCGGGCCAATCGCTCTCGGTGAGGTTCTTCACCCGAAACTGCCGGTGAATCTCGCAGTAGCGGGTGCTCTCCCCGTCCGTGGGTCGCTCCATCCGGTCAGCCTCCACCGCGCGCACCGGGATCACCAGGTCGAGCACCTCCGAGCGGTTGCCCCGAAGGGGGAAGCCGATCGCCTCGCCGATGCGCTCCTCCAGGTGCTTCGTGTGCTTGCTGCGCAGCCCGAAGAGCCGGTCGAGGGCGTCGACCTGGAGGCGGGCCACGTCGTAGAGAAGCTCGCTGACGCGCCGCACGTCGCCGATCCTGGGGATGAGCGGGGCGATGGGCGATCCGCTGGACTCCGCGGCGCGGGCCGCGTGGTTGAGGGCCTCCTTGCCGTCGTGGATGCCCTCGAGGATGTCCACAGCGCTCTGGAGCGACTTGTCCTTCAGGGCGTCCAGGAACTTCGCCTGCGCGTTGCGGTCGGAATCAACCATCGGGGGTGCCGCTCCTCTCCAGCGGGTGATGGATGTACCCCAAGCGCACCGCGGCTGAGAAGCCCCGCGCGCCCACCCGGCGGACTGTGATACCCGATCGGGTATGCGTCTGCTCCGACTGCGCTCCTTCGTCGCCACGGCCACACTGGCCACCACACTCTTCGCGCCTCGCGCGCACGCGATCTGGCCCCCGTCGCCCGAGATGAGCGCCGAGGACCTCTCGCGCCCCGAGAACTGGCCCAACGACCCGGGCTACGCCTACACCGAGCGCGGTGGGGGCCAGTGGTCGCTGTGGAGCTGGATCCCCATGGCGACCCGGGCGGTCGCCGGCTTCCGCGCCCAGGAGCTCACGCTCGGCGCGGGCAACAGCGTCGACCGCGCCTGGGGCATCTCCATCGGCGACCCCCGGGTGATGATCGCGGTGCTCGACTCGGGCATCAACTGGGAGAACGACGACCTCGTCAACAAGGTCGCGCTCAACATCGCCGAGCTCCCGATGCCGATGGGCGCCTCGGCCTACGACAGCAACGGCGACGGCGTGGTCACCGTGGCCGACTACCTCCAGGACACCCGCATCACCTGCGGCGTCGCGGGGATGCCGCGCAACCAGTTCGCCTGCCGCGGCGCCGACGGGATGCCCAACGACCCCAACGCCAACGGCGTGCTCGACGGCGGCGACCTGATCCGGGTCTTCTCCGACAGCACCGACGCCGACCGCAACGGGTACGTCGACGACATCGCCGGCTGGGACTTCATGCACGACGACAACGACCCGGCGGACGACACCCGCTTCGGTCACGGCACCGGCGAGGCGCGAGACTCCGCCTCCGAGGCCAACAACGGCCGCGGCGGCGCGGGGAGCTGTCCCCGCTGCATGTTCATCCCCACCCGCGTGGGCGACAGCTTCATCACCGACGTGACCGACTTCGGCCAGGCCGTGGTCTACGCCGTCGACCGGGGCGCGAGCGTGGTGCAGGAGGCCCTCGGCACCCTCAACAACTCCCGCTTCTCCCAGGCCGCGATCGACTACGCGTACAGCCACAACGTGGTCATCATCGCGAGCGCGGCCGACGAGAACTCCCGGCATCACAACATGCCCGGCACCGCCAACCACACGGTCTACACGCACGCGATCCGATTCGACTCGGAGAACATCAACAGCGCGACGACCTTCCTCAACTTCAACAACTGCACCAACTACGGGGCGCAGCTCGTGCTCTCCGTCGGCGCCATGAGCTGCTCGTCCGCCGCGGTGGGCTACAGCTCCGGCATGGCGGGGCTCATCTACTCCGCCGCCCTCGGCCGCAACCTCAACCCGGCGATCTCCGCCGAGGAGGTCAAGCAGCTCCTCACGATGACCGCCGACGACGTCAACGTGCCCGAGAGCCAGCCGACGCACCCGATGTTCGACCGCTCGAAGTACCCGTCGCTCGCCGGCTGGGACCAGCGCTTCGGCTACGGCCGCACCAACTCCCGGCGCTCGCTGGAGTGGGTGCGCGACGGGCGCATCCCCCCGGAGGTGGACATCACCTCGCCGCGCTGGTTCACGGTGCTCGACCCCGACCGGCCCGCGCAGCAGACCCTGCGCATCGAGGGCCGCATCGCCGCCCGCCGCGCGCCGCGCTTCGATTACACCATCGAGTATGCGACCGGCGTCGAGCCCGCGGACACCGCCTGGGTGATGGTGCGCCGGGAGACCAACGTCACCGCCGCGGTCACCGACCGCCTGGCCGACATCGACCTCCGCACGATCAACATCAACAACCCCGGCGAGGTGGAGAACCGCTACACGCTCACCGTGCGCATCCGCGTCACGGCCCACTACGACGCGCCCATCGGCGACGTCCCGGGCGAGGTGCGGCGCGCGTTCTACGTGCACCGCGACCCCACGGTGCTCCCGGGCTTCCCGATCGACCTGGGCAGCGGCGGCGAGAGCTCGCCCCACCTCGTCGACCTCAACGGCGACGGCGCGAGGGAGATCATCTACGCGACCTCCGACGGCGAGGTGCACGCCTTCCGCGCCGACGGCACCGACCTGCCCGGCTGGCCCGCGTTCACCCGCCTCGCGCAGGGCTACGACCCGGCGCGCACCCCGAGCTACCTGGCGTCGAGGGCCTTCCAGCCCGTCGCCCCGGGCGGCCGTCCCCCCATCGACCCGACGGTGGTGCGCGAGGCGGTGCTCTCCACGCCCGCCATCGGCGACCTCGACGGCGACATGCGCCCTGAGGTGGTGGTCGGCACCTACGCCGGGACCATCCACGTCTACCGCGCGGACGGCACCGCGTACGGCCACGGCTTCCCCTACACGCTCCCCGAGGTGCCGAGCAGCGCGACCTCGCCGCAGGCCATCCAGGCCCGCGGGATGTTCGGCGACCCGGTGCTCGCCGACCTCGACGGCGACATGCGCCCGGAGATCGTCTTCGGCGCCTTCGACGGCAAGGTCTACGCGCTCGACTCCATGACCGGCATGGTCAAGTCGGGCTTCCCGGTGGTGGTGACCTTCCCCGAGCCGGGCACCAGCCGCAACCGCGTCTTCGGCAGCGTCGGCATCGGCGACATGGACGGCGACCGCCGCCTGGACATCGTCTCGGTGTCGAGCGAGGGCCTGCGCGGCGACAACAACCTCGGCGCCATCTACGTGATCTACGGCGACGGAAACAACCACGCGGGCGGGCCCTTCCACCCCAACTGGCCGATTCCGTACCTGTCGTTCAACTTCTTCCCGCTCATCGGCGAAGGGGTCTCCTCGTCGCCCGCCATCGCGGACATGGACGGCGACGGCCGCGACGAGCTCGCCCTCGTCGGCACCGGCAGCGCCGTCATCACCCTCGCCCGCGGCGTGCAGCCGCCGCACGTTGCGCGACCGTCGCCCCAGTCGCTCGCCCAGGCCGTGGCGATCCGCACCGCGATGCGCGGCCGGCTGACCAACGTCGAGACGTCGCAGGTGTCGTTCATCCCGGCGTTCTCGCTGGGCAGCTTCGGCGACATGACCAACGACGGCGTGCCCGACTACGTGATCACCGGCGCCAGCCTCAACCTCGCGATCAACCTCGCGGGCGGCGGCCGGGCCTTCCCCATCGAGCACCTCGCGGGCGCCTGGAACGGCTCCACCGGCAACTCCCTCCCCGGCTTCCCCCGGCTGGTCGAGGACTACACCTTCTTCTTCAACCCCTCCATCGCGGACGTGGGCGGCGACGCCTACCCCGAGATGCTCATCGGCACCGGCGGCTACTACCTCCACGGCTTCGACGGCTGCGGCCGCGAGCCCGAAGGGTGGCCCAAGTTCACCGGCCAGTGGATCATCGCCAACCCCGCCGTTGGCGACCTCCGCGGCATGGGCCAGCAGCAGGTGGTCTCGGGCACCCGCTCGGGCTACCTCTGGGCGTGGAGCACCGCCTCGCAGGCCGCGACGGCCAGCATGCAGTGGCCGACGCACCGCCATGACCAGGCCAACACCGGCAACTGGGGCACCACGCTCAACCAGGGCGTGCGCCGCGTGCCGGGCCTCGGCCCGCTGGAGTGCCCGCTGCCGGTCGAGCCCGACGCGGGCACGCCCGGCGTCGACGCGGGCACCGTGGCCGACGCGGGTTCGTCCATCGACGCGGGAGCGCCCACCGTCGAGGGCGACGGCTGCGGCTGCCGCACCGCCCCCGCCGGCGCGCCCCGTGCGGGCCTCCTCGCGATCGGCCTCGCGATGCTCGCCGTGCGTCGCCGCCGCCGCACCGCCTGATCGCCGCCCCCCGATCACCGGACCGGTGAATCCGATCACCGGTCCGGTGACGTCGTTCCGCATCACAAAAAAAAACCGCGGTGCAGGTGCTGCGCGGGCGATAAAAAAAGCCCCGTGGTGAAGGAGCCCGAACGGAGGTGACCATCACCTCCGAGGCGGGAAACGAGGCATCGCGTCCGATGTCGTGCGCGACCTCCATCTCAGGGCACGATAACGAAGCCTCGCCGCGCATCATTCAGGAAAGTGGGCAGTCGCTGGCTTTCCTTGCGGCGGCCTTCATCCCAAATCGACCGGCTCGCGGCGTCCCCTCGCTGTCCCACGGTGCTTCCGGCGAACTCGGTGCAGGCGCCCGTTGGCCGATTCAGTCTACTGGCGCGGGTGATGAGACCGCTGCGAACTGTCGGGTCTAGAAGGCGTTTCGCCGAGGAATCAGGACGATGGTTCAGACGCCGGCTGGGATGCCCGCAGAGCGCGCCGTCGGCCTCGCGCCGCAGCTCGAACTTGACTGCGCTCGCCCAGCGCCACCATGACGTCGATCACCCGAAGGACTCATCGCGCGGCGCCTGCGCTGCGAGGAGCCGCACAGTACCTTCGAGGCGGTGGGCGCCCGGCGTCACCGCGATGGCGTAGGGAACGCCCAGGGCCTCCCAGCGCGCGGCGCTCGTCCGGGCTGCCCGCGTACGACGGACCGGGCACGAACGGCGGCACTCTTTGACCTTCCATCGAAGGCGTCCACTGGAACAGGCGCGCCCACATGCCGGACGCCGTCCGAGGGCCGCTAACTGCACCGTCACGCACGACGCAGCGCCCGGCCTGCGCGGCGCTGCCGCCGATCGCTCGTGCGCCCGCAGCCAGAGCCCACGGGAGGCAGCGCCGGGTCAGCGCGTCGACGGAAGCTCGTCGAAGGGCACCTCGCTGAACACCACGCCCACGGCCATCGCCGGGTTGAGGTCGAACGCCGCGAAGACCACGTGGCCCGTCGGCTCGATGGTCACCGCCTCGAGGTTGTCGTCGATCACCTCGTGCTCCACCGCCCCGTAGTCGTACGCGAAGGCCATGCGAGGCGTCGTACACCCCGTGCTCGCTGCACGCGAAGTCCCCGTCGGTCACCGGTCCGTGGCTGCTGCGTGGCGTAAGCCGAGGAGCTAGAAAGAGGGACGCTCGTCGATGGTGAGGCACGCCGGGAGTCCTGTTCCTCCACCCTATCCAGCTATCCCGAACCCGTCGCGTCGCAGTACGCCGCACCACGCGGCCACCCTCGCGGAACGGCTCTCCGACCTCCTCGCCACCGGGCTCTTTCGCCCCGCCGACGCCACAGACGAAAGCTCGCCCGCGCCGCGCTCAACGCCCACGCGAACCCGCCGTCGCGGCGTTCTTCACGACGGACAAGCGCAACCCCCGCACCATCAGGCCGGTCCGAAGCTGGTGAAGGTGGCGAAGGAGTTCGTCGCGCTTTAGAGCGCCGACGGGCCGCGTTTCGCGCTCTCGCTGCTCAGGATAATTCCTCGCGCCGCACCGCAGCGCTACGCCTACCTGCTCGGTCGGGTGCTGCACGTCGCGCTCGCGTTTCGGGCACCAGGCCCGACGCGTTCGCGCTGCTCGCGGGCGGGACAAGGGTCTACCTTCCGGGGCTGGGAAGACCTCCCGCCCGGCATCTCTCGCCTTACGAGCGCTCCGGCGCCTTCACGCGTCCCCGAAGGGACCATCAAGCGCGCCGACCACATCGCCGGGCTCGCCCAGATTCCGCAGGCGATCCAGCTGGAGCTGGCGGGTCAAGGACGTCGACCTCTCCCTCTTCGCGCCGCGGCTGCAAAACATCAGCGGGCTCTTCCCTGCGCGGGAGCTACTCGGGCCTGACGGACGCCTCGCCGCTGCGCCTTGGGTGGCAACCTGTCGGTGCTCAACCTGGAGTCGACGGCGCGTCTCCGACCTCGGACCGTTGCAGGGCCTCCGCTGACCGAGCTCACCGTGAGCGAGACGCAGGTGACCGATCTCGCGCCGCTCGCCCCGTGGTGCGGGGCTGCGCTGGCTCGGTCTGCGGCGCGTTCCGGGGAACCCCGGCTGCCCTCTCCGCCGCTCCCGCGGGGCTCACGGCGCTGCAACACCTCGACCTCGGCTTCACCGCCGTGCGTGACCTCCGGTTGCTCCAGGGACTCACCGCGCTGCGATCGCTCTTCCTCTGGGGTACCCCCGTCGAGTCGCTCGAGCCGCTCGTCGGACTGCCCCTCGAAGAGATCAACCTCAACTACGCCGAGCGGCCCGACCTGAGCCCGCTCATCCGCATCCCTACGCTGAAGTCGGTGCGCCTCGCGGGCATCACCGACGAAGCGCCGGGCCTCGCGGCGCTCATCGCCGCCCGGCCCGGCATGTGTCCCTCAGCCCGCTGATCCGCGGCTAGGTTCACGTGTGGGCGCGCGTGCGGTTGGGGATGACACAGGCGGCCTCGCCTCCGAATGGCTTCCCCGGCCGCGCAGGCCACCTGCGCCTGGGCGCCACGACCAGGGAACTCATGAAGATCACGCTCGAATCCATCGATGGCCGACAGTTCACCCTCCGGCTGCCGCACCACGGCGACACGCGGGAGCACCCCATCGCGCGCACACCACCCGCCGCCTGCGCGGGGTGACGCCCACGACGCGGAGGCGTTTCGTCCCGACCCCGTGGAGGCCGACGAGATCGTGGGCGAGGTCGCGTGGATGCTCACCGGCGGGGCCGTGCGCCTGGGCGGTCCGGCGCGCCTGGGCGCCACGCGCCTCGACATCGACATCGTGCGCGGGGCCCAGGAGCCCGCCGCGACCGGCGAAGCGCGCTGGGAGGCTCCTCTCCGCCCCCATGTGGCCGAGCTCACCCTCGGCGACCTCGACCTCCGCGCGCCCTCCGAGCTCGGTGCCCTGCACGCGCGGGCACGATCGCCCCACCAACGTCTGGTCCCTGCTCGTGGCTGGCGCGGATGTGCGCTCGCTCGCCGTCGCGACCCGTGGCCTCCGCGCCCAGTTCCGGGCACCTCTCGGCGCACGCCATCGAGGCAGGTCGGAGTGGGTCTGGGTCAGGTCTCGGCCGTCTCGGCGCACGCCAGGGGCCCTCTCGCCTCGACCTCGGCGCGATGAAGCCTCACCGCCGCCAGCGTGGACGTTACGGGGCTGCGCCTCTCCGCGAGGTTAAGCGCGCTCGTCGTCGAGGCCGACGAGCTCACCCACGGGCGTCGAGGTCGTCGACCCGCCGCGCGCCGGGCGCAGCGATGAGCTCCGCATCACGGCCCTGCGCTACGGCCCCGACGGCCTCTCCTTCGACCGGCTGGACTGCCCTTCGCTCACCGTCGCGCTCGAAGGCCTCGACGCGCCCGCCGACGCCGAGACGCCCTCGCCCGCCCCGCAGGCCCTGGAGGAGGGCGCGACGCGACGACTGGGCGTCGACCTCCCCTTCCTCGACCTGTTCGGAGGGCCCCTCGCCGCCGACACCCGGGTCGACGTGCGGCTGCCGGTGATCCCCCGGAGGGTCGCGACGCACACCGACCGGCTCGCCATCGCGGCGGGCGTCATCGACTTCAAGGAGCTGGCGCACGGACTGTCGCTCCTCGAAGACGCCATCCTGGACTTCGAGGTCAAGACCACGCGCTGGTCCTGGAGCTCGACGCCCTGCTCGCGAAGAAGAAGCTCCTCGCGTGGCCGCTCGACGCCGGTGGCGTCGCGCCCGCCCGCCGGGGCGGTGGCCCTGCGCACGCCGCTCCAGCCGGAGGGGACGGTGGGCGCGCCGGAGGAGGACGAGGGGCGAAGGCGAGCTCGAGCCGCGCGTGGCGCTCCGGCGGGTCGAGGTCACCGGGCTGCTGCTGGAGGCCTGCCTCCGCGGCGCGACCACGATGCCCCTCGCCGGGGGCGTGCTGCGCCTCGGCGCCGAGGACGTGGCCGCCCTCGCCTCGCTCCGCCTGCAGGGCTCGCTGGTGCACGAGGCCACGCCGCCGGGCGAGACCACCGACGTCGCCGTCGAGCTCACCGGGCTCGACCTCGGCGCCGATGGGCTCACGCTCGATGGGCACCGGCTCGACCTGCTGGGCCTGTCCCTCGGCGGCTACCGCCGACGGCGTCGTGACCCCGCGCGGCGCCCGGCCCATCGCCGCCCGGGCGGCCCCTCCGCGACCTGTCGCTGCCGCTCACCGTTCCGCTGGACGGCGGCCCCGGCTCGCTGAGTGGAT
>JADJAE010000162.1 GCA_016704445.1 Deltaproteobacteria bacterium
GATCCGGGCTACGCCTACCACCGGAAAGCGCGGTGGGGACAGTGGTCGTTGTGGAGCTGGATCCCCATGGCGACCCAGGCGGTCGCGGGCTTCCGCGCCCAGGAAGGCTCACCCTCGGCGCAGGCAACAGCGTCGACCGCGCCTCAGGGTCTCTCTCCATCAGTGACCCGCGGGTCATGATCGCGGTGCTCGCCTCGGGCATCAACTGGGAGAACGACGACCTCGTCAGCAAGGTCGCGCTCAACATCGCCAAGCTCCCGATGCCGATGGGCGCCTCGGCCTACGACAGCAACGGCGACAGCGTGGTCACCGTGGCCGACACCTCCAGGACACCCGCATCACCTGCGGCGTCGCGGGGATGCCGCTCAACCGGATTCGCCTGCCGCGGCGCCACCGACCGGGATGCCCAACGACCCCAACGCCAGCGTGCTCGACGGCAACGACCTGATCCGGGTCTTCTCGACAGCACCGACGCCGTTTCACCCCAACGGGTACGTCGACGACTTATCAATAAGCTGGGACTTCATGCACGACGAAAACGACCCGGCGGACGACACCTGCTTCGGTCACGGCACCGGCGAGGCGCGAGACTCCACCTCCGAGGCCAACAACGGCCGCGGCGGCGCCGGGAGATATCCCCGCTGCATATTCATCCCCACCCGCGTGGGCGACGGCTTCATCACCGACCCGGCCGACTTCGGCTGGGCCGTGGTCTACGCCGTCGACCGGGGCGCGAGCGTGGTGCAGGAGGCCCTCGGCACCTCAACAACTCCGCTTCTCCCAGGCCGCGATCGACTACGCGTACAGCCACAGCGTGGTGATCATCGCCAACGCGGCGGACGAGAACTCCCGGCATCACAACATGCCCGGCACCGCCAACCACACGGTCTACACGCGATCCGATTCGACTCGGAGAACATCAACAGCGCGACGACCTTCCTCAACTTCAACAACTGCACCAACTACGGGGCGCAGCTCGTGCTCTCCGTGGGCGCCATGAGCTGCTCGTCCGCCGCGGTGGGCTACGAAAGCTCCGGCATGGCAAGGGCTCATCTACTCCGCCGCCCTCGGCCGCAACCTCAACCCGGCGATCTCCGCCAAGGGGAGGTCAAGCAGCTCCTCACGATGACCGCCGACGACGTCTATGCCCGAGAGCCAGCCGACGCCGATGTTCGACCGCTCAAGTACCCGTCGCTCGTAAGCTGGGACCGCGCTTCGGCTACGGCCGCACCAACTCCGGCGCTCGCTGGAGTGGGTGCGCGACAGGCACATCCCGGAAGTGGACATCACCTCCCCGCGCTGGTTCCCGGTGCTCGACCCCGACCTTCGGCCGCGCAGCAGGCCCTGCGCATCGCGTGCATCGCCGCCACCGCGCGCCATAGCTTCGATTACACCATCGAGTATGCGACCGGCGTCGAGCGCGGACGCCGCCTGGGTGATGGTGCGCCGGAGACCAACAATACCGCCGCGGTCATCAAGCCGCCTGTGGTATCGACCTCCGCACGATCAGCATCAACAACCCCGGCGGGTCGAGAACCGCTACGCTCACCGTGCGCATCCGGGTGTCTGGCGCTGCGGCGCCCCATCAACGGCGACGTCCCGGGCGAGAGCGGCGCGCGTTCGTGCACCACGACCCCACGGTGCTCCCGGGCTTCCCGCTCGACCTGGGCGGCGGCGAGAGCTCCGCCCCACCTCGTCGACCTCAGCAGCGACGGCGCGGGGGAGATCATCTACGCGACCTCCGACGGCGAGGTGCACACCTTCCACGCCGGCGGCCCTGACCTGCCCGGCTGGCCCGCGTTCACCCGCCTCGCGCAGGGCTACGACCCGGCGCCGCGACTGGCGTCGAGGGCCTTCCGGCTTCCGTCGCCCCGGGCGGTAATCCCCACCATCGACCCGACGGTGGTGCGCGAGGCGGTGCTCTCCACGCCCGCCATCGGCGACCTCGACGGCGATGTGCGCCCCAGGTGGTGGTCCTTTCGCCGGGACCATCCCCGTCTACCGCGCAGACGGCACCGCGTACGACCGCGGCTTCCCTACACGCTCCCCGAGGTGCCGAGCAACTTGACATCGCCGCAGGTCATCCAGTGCCGCGGGATGGTGGAAGCGACCCGGTGCTCGCAGACCTCGACGGCGACATGCGCCCGGAGATCGTCTTCGGCGCCTTCGACGGCAAGGTCTACGCGCTCGACGCCATGACCCCCATGGTCAGAGTCAGGCTTCCCGGTGGTGGTGACGCTACCAGGCACGGCACCAGCCAGCCATAGCCGCGTCTTCGGCAGCGTCGGCATCGGCGACATGGACGGCGACCGCCGCCTGGACATCATCTCGGTGTCGAGCGAGGGCCTCGGGCGACAGCAGCTCTCTGACGCCATCGCCGTGATCACCACGGCGACGGAAACAACCACGCGGGCGGTACTTCCACCCCAACTGGCCGATTCGCGCCCCTGTCGGTTCCCCTTCTTCCCGCTCATCGGCGAAGAGGTCTCCTCGTCGCCCGCCATCGCGGACATGGACGGCGACGACAGCCGCGACGAAACTCGCCCTCGTCGGCACCGGCAACGCCGTCATCACCCCTCGCCCGCGGCGTGCAGCCGCCGCACGTGCGACCGTCGCCCCAGTCGCTCGCCTGGGCCGTGGCGATCCGCACCGCGATGCGCGGTGCGGCTGACCAACGTCGAGACGTCGCGGGTGTCGTTCATCCCGGCGTCCTCGCTGGGCGGCTTCGGCGACATGACCAACGACGGCGTGCCCGACTCCGTGATCCCCTGCGCCAGCCTCGGCCTCGCGATCAACCTCGCGGGCGGCGGCGGGCCCTTCCCCATCGAGCGCCTCTCCACGCGGGCACCTGGAACGGCTCCACCGGCAACTCCTCGGCTTCCCCGGCGGGTCGAGGACTACACCTTCTTCTTCCAGCTTCCCTGCATCGCGGACGTGGGCGGCGACGCCTGCCCGAGATGTCATCGACCCCCGGCTACTACCTCCGCAGCCTAGAGCGGCTGCGGCCGCGAGCCCGAAGGGTGGCCAGTTCTGCACCGGCCAGTGGATCATCACAACCATTCCACGCTGTTGGTGACCTCCGCAGCATGGGCCAGCGCGGGTGGTCTCCGGCACCCCGCTCAGGCCACCTCTGGGCGTGGAGCACCGCCTCGCAGGCCGCGACGGCCGGCATGCAGTGGCCGACGCACCGCCGCCAGCCAGGCCAACGCCGGCAGCTGGGGCACCACGCTCCACCGGGGCGTGCGCCGCGTGCCGGGCCTCGGCCCGCTGGAGTGCCCGCTGCCGGTCAGCGGGCCGACGCGGGCGCCCGTCGTCGACGCGGGCACCGCCGACGCGGGATTCGTCCGTCGACGCTGGGGCGCGCGCCACCGTCGAGGGCGACGGCACGCGGCTGCCACACACCAGAGCTGACCCCCGGCGGGCTCACATCGCCATCGGACTCGCGATGCTCGCCGTCCGTCGCGCCGCACTGCTGATCGCCGCCCCCTCCGATTACCGGACCGGTGGATCCGTTCGCCGGTCACCAATGACTCAATTCCGCATCACGCGGTGCGGGTGCTGCGCGCGATGCCGTGAGGTGAAGGAGCCCGAACGGAGGTGACCATCACCTCCGAGGCAGAGGCGAGGCATCGCGTCACGATGTCCGTGCGCGACCTCCCCGCATCTCGGGGCACGATAACGAAGCCTCGCCGCGCATCATTCAGGAAAGTGAGCAGTCGCTTGGCTTTCCTTCGCGGCGGCCTTCATCCCGTCGACCAGGCTCGCGGCGTCCCTCGCTGTCGCACGGTGCTTCCGGCGAACTCGGTGGGGCGCCCGTTGGCCGTTCAGAGTCTACTGGCGCGGGTGATGAGACTTCTGTGAACTGTCGGGTCTAGAAGGCGTTTCGCCGAGTCGGACGATGGTTCAGACGCTGGCTGGCCGATGCCACGCGAGCGCGCCGTCGGCCTCGCGCCGCAGCTCGAACGCGACTCGCTCGCCCGGCGCCACCATGACGTCGATCGCGAAGGACTCATCGCGCGGCGCCTGCCCTTCCGCGAGGAGCCGCACAGTACCTTCGAGGCGGTGGGCGCCCGGCGTCACCGCGATGGCGTAGGGAACGCCCGGGGCCTCCAGCGCGCGGCGCTCGTCGAGGCTGCCCGCGTACGACGGACCCGGCACGAACGGCGCGCTCACCGGCCTTCCATCGAGCGTCCACTGGAACGGGCGCGCCCACATGCGGACGCCGTCGAGGGCCGCGAGCTGCACCGTCACGCACGACGTGGCGCCCGGCCTGCGCAGCGCGCGCAGTCGCTCGGCCGCCCGCAGCCAGAGCCCCGGGAGGCAGCGCGGGGTCGGCGCGTCGACGAGCTCGTCGAAGGGCACCTCGCTGAACACCACGCCCACGGCCATCGCCGGGTTGAGGTCGAACGCCGCGAAGACCACACGGCCCGTCGGCTCGATGGTCGCCGCCTCGAGGTTGTCGTCGATCACCTCGTAGCCCACCGCCCCGTAGTCGTACGCGAAGGCCATGCGAGGCGTCGTACACCCCGCGCTCGCTGCTCGCGAGGTCCCCGTCGGTCACCGGTCCGTGGCTGCACACGTGGCGCCGGCCCAGGCTCGGAGAGGGGCTCGTCGATGGTGGCGCGCGCCGGGGAGTCCTGGCCCCTCCACCCTATCCAGCTATCCCGAACCCGTCGCGTCGCGGTACGCCTCCGCACCACGCATGACCACCCTCGCGGAACAGCTCTCCGACCTCCTCGCCACCGGGCTCTTCGCCGCCGACGCCGCGGAGCGAAAGCTCGCCCGCGCCGCGCTCAGCGCCCACGCGAACCCCGCCGTCGCGGCGTTCTTCACGACGGACAAGCGCAACTATCACACCATCCAGGCCGGTCCGAAGCTGGTGAAGGTGGCGAAGGAGTTCGTCGCGCTAGGCGCCGACGGGCCGCGCTTCGCGCTCTCGCTGCTCGAGGTCTTCCTCGCCGCACCGCAGAGCCACGCCTACCTGCTCGGTGAGGTGCTGCACGTCGCGCTCGCGTTTCCGGGCACCGAGCCCGACGCGTTCGCGCTGCTCGCGGGCGAGGACGAGGTCTACCTTCCGGGGCCCAGGAAGACCCTCCCGCCCGGCCTCTCTCGCCTGCGAGCGCTCCGGCGCCTTCGCGTCCCCGAAGGGACCATCAAGCGCGCCGACCACATCGCCGAGCTCGCCCAGATTCCGCAGCCGATCCAGCTGGAGCTGTGGGTCAAGGACGTCGACCTCTCCCTCTTCGCCGCCGCGGCGCACAACATCAGCGGGCTCTTCCTGCGCGGGAGCTACTCGGGCCTGACGGACGCCTCGCCGCTGCGCGGGTGGCGCAACCTGTCGGTGCTCAACCTGGAGTCGACGGGCGTCTCCGACCTCGGACCGTTGCAGGGCCTCCCGCTGACCGAGCTCACCGTGAGCGAGACGCAGGTGACCGATCTCGCGCCGCTCGCCTCGTGGCCGGGGCTGCGCTGGCTCGGTCTGCGGCGCGTTCCGGCGAAGGACTTCTCCGCGCTCGCGGGGCTCACGGCGCTGCAACACCTCGACCTCGGCTTCACCGCCGTGCGTGACCTCCGGTTGCTCCAGGGACTCACCGCGCTGCGATCGCTCTTCCTCTGGGGTACCCCCGTCGAGTCGCTCTGGGAGCCGCTCGTCGGACCCCCCTCGAAGAGATCAACCTCAACTACGCCGAGCGGCCCGACCTGAGCCCGCTCATCCGCATCCCTACGCTGAAGTCGGTGCGCCTCGCGGGCATCACCGACGAAGCGCCGGGCCTCGCGGCGCTCATCGCCGCCCGGCCCGACGTGTCCCTCAGCCGCTGATCCCGCGGCCAGGTTCACGTGTGGGCGCGCGTGCGTTGGGGATGGACACAGGCGGCTCGCCTCCGAATGCTTCCCCCGGCCGCACGGCCCACCTGCGCCTGGGCGCCACGACCACGGAACTCATGAAGATCACGCTCGAATCCATCGATGGCCGACAGTTCACCCTCCGGCTGCCGCACCACGGCGACACGCGGGAGCACCTCATCGCGCTGCACACCACCCGCCGCCTGCGCGGGGTGTACGCCCACGACGCGGAGGCGTTCCGTCTCGATCCCGTGGAGGCCGACGAGATCGTCGGCGAGGTCGCGTGGATGCTGCCGGCGGGGCCGTGCGCCTGGGCGGCCCGGCGCGCCTCGGCGCCACCCGCATCGACATCGACCTCGCGCGCGGGGCCCACGAGCCCGCCGCGACCGGCGAAGCGCGCTGGGAGCTCCTCTCCGCCCCGGTGGCCGAGCTCACCCTCGGCGACCTCGACCTCCGCGGCGCCCTCGAGCTCGGTGCCCTGCACGCGCGGCACGATCGCCCCACCAACGTCTGGTCCGTGCTCGTGGCTGGCGCCGATGTGCGCTCGCTCGCCGTCGCGACCCGTGGCCTCCGCGCCCAGTTCGGGCACCTCTCGGCGCACGCCATCGAGGCGCAGGTCGGAGTGGGTTCGGTCCAGGTCTCGGCCGTCTCGGCGCACGCCAGGGCGCTCTCGCTCGACCTCGGCGCGATGAAGCTCACCGCCGCCAGCGTGGACGTTACGGGGCTGCGCCTCTCCCGCGAGGCCGGCGCGCTCGTCGTCGAGGCCGACGAGCTCACCCTCACGGGCGTCGAGGTCGTCGACCCGCCGCGCGCCGGGCGCAGCGACGAGCTCCGCATCACGGCCCTGCGCTACGGACCCGACGGCCTCTCCTTCGAGCGGCTGGACTGCCCTTCGCTCACCGTCGCGCTCGAAGGCCTCGGGGCGCCCGCGGAGCCCGAGGCGCCGTCGCCCGCCCCGCCGCCCCTGGAGGAGGGCGCGACGCGACGCCTGGGCGTCGACCTCCCCTTCCTCGACCTGTTGGAGGGCCACCTCGCCGCCGACACCCGGGTCGACGTCCGGCTGCCGGTGATCCAGCGGAGGGTCGCGACGCACACCGCCCGGCTCGCCATCGTAGCGGGCGCCATCGACTTCAAGGAGCTGGAGCACGGGCTGTCGCTCCTCGAAGACGCCGTCCTGGACTTCGAGGTCGAAGACCGCGCGCTGGTCCTGGAGCTCGACGCCCTGCTCACGAAGAAGAAGCTCCTCGCGTGGCCGCTCGACGCGGCCGGCGTCGCGCTCGCCCGCCGGGGCCAGGTGGCCCTGCGCACGCTGCTCCAGCCGGAGGTGACGGTGGGCGCGCCCGAGGAGGACGAGGGCGACGGCGAGCTCGAGCCGCGCGTGGCGCTCCGGCGAGTCGAGGTCACCGGGCTGCTGCTGGAGGCCTGCCTCCGCGGCGCGACCACGATGCCCCTCGCCGGGGGCGTGCTGCGCCTCGGCGCCGAGGACGTGGCCGCCCTCGCCTCGCTACGCCTGCAGGGCTCGCTGGTGCACGAGGCCACGCCGACGGGCGAGACCACCGACGTCGCCGTCGAGCTCACCGGGCTCGACCTCGGCGCCGACGGGCTCGCGCTCGATGGGCACCGGCTCGACCTGCGGGGCCTGTCCCTCGGCGGCCTCACCGACGGCGTCGTGACCCTGCGCGGCGCCCGGCCCATCGCCGCCCGCGCGGCCCTCCGCGACCTGTCGCTGCGCTCGTTCCGCTGGACGGCGGCCCGGCGCGATGAGTGGATAG
>JADJAE010000163.1 GCA_016704445.1 Deltaproteobacteria bacterium
CACCGGAGCTCACCGCGCTCCAGCACCGGCGGCGGTCGCCGAGGATGGGCAGCAGCACGCGTCCGCCCAGGTCGGTGCGCGAGGGCCGCCGGTGATTGTCGAACCGGTCGGCGCTGGCGGGGCTCGGGCCGTTCTCGACCACGTCGTCCCAGAGCCGGTTCTGCCCGCAGGCGACGCCCATGTGGTTGGGCACCCAGTCGAGCAGGAGCCCCATCCCGAGGGCGCGCAGCCGGTCGCTGAGGGCGGCGGGGGTCCGCCTCGGGCAGCCGGGCTCGGGGTTGGGTCGGCCCGTGGTCGACGACGTCGTCGCCGTGGGCGGCTGCCTCGCGCGGACGAAGAGAGGGCGAGGGCATAGACGTCCGTCACGCTGAGGTCGGCGAGGTAGTCAAGCGTTGACGGCGCCTCGCGGGAAGCCGAGCAGGAGTTGAACTGGAGCCGGTAGGTAGAGCCCAGGGTGTGCGCCGCGCCGCCGGTGCGGATCACCCGGGACGGCGCGCGGAAGAACTTGAGGGAGCGGGAGAGGAGGGTGGTCACCTCGCCCGGGAGGCGGCGCTCCTCGGCGCGGGGGTTGGCGGTGTCGACCAGGGCTGGAAGGGGGCTCGCGCACGGTCTCGAGGTCGGGGAGCGTGAACGGCAGGTCGATGTCGCTCGCGTTGAAACACCAGGAGGTTGTCGTCGACCAGCGGGGCCCGCCTCGTCGACGTCGTCGATGCCCCGCCCCCGACATCCAGGCTCTGCGAGTGCGGGTTGAGCCAGTCGTCGGAGGTCATCCCCTGGCCGTCGTGGCGAAACCACCGCAGGTCCTGAAGCTCGCTGCCGTGGAGGGGACGGCCCTCGAAGAACTTCGAGCGGTGCAGCGCCGGGTGCTCTCGGCGGATGCGCAGCAGCCGACGGGTGAAGTCCAGCAGAGAGAAGCGCTGCTCGGTTCCTCCCGGTCGAGCCAGCCCCTGGTTGTCCTGTGGTAGGCGTTGTTGTTCCCGAGCTGGGTGCGGCCGAACTCGTCGCCCGCCACGATCATGGGCGTACCCTGCGAGAGCAGCAGCGTGGCGAGCAGGTTGCGCCGCTGCCGCGCCCTCAGCGCCTGCACCGCCGGGTCGTCGGAGGGGCCCTCGACGCCGCAGTTCCACGAGCGCTCGTCGTCGTTGCCGTCGCGGTTGCCCTCGCCGTTGGCCTCGTTGTGCTTGCTGTTGTAGCTGACCAGGTCGTTGAGGGTGAAGCCGTCGTGGGCGGTGACGAAGTTCACGCTCGCCGACGGGCGCCGGCCATTGCCCGCGTAGAGGTCGCTGCTGCCCGTGAGCCGGTAGCCGATCTCCGCCACGAGCCCGCCGTCGCCCCGCCAGAGCGAGCGCACGGCGTCGCGGTAGCGGCCGTTCCACTCGGCCCAGCGCACCGGGAAGTTGCCCACCTGGTAGCCCCCCTCGCCCACGTCCCAGGGCTCGGCGATGAGCTTCACCTCGGCGAGCGTGCGCGACTGGTGGATGAGCGTGAAGAAGCTCGAGAGCCGGTCGACGTCGTGGAGCTGCCGCGCCAGCGACGACGCGAGGTCGAAGCGGAACCCGTCGACGTGCATCTCCGCCGCCCAGTACCGCAGCGAGTCCATGATGAGCGCGAGGGTCTGCGGGTGGCGCACGTTGAGCGTGTTGCCGGTGCCCGTGTAGTCGAAATAGAAGCGCGGGTCGTCGCCCACGAGGCGGTAGTACGTGGGGTTGTCGATGCCCTTGAAGCTGAACGTCGGGCCCAGGTGGTTGCCCTCCGCCGTGTGGTTGTAGACCACGTCGAGGATCACCTCGATGCCCGCGCGGTGCAGCGCCTTCACCATCGACTTGAACTGCCGCACCTCGGCGCCGACCTCGGCCCCGGCGCGGTAGCGCACGTCGGGCGCGAAGAAGCCGATGGTGTTGTAGCCCCAGTAGTTGCGCAGCCCCTTCTCGACCAGGAAGCGGTCGTCGATGAAGGCGTGGATGGGCATGAGCTCGACCGCCGTCACGCCGAGCTCGCGCAGGTACGACACCACCGCCGGGTGCGCGACGCCCTCGTAGGTGCCGCGCAGGGCCTCCGGCACCGCGGGGTGGCGCATGCTGAGGCCCTTCACGTGCGCCTCGTAGATCACCGAGCGGTGCAGCGGCGTGCGCGGGGCCTCGTCGCCCTCCCACTCGAACTCCGCGTCGATCACCACCGCGCGGGGCGCCCCGAGCTGCGGCGACTCCGCGCGTCGCAGGTCCCCGTCGGGGTCGCCGGGCTCGTACGCGAAGCAGCCCGCCTCCCAGCGCTCGACGCCGTCGAGGGCGCGGGCGTAGGGGTCGAGCAGCACCACCTCGGGGTTGAAGCGCAGCCCCCGCGCAGGCTCGTAGGGCCCGTGCACGCGGTAGCCGTAGCGCTGGCCGGGCGCCACCCCGGGGATGTACGCGTGCCACACGAAGGCCGTGCGGTCGCGCAGGGGCACGCAGGACTCCGAGCCGTCGTCGCAGAAGAGGCAGAGCTCGACGCCCGTGGCGTTCTCCGAGTAGAGCGCGAAGTTGACGCCGTCCCCGTCCCACGTGGCGCCCAGGGGGTGGGGGAGCGCCGGGAAGCACCTTCATCCTGATCGTCTCCTCCGCGTGGCGTCAGGCCCGCCGCCGAGGAATCGTCAAGCGTTCGGTGCCCTCGTGTCGGAGGACGAGCTCATCGGCCGCGGAACCGAGTCCTACGGGCGACGAGAAGACGAAGGACACCTGGGGAAGGCGTGGAAGCGCTCGGTGATCACCGCCTGCGGGACGCGGTCGCCGTCGACGTAGCCGCCGGGCGATCTCCTCGGCGGCCGCGCGGTCGTTTCAGGGCCTTCATGTGGAGCCACGCCGGGCCATGAAGCCGCTCGCAGGCGCCGGGGAGGCGGGCGAAGTCGATGGAGAACGCCGCGGTACGTCCCGTCGGCAGCGGGCGCGTCGGCGCTCAGGTGAGGGCGCCGTCGTCGAGGAGCGCGCCGATCACTGGCCGCCGCGCGCTGGCAGTAGGCCTTTCGCTGTCCGCCGGGGTGTACATCCCCGCGGAGACGTGGCCGAGGGCCCAGACGATCGCGTCGGCGTAGATACGCCTCGCGGCGGGCTCGTCGATGACCCCGCGCCGCAGCCACCATTGAAATAGAGGGCGCCGCTCTGGGCCTTGAGCTCCTCCAGCATGGAGGCCATCAGCCGCCCGAAGGCCTCCTCGGCGGTGCGCCCCTCAAGCAGTACTCGTGCGCGGGGCCGAGGTTGTGCGTCGCCTCGTGGAGGATCGTCGAAGCAGCCCCGGCGTCGGGTCGTCGGTGTAGCTCTCCATCGCGGAGGCGGTGAGCAGGACGCCGCCTGGGCGTGCCGCCAGGCGTCGCTGTCGGGGTCGGTGGGGAGGTTGCTCATGGCGACGGTGCCCGCGCCCTCGGAGCCACCGCGCCCCAGTTGGGGAGGCTCTGCCCGATGGTAGCGCCGAAGGCGTCGCGGTCGTCGCCCGCGTTCACCACCACGTCGATGAAGTCGGGCATGTGGAACGACACCTCGCGCGCCGAGTACTCGCCCGAGGAGAGCGCCGCGAGGGCCGCTCCATGTCGGACTGCAGCGGGGGTGAAGGCGGTCCTGCGAGGCAGGCGAGGCGCGGTTGATACGCGCGAAGGTGAGGTGGAAGCCCGCCTTCTGGCTGCGGCTCCCAGTAGGTCTCGTCGGGCGCGACAACACGGCCACCACCGGGAGTTTCGCGTTCATGCGCGACCACGCCTCGTCCGCGGGGCCCCAGTCATTGCTCCGAAACGAGGCTCGCCGCCGCGCGCGGTACGCCACCGGGGCGCCCTCCTCGGGGTCGGTCATCGCGTCGGCGGCCTCGGCAGTCGCGGCCGAGACGGCCTCCATGGGTTCGCGATACGCCTGCGTGTACGGGACGGCGGTGAGGGCGCTCCCCTCCCCCCGCACCACCGTGAAGGGGCTCATGAGCGAGGTCGCGTCGGGGCGACGCTCCAGCGCCCGGCAGAAGGCGTCGTCGGACTGCATCGCGGCGGGGTACACGTCCACCGGCTGCCGCGCCGCTCTCCTCGAGGGCCGAGCACGCCGCCTCCCGCTCCGGTAGCCGACCCGAGGCAGCGCGGGCCCAGTTGCGTCGGAAGAGCGCACGGCTCGCGGGGTCCAGCGGCATCCCCCAGGCGCGCGGCCAGGGCGGTCATCCCCGACTGCTGCGCGTGAGGGCGTCGATGCGGTCGGCGACGGCGGCATCCGCCGGGCGAACGCCCGATGTGCCTCCGGGGAGCTCGCCCGGGTCGGTGTGCACCAGCGTCGGCGCGGCGTGGTCGAGCTCGGCGCGCACGAGTCGCCGCCGAGGTCCGCAGGCTCCGGCGCGCGTCGGCCTCGGCGCGGATGCGCTCGATCGCCCCGCGCGAAGTCGCGGTGAAGCGACCGTCGCTCACCCACCGTCCCTCAGCCGGGTAGAAGCGCAGCGAAGCGCACCTCGTCGGGTCGGGCGCGCCGTTGCCGTTGGCGTCGTGCGCCCAGAAGAGAGGCAGGTCGAGGCGCAGCGCGAGCCTGGTTCAGCCGCAACCGGGAGAGGGCGAGAGGGCGCGCCGGGGCGTTCACCGGGGGCGGAGGGCGGGCAGCAGGCCGCGGCGAGGGCGAGGACGATCGCGAGGGTCAGGTGCGCATTGTTGGGTGCAGCACGCTATCAGACAGCGCCGCCCGACAGGCCCGCGGCCGGGCCCTTGCCAGGCTGACTCGGATGCCGTGAGTCTCGCCGGATGAACGGCGTCCCGATCAGACCTACGTCTTCCCGCTCATCATGCTCGTGGTCGTGGGCTTCCCATCGCCTTCCGCGGCGTGAAGCTCGGGCGAACCCTCGGACAACCCCAGTACAGGCTCAGCGCGCTCGCCCAGCGCTGGCAGCTCCAGATGGTCGACGGCGACCCGTCGTACAACCTCTTCATCAACAGCCGCGACGCGAAGGTCGCGCAGCACAAACCGCCCATCGCGGGGATGTCCCGGGCGACACGCCGCCGCACAGCGCGCGCATGGTCGGGCAGGCGCGCGGCCACCAGGTGAAGCTTCGAGTTCTGACCAGACCCACATCGGGCGCGGGATCATCGAGACCGTACGTACGCAACTATCGCTGCATCCTCGCGGTGGGCTTGCGCACCGCGTTTCCGCCCTTCGAGCTCACGCTGCGCGGCGGGAACCAGTACCTCACCACCGAGCGTCGGCTCGCCGCCCCGGGCAGCGCTTCGGTCAGTTCCGCTCGACCAGGCGCTCATCCTCACCGGCCCCGACCCCGGGTAGAACCGATGATCGCCCCTTCGTCGGCGCGCTCACGGCCGCGACCTATGTGCACGTCGTCAGGGGCGACGGCGCAGTGCGCTTCCGAGATGACCCGCTCGGCACCCCCTACGGCGCCTACTACGCCGAGACCGTGCTCAGACCCTGCTCGCCCCCGCGGACGTGCTACGAGGAGGCCGACCCGCGGTCGCGCCCGCGCCCCCGCCGCCCCGATGGGCCGCTGAGGCGCGATGCAGGCGCCGGAGCAGTGCCCGTCCCCTGCCAGCGCTGCGGCTGGGGATGGCGCCCGCACCCCGACGGGGGAACAGCCCGCTACGCCGACGTGATCCCGCTGGTGTGCCCGCTGCGGCTACGCCGGGGACAACTCACCCGCGACGATCGGGTGCGCGTCTCCCGCGAGCGCGTCGCCCTGCTGCGCATGGCCCAGGACGCCGCCGAGGCGCCCGCTCAGCACGCCGAGCAGTCATCGGGATGCGCCGTGGCTGGGCGGCGTGGTGGTGGGCGGGGTGCTCACCCTCAACGCCCTCAACGGTGTGGGAATGGCGAGGGAGGCCATCGAGCGCGCCGGCCCCGCGATGGACGCCGCGGCGAGGCTACAGGCGTTGCAGGGCGTATGCGTGACCCCGCTGCTGGGCATCGGTCTGGCGGCCGGGATGTTCGGCGGATGGACCCTCGCGATGCGCCGCTACCGCGCGCTCGTCACCCCCGGACGGTGGGCCCGAGCCCCCCTCGCGCCGGGCGCGCCCGCGCGCTGCCGCTGCTGTGGCGCCGAGCTCCCGGAGCAGTGGGGCGCCATCGTGGAGTGCAGGTTCTGCCGCACCCACAACCCCTCCTCGACCGCGCCGTCATCGACCAGCGCGAGGCCCTCCTGCTGAGCGAGACGGCGCAGCACCAGGCGCGCGGCGGGGTGATCGCGCGCGCCAACAAGTTCAGCGCAAGCTTCGGGCTGGTGGTCCCTCGTGGGCGCGGCGGTAAGCGCCGTGGTCGGCGGC
>JADJAE010000164.1 GCA_016704445.1 Deltaproteobacteria bacterium
GTCCAACAAGCCGATGGGGCCGACCGCTCTCACTCCACCCGCCTCCAACCCGTTTCACCCGGTGCGGCGGCAGACCGGCCAGCCGTTAGGCAGGCGGAGTTAGACGCGTGGGAGCAGTGATCTGCGAGGTGCATGGCAAGCAGGGTGGACCTCTTTGTTGCCAGCATGTGTTGGCCGGGAGTTACGGCCGTCTGTCGACCTCCCCGCCTGCGGATCCAAGCGGGCTTGCCTTCGTGCGCATCGATCTCCTCGATGACGGCTCCGAGATGCTAGGGGTTTTCATGTGCCAAGAATGTGCGGCGCAATTTGGTCGCATAAGTGGTGAGGTCCTAGCGGCATCCATTTCACGGTGACGTGACAGTAGTCGGCAGTGAAGACAACAGTCGACCGTCCCGCATCTCGGGGGAGAGTGCAGTCGATCGAGTGCGCAAGATCTGAGATTGCCCTGCGAGGCTCCGGGAGGATACGGGACCCATGACGCCCGACAAGCCCCCCGTCGATCATGCAGCACGTCCTCAGCCGGTACACGGCGGGTTCCCCGCTCTCGCTGATGGTCCGCATCGGCCTGGAGCACTGCTTTTCGAGCGCGGCGCTCGACGAGGTTTTCGAGGGGAGCCGCACGAAAACGTACACCAACGAGTTGGCGTTCTCGGCCACGGTCGACCTGCTCGGTCTGGTCGTGACGGGTGGCCAGCCGTCGTGCGCGCCGCGTACCCGCACGGCGAGGTGGGGGTCACCCTGAAGGCGGTCTACGAGAAGCTCCAGAACGTCGAACCGGCTGTCAGCGCCGCGATGGTCGGGGCACAGCGGACCGCGCCGCCATGCTGATCCGGTCGATGAAAGGGGAGCGAGCGCCGTGGCTGTCGGGGTTTCCGGTGATGGTGCTCGATGGCAACCATCTCGCGGCGACCGATCGTCGCCCTGGCCGTGCTTCGGGGAAGCGTGGCCGGTCCGCTGCCGGGCCACTTGCTGGCGGTCTTCGAGCCCGCCCTGGGACTGGTGCGGGCGGTGGTTCCTTGCGAGGACGGCCACGCTCAAGAGCGGCTGATCCTGCCGCAAGTCCTGCCGATGGTATCGCCCGGCGACTGCTGGATCTGCGATCGGAACTTCTGCACGCGGGCGTTCCTCTGGGGCATCCAGCAGCGACACGGCGTTCGTGATTCGTCAGCACGCGAACCTGATCACTCGTCCGTTCGGCGCACTGATCTCGTGCGGCCGGATCGAGACCGGCGAGGTCTTCGAACAGGACGTGAGGATGGAGATGGAGGACGGCCGCACCCTCGACCTCCGTCGGATCACGATCCGGCTCGACCAGGCGACGCGCGACGGCGACATGGAACTTCACCTCCTCACGAACCTCCCGAAAGAGATGGCCAGTGCCATTGAGATCGCGGATCTCTATCGGAAGCGCTGGAGCATCGAGACGGCGTTTCAACAACTCGCACTCTGGCTCAACGCGGAACTCGCGCCGCTGGGATATCCCAAGGCCGCTCTCTTTGGATTCTGCGTGGGACTGCTCTCGTACAACCTTCTGGCCACCGTGGTGGCGTCGCTGAAGGGCGTGCACGGCGAGGAGAAGGTCGATGAGGAGGTCTCGGGATACCTGAGCGCGAACGATGTGCGGATGAATGCGCCGGGACGGGACGTCGTGGTCGAGGCGGAAGAGTGGACCGCGCGATACGGCGGGCTGTCCGCCGAGGAGATGGCCATCGTCATGCTGACGCTGGCCCGGCACGTCGATCTTCGGCGGCTCCCCGAAGACCCGGGTGAAGAAGACGCCTGCCCGCGCACTCGCTTCAAGGGCGAAACCCACGTATCGACCAAACGCTTGCTCGACGAAGCGCGAGCTCGGAAGTCACGAGATTGAACACTCGAGTCGGCACGAATGGTGGCCCCAGCGAGAATCGATGTCACTGCACCGTGAAATGGCTGGTCCTAGCGGGTAGCTTTTGGGGCGATGATCAGGCGCTTCCATGGATCTGCCCGGTCTGCAATCCTTGCTTCAAGCGATGGAGGAACGTGCATCCGTGGAGTGCTTTATGACATCCAGCCAGGTGTCTCCCGGCGAGCGGATGAGATGTCACCGACCCTGATTCACGCGATGATCTTGAGCATCCTGTACCTCGGCGGCAGCGGGGTTGCCTGGGGTGTTTCACGACTCGGCGGGATGTCTCCCAAGGATGCAGTTGCGATCTGCGGGGCAGGCGGGATCCTTGCGATACTGGTTGAAACCTGGCCGATCTTGCGTCACATGCGGTGGCGTCCCCTATGTCTTCCCCAATGCTCGCACTGCGGAAGACTACCAAGCGGGTACCGCGCCAGCGGGTTGAGTGGCCGCGCGTAGTGTTCGTCTGTCTGGATTGCGAGAAGCCGACCGAGACATGGATGATTCGCTCTGTGGATACTTCGAGACGATCCAAGGAGATGCCGAGTTTGAGATTGCGTTGGCCCGAGTTCATCGGCTGGTGGACCGCATCTTGACTGACCTTGAAGCGATAGGGCGGGGAACCGGGGCACACTGACGTAACAAGCCGATGGTGCCGACCGCCTCCGCCTCACCCGCGACCAACTCGCGTGACCCGCTTCGGCGGGACCTCGGCCAGCCGTTGGGCAGACAGAGATGAACTACCGAGACACGTTGGAAGATATTGAGCTGCGGCTGGACTTGGGTCGCGAGTTCGATGCGATCGAGCGGTTCTACGTCGGCGTATGCCGCTCCCTGGAACTGTCCGCAGCGGCTCGCGAGGCTCTTGAGGTCGCCACCCAGTATCTTGAACATGCCGTTTCCGACGAAGACCTTGAACGAGCGCGAGTTGCGTGTTGGGCCTCGATCAAGGGAAGGGACCTAGACCTCTGTGACCGGGAGGTCGCGAGCACCCGAGCGGTGATCTGTGCCATGTACCCGCGCGGATGGGGCGACAATGCGTTTTGCGCTCTCGATGCCTTCGAGGAGTTCGCAACGGCCGCAGGGGCGAATCCTGATGACCTCGTACTCGCATTGCAGACAACATTCGCCGATGCTCTCCGCTGAGGTGTTGCCCAACGAGCCGATGGTGAAGGCCGCTCCCGCTCCACGCGGTGAAGCCCCTACTCGGTCCGCTGCGGCGGCCCACCGGCAAGCCGTTGGGCGGACCGGGACACCACCGCGGGTTCCCGTGCGGCCCGCTCCAGACCGTATGGTATGTTCCGCCAGGAAGTCGCCACATGAAGACACTCGCGGATCTGCGCACGAAGGTTCTTGCCGAGCTCGCGGGTGCGCTAGAGGCTCCCGGTATGTACGCGTGCTGTCCTCCCGATCAGGCCAGCCTTTATGTGCATCGCCTGGGTCTTCTGTGCTTCTTGGATGGTCGCGATGAGGACCTTGCGACGGAGCGGCAGCGACTCATCCGCCTGGGTGTCCACTATCCACCGAACGACGTCGGGGGTGTCAACGAGGCGCTCCGACTGATTCTGCCGGACATCGACGAGTTCACATGCGAGGCCGCCTCGGTATACGCCGAGGTTGCCTGGCGACTCGGCTACCTTGCTCTCGAACGCGCACTCCTTCCCGAACAGTACGCGCAACTCGTCACGTTCATCGGCGATGGTTGGGATCGGCGGAATTGGACCCCAGCGCAACTCATTGCGCTCTTCGGCCCTCCATCCTTCGTTGTCGGGTCGAACTACGTTTGCTGCTATGCGACCGACGACCGAACCCAGCCGTGGGTCTGCTTCGATTTGCCGTGGCGTACGGGTGATTGGATCCGGAGCGTCCGACATAGCGTTCACTCGCTCGACGAGGGGCTACGTCTCACTCCGCACGGGCGGAAGCAGTCAAGGCGCGCCGAGGCGCAGCCCGCATTCGAACTGGGATCCGAATGGCGCCGCGCCCACCTGCACGTCGTACGCGAGAGCGAGGACCAGGGGGATGAATAGTTGCCGGCCCAACAAGCCGATGGTGCCGACCGCTCCCACCGCACCCCTCGTCAACCCGCCGCGCCCACCCCACAGGCTGGTCCGAGAGAGGCGACCCCAGGGCGGTCTTGCCACAGAAATACCGACCACGAGTCGATGACGAGATAGCCAATGAGCAACCCCACAGCCCCATCGACGACCTCCGACACCAGCGCTCGGCGCTTCTTCCATGGCACCCGGGCGGACCTGAAGCCCGGCGACCTGATCCAACCCGGCTACGCCTCCAACTACGTCGGGCGGACTTCCCCATGGGTCTACTTCAGCGAGACCCTGAACGCGGCCGCCTGGGGAGCGGAACTGGCAAGGGGGCGAAGGCCCTGGCCGTATCTTCAGGTCGAGCCGACCGGCCCGTTCATGGATGACCCCAATCTCACCGACAAGAAGTATCCAGGGAATCCGACGAAGTCCTCTCGCTCCCAGGCGCCGCTTGCGGTCGTGGCCAGCACCTCGACTGGCAGGACACTCCCCGAGGAGATCAAGGCGATGAAGGACGGCATCGCGGGCCTGGAGCCCATCGACGACTGATACCAAGTTCAGAGGCCCCGGCTCAGCCCTTCTCGATCGCCACGTCCACCAGCGTCGGCTTCACCAGCGCCAGCAGCACCTTCGGATCGATCCCCACCAGGAAGCCCCGGCTGCCGCCGTTGAGGTAGATGCGCGGCAGCTCCAGCACCGTGCGCTCGATGTACACGGGCATCGCTCGGCGCGTCCCCAGCGGGCTGGTGCCCCCACCCGGTAACCCGAGTGACGGTCGGCCACCTCGGGCTTGCACGCCTGCACGCTGCGAGCGCCCACCACCCGAGCGAGCTCCTTGGTGCTCACCTCGCGGTCGCCGTGCATCAGCACCACCAGCGGGCGCTTCTGGTCGTCCTCCATCACCAGGGTCTTGATGATCGAGTGCTCGTCGAAGCCGAGCTCGCGCGCGGAGACCTTTCGTCCCCCGCGCTCTTCGCAGCGGGTAGTGCTCGGTGTACGCCACGCCCTGCTGCTTCAGCAGCCGGGTCGCGTTGGTGCTGGGCGCTCGCTCCATCGCTCCGCCTACCTCCGGGAAGAGGGCCCACGCGAAGGCCCTGGTCGGCCACCATGGCGCGCGTTCGTCCCCCGGGCACTGGAGCCGCATCGGGATCAGGTCTGGTACCAGCTCACCACCACCGAAGATGGGCCCGCGTCGACGGAGATCCAGCGCACCCCGACCTCGCGGCCGATCGCCACGACGCCCCTTGAACTCCGCGCTGTCCCGCTGCACCCGGTAGAGCTCCAGCCGGGCGTCCTGGCATCGCCCCGGGAGAGCGCCGCCCAGCGACCCGCCGCGTCGTCGGGGTCCAGCCCAGCGCCCGCTCGAAGCCCATCAGGTCGTCGCCGCGGGTCAGCTCCACCTCCCCAGCAGCGCCACCGGAGACGCCCGCCTCGGCTCCACCCGCAGCGCCACGCTCGCCCTCGTCACCGTCGGCGCCGGCTCGTCCACGCCCTCCCTCGAGCGCCGCCCCATCGCCGTGAGCGCCCACTCCGAGGCCGCCACCTCCAGCGCCGTGGCCTCCCGCCTCTTCGCCCACGAAGCCGGTGGCCGCCAGGTCGATCGCCCTCCACCCGGCGCCCGCGTCGCCTCCAGGGCCCATGGGCCACACCGCCGTCGCGCCGCCCACCCTCGGCACCAGCGACATCGCCGACCCGGGCGGCATCCAGCGCACCGCGTGCCTCGCCACCACCGTCGCGCTCCCGTCGCTCCAGCGCAGCCAGCGCATCTCCGCCGAGCGCGCGTCGTCCGCCGGGATCGCCACCACGCTCCGCACGGCGCCGTCGAGCCACAGCGCGGGAGACACCGCCGCGGCGCGGGCCTCGGCCACCTGCCACGGACCCAGCACCGCGATCGGAGGCGGCGGAGGCTGCGTCGGGCGCGAGGGCTGCGCCGTCGGGGAGCCCGCGTCGGGGACCGAGGGCGGCGAGCTCGTACCCGTCTCGCGAGAGCGACACCCGAGAGCGGTCGCCAGCACCGCCAGCGCCAGGAGACCCGGAGACTCATCCGTCGACCCTCTCCAGCCCGGGGGAAACGCGCCGCGATGCGATGCCCGGTCACCATCGTGTCGTCGTCCTCCGCTACGAGCCCGGGTGATGAGCACCGCCTCGCCGTGGCCGCACGCCACCACCACGCCCTCGGGAGCCAGGCTACGTTGCCAGGCTCCAGCCCGCGGGGAGGCTTCGGGTAGGGCTCAGCCTCCAGCACCACAAGGGTCCCCTCGCCCAGGCCGGTGAAGGCCCCGGGCTCGGGCGAGGCCGCGCGGATGCGGGCGATGACCCTCGACGCGGGGTGATCCCAGAGGATCTCGCAGTCGTCGTCGGAGGGCCTCGGGGCCTCGGTGGCGAAGGCCTCGTTCTGGGGTGTTCCGTCGTCGGCGTAGCGACCCTCGACGATGCCCTGCACCACGTCGCGCACCGCCTCCAGCGAGGGGTCGATCGAGGCCCTCGCCAGCGTCCAGGAGTTGACCCTCGGCGGCACCGGGACGCGACGCTGCAGGATCGGGCCCTGGTCGTAGGCGTCGGTGATGCGGTGCACGGTCACGCCGGTCTCCGCGTCCTCGCGGTAGAGGGTCCAGAAGTACGGGTCGGGCCCGCGGTGCCTGGGCAGCAGCGAGGGGTGCACGTTGATGCCCCGTGGGGGCGCGAGGGCGACGAGCATCGCGGGGATGCGGCGCGTCCAGAACCAGCTCACGATGAGGTCCGGCTCGGTCGACGCGAGCAGCGCCTGCACGCCGGGCTGCGTGAGGTCGGGCCGCCCAGCAGCGGCGCTCCCTCCTCGGCGAGCGCGCGGCGAAGTCGGGTCATGCCCGGTGACGACGGGCGCGAGATGCACGCTCCGACGGTGGTGGCCCTCGCGCAGCAGCATCAGCGCCGATGGGCATGCCCAGGTACAGGATCCTCATGGTTCGTTTCCCCCGAAGGTGTAGAGCCCCCACGGGACGAGCTCCGCGAAGGGGCACTCGCCTCCAAGCGTCCTTGCAGCGAGGCTCAGATCAGGCTCCGCCGCCCCCGACGTCGGCCATCAGCAGGATGGCAGTGCGACCGACGAAGCCGCCCGCGTAGGAGCGCATCGCCGCGAGGGCGTTCTGCTCGGCGCGGAGCGCGGCGTCCTCCAGCGACCCGGGCTCCGCGAGGGCCATGGCGTAGGTCGCGAGGCGCGCGTCGCCTCGGAGCCGCCGAGGCCACCTCGACGTGGCGGGCGCGGTCATCGAGGCCGCCGAGAGAGAGCGGGTGACGCCGCCGTCGATGCGACGCAGGCCGAGCGGAGAGAGCACCCTCGACTCCAGCCGGGACATCAGGTCGACGCGGAGTCCAGGGAGGATCCACCACGCCGACGCGCGAGCCCCCTGCTCCTCGGCCACCTGGCGCAGCCTCGCGGACCAGCGCGTCGCGTCGTCGGCCTCGCCCCTCACGGCGCCCCACGCGGCTCGCGTCTCGGCGAGGGCGGCGCGGGTCGCGAGCTTCATCCGCGCGGAGGGTTCGCCGAGGGATGACCCGCGGGCGAGGACGCGTCGCGCAGCCAGGGAGCTGCGAAGGCCCGGCCATGAAGCGGGCGATGAAGGCCTCGCGATCGGCCGCGGGGGAGCGCAGCGCGCGCGCCTCGGGGAGCAGGGCGGCCACGCGCACGGAAGCGGAGAGCACCGAGCGCCAGCAGGGAGATCTCGTCGGCGTCGACCGGCGCGGCGGACGGGCGGGATGGAGGGCGTCGGGGCGGGCGCCTCGGCGGCGCTGGACCACTCGAGCGCGGCGGGCTCCGGGACGAGCGGTGGGGTCAGCGGCGAGGAGAAGACCACCACGGTGTCGTCGTCGACCCGATCGCCGGTGGGATCAGGAGGTCGAGCCAGCCGAAGATGGCGCGGGTGAGCGAGTCGGGCCGAAGGAGCGCCGGCGAGCGCGGTCACCAGCGTGGCGGGGTCGCGGGTCACCGTCGGCGGCGCGCCGAGGTTGACCTGCTGGGGAAGAAACCGCGCAGCCCGGCCGCGAGCGCGGGGGCGCCCGAGGCGGAGGAGGCGGGCACCGAGGCGACCACGGTGAGCGTCGCCCGGGCAGGCGGAGAGCAGCGCAGAGAGCTCGGAGGAGTCGCCGTCGTCGTCGCGTCGGCCGCGGCGGTCGAGCTGGCGCTGCAGCTCGTCGACGAGGATCACCAGGCCGGGGTGGCCGACGATGCGGGCTCGGAAGATCCAGCCGCCCAGGTGTCGGATGAGCCCTCCGCCGCGGTCGTCGCAGAGCCGCCGGGAGCGCGGGCGCGGGTGAGCGCGGACTCCACGGCGTCGTGGATGCGGCCGACGAGATCCTGCGAGGCTGAGTCGCCGGGCCGGAGTCTCACGACGAGGGGACAGGGCTCGGCGGCGGCGAGGTCGCGGGCGAGCTCGTCGAGGTGGCGCGCCTGCTCTGGCGCGGGAGCCGCCGACGAAGAGCAGGAGCGCCGCCGTCGGGCCGAGGACGCGGGGACTCGGAGACGGTACGGGGGCGCTCACTGGAACGGCGCGCAGGGTAGAGGGCGCGGGCCCACCGTCGCAAGTGCAACGACGAACTGGATTGTCCATCGGTGCGGCGCTCCGTAGCATCACGGGGGACAATGGCGACGACACACCCCATACGTTGCGGACCATCCGGGTCGTGGCCGCGGTGATCGAGCGCGACGGCCGCTACCTCATCACCCAGCGGCGTCCCTCGGCGGTGCTGCCGCTCCTCTGGGAGTTTCCTGGAGGGAGGGTGGAGGAGGAGGAGTCGGACTCCGAGGCCCTGCGCCGCGAGCTGCGTCACCGCCTCGACGTCGACATCGAGGTCGGCACCCTCATCTCCTTCGTGACCCACACCTACGAGACCTACGCGGTCGACCTGCACCTCTACGAGTGCAAGCTCCGGGCGGAGGGGCTGCGCGCCGCCGCGGTCAACGCCTTCGAGTGGGTGAGCTCTTCGGAGTTCGAGCGCTACCCCTTCACCCCCGCCGACGAGGCCTCCATGGCCCGACTCCTGGGCGTCGAGGGCTGACGAGGGTGCGCCCCGGGGACTTTCGTCCCTATAGGTCCACGGTCATGAAGCAGTGCACCGTCTGCGGCGCGCCGATGCCGCCCAACGAGCTCATCTGCGGCCATTGCGGCCGCGCTCACTACGGCGCGACCTGCGAGCGCTGCGGCCAGTCGGCCCCCACCGTGGTCCGCGGAGGCACCGTGGTCTGCTCGGCGTGGGGCCACCCGAGGGCTCGCTCTCCGCGGTGCCCCTCAACCCGGTGGGCCCGGCGCACCGCGTGGGAGGCGTGCTCACCGGGGTGCTCGCCTGGGCGGTGCTCTTCGGGGGCATCGCCTTCGGCGGCATCGTGGGCGTGGTGGTCGGCGCTGGTGGCCGCCGCGCTCAGCGTCTCGGCCTGCAGGTGGGCTTGCGGCACCGGGGTGTTGATCAGGAGGCGTTCGAGGCCCTGCGCGCTGCTTGCTGCTCTCGGCCAGCCGACGGCTCCAGGCGCGAGGCGTCGAGCCAGTGACTCCCGCCTCGGAGCAGGCGATCCTGGCGATGGCGGCAGCGCGCAGGGCGTGCTCACCACGGCCGAGGTTCGCCCACGACCTCCAGCTCCCGTTGAGAGACGCCGACCGGCTGCTCTCCTCGATGGGAGAGCGGCCGGCGCAGCTCGAGGTTCGACGCCGAGGGGCCTGCTCCAGTACACCCCGAGGCGTGTCGCAGGAGCGCACCGGCTCCGGGTGGGCGCCCCTCCGACCTTCCCGGGGGCCGAGGCGCGAGCCCGGGTCGACGAGGAGTTCGCGGAGATGGCCGCAAAGCGACAGAGGGGCGGCTCGATCCGTCGACGGCGCTGCCCGAATCAGGGACGAGCCGGGGGCGCTGGGCTAGGCTGAATACCAGGGTGCGAAGCGCGTCGTGGTGCTGGTTGCGCGACTTGGCTGGTTGTACCGAGACGGTTGCCCGGCCGCCTCCCTCCCCACCCCGATGGATCGTCCTGCTCCGGGTCCAACCCCAACACGACCGGCGGCGGTGGATAGCGGTGGATAAGACGGAGGCGCGGTGACGAGCGATGTCGGGCCTCCTGGCTACAACGTCGGAGGCAGCGTGGTGGTGCTCGGGACCAGCTCCTCCCACCGCGACGGTGGAGCCGCACGGCCGTCCGGCTGACGATTCGCGCCGTCGACGACACGACCACCTCACTGCGGCCGACCAACCCTGACGGCACCTCTTCACCTCACCGTTGGCCCACCTCGCCGACGGCGGCGTCCCAGTGATCGGGGTGCGCGCTGCAACCGCCAGCCCGGCGACCCCGAGCGTCTTTGGGCAGGTGCGCGCCGGAGGAGCAGAGGCTTTCGAGACCTTCGGCTCCGAGCGGGTGCTGGATACGGTGTCGGTCAGGAGGGGGGCCCTGTCGGCCGAGACCAGCCACGTGGCGGTGCTTCATCACCGGAGGCACGATCCCAGCCTCGGTAATGGGCGGTGATCGACGCGGAGTTTCCTGGCGCGTCGACGACCTTCTATGACAGCGACCTCATCCCCGGGCAGCTCACTCCTTCGGTCGTTTGCGACCGTGGCGCCAGGGGCTTCGCGCTGGTGCTCAACGTCCCGGCCGGGGACGACGCCAACGGCAGCTCGGTGACCCTCCGGGCGCAGCGCTCACCGGTGGCACCTCGATTTTCGTTTCTGGTGACGGTGCGGGTCTTTCCAACACCATCGGCCGGACGGCAGTGCTCAATCTTCCTGCTGGAGGCCCTCAGGGCCCAGTCGGCCGGATCAACTGCGCCCCCGTACTTGAGCGCAGCGCGTCGAGCGCGCTTCGCTGACGAGGTGGGACGGGCGCCGCCAGAGCGCAGGAGGGCTTCCGCGGGGACGATGCCCGGCACGAGGCTCTTCTGAGCCGGGTGACGCGCGAGGCTGCGTCGCGCAGCTTGATCGGCGAAGGCAGGGTCGGTGCGGGAGAGCGAAGCGAGGGAGAGGCGGGCGCGCTCCTGGGCGTCCCGGTCGCTGCACCAGCTGTTAAGGTCGCAGCCTGGCGGCGTGATGGCTGAGGAAGCGCGGACTCCTCCACGGTCCACAGTCGGTCGCTCACGGCGCGCATGAGCAGGCTCTCCGTTTGAGACCACCACCGCTTCGGATCTGGCGGCGAGCCCACGTCCCCGGGCAGCGTGGTCATCACGGCCCTGGAGAGCGTCGCCGGTATTGTCGGGTCGAGCGCGCCTGTGCTGACGTGGGCGGTCATCACGCGGGGTCGACGCCTGCGGCGAGGGCGTTGCGGAAGGGGGCGAGCCTATCGCCCGAGCCGGGCGAGGTCAGCAAGCACCGGGAGCTCTTCGTGCAGGCTGTCGGTCGCGGTGCTTCCATGCCCGGGGAAATGCTTGGCGTAGGGCGAGCACCCTCCCGCCGTCGTGTACTGGATGGCCGCGTGCGGCGGCGTGGCGGGAGACGAGCGCCCGCGGTGCGCCCCGAAGGCGCGGTTCGTTGATCACGGGGTTGGTGGAAGCCGTCGACGTCGCAGACCGGAGCGAGGTTGAAGTTGATGCCGACCGCGGAGCGTTTCCTCGCCGAGCGCACGGGGGAGGTCGCGGGTGGGCAGGAGGTCGCCCAGCGCGCCGGAGGCTTGGGGCCGGGGCGGCGAGATCACCGGGGCCCGTAGCCTGGAGACGCGGCCGCCCTCCTGATCGAAAGCGCGGTGAGCGGTGAGCGGGCTCGGAGGCGTGAGCACCTCCGCGCAAAGGTCAGCACCTGCGAGGGGCCGGTGATGTTGCGCCGGAAGAAGATGGTTCCGGCGAGTGCGGTGCCGTCGGCGAGGCGCTCGGAGAGGCCGGTGGGGAGCGCGAGGCCG
>JADJAE010000165.1 GCA_016704445.1 Deltaproteobacteria bacterium
GGCCATCCATTTCACGGTGACGTGACAGTAGTCAGCGATGAAGACAACAGTCGATATCCCCGCATCTCGGGGAGAGTGCAGTCGATCCGAGTGCGCAAGATCTGGAATTGCCCTGCGAGAGCCCGGGAGGATGCAGGACCCATGACGCCCGACAAGCCCCGTCGGATCATACGGCACGTCCTCAGCCGGTACGGCGGGTTCCCCGCTCTCGCTGATGGTCACGCATCGGCCTGGGACACTGCTTTTCGAGCGCGGCGCTCGACGAGGTTTTCGAATGGGGATGCACGAAAACGTACACCAACGAGGTTAGCGTTCTCGGCCACAGTCGACCTGCTCGGTCTGAGTCGTGACGGGTGGCCAACCGTCGAAAGTGCGCGCCGCGCCCGCACGGCGAGGTGGGAGTCACCCACAAAGAGGCGGTCTACGAGAAGCTCCAGAACGTCGAAGACCGGCTGTCAGCGCCGCGATGGTCGGGGCGCAGCTGGACCGCGCCGCCACGTTAGTCCGGTCGATGAAAGGGGAGCGGCGCGCCGTGGCTGTCGGGGTTTCGGGTGATGGTGCTCGATGGCAGCCATCTCGCGGCGTTTTCGATCGTCGCCTGGCCGTGCTTCGGGAAGCGTGGCCGGTCCGCTGCCAGGCCACTTGCTGGCGGTCTTCAGGCCGCCCGGGACTGGTGCGGGCATTGGTTTACTGCGAGGACGGCCCGCTCAAAGAGCGGCTGATCCTGCCGCAAGTCCTGCCGATGCGGCATCGCCCGGCGACGCTGCTGGATCTGCGATCAGACTTCTGCACGCGGGCGTTCCTCTGGGGCATCCAGCGGCGACACGCCGCGTTCGTGATTCGTCAGCACGCGAACCTGATCACTCGTCCGTTCGGCGCACTGATCTCGTGCGGCCGGATCGGTTTTAACGAGGTCTTCGAACAGGACGTGAGGATGGAGATGGAGGACGAGCACGCACCCTCAGCCTCCGTCGGATCACGATCCAGCTCGACCAGGCGACGCGCGACGGCGACATGGAACTTCACCTCTCACGAACCTCCCGAAAGAGATGGCCAGTGCCATTGAGATCGCGGATCTCTCTATCGGAAGCGCTGGAGCATCGAGACGGCGTTTCAACAACTCGCACTCTGGCTCAATCGCGAACTCGCGCCGCTTGGGATATCCCAAGGTCGCCTCTTGATTCTGCGTGGATCATGTCTCGTACAACCTTCTTCTGGCCACCGTGGTGGCGTCGCTGCGGGCGCACGGCGAGAAGAAGGTCGCATGAGGAGGTCTCGATACCTTGATCGCGAACGATGTTCGAGATCGAATGCGCTGGACCGGGACGTCGCGGTCGAGGCCGGAAGAGTGGACCGCGCGATACGGCGGGCTGTCCGCCGAGGAGATGGCCATCGTCATGCTGACGCTGGCCTGGCACGTCGATCTCTCGGCGGGCTCCCGGGCGCGAAGACCTGGGTGAAGAAGACGCCCGCTCCGCGCACTCGCTTCGCTGGGCGAAACCCACGCATCGACCAAACGCTTGCTCGACGAAGCGAGCTGGAAGTCACGAGATTTAACACCGAGTCGGCACGGAATGGTGGCCCCAGCGAGAATCGATGTCACTGCACCGTGAAATGGCTGGTCCTTAGCGGGTAGCTTTGGGGCGATGATCAGGCGCTTCTGCGGATCCGCGCCCGGTCTGCAATCCTTGCTTCAAGCGATGGAGGAACGTGCATCCGTGAGGCTTTGCGACATCATCCAGCCAGGAAGTCTCCCGGCGAGCGGATGAGATGTCACCGACCCTGATTCACGCGATGATCTTGAGCATCCTGTACCCTGGCGGCAGCGGGTTACCTGGGGTGTTTCACGACTCCGCGGATGTCTCCCAAGGATGCAGTTGTGATCTGGTGGGGCAGGCGGGATCCTTGCGATACTGGTTGAAACCCGGGCTCGATCTTGCGTCACATGCAGAGTAATCCCCTATGTCTTCCCCAATGCTCGCACTGCGGACTACTGCGGGTACTGCGCCAGCGGGGTTGAGTGGCTGCGCGTAGTGTTCGTCTGTCTGATTGCGAGAAGCCGACCTAGTCACATGGATGATCTGGCTCTGTGGATGCTTCGAGACGATCCATGAGGTGATGCCGAGTTTGAGATTGCGTTGGCCTGAGTTCATCGGCTGGTGGACCGCATCTTGACCGACCTTGGGAAGCGATAGGGCGGGGAACTGGCACACTGACGCTGACAAGCCGATGGTGCCGACCTGCTCTCCGCCTTCACCTGGCGACCAACTTCGCGTGACCCGCTTCGGCGGGACTCGGCCAGCTGTTGGGCGGACAGAGATGAACTACCGAGACACGTTGGAAGATATTGAGCTGGGTAGCTGGACTTGGGTCGCGAGTTCGATGCGATCGAGCGGTTCTATTCGGCGCGTATGCCGCCCCCCGAACTGTCCGCAGCGGCTGCGAGGCTCTTGAGGTCGCCACCCAGTATCTCTTGAACATGCCGTTTCCGACGAAGACCTTGAACGAGCGTGAGCCGGTGTGTTGGGCCTCGACTGGGCGGGGAAGGGACTCAGACCTTCTGTGACCGGGAGGTCGAGCACCCGAGCGGTGATCTGTGCCATGTACCCGCGCGGATGGGGCGACAATGCGTTTTGCGCTCTCGATGCCTTCTCGAGGAGTTCGGGCTGGGTAACGCACGCAGGGGCGAATCCTGATGACCCTGTACTGGCATTGGGTAGACAAACATCTTCGCTCGATGCTCTCCGCTGGAGGTGTGTTGCCCAACGAGCCGATGGTGAAGGCCGCTCCTACCCACGCGGTGAAGCCTCCCTACTGGTCTGGGTTGCGGCGGCCCACCGGCAAGCCGTTGGGCGGATCAAGACACCACCGCGGGTTCCCGTGCGGCCCGCTCCAGGACCGTATGGTATGTTCCGCCAGGAAGTCGCTACTATAAAGACACTCGCGGATCTGCGCACGAAGGTTCTTGCCGAGCACTGCGGGTGCGCTAGAGTGGGTGGAGCTGTACGCGTGCTGTCCCCGATCAGGCCAGCCTTATGCGTGCATCGCCTGGGTCTTCTGCTTCCCGGATGGTCGCGACGAGGACCCTGCGACGGGCGGCAGCGACTCATCCGCCTGGGTGTCCACCATCCACCGGGCGACGTCGGGGTGCCAACGAGGCGCTCCGACTGATTCTGCCGGACATCGACGAGTTCATGCGAGGCCGCCTCGGTAGACGCCGAGGTTGCCTGGCGACTCGGCTACCTTGCTCTCGAACGCGCACTCCTTCCCGAACAAGTACGCGCAACTCGTCACGTTATCGGCGATGGTTGGGATCGGCGGATTGGACCCCAGCAACTCATTTTGCGCTTCGGACCTCATCCCTTCGTTGTCGGGTCGAACTATGTTTTGCCGTTATGTGAATGACGATGGAACCTAGCCGTGGGTCTGCTTCGATTTGCCGTGGCGTACGCGGGATTGGATCCGGGGCGTCCGAAGGTTCACTCGCTCGACGAGGGGCTACGTCTCACTCCGCACGGGCGGAAGCAGTCAGGCGCGCCGAGGCGCAGCCCGCACCGAACCGGGATTCGAACGAAGCGCGCCCACCGCATCGCGCACGCGAGAGCGAGGACCAGGGGATGAATAGTTGTTAAACCCAACAAGCCGATGGTGCCGACCGCTCCCACTTCACCCGTCGTCAACCCGCCGCGCCCACCCCACAGGCTGGTTATCCGGAGAGAGGGGTCCCCAGGGGCGGTCTTGCCACAGAAATACCAAACCACGAGTCGATGACGAGATACCAATGAGCAACCCCAGCCCCATCGACGACCTCCGACACCAGCGCTCCGCGCGCTCTTCCATAGCACCCGGGCGGACCTGAAGCCCGGCGACCTGATCCAACCCGGTTACGCCTCCAACTACGTCGGGCGGACTTCCCCATGGGTCTACTTCAGCGAGACCCTGAACGCGGCCGCCTGGGGAGCGGAACTGGCAAGGGGCGAAGGCCCTGGCCGTATCTTCCAGGTCGAGCCGACCGGCCCGTTCATGGATGACCCCAATCTCACCGACAAGAAGTATCCAGGGAATCCGACGAAGTCCTCTCGCTCCCAGGCGCCGCTGCGGGTCGTGGCCGAGCACCTCGACTGGCAGGGACACTCCCCCGAGGAGATCAAGGCGATGAAGGACGGCATCGCGGGCCTGGAGCCCATCGACGACTGATACCAAGTTCAGAGGCCCCGGCTCAGCCCTTCTCGATCGCCACGTCCACCAGCGTCGGCTTCACCAGCGCCAGCAGCACCTTCGGATCGATCCCCACCAGGAAGCCCCGGCTGCCGCCGTTGAGGTAGATGCGCGGCAGCTCCAGCACCGTGCGCTCGATGTACACGGGCATCGCGCGGCGCGTCCCCAGCGGGCTGGTGCCCCCCACCTGGTAGCCCGAGTGACGGTCGGCCACCTCGGGCTTGCACGCCTGCACGCTGCGGGCGCCCACCACCCGAGCGAGCTCCTTGGTGCTCACCTCGCGGTCGCCGTGCATCAGCACCACCAGCGGGCGCTTCTGGTCGTCCTCCATCACCAGGGTCTTGATGATCGCGTGCTCGTCGAAGCCGAGCTCGCGCGCGGAGACCTTCGTCCCCCCGCGCTCTTCGTAGCGGTAGAAGTGCTCGGTGTACGCCACGCCCTGCTGCTTCAGCAGCCGGGTCGCGTTGGTGCTGGGCGCTCGCTCCATCGCTCCGCCTACCTCGGGAAGAGGGCCACGCGAAGGCCCTGGTCGGCCACCGTCGGCGCGTTCGTCCCCCGGGTGCACTGGAGCCGCATCGGGATCAGATCCTGGTACCAGCTCACCACCACCGAAGATGGGCCCGCGTCGACGGAGATCCAGCGCACCCCGACCTCGCGGCCGATCGCCACGGCGCCCTTGAACTCCGCGCTGTCCCGCTGCACCCGGTAGAGCTCCAGCCGGGCGTCCTGGCATCGCCCCCGGGAGAGCGCCGCCCAGCGACCCGCCGCGTCGTCGGGGTCCAGGCCCAGCGCCCGCTCGAAGCCCATCAGGTCGTCGCCGCGGGTCAGCTCCACCTCCCCCAGCAGCGCCACCGGAGCTGCCCTGCGCGGCTCCACCCGCAGCGCCACGCTCGCCCTCGTCACCGTCGGCGCGGGCTCGTCCACGCCCTCCCTCGAGCGCCGCCCCATCGCGGTGAGCGCCCACTCCGAGGCCGCCACCTCCAGCGCCGTGGCCTCCCGCTCGTCGCCCACGAAGCCGGTGGCCGCAAGGTCGATCGCCCTCCACCCGGCGCCCGCGTCGCCTCCAGGGCTCATGGGCCACACCGCCGTCGCGCCGCCCACCCTCGGCACCAGCGACATCGCCGATCCGGGCGGCATCCAGCGCACCGCGTGCCTCGCCACCACCGTCGCGCTCCCGTCGGCCCAGCGCAGCCAGCGCATCTCCGCCGAGCGAGCGTCCTCCGAGGGGATCGCCGCCACGCTACGCACGGCGCCGTCGAGCCACAGCGCCGGAGACACCGCCGCGGCGCGGGCCTCGGCCACCTGCCACGGCCCCTGCACCGCGATCGGAGGCGGCGGAGGCGGCGTCGGGCGCGAGGCTGCGACGCCGGGGAGCCCGCGTCGGAGGCCGGGGGCGGCGTGCTCGTGCCCGGATCGCGAGAACGACACCCGAGAACGGTCGCCAGCACCGCCAGCGCCATGGAGACCCGGAGGCTCATCCGTCGACCCTCTCCAGCCCGGGGAGCAGCGCCGCGATGCGATGCCCGGTCACCATCGTGTCGTCGTCCTCGCTACGAGCCCGGGTGATGAGCACCGCCTCGCCGTGGCCGCACGCCACCACCACGCCCTCGGGGAGCCAGGCTACGTCGCCAGGCTCCAGCCCGCGGGGAGGCTTCGGGTAGGGCTCAGCCTCCAGCACCACAAGGGTCCCCTCGCCCAGGCCGGTGAAGGCCCCGGGCTCGGGCGAGGCCGCGCGGATGCGGGCGATGACCCTCGAGGCGGGGTGATCCCAGAGGATCTCGCAGTCGTCGTCGGAGGGCCTCGGGGCCTCGGTGGCGAAGGCCTCGTTCTGGGGCGTTCCGTCGTCGGCGTAGCGACCCTCGACGATGCCCTGCACCACGTCGCGCACCGCCTCCAGCGAGGGTCGATCGAGGGCCCTCGCCAGCGTCCAGGAGTTGACCCTCGGCGGCACCGGGACGCGACGCTGCAGCAGGATCGGGCCCTGGTCGTAGGCGTCGGTGATGCGGTGCACGGTCACGCCGGTCTCCGCGTCCTCGCGGTAGAGGGTCCAGAAGTACGGGTCGGGCCCGCGGTGCCTGGGCAGCAGCGAGGGGTGCACGTTGATGCCCCCGTGGGGCGCGAGGGCGACGAGCATCGCGGGGATGCGGCGCGTCCAGAACCAGCTCACGATGAGGTCCGGCTCGGTCGACGCGAGCAGCGCCTGCACGCCGGGCTGCGTGAGGTCGGGCCGCCCCAGCAGCGGCGCTCCCTCCTCGGCGAGCGCGCGGCGAAGTCGGGTCATGCCCGGTGATGACGGGCGCGAGATGCACGCTCCGACGAGGTGGTGGCCCTCGCGCAGCAGCATCAGCGCGCCGAGGGGCATGCCCAGGTAGAGGATCCTCATGGTTCGTTTCCCCCGAAGGTGTAGAGCCCCCACGGAACGATCTCCGCGAAGGGGCACTCGCCTCCAAGCGTCCTTGCAGCGAGGCTCAGATCAGGCTCCGCCGCCCCGACGTCGGCCATCAGCAGGATGGCGGTGCGGCCGACGAAGCCGCCCGCGTAGGAGCGCATCGCCGCGAGGGCGTTCTGCTCGGCGCGGACCGCGGCGTCCTCCAGCGACCCGGGCTCCGCGAGGGCCATGGCGTAGGTCGCGAGGCGCGTCGCCTCGGAGCCGCCGAGGGCCACCCTCGACGTGGCGGGCGCGGTCATCGAGGCCGCCGAGAGAGAGCGGGTGACGCCGCCGTCGATGCGACGCAGGCCGAGCGGAGAGAGCACCCTCGACTCCAGCCGGGACATCAGGTCGACGCGGAGTCCAGGGAGGATCCACCACGCCGACGCGCGAGCCCCCTGCTCCTCGGCCACCTGGCGCAGCCTCGCGGACCAGCGCGTCGGGTCGTCGGCCTCGCCCCGCACGACGCCCCACGCGGCGCGCGTCTCGGCGAGGGCGGCGCGGGTCGCGAGCTTCATCCGCGCGGAGGGTTCGCCGAGGGATGACCCGCGGGCGAGGACGTCGCGCAGCCAGGGGAGCTGCGAAGGCCCGGCCATGAAGCGGGCGATGAAGGCCTCGCGATCGGCCGCGGGGTGGGAGCGCAGCGCGCGCGCCTCGGGGAGCAGGGCGGCCACGCGCACGGAGGCGGAGAGCACCGAGCGCCAGCGGGAGATCTCGTCGGCGTCGACCGGCGCGGCGGAGGGCGGGATGGAGGGCGTCGAGGCGGGCGCCTCGGCGGCGCTGGACCACTCGAGCGCGGCGGGCTCCGGGACGAGCGGCGGGGTCAGCGGCGAGGAGAAGACCACCACGGTGTCGTCGTCGACCCGATCGCCGGTGGGATCGGGGAGGTCGAGCCAGCCGAAGATGGCGCGGGTGAGCGAGTCGGGGCCGAAGGAGCGCCCGGCGAGCGCGGTCACCAGCGTGGCGGGGTCGCGGGTGACCGTCGGGGGCGCGCCGAGGTTGACCTGCTGGGTGAAGCCGTCGCGCAGCCCGGCCGCGAGCGCGGGGGCACCCGAGGCCGAGGAGGCGGGCACCGAGGCGACCACGGTGAGCGCTCGCCCGGAGCAGGCGGAGAGCAGCGCCGAGAGCTCGGAGGAGTCGCCGTCGTCGTCGCGTCGGCCGCGGCGATCGAGCTGGCGCTGCAGCTCGTCGACGACGATCACCAGGCCAGTGTGGCCGACGGTGCGGGCTCGGAAGATCCAGCCGCCCAGGTGTCGGATGAGCCCTCCGCCGCGGTCGTCGTAGAGGCCGCCGGGAGCGCGGGCGCGGGTGAGCGCGGACTCCACGGCGTCGTGGATGCGGCCGACGAGATCCTGCGAGGCTGAGTCGCCGGGCCGGAGTCTCACGACGAGGGGACAGGGCTCGGCGGCGGCGAGGTCGCGGGCGAGCTCGTCGAGGTGGCGCGCCCGCTCGGCGCGGGAGCCGCCGACGAAGAGCAGGGAGGCGCCGCCGTCGGGCCGAGGACGCAGGGACTCCGGAGACGGTACGGGGGCGCTCACTGGAACGGCGGAGGGTAGAGGGCGCGGGCCCACCGTCGCAAGCTATCCGACGAACTGGATTGTCCATCGGTGCGGCGCTCCCGTAGCATCACGGGGACAATGGCGACGACACAGCCTCATACGTTGCGGACCATCCGGGTCGTGGCCGCGGTGATCGAGCGCGACGGCCGCTACCTCATCACCCAGCGGCGTCCCTCGGCGGTGCTGCCGCTGCTCTGGGAGTTTCCTGGAGGGAGGGTGGAGGAGGAGGAGTCGGACTCCGAGGCCCTTCGCCGCGAGCTGCGCCACCGCCTCGACGTCGACATCGAGGTCGGCACCCTCATCTCCTTCGTGACCCACACCTACGAGACCTACGCGGTCGACCTGCACCTCTACGAGTGCAAGCTCCGGGCGGAGGGCCTGCGCGCCGCCGCGGTCAACGCCTTCGAGTGGGTGAGCTCGTCGGAGTTCGAGCGCTACCCCTTCACCCCCGCCGACGAGGCCTCCATGGCCCGACTCCTGGGCGTCGAGGGCTGACGAGGGTGCGCCCCGGGGACTTCGTCCCTATAGGTCCACGGTCATGAAGCAGTGCACCGTCTGCGGCGCGCCGATGCCGCCCAACGAGCTCATCTGCGGCCATTGCGGCCGCGCTCACTACGGCGCGACCTGCGAGCGCTGCGGCCAGTCGGCCCCTACCGTGGTCCGCGGAGGCACCGTGGTCTGCTCGGCGTGCGGGGCCACCCGAGGCCCGCTCTCCGCCGTGCCCCTCAACCTGGTGGGCTCGGCGCACCGCGTGGGAGGCGTGCTCACCGGGGTGCTCGCCTGGGCGGTGCTCTTCGGGGGCATCGCCTTCGGCGGCATCGTGGGCGTGGTGGTGGCGCTGGTGGCCGCCGCGCTCAGCGTCTCGGCCTGGGTGGGCTTCGGCACCGGGGTGTTGATCGGAGGCGTCGCGGCCCTCGCCGCGCTGCTGCTGCTCTCGGCCAGCCGACGGCTCCAGGCGCGAGGCGTCGAGGCCAAGGACTCCGCCTCGGAGCAGGCGATCCTGGCGATGGCGGCGGCGCGCAAGGGCGTGCTCACCACGGCCGAGGTCGCCCACAACCTCCAGCTCCCGTTGAGAGACGCCGACCGGCTGCTCTCCTCGATGGGAGAGCGCGGCCGGGCGCAGCTCGAGGTCAACGCCGAGGGCCTGCTCCAGTACACCTTCCGAGGCGTGTCGCAGGACGAGCGCACCGGCATCCGGGTGGCGCCCTCCGACCCGGGGGCCGAGGCGCGAGCCCGGGTCGACGAGGAGTTCGCGGAGATGGCCGCAAAGCGGCGAGAGGGGCGGCTCTGATCCGTCGACGGCTGCCCGAATCGGGACGAGCCGCGGGCGCTGGGCTAGGCTGAAATCCATGGGTGCGAAGCGCGTCGTGGTGCTGGTTGCGGGACTCTGGCTGGGCTGTACCGAGACGGCCGCCCGGCCGCCCTCCCTCCCCTGCCCCGATGGATCGTCCTGCTCCGGGTCCAACCCCAACACGACCGGCGGCGGTGGAGGCGGTGGAGGCGGTGACGGAGGCGCGGTGACGAGCGATGTCGGGCTCTCCCGCTACAACGTCGGAGGCAGCGTGGTGGTGCTCGACCAGCTCCCTCCCACCGCGACGGTGAGCCGCACGGCCGTCTCGGGCTGGACGATTCGCGCCGTCGACGACACGACCACCACCGCGCTGACGAACCCCGACGGCACCTTCACCCTCACCGGGGTGCTGCCCACCTTCGCCGACGGCGGCGTCCCGGTGATCGGGGTGCGCGCCGTGTCCGCCAGCCGGGCGACCTTCGGAGCGTTCAGGGAGGTGCGCGCCGGAGGAGGGAGCGTGACGCTCGAGACCTTCGGCTCCGAGCGGGTGCTGGAGGCTGTGTCGGGTCAGGGAGGGGCCCCGTCGGCCGACCTCGGCCACGTGGCGGTGCTCATCACCGAGGCGGCCGATCCCAGCCTTGGGGTGTCGGGCGTGGTGATCGACGCGAGCTCGGCGTCGACGACCTTCTATGACAGCGACCTCATCCCCGGGCAGCTCACCCCCTCGGTCGCCGGCACCGGCGCCAGGGGCTTCGCGCTGGTGCTCAACGTCCCGGCCGGGGACGACGCCAACGGCAGCTCGGTGACCCTCCGGGTGCAGCTCACCGGCGGCACCCCGACGCCCGCTTCGGTGACGGTGCGGGTCTTCCCCAACACCATCAGCTGGACGGCAGTGCGCGTCTCCCGCTGAGGCCCTCAGCTCCGCTCGGTCGGATCGACCGCGCCCCCGGGAGCCGAGCGCAGCGCGTCGAGGCGCGCTTCAAGGACAAGGCGGGACGGGCGCTGCCAGAGCGCAGGGGAGGGCTTCCGCGGGGACGATGCCCGGCACGAGGCGCTCTCGGAGCCGGGTGACGCGCGAGGCTGCGTCGCGCAGTCGATCGGCGAAGGCAGGGTCGGTGCGGGAGAGCGAAGCGAGGGAGAGGCGGGCCCGCTCCTGGGCCTCGGGGTCGCTGCACACCAGCAGCAGGTCGCAGCCCGCGTCGACGGCGAGCGGGGCGGACTCCTCCACGGGCCACCGGTCGCTCACGGCGCGCATGAGCAGGTCGTCGGAGACCACCACCGCATCGGATCTGGCGGCGAGCCCGTCGCGCAGCAGCGTGGTCATCACGGCCCTGGAGAGCGTCGCCGGCACCGTCGGGTCGAGCGCGTCGAAGCGGACGTGGGCGGTCATCACGGCGTCGACGCCCGCGGCGAGGGCGGCGCGGAAGGGGGCGAGCTCGATCGCCTCGAGCCGGGCGAGGTCGTGGGGCAGCACCGGGAGCTCGTGGTGGCTGTCGGTCGCGGTGTCTCCATGCCCGGGGAAATGCTTGGCGCAGGCGAGCACCCCGCCGTCGTGTAGCCCCTCGATGGCCGCGGCGGCGTGGCGGGAGACGAGCGCCGCGGTGCGCCCGAAGGCGCGGTCGCCGATCACGGGGTTGGCGGGGTTGCTGTCGACGTCGCAGACCGGAGCGAGGTTGAAGTTGATGCCGACCGCGGAGAGCTCCTCGCCGAGCGCCCGGTGGAGGTCGCGGGTGAGCGGGAGGTCGTCGAGCGCGCCGAGGCTTCGGGCCGGGGGCAGCGAGATCACCGGGGCCCGTAGCCTGGTGACGCGGCCGCCCTCCTGATCGAGCGCGGTGAGCGGGGTGAGCGGGCTCGAGGCGAGCACCTCGGCGCAGAGGTCGCGCACCTGCGAGGGGCCGGTGATGTTGCGCCGGAAGAAGATGGTTCCGGCGAGGCGGCCGTCGGCGAGGCGCTCGGAGAGGGCCGGTGGGAGCGCGAGGCCGTCGAAGCCGCCGACGAGGACGGCGCCTGCGGCGAGGTCATGGGAGTCCATCACGGGGCGCATCGAAGCACGGATGATCCCGAACGAGGAACGGGTGCGGTCAGGTGGGAGACTCGTTGCCTCCACGGGGTGGAGTTCCCTATACTGGGAAGCGGTGCATCTGCTTCGTCGTTCATCCTGTCTCTTCGCGGTCCTCGGTGCCCTCGGCGTCGGCTGTACGGGCGCGGGTCCAGACGCCGTGCTCGACGCGGATGTCTCGTCGCGCACCCAGGGCATCGTGTTCGTCGAGCGCGTCGACGACGGCGGCGGCGCGAGGGTGCACGTCGGCGGCCGCTTCTTCCGCTCGCAGGGCGTCCGGGCCGAGTCGCTCCCCGCGCTGGTGGGCGCCCCGCCGAGTACGGCCACCGGGGGATGCACCGAGCGAGGCGCGATGGGCGAGGGCCTCGACTCCACGCAGGCCGAGGTGCAGCTCCTCGACGTGGGCGCCATCGACGCCCGCGCCGACGCGCTGGTGGCGCGCATGGCCCCGCACCGCCTCCCCGACCTCTGGAACGTCGTCTCCGGCGTGGTCTACGGCCTCGACGGGGAGCTCCCGACGGGCGCCTGGCAGTTCACCGGCGCCGGCGACCCGACGACCCTCCGCGGAGCCTTCGACGTGAGCGGCGCTCCCCCCGAGCCCATGGCCGATCTTCGCATCGGCGACGACGCGCTCCCCCTCGGCCACGGCGCCGCGGTCTCGCTGCCCCGCCGCGGCGGCCTCTCGGTGCGCTGGGCGCGCGGCGCCTCCACCGATCGCGTCGCGGTGGTCTTCGAGGGCGCCGGCACGCTCTCCTGCAGCGCTCGCGACGACGGCGCCTTCGACCTCGACGCCGCGCAGGTCGACCGGGTGCGGGAGCTCCTCCGCCAGGGCGGCACCCTCGCGGTGCACCGGCTCCGGGTGATCCCCTTCGCGATGAGCGGCATCGACCGCGCCTCGCTGGTCTTCGATCAGGTCGTCCGCGTCCGCGCGGAGTGATCGCCCTCCGCTCAGCGGCCTCGTAGGGCTTCGAGCGCCTCGGCCCTCACCACCGCGTCCGGATCGTGGTCGCGCACCTGCTGGAGCGCAGGCACCACCGACGCATCGGTCCTCCCCCGTAGCAGCCGCAGCGCCGCCCGCCGCACCCACGCGTAGGGGTCGTGGAGGGCTGCCTCGGCGAGCGCCCGCGTTGCCTCTGGGGCGCTCGACCGACCGATGGACTCCACCGCCAGCAGCCGGTCGGACCACCTCGTCTGGCCGTCGACCCTCGCCATCGCAGTGGGCGCGACGCCCTGCGCCTCGAGGGGCGCTCTCTGGCTCGCGAGGGCGCGCGCTGCGATGAGCCGAAGCGAGGGGTCACTCGCCGTCGAGGCCGAGCGCAGCACCGCCACCGCCGAGGGGTCGTCGACCTGGCCGATCACCCGGAGCAGCGCGGCGTCCGAGGCGCGGGGGACGAGGGCCACAACGCGATCAGCGAGGGAGCGACGGCCACGAGGGCGCGAGCGCGGAGGGACCGCGTGGCGGGCGTGACGCCGACGAGGGGCTGCGCGACGAGGGGAGCGAGCGCCGAAGAGCGGTCGCGGGCGGCGAGGGCCACCGCGCGCTGCGACGGGTCGGCGAGGGCCGCAGCGGAGGGCGGCGATGGCGAGCGCCTCGTCACGTTGGAGCGCGGCCTCGGCGTCCTCGGAGGGAGAGGTCGGACGGAGCAGCGAGCTGAGCATGGTGGCAGCGCTGTGGGCGAGCGTCGGGTCGCGCCACGCCGGAGCCTCGAGGAGGGAGTGGCCGTGCGCGCTGCGAGCGAGGGCGCGGGCGGCGATGTCGGAGAGGGAGGTCACGGCGGGGGCGGAAACGTGGGCCGGGAGGTAGATCGCCGACCAGAGCCGGGGTCGGAGGGAGGGCTGCGAACCGGCGAGCGGACCCATCGCCGCGAGAGAGGCCCCTCGGGACCACGGTCCGACCTCGCCCGCCGTGGAGAGCGCCGAGAGCAGCTCGGGACCGGCCGGAGACAGGGCCGACCACGCGACGATCGCCGCGGCGCGCACCACCCCATCGACCTCCCGAGCGATGACCGAGGCCAGCAGAGGGCGGGCGGAGATTGAGCGGCGAGCGGCCAGGGAGAGCGCCGACATCGCCGCGGCGTCCGGCGAGTCGGTGCGCTGGAGGGCGGTGCGAAGGGCGGGCTCGATGGCCGCTCCCTGGAGACGACCGAGGGCCCAGGCGGCAAGCGTCGCCGCGGCGGCGTCGTCCCCGCGCAACATCGCGACCAGGGAGGGCACCGCCCTCGCATCGGCGCAGTTCGCCGCAGCCCGCAGCGACTCGACGCGGGTGGTGGCGTCGACCCCGGGACGCGAGGCGACGCCCAGCAGCGACTGCACCGCGTCGGGGGTCTGGAGCGCCCCGAGGATGCGCACCGCCAGAAGCTGCCGCTCCACGCCCTGCTCGGAGAGCGCGTCGAGCAGCGGGCGAACGGCGCGCGCGGAGAGCCTCCGCAGCCGCTGTCGGGCGTCGGTCACCCGAGGTCCCTCCCCCTCGGAGAGGGCCTCCACGTCCGGGCGGAGCCAGCCCAGGAAGAGCTCGGTCTGGAGGCGTCGCAGCACCGCTCGGCCGGGCGCCGCGGCGCTGACGAGGGCGAGGTCGCTCGCGAGCGCGTCGGCGTTGTGGGTGGCGATGGCGACCTGCACCGCGATGCGCCCCGCGCGACCCACCAGGTCGTCGTCGGGGGAGCGGCGCACCACGCTGCGCAGCCGGTCGATCGCCTCCTCCGCAGCACCCCGGGCGAGGTAGATGTCCGCGAGGCGGAGGGCGCTCTCGAAGTCGCGGTCGTTGAGCGTGAGGGCGCGTCGGTAGGCTGCGAGCGCGCCGTCGAGCTCGCCTCGGGCGCGGTAGAGGTCGCCCAGCTCCCGATGGCCTGCCGCGTCGTCGGGGTTGAGCTCCACCGCGCGGGCGGCGAAGGACACGGCCTCGGCGTCGCGGTGCATCGCCAGCGCGTGGCGAGCGAGCCTGGGGTAGAGCTCCCGGCCCCGGCGGGGGTCGATGGCGAGCACCCGCTGCAGGGCCTCGATGGCGCCCGCGAGGTCGCCGCGCTCGGCGCGCGCCCGCTCGATCGCCAGCCAGGAGCGGGCGTCCGAGGGGCGGAGCGACACGACGCGGAGGAGGGTGCGTTCGAGCTCGATGGGGCGGCGCAGTCGGGCGTAGACCTCGACGAGGTCGAGCGCGGACTCGATCGCCGAGGGGTCGGACTGCAGCGCGGCTTCGAGGCGGGTCGCCTGGGAGGGAAGCACTCCGAGGAGGTTCCAGAGGTTGGCGATGCGGGCGCGGGCCTCGCCGCGAAGGTCGGCGTCCACCGAGGGGAGCGCGATCAACGCCCTCCAGGTGTCGACCGCCCCGGCGAGGTCTCTCGACTGCTCCTGCGCCTGGGCGAGCAGCCGGGTCGACACCGGGTCGCCGGGCCTCGACTGGAGCGCCGCGCGGAAGGCGGCGATCGCGTCGGGCAGCAGGTCGTGCCGGGCGTACACCTCGCCCAGCGCCCGGTGGCCGTCGTGGGGGGTGCGCGCCCGCTCCCGGATGCGCTGCCAGATCGCCAGCGCCCTCGGCCGGTCGCCCTGCTCCCAGTAGCGCTCCCCCAGGGACTCCAGGGCCGAGGGGTCGCCCGGGTCGAGCTGCACCACCCGCTCGGTCTCCCTCGTCGCGAGCTCGCGCTCCCCCAGGCCCGCGAGCGCCTGGGCGATCTGCTCGTGCGCCTCGGCGTCGCTGCCCGCTCGTCGCCCCGCGGTGGTCAGCGTGGCGACGGCGTCGGCGCGCCGCCCCGCCCTGGCGAGGTCGTCCGCGAGCTCGACCGCGTAGCGCACCTCCCCCGGAACCGCCGCCACCAGCGACCGACGCGCCGCCAGCGCCTCGTCCACGCGCCCCGCCTGCGTCAGCGACTGCACCAGCGCCACGTGGAGGTCGACGTCCCTCGGCCGCATCGAGAGCGCTCGACGCAGCGTGCGCACCGCCGCATCGACCTGGCCGAGCGCGCCGTAGCGTCGCCCCAGGAAGGCCCAGCGCTCGGCGCTGGCTCCCGGCTGGCGTTCGAGCGAGGCGATCCAGGCACCGAGGTCCTGCCGCAGCTCGTGGATCTCCGCGAGCGCCTCGTACACTTCCCGCTCCAGCGCAGGGGACGACGACGCCCCGGAGAGCGCCCTGCGCAGCGTGGCCTCGGCCTCCTCGGGGTGACCCGCCCGGAGCTGCGCCAACCCGAGCTGGCGGAGCACCGCGGGCTGCACCCGAAGGTCGCCGGAGAGCGAGCGGGCGACGCCCTCCAGCTCGGTCACCGCCTCGGGCCAGCGCTGACGGGCCACCAGCAGGTCGGCCAGCTCCCGGCGCACCGACGCGCTCCCGGGGAGCAGCGTCGCCAGGTCGCGCTGCGCCGCCCGGGCGCGGACGAGGTCGCCGTGGGCCACGGAGAGGTCCATCAGGGCGCGGAGGATCTCCGCCCGGACGTCGCGAGAGCCCGGGAGCGCGAGGGCCCGCTCAAAGGCAGAGCGCGCCTCGACGGGGTGCTCCAGCTGGCGGTGCAGGGCGCCCAGCGAGCGCCAGGTGGCCGCGCGGTCGGGGCGATCGGAGACCGAGCGATCGAGGGCGGCGATGGCCTCGTCGAAGCGCCCGGCGTCGCGCAGCACCTCCGCCCGGATGAGGTCCGCGGCGCCTCGGGGAGCGCTGGCGCGGCGGGCGTCGAGGGTCGCCAGGAGCTGATCGGAGGAGCCGTCCCTCGCCCTCACCATGCGAAGCAGCGTCGGGAGCATCGGGATGCCGTCGTCGGGCTCGCTCATCGCGAGGGCCGTGAGCCGCTCGATGGCCGCGTCGCGAGCGCTGGCGCTTGCCGCCGGCGTCGCGGAGGGCGCGGCGGGGCGAGCGGGGCGCGGGCTCGAGGGAGCCGTCGGACGAGGGCGAGGACGAGACGGGGCGCGGGGACGCTGAGGGCCGACGTCCCAGTCCTGCGCCGCCGCGGGAGGGGCGAGGAGGGCGAGGAGCGAGGCGAGGATCCATGCACGTCGGCGGGCGCTCACGGGCGCAGTCTAGCGCCGGGCGCTGGCGATCCACCCGGCGACGATGCAAAGCTGCCTCCCCTTGACCGACCTCATCGTGAACCCGACGCCGCTGGTGCTCGCCGAGGAGGTCTCCCGCTCGGTCGGCTGCGAGGTCTGGGTCAAGCGTGACGACCAGACCCACCCCCGCTACGGCGGCAACAAGGTTCGCAAGCTGGCTCCGCTGCTGGCCGACGCCCGGGCGCGGGGAGTGACCCACGTGCTCACCCTGGGCGCGGCGGGGTCGCACCACGTGCTCGCGACCGCCGTGCACGGCGGGGCGATGGGTCTCACCGTCGAGGCCGCGCTGGCGCCGCAGCCCTCGTCGGCGCACGTCGAGGAGATGCTCCGCGCGTCGGCGGCGCAGGCCTCGGTGCTGCACCCCTGCGGCAGCGTTCCGTCCGCGATGGTCGCGCTCGGGCTGCGCGCCCTCGCCCTCCGCGCGAAGGGCGCACGGCCGCTGATCATCCCCGTGGGAGGGAGCAACGCGCTCGGGTCGTCGGGCTACCTCGACGCGCAGTTCGAGCTGGCGGCGCAGCTCGCCTCGATGGGCGCCCCCTCCCCCGACGTGCAGGTCTGCGCGCTCGGCTCGGGCGGAACGCTCGCTGGTCTCCTCGCGGGCCGCGCCCTCGCTGGCGCGCTCGGCGACGTCTGGGGGGTGCGCGTCACGCCTCCGCTCGCCGTGCCCTCCTGGCGCATCGCCTCGCTCGCCCGAGCGATTCTCCGGCACCGTCGATCGGCCGCAGCCCTTCCCCCGGTTCGGGTCTTCGAGGGCGCCCTGGGGCAGGGCTACGGCTGCCCCACCGACGACGCCCGCCGGGCCACCGAGCTCTTCGCCCGCGACGGCCTGGTGCTCGACGACACCTACACCGCCAAGGCCGCGGCCGGGCTCATCGCCCTCGCCCGGCGAACCCCTCGCCGCTACCTCTTCTGGCAGACCCTCTCCTCGGCGCCGGCGGGCCCGCTGCTCGGCTCGGCCCCTCTTCCGCTCCCGCCGACGCTGCGCTCGCTGCTGCGCTGAGTTTTGACCAGCCGCGAGACGGACCGCGCCATCCGACCATCCAACCCGACATGCAACCGAGCACCCAGGGGTCGCTTGACACCACGGCGGAGTCCAAGGTTTCTCTCGCGCCCGTGATCCCCAACCACGTCGACGATGTCGTCTCCGGCCCGCACTCCCCGGGCAGCGCGAGCTCCATCGGGGCCTTCCTCGCCGCGGTGCGAACGCGCGTCGACGCCCGCCTGCGGGAGGCGCTCGACGAGTGCGAGGCCTTCACGCTGGAGGCGGCCCCCGACGCCATCGGCATCCTCGAGGCGACGCGCGACCTCACCTTCCGAGGCGGCAAGCGCCTCCGGCCCGCGCTCCTGGCGGCCTCGGTGGCCTGCATCGACCCGACCGCCTACCCCGATGCGGTGGCCGACCTCGGCGCGGCGCTCGAGCTGCTGCAGACCTACCTGCTGGTCCACGACGACTGGATGGACGACGACCCGGTGCGCCGAGGCGCCCCTTCGGTGCACGTGGCCCTCGCGAGGCGCTACGGAGACCCGCACATCGGCGCGAGCGCGGCCATCCTCGCGGGCGACCTCATGGGCACCCTGGTGCATGACCTCGTGGCGCGCATCGAGCTGCCCACCGCGCGCCGGCGCGCCGTGCTCAAGGCCTTCTGCCGGATGGAGCACGAGGTGATCCTCGGGCAGTGCCTCGACGTCACGCACAGCCCCGACACCGACCGGGTGCACCACCTCAAGACCGGCAGCTACACCGTGCGAGGGCCGCTCCTCCTGGGCCTGGAGCTGGCCGGCGGGGGCGAGGCCGCGCGCCGCGCGCTCGACGCCTACGGGACGCCGCTGGGCGTGGCCTTCCAGCTACGCGACGACATGCTCGGGGCCTTCGGGACCGAGGCCGAGACCGGCAAGCCCGTGGGCGGCGACTTCCGAGAGGGCAAGCGCACCGCCCTGGTGCAGCACGCGCTCGCCCACCTCGGCGACGCCGGCGCGAAGGAGCTCGCCGGGCTCCTCGGTCACCGCGACGCCTCCGACCAGGACGTCGCCCGCGCCCGATGCCTCATCGAGGCCTCCGGCGCGAGGGAGCACGTCGAGTCCCGCATCCGGTCGCTGCGAGAGCAGTCCATCGCGGCTTTACAGACGGATGTATTGCGACCCGAGGGGCGCGACCTGCTCGCGTCCTTCGCGGCGCTGATGACCGAACGCAGGGTATGACCGCGACGGCGCACGGCAAGATCATCCTCCTCGGAGAGCACGCGGTGGTCTACGGCGCCGACGCCCTCGCCGCCTCGCTCTCCCCCGGGGCCGACTGCGAGGCACGAGCCTCCGCGGAGGAGACGGTGCTCACGGTCGCCCCGTGGGGAAGCTCGTTTCGCCCTGGCGACGGCACCGAGCTGGGGCGCGCCGTGGGGCAGCTCTGCGAGTCGATGGGCTCGGGCGACGCGGCCCCTGTCGCTGACGCTGCACCTCCCGGGGGGCGGCGGCGTCGGGTCGTCCGCGGCGATGGGCGTGGCGTGCGCCCGCGCCCTCGCGGAGCTGCAGGGGCGAACGCTCGGGGAGCCGGAGCTGCTGGGCTACGCGCTCGGCTGGGAGCGGGTCTTCCATGGCAACCCCTCGGGGGTCGATCACACCCTGGCGGCGATCGGGGGCGTCGGGCTCTTCAGCCGCTCGGAGGGCTTTCGTCGGGTGCCCACGAGAGGGGCGCTGCGGCTCTGCGTGGGGGACAGCGGGGAGCGGTCGTCGACCAGGGAGATGGTCGACGGCGTGGCGAGGCTGCGGGAGCGCCGCCCGGAGGCGATCGATCGCACCGTCGAGGCGATCGGCGTGGTGGCGCGCAACGGGGCGCTCGCGCTGCAGGCGGGCGACGCCGGCGGCCTCGGCGAGCTGATGAACCTCAACCAGAACCTCCTCGCCTCCCTGCTGGTCTCGACCGAGCGCCTGGAGGACCTCTGCGCCTCGGCGCGCGGCTCCGGGGCCCTCGGTGCGAAGCTCACCGGCGCGGGCGGCGGAGGCTGCGTGATCGCGCTGGCCCCGGGCCGCGAAGACCAGGTGCTGCGGGGCTGGACGGCGCTGGGCGTCGAGGGCAGGGTCGTGGAGGTGGGACGGTGACGGAGTTCTTCGCGAGGGCGCGCGCCAACATCGCGCTCAGCAAATACTGGGGCAAGGCCGACCGGGCGCTCAACCTGCCGGCGGTGCCGAGCCTGTCGCTGACCCTCGACGACCTGGTGACGGAGACCACCGCGGGGCGAGACGAGTCGCTCACGGCCGACCACGTCGAGCTCGACGGGACGCTCCGTACGGGCGACGAGGCGAAGACCCTCGGGGCCTTCCTGGCGCTGGTGCGGTCGCGCGCAGGGGTGAGCGAGGGTGCGCCCGGGAGCTTCCTCCGGGTGCGCTCCTTCAACCGCTTTCCGACCGCTTCTGGGCTCGCTTCGAGCGCCTCGGGCTACGCGGCCCTCGCGGCGGCGGCCACCGCGGCCTACGGGCTGCGGCTCGATGCCCCGGCCCTCTCGGCGCTCGCCCGCCGCGGCAGCGCCTCGGCGGCTCGCAGCGTGTTCGGGGGATGGGTCGAGCTGCCCGCGGGCGCTCCCGGCGACGACACGACCGGCGCCCATCCGCTCTTTGGCCCCGAGCACTGGGACGTCGCCATGGTGCTCGCCCTGGTCGATCGAGGGCCGAAGGACATCGCCTCCCGCGACGGCATGCGCCGCACCGCCGAGACCTCCCCCTACTACGGCGCCTGGCTCGCGGCCGCGCCGCTGCTGCACGCCAGGGTGAGGGCCGCGGTGACCGCCCGTGACCTCGCGGCGACCGGCGAGGCGATGGAGGCCAGCACCATGGCGATGCACGCGAGCGCCTGGGCGGCCCAGCCCGCGGTGCGCTATGCGCGGGGCGTGACCCTCGACGTGCTCGACGTGGTGGCGTCGCTGCGTCGCAGCGGCGTGGGCGCCTGGGCGACGATGGACGCCGGTCCTCACGTGAAGGTGCTCTGCGCGAGCGCGGACGCGGAGACGGTCGCGGCGAGGCTGCGAGAGACGCCGAAGGTGCTGGAGGCGCGCATCGCCCGGCCCGGTGCGGGCATCGAAGCTTCGTGAAGGTCAGGGCCCCAGGCAAGCTGATGCTCGCGGGTGAGTACGCGGTGCTGCACGGCGGGGACGCGTGGTGCCTCGCGGTCGATCGCTACGCGGTGGTCAGCGACGCGACGGAGCCCGGCGGTTTCACGCCCCCGGAGGCCTCGGCGTCGTGGCGGCGGGCGGTGGCGGCGGGGCTGCTGAGCGCGCTTCCCCCGGAAGGGTCGGCGCGCTTCGACCTGACGCAGCTCTCCGGGGGAGTGGGTCGCAAGCTGGGCCTGGGCAGCAGCGCCGCGGGCTGCGTCGCCGCGCTCGGCTGGGCCATGGAGCGGGAGCAACCGGGTGCCATCGCTCGACACCTCGAGGCGCTCGCTCGCTGCGCCCGGGAGGGCCACCGCGAGGTGCAGGGCGGAGGCAGCGGCGTCGACGTGCTGACCTCGGCCTGCGGCGGTCTGGTGAGGGTGCGCTTCGAGCATGGGCTCGAGGGAGCGCCCTCCATCGCCCGCCACGCGATGCCGGAGGGGCTGCGCTGGAGGGTGTTCTGGTCGGGCACCTCGGTGCGCACCTCGGAGATGCTGGCGAGGGTGGAGGCCCTGCGCTCGGCCGACCCGGGAGCGCACTCGGCGCGCATCGAGGCCATCGACGAGGGCACTCGGGACTTCGAGCGGGCGCTCTCGTCGCACGACGTCGCCGGGGTGGTGGCGGCGGTGCAGCGCCTCGGGGCGGCGATGGCGGCGCTCGGCGAGGCGTCCGGAGCGCCCATCGTGACGCCCCCGATGGCGCGGTTCGCGGCGCGAGCGGAGCAGTTCGGGGCGGCGGTGAAGCCGTCCGGCGCGGGCGGGGGTGACGTGGTGGTCGCCTTCGGGCAGGACGATGGGGCGATGGCGGCGCTGCGTGAGGCGGCGGCCATCGAGGGCTTCGAGGAGGTCGACCTCGGCGCGGACGGCGCGGGGGTCATCCCCATGAACACACGGGAGCGGTGCCTGGCATGAGTCGGACTTCACGGATCCCTGGCTTCTACAAGCAGTCGGTCGAGGCGCGGCGCAGGCTGCTGGCCGAGGCGGCGGACCTCGACGGGGCGGAGCTCACCCGGGCCCTCGCGGGCGGCGGGCTCGACGTGACCACGGCGGACAAGACCGTCGAGAACGTCATCGGCACCTACGCGCTGCCCTTCAGCATCGGGCTCAACGCGCGCATCAACGACCGGGACTTCCTCGTGCCCATGGTGGTCGAGGAGCCCTCGGTGGTGGCGGCGGCGAGCAACGCGGCGAGGATGATCCGCGAGGGCGGAGGCTTCACGGTGGAGAGCGACCCCCCGTGGATGATCGCGCAGGTGCAGCTCTGGGAGGTCGACGACCCTCGCGCGGCGGAGGCCCGCGTCGTGGCCGAGCGCGACCGGCTGCTCTCCCTCGCGGACGCCTCCGTGCCGGGCCTGGTGGCGCGCGGCGGAGGGGCCCGGGAGATCGAGGTGCGCGACCTGGGCGACGGGCTCCTGGTGGTGCACGTGCTGGTCGACGTGCAGGACGCGATGGGCGCCAACCTGGTGAACACCGTGGCCGAGGCCCTCGCGCCGGAGATCGCCGCGCTCGCGGGGGGCCGCGTGGGGCTGCGCATCCTGTCCAACCTCTGCGACCGGCGCTGCGTGCGGGTGAGCTGCAGGGTTCCTTCGGCGATGCTGGCGACGGACGCGCTCTCCGGCGACGAGGTGCGCGACGGCATCGTGCTGGCGTCGCGCTTCGCCGAGCGCGACCCCTACCGCGCCGCCACGCACAACAAGGGCATCATGAACGGCGTCGACGCCGTGGTGATGGCCACGGGCAACGACTGGCGCGCGGTCGAGGCCGGGGCCCACGCCTTCGCGGCGCGCAACGGGCGCTACGAGCCGCTCTGCACCTGGCGCGCGGGCGACGACGGCTCGCTGGTCGGCTCGATGGAGATCCCGCTGGCCTTCGGGGTGGTGGGAGGAACGCTCCGGGTGCACCCCTCGGCGAGGCTGGCGCTGAAGCTGCTGGGCGTGCGCTCGGCGCAGGAGCTGGCGATGGTGGCCGCCTCGGTGGGCATGGCCTCCAACCTGGCTGCGCTGCGGGCGCTGGCGACCGAGGGCATCCAGCGCGGGCACATGTCGCTGCACGCCCGCGGGGTGGCGATGGCCGCGGGCGCGAAGGGCGACGAGATCGAGCGGGTGGCGGCGACCATCGCCGAGGCGTGCAACGTCACGCTGGACGCGGCGCGCTCGGCGCTGATCCGCCTGCGGGCCCCGCTGGCGACGGCCTCGGCGGGCCCGGCGGACCTTGGCAAATAGCTTGAGCGCCGCGGCCGCACGGCCGATAGACTGCCGCCGATGATGTCCTTCGAGAGCTTTGTCCGGCTTGGTTGGAGCTTCTTCCGGACGGTGCTCCGCGGCCTCTTCCCGCGGCGCTCGCAGCTCCCTCGCTTCGAGGCCCAGTACCGCCCCGACGGGGTGCTCAGCACCGCGGCCCCGGAGGTCGCGGTGCAGGACGGCGCGCAGCGATGCTTCGCCTGCGGGGCCTGCGACGTGGCGGCGCTCGAGCGAGGGGAGTTCGGCGCCCTCGGCCCGCTCGGCCCGATGGGCTTCGTGGTGGGGGTCTCCCGTCAGGCGGGCATCGACCTCGGGGTGGCCGACGAGCTCCCGGCGGGCCTGCTCCAGGCGCTCACCGAGGCCTGTCCGGTGCGGGTGCCCTTCGTGCCGCTGGTCGACCTCATCCGCCGCCGGCGCGCGGAGGCTGAATGTTTCGCCCTCGCCCCGGCATCCCACGCCCGTCCCCCCCGATGAACGCCACCGCTCAAGCCACCGGCCCCAGTTCCGGAAGCGCCGCCCCGCCCGAGAACCGCCTGGGCCTGGCGATGCTGTTCGCGCTGCTGGCGATCGGCATCGCCTACATCGCCTACGGGGTCGACGAGAGCCGCGCGGCGGGCATGCCCGCGATGATGCTGGAGTACGCCGTCTGGATCGGGCTCCTCGGGGTCGCCATGATGCGCTCTCCGAACGCGACGCTCCGGGTGAGCGACCCCTACCTGATGCTCCTGGGCCTGGGCTTCAACTTCCTCGTCTACCCGGGGATCCTGTGGCTCCACGGCGCCGACATGGAGCGCCAGTGGTTCGAGTTCGGCCGCATCCGGATGGACATCTTCGTGCAGCTCCAGGCGCTGCACGTGCTCTACATGGTCTCGCTGAGCGCGCTCTATTTCGGCATCGCGCCGCGGCACCGGTACACGCTCCCAGAGGATGCCTCGAGCGCCCCGCTCCCGGACGGCCGCCCCTGGATCGTCGTCGGCCTGCTGCCGATGCTCTACACCACCGTCCAGCGCATCATCACCACGGGCACCCTCGCGGCGACCCGAAACTACGGCGATGTCTGGTCCAGCGAGTACGCCGACGTCACCGCGACGCACGCCGAGGGCGGCAGCGCGCTGGTCGCGTCCCAGTTCCTGGGCAAGGTGTGGTTTCTCCCGTGGCTGGTGTTCGGCATCGGCGAGGGGCTGCTGCTGGCGAAGCTGCTGAAGCAGGACAGGCGACTGCCGCTGGTGCTCTTCGCGCTGCAGGCCCCGGTGCTTCTCTTCCTCAACTCCGGCGGGCGCAGCGTGATCGCGGCCCCCTTCCTCATCGCCGTCGTGGTGGCCGACCTCCTGGTCGGGCCCATCCGCTGGCGCTGGGTGCTCAGCCTCGGCTCCGTCGCCATGGTGGGCCTCAACTTCTTCGGCATCTACCGGGCCTACCGGGAGCGCGATTTCGGCGAGGCCTTCGCGATGGCCAACGAGCGCTTCAGCACCGTGTCCCGCAGCGAGAGCGTCTCCGCCGAGGGTCCCATCATGCTGATGAAGGAGCACTTCGCGATCGCCTGGACGGACGCCAACAACTACTCCCGCGGCGTGGCGTACTTCACCGAGTCGCTCCTCTCGCTGCTGCCCCAGCAGATCGTCCCCGACAAGCTCCACTACATGAACACCACGACCTTCCTGTCGAGGGAGTTCCTGGGGCGCGCGGCCGACGTCGGGGGCGGCGTCGCCGGGGCGATCATCGCGGACGGCTACATGATCGGCCGCGAGCTCGGGGTGATCGCGCTCGGCGCGGTGCTCGGCGCCATCGCCGGAGGCATCAACCGCGCGCTGAGCTGGAGCGGCCACCGCGAAGGGGCCCAGCCGATGCTCTGGCAGGTGGTGCTGCTCGTCACCTGGTCGTCGCAGTGCATCCCGTTCTACCGCAACGACCTCTCGGTCGTGATCTCGCAGCTCTTCTCCGTGGTGGGCATCCCCACCGTGCTCTTCGTCGCGTGGGTGAGCCTCTCGCCCCAGAGCCGATGGACGCGCCGGGTGTCGACGTCGGCGTAGTCGCCTGCGCGCCTCCGCGGGATGATGTAGCGTCCGCCGCCGTGAAGCTGCGGGTCCGATCGCTGTCGCGACGCTACGAGGGGGTCACCGCCCTCGACGACGTCACCCTCACGATCCCGGAGGGGCGCACGGCCCTGCTGGGGCCCAACGGCGCGGGCAAGTCCACGCTGCTCAAGTGCGTGCTGGGCCTGGTGCGCCCCACCGCCGGGGACATCGAGGTGCTGGGCATCGACCCCCGGCGCGACCCGCTCGGGGTGCGAGCCCGCATCGGCTACATGCCCGAGGACGACGCCCACCTGCCCGACCTCACGGCGGTCGAGCTCTGCGCGTACGGCGCCGAGCTCGCGGGCCTGCCTCCCCGCGAGGCCATCGACCGCGCCCACGCGGCGCTCTTCTACGTCGGCCTCGACGACAAGCGATACATGCCCGTGCAGGGCTACTCCACCGGGCTGCGGCAGCGCACCAAGCTCGCGGCGGCCATCGTCCATGACCCGGAGCTGCTCTTCCTCGACGAGCCCACCAACGGGCTCGACCCGGCCTCCCGCGAGGAGATGCTCTCGCTCATCGCCGACCTCCGGGCGAGGCGCGGGTGCAGCGTGGTGCTCTCCACCCACCTCCTCGCGGACGTCGAGCGGGTGTGCGACCACGTGGTGGTGCTCAACGCCGGCAAGGTGGTGGCCGACGCGCCGCTGCGAGAGGTGCTCGGCCTGGGAGACGGGCGCTACCTGGTGAGGGTGAAGCCCGTGGCCGAGCGCTTCGAGGCCTTCGAGCGGGCGCTGCGCGACCTCGGCTGCGAGAGCGACCCCTCGCCCGACGCCCGTGGAGAGTGGATCGTCCGCCCCTCCTCGCCCGACGACCCATCGCCCATCTGGGAGGCCGCCCTCCGAGCGGACGTCCAGGTGCGGCACCTCGCCCAGCGCAAGGCCTCGCTCGACGAGGCGTTCCTCCGGCTGCTCGCGTGAACCCGATGGCCACCTCCCCCTCGCTGAAGCCCGCCTCCTCACCCGCCGGGGTGGTCCACTCGCTGGCCTACACCCGCTACGCCGGGCCGCGGCGATCGCCGGCCATGGTGCCGCTGGTCATCGCCCGCTACGCCCTGATGGCGCAGCTGCGACAGCGGGGCGTCAAGGTCGCCCTGCTCGTGGGCCTGCTGCTCCTCACGATCTTCGCCGCGGCCATGGGCTTCAAGTGGGCCCTCCCCACGATCGTCTCCGGTTCCGCCTTCGGGGGCGGCGCGATGGCCGCTCCGCAGCTCGCAGAGATGGTGCGCGAGGGCGAGGCCGACGTGCTCACCATGACCCTGCGGGCGCAGTTTCTCCCGGCCTTCCTGCTGGTGCTCTGGTGCGGCGCGGGGGCCATCTCCGCCGACCTGATGGCGGGCGCCTTCCAGTTTCATTTCTCCCGGCCGGTGAGCCCGGCGCGCTACCTCGCGGGGCGGATGCTCTCGGCCTCGGGCTGGGCCCTCGCGCTCTCCATGGCCACGCTGCTGGTGCTCTGCATCGAGCGCCTTGCCTTCCAGTCGACCCCCCTCGGCGCCGCGAGGGCCTTCGGGCTCGGCACCGTCGCCGTGCTGCTCGAGCTCACCTCCATGTCCGCGGTCGCCCTCGGGGTCTCGTCGCTCACCCGCCGCAAGGGGCTCGCGCAGGCCATGTTCGCGGCCATCGTGTTCGCGGGGTGGGTGCTCTTTCGCAGCCTCGGGGCGCTCATCCGGGCGCCGTGGGTGAAGACCCTCGACCTGGTGTCGTGCGTCGACGCGATGGTCTCGCAGTTCAACCACGACTCGCCCCTTCGCGGCGCCCAGGCGGCCATTCCGGCGCTGGCGTGGCTCGTCTGGACGGCCGGGGCGCTCGCCCTCGCGGGCTGGCGGCTGTCGCGCGCGGAGGTCAACCGGGTATGAGCGCGGTGCTTGAATTCGTGGGCGTCTCCAAGTGGTACGGGGCCGTGCTGGGCCTGCGCGACGTGAGCCTCCAGATCAACCCGGGGATCACCGGGCTGCTCGGCCCCAACGGCGCTGGCAAGTCCACGCTGCTGAAGTGCATGACCGGCGAGGTGCGGCCCAGCCGGGGCGAGGTGCGGATGTTCGGCCGCCGGGTGCCCGACCCGGAGGTCTTCCGCAAGCTCGGCTACGCGCCCGAGATCGAGGTCTTCTTCGAGGAGCTGACGGGCCGGGAGTTCGTCGCGCACCTCGCGGAGATCTCCGGCTTCGCCCGCGACGAGGCCGACCGCCGCGCCGCCGCGGTGCTACAGCGGGTGGGCCTCGAGTCGGCGATGAACCGCAGGGTGAGCACCTACTCCAAGGGCATGCGGCAGCGCACCAAGCTGGCGCAGGCGATCCTTCACGAGCCCGAGGTGGTGCTGCTCGACGAGCCGATGACGGGCCTCGACCCGCTGGGGCGGGCGCAGATGGTGGCGCTGATCCAGTCGATCGGCGCCGAGGGGCGCACGGTCATCGTGTCGAGCCACATCCTCGACGAGGTCGAGGTGATGACCCGGGAGATCGTGGTGCTCTACCAGGGACAGCTCCTCGCCCAGGGCGACCTGCACGCCATCCGCGGGCTCATCGACCGGCACCCGCACCACCTCGCGCTCCGCACGCCGAAGCCCCGGGAGCTGGCCGCCGCGCTCGCCAACGAGGACTTCGTGGTGGCGCTGCGCTTCGACGGGGACGACAGGCTCATGGTCGAGACCCGAGACCCCGACCGCTGCTACTCCGCCGTGCCTCGCATCGCGAAGCAGCTCGGCCTGCCGCTGCTCTCCCTCACCTCGCCGGACGACAACCTGGGCGCGGTGTTCCGCTACCTGACGATGGGCGCGAGAGGGGGTGCGGCGTGAGCGCTGCGCTGTCCATCGCGCGGGTGTCGATCCTCCGGGCGGTGCGCCGTCCGAGCTCGTGGTGGCTCTCGGCGCTGGCCTTCCTCCCGGCGGCGCTCGGGGGCTGGCTCGGGGCCACGGGCTACGACGCGCTCTCGGTCCCTGCGCCGCTGCTGGTCTACGTGGCCGCGCCGCTGCTGGTGGTGCCGTGGGTGGCGGGCGTGCTGGGCGAGGCCTTCGAGCGGCGCACGGTGATCTACTGGTTCGTGCGGCCGATGGCGCGCCCGACGGCGTTGCTCGGCGAGTGGCTGGGCTCCGCGGCGGCGGTGGGGACGGTGCTGCTGCTGGGCGGCGCCATGCTCGCGGTGGCCAACGCGCTCACTGGCAACGCGGCCATCTCGTCGCTGGCCCGGCTGCCGCTTGCGATGCTCGCCGAGGCGGTGGCGCTCGCGGGCTTCTCCGTGGGCGTCGCCACGCTCGCCCCGAAGCACCCGGTGTCCGTCGCCATCGGCGCGCTCGCGGTCACCGAGGTGGCGCTCCCCTCGCTCTGGGGGCCGCTCCAGGTGGTCTCGCTCTCGCGGCAGGTGCTGATCCTCGCCGGGGTGGACGCCTCGCCGCTGCTTCACAGCCTGGTGGGCGAGGCGCCCTCCGCCTCCGTGGGCGTCGCGCTGCTGGTGATGGCGCTCTTCGTGGCGATCCCGCTGGGGCTCGCGGTGCGCACGGTGATCGACCGCGATCTCTGAGCGACGCATCCCCGCGCCCGCGAGGAGCATCCCAGCCAGGGATTCGCTCCCTTCACCCGTCCGCACTGGAGATCAATCCTTCCATGAGCCTCGGCATCGGCCAGATCGCACCCAACGCCTCGGGTCAGCTCCCCGACCACTCGACCTTCACCGTGCACGGCGCGCGCGGCCGCACGCTGGTGCTGTTCTTCTATCCGAAGGACTTCACCAGCGGATGCACCCGCGAGGTGTGCAGCTTCCGCGACGCCTTCGGCGAGCTCTCCGACGAGGGCGGCGCCCGGGTCGTCGGGGTGAGCCGCGACGACGTCGAGACCCATAAGCGCTTCATCGCAAAGCACGGGCTGCAGTACGAACTGGTGGCCGACCCCGCGGGCGAGATGGCCGAGGCCTTCCAGGTCAAGCGCCTCGGGGGACTCATCTTCCAGAAGCGGGTCACCTACGTCATCGACGCGGCCGGCGTGATCCGGGGGATCTTCCACCACGAGTTCGCCATCGACTCCCACGTCGAGGACGTGCGCCGCTGCCTCGCCTCGCTGCGCCCGACCGCGTAGGCCCTTGAACTCCGGGCGCGATGCTGCCAACCAAGCGCAGGTGAGCCCCGACGCCCCTGCGAGCGACCTGCGATTCAGCTTCATCATCCCGGCCTACAACCGCGCGGGGATGATCCTCCGGGCGGTGCGCAGCGTGCTCGCCTCCGGGCGCGACGACTACGAGATCATCGTCATCGACGACCGCTCCACCGACGACACCGTGGCCGTGGTGGAGTCGCTGGGCGACGCCCGGGTGCGCGTGCTGCGGCAGCCGGTGAACCGCGGCGTCTGCGCGGCCCGCAACGCCGGCATCGACGTCGCCCGAGGCCGCTGGCTGGTGATGCTCGACAGCGATTTCGAGCTGCTCCCCGGGGGCCTCGACCGCCTCGCAGCGCGCTGCGACGCCGCCCCCGACGACGTCGGCAACGTCGCCACCGTGTGCCGCTGGGACAACGGTCCCGACACCCCCATCCCCACGCCGACCACATCCGCCGTCCTCGACCTCCCGGCCTACCTGCGCTTCGTCTCCACGCTCACCGTGAGCGAGTGGTTCAACTGCTACCGCCGCGAGGTCTTCGCCGCGGTGCGCTTCCCCGGGGGCCGCGCCTACGAGGCGAGCTTCCACCTCGCCGCCGCGGGGCGCTGGCGCTTCTGGATGTGCACCGACCGGGTGGTGCTGATCCACACCGACGCAGACAACCGCATCACCGCCTCGGCCCCTCGCGCCCTCGCTCGGAGGCAGCTCCGAGACGCCGCCGACGGCGCGGGCGACGCCGACTCGGTGGTGCGGGCGTGGGCGCCGCAGCTACGGCAGCACGCCCCGTCGGTGCTCACCCACTACGAGAGCAAGCAGGTGATGCAGCACCTGCTCGCGGGCCACCGGCTCGAGGCCCTCGACACCTTCCTCCGGGGCAGCCCCTCGCTCCGTCGCTCTCCCCGCCTCGCGGCCTTCGTGGCGCTCGGGCTCATCGGACCGGAGGCCCTGGCCTACGCGCAGTCCTACGTGTCCGACCTGCTGCGCCGCCGCCGCGAGGGCTGATACCCTCCGGGGCGCTGCCTTGTCCCCCACCGTCGACCAGCTCCGGACCTTCCTCACCATCGCCGAGACGCTCAGCTTCCGCTCCGCCGCGAGGGCGCTGGTGGTGGCTCCGGCGGTGGTGAGCGAGCGGGTGCGCCAGCTCGAGGCCGTGCTGGGGGCGTCGCTCTTCCGTCGCACCACGCGCTCGGTCGCGCTCACCCCGCAGGGCCAGGCGCTCATCCCCTACGCGCGACGCGCCGTGGAGGCGATGCTCGACTGCGCCCACGCCGCGGGCGAGCGCCTCCCCGCGCCCCGCTCCGAGCTCACCCTCGGGGTCGAGGCCGAGGCCGCCGCCCGCTGGATCGCCCCGCTCCTCTCCCGCTGGGCTCGCCTCCGCCCGGACCTCACGGTGCACCTCCACGTGGCCGACCACGACGCCCTCCACGCGTCGCTCGTGCGCCAGCAGATCGACGCCGCGGTGCTGGGCCCCGCCGTGCGCGACCCGCGCCTCCTCGCGGTCCCGCTGGTGGGCCTCTCCTGGCGCATGGTGGCCGCCCCCTCGCTGCTGCACCGCCACGCCCTCCGAGTCGCCGACGACGCCGCCTCCCTCACCCTGCTCGACCGCTCCGCCGCCCTGCCCTGCCTGCGCCCCTGGCTCGACGCCGCGCCCGCCCGGCTGCGCGAGGTCCGCTTCGGCCGGGTGCTCCACCTCGGGAGCCTCGCGGCCATCGAGCGCGTGGCCCTGGAGGGCGGCGGCGTGGCGGTGCTCCCCTCGCCGATGGTCGCCCGACACCTGGAGACCGGCGCGCTGAAGGCCGTCTTCGCCGCGGTGCAGCCCTCGACCGCGCAACACTTCGCCGCGCGCCTCGACGACCCCCGACGTCCCCTGCACGAGGCCCTCTCGGCGCTGCTGAGAGAGTCCCCGTGGACGGGGTGATTCAGCCCAGCAACCCCCGCCAGACAAGCATCCGCAGGTCGGTCATCTCGGCGATGGCGGAGCGCACCCCCTCCCTGCCCTGGCCGGAGTCCTTCACGCCGCCGTAGGGCATCGCGTCGACGCGGAAGGTCGGCCCGTCGTCGAGCACCACGGCGCCCACCTCCAGGCCCTGGAAGGCCTTGGAGACCAGGGTGATGTCGCGGGTGAAGAGCCCCGCCTGGAGCCCGTGCCGGCTGGCGTTGACCGCGTCGATCATCGCGTCGGCGTCCCTCCATGGGTGGAGCGTGACCGCCGGGCCGAAGAGCTCCTCGTCGCAGAGCTTCATCCCCGGCGTGGCGTCGGCGATCACCGCGGGCGCGATGCGGGAGCCGTCCTGCGCCCCTCCCACCAGCACCCTCGCTCCCCCGGCGACGGCCTCGTCGATCCATCGCCTCACCCGGTCGGCGGCCCTGCGGTCGATGAGCGCGCTGCAGAGCGCCTGCGGATCGAGCGGGTCTCGCACCGCGAGCGCCGCCACCCTCTCGCAGAGCCTGCGGCTGAACTCCTCCGCGATGGACTCATGGAGGAAGAGCCGCTGGGCCTTGATGCACACCTGCCCCGCGTAGCCGTAGGCGCCGGCGACGGCGCGCTCGAGGGCCCGGTCGAGGTCGGCGTCGGCGGCGACGATGAGCGCGGCGTTGCCACCGAGCTCGAGCACCGCCCTCTTGCGAGGGGCGATCGCTCGCAGGTGCCACCCCACCGGAGCGCTGCCGGTGAAGGACAGCACCCCGAGGCGCGGGTCTCGCACCAGCGTCTCGGCCACGCCCACCTCGCAGGGGACCACCGAGAGCATCGCCCCCGGGACGCCCGCCCCGGCGCAGGCCTCGGCCACGACCCGCGCGAGCAGGGCGGCGGTGAGCGGCGCCTGCGGAGCGGGCTTGAGCACCACCGGGGCGCCGACGGCGAAGGCGGGCGCGAGCTTGTGGGCCACCAGGTTGATCGGGAAGTTGAAGGGCGTGATGGCGAGCACCGGAGCGATGGCCACGCGGCGGGTGACGGCCCCTACGGTGGCGCCCGCGGGCGTCTGATCGAGCGGGATCATCTCTCCCGAGATGCGGGTGGCCTCCTCCGCGCCGAGGCGGAAGGTCTGCACGGCGCGGTCGACCTCGGCGAGCGCGAGGGCGATGGGCTTGGCGACCTCGCGGGCGATGAGCCCGGCGAACTCCTCGCGGCGGGCCTCGAGGGCGCGGGAGACGGCGGAGCAGAGGGCCGAGCGCTGGTAGCCCGGGAGGCGAGAGGTGACCGGGAAGGCCTCCGCCGCGAGACGAGCGGCCTCCGCCGCGGTGGCCTCGTCGGCGAGGGCGACGCGCCCGAGGAGGGCGCCGTCCCAGGGGGCGCGCACCTCGGCGTGGAGAGCGCTGTCGAGGGGATGGCCTGCGAGCGAGATGGGAGCGTCCACGGTTTGAGGGAGATTAGGTGGAGCCTCCCGGGGTCGGACGCAATCGCTCAGTCGGGGTGCAGCGCCGCGGCGATCTGCCGGGCCGCCTCGGTGACCCGCGGCCCCGGTCGGAGAAACATCGGGTCGCTCAGCGTGGTGACCCGATGGTTGCGGACGGCGGGCAGGTCGACGCCGTCGAGCTCTCCCTGGAGCTGCGCCCCGTCGGCGTGACCGGTGAGGTCGAGGATGGCCTCCGGGGCGAGCGCGGCCAGAGACTCCCTGGGGATCGTCGGGTAGCGACCGCCCGCGGTGACCACGTTGGCGCCGCCCGAGAGGGTGAGCACCTCGTCGATCCACGATCCCGGCCCGGCGACGACGAGGGGGCGACGACCGAGCACGACGAGGGTTTTGGGGCGGGGTCGGTTCGCGACGCGCGCCCTCACGGCATCGAGCTCGCTCGCGATGCGGCGGCGCAGCGCGGCGGCCTCCGGAGCGCGGCGCAGCAGCCTCCCGAAGAGGTCGACCCCGGAGAGCACCTCCTCGATGGACTCCACCCTCGGCACCACCACCCGGATGCCGAGCGAGCGCAGCCGACGCAGGGCGGTGAGGTCCGTCGGTCCTTCGACGCCGACGATGGCGTCGGGCCGCAGCGCGGCGATGCCCTCGAAGGAGGGGTTGGTCATGCCCCCGATGCGAGGGAGCCGGGTCACCTCCGGGGGGAAGTCGTCGTAGGTCGAGACCCCGACCACGCGATCGCCCGCGCCGAGGGCGAAGACCAGCTCCGTGGCGCTCGGCACTAGGCACACCACCCGCCGAGGCGCCGGGGCCCGATCGTCCACCGCGGTGAACGACTCGGGCAGCGCGGCCCGCGATGGGTCCCTCCCCCGACAGCCCGAGGCGGCGAGCAGCAGCGAGAGCGAGAGAGCCGCCCGGTGGAGCGTCGTCACCGGCGCTCCAGCAGCCCGTCGATGCGCTGGCGAAACTCCGCGAGCGGCCGCGCGCCCGACATGAAGTGCCCGTTGATGAAGAACGCGGGCGTGCCCAGGCGCAGGCGCGTGGCGGCGGCGGCGGCGACGTCGGCGTCGATGACCGCGCGGTGCCGGTGGTCCTCCAGGGCAGCGCGCAGCCGGGCCCGGTCGGCGCCCGCCTCGACGGCGAGGCGCTCGATCACCGAGGGGCTCAGCGCCTCCTCGCGAGACTGCAGGGCGAAGAGCAGGTCGTGCATCTCCCAGAAGGCCTCCGGGCCTCGCTGCGCGAGCACCTCGCGCGCGGCCTCGGCGGCCGCGAGCGCGTGGGCGTGGCGGGGCAGCGGCAGGTCGCGCCACACGATGCGCAGCCGGTCGCCGTAGTGGGCTCGGAGCGCGTCGAGGGTCGGGCGCACCCGGGCGCAGTAGGGGCACTCGAAGTCGCTGAAGACCTGGAGCACCACCGGGGCGCTCGCCCCGCCTCGGGAGGGCGCCGTCGGAGGGACGGGCAGCTCGTGCACACCCGCCCAGGGGTCGACGGTGGCGCGTCCCTCGCTGGCGGGCTCAGGGAGGGCGACCGGGTGGCGCACCATGTCCGCGTAGACCCTCGACGGGTCGGGCATCGCCTCGGCCCGGGCGAGGATCAACCTCGCGGCGGACTCGAACACCGCGAAGGGCTGCAGCCCCACGACGGGGCTCCCGTTGAGTACGAAGGCGGGCGTGCCGTCGATGCCCAGGCGCTCGGCGAGCGCGGCGTCGCCGTCCACGGCGGCGCGCCAGGTGCCCTCGTCGAGCGCGCTCTCGAAGCGGGCGGCGTCGACGCCCACGGCGCGAGCGTCTCGCAGCAGGCTCTCCCTGGAGAGCTCGGACTGATGGGCGAAGAGCAGGTCGTGGTAGCGCCAGAAGGCCTCGTCGCCGGCCTGGGCCCGCACCTCCATCGCGGCCTCGGCGGCCTGGTGCGCCATCGGGTGACGGAGCAGCGGGAGGTTGCGCCAGACCACGCGCACCGAGCGGGGGAAGAGCGCCCGGAGGTCGTTCACGACGAGGCGGGCTCGAGCGCAGTAGGGGCACTGGAAGTCGCTGAAGACGACCACCGTGAGCAGCGCGTCGGCGGGGCCGAGGCGAGGCGCGTCGGCGGTGGGGAGGCGCTCGCTGTCGACCAGCGCGGCGACCGTCGCGGAGGGAGCGGCGGCGGGCGAAGGGCACCGCGAGGGCGGGGCGTAGCGACCGGCGCAGGCGGCGACGAGGGACAGCGCGGCGAGTAGGAGGAGGCGTCTCATGGGAGGTGTCCGGTGGGCGCTCGGGATGCACGCAGGGTGGTCAACGGTCAATGATCGGCTTCGGGAGCTCCGCGCCGAAGAGCCTGAAAACGACTGGAATCTGGTGGAATTGGCTCTCCCGGGGAGCGCCCGCACCCGAGCGTCGAGGGAGCGCCGCGCTCGTAGATTCCTATGCCTATCGCTGACGAACGACTGTATTCTGCGGCGGCCTGATGAGCGTGTAGCTGATGGAAGCCGATGGCTTCCGATCAACGTCAGCGCGGACGAAACAACCGATCGCTGCGGCCCTCGAAGCAGGGCCGGACGGTCACCATCAATGAGGGCGACGGGATGAGCAGAGGATCGAACCCGGTAGGGAAGAGCACCGCGAAGTTCGCGGGCGTGGTAGCCGCAATCGCGGCGGTATTGAGTGCCGCACCCGACGCTGACGCGCAGGTGATCTCGCGCTTCGCCCTTCGGCTGGAGGGCGGCGTCGGCACCATGCTCGCCGAGCACCAGCGAACGGCGACCACCTCAGGCGGCCTTGGCTACGACGGCCTCGGCATCCAAGGCACCGTGCGCCTCGGGTTCACCATCGTCGGGCCGCTGGTGCTCCAGGCCAGCCTCGCCAACTGGTGGTTTCCGACGGACGGCGACACCGGCCGCGTGCTGGCGCCGATGGGCGGTCTGCGCATCGAGCCGCGCATCGGCTCCGTGGGCAGGCTCTTCGTCGACGGCAACGTCGGCTGGGCCTTCACGGGCGAGGACGAGCGCCTCACCTTCGACGCCGGCCTCGGCTTCGAGTTCGCGGCCACCCGCTGGCTCGGCATCGGCCCGGCGCTCCGCGTCGGGATGGTGTTCCAGGACAGCACCGACGCGCTCGGTCAGGTCATCAACGCCCCCAACGACTCCAACGCCCTCTTCTGGAGCGGCGGGCTCTCGCTCACGCTCCGCGTGCCCGAGGACGAGGTCGCCGCGGTGCGCGACACCGACAACGACGGCGTGATGGACCCCGACGACCAGTGCGTCGACACCCCGCAGGGCGACCACCCCGACCCCTCGCGCCCCGGCTGCCCCATCGCCGACACCGACGGCGACGGCGTCTATGACAACGAAGACCTCTGCGTGAACGAGCCCGCGGGCGCGGCGCCCGATCCGGCCCGCCGCGGGTGTCCGACCAGCGACCGCGACGCCGACGGCGTGCCCGACGCGGAAGACCAGTGTCCGACCGAGCCGCAGGGCGCGTCGCCCGACCCGTCGCGCCGCGGCTGCCCCCGCGCCGACACCGACCACGACGGCGTGTTCGACGACGAAGACCAGTGCGTCAACGAGCCGGCCGGCGCCCGCCCGAGCACCACCCGCCGCGGCTGCCCGGCCCCGGACGCCGACCACGACGGCATCATCGACCAGCCGGAAGGTGCCGATCGCTGCCCGACGCAGCCCGAGACCTTCAACGGCCGCGACGACGAGGACGGCTGCCCCGATGGCGAGTCGCTCGCCGTGACCGAGGGCAACTCGATCCGCATCCTCCAGCAGGTGAACTTCCGCACCGACAGCGACCAGATCGTCGGCCGCCAGAGCTTCCAGGTGCTCGACTCGGTCATCTCGATCCTCCGCGCGATGTCCAACCTCCGGGTCGACGTCCAGGGACACACCGACGACCGCGGCGACGCGGGTCACAACCTCGACCTCTCCAACCGCCGCGCGCTCTCCGTGCGCCGCTACCTGGTCGAGCACAACATCACCGAAGACCGGCTCGAGGGCCACGGCTTCGGCCCCAACTGCCCGCTCATCCCGGGCAGCTCCCGCGCCGCGCGCTCCGCCAACCGGCGCGTGCAGTTCGTCATCGTGACCGCCGAGACCCCCGCCGGCCGCTGCGCCAACGCGGCCCCGACCGGCTCCGGCCCGGCCGCCATCGGCATCACGACCCCGATCGAGGAGACCCCCACGGGTCGTCACGGCCGCCGTCACCGCCGCCGCCGCCACTGATCGGTAGCGACACGGTCCCAGCGACCTGAACGAAGGCCCCGGTGGAGAGTGATCCACCGGGGCCTTCTTCATTTCACCGGACGGCTTCAGCGAGGGAGGGTCGGTCTTCCCCCCCCAGGAGGTGGCGGAGCGCTCAGGCCCAGCAGCGGAGGAGGTAGTCGGCGAGGCGGACGCGCTGGGCGCGGGAGAGGCCGATGAAGCGCATCCCGCAGCCGCGGTCGCGGTGGGCGCCGGTCACCTCGGCCTCGATGCGCAGCGCGGCCTCGCGGTCGGGCAGCCGAAGCTCCAGCATCATCCGGGTGCCGGTGGGGTGCGGCACCCCTCGGTCGAGCCGCAGACCGCCCAGCGAGAGGTCCAGCGCGCGGTGCGCCGCCGAGCCGCCGTCGCCCTCGGCGTCCACCCACAGCTCTACGTCGGTGCGCTCATTGTTCCGGCGATCAAGGTCGAGGCACATCGTCTCCATGGCTCGTCTCTCCTTCAGCGCGAAGCCGTGCGTCGCTCGGGTGCGGGGGTGCCGAAGAGGCCAGGGTCTCCGGCGATCACGGTCTCGCCGCGCAGCCGCCACGAGCCCGCGCGGCTCTCCCACTGTTCCTCCACCAGGCTCTGCTTGACGTCCGTCGAGTCGCCCGCGTGCACCCACGCCACCCGCAGCCTCGCGGTGCCGCGCTCGGAGCTCGAACGGAGGCTCTCGACCTCCACGTCGATCACCTGCACCGAGACGCCCCAGCCGCGGTGGTGGGCCTGGAAGGCCGCGCGCATCTCCGTGTCGACGGCGGTCTCCGCCGCCGGGAGCCGGCCCCAGCGCAGGTCGTCGTGGAAGACCGCCGCGGTCTCGTCCAGGGTCTGGCGCATTGAGGTCGCGCACCCCAGCGGCGCCGCCGAAAGCCATCCCGCGCACACCAGGGCTCCGAGCACTCGCATGCACGGCGCCCTAGCATCCCCGATTCAGCGGACGGAAATTTCCTGCGCGCTTGACCCCGGCGCGGCGGTCGCGCCGGTCACCTCGTCGAGGGCGCGCACCTCCAGCTCCAGCGACTCGCTCGCGAGCTCGACCTCCGCGAGGCGCGGGTCGGCCACCCGCACGCTGCTCGCGAGGTGCGCGTCGAGCCGCTCGTGGGCCCGGGTGAGCGCCGCGACATGGGATTCCACCCTCGCGGTCATCCACCCCGGGGCGGCGCCCCGCAGCCGGGCCGCCGCGAGGTCGCGACCCAGCTCCGCCAGCGAGGTCCAGGCCCGCTCGATGCGCGCCGAGGTCTCCGCGTCCACCCGCTGCGAGACCTCCGCGAGCGCGGCGCGGCGACGCAGGTCGAGCGCCCGCGAGAGGGCCTCGTCCACCGGCTCTCGACCCGGCAGCACCGCCCAGCGAAGGGCCGTCGCGACCGGATCATCGACCGCGACCAGCGCCCCCACGGAGGCGAGCAGCCCCGCCACCAGCACCGCCGCGAGGCGCACCGGCGCGGAGGGATCAGCCCCGTAGCGCGACGAGGTCCACGCCCCGAGCGCGCCGCCGAGCAGCGAGAGCGCGACGATCGCGTAGCGGGAGCGGGCGTCCGGAGCGCGCGCCGCCCCTGGCCGACCACACCCCCGCGCACCAGAGCGCCCCCGCGAGCACCGGGTGCCCTGCGCCGATCGCCGCGTGGAGCAGCGCCGCGAGCGAGCCCGCGATCAGCGCGAGGGCCCCGTAGCGCTCGTCGACCAGCGCGGCGATCGCGCAGGAGGCGAGCACCGCGAGGAGGCCCGTCCAGGTTCCTGTCAGGAGGGCCGCGCCGCAGAGCGCAGCCCCCAACACCAGCACTCGCAGCATCGGCACCATCGGGTGGTCTCCTCTCGTCCCGCGCTCAGTACCCGGCGCCGCTGCGCATCGCGCGACGGTGCAGCGCGTTGGACCCGAGCCCGTAGGCCCGCCCCTCGGCGCTGGCCGCGCTCATCTGGTTGAAGTTGGTTCCGTCGGAGTCGTAGCGGGCGATCTGCGCCGCGCGGGCGGGCGACGGGGCCGCGGCCTGCAGCGCCTGGAGCGCGACGACGTTGCTGCGCGCGATGCTCTCGGCCTCGGCCCCGCGGCCGCTGCGCCATGCCTCCACGGCATCCTGCTGGCGGGCGGCGAGGGCGACGGACTGCGCGTCCGCGAAGACCGCCGCGTCGCGAGAGGCGAGGGCCGCGGCGGGGTCGTCGACCACCGCGAGGGGCAGCGCCTGCACCGAGAGACGGACGTCCCTCCGGTCGGGCACGGCCCTCCACGCGAGGCTCATCCCGAGGGCGCCCGCGGAGGCCGCGTCGGGGCCCCGCGAGGGGTCGACCACGAGGTCGAGCACCACGCGGCGGTGCTCGCCCGCGGACATGGCGCCGATCGGGAGCCGGAGATGCGCGCCGCGGGACTCGGGCTCGACGCCGTAGGCGCGGTGGAGGCGCCACCCGTCGGGCAGGTCGAGGTCGAGCGAGGCCCGGTCGACGTTGGTGCGCTCGGCCGCGTCGAGCTCCCTCCCCAGGAAGGCCCGGAGCTGCATCCCGTCGCGGAGGAACTCATAGTTCCCCCGGCCCGCGTCCGCGACCCGGCTCATGTAGGCGTCGTCGTAGTCGGCGCCGACGCCGAGGGAGGAGAGGGTCACGCCGCGGTCGGCGCGCAGCCGCACCCCGCTGGCTACGCGGTCGAGGCTCTGGCCCGATCCGTCGCGGCCGTCGGAGACCAGCACCACGCGGCGCACGAGGTCGTCGCTCCCGTCGCCGAGCGCGGCGGCGCCGGCCTCGAGCCCGGCGGGGATGTTGGTGCCCGAAATGGTCTCGAGCGTCGGCACCACGGACTCCAGCCGGGAGCGCACCGCGCCGACCCTGGCGAGGGGCTGCACCACGCTGGCCGAGTCGCTGTAGGTCACGAGCGCGACGCGGTCGTCGTCGCGCATGGCGGAGAGGGTGTCGAGCACCGCGCGGCGGGCCTGGACGATCTTCTCCCCGGCCATCGACCCGGAGACGTCGACCACCAGGGCGAGGGCGATGGGGGCGCGGCGGGCCTCGTCGGCGCGGCGGTCGGCGTCGAGGTCGACGACGGCGAAGACGTGCCCCGGAGCGCGGCGGTCGACGGAGCCCTGGGAGAGCGCGACGCGGGCCGTGAGCTGCGGGCCGGTGACCGTGCGCCGGGGGGCCCGGGAGAGGCCGTCGCGAGAGGGCGGGGCGGCGGTCACGGCGACCGGGGCGGTCACGCCAGGGGTCGGCGCGCGGAGCAGCACGACGCCCCCCGCCGCGAGCGCGACGCACCCGGCGGCGACGGCGTGGAGCGAACGACGATCGAACACGAGGCGACGCAGTGGACTCATGGAAACCTCCCTCGGGGCTGTGCCCGCTCCTGACGCGCGAGGCGCGCCTCGGGTCTGCGATGCGGCGCAGAAAAACGTCCTTCGCAGCGGGTGTGGTTCGCTCTTTACCCGCGGCGCGGGCTGTGACATTCCATGTCCGCCATGCCGCGTCGCCCTTCCCCCGGCCGCCCCTCCGGCCAGTACACCCAGGCGGTTCGGCTCTTCCAGCTGCACCAGCTTCTGGAGACCAACGTGGAGGGCGTGCGCATCGAAGAGATCGCGCGCGACCTCGGGGTCACTCCTCGCTCGATCCGTCGAGACCTGAAGGCGCTTGAGACCGCGGGCATCGAGCTCGAGGCGGTCGACGTGGCGGGCGAGCGGCGGGTGCGCGTGGTGCGCGCGGGCAAGGCCACCGACCCGGTGCGGCTCACTCGCTACCAGCGCTACTCGCTCGCGGCGGTGCGTCGGATGTTCGACGTGTTCACGGGCACGCCGCTGCACGACGACTTCTCGCAGCTCTTCGCGAAGCTCTCCCCCCCGGGCGACGAGGAGGGGGCGATGGCCGACCGCTTCCACTACATCCCCGAGGCGCCGCGCAACTACCGCAAGCTCAAAGACCAGGTCTACGAGGTCTACGACGGCATCCTTCGGACGCTGACGCTGCAGTTCCACTACGAGGGCGGCACGACGACGGGGCTCCGCAAGGTCGAGCCCTACGCGCTGGTGCTCTACCAGAACCGCCTCTACGTGGTCGGGCGCGACGTGCAGAAGGACGCCGACCGCACCTTCGCCATCGACCTGATGAAGCGGGTGCGGGCGCTCCCCGCGGCGCCCTTCAAGCGCAACCCGGAGTTCAACGTCCAGCGGCTCTTCGAGGGGGCCTTCGGCATCTACGGCGGCGGCGCCGAGCGGCAGCACGTGGTGGTCGACTTCGACGCGCGCGTGGCCCAGTACATCGAGCCCCGGGAGTGGCACCCCACGCAGAAGACCTCGCGGCTGCCGGGCGGCGACCTGCGCATCGAGTTCGACGCGACGGGGCTGACCGAGGTGGTGGGCTGGGTGCTGCGCTGGGGATCGGCGGCGGTGGTGCGAGAGCCCGACGAGCTCAAGAAGCGCGTGCGAGACGAGCTCGCCAGGGGACTTGAGCGCTACGGCGGCGGCGACGCGGCGGGCTGAGCCGCGGGCTCCGGCAGCGGCGCGTGAGAGCGCGAGGCCGAGAGCATCCAGAGACCGAGCGCGAAGGTCGCGATGCAGGCCCACTGCGCGGGCGTGAGGCCGCCGTAGCGGGGGTCGCTCTCCGGGCCGAGGTCCGTCGCGCGCAGGAAGTCGAGCGGGAAGCGGATCATCGGGTAGACCACCGCGAGCGCGCCGGTGACCATGCCGGGGCGGCGGGTGCGTCGCGCGACGATCACCACGAGGGCGATGAGCAGCGGGGTGAGGGCGAACTCGATGAGCCCGAGGTCGAAGCGGGTTCCGCCGGGGAAGCGCACGCCGAGGGGGGAGTCGGTGAGGCGCCCTGGGTGGTCGTGCACGACGGCGCAGCCCATGCGGCCGAAGAGCCAGCCGAAGGGGAAGGCGTAGGTCGCGAGGTCGGTGAAGACCCAGGGGTCGAGCTTGTGGATGCGGATGTAGACGAGCCCCGCGACGACCCCGCCGGTGATGCCCCCGAAGGAGGAGAGCCCGTGGTGGAGCATGAACAGCTCCCACGGGTCACGGCGCAGCACCTCCGGGTGGTAGAAGATCGAGTCGAGCATGTGGCCCGCGAGGAAGCCGCCGGTGAAGACCACCAGCACGAAGCGGTCGATGAGCCCGGCGGAGGCGAGGCCCAGGGAGCGGGCGCGGCGAACCGTCATGTGGTGGCCGAGCAGGACGCCCAGCGCCACCAGCAGCCCGAAGGTGTGGAAGGCCACACCGAAGATCTTGAACTCCGACATCTCGATGGCAGGAATCACAGGCCCGCGGACATAGCGCGAAGCGCGCGTCGTGTCAGATGGGCACGGCCGCATCCAGCGCGCTCACCAGGGCGCTCATCGCGTCCTCGCTGAAGGCGCCGAGCTCTTCTGGCCCCTGCAGCCACGGCACCGCGTCGGCCGCCCAGCCCACGGAGGCCATCGCCCGCGCAGAGCTGCCGCGCGCTCCGCGTCGCGGGAGGTCCAGACCAGGGCGCAGGGAGGCCAGGGCCCCCACGTCGCGAGGCCGCCGCCCCGGGGGGGGCCGCACCCCCGCGGCCGCCCCCGCGCCCCCCCCGCCCCCCCCCCCCCCGCGGGCCCCCCCGCCCCCCCCCCCCCCCCCCCCGCCCCCCCGCGGCCCCCCCCCCCCCCCCCCCCCCCCCCCGGCCGGGGGGGGGGGGCGGGCGCGCCCCCCCCCCCCCCCCCCCGGCCCCCCGCGCCCCCCCCACCCCGCCCCCCCCCCCCCCCCCCCCCCCGCCCCCCCCCCCCCCCCCCCCGCCCCCCCCCCCCCCCCCCCCCCCCCCCCCCCCCCCCCCCCCCCCCCCCCCCGGGGCCCGGCGCCCCGGCCCCCCCCCCGCCCCCCCCCCCGCCCCCCCCCCGGCCCCCCCCGCGGGCCCCCCCCCCCCCCCCCCCCCCGCCCGCGGCCCGGGGGGGGGGAGGAGCGGGGCCCCCCCCCCCCCCCCCCCCCCCCCCCCCCCCCCCCCCCCCCCCCCCCCGGGGCCCCCCGCCCCCCGGGGGCGCCGCCCCCCCCCCCCCCCCCGCCCCCCGCGGCGCCGGGGCCCGCGCCCCGGGCCCCCCCCCCCCCCCCCCCCCCCCCCCCCCCCCCCCCCCCGCCCCCCCCCGGGGGGGGGCCCCCCCCCCCCCCCCCCCGCGCCGCCCCCGGGCGGGGGCCCCAGCCCACCGCCCCCCCCAACCCCCCCCCCCCGCGGGGGGAGGGGGGGGGGGGGCCCGCTCGACACCAGCGCCACCTGCGGCCTCAGCGCCCCCAGGAAGGCCTCCGTCGACGACGTGCGGCTCCCGTGGTGGCCCACCTTGAGCAGCGTCACCGGCGCGAGCCGCGAGAGCAGCGCACGCTCGCCCGCCGCCTCCAGATCGCCCGGCAGCAGCGCGCTCGCCCTCCCGTAGTCGAGGCGCAGCACCAGCGAGGCGTCGTTGGGCGCCACCTCCGGATCCATCGTGGGGCACGGCGCCAGCACCGTGACCGTGACGGCCCCCATCGGGTGAGCGCCGCACAGCGCCTCCGCCTCGCGTCGCAGCGCCCCCCGTCTCTGCGCCGCGGTCACCGCCTCGCGATAGAAGCCGCCCATCGCCAGCGCCCCGCCCTGCCCCGTCTCCCAGAACTCCCTCACCGTCACCCCCTCGAAGACCGCCCGCAGCCCGCCTCCGTGGTCGGGGTGCGGGTGCGTGAGGGCCACCACCGCGAGCTCCGTACGCCGCGTCGCCCGCAGCCACGGCACCACCACCGTCGCCCCTGGATCAGCCTCCCCATGCAGCGCCCCTCCCGCGTCGATGAGCATCGAGCGCCCGTCGGGAAGGTCCACCACGATGGCGTCGCCCTGCCCCACGTCGAGCGCCGTCACCCGTAGCGCTCCGTGCGCCGACTGCTCGCTCCGCAGCCTCGCCTCCATCGCCGCGATCGCCGCCGCCGCCGCCACGAGCACCGCGGCGCGCGCCCTCCAGCGCAGCATCGCGAAGCCCACCAGCGCCGCCGTCGCGACCGCCGCCTGCCCCGCGGTCGGGGTGGTCCACGCGGTCGACGCGAACGGAACCCGCTGCGCCCACGCCGCCAGCGAGAAGAGCGCCGAGAGCGAGTGCCCGGTCACCCACGCGAAGGGCCCCGCCAGCGTCGGGGAGAGCATCGCCACCACCGCGGTCACCAGCGAGAGCGGCAGCGCGACCAGCTCCGCCAGCGGCGCGGCCACCAGGTTGGCGAGCGTGGCCAGCGCGGGCGCCCGACCGAAGCGCAGCGCCAGCAGCGGGCTCACCGCGAGGCCCACCCGCACCGTCGCCCGCAGCGCCCCGAGCGCCCAGGCCAGCGCAATCTTACTCCACCGTGTAACCCTCGGCCCGGGCTCGACGTCGGCCCGGGCGACCAGGGCCGCGGTCGCCACGGCCGAGAGCTGTAGCCCCAGGTCGTGGGTGAGCGCGGGCTCCAGCAGCGCCATCGAGAGCACCGTCAGCGACAGCACATCGAGCGCCCTGAGCCTCCTTCCCCAGAGCGAGAGCAGCGCCACGGCGACGCCCGAGACCAGCGCCCTCACCGACGCGGGCGACTCCCCCGTCATCATCACGAAGAAGCCCGCCAGCGGCAGCGGCAGCACCCTCGCGCAGCGCCAGCCGAGGCCCCTCGCGGCCACCCAGCGGAGCCGGTTGCAGAGCCAGAGCACCGCCGCGCCGGTGGCCCGTAGTACCACCGCCACGTGGGCCCCGCTCACCGCCAGCAGGTGCGCGAGCCCGGTCTCCCGGAAGGCCTCCACGGTCGCCTCGTCGAGGCCCCGCTCGTCGCCGAAGAGCAGCGCGACCGCCCTCGCCGCGCCCTCCGCCGAGAGCGATCGTCGCAGCGCCGAATCCACCGAGCGCCGCGCCCTCCGCGCCTCGCGCCGCAGCAGGTCGAGCGGTCCCGCCTCGCGGCCCGTCACCACGCATTGGGCCGTCTCGAGCCGCCACGCCACGCCCCGGCGAAGCGACTGCATCGACGGGTCCTCGATGGGCGGATTGCGCCAGGGGACCACAGGCTTCGCGCTCACGATCGCCGTGATCCGATCGCCAGGCGCGGCCTCGCATCGGCCGAGGGGGGCGCGCAGCGAGACCGTCCCCATGGCCTCGGTGTCGACCAGGCAGCGCACGAACTCCCCGTGCGCGTCGCAGCCCCGCAGCACCCTCCCCTCGATGGAGAGGGCGACCGGCCGGGGTGGGGCCGTCCACCACGGCTCCGTCGGTCCTCTCAGGGCTCCCGCCGCCATCGCCGCGAGCAGCACCCCGAGCGACACCGTCCACCCCCGAGGGAGGAGGCACACCAGCGCCAGAGACAGCACCAGCCCCGCCGAGGCCACCTCGCGAGCCAGGTGAAGCTCGCTGCCCAGCACCCACGCCGCCGCCGTCGCCGCCACCATCCACCGCATGGTCCGCGGCCCACTCCACGGCGCGTGCCGCGCGCTTCCCTCGCAGTTCTCCGAGGACCCTCCACCGGCCGCCACCGCCGCCGCCATGGCGGCGGACACAACCTGCCGCCAGCGGGGAAACCCCGCTTGACCTGAGAGACTCTTACCCGTACGTAAGGGTTCAACCCCACCCAAACCCTTACGCACGGGTGAGGTTGTTCGAGGCAGCAATGGCGATCCGGCTCCCCATCGTGAATCCCGAGGTGCTTGTTCCGCCGCCCCCTTCGCGGGGTGACGGGGCGATGCTGCGGGTCGGCGACCTGGCCCAGCGGACCCAGAAGACCGTCCGGGCGCTGCACCTCTACGAAGAGCTCGGGCTGCTCCAGCCGCTCGAGCGCAGCAAGGGGGGGTTTCGTCTCTACAGCGACGACGCGGTGCTGCGGGTGCGCTGGATCTCCCGGCTGCAGGACCTCGGCTTCTCGCTCCCCGACATCCGCGAGCTGGTGTCCGAGTGGGAGCGGGCGGGCAACGCGACCGGCGCCATGGCGAAGATCCGCGACCTCTACCGACAGGAAGCTCTCGGCCACCGAGCAGCAGCTCCAGCGGCTTCTGCAGCTCCGCGACGAGCTGCGCTCCTCGGTGGCCTACCTCGAGACCTGTGACGAGTGCGAGCCCGAGCGGCTCATCACGTCCTGCCCTCAGTGCGACCTGCACGGGTGCGGGGCGCCAGAGCTGGTGGCGGGCCTCCACGGCCCCCGACACGACTGACGACTACGGAGAGCCAAGACGATGTCCCTCAAGTTCCCGATCTACATGGACAACCACGCGACGACCCCGATGGATCCTCGCGTGCTCGAGGCGATGCTCCCGTACTTCACGGAGCACTACGGCAACGCCGCGTCTCGCTCGCACCGCTTCGGGTGGGTCGCCGAGGAGGCCGTCGGCTACGCCCGCGAGCAGATCGCCACGCTGATCGGCGCCGACAAGCCCGAGGAGATCATCTTCACCTCCGGCGCCACGGAGAGCAACAACCTCGCGATCAAGGGCGTCGCGGAGTTCTACCGCGACAAGGGCAACCACATCATCACCACGAAGATCGAGCACAAGGCCGTGCTCGACACCTGCAAGCGCCTGGAGAAGGAGGGCTACGAGGTGACCTACCTCGACGTGGGCCCTGAGGGCGTGGTCTCCGTCGACGACGTGCGCGCCGCCATGACCGACAAGACCATCCTGGTGTCGGTGATGCTCGCCAACAACGAGGTCGGCACCATCCAGCCCCTCAAGGAGATCGGCGCGCTCTGCAAGGAGCGCGGGGTGATCTTCCACACCGACGCGGTGCAGGGCATCGGCAAGACCGAGTTCAACGTGAAGGAGATGGGCGTCGACCTCGCGTCCATCACCGCGCACAAGATCTACGGCCCGAAGGGCGTCGGCGCGCTCTACGTGCGCCGGGCCCGGCCGCGGGTGCGGCTCACGGCGCAGATCGACGGCGGCGGCCACGAGCGCGGCAACCGCTCGGGCACGCTCAACGTCCCGGGCATCGTGGGCTTCGGCAAGGCCTGCGAGATCCTGAACAAGGAGTGGCGCGAGGAGTCGAAGCGGGTGAAGGCCCTGCGCGACCGGCTCAAGGACAAGCTCTTCGCCGAGCTCGACGAGTGCCACATCAACGGCGCGTGGGACGACGCGCGGCGGCTGCCCAACAACCTCAACTGCTCGTTCTCGTACGTCGAGGGCGAGGGGCTGATGATGGCCATCAAGGACGTGGCGGTGTCGTCGGGCAGCGCGTGCACCAGCTCGTCGCTCGAGCCCTCGTACGTGCTGCGCGCGCTGGGCGTGGAGGAGGAGCTCGCGCACACGAGCATCCGCTTCGGCCTCGGTCGCTTCACCACCGAGGAGGAGGTCGACTACGTGGCGAAGCTGGTGGTGGACAAGGTCAAGAAGCTCCGCGACCTGTCGCCGCTCTACGAGATGGCCAGGGAGGGCGTGAACCTCAAGGACATCGTCTGGGCGGCGCACTGATCTCGCGGCGGCTCTTCAACGGATAACGGTAGAAGGAATACGGTCATGGCATACAGCGAAAAGGTCATCGAGCACGCGGAGAACCCCCGCAACGTCGGCACCCTGGACAAGGAAGACCCCAACGTGGGCACCGGCCTCGTGGGCGCTCCGGCGTGCGGCGACGTGATGCGGCTGCAGATCAAGGTGAGCGACGCCGGGGTGATCGAGGACGCGAAGTTCAAGACCTTCGGCTGCGGGTCGGCCATCGCGAGCTCGTCGCTGGCCACCGAGTGGCTGAAGGGCCGCACGCTCGACGAGGCCTCGGAGATCCGCAACACGGACATCGTGAAGGAGCTCAACCTGCCGCCGGTGAAGATCCACTGCTCGGTGCTGGCCGAGGACGCGATCAAGAGCGCGATCGAGGACTTCCGCAAGAAGCAGTCGGCGAAGCGCGGCGCGTAGGCGATACGGGCTTAGGAGAGGAGGAGAGCGATGGTGACGGAGCTGGCAGTGCAGGTGACCCCGAAGGCGGTGGAGAAGGCCAAGGAGGCGCTCGCGAAGCGCGGCACCCCCGAGGCGCTGCTCCGGCTCGGCGTGCGGGGCGGCGGGTGCTCGGGCTTCTCCTACGTGATCGAGTTCGCCGACAAGCAGGGCACCCGAGACCAGGTGTTCGACTTCGACGGGCTGCGCGTGGTGGTCGACCCCAAGTCCCTGGTGTTCCTCAACGGCACCACCCTCGACTACGAGGTGAAGCTGATGCAGCACGGGTTCAAGTTCGTGAACCCGCAAGAGGCCACCGGCTGCGGCTGCGGCGAGAGCTTCGGCGTCTGATCGCTCGCTCCTCGCCCTTCCCTCTCACCTCCACCTCCCATCGACGGCCCACCATGACCGACCCCTTCGAGCTCCTCGGCGTGGAGCGCCGCTTCTCCCTCGACCGCGCGGCGCTCGAGCAGCGCCACCGCGACCTCTCCCGAACGCTCCACCCCGACCGCTACGTGCAGAGCCCTCCCGGCGAGCGCCGCATGGCCCTCGAGCGCGCCGTGGCCGTCAACGAGGCCTTCCGCGCCCTGCGCGACCCGCTCACCCGCGCCGAGGCGCTGCTCTCCGCGCACGGCCTCGCGGTGGGCGACGCCGACCGGCCCTCGCAGTCGCTGCTCATGGAGGTGATGGAGCTGCGAGAGTCGCTCGACGACGCCCGGCGCTCGCCCGAGAAGGTCGCCTCGCTGCTCGACCAGGTGCGCGCCCGATCGGGCTCCGAGGAGGCTCTCATCGCGTCGGTGTTCGATGACCAGCCCGCTCCAGGCCCCGATGCGCTAGGACGGGCCCGCGACGCGCTGGTGCGATTGAAATACTTCCGTCGCTTCGAGGAAGAAGCCGACGCGGCGCTCGATTCCTGAAGCCACACCCCTACAGGTTCAACCCCTCCGATGGCGCTCTTCCAGATCTTCGACCCCTCCGCGCGGCCCACGCCGATCGGCATCGACCTCGGCACCACCCACTCGCTGGTCGCGCACACCGTCGATGGACGACCGGAGTGCGTGCTCGACTGCGACATGAGCCCGCTGCTCCCCAGCGTGGTGCACTACCTCGAGCACGGCGGCGTGATGGTGGGCAACGCGGGCAAGGAGAAGGCCGCCCTGCACCCGAGGGAGACCCTGGTCTCGGTGAAGCGCTTCATGGGCCGCGGCGCCGACGACGCGGAGACCCGTCGGATGGGACCGTATGACTTCGCGATGCCCGAGGCGGGGCAGTCGAACACCGTGCGCTTCAAGGTGCACGGCCGAACGCTGACGCCGGTGGAGGTGTCCGCGGAGATCCTGCGGGTGCTGCGCACCAACGCGGAGGAGAAGCTGCGCACCATCGGCGGCGCGGTGATCACCGTGCCGGCGTACTTCGACGAGGCCCAGCGGCAGGCCACCAAGGACGCCGCGAAGCTCGCGGGCCTGGAGGTGCTGCGGCTGCTCAACGAGCCCACCGCGGCGGCGCTCGCCTACGGGCTCGACAAGGGGCGCACCCGAGGCACCTTCGCCGTCTACGACCTCGGCGGAGGGACCTTCGACGTCACCATCCTCTCCCTCGACGACGGGGTCTTCCAGGTGCGCTCCACCGGCGGCGACGCGCAGCTCGGCGGCGACGACATGGACCGCGCCTTCGCCGAGTGGGTCTTCCGTCACATGGGCGTCGACCCGGCGACCGCGTCGCCGGAGCTGGTGCGCGCGGCCCTCGACGCCGCCCGGGTCGCCAAGCACGAGCTCACCGACCGGCCCACCACCGTGATCGCCGTGACCGCGGGGGAGACCACCTTCGAGCGCTCGGTGCGCCGCACGGAGTTCGAGGACATCGTGAGGCCTGTGATCGAGCGCACGACGCCCGCCGTGAAGCGCGCCCTGCGCGACGCGGGGCTGCGACCGGAGGAGGTCGACGGGGTCATCCTGGTGGGCGGCAGCACGCGCGTCCCCGCGGTGCGCGAGCACGTGAAGAAGCTCTTCGGCCAGGAGCCCCTCTCGGACATCGACCCCGACCAGGTGGTGGCCTTCGGCGCGGCCATCCAGGCCGACCTGCTCGCGGGCGACGGGGCGCAGGACGACGCGCTCATCCTCGACGTGATCCCGCTCTCGCTCGGGCATCGAGACCATGGGCGGCGTGGCGGAGAAGATACTCCCGCGCAACACCACCACCCCCGCGGGGCGGGCGCAGCAGTTCACCACCTACGCCGACGGGCAGACGGGCTTCGAGCTGCACGTGGTGCAGGGAGAGCGGGAGCTGGCGGCGGACAACCGCTCGCTGGCGCGGGTGACGCTCAAGGGTATTCCGCCGATGCCCGCCGGGGCGGCGAAGCTGGAGGTGACCTTCCGCGTCGACGCCGACGGGATGCTCACGGTGACCGCGAGGGAGCTCAACACGGGCATCGAGCAGCACATCGAGGTGACGCCGTCCTTCGGGCTGAGCGGAGACGACGTCGAGCGGATGCTGCTGGAGTCCTACGAGCACGCGGAGTCCGACCTCGCGGCGCGGCAGCTCAGGGAGCGGATCATCGAGGGCGAGCGGGTGATCGCGGCCACCGAGGCGGCGCTCAAGGTGGACGGCGACCTGCTGGACGAGGACGAGCGCGCGGAGCTCGACGGCGCCTTGAAGGCGCTGAGGGACGCCATCGCGGCGCAGGACGGCAAGAAGATCCACCATCGCACCGACGGGCTCGACCGGGCGACGCAGCCGCTGGCCGAGCGGCGCATGGACCGGGCGGTGCAGCAGGCCATGAAGGGCCGCGCAGTGGCGGAGATCGAGGACACGGTGAAGGACCGCCCGGAGCACCCGCACCTCGCGGCCTCGTATGCGGCGGACGAAGCGTCCGACAAGGAGACTTAGCTGATGGCGACGGTGCGCTTTCTCAACACGGACGACGGCGAGGTGGAGGTCGAGGTGCCGCTCGGTACGTCGCTGCTCGAAGCGGCGCAGAAGGCCCACGCCCCGGAGGGATCAGCCTGCGGCGGGGTGTGCGCCTGCTCGACGTGCCACGTGCACGTGAAGAAGGGCCTCAACCTGCTCTCGGAGATGGAGGACGAGGAGAACGACATCCTCGACAAGGCCTTCGACGTCGAGGCGGTCTCGCGCCTGGGCTGCCAGGCGAAGGTCGAGCGCGAGGGCCTCGTCGAGCTCGTCATCACCCGGGAGAGCTACGAGACCTGGTACAACGAGCACCCCAAGGAGCGGCACGCCCGCGACGAGCGCATCAAGCTGACGGGCTCGCCTCGCACGAAGCCCTGATCCTCCGCGATCGCTCGTGCGCTGGGTCATCCTCTCGCTCTTCGCGCTGACCTACGCGGGCATCAGCGCCCGACGGGTCTCTATGCTCCCCATCGGCCGTCCGGCGCTGGCGCTGGTGGGCGCCACGGCGCTGGTCATCGCCGGCCACTTCGCCGGGCCCTACGGCCTCTCCCCCGACGCCGCGCTCCACGCCGTGGAGCCCAACACCATCGCCCTGCTGGTGGCGATGATGATCGTCTCGTCGGCGCTGGGCGAGGCGGGCTTCTTCGACCGCGCCACCGACGCGCTCGCCGCGCGGCTGCGCTCCCCCGCGGCGCTGCTCTACGCGGTGACCCTCGGCTCGGGGCTGCTCTCGGCGGTGCTGGTCAACGACGCGGTGTGCGTGCTGGCCACCCCGCTGGTGGTGCGCCTCGCGCGCAGGACGGGCGCCGCCGTGCGGCCGCTGCTCTTCGCGGTGGCCATGGGGTCCAACGCGGGCAGCGCCCTCACCCTCGGCGGCAACCCCCAGAACATGCTGGTCGCGCGGCTCTCGGGGCTCAGCTACCGGGGATACCTCGCGCACTCGGCGCTGCCCACGCTGGCCGCGCTGACGGTGACCGCTGGGCTGCTCCACGGGCTCTACCGCGGGCGCTTGACCGAAGAGGGCCCGAGGGAGCCCGAGGGTACTGTGGCGCAGGGCGACGCCCGGATGCTGCCCTGGACGCTGCTTGCCGTCGGGGTGGTGATCGCGGCCAACCTCGCGGGCGCGCCGCTCGCGTGGAGCGCGCTGGCGGGCGCGTCGCTCGCGCTCATCGCCTCGCGGGAGAAGGCCCACCAGGTGCTCGCCCAGGTCGAGTGGAGCGTTCCGCTCTTCTTCGCGGGGCTGTTCATCTCGGTGGCGGCGCTGCGGCAGACGGGCCTTCCCGCCGACGCGCTGCGGGTGCTGGGGCCGACGACGGGAGCCCACGCCGACCTGCTGCTGGTGCCGGTGATCTCCCTCGGGTCGCAGGTGGTGAGCAACGTCCCTCTCATCCTGCTGCTCGAGCCCTGGATCAGGACCTTCCCGGACCCCGAGCACGCCTGGACGGTGACCGCGCTGGTGTCGACGCTGGCGGGCAACCTGACGCTGCTGGGCTCCGTGGCCAACGTGATCGTCTTCGAGCAGGCGAAGACCCGGGTGGGCTTCGTCGAATATCTCAAGGTGGGCGTCCCGGTGACGCTGCTCTCCACGGGGCTGGCGCTGGGGCTGCTGAAGCTGCCAGGCTGAAGCGCCCTCTCGGACGCCGCCGCGGGATAGAGTCGGCGCCCCCATGCGAGTCCACCACATCGATTGCGCGACCATGTGCCCGCTCTCCCGCCGTCTCATCAACGGCGACGGGGGCTACTTCGAGCCCGCCCGGCTCGTCGCCCACTGCCTGCTCGTCGAGACCGACGGGCACGGGCTCATCCTGGTCGACACGGGCGTAGGGAGCGCCGACGTGCTCGACCCGAAGGGCCGCCTCGGCGCGGCCTTCGTGGCCGCCGTCGGCATGGGCAAGGCTCCCATCAAGACCGCCGCCCAGCACGTCGCCGCGCTCGGATATGCCTTGAAGGACGTCCGGCACATCCTGGTGACGCACCTCGACCTCGACCACGCGGGCGGCCTCGGCGACTTCCCCGACGCCACGGTGCACGTCCACCAGCGGGAGCACGACGCCGCGTTCTCGCCCTCCTGGCGCGAGCGGGAGCGCTACCGGGCCTGCCACTGGGCGCACGGTCCGAGGTGGGCGCCCTACGAAAGCACGGGGGAGCCCTGGATGGGCTTCGCCGCGGTGCGCGACCTGACGGGGCTGCCGCCTGAGGTGCTGGCGGTCCCGATGCCGGGGCACACCCGCGGGCACGCGTGCATCGCCGTGAAGTCGGGCGCGGAGTGGCTGCTCCACGCGGGCGACGCCTTCTTCCATCGCAGCGCCGTCGAGCCCGGCTCCGCCCCGATGCCCTCGGGCCTCCGCGCCTTCGAGGGCCTCATCGCCATCGACCGCTCGGCCGTGCACAACAACCACGCCCGGCTGCGCGACCTCGCCCGCGACCACGGCGGCGAGGTGCGGGTCTTCTGCGCCCACGACCCGGTGCAATTCGACCGCATGGCTGGCTGAGATATCCAATGAACATCCGCGCCGATATCGATTGAAGCTCTCTTCCGATATGTCGCCCTCGTGGGCCGACGCGGCACCTGCCCCCACATCACCGCCCACCGTCTTTTCCGCGCTTCTCACGATCACCAGGCGATCGCTCGACACCTGTATACCTACAAGGTGATTATGCATTGGCGCCATTGACGACCATCATCGATGGAGTTGTCATCGACACATGGATGAGCGCCACTCCGATGTGCCGACGGCCCGAGCCAGCCTCCACCCGCTCCCGGTGCGGCGCTCGGTGATCCCCAAGCCCGCGGACGCCGTCGAGCGGCGGTCGCTGGCGCCCTCCCCTACGCACCAGGCCCGACGGCACTTCGCCGCCTTCGGGCTGCTGCTCGCCAGCGGCGCGGCCCTCGGGTTCCACGCCTCGCTCTCCGACGCCGACGAACCCTCGGGTCCGGCCTTCAACTCCCACCCCGTGCGCCAGGCCCGGCGCGCCCCGGTCGCCCCGACGAGCGCTCCCGTGGTCGAGCCCGTCGAGGCCGCCGCGGCGGTCGAGCCCGTCGAGGAGACGCCGCTCACCGTGCGACGCCGGCACCACCGCCCGCACCGCTCGATGCTGGCCTCCTCCGAGCGCTCGGCCTACACGCTCATCATCCTGCCCTGACCGCTACGCCCCGCGCTCCTCCGTACGAAACACGCCCTCCCAGCGGGCGATCACCACGCTGGCCAGCGCGTTGCCCGTCACGTTGAGGGTCGTGCGCGCCATGTCCATCACCTCGTCGACCGCGAGCAGCATCGCCACCCCGGCCTCGCCCGGCAGGCCGTAGCTGGCGCAGGTGCCGGCGATGATCACCAGCGTGGCGCGGGGCACGCCCGCGACGCCCTTCGAGGAGAGCATGAAGGTCAGCACCATCGTGAGCTGCTGGGTCACCGTGAGCTCCACGTGCGCCGCCTGCGCGATGGCCAGGCTCGCGAACACCAGGTAGAGCGTCGACCCGTCGAGGTTGAACGAGTACCCGGTGGGGATCACGAAGCCCGCCACGCGCCGGGGCACCCCGAAGCGCACCATCTCTTCGAGGAGCCGGGGCAGCGCCGCCTCGGAGGAGGCCGTCGAGAAGGCGGTCAGCGCGGGCTCGCGGATGGCCCGGAGAAACTCCATCACCCTCACCCGACAGATCATCAGGACGGGGACGAAGACGAAGAAGAACATCACCGCGAGCGAGAGGTAGAGGCTCCCCACGAGGCGGGCGTAGCGGCCGAGGAGGTAGAACACCGCCGTCCAGCCCTTGATGAAGTGGCCGTCGACGACGTGCCCCGCCGCCATGTGCGAGATGTTGTATCCCATGGCGCCGAACACCCCGAGGGGAGTGAGGGCCATCACCATCTCGGTGTATTTGAACATCACCTTCGCGAAGCCCTCGAAGAAGACGAACACCGGGCGCCCCATGTCGCCGGAGCGCGCCAGCGCGAGGCCCAGCAGCGTCGCGAAGATCACCACCGGCAGGATGTCCCCCTCCGCCGCGTGCTGAACCACGTTCGAGGGGAACATATGCAGCGCGATCTCCCACCCGTCGCGCGCCCGCTGCGTCGCCACGCCGGCCACGTGGGCGCCCGCGTCGAGGGGCAATCCGTCGCCCGGCCGAATGGTGTTGGCGATGAAGAGCCCGATCGCCAGCGCGAGGGTGGTCACCACCTCGAAGTAGAGCAGGGCCTTTCCGCCCATGCGCCCGACGGCCTTGATGTCGCCGGTCTGCGCGATGCCCACCACGATGGTGGAGAGCAGCAAGGGGACGATGAGCCCCTTGATGAGCGAGATGAAGGCCTTCGAGAAGAAGCGGAAGAGGTTGTAGACCGCGGGGTGCTGGTCCTGCGGGAAGAAGCCTCCGAGGAGGACCCCCAGCGCGAGCCCGATGAAGATCCAGAGGGTGCTCGACCGCCACCAGGGCCGCGTCACGGCTTCGCTCATGACGCCGGACCTTAGGCGATCACCTCGGCCGCGCGATACCCCCGTCCGCGCCCGGCGGCCGCACGCCCGCATCCACCGCCGCCGCCGGTGCATCCGCCGCCTGCGACGCCCTCAGGATCGCCTCGATGTCATCCTCGGACGCGCCCCCGTCCGCGTCGACCGGGGCCGACGCCGGGGCGACGGGCGCCCGGCACTCGGCCGAGGGGGCGCCCTCCATGTCGGCCTGGCCGGTGACCATCGCGAGCTGAGAGAGCGAGGCGTCGAGGTCGTTGATGGCCTGGATGTGCCCCGCCCGCGCCGTCAGGTACTGCCGCAGCGGGCTCAGGATGTCCCCGACCTCCACGGCGCCCGATTGAAACTGCGTGAACACCGCGGTGAACCACTGGAAGCCCCAGCGCTCCTGACGCTCTCTCGCGGCCTCGATGGACTGCTGCTCCCTCGCCCGCTCATAGGCGTCCGTGACCTCGAGGGCGATGCCTCCGAGCGCGAGCGACTGCTGCGCCTGGGTCATCGCCAGCTCCGACGACAAGCGCCGGACGCGCTGTCGGTTGACCACCGGATCGAAGTTCCAGCGCAGCACCAGGCCGCCGCCCCAGTAGGCGTAGTTGTTGTTGTTGGCCGAGAAGGGGTTGGGCTGCTCGGCCATCGTGGGCGCGTTCGACACCGCGGCGGTGATCCCCAGCGCGAGGTCGGGCAGGTAGGCCCACTCCTGGATGGACACCGCCGCCTGCCGCGCCGCCACGCCCGCCGCGATCATGTCGACCTCCGGGCGGTTGAGCCTCGCCCGGGTGAGGTGCCGCGAGAGCGACCCCAGCTCCACCCGGAAGGGGCACAGCGGCTCGTCGGGGACATCGATGGCGTCGCCCACGCCCGTGAGCAGACCCAGGGCCGCGCGGGCCAGGTTGCCCAGCCGCGTCGCCGTCGCCCGCTGCACCGCCAGCTCCTCGGCGGCCATCTCGAGCTGCGCCTCGTCGTTGGGACCCACCGTCCCGCCGTCCTGCCTCCGGGCGTTGGCGAGCTGCTCCCTCGCCGTGGCGATGTACCCCTCGGCGCGCTCGATCAGGTACAGCGCGTCTCGCGACGACTGCACCCCGAAGAAGGCCTTGCGCACGTTGGCCCGCAGCTCGAGCCGCGCCCGCTCCGCCTCGCCCCGGTTGGCCCGGATGCCCGCGCGCGCCGCGTCGCGCACCCGCCCGAGGCGCACCCAGGTCCACGGCGAGATGGGCACGCCCGTGTCCGCCGTCACCCGGGCGATGTACCCGGTCTCGCTCACCAGGGGGTTCTGCGCGAACACGTCCGGCGAGTAGGTGGAGTTGCCGCGCGCCGTCGGCGCCAGCGACATGAAGCCCGTCACGCTCATCGGGAAGAAGGGCGCCACCCAGGCCTCGTCGAGCTGCGCGTCGGACGCGGCGATCTTGTGCCTCGCCGCCACCAGCCCGGGGTACGCGCGCTCGGCCCTCGCGAGGCAGTCCGCGAGGTCGAGCCGCACCGCCACCGCCGGAGGGTCGGCCCAACCCTCGCGCAGCGCCGCGCCAGCACCGAGGCACAGCCCCACTACGCAGGCCAGCAGCCTGCGCGCTCGATGCAGCCGACGCACGCCCGATCAGTCCGCCGTGGCGGTCTCCGCCGCGATCACCGGCGCAGCGGTCTCCGGCGCCGAGGCCACGTCGGCGCGCTTCGGAGCGACCGGCACGTCGTTGTACTTCACGTCCGCGAGCACCTCGAGCAGCTCGTCGATCTTCTCCGCGCTCACGCTCACCAGGGTCACCCGGTCGCGCACGTGGATGCGCCCCACCTCGGACTTGGCAAGCAGACCGACGTCGCGCAGCAGCCGCGCCACCTCGCCCGCGCGCACCCCCTCGCGGCGGCCCACCGCGAGCTCCAGGCTCTCCATCCCGACCTCCTCGCCCGGGGTCGCCTCCGGGGCCTTCGGGTCGGCGTGGTGCACCTCGATCTTGCGCTCGGGCTCCGGCTCCGCCCGCTCACGGCGCGGCGCACGCTCCCTCGGGGGACGACCGTTGGCGCGAGGCTCCCTCGCAGGGGCCTCCGCCGCCGCAGCCACCGCCGCCGGGGCGCTCGGCCTCTCGGACGGAACGGGGGGCATCGCCTCCTCCTCGCGGACGCCCATGACGAAACGATCGACCAGCCAGGCCACCGCGCGCTCGGCGTCGTCGTGCGTGAGCAGGCGCTTCGCCAGCACCAGGGCGTCGTCGGACACCTTGCCAGAGGCCGCCGCGACCAGCGACTCGACCCGCGCCGCCTCGATGCGCGTGCGGTTCTCCGCGGCGCTGGGCAGCGTGCGCTCGATGGGGCGGATGCCGTAGGTGAGCCGCAGGAGGTAGAGGTTGCCGATGTCGTGAGGACCGATGAGCGAGATGGCCGTGCCCGTGCGCCCGGCGCGGCCGGTGCGGCCGGAGCGGTGCACGTAGGCCTCGGGCGACTCCGGGAAGCCGCAGTGGATCACGTGCGACAGGTGCGGAACGTCGATGCCCCGGGCGGCCACGTCGGTGGCGACGAGGAAGTCCACCCGCTCCTCGCGGAGCAGGCCCATCACCCGCTCGCGGTCGTTCTGCGCGAGGTCGCCGTTGAGGTACTCCGCGCGGTAGCCCGCGTTCTGCAGCCCCCGCGCGACCAGCTCGGTCTCCGCCTTGGTGTTGCAGAACACCAGCGCCGCCTTGGGCTTCTCGATCTCCAGCACCTTGAGCAGGTCGGGCACCGAGCCCCCGGAGGCGGAGAAGTACGCGTGGTGCTCGATGCCCGAGGGCGCCACGTTGTCGCTGCTGAGCGCGATGGTCACCGGCTCGCGCTGGTGCCTCGCGGCCATGCGCGACATGGCGTCGGGCATCGTGGCCGAGAAGATCAGCGCCTGGCGGCCCTTGGGGAGCATGCCCAGGATCGCGTTGAGCTCCTCGGCGAAGCCCATCGAGAGCATCTCGTCGCCCTCGTCGAGCACGATGGCCCGGAGGTTGGAGACGTCGAGGGTCTTGCGGCGGAGGTGGTCGAGCATGCGGCCCGGGGTGCCGACGACGACCTTGGCGCCCGCCTTGAGGGCGTCGATCTGCTGCTGCATCCCGGCGCCGCCGTAGATCGGGGTGACCCCGAGCTCGGAGTACTTGCCGAGGCGCTCGAACTCGCCCGCCACCTGAAGCGCCAGCTCGCGCGTGGGGCAGAGCACCATCACCTGGACGTTGCGCGCGGGCTTGATCACCCGGTCGATGAGCGGCAGCGCGAAGGCCGCCGTCTTGCCGCTGCCGGTGCGGCTCTGGACGATGACGTCCTTGCCCTCGGCGATGGTCTGGAAGGTCGCCTGCTGCACCGGCGTGGGCGTCGGGTAGCCCACCTCGGCCACCGCCCTGCGCACCGGCTCGCTCAACCCGAACGACTCGAAGGTCTGCACTTCACTCATGGGGAATTTCCTGGGTTGCCGAGCGCACGCCCGGCCTCGTCGCCAACGGCTTCACGCCACAACCTCACCTGATCTTCGGCGCGGTAGCGCCAGCGCTCCAGGTGATCGAACGCCTCCTGGGACGCGCCGCCCTCGCGCGCGCACAGGCCTCTCAAACCTCGAAGATCTCCGTCGAGCGCGACGACCTGCGGCGTCGCCACGCCCTCCCGCTGGGACACCCACGCGGCCTCGTAGGCCACGTGGAGCCGACGCAGCCCCGGGAGGCATTCTCGGTCGATCGGGTTGGGCGCCCGCTCGGCGAAGACCTCCCGGTGCAGCGACCCCGCGCCGTACCAGATCAACATTCCCGTGAGCACCGTCATCGTCGCCGCGGTGACCCGTCGCCCCATGGGGGAGCGCGGCACCGCAGGGGTCGTCAGGCTTTCAGGGGAAGCATCGCTCACTGGACACCGTCAGCACCGAAGGTGCCGCTCCACTGCGATACCGCCGCGCCGCTTACACGATTTCCAGCGGGTTTTACGTCGCGCCGTCCACGGGGGTCAAGCACTACCCCGGGCCGGGGATGCAGTTGGCGCGCTCCGCCGGAGGAGCCCCGGGGCATCCAACGGCTCCCTCGCGGGCGCGTCTGCTTTGGCGCGGATGGGGCGAGTGAGGCGTTGGATTCGGTCAGCGAGCTCTCCCATGGCTCTCCGCGATGTCGCCCATGGGGCTCCGGCCCCTTAGCTGGAGCTGGCGAACTGGTCGTCGCCGGCGCTCGACACCAGCGACGGGCGGCCCACGATCAGCGGATCGACCGCGCCCACCGTGACCAGATCGCGCGTGGCGTACGGCATACGGTGCAGGACGTAGCGCATGGCGTTCAGGCGCGCGCGCTTTTTACAGTCGCTCTTGATCACGGTCCACGGCGCGTCGGACGTGTCGCAGTGTAGAAACATGGCCTCCTTCGCGCGGGTGTAGTCGCCCCACTTGTCGAGCGAGGCCATGTCGATCGGGCTGAGCTTCCATTGCTTCAGCGGGTGCAGCTTGCGCTCCTTGAAGCGGCGCCGCTGCTCGTCCTGGCTCACCGAGAACCAGAACTTGAACAGGTGCACGCCCGAGCGCACGAGCTGCCGCTCGAACTCCGGCGTCTGGCGGAGAAACTCCTCGTACTCCTTCTCGGAGCAGAACCCCATCACCCGCTCGACCCCCGAGCGGTTGTACCAGCTGCGGTCGAACATCACGATCTCGCCGCGCGTCGGCAGGTGCTGGATGTAGCGCTGGAAGTACCACTGGCCGCGCTCGGTCTCGCTGGGCTTCTCGAGGGCGACGACGCGCGCACCGCGGGGGTTCAGGTGCTCCATGAAGCGCTTGATGGCGCCGCCCTTGCCAGCCGCGTCGCGGCCTTCGAAGATCACCACCACCCGCGCGCCGGTCTCCTTCACCCACGCCTGGAGCTTCAGCAGCTCCACCTGCAGGCGGTACTTCTGCTTCTCGTAGACCTTGCGCGAGAGCAGGTTCTTGTACGGATAGGCGCCGGAGCGCCATCGCGGGCTGAGCTCGGCGTCGGGGTCGGGGCCCTGGTCGGCCTGGGGCGCCTTGGCGAACAGCCTCTTGCGCAGCGCCTTCACCTCGTCGGGCGAAGCGCCGGCCAGCAGCGTCTGCAGCCGCTGCGCGGTCTCGTGCATCGACGCGCCCGTGCTGGCGTCGGCGACCAGCAGGTCGGACACGACGGACTCCTGCACCGTGGTGGTGGTGCTGGTGCGACGCGCGGCGCGGTCCTCCGCCACGGTGGCGTCGGTGACGTGGGCGAGCGTGTCACCGGCTTCCACCGGGCGTGACCCCTGCGAGCGGGGCGTTGCCTTCTTGGCGACGGGTTTGGGTTTGGCGTCGGGTTTGGCGAAAAGCCCCGCCGCGCCGGCCGACCGCGTAGCGGTCCTGGCACGGCTGTGAGGGGCGGCTGGGCGGTTGGACGTGGGTTTCTTCGACATCGCGACCTCTTTCGGCAGTTTCACCAGTGAACCTGCGCCCTGGATGGCTGCGCTCGTTGATGCAGCTCAACCATCGCGGGCGGTTCGGGGTCAATGGTCCTGGCGGCGGCGTCGGCAACGGGGGAGCGTGCGGTCTCTGTCGGCGCCCCGACGGGCCAGACCCCGACGCGACAGATCGCGGCCGTGCTGGGCCCCCGCGCCGCGACGGGATCGCTCATCGAACCGGGCCTCGCATCGGAACACACGGAACGACTGGGAGAGGTCGACAGGCGGCACCGACGGCGTGCCGGGCCTCCGGGGAGTGGGCGACGCGGCGACGGCGTGCGACCAACGGTAGGCCCGTCCGGGCCGCGCGACTTCAGCTTCTCCGCGTGGGCCTTCGCGTCCGCCGAGAACACCCTCACGAAGAACCCGCCGTCGTACCGCGGGTACCGCAGCGCCGTGCCAGCGAGCTCTCCAGCGAGCTCTCCCCGGAGCTCGGAATGAGGGCCGTGGGAGCGGGAACTTCGTGGTCTGGGCGTTCTGTCGCCTGTACTGGAGCTACGGAGCGCATAGCCCGTGCGCATGCGCGACGAGCTCGTCGGCCGAGAGCGCCCGGTCGTAGTAGGCCACCTCGTCGAGCGCGCCCTGGTACCAGGGGCGGCCGTCGGAGGTGCCGTTGAGCCACGCGCCGAGGGTGCAACGACCGACGCCCAGGTAGCTCGGCGAGCGCGACGGGTCGTAGAAGTCCCCGATCATGGCGTGCGTCGCCCGCCTCGTGCCGTCGACGACGAGGTCGAGCGTGTCGCCGCGGCGCACGAGGGCGACGTGGTGCCAGGCGCCGTCGTTGAAGCCCTCCGGGGAGCGCACCGTGAAGTACCCAGAGCCCGCGGGGAACACCTCTGAGGCGACGATGCCCTCGGACGAGACGCCCAGGTCTTCGCCGGCAAAGGAAGGGCCGTTCCAGCAGGCCGCGCGGCGCGTGAGCATCTCGCCCGAGAAGGTCGTCTTGAACCACAGCGCGATGGTGAAGTCTCCGTCGAAGTCCCCCACCGACGCCGGGATGGTCACGTACGCGCGCGGACCGCTGATGAAGAAGCCCTGGCCGAAGCGCCCTTCGACGTAGCTCACCCCCGCGCTCGCGATGGCGTGCTGGCCGCCGGCCGAGTCGATCGCCGAGCCCTCTCCCCGGTAGAGGGAGAGAGGGCCCGGGCCGCAGGCGGGCGCGTCGTCTGCGGCGACCACGTCGGGAGCGGGCGCGTCGGGAGCGGGCGCGTCGAGAGCGGCGCTGTCGATGGAGGCGTCGCGCGGGGTAGGGAAGGTCCACTGGTCTCGGACGCACCCGAGGACGACCATCGCAGACACGGCCAGGCGAGCGGCGAGCGTGACGAGCACGGCGCGACCATACTCTTCCCTACCCCGCGCGCGGGGCCGCGGGCGCCCGTAACAACGGCAGCCCGCGCTCGCCCCTGCGCACAGCCTCGATGCGCGCCCTCACCTCCGCCGCGTTGGGCGGATCGAGCGCCAGCGCCGACTCGTAGGCCGCGATCGCCGACTCGCGGTCGCCCGTCTCCTGCGCTGCCTGCCCCAGGGCCAGGTGCACCGAGAGGCGCTCCGGGTCGAGCGACACCGCGTGCTCGGCCAGCGCCCTGATCTCCGCCCACGACCGTGACTCCAGCAGCGCGGCCAGGAGCTCCGAGAGCCCCTCCCGGTCGTGCTGGTCGAGTCGCACCACCACGCGCAGCGCCGCCACCCGCTCGGCCTCCCGGTGCGCCCTGCCGTGCAGCGCAGCGAGCGCCCTCCACGCGTCCACCTGCGTCGGGTCTCGGCGCGTGGCCTCGGTCAGCGCCGAGAGCGCCCTGCCGTCGTCCCTCGCCAGCCGGGCGGCCCTCGCCTCCAGCATCCTCACCGCGTAGCCGTCCCTGCCCCCCTCCCTGAGCGCGTCGAGCTCCGAGAGCGCCGCCCGCCCGTCGCGGGCCTCGATGGCCAGCGTCGCCCGCACCCACCGCGCCACGGGCTGCGCGCCCTCCAGCCGGATGGCCGCCTCCGCGCGCCTCGCCGCCCCAGGCCCGTCGCCTCCCAGCAGCAGCGCCATCGCCGCGTCGGCCTGGACGCCCGCGTCTCCGGTGCGCTCGTCCGCGGCGCGCACCATCGCCTCGCGGTCGCGGTAGCGGGCGCGGTCGACGACGTAGTCCCGGTCGTAGGGCGCGAGGCGCGCTCGGAGCATGGCGCGGAAGGCCTCGTCGACCGCGTCGGCGGAGACCCCGAGGGCGCGGGCGATGACCTCCGGCGTGGCGATCCCCTCGCCCCAGAGCGGGAGCATCGAGGCGACGCGCTCGAAGCCGTAGCGCTCGATCATGAAGGCCACGAGCTGCGACGCGGCGTAGTAGGCCGTGAGCATGTCGTCGGCGTGGCGGGCGTGCGTGAAGGCGGTGTTGAAATCCGCCACGCGGGGGAGGCGCCCCCCGGCGAGCGCGCGGTGCAGCGAGGGGTCGTCCTCGCGGGCCCACTCGGGCCGGGCGTGGAAGGCCTCCCACTCGCTCAGCCCCTCGGTGAACCACCGCGGAACCCTGGAGCGCGAGCGCTGCACGGCGAAGACGTGGGCGAGCTCGTGCCAGACGATCTGCCCCCAGTTGAAGGGGCCTCCTCGGGGAGAGAGCGCCGTCACCACGCGGCCGAAGCACACGCCCTGGACGCCGATCTCGGGCACGCCCGCGGTGCGCACGGAGAAGTGCTCCGCGTCGGCGTAGAGCTCGATGGAGACAGGGCCCTCGGGGGTGTAGCCGTAGCGCCGCACCATGTCGTCCCAGGCCCGCCGCAGCAGCTGCGGCACGAACCTCCTCAGGATCGCCCTCTCCTCCCGGTGGTACCGGATGCGGAAGGGCCCGTCGGCCTCGACCACATAGGACTCCGGGATGGTGCGCTCGTAGAAGTTGAGCAGGTTGGCCACCCGCACGTTGAAGCGGCTCTGCTCGAAGGAGCGCCGCAGCTCGGCCACGGCCTCGTCCTCGCGGCCCATCCGAAGGAGGTTGATGCCCAGGAAGGCCCGCATCCTGGCCCCGGCGCGACGGTCGCCCGCGATGCCGGGCCGAGCCAGCCCCTCGCCCATCAGCGTCGCCGCCTCGGCGTAGCGGTGCTGCCAGTCGGCGAAGTCCGCGAGCACCTCGTACCCCTCGGTCCAGGCCGGGGCGACGGCGAAGAGGGCGTCGAAGGAGCGGCGCAGGCCCGGCAGATCGCCCGCGGAGAAGCGCGCGATGCCGCGCATGGTGAGCACGTCGAGGTCCCTCGGGTTGATCGCCGAGGCCTCGTCGAGCCGCCGACCGGCCCCGGCCACGTCGTCGTCCCTCAGCATCAGCGAGGCCTGCATCGCCATCGCGCCGGTGAGCCTCGGGTGGACCGCCAGCGCGGCCGCGAGGTCGTCCCGCGCGCGCGCCATGTCGAGGTCCGAGGAGAGCCGGGTGCGCGCCCGCAGCAGCAGCGCCCGGGGGTGCCTCGGGTTGGCCCGCAGCACCGCCGTGAGCGCCTCCCCGGCGGGGCCGTAGTCCTCCGTGGTGAGCATCAGCGCGGCCTGCTCGAGGTTGGTCTCCGCCCTCCCCGGCGCCACCCGCAGCGCGTCGTTGAAGGCCCCGTTGGCGTCGCGCACCGCCCCGAGCGCCCTCGCGGCCATACCCACGCAGGTAAGAAAGTCCGCGTCCCTCATCCGCGCCGCCGCCGCGCCCCGCGCCCCCTCGGCGCTGCCGTCGTTGAACGCATCGATGAGCCCGTTGGCCGCCTCGCGCGCCTCGTCGCGCCGCCCGAGCGTCGCCAGCCACGTCGCCGCCCTCGCCCTCGCCCTCCAGGCCTCTCCCCTCGGCGTGAGCTCGATCGCCCGCTGCCAGCGAGCGACGGCGTCCTCGTAGCGCCCGACGCCCACCAGCGCCTCGGCCTCCCAGCTCAGCCCCTCGGGGCGCGTCGCGGCGGCGCGCTGCATCCTCGACGCCAGGGCCGTGAGGGCCTCGTGCTGCCCGGTCTCCCAGAGCCACCGGGCGCGCACCCGATCGGCCTCCGCCCGCTCCGCGGGGCGCGCCGTGCGCAGGGCGGCCTCCACGGCGCCGTAGTCCCCCCGGTCGAGCGCCGAGCGGGCGCTGGCGAGGTCGGCCCACGCGGTCGAGGCGTGGAGCGCGAGGGCCAGCAGCGCCGCGCGCCAGCCCCGGCGAGAGCTCACGCGCTGCCGCCTCGGGTGCTGATGAATGCGCCGGGATCGATGCCCGCGACCTGCTTGTAGGCGTGCTTCCAGAGCGTCTCGGGGTCGCTGTCGAAGACCAGGTCGGCGTCGATGTCCGCCGGGAGCCAGGCGCCCTGGGCGACCTCCTCCTCGAGCTGCATCGGCGACCAGCCCGCGTAGCCGAGCAGCAGCCGGAAGTCCTGGTTGCCCTCTCGCACCACCGAGGCGAGCGCGTCGAGGTCGCCGGTCACCCCGAGCTCGTCTCCCGCGTCGATCTCCCCGGCGAGCGGGACCTCGCCCCGGCGGTACAGGAGCCACCCGGTGTGACCCTGCACGGGGCCTCCGCGGCGCGCGTCGCGGGCGAAGGGGCCGTCTTCGGGCAGCGGCGACTCGCTGGCGACGAGGTTGCTGCTCTGGAGGAGCTCGCCGACGCGGCCGAGGGCCTGGCCGTTGACGATCCAGCCGAGCGCTCCCTTCTCGTCGTGGCGCGCGAGGAGGACGACGGTGTGATCGAAGTTCGGGTCACCCAGTCGAGGCGCCGCGAGGAGGAGGCAGGGCGCGAGGGTGCGTCGGTTGGTCATGGAGGTGACCCGACGATAGCAGCGACGAACTACTCCGGCACCGTCTCGCCGCGCTCGGTCTTCTCCTCGCGATCGAGCTCGATCACCTGGAGGAAGGGCGCCGAGATGCCGGGGTCGAACTGGCTCCCGCCGCAGCGCTCGACCTCGTTGATGGCCACGTCGTGCGGCAGCGCGCGGCGGTAGCTGCGGTCGCTGGTCATGGCGTCGTAGGTGTCGGCCACGGAGATGATGCGCGCGATGACCGGGATCGCCTCGCCCTTGAGCCCGAGGGGGTAGCCCTTCCCGTCCCAGCGCTCGTGGTGCAGGTGCACCCCCGGCAGCAGCGGGTGCAGGAACTTGATCGGCTCGAGGATCTCCCGCCCGTACCCCGGGTGCTTCTTGAAGATCTCGTACTCCTCCGGGGTGAGCCTCCCCGGGCGGTTGAGGTTGAGCACGCAGCCGATCTTGCCGATGTCGTGCATCAGCGCCGCCTGGCGCACCGTCTCGATGTGGTCGGGCGAGAGCTTGAGCTGCGTGGCCAGCACCCGCGAGTAGTACGCGACGCGGTCGGAGTGGCCCGCGGTGTAGCGGTCCATCGTGTCGATGGCGCGCGCGAGGCCCTGGATGGTCTGGTTGAAGGTGGCCTTGAGGTTCTCGTAGAGCCGGGCGTTCTCGATGGCCGCCGCGGCGCGCGAGCCCACCGCCGAGATGAGCTTGCGCTGGCCCTCGTCGAAGCGACGACCTCGCTGAAACCCGAGGGCCACCAGGAAGCCCATGATCTTCCCCCGGATGCGCAGCGGCACCGCGATCATCGCCTGCGCGATGTGCCGCTCGGAGGGGTTGAGCAGGAAGCGCCGCACCCTCGCCCCGCTCAGGTTGAGCACCTGCTCGGTGGCGAAGTGCTCCGCCAGCGTGGGGACGTCGCAGCCGAGCATCCCGAGGTCGCTCACCAGGTCGGCGATGAAGCGCGGGCTCTGCTGCCGGAAGCGCTCGACCATGCCGCTCTCCTCGTCGCCCATGTAGACGAGCGCGAGGTCGGCCTGCACGTCGTCGAGCGCCGCGTTGGCGACGGTGGAGAGCACCTCGTCGAGCGAGAGCGACGCCGCGATGGCCTCGCTGACCTTGTAGAGCGAGACCGCCTCGCGGAGCCGGAGGTTCTCCGCCGTGAGGCGCTTCTTCTCCAGGCCGCGCTGGATGATGTGCACCACCTCCTCGATGCGGAAGGGCTTCATCACGTAGTCGTAGGCGCCGTGCCGCATGGCATCGATGGCGGTCTCTACGGTGCCGAAGCCCGTCATGATGATCGTGACGATGCCGGGGTGGGTGCGGTTGAGCTCGTTGAGCAGCTCGAGGCCGCCCATGCCGGGCATCTTCAGGTCGGAGATGACGAGGTCGTAGGCGTTGCCCTCGAGCTCCTTCAGGCGCGCTCTGCCCGTCGTCCGCGGTGCGGACCTCGAAGCCTTCGAGCGAGAGGAAGTCCGCGAGGATCTCCCGGATGACCTTCTCGTCATCCACCACCAGCACTCGGGGCGCCGCGTCGAAGAAGGCGTCCTCCATCGCGGCGGTACACTGACGGCTCGCGCGCGCTCCGTCAATCGTCGACGCAGCCCCCGCGCGGTTGCGCCCCCTACCGCGCGGTGTTAGCGCCCCAGTAGGCTCCGAACCCCACACGATGGCATCCGCCCGCACCACCGCCGCGCTGTTGGTCTACGCGGGCTTCTCGCTCGTGGCGCTCACCTGGAGGCACGCGCTCGGAGCGAGCGCCCTGCACGACGGTGCGCCCCTCGGAGGCACCCACGCCATCGCGCTCCCGCTGGCGCTGTCACTCGGCGCGCTCAGCGGCGTGGCGGTGGTCGGCCTCACCCGGGTGCTGGTCGCCCGCGCCTCGTGGGCCGCCTCGCTGGAGTCGGCCCTGAGAGAGGGGCTCGGCGGCACCCCCGCCCGCGAGCTCCGCTCCCTCGGGCTCGCCGCGGCGGTCGGCGAGGAGCTGCTCTTCCGTGGGGCCATGCTCCCTGCGCTCGCCGGGTGGATCAACTTCCCCGTGGCCGCGCTCCTCACGGCGACGCTCTTCGGGCTGCTGCACATCCCGTCGAGCCGCGCCCTGCGCCCGTGGACCGCGAGCGCCTTCGTGATGGGCCTGCTCTTCGCGCTGCTCTACCGCCTCACCGGCGAGGTGCTCGCGCCCCTCACCGCGCACGCCGTCATCAACCTCGAGAACCTGGAACTCCTGCTGCGACCGGCGCCATCCCGAGGCGCGCCGGCGGCCCCTCGTCGGTCGTCGGCGACGGGCCCGGCGGCGGCGCCGAGGGCGTCGGGCCCGAGCCCGGCGCCGGGAGGATGAAGGGCTCGGCGTTGAAGGTGCCGCACTGCCGGTGGTCGCGGTGGAAGCCCCAGCGCACGTAGACCCGGCCGTCGCCCGACAGGATCGCCGAGGGCGCCTCCCCGAAGGGCGCCGAGCGGCGCACGGCGTTGAGCGCCGCCACGTCGAAGGGCAGCACCCCGCTCGACCGCACGATGCCGAGGGAGTGCACCGCGCCCCCGCGGGTGAGGACGATCTCCACCGTGGTCACCAGCCCCTCGTTCTGCAGCGGAGAGTCGGCGGGCACGCGCCCGAGACCTTCGAGGAAGCCGTCGGCGAAGATACGGTGGATGCGTCGGTGCATCGCCGTGAGGTAGGCCGCGAAGGGCGAGGCCGCGGTGCGCAGAGCCGTCTGGTTGCCCACGCGGACGTGCGGGACGAAGTTCTCGATGGCGGCCCGGTTGTCGCGCCAGCCGTCGGTGAAGCTTCCCCTCGCGGCGGAGCGGCGGCGCCTCGCCTCCTCGGCCTCGCGCTCGATGCGCGCGTCTCCGATGATCGAGGCGTAGGTGCTCCAGGTCGGAGTGAGGGAGTCGAGCGCCCGGCGCGCCCCCATGCCCCGCAGCCCCTGGAAGCCGCCGGTGGCCGTGCTCGTCGCACCGCCGCCGTTGGCCCCGTTGGCGCCCTGCGCTCCGCTCGCCACCTCGATGGACCCTGCGCCACCCGGCACCGGATCGCCCGCGGCCCCTTCGCGCCCTACGGCCCCGGCGGTGGTGGGAGCCGAGCCGCTCCCCGGAGCGCGATCGCCCTGCGGGGGGGTGGCCGGGTTGGGGCGGTTCGCGGCCGCCGCGGCGGTGCGAGGCCGGGGGTCGGGCACCCGGTCGGAGCGACCTTCGGTGTTCTCCGAGTCGGCGCTCACCTGGCGGTCGGCGTTGCCGGGGTTCCTGGGATCGGTGCGGTTGGGAGCGCCCCCCGCGCGCGGGTTCGACTGGTCGCGCTCGAGGTTGCGGAGCGCGGCCTGTGTCTCCTCGGCCACGTTGCGGTTGCTCTGCGCGAGGTGCTGCGGGTCTTCTGGGACGGGCTCCTCGTTGGGGTTCACCTGGTCGACGAAGCGCCGCAGCGCAGGCGGCCTCACCGCAGGCGGAACCACCGGCGCCGCAACCACCGGCACCGGAGGCGTCGGCGGAGGTTCGGGCGGACGGGCCGCGGGGGCAGTGGGCGGCGGCGGGGTGCGCTCACGACGGGCCGCCTGCCGTTGCTGCTGCTGGGGCGACGGGAGAGGAGGCGCGGCGGGGCTCTGCGGCGGAGGAGGCTCCGGGGGGTACTCGAACTCCATCTCCGAGACGCTGGGAGCGCCCGCTCCGGGCTGGGCGAGCAGGCGCGGTCGATCGGACCCGACCCGGTCGGCGATGACCTTGGTGCCGCTGGCGAAGAGAAGGTGCAGCAGCAACGACGCGCTGATCCACAGATAGATGGGGATCAGGTATTCACGCGGCCGCATGGGGTTCCGTACCACCCGACCGGGGGGGTCGCAACGCGGAGACTCAGCCGCCGTCGTGCTCGTCGTGAAGCGGCGGGAGCGAGTGGACGCCGGACTCGTAGCCCGCCGGAGAGAGGGCCTTCCAGCGCTCCCTCCACTGCGACGGCAGGTGCACCGTGATCTCGAGCCGAAGGCCCGAGATGGCCTCCGCCACGGCGTCGCGGCGACCCTCGAGGGAGGCCTTGGCGCGCACGTCACTCACATAGCGGGTGAAGCTGGGAAACGACCCGCCGAGCCCGGCGACGAGGTCGTCCCTCAGCCTCCGCAGCAGTCCCGGGGCGCTGCCTCCGGAGCCCAGCGCCACCACCACCTCGCCCACGTCGGCCACCGCGAGGTTGGTGAAGGAGCACCACCGCGTCTGGTCGATGGTGCAGAGCAGGAAGCCGTCGGAGAGGGACCGGGCGTGAAGCCGGGTGCAGAGGGCCTCGTCGCGCACCGAGCACATCACCAGGAAGGGGCGAGGGTCGAGGTCGGCCTCGACGAACTCCCTCGCCTCCCAGCGGGCGCGGTCGTCCGAGGCCCTGATCACGGCCTCCAGCGAGGGATTCAGCGCGGGAGAGATCACGGTCACCCTCGCCCCGGCCGCGAGGAGTCGACGCGCCTTGTCGAAGGCCTCGCGGTCGCCGCCCACCACGAGGCACGGACGGTCTTCCACCAAGAGCCCGACCGGGAAGGTCTTCATGACGATGCCCCGTAGCCTATCGCAGCGCCCTGGCGCCGGGCCTCAACTTCGTAGCGACAATCGCGGAATCAGCGTATTCCTTCGGCCCGCCGTCGGGTCACCGCAGTCCGACAGCGCTCCCGCGACATGAAAGCCACCGACCTCCCGGACGACCTCGCGCAGACCCTCACCCGCTTCCACGCGGAGCGCATCCCGTTGGAGTCCCTGAGGCGGCGGCTCCGTGAGGCCGCCGGGTCGCCGGAGTCGCTGCACCGCATCGAGGGGCACATCACCCCGCCGCCGGCCGACTGCGCCGTGAGCGCGCCCGACGCCGACACCGACGAGGCCCGACAGCTCGCCGCCGAGGGCGCCGAGGCCATCCGTCGGGGCGAGCTCGCGGTGGTGGTGCTCGCGGGCGGCATGGCGACCCGCTTCGGCTCGGTGGTCAAGGCCCTCGCGCCGCTCGGCACCCCTGGGGGCGAGCGCTTCCTCGACGTGAAGCTCGCCGACGTGGCGCGCTGGTCGGGCAGCGTGCCCGCGGCGCTCATGACCAGCTTCGCCACGCACGACCTCATCGCCGCGGCGCTCGTCGACGAGCCCCCGCCCGGCGCCGGGACGATCACCCTGGCGCCGCAGTTCGTGTCGCTGCGGCTGACCCCCGAGGGGGAGATCTTCCTCACCGACGAGGGGGTCCCCTCGCCCTACGCCACGGGCCACGGCGACCTCCCGCAGGCCCTCGCCGCCGCCGGGACGCTCGCCACGTGGCGCGCCGCGGGCGTGCGCACGGTGCTCGTCTCCAACGTCGACAACCTCGGCGCGACCATCGATCCCACGCTCTATGCCATGCACCGCCGCAGCGGCGCGCAGGTCTCCGTCGAGCTGGTGGAGAAGCAGGGCGGCGACCGCGGAGGACTGCCCGTGCTGCACGACGGGCGGCTGGTGCTGGCGGAGACGTTCCGGCTGCCCGCGGGCTTCCCCGACCGGGAGTTTCCGCTCTTCAACACCAACACCCTCTGGATCGACCTCGACGCGATCGAGGCTCAGCACCCGTGGACCTGGTGCGCCGCGCGCAAGACCGTCGAGGGGCGCGACGCGATCCAGTTCGAGCGGCTCATCGGCGAGCTCACCTGGTGGTTCGAGACGCGCTACCTGCACGTCACCCGGGAGGGCGCCTCGTCGCGCTTCCTCCCCATCAAGGAGTACGACGACCTCGAGCGCAACCACGACGCGCTCGTCGCCATGATCGCCGCGCAGCGCGGCTGACGCTCACTCCCCCGAAGGCGCGACCCTCGCGCGGTAGCCCGCCACCATCAGCAGGGCGAAGAGCACCGGCGTCAGGAAGGCGGTCCACAGCCCCTCGAAGCCCGGCATCGGGCGCACCAGCCGCGCCTGCACCACCAGGCCCGCGAGGGTGCTGACCCCGCCCAGCGCGGCCCACGCCAGGGTCGCCCGGCGAGCCCACGGGGCGCCCTTCGACCAGGCCCAGGAGAGCGCCACCGCGGCCGCGGCCAGCGCGACGTCCGCCGCGCCGAAGAGCGTTCCGTACCGCTCGGGCAGCCAGTCGCCGCTCGCCGCGAGCACCCTCAGCCCGCCTGTGAAGCGCAGCGCCTGGAGGCCCACGAGGCCCGCCATCGAGGCGCCCTCCCACGCGCGCCGCAGCGGACCGACGCCCAGCCAGAGCGCGCTCAGCCCCACCGCCAGCGCGGGGGCGACGGCGACGTGGTGAAGCGCGCCCGACGAGACGCCCACCGCCACCGACAGCCAGGCGAGGAGCCCCGCGGCCGTGATGGCGGGCACGGCCGCGCCCTTCGCGCCGCGCGCGATGGTGGGGACGATGAGCAGGGCGGCGGTCACCGAGGCGCCCATGACGGCGGCGAAGAGGAGGCGGGCGAGGTCGTTCACGGCGCGCAGACATAGAGGCCCAGGGGCTGTGGCCGCAACGGCCGTTCGGCGCGCGGCGCAGTTGGGGTTACTGTCCGCGTCATGTTGGAGCGCACGTTTACGCTGAAGGCGAGCGACGGCACCGAGGTGTTCGTCTATGGATGGCTTCCCGAGTCGACGCCCCGCGGCGTGGTGCAGGTCGCGCACGGGCTCGCCGAGCACGCCGGGCGCTACCGGCGCTTCGCCGAGGCGTGCGTGGCGCGAGGGCTCGCGGTCTACGCCGACGACCACCGGGGTCACGGGCGCACCGCCAAGGAGGGCGCGCTCGGGTACTTCGGCGCCGAGCAGGGGTGGCGCGTGGTGCTCGATGACCTCTACCGCCTCGGAGACCACATCACCGGCCAGCACCCGGGCGTGCCCAGGGTGTTCTTCGGGCACAGCATGGGATCGTTTCTGACGCAGCAGGTGCTCTTCGAGCGGGGCGACCAGCTCGCGGGCGCGGTGCTCTCCGGCTGCGCGAGCGGCGTGAGCAACCCGCTGGCTCCCATCGGCCGCTTCGTGGCCCGCGTCGAGCGCGCCCGCGTCGGCGCGACGAAGCCCTCCGCCCTGCTCACCCGCATGAGCTTCGGCGACTACAACCGCGCCTTCGCCCCCAACCGCACGGAGTTCGACTGGCTCTCCCGCGACCCGGCGGAGGTGGACAAGTACATCGCCGACGACCGCTGCGGCTTCGAGGCGAGCACCCAGCTCTGGATCGACCTGCTCGGCGCGATGCCCGCCCTCGGCGCCCCGAGCAACCTCGCGCAGCTACCGAAGGACCTGCCGCTCTACCTCACCGTGGGAGAGCGCGACCCGCTGCACCGGGGGCTCAAGGACTTCCACGCCCTCGTCGAAGGCTATGAGCGCGCGGGCATGCGCAACGTGACGGTGCGGGTGTGGCCCGACGCGAGGCACGAGATCCTCAACGAGACCAACCGCGACGAGATCACCGAGGCGATTCTCCGGTGGGTCGATGAAGAACCCCTGAAGAAGGGGAGTTGACGTTCGCTGGAGCGCTCCCGATAGACCTGCCGCTCGAGGGCAATGGAGCTCTCGGCAAAGGGAGTGACGACCATGGCAAGCACGGCGGGTAGTGATGTTCTGAAGAAGGGCTCCGAGGGCGCCGCGGTGAGGACCCTGCAGGAGAACCTCAACAAGTTCGGCTACGGGCTCAACGTGGACGGCAAGTTCGGCGACGCGACCTACGGCGCCGTGGTGCACCTCCAGAAGGCCTTCGGCTACACCGTCGACGGCATGGTGGGCCCCGGCACCCAGACGCTCATCACCCAACAGATCGGCTACAACTGGAACAAGAACAAGCCCACCACCTGAGTCAGCCTCCGGGCGCACTCAGGAAGCGGGCCTTCTCCGCCGGGGTCGCGATGCGGCAGGTGTCGCTCTTGCCGAACCAGCGGTAGCGGTTGCGCGCGATCCAACGATAGATCCCGTCGCGCACGACCCTCGGCACCCAGCCAAACCACCCGATCATCCTCCACGGCATACGCAGCCGCCTCGCCACGCGCAGCGCCGCGTCCGAGTGCGACCACACGACGCCGTCCTCCACCAGCAGCACCGTGTCGGGGTCGCCCTCCGGGGGCGTCACCCCGTGGCGCGCGAGCAGCGAGCGCCCGGCCTCGGACTGCAGCGACGCGAAGCGCAGCTCCGTCGAGGCCTCGCGGCTGAGCACGAAGTCCACCGCGTGGTTGCAGAGGTTGCAGTGACCGTCGAAGAGCATCACCGGGGGGTCGGCGTTCATGGGCGTCGCCCGGAGGGTAGCGCGACGCGCCTCTGGTCTGCGACCCGGGATGGCGCTACCTCATCGGGTATGCGAAGCGCGACGATGGTGATCGATGGCATGTCCTGCGGCGGCTGCGTGGTGTCGGTGAAGCGCGTGCTGGAGCGCGTCCCGGGAGTGAGCGACCTGCAGGTCGAGGTCGGCGAGGCGAGGCTCACCGTCGACGATGCCCTGGTGACCGAGGCCACACTGCGACAGTCGGTAGAGCGAGCGGGCTTCGAGGTCGAAGAGGTGGTCTGGTCCAACGGCTGAGCTCGGTCGCCCACGCAGCGGCTTGCGCTCTCCTGCCGACGGCCTGACAACGGCCGCCGATGGACACCTCGCGCAAGCCCAACGCACTGATCCACGAGCGCTCCCCCTACCTGCTGCAGCACGCGCACAACCCGGTGGCCTGGGAGCCCTGGGGCGACGCCGCCTTCGAGCGCGCGCTCGCGGAGGACAAGCCGGTCTTCCTCTCCATCGGCTACAGCGCCTGCCACTGGTGCCATGTGATGGAGCGCGAGAGCTTCGAGGACGAGGCCACCGCCGCGCTGCTCAACGAGCGCTTCGTGTCCATCAAGGTCGACCGCGAGGAGCGACCGGACGTCGATCAGGTGTATCAGCTCGCCCACCAGGTGGTGTCGCAGCGCGGCGGCGGCTGGCCGCTGTCGATGTTCCTCACGCCAGAGCGGAGGCCGTTCTACGGGGGGACGTATTTCCCCAACCAGGCCCGCTACGGGATGCCGTCGTTTCGCGACGTGCTCGACGCCATCCTCGACGCCTGGACCGCCCGCCGCGACGACGTCGCCGCGCAGGCCGCCGAGCTCGCCGGCGCCCTCTCCCGCGTCGGCCGCCAGGATCCCTCCGCCGGAGCCGTCGCCCCCAACGCGCTGGAGCGAGCGCTCGGTCGGGTGCTCCCCCGGGTCGACCCCCAGTACGGCGGCTTCGGCCGGGCGCCGAAGTTTCCCAACACCATGACCCACGACCTGCTGCTCGTGGGCGCGGCGATCGACGTCGGCGGCCTCGGAGCGCGCTGCGCCGACGCCACGCTGCTCACCCTCCAGCGCATGCGCGAGGGCGGCATCTGGGACCACCTCGGCGGAGGCTTCGCCCGCTACTCGACGGACGGCGAGTGGAAGGTTCCCCACTTCGAGAAGATGCTCTACGACAACGCGCAGCTGCTCCGCCTCGCGGTCGACGCCGCGGGCCTGGTGCGAGCGCAGGAGGGCGACGAGCCGAAACGCCAGGCGCTGCTCTCCATCGCGAAGGACACGCGCGAGTACCTGCTGCGAGAGATGCGCTCCCCCGAAGGGATCTTCTACTCCGCGCAGGACGCCGACAGTGAAGGCGAGGAGGGCCGGTTCTTCGTGTGGACCGCCGCGGAGATCGAGGCCATCGCGGGCCCCTCCGACGCCGAGGTGTTCTGCGCGGCCTACGACGTGACCCGTGAGGGCAACTTCGAGCACGGCCGCTCGGTGCTCTGGACCCCTCGTCCGATGGAGCAGGTCGCCGCCTCGCTCGGTCGCCCGCCGTCCGAGGTCGCCGCCGTGATCGAGCGGGTGCGCCCGAAGCTGCTCGCCGCCCGGGAGCGCCGCCCCCACCCGATGCGCGACGACAAGTGCCTCGCCTCCTGGAACGGCCTGCTCCTCGGCGCACTCGCCCACCTCGGCGCCACGCTCGACGAGCCCGACGCCGTCGCCGTGGCCCGCGACGGGCTCTATGCCTGGCGCGACCGCGCGCTCGCCGACGGCGCCCTCGCCCACGCCATCAAAGACCGCGAGGCCTACGGCACGGGCTTCCTCGACGACCACGGCGCACTCGCCAACGCCGCCGTCGACGTCTTCGAGGCGACCTTCGACCCCGACGCGCTCGCCCTCGCCCGCACGCTCCTCGACGCAGTGCTCGCCCGCTTCGTCGACGCCGAGACCGGCGCCCTCTGCTTCACCCCGGCCGACGCCGAGGTGGTGCTCTACCGCTCCCGCGACGCCTTCGACCACGCCTACCCGGGCGGCGTGGGGCTCTGCCTCGAGGCGCTCCTTCGCGTGGCCGAGCTCACCGGCGAGGAGAGCTACCGCGCCGCCGCCGACCGCGCGCTCACCCTCTACGCCGCCTCCGCGACGGACAACCCCATGGGCATGGGATCGGTGCTCCGAGCGGTCGATCGCGCCACCCGAGGGAGCGTCGAGGTGATCGTGCTGGGTGATCCTGCGCGCGACGACACCCGGGCGCTGCTCACCGCGGCGCGCTCGGTCTTCCTCCCGCATCGGCTGCTGGTGTGCGCTCCCGACGAAGAGTCCGCCGTCGTCATGGGGGTCGACCGTGAGCTGGTGATGGGTCGCTCGTCGGGCGAAGGGGGCGCTCCGAGGGCCTACGTGTGCAGGGGGACCACCTGCGAAGCGCCGGTCGGAGACTCGGCCTCGCTGCTGGAGACGCTGCGTCGCGTGCTCCGGGCTTAGGCATCGATGGTCAGTGGCCGTCGGCCTACTGGGGCTTCTTCTTCTTTCCGAAGAGGGAGATCTCGTGGGTCAGCAGGGCCTTCATCGCGGAGACCGACACCGGCTGGCGGAGCTTGTCGACCAGCGAGCCGTCGGGGCGCGCGGGCACCAGGCTCCGCGGCACCGCGTCGAGGGGGAAGAGCGGTCGACCGAAGAGCGGCGCGATGCCCGCGGCGATGGCGCGCTGCCGGTCGGAGCTCGCCAGCGTGAAGAGGTTCTTCAGCCCGCGGAACACCTTCTCCTGAGAGGGCGACGGCCGCTCTCCCGAGTGCGAGGCGAGCGCGGCGTCGAGCAGCAGCGTGAGGTGCGAGAGGCTCTGCGCGAAGCGAGGGTCGGCGGGCGGCGCGCTCAGCAGCTCGTCCTGGAGCACGCCCCACAGCGCGAGGGTGATGGCCTCGCTGCGCATCGCGTCGGCGCTCGGCAGCGCGGCCAGCAGGGTCGCGGCGGCGGAGTCGGGCGCCTCGGCGCGGATGCGCTGCACGATGCCCGTGATCTGGAGCGATGGGTTGGAGCGCAGCAGGTCGGGGTTGGTGCGCGTCGGCTCGACCGGAAACTCCGACCGGGACAGCGGGATGTCGGTCGCGTCGAAGGAGACGGGCAGCACCGTGATGCGCGCGTCGTCGACGATGCCGAGGGACTCGAGCTCCTTCATCGCCTCGGAGAGCATGGCGCGCACGACGGCCATGCTCTGCGGGCGGCGCGCGGGGCTCTTCTCGAGCATCGCCGCGACGAGATCGCCGAGGCGCGAGTCGACCAGCTCGGGGCGGTGCATCCCGATGGGCTCCGGGGCCATGGTGAGCTGCTGCGTGATGAGCACGATGTCGGAGTCGCCAAGGAAGGGGCGGCGCCCCGCGAGGCACTCGTAGAAGATCACCCCGAGCGAGTAGACGTCCGCCACCGGGGCGACCTCGCCGTAGCGCCGGTCGATCTGCTCGGGGCTCATGTACGCGGGCGTCCCGACCACGGTGCCCGCCCGGGTGATGCTGCCGCCCTCCTGCTCGCCGCTGTCGCGGAGGTGGGCGATGCCGAAGTCGAGCACCTTCACCCGCCCTTCGCGGCCCGACTCCGGTGAGCACCATCACGTTCTCGGGCTTGAGGTCGCGGTGCACGATGCCGAGGCGGTGCGCGGCGTCCATCGCGTCGCACACCTGCGAGGCCACGCGGGCGAACTGGTCGAGCGGCATCGGTCCGTCGCGGCGCAGGAGGTGGTGGAGCGCGATGCCCTCCAGATACTCCATCACCAGGTAGATGCCGATCTCGTCGTTCACGCCGAAGTCCGTGACGAACACGGTGTTCTCGTGGCGCAGTCGGCTGCACGCCACGGCCTCGCGGCGAAAGCGCTCGGCCACCGTGTCGTCGTCGGAGAACTGCGCGTGCAGCACCTTCACGGCGTAGGGGGTGCCCAGCGCGACGTGCTCGGCGCGGTACACCGAGCCCATGCCGCCGGTGCCGAGCTTCTCCACGAGGCGCAGGTTGCCGACGACGCGGTCGAGGTTGCGGTCGACCTTCGAGGGCTTGAAGGTCGCGCCGCAGCGGCCGCAGCGGCTGGCGGTGCTCACCACGGGGTTCGCGCACTTCGGGCAGACGGCTCTCATGCGCGGGATCGTAGTCGAGGTGAGGGGGCCGGAGCGAGCCGGGCGACGCGGCAGCGGGCGCGCGAGGCTATGGTTTCGACCTGGGATTGCGTCTATCTTCCGCCGCCCACTTATCCAGCCAAGGGATGGAGATTCATCGATGACCGAGACCGTTGACGCCTCTGCGATCCGCCGCGCGCTCGACCAGAGCCGCGGGCAGCGCACCCAGATCACCCGCGGCGCGCCGCTCCCCATCGACACCGCGCACGTGGTCGGCGCCTGCCCCAACTGCGGGCACCTGGGCGCGACGATCCTCGGGTTCCCCGACCCGCCGTACGCCGGGCCGCAGGGTCAGCCGCGCTACCGCGGCGCGAAGGAGCTCACGAAGTTCGTCGAGGAGCTGTTCAAGAACCCGCCTCCGCTCCCCGCGGCGGAAGACCCCTCGGAGGCCTCGAAGACCGTCGGGCAGCCCCCCAACTGGAAGGGCCTCTGCGTCTGCGGCGCGAAGATCATGCCCCCGCAGCCCGACCCCCGCACCGGCGAGATGGTCAGCGTCGAGGGCGCGACCCCGCGGCGCGTCTGCGGCGTGCGCTTCATCAAGGCCATGCCGGGATCGGGCTCCGAGCTGGTGGTCGAGGCCCTCTCCGGCGGCGACGGCGGCGTGCCGTACACCGACGGCGTGGTGATCCGCACGCGGCTCTTGCGCGCGCCGCTCGACGGGGCGGAGACGGAGGTGTCGGACACCGTCGACGACGAGACCATCGAGAAGACCTTCGGCCGGCCGCTCACCCTCGCCAAGACCTGGAAGATCGCGCTCGACGCGGCCGCCAAGGGCGAGGAGGTCATCAAGGAGGTTGAGCCCGGGTACTGGATCTGGGCGGGCCCCAAGGAGGACGCGGGCCTCGAGCAGCGCGTGAAGGACCTCGTGGGCGAGGACAAGCAGAAGGCTGCCTTCCCGCTGGCGATGCTGCCGCAGATGGCCCCGATGCCGCAGGGCCCGGCCTTCCCGCAGTGGGCCTACGAGCACTCCGAGGCGATCCAGAAGGGTGACCTCCGGGCGGGCGTGGTGATGGACCAGTCGGCGACGCGCAAGCTGCTCCAGGGGCAGATGGAGCGCGTGGGCCTCGGGTGGCAGGAGCAGAACGACGGCATGGTGCTGGTGGCCACCGCGGGCGAGCTCCTCTGGCCGATGGAGGTGCCGATCGTGGCGCTGGGCGCGGCGCACCTGGGGTGGTTCCTCGGGGAGACGACGGCGGCGGCGGTGGGCGAGACGATGGCGCGCATCACCGAGGTGAAGCGCTTCGCCGACGCGGTGCGCGCCGAGCGGCCGGAGATCACCTTCCAGGCCCAGGGCACGCAGCTCATCCCGAAGCGGGCCGACGGCACCCTCGGGCGCGCGCTCAACCTCATGGACATGCCCTTCCGGATGCCGCCGGGGAGCAAGGACTTCAAGCGCGAGATCCGCTTCGCGTGCGACGAGCTGCCGAAGAACCTCGACCCCACCCGGTGGTGCCCCTGCGGCGACAAGGCATGGGTCTGCGCCCGCATCTTCCCGGCCCGCGTGGTCGAGCAGTTCAAGCAGGCCACGCAGGGCAAGACCCCGAAGATCATCGAGCAGTGGAACGACGCGCTCCTCGTCGCGGTCATCTCCGACGACCGCCACGTGCGCATCCCCACGCAGGAGGAGCTCGAGGGCGCCGGGCTCAAGGGCGACATCTTCGACCGCCGCCTCGCCGAGGAGCTCCCCAACAGCATCTTCGCCGTCGACGTCTCCATGCACGAGGACAAGAACCAGAAGCGCGCGCTGCTGGCCTTCGGTCCGCTGGTGGCGAGCGTGGTGATCAACGACCACCTCATCAGCGCCCTGCACGGCGCCTGCGGCAAGCCGCTGCGCGGCGACGAGGTCTCCGCCGTGGTGACCACGCCCAACGTGATCTGCCTCCACGAGCCGGGCTTCGACGACGACCGGCTGGAGCAGGTGCTCGACATGGGCGCCGCCATGGACGGCCTCCCCGCCGACGTGAAGCCGCCCTTCGACCTCTCCTGGGACGTCTCCCTCACGGCCGCCCCGGTGGGCCGCTTCGTCAACCTCAACCCCGCCCCTCCGGGACAGGGTCCGCAGCAGGGCCCCCAGGCCCAGGCCCAGGCCCCGCGCGGTCGGTGATACCCTCCCCCGCGCTTCGATGATCGACAGCGCAACCCTCCGCTCCCACTACACCGCCTTCCTCCGACCCGATCGGGTGCTCCTCACGGGGCACTCGCATCAGGCCTGGCCCGACGTCGCACGCTCCGCGCTGCTGGAGTGCTTCGACGACGCCGCCCTCCACGTCGACGACAAATGGGGCGCCGCGTTCGCCGTCGCCGACGAGGTGCGCGCCGCCCTCGCCTCCGCGCTGGGAGGGCGCGCCAGGGACTACGCCCTCGACGCCAACACCCACGCCCTGGTGACCCGCTTCCTCAGCGCGCTGCCGCTGACGAAGCGGCGGCACCTGGTGAGCACCGCCGGGGAGTTTCACACGCTGCACCGTCAGCTACGGAGGCTCGCGGAGGAGGGCGTGCGCGTGACCCTCGTCGACCCCTCGCCGGTCGACACCCTCGCCGAGCGCCTCGCCGCCGCGGTGACCGCCGACACCGCCGCCGTGCTCTGCTCCTCGGTGCTCTTCGAGACCTCGAGCCTGGTACCCGGCCTCGGCGAGCTTGCCGCCCGCTGCCGCGAGAGCTCGGTGCCGCTGCTCATCGACGCCTACCACCACTTCGTCGCCGTCCCCTTCGACAGGGCGGCGATCGGCGACGACGTGTTCGTGCTCGGCGGCGGGTACAAGTACGCCCAGTGGGGCGAAGGCGTGTGCTTCCTCGGCGTGCCCGCCGGGTGCGACCTGCGCCCCGTGGTGACCGGATGGTTCGCGGACTTCGCCCACCTCGCCGACCGCCGCACCGACGCGCCCGTGCTCTACGGCAGCGACGGCGCCGACCGCTTCGCCGGAGCCACCTACGACCCGGTGAGCCACTACCGCGCCCGGGCCGTCGCACGCTTCTTCACCGCCCAAGCGCTTCACCCCGCCGCGCTGCGCGAGCTCTCGCTGCGGCAGACCGGGCGAATCATCACCCGGGCCGACGCGCTGGGTCTCGACGTCGCGACGCCGCGGGGCGACGATCGGCGCGGGGGCTTCGTGTCGCTCCGGGTGCGCGACGCGGGCGCCGCCACCGCCGCCCTCGCGGCGCAGGGGATACACGTCGACTCGCGGGGAGAGCTCGTGCGGCTGGGCCCGGCGCCGTACACGACGGACGAGGAGATCGATCGGGCGATGGAGGCGCTGAAGACATGGGCTCTCTGAGAAGTTTCGCGATGGCGGCGTGCGCGCTGCTGGCGGGGTGCGCGGCACCGGCGGCCACGGCGGCGCCGGGGCGCAGCGCCGAGGAGGTGGCCCTCGCCCGGGTGGCGGCGATCCACGGCGGCACCGGGCCCTTCGCGGTGGCGGGCTACCGCATGGGAGAGCGTGCGCTCTCGGAGTTCTCGCTCCAGCGGGGGAGCTTCGACGTGGAGGTCGAGCACACCTCGCCCGCGGAGGTTCAGTACAGCTGCATCGCCGACGGCGTCGCGGCGTCGACCGGGGCCAGCGTGGGGCGGCTCAACCTCCGACGGGTGGACGCCGCCGACGGGGCGACCCGCACGCAGGTGCGCGACCGTCGCAGCGGGCGGACGCTGGTGCTACGGCTGACCGATGGGTTCCTGGCGAGGTTTCGCGACGTCCCGATGCCGGGCCTCGGGGCGGCGGGGCGTACGGTGATGGGGCTTCGCGACGAGGAGATCTTCGAAGTCGTGACCGATCGAGGAAGGGAGAGCCCATGAGCGAAGACGCCGTGCCGTTCAAGCTGAGCCGGGAGAGCAGAATCCGCGTCGACCGAGACGGGCACATCTGGCACGAGGGCGAGCGGGTGCTGCACCCCGGCCTCGAGCGCGCGCTCGCGAGCTGGATCGACCTCGACGACAACGGCCGCTACGTGATGCGCAACGCGCTCGACTGGTGCTTCGTCACCGTCGATCACACGCCGCTGGTGGTGCGCTCGGTGCGGCTGGAAACCGACCCCTCGATGCGCGTCGAGGTGGAGCTCTCGGACGACAGCACCGAGGCCCTCGACCTGAGCACCGTGCAGGTCGACCCCGACGGGGTGGTGTACGCCCACGTCCGCGAGGGGAAGCTGCTCGCGCGCTTCGACCGGCAGCCGTCGTTCAAGTTCCTGGAGCACGTCGACACCGACGACCGGGGGCTGATGACCTTCGTGCTGGGCACGAAGACCGTACGCATCGCGCCGCTTGAGCGGGGCGAGACGCTGGTCCCACCGGCCCCACCCCTCCGGCCGGTGACCGGACGCACCTGACGGGGTGAAACACCGCCACGAATCCACCGGGGCATCGGGTGCACGCGGTTGACCCCGCTCGCGGCACGGTGCTACCGCCTCCGCGAGCATAGCCATTGATTCCCACGGTCACGCTCTACACCCGGCTCGGCTGCCACCTCTGCGATGACGCGAAGGCGGTGCTCGACGCCGTGCGGGCCGACCATCCCTTCGAGCTGGCCGTGGTGGACATCGACCAGGAGCCTGCGCTGCGGGCCCGCTACACCAACGACGTGCCGGTCATCGCCGTCGACGGTCGCACGGCGTTCAAGTATCGACTCACCGCGGACGCCCTCCTCGCGCGCCTCCGCCGGGACGAAACGCAGGAACCATGACCGCTCCCCGCAACCCCAACATCCTGGTCGCCACTGGTCTCTTTGTCGTCGCGGCCCTCGCGGCCGGAGTGGGCTTCGGCGCCGCGGCCCTCGACGGCGAGCACCGACGCTCCACGGCCCTCATCACCGCGCTCCGCCCGGACTACGTCGGCGACGATCGCATCGCGCCGGACTTCAACCTCCGCGACCGCGCGGGGCGCTCCGTGCGCCTGAGCTCCCTGCGCGGCCGCACGGTGGTGCTGCACTTCTGGTCGAAGGAGTGCCCCCCCTGCATCGAGGAGCTGGCGGAGTCGCTTCCCGCCTTCGACGAGCTGGTGCAGGGCTCCCCCGAGCTCGCGCTGGTGCTGGTCACCGTCGACCCCGACTGGGAGAGCATCGCCCCGCTCATTCCGCCGTCGATGCGCGCGCCGATCCTCTTCGACCCCGACCGCAGCGTGGTCGAGCGGCGCTACGGCACCAAGCTCTTCCCCGAGACGTGGATCATCGACCCCCGCGGCGTGATTCGCGCCCGCTTCGACCGCACGCTCGAGTGGACCAACCCCGCGCTGCTCTCCTTCGTCCGCTCGTTCTGATCGGGCGCGGCGCGTTCGGGCGCCGGTGCTTGACCCCACGCGGAGGCCCTTCTACACCGCTGCCCCATGCATCCGGTCATGATCACGGTCCCAGGGTGGGCGTTCAAGTTCATCGTCCCCGCCCTCATCCTGTGGGGGCTCTACTCCATCGTCGTCAACGTCAACCGCAGCGGCTCCGCTCCAGCGAAGAAGCCCGCGGAAGGTGACGCGAAGGACGCGGCCGCCGACAAGGGCCCCATCGCCGACTCGCCCGCCAACGCGCTGCTCTCCGTCGCCATCGGCATCGGGGTGTTCGCCTACGCCGCCCCGCTCGGCCTCCACGGCTCCAACGGCGAGAAGGCCCTCCAGGTGATCAAGGGCTTCGCCCGCGGCCCCATCTGGAAGGGCGTCTGGGAGTCGCTGCCCATCTACTCGTACGGCGTGATGCTCGGCCTCTCGCTCGTGGTCGGCTGGTACGTCGTGCTCGGCCTCACCGACCGGCAGGGCCTCCCCCGCGACAAGATGGCCGACTGCTATGTCTTCACGGCCTTCATGGCCGTCGTCGGCGCGCGGGTGCTCTACTTCCTCACCAACCTCGACGAGTTCTCCTCGCCGCTGCAGATCCTCCAGCTCCGCTCCGGCGGGCTCGTGGCCTACGGCGGCTTCCTCGGCGGCCTGCTGGGCAGCGCGATCTACCTCTACCGCAACGGCTTCTCGCTCTGGAAGTGGGCCGACGCCGCGGTGCCCGCGCTCGGCTCCGGGCTCATGATCACCCGCCTCGGCTGCTACATGTACGGCTGCGACTTCGGCGAGCCGCTCCCGGCCCGCGCGCCCGCGTGGCTGAAGTTCCTCGGCACCTTCCCCCACTGGCACGACGGGCACGGCGCCCCCGCCTGGCAGCAGCACGTGCGCCTCGGGTTCCGCGCGACCCGCGACGTCTGCGAGCGCGCCTACCACGGCCTCTTCAACACCGCCGACGGGCTCTGCCACATCGCGCCCACCACCGAGCACTCGGTGCCCGTGCACCCGACGCAGCTCTACGAGTCGCTGCTCGGCCTCTGCATCTTCGCGACGCTCCTCTTCATGTGGCGCCGCCGCCAGTGGGAGGGCCAGATCTTCATCACCTTCTGGATCGTCTACGGCATCGGCCGAGGGCTCCTCGAGGTCATCCGCGACGACGCCGAGCGCGGCACCGTGGGCAGCCTCTCCACCTCGCAGTTCATCGCCATCGTCTCGATCGCGGTCTGCGTGCCCCTCTACCTCTACCGCCGCAAGACCGCCGAGCGCGCCGCGCCCGCCAACCTCTTCGCCCCCATCGAGACCCCCGCCGCCACCCCCGCCACCTGAGCGGCTCCCTCCCCCCCCTTCGCGCACAAATTGGGATTGTGCGGCCCTTGCGCCGCACGGCCTCTTGAACTCTCCTTCAAGAAGAAGCGCGCGGTTCCTGTGACTATCCGGCCGCAGGCCCCATTGTCCTGACCTACTGCGTCGAGCCTTCGGGGTTCCCGGGAAGGTTCCGTCTCCAATGCCCCATCTCATCGGCCTCCAGCTGCACTCCGACGGGATCTCCGTTGCGGCGATGCGTCCCGACCAGACGATCGTCCTTCGCCCCGTCCACGACATGGCCAGCGTCATCCAGCGCACCAGCGGGCGCTGGAAGTGGTCGCTCGGCGTGGAGGGGCGCGAGGCCGCCGCCGTGGCCGCGGCGCACGAGCTCTTCGTCGGGCTGCAGCACGCCATGGGCGACGACCACATCCTGGCCGGCGTCGCGGTGCCAGCGATCTGGGGTGACCGCGCCCGTCGCGACCTGCTCCTCGCGATGGAAGACACCACCGTCGAGACCATGCGTCTGGTGCGCGACACCTCCGCGCTGGCGATCGCCGCCTCGCTCAGCGACCCGACCCTGTCCGGGCTCTGCGCCGTCGCCCACGTCGGCGCCCACCAGCTGGAGATCGCCCTCGTGGACATCTCCGCCGGGACGATCCGGGTGCGAGCGCGCCAGTCCGTGGTGGGCCTCGACGGCTCCAACGTGCGCTTCGACTCGCTGGTGCAGCTCATCAACGAGGTGGCGCACTACACCGCCCGCCAGGCCGGGGTGGCTGCCTCCGAGGTACGACGGTTCATCTGCAACGGAAGGCGCTGCGCCGCCCCTGCGCTGGCCAGCGCCCTCGGCGGCGTGTGAAACATCCCCGCGCAGGTCGCTCCCGCAGGCACCATCGCCCTGGGCGCGGCCCACGTCGCCGTCGGCCTCACCGGCATGGTCCCTCCGTGGAACATCCTGGACGACCTCGACGAGCCCCCGCTCGCCGCCCTCCGCGGCTCTCCCCGCCGCCGCCCTACGCGCGTTCCGCCCCCGCAGCCGGTCGTCGAGCCGATCGAGGTCCCGGTGCTGCTGACCGAGGTGGCCCCGATCGTGGAGACGTACCGCCCGACGGCGCCGCCGCCCGAGCGCGTCGTGCTGTCGGAGACCATCGTCGAGCGTCCGCAGCCCTCCGAGCGCTACACCACGCAGCCTCCGCCGACCGCCCCGGTCGGCCGCTCGTCGGGCAGCCACCCCCGGATCGAGGGCAGCCGCATCAGCGACCATCCCTCCTTCGCGCCCCCCTCCGGGCGCATCGCCGAGATCCCGTCCTCGGGCTCCTTCGTGGGGCTGCCCACGCTCGACTCCATCCGCGCGCTCCAGCTTCTCCACCCCGTGGAGCCCGAGGACCTCGCCCGCCCCAACCTGGCCACCCTCCTCGACCAGTTCGTCTTCCTTCGGGCGCACACCGGCACCCTCACGCTGCGCCACCGCACCGAGGAGGTGGTGCTGCACATCGAGCGCGGCGGCATCTGCCTGTCCGCCCCCGAGCGCACCCGCGCCCTGCGCCCCTTCGACTGGCCCGACGGAACCTTCACCTGGAAGCTCGAGAAGCTCCCCTGGCAGCTGCAGAAGAGCCGCACGCCCCTCACGGCCTTCGTGGTCGCCGGGCTGCGCATCCGGCTGCGTAGCTTCGACGACGCGGTGTTCACCCAGGCGCACCTGACGAAGCTGCGCCTCGCCCCCTCGGTCATCGACGACCGCCGCAGCCGCCTCGCCCGCCTCGGGCTGCCAGAGGCCGAGGAGCGCGCGGTGGACTACGTCATCGACGGCACGCGCAGCTTCGAGAAGATGCTCGCCGAGGGATACATCGGCCGCACCACCATGCACCGGCTGGTGGTGCTGCTCGACCTCTACGGCATCCTGCACTGGTCGCAGCCCTCGATGGCGGCCTCGGAGAACCCCGTGGAGGTCATGACCCGGCTGCTCTCGCGCATCGAGACCGCCAACCACTTCGTGGTGCTGGGCGTCCACTGGAGCGCGCCGACGGACGAGATCCGCGAGGCATGGGAGAAGATGCAGTCGACCTACGGCCTGGGCGGGAGCTGGCAGCGGCACGACCCGGCGCTGGCCGCGCGCATCCTCCAGCGGGGCGCAGCGGCGTGGGCCGTGCTGCGCAACGACGTGACCCGGGTGAAGCACCGGAGGGACGCGTACCCGGGCATGGACGAGCAGCTCCTCGCGCCGCTGGTGGAGGCGCGCGCCAAGGCCCTGGAGATGCGCGGAGAGACCAGCGAGGCGCAGCGGATGATGCGGCTACGCGGGGAGTTCCAGGTGGCGGAGACGGAGCACGAGCCGCCGAAGAGGAAGGCTTAGCGCTAGCGGGTGAAGGTCAGGTTGCGCGCGGCATACGCGGACCAGTAGAGCTGCGACAGGTTGTTGTAGCGGAACTCGTTGAACACGAAGCCCGCCGCGCGAAACCCGGTCAGGTACATGTAGTAGGCCGCGCCGGTGGGGAGGTCTCGCAGCCCCATCACCCCGGACAGGTCGGGGAAGCGGAACGACCGCTCGGTGTTGCGCGCCCAGGTCTGCCAGTAGAGCACGTCGCCGCTCAGCGACAGGTTGAACATGTCCGGGTCGTTGCCGCGCTGGGCGAAGCGCACGGTGCGATCGGGGGGCAGCCGTCCGCCCTCGGTGGGCGCCTCGAACTCGGGGATGCCCACCCAGTTGTCGACGCGCACGGTGTCGTCGGGCGTGGTGATGCTGCCGATGACCACGGTGCTCGAAGGGGGCGAGAGGTACTCGGTTCCGTCGGCCTGGCGGCCGGAGGTGACGCCGTAGGTGGCGCGCACGATCAGCCGCGCGTCGGCGAGCGCGCCGCTGAAGGGAGGCAGCGCGACCAGGTTGTAGTTGTCGCTCACGTCGCGGCCGTAGGCGGTCACGTCCGAGCGGGCGATGACCCCTTCGCCGCCGAGGTCGATGAAGCCCTCGACGCGCAGTCGGTTGGGCCCGTCGCGGCCCGCCGGCGGGAGGTTGGCCAGACGCACGTCGGTCTGGTGGTCGAGGGGGATGTTCATCGGGACCACCACGTTGGTGATCATCGCCCTGGGGGAGCCCAGCACGCCGCGAGCGACGCCCATCACGTAGGGGGTGAAGCGCGAGGGGTCGCGGTTGTTCTCGATGCCCGCGATGGCGTAGATGGCCAGCGACGCGGGGCGGGTGCTGATGGAGAAGGGATAGCCCCGGCCGCCGTAGCCGGGGTTGACGACCTCCACCACCTGGCCGCCCGCGGAGGGCTGGTTGGGGGTGGTGAGGATGTCCGCGGTGGTGGCGAACACCCGGGCCACGCGGCGCTCGCCCGCCCTCGGCTCGGGGATGTTGCGCCACGGGTTGGGCGCGAACTCGTTGGGGCCCTCCCACACCAGCTCGCCCGAGACCTGCGTGCCGTACGTCCCGCGCCCGGGGATCGACTCCGGCGGCATGCCCTCGTCGGCGCACGCGGGGATCATGTGCGCGTACAGGTAGACCGACACGTTGCGCGCGTCGAAGACCTGCACCGTCTGGCTGCTGAAGCACCGCGCGCTGATGGTGAGCGTGGTCGGCCCCCGCAGCTCGGGGAAGCCCACCGAGGCGCGGCCCCGGTCGTTGGTGCGCGTCGAGCGCGGCGGCGCCACCTGCGGGTCTTCGCCCAGGAAGACCAGCGCGTTGGGGATCGGGTCGCCGGTGTTGCCCGCGAGCACGGTGACGTTGATGTTGCCGAGGATGGGTCCGCCGCCGAGGCCGCCGCGGGCCGACTCCGCGCTGTCGGTGAAGGTGAAGGCGTCGGCGACGGCGATGCGCTCGTCGCCGGTGACCACCGTCACGTCGACGCGGCCCTCCGGGTGCGCGGGCGTCAGGCAGGTGAGCAGCTCGGGGCCGCCGACGCGCAGCCCGGTGCAGGGGAGGCCGTCGAGGGTGACCGCGGTGGCGTCGGTGAAGCGGGTGCCGAGGCCGCGCACCGTGAGCAGGGTGTTGCCCGCGGGGGAGCCGTCGGAGGGCTCGACCTGGATGGCGTCGTAGCGATAGCCCCGAGGCAGCGTGGCCGTGCGGCCGTCGACCTCCACGGTGACGTCGACCTCGCCCGCTCGCCCCGCCGGGGGGAGCACGGTGAGCCGGCCCTGGTCGTTGGCGACCGTGTCGCGGGGCTGCACCAGCGCTCCGCCGAAGGTGACCACGGACTCCGGGGTGAAGTTGGAGCCGCGCACCACCACGCTGTTGCCGCCGGTGAAGGGGCCGTGGTCGGGCACGACGCCGACCACCACGGGGTTGGTGTTGCGCGGCACGTCGACGGTCGGCACGTCGCGAGGCGTCGAGGGCACGTCGGCCCGGATGATGCGGGGGACGTCCACGCCCGCGTCGGCGCTGCCGTCCGGCGCGGGGGCGCTGAAGGGGTCGTCGGAGCAGCCCGCGAGGAGCGCGGTCGCGATCAGGACGAGCGAACGCGAGCGATGGGCGATGGGGTCCACCGAGCCAGTATCGGGCGGTGGGCCTGGGGGCGCAATCGTGTGCGAAAGGGGGAGAGGCGCCGGGTCAGCGCACAGGGACGAGGTTGGTTCCGCCGGCGTAGGCGTAGGAGACGAAGCGATCGAAGCCCGAGACGAGGACCATCACGCCCTCGGCGGGGCGGTCGGAGGGGGTGACCGAGCGCACCACGTGGACGCCATCCCCCTGGCGCCCGGCGGTGATCTCCGGGGGCATGCGGGTGTTGTCGATGCGCGGAAACGAGAGCTGGCAGCGGTAGGTCACGTAGACGGGCGGCGGACACTGGTTGGTGCGCGTCTCGACGCAGCCGTCGGAGCGGCTGCGGGTGCAGTCGGAGAAGTCGCTCACGTCGGTCTCGTCGAGGAAGACCCGCACGTCGGGGCGCGCCACGATCTGCACGAAGTCGAAGCTGTACTTGTTGGGCGTGAGGAAGACGTACTCCGTGCGCCACTGCTCGACCGGCGGGACGATGATGAGCGCGGGGTCGCCGCCGGGCAGGGTGAAGGGGATGCCCGTGGTCGACTGCGATCCCTGGAGCTGCGCCACGGAGACGGGCGCGTCGGAGCGGATCTGGAAGTCGGCGAGCGCTCGGATGTCCTGGTAGCCGCCCTCCTCGAGGTCGAACTCCACCTTCGGCCCGGCGGGCATGCTGATGTCCTCGGGCAGCGTGGTGACCACGTGCACGATGCGCGACGAGACGTTGAGCACCCGGAACCACTCGGGCTCGTTGACCTCCGCCACCGAGGCCCCGGCGAGGTTGACCGCGCGGGTGCGGGTCGGCGTGCGGGAGGCGACGTAGTTCTGGCCCGCGGTGTTGGCCGGGAAGAGCTGCTCCTCGATGTGGTCGCACGCGGGCTGCCGCTCGGCGGTGGTGCGCCAGAACGGGACGTCGGTGCACTCGGTTCCGGAGAAGACCGCCACCGGGCCGTCGGGCGCGATGAGGCTGCCGGTGAAGTCCGCGAGGAAGGCCCCGGTCTCCAGGTTGAGCACGTCGAAGGGGCCGAGCACCACGTCGAAGGGGGTGCCCGCGGGGTGGCGCTCGCGGAAGGGCCCGCCGGGGATGATGTCCGCCGTCGGCGTCACGCGAACCCGGGTGTTGGCGCGCGTCCCGACGATGGTCATGAACGCCCGGATCTCCTCGCCGCCGTTGGTGTCGGGGTTGGTCGTGCGCGACCACTGCTGCGGATAGCCCAGGAAGCGGTAGTTGCCGCCGAGGGAGTTGGTGGGCACCAGCAGCGACGCGTCGTTGGAGAACACCCCGACGTTGGAGAGCGGGTTGAACTGGTACGCGATCACCGGGTAGTTCGACGTGACCCGGTAGGCGCGCGACGAGAGGCAGGTGCCGGTGCCGTCGTTGAGCCCCGCCACCGACGAGCAGTCGACCTCGCGCGCGGGCAGCTCGAGCACCTCGAGGTCGCGCGGCGGGATCACCCGGGTCTCGATGCGCTCGATGACCGGCGGCATGCCTTGCGGCGCCGTGTTGCGCGACACCTCGATGCGCACCGTGAGCACCGGGTCGGGGTTGGACACCACGATGGCGTACTGCTGCGACGCGGCCGAGCGCCCGCCCGTCTCCACGATGTTGTCGAGGTCGACGCCGTAGTACTCGCAGCCGATGTTGGTGTGCAGCACCGAGTCGTCGGTGCAGAGCACCACGCACTGCCCCCGGCGGCACGCCTCGCCCCGGGTGGTGTTGCAGTCCCGCAAAGGGTCGTAGCCAGATCCGTCCGCGCGGCACTGCTCGACCCCGAGGGAGTTCTCGGTGCAGCGCAGCTCCCCCGGGCGGCACGCCACGCACCAGAGCCGGTCGTCGCAGACCAGGCCGCGAGGGAGGCACTCGTCCTCGATCACCTGCGTGAGCTCGCCGGAGGCCGCGCAGCGCTGGTGGATGTTCTGGTAGCAGCGCTCCTGGCCGGGGACGCACTCGATCCACTGCCGGGGGTCTTGCATCGGGCGCACCCGCGCGTCGACCCTACCGCCGTCCTCGGTGCTCCGGGTCGTGTCCGAGCACGCCGCCAGGGTGAGCACCAGCATCGCGCCGCGGAGACCCGCACTGCCACTTCGCATCATCGACATCCTTCCAGAGCCCGGCGCCGGGTCGCTTCTGCCCCCGCGGTGTGCCGGGGCAGTATCAGCGCGCTCCGGCGGCCCGATCAATCCCCGACTTCCGTCGGGTCATGCATCGCCCCGCTGCGCACCGACACGTCCAGCAGGTCGCGGCTGGCGTCAAGCAGCGCCCGGTACGCCGCGTAGAGCGAGAACTGCACCGTCACCCTTCCCGGGGTGCGGGCCACCACCAGCGCCCGGGAGAGCGGGTCGTCGCCCTCGCCGTGCGCCTCGCAGTAGCCCGGCGAGCGGCCGTCGACGGCGGCGTCGAGGGTGGCCTCGATGCCGGAGATCACGCCTGCCTCGCGCGAAGAGAGCCGCAGCGCGCGGGTGGCGGGGTGACCGCAGCGCACGCACGCGTCGCCCCACGAGAGCGCGTCGAGGTGCTCGGCGGAGAGGGTGCACTCGTAGCCCGGGGACTCCAGCGCGCGGCGGAAGGGCACCTCGCGCACCACGCCGGAGGAGGCGTCGACGTAGATGCCGCACGCGCCGCAGCGGAGGTCGTGCACCCGAGGGCCCATCACGGGCTCGTCGGGGAGTTGCACCAGGGAGGCGCCGAGGAGCGATCCGCAGCCGGGGCACGGGGCCACGAAGGGCGTGCGGATGGACGAGAGGGTGAAGGCCGCGGGGATGGCGAGGACCCCGGCGAGGGCCCACGCCCAACCGCCCACCCCGATGGCGAGCGCGCCGGAGGCGGCGGCGAAGGAGCCTCCCACCACGGCGCGGCGGATCACCAGCGACAGGTCGCGGCGCACCTCGGTCTGATCGGGAGAACGTCGTCCTCGGAGGAGCACCCTGGGGGACCTCGAGGGCTCAGGTCGCCGAGGGCTTCTGCGCCGCGGCCACGAGCAGGTCGAGGCGCGCCAGGATCTGCCGCTGCAGGTCGGCGATCTCCTTGAGCCCGGGGTCGGCGGGGCCAGGCTCCGGGCGCGGCTTCGGGGCGAAGAGCTGCGCGGTGATCGAGGGCCCGATGGTCATCACCGTCGAGGCGATGGCCTTGCCCGCGGTGGTGCGCGCGAAGATGTCGGAGTAGCCCACGGAGAGGCAGGTGGAGATGAACACCAGGGCGTCGGCGAGGGACTTCACCTTGGGGTTCACTCCCCGCTCGGCGAGGTAGAACAGCATGGTGGCGCCGGTGAGGGTGGCGAGCGCGGCGTCCATTGGGTCGCGCGTCACGGTGGAGCGCACGGCGTCCTTCGCGGACGACCACTCGCCGGGGTCGCCCAGGATGCCCGAGAGCGCCTGCGCGGCGACCTGACCAAGCACCCGGGCGGCCTGCGGATCGATCCTCTTCTGGGCGGTCATCGAGGGCGCCAGGATAAGCCCACGCCGCGGGCCGTTGCACGCGCCAAGCGGTGGGCGCGCAAGGTCTTCCTTGACAGGGCTTTGCGTTCCCGGTCATAGGCCACGGCGACCGCGCGAGAGACCCTTTACCAGCCGCTTCGCCGAGGTGCCGACATGAGTGACGCCAGACTCACCGGCGACGAGCTTCGCGACGCCTGGGCCGTGCTCTCCTCCATCGAGCGCCTGGAGGGCTTCCAGCACCTCGACCGCTCCGAGGCCGACGAGTTCTTCCTCGGGCTCTCGACCCACGAGCAGGCCGCCATGCTCCGGTCGATGCGCAGCGGGGAGCGCAGGCTCTGGCTCCGGCTGCTCGCCCCCGACGACGCGGCCGACCTGGTGCAGGAGCTTCCGGAGGACGAGCGAGCGGCCTTCCTGGGGCAGCTCGACGACGTGTCGCGCCGCGAGGTGGCCGCGCTGATGGCCTACGCGGAGGACGCCGCGGGCGGGCTGATGAGCCCGCGCTTCGCCCGGCTGCGGCCGGAGATGACCGTCGACGAGGCGATCCGGTACCTGCGGCGACAGGCGCGGGAGCAGCTCGAGACGATCTACTACGCGTACGTGCTCGACCAGGAGCAGCGCATCCGGGGCGTGGTGACCTTCCGCGACCTGTTCACGGCGCCGGGCGGCAAGCCGCTCGCGGAGGTGATGCACACCGCGGTCATCTCGGTGCCCGACACCATGGACCAGGAGGCCGTCGCCAGGGTGATCGCGGAGCACGACCTCAACGCGCTGCCGGTGGTCGACGCCGACGGGCGCATGAAGGGCATCGTGACCGTCGACGACATCGTCGACGTGGTGCAGCACGAGGCCACCGAGGACATCCAGAAGCTCGGAGGCATGGAGGCGCTCGACACGCCGTACATGGAGACCAGCTTCGGCGCGATGGTGCGGAAGCGCGGCGGCTGGCTGGCGGCGCTCTTCGTCGGCGAGATGCTCACCGCGAGCGCGATGGCCCACTACGAGCACGAGATCGCCCGCGCGCTGGTGCTCACGCTCTTCATCCCGCTGATCATCTCCAGCGGCGGCAACTCCGGCTCGCAGGCCACCACGCTCATCATCCGCGCGATGGCGCTCGGCGAGATCACCGGCCGCGACTGGTGGCTCATCGTCCGGCGGGAGATCGCCGCGGGCCTCACGCTCGGCGCCATCCTCGCGACCATCGGCTTCGTCCGGGTGCTGGTCTGGCACTCGTTCGTCCGCTCCTACGGCCCGGCCTACGTGCGCATCGGCATGACCGTGGCCTTCAGCCTCATCGGCGTCGTGAGCTGGGGCACCATCGCGGGCTCGATGCTGCCCTTCATCGTGAAGCGCTTCGGCTTCGATCCGGCGACCGCCTCGGCGCCCTTCGTCGCCACGCTGGTCGACGTCGCCGGGGTCATCATCTACTTCAACGTCGCCCAGGTGCTGCTCCGAGGCACGCTGCTGTGAGCGGGGCGCGCCTCCCCGCCGCCTTCGCCGCGCTGATCCTCGGCTGCGCCTCCACCGAGGGCGTCCCCAACAAGCCCGAGCTCGACGCCTCGGTGACCGGGAAGGACGCCTCACCCGCCGAGGACATGGGCGCTCCCGTCGATGTCCCTCCAACCGTCGATGTCCCCGCCGCCATCGACGTCCCTTCGGTGCGCGATGTCCCCGCCGCCATCGACGTCCCTCCGGTGCGCGATGTCCCCACCGCCATCGACGTCCCTCCAGCCATCGACCGCCCGGCCGCCATCGATGTCCCTCCCCCGATCGATCGCCCTCCCGCCGTCGATGTCCCTCCGGTGCGCGATGTCCCGCCTTCGGTCGACGTGCTGCCTCCGCCGCTCCCCTATCCCACGCGCAGCCTCTATCGCATCAAGGGTCTCCAACCCGACTTCTGGCCCTCCTACGACGAGGTCTCCGGCAACAACGTCGGCGGCGTCGCCATGAACCTCGTCTGGTACCAGTGGGAGGGATCCCGCTCGGCCCCGCCCTGCGCCTCCGGGGCCCACGCCTTCGAGGGCCACTGCTTCACCGTCGAGCCCAACGTCGACAACGCCATCCGCGAGTGGACCCGCCGCGGCCTTGTCGTCACCGCGGTGGTCTACGGCACCCCCTCGTGGGCCCGCACCACCCGCAACTGCACCCCCGCGGCGCCGGGCTTCGAGGGCTTCTGCGCGCCCGACGACCCGGTCGACTACGCCCGCTTCGCACGCTTCATCGCGGCCCGCTACGACGGCCGCCGGGGCAACGGGCGCATCGCGGACTTCGTCATCCAGAACGAGGTGAACTCCAACGACTGGTTCGACGTGGGCTGCGGCGGGAGCGCGGGCCCCTGCGACACCACCCGGTGGATCAGCACCTACGCCGCGCTCTACAACGCCGCCTACGACGCCATCGTCGCCGAGCAGCCCTCCGCCAAGGTGCTCATCTCCCTGGAGCACCACTTCGGGACCACCTTCGATCGCCCCTCCGCCGCGAGCCCGCTGCTCTCCGGGGAGACCTTCCTCCGCGGCTTCGCCGCCCGCGTCGGATCGCGCGCCTGGCGGGTGGCCTATCACCCCTATCCGCCGAACCTCCTTCGAGCGGAGTTCTCCGCCGACGACGATCCGCAGGTGACCTACGGCTCCCTCGGGGTGCTGCCCGGCTGGCTTCGGCAGAACTTCCCCTCCACCCCGAGCGCCTGGGAGATCCAGCTCACCGAGAGCGGAGTGAACTCCGTCGCCCCCAACTCATCCCCCTCGGCGCAGGCCACCGGCGTCTGCGAGTCGCTGCGCAACGCCCTAGGGACGCCCGGCGTCGAGAGCTACATCTATCACCGCATGACCGACCACCCGGTGGAGCTCGCCTCCGGGCTCGGCCTCGGCCTGCGCAACCCCGACGGCAGCCCGAAGCCCGCGTGGTCGGTGTGGGCCCTCTCCAACCGCAGCGACCTCACGCCACCGATGCTCTCGTGCGGCTTCGAGGACCTCCCGTACACCCGCCTGCGCCGCAGCTACTCCGCGGCGCGAGGGCACTGGGCCTCGTCGCGCAATCCCCCGCCGGGCTTCCGCGTCGAGCAGAGCTGGCGTCTCTGGCGGGAGGCCCACCCGGGCGCCGTGATGCTCTACGAGTGCCGCGTGGGGCAGCACGACCTGCTCACCCGCGAGGCGGGCTGCGAGGGGCTGCGGCCGCTCGGTCCGGTGGGGTACATCGAGACCAGCGCCGGGCCCGGCAGAGCGCCGCTCTACCGCTGCCGCGTGGGCGAAGGAACCGACCACTTCATCTCCCCCGACGCCGGCTGCGAGGGGCAGGTGATGGAGCAGTTGCTCGGCTACGCCTTCAGCGGTTGACGCCCGCGTCGCCGACGCCCGTGGCGCCGCCGAGGAAGTCGTAGCGCTCCCTGAGGAAGCGCGGCACCTCGCCGTGGACGTCATACAGGTTGTCGTATTGCTCCAGCGTCAGGGGAATGCCCGGCACGCGCCCCAGCAGCTCTCTCACCTGGGCGTATTTCATCGCCAGCAGCGGGAGCGTGATCACCGGGTCCATCGCGCGGCGCGCGTCGCCGAGGGCGGCCACGTAGCGCTCGCGGAGGTCGGGCTCGGCCAGCAGCGAGGTGAAGTGCCGCTGGAGGTCGCCGGAAGGGTGCGCCGGCGCGAAGGGGTCGGCCTGCGCGTCGGGCTCCAGCGCCGGGACCTCGTCCCAGTCGTCGCCGAGCGGGCGCGCCACGCCGGTGTCGTCGTTGCGCATCAGCACCCAGTTGTAAGGGCGGTCGGGGTAGTTGTCCCCGGGCGCGAGGGCCATCACCGTCGCCGACCACTGGAGGTAGACCGGGATGTCGAGCATCGACGAGAGGCGCGCGCGGTCGAAGGTGCGGCAGAACTCGCCGATGAAGCCCGTCGTCTCCGCGAGGTAGCAGCCGTTCTCATAGAAGCTGACGTTGCGGGTGCCCTCGATGCGCTGGCCGAGGTCGCGGCCCACGTCCTCGGTGAGCGTCTCGACGTGATAGAGCGCGTCGTTGAAGTAGATCGCGACGACGTTGGTGTACTTGAAGGGCAGCCGCAGCTCGGGGTGCATCTCGGCCACCCGGCGCATCACGCTGACGGAGAGCCACTCGTGGAGCACGTAGCAGCGGCCGCGGTCGGTCTCGAAGCGGTCGGTGCGGTAGCCGTCCGGGAAGGTGATCGGAGCGGGGAAGTCGATGCGAAACTGCCGCAGCGCCCCGCAGCGCGAGTTGTTGCCCAGGCGCTGTCGGATGGTCCCCCGGTAGGCTCCGCCGAGGTAGCGCAGGGTCATGGGGACGCGCGCGGTGCTGCCCTCGACGAGCAGCGAGGCGAGGTCGGCGGCGCCGAGGTCGACGCGAAACTCCGGGAGGGTCTCGTCGCGGAAGGTGCGAGGGATCTCCCCCTCGCGAAGCGCCGCGACGCCGCTGTCGAAGCGGTCGTCCGAGGCGTCCATCACCGCGGGCGTCGCGGTGTCGCCGAGGTCGGCGCCGAGGTCGACGGAGGCGTCGGAGACCGGCGTCGGAGAGGAGCACCGCCCGAGCAGGAGCAGCGCGAGGGCGGGACCGAGGGCGCGAAGGGACTTCATGGAGGGCCGGGCGGAGGTTCAGCCAACGCGGCCGCCGCGTCTACCGCGGCGTGATCTCGCAGGCGCTCGCGTGCTCGCAGCCCGGCGCGCCGGAGTCGTCGTCCCCGAGCGGCTCCTCGACCTGCACCGTGGTGTGCCCGATGCCGAAGCGGGAGCGCATCGCCTCCGCCACGCTGCCCTGAAACGAGCGCGTCACGGCGCCCGCGGGCATCACGAGGTGGGCGGTCATCGCGACGTCCGTGGTGCTGAGCGCCCAGACGTGGAGGTCGTGCACGCCGCACACGCCGGGGAGCCCGAGGAGGTACTCGCGCACGGCGTCGAGCTCGATGTGCCTCGGCACCGCGTCGAGGCTCAGGTCGAGGGCCTCCCTCAACAGCGACCAGGTGCTGACGACGATGACCAGCGAGACGACGATGCTCATCGCCGGGTCGAGCCACCACCAGTGGGTGCGCCACATCACCACCCCCGCGATCACCACGGCCAGCGAGACCAGCGCGTCGCTCGCCAGGTGAAGGAAGGCCCCGCGCGCGTTGACGTCCGACTTCTGAGAGCGATGGAACATCATCGCCGACACCCCGTTGACCGCCACCCCGGCGGCCGCGACGGCGATCACCGTCCCGCTCGGCACCGGCTGCGGGTCGCCGAGGCGCAGCACCGCCTCGCGGCAGACCACGCCCACCGCGACGAGCAGCGTGACCGCGTTGGCCACCGCCGCGAGGATGGTCCCCCGGCGCAGGCCGTAGGTGCGGCGGACCGACGGAGGGCGGCGCGCGAGCAGCATGGCGCCCCAGGCCAGCAGCAGCCCCAGCACGTCGCCGAGGTTGTGCGCCGCGTCGGCGACCAGGGCCATCGAGTGCGAGAGCACCCCGAACACCGCCTCGACCGCCACGAAGGTCAGGTTGAGCCCCACGCCGACCCCGAAGGCCGTGCCCGTCACCGCGTGGTGTTGATGGTGGTGGTGACCGAGGGCGCCATGATCGTGGCCCTCGTGGTCATGGTCGTGGTGCTCCTCGTGGCCGGAGTGCTCCTCGTGGTGGGGGTGGGTCATCAACGCTCCAGTGTTGATGATAGCGCCGCGCGCCAGCGGCCCGGGCGGCGATTGACCGGCGGTGTTTGGCTGGGCTATGGGCTGCCCGCATGGACGCGCTCCCGCGGTTGGGCGAGCTCGAGGCGGCGGTGCTCCGGCGGCTCTGGGCGAGCGACGCCGACACCGGGAGCATCTGAGGTGATGCCGCGGAGAGACGGGCCGATCGACGATCGGTCTTGTGCGCGATGGCTCGTCCGTGGGCTCGTCGCGACCGCGCTCTCCCTCTTCGCGCCCGCCTCGATGGCCTTCGCCCAGCCGGTCGCCCAGGGGCAGGCGCTCGACCGCGAGGCGGTGATCGACCAGGCCCGTCGGCGATCGTGGGGGGTGCGCGTGGCGGTGGTCCGATCGGGCGAGGCCCGGGCGCTGCGCGAGGGCGCCTCGATGCCCGCGAGGGAGAACCCCAGCCTCCAGCTCCGCAGCGGCCCCCGGTGGACCAGCGACCGCGGCGCCCTCCCCGACTTCAGCTTCGCGCTCACCTGGCCCATCGACCTCTCCGGGTCGCCGCGCGCCCGGGAGCGCCACGCCGACGCCGCCGCAGAGGCCGCCGAGGCGGAGCTTCGCAACAGCGCCCGGGTGGCGATCGGCGAGGCGCTCGACCTCTACGCCCGGGTGCTGGGCGCCGACGAGATGCTGCGGCTCTCGGAGTCGCGCGCGGCGCTCGACGAGGGCCTCGCTCGCGTGGCGGGAGTGCGGCGCGCCGCGGGCGCCACGGGCGACGCCGACGTCGCGATGGCGAGCGCCGTGAGGGCCGAGGCCTCGGCGAGGGTGCTGCGGGCGAGGGCCGAGCGAGAGGCGCTGCGCTCGGAGCTGCTGGCGACGCTGAGCCTCGACCCGCAGTCGCCGACGGAGGTCTCCGGGACCCTCGCTCCCCCGGCGCCCCCGGCGGCCCTCGACGAGCTGCTGGCGAGGGCCGACCGGCGCAGCGACGTGCTCTCCGCCGGGGCCCTGGCGCAGCTCGCCCGCGCCGACGTGGAGGTCCAGCGCAGGGCCGGGACGCCGGTGCCCAGGCTGCTGTTGCAGGGCATCCGGGAGAACGAGGTCTTCGTGCAGGCGGGCCTCGACCTGCCGCTGCCGATCTACCAGCGCAACCAGACCGCGAGGGCGGTGAGCGCCGCGGTGGCGGCGACGCGCGACGCGCAGCGCGAGGCCCTGAGGGCGAGAGCGAGGGCCGAGGTGGTGGCGGCGTGGCGACGGAGCGAAGGGGCAGCGCGGGCCTTCGAGGCGCTGTCCATGGCCCTCGGGGCGGTGGACGAGACCGAGCACCTCGCGACGCGCGCCTATGAGCTGGGCCGCTCGGAGCTGGCCACGGTGCTGGTGGTCCGCCGTACCGCGATGGACGCGCGCGCCGCGAGGGTCGACGCGCTGCTGGCGTGGGTGCGGGCGCGGGTCGCGCTCGACCTCGCCGCTGGATTGGAGCCGTAGGATGCGAGCGCTGCTGCTGTCACTGATGGTCGTCGCCGCCGCGTGCCGAGGCCCGGAGCGGGAGGCCCCGCGCCCGGCGGAGCCCGCGCGGGAGGAGACGCCCGTGGTCGAGCTCACCGCCGAGGGGATGACCAACGCCGAGGTGCGCACCGCGGCGCTCACCCCGTCGGCGCTGTCGGCGCGGCTCCCGGTGATCGGAACGCTGATGGCCGACCCGCAGCGCGTGGCGAGGGTGGGGGCGCGCTTCAGCGGGCGGGTGGTGGCCCTGCGGGCGAGGCTCGGGGACACCGTGGCCGCGGGGGCTCCCCTCGCGGAGATCGACACCGTCGAGCTGCACCAGGTGGCGACGGAGTACCTGACGGCGGTGGCGAGGGCGCGCGAGGCGACGGACGCGCTGGAGCGCCAGCGGGCCCTGGTGGGAGAGCGCGTGGGCTCGGTGCAGGAGCTCCGCCACCTCGAGGCCGACGCCGAGGCCGCGACCGCGGCGCTTCACGAGGGCGAGGAGCACCTTCACGTGCTCGGTCTCACCGAGCGGGACATCCGGTCGCTGCGGGCGCGCACCTCCCACGGCGAGTCGCGGAGCGTCGTGCGCTCGCCCATCGCGGGGCGCGTCGTGGCCTTCCCGCTGTCCCTGGGCCAGGTGGTGTCGGGCACCGAGGAGGTCGCGACGGTGGCGCTGCCGGGGGCGGTGTGGGCCATCCTGCGGGTGCCGGAAGCCGACATGGCCCAGGTGCACCCGGGCGCTTCGGTGGAGGTGCGCACGGCGGCGGAGCCGGGCGTGGCGCTCCCCGCGACGCTCGACTTCGTGGGCGAGCTGGTCGACCCGACGACGAGGATGGTGGAGTGCCGGGCCTCGCTCGCGGGCGTCGGGGCGTCGCTCCGCGCGGGCATGAGCCTCGCGGCGTGGATCACCCTGCGCTCGGGCCCTCCGGCGCTCTGGATTCCGGTCGAGTCGGTGCTGACCCACGAGGCCTCGCCGGTGGTGTTCGTGCAGGTGGGCGAGCGGCGCTTCTCCCCGCGGACCGTGCGCGTGGGCGCCCCGAGGGCGGGGCAGGTGCCGGTGACGGCGGGCGTCGCGGCGGGCGACGTGGTGGTCGTGCACGGGGCCTTCAGCCTGCGCGGCGAGCTCGAGCGCGCGTCGCTCGAAGAGGACTGAGCGCCCCCTATGCTGGCCTGGATCGTCGCGGCGAGCATTCGCCACCGCATCGCGGTGCTGCTGGGCGTGGTGGTGCTCATCACGCTCGGCGTGCGGGCCTTCATGGCGCTGCCCATCGACGCGGTGCCCGACCTCACCAACGTCCAGGTGCAGGTGCTCACCGCGGCCCCCTCGCTCGGGGCGCTTGACGTCGAGCGGCTGGTGAGCGCCCCGGTGGAGATGGCCCTGAGCGGCATCCCCGAGGTGCAGGAGCTGCGCTCGCTCTCGCGCTACGGCGTCTCGGCGGTCACCGTGGTCTTCAACGACGACGTCGACGCGCAGGTCGCTCGCAACCGGGTCAACGAGCGCATGCCCCGCATCCGGGGGGAGGTGGCGGCGGAGATCGGCGTCCCGGAGATGGGTCCGCTCGCGACGGGACTCGGGGAGGTCTACCAGTTCGAGGTGCGCGGCGAGGGCCGCAGCCCCATGGAGTTGCGCTCCATCCTCGACTGGCAGATCGCCCCGCGGCTTCGCCTGGTCCCCGGCGTCATCGACGTCAACGTCTTCGGCGGCGAGCTTCGCACCTACGAGGTCACCGTCGACCCGCAGCGCATGGCCGTGCGCCACGTGGCCCTCGGCGAGGTCATCACCGCCCTCGAGCGCAACCACGTCGCGGTCGGCGGCGGCGCCATCTCTCGGGGCCCCGAGGGGCTGCTGGTGCGGGGCGACGCGATGATCCGCTCGCTCGACGACCTCGGGGACATCGTGGTCTCGCACCGCGGGGGCGCGCCCATCTACGTCCGCGACGTGGCGAGCACCCGCTTCGCCCCGATGCTCCGGCAGGGCGCGGCGACGCGCGACGGGCGCGGCGAGGTGGTGGTCGGCATGACGCTGATGCTCCTCGGCGACAACTCCCGGGTGGTCTCTCGCGCGGTGGGCGACGCCGTGAGGCTCATCAACCCGACGCTCCCTCCGGGGGTGCGCATCGACCCCTTCTACGACCGCACCACGCTGGTCGAGCGCACGCTGAGCACCGTCTCCCTCAGCCTCGTCGAGGGCGGGCTGCTGGTGGTGGTGGTGCTCTTCCTGATGCTCCGCAACCTGCGCGCGGGCCTCGTGGCGGCGGCGATGATCCCGCTCTGCATGCTGAGCGCGTTCATCGGGATGCGGGCCCTCGGCATCAGCGGCAACCTGATGAGCCTCGGGGCCATCGACTTCGGCCTGGTGGTCGACGGCGCCATCATCCTGCTGGAGAACGCCGTGCATCACCTCGCGCAGGAGGGCGCGGTGCTGAAGCGGCCGCTCACCCGCGAGGAGCGCGACGAGGTGGTGCTGCGCTCGGCGCTGGAGGTGCGGGGCGCGACGGCCTTCGGCGAGGTGATCATCGCCCTGGTCTACCTGCCGGTACTGACGCTCCAAGGGATCGAGGGCAAGACCTTCCAGCCGATGGCGCTGACGGTGCTCTTCGCGCTCGCGGGGGCCTTCGTGCTGTCGCTCACCTTCGTCCCTGCGCTCGCCTCGCTCCTGCTACCGGCCGACGCGAAGGACCTCCCCTCGCCCATCGTGACGGCCGCGCGCTGGGCCTACGAGCCCGCGCTCCGCGCCACGCTGCGGTGGCCCGCGGTGACGCTCGGCGTGGCGCTCCTCTGCTTCGGCGGGAGCATGGTGCTGGCGCAGACCCTGGGCTCGGAGTTCGTCCCGCAGCTCAACGAGGGGGCGATCATCGTCGAGACGGTGCGCCAGCCGTCGACCGGGCTCGCCGAGTCGGTGCGCCAGTCGACGATCATCGAGCGGGTGCTCCGGCGCTTCCCGGAGGTGACGACGGTGGTGAGCAAGACCGGCCGGCCGGAGATCGCCAACGACCCGATGGGGGTCGAGCAGAGCGACGTGCTGGTGATGCTGCGTCCGGAGGCGCAGATCCTACCGGCCGCGGAGCGAGAGGCCCTCATCACCCGGATGCACGACGCGCTCACCCGCGCGGTGCCGGGCGTGGGCTTCGGGTTCACCCAGCCCATCCAGATGCGGATGAACGAGCTGCTGAGCGGCGTGCGCGCGGACGTCGCGGTGAAGGTGTACGGCGACGACCTGCCGACGCTGGCCCGGCTCGGGGCGCAGGTCGCCCGCGCGCTCCGCGGGGTGCGGGGCGCGACGGACCTTCGCACCGACCGGGTGGAGGGCATGCCGGTGCTTCGCGCGACGATCGACCGTCACGCGGCGGCGCGGCTCGGGGCGGACGCCGAGGAGGCGCTCGCGATGGTGGAGGCCATCGGAGGGCGCACCGTCGGCAACGTGCTCGAGGGGCGGCAGCGCTACCCCCTGCGGGTGCGGCTGCCGGAGGGGCTGCGCGACGACGTGGAGGCGCTGCGCCGGCTGCCGGTGCACATCGCGGGCGACGCCACGGTGCCGCTGAGGGACGTGGCGCTGCTCGAGGTGATCGACGAGCCCGTGGTGATCAACCGCGAGGCCCTGGCGCGCCGGCTGGTGGTGCAGACCAACGTGCGCGGCCGCGACCTGGGAGGCTTCGCCGAGGAGGCGCAGCGCGCGGTGAGGCGCTCGGTGCGGCTGCCGCCCGGGTACCGGCTGGAGTGGGGCGGGCAGTTCGAGAACCTGGAGCGCGCGAAGCTCCGGCTCGCCATCGTGGTGCCGCTCGCGCTGGGGCTGATCCTGGCGCTGCTGTACATGTCGTTCCGCTCGGTGGGGGCGACGCTGCTGATCTTCGCCAACGTGCCCTTCGCCGCGACCGGCGGCATCGTGGCCCTCTGGTCGCGGGGCCTGCCCTTGAGCCTCTCCGCGAGCGTCGGCTTCATCGCCCTCTTCGGCGTGGCGGTGCTCAACGGGCTCGTGCTGGTGACCCAGATCCGCCAGCTCCGGGAGCAGGGCTCCGGCCTCGTCGCCGCGTCGAGGGAGGGCGCCCTGCGGCGGCTCCGTCCGGTGCTCACGACGGCGCTGGTGGCCTCGCTGGGCTTCGTCCCGATGGCCATCACCTCGGGCGCAGGCAGCGAGGTGCAGCGCCCGCTGGCCACGGTGGTCATCGGGGGTCTGGTCTCCTCGACGCTGCTGACGCTGCTGGTGCTGCCGACGCTCTACGCCTGGCTGGGCCGGGTGCTGGGGCCGAAGCCCCCGGGGTAGAGCGGTCGCTCCGGGGAGGCGTAGACGTATGGAGCCCGAGCGGCAGCCAGTGGGTGCCGCTGGAGGACTGTGCGTTGGTCTCATCTCGACGGGAGTGCCGCCCACTTCTGCGCTGAGCATTGGTCACAATTGGCTCAACCCGCTTGCAGGCTGGGGTTCCGCGCGATGGCGCGTCACCCCAGGCAACAGGATGGCCGCCCCGGGCATCGGCCCGGGGCTCCGGTCGGACGTCGCATGGACCGGGTCGATCGTGATCTACGATCGAGCACCGCGATGTCGTCCACCTACGCCCGACTCTACGTTCATCTGGTCTGGGCCACGAAGGGGCGGGAGCCGTGGATCACCATCGACGTTGCACCGCGGCTGCACGGGATGATCGCCGGACGCTGCGTCGCCCTCGGCTGCGTGGCCGTGGCCATCGGTGGCGTGGAGGAGCACGTCCACGCGCTCGTCGGGCTGAAGACCGATGTCGATGTGGCGCGCCTCACGCGCGAACTCAAAGCGGGCTCGTCCGCCTTCATGCACGGCGAGATCGGCGTCGATCGGTTCGGGTGGCAGGAGGGGTACGGCGCGTTCACGCTGCGCGACACCGAACTCGACACCGCCCGTCGCTACGTCCGAGACCAACCCCGTCACCACGCCGACGGGACCGCGCTCGACGACTGGGAGCGCAGCACGCCCCCGCGTGCCCGCTGAGACCACGATCGACCCGGTCCAAGCGACGTCCGACCGGAGCCCCGGGCCGATGCCCGGGGCGGCCATCCTGTTATTGCCTGGGGTGACGCGCCATCGCGCGGAACCCCAGCCTGCAAGCGGGTTGAGCCAATTGTGACCAATGCTCAGCGCTGAAGTGGGCGGCACTTCCGTCGAGATGAGACCAACCCCCAGACGCAGAGCGGCAGCCACTGGGTGCCGCTGGAGGAGCAGACGTCTGTCGGCGCGACCTCCGGCGCCGCGCCGCGGGCGCTATCGTCCCCTCCGCCATGAGCTCCTCGGACGACGACACGACGCTGCGCGCCCTGCGCGCGATGATCGACGAGACCACGCGCGCCAGGGAGTCGCGCCTCGCCGCGCTGCTCGCCGAGATGGGCGCGCACCAGCGTGACATGGCCGCGCGCTTCCACGACCTGGGCGCCGCGCTGCTGGAGATCAAGCGGGCGAAGCTCTACACCGCGCGCGGCGTCGGCAGCCTCGCGGAGCTGCTGCGGGCCGAGGGCGGCGTCTCGCCGCGGCAGGCGCGAAAGCTCATGAAGGTCGCCGCGGGGATGACCGCGGCCCAGGCGCTGCCGCTCGGTCTGGAGCGGTCGTACGCGCTGCTGACGCACGTCGAGCAGGCGGGGGGACGCGGGGGCCTCGGGGCGTGGCTGTCGGGCCGTCGCACCATCGGCGGCGAGCCGGTGGCGAGGGCGAGCCGGCGGGCGATCGAGGCGGCCACGCGCGCGCTGCGAGCGGAGCAGGAGGGCCCGCGCGCGCCGGGCGCGGCGGCGCGAAAGGCGGCGAGGGCGAACGGGGCGACGGCGCGGCGGGTGCGGCAGGCGATGCGGGCGTCGGAGTGGCCGACGGGGGACGTGACGGCGACGGCGAAGCGGGTGGTGATCACCCTCGACCGCGCGGCCGTCGACGCGTGGCTCGGGGAAGCGCCCGCCGGTCGACCGAAGCGGTGAGGCGGTGCAGCTGCGCGCTAACGGAGCCTGAACGGGAAGGCGACCGAGAATGCGGCCCGACGGAAGGGCGGCACCGTCGCGGAGCGGGCCACCGCCGCGACGCAGGCGGCGACTCCGGCGGGGGTGCGTCGGCTGCTCACTCGGACGCCCTCGACGCTCCCGGTGGGGTTGAAGGTCACGACCACCCTGACCATCGCGCCGCTCCCGTCCCCGCAGTCCCTCACACGGTCCTGGAGCACACGCATCGAAGTCGCCGCGTCGGCCCGTGACGGGAACTCGGGAGACGGCGAGCCGGATGTGACCCCGCCATCGGGCGCCGCCGGACGGGGGACCCAGGGCCGTAGCGGGCAGCGGTCATCGGCAGCGATGAAGTTCAGGTCGGCGTCCCCCTCGTCATCGCAGTCGGGCTCCGCGGCGACGGCGTTCGATGGAGGCGGCCCGGCATCCCCTGGAAGTGGCGAGAGCGCCGCGTAGATCCCGCGGAGTGGTCGATCGGTCGCGGCCCCGGCATCGCGAGCGAATGGCGGCGCGATCCCCGAGAACGCATCGCCGACGACGACCTCCTCCGCCGGTGCGGCGCTGGACGTCGACGTCGTCGAGGGCAAACGCGGTCGAGCTGCACACGCAGCGACCACGGACAGGGAGAGAACGAGCCTCATCCCCTGCTTGTCATGCAGGCTCAGCTCGCTGTCGAGCGACGGTGGAGGGAGGGAGCGTCGGCGGAGTGCGGCGGACACGCTCGATGACGGGCTCTTCGCCGCGAAACGAAGCGAGGCGGCGACACTGACAACGAACGAGTGTCAGTACGCCCGCCAGAGGCGATGCCGCAGCGCCCGGCCGATCTCGCGCGAGCGCGGGAAGGCCACCGCGCGGCTCCGCTCCGACCCGCCGACCGTGACGAACAGCGCCGGGAACCCGTTCACCGGCGCCACGTGCTGCGTCGCCGCGAAGCGCTCGGCGGCCTCGATCAGCGCCTGCGCCGCGGCCGGTCGCACCCGCCCCGAGTGGTGCTCCCGCCCCTACCGGTGCGGGAGGAGGTGCAGTGGGGGTATAGACTTTCGGGATGTCTGGAGACGCCGCCCGCACCCTGGATCCGGAGTTCCCCAACCTCGCGCCGGAGGTGGTCGAGGGCTACCGCAGCGCGCCCGCGCACCTGATCGCGGAGATCATCGACGGCGGGCTCTCGCTCATGCCCCGGCCGCGTCGGAGGCACTCGCGGGCAGCGGGAGAACTGCACGGCGAGCTGCGCGGCCCCTTCGATCGTGGGCGCGACGGCCCGGGAGGGTGGGTGTTCCTCGACGAACCTGAGCTGCACCTGGGGCCTCGCCCGGACATCGTCATCCCCGACCTCGCGGGGTGGCGCACCGAGCGCACGCCCCCGGGCTTCCTCGCCGACGACTCCTCGGGCATCGCCCTCGCGCCCGACTGGGTGTGCGAGGTGCTCTCGCCTTCGACCGCGAGCACCGACCGCACGAAGAAGCTTCCGATCTACCGACGTGAGGGGATCGGCCACGCGTGGCTGATCGACCCGACCGCGCACACGCTGGAGGTGTTCCGGCGCCACGACCTCGGATGGCTGCTCATCGCGAGCTTCGAGGGCGCGAGCGTCGTGCGCGCCGAGCCCTTCGACGCCATCGAGCTCGACCTCGCGGGCCTCTGGGTCGACTGACACACGCGAGATTTCCGAGAACCACCGCCCCCGACAGGCGTCCTACCCGCTCGATGCTCCCGCTACGGCGATCGCTCCTCGGGCTCCTCGGCTGCCTCGGTCTCCATCCCCTCCCGGTCAGCGCGCAGACCGCGCCCGCGATCGAGCGGGACGGCGACGACGACCCCGAGGACACGGGCACCGGGCAGCTCCCGTTGGCCGGTCGCCTCGAGCGCGTCGGCCGCGGTCCGTCGGCGCTGCGGCGCATCTGCGACCTCACGCCCTTCCGAGGCGCCCTCTACTCGGCCCACGCGGTGTCGTCCCTCGGCTCCGACGGCGCGACCATCCTTCGCTACGACCCCTCGGACGCCGCCCGCCCCTTCCGCCTCGTCTTCGACTGGAACCGCCCCGGCCGCCCGACCGCCGGCGGCGCCGGTGGCCAGGGGTTTCTGCGCGTCCACGCCATCGGGTCGCGGCTCTTCGTGCCCGACGCCGACCCGCCCTACGGGGGCTTCGGGCTCGTCGACCACGGCACCGAGGGGTACGTCTTCCTCTCCGACCACGACGGCAACTTCGCGCCCGCGCGAGGCGAGCGACTGCTGCCTCCCAGCGCACCCGACGACGCGGGAAGGCCCGGCGCGGCGGTGCTCCCGCGGGCCTACCACGTCATCGACGTCATCCGGTATCGAGGCATGACCCTGGCGTCGACGGGGTCGGTTCCGCCGCGAGAGCGCGCCTGGCGCGGGGCTTCACCGGGGGCGCTGCACGTCGCCGACGCGACGCTGCGCCGCTGGACCTACGCCATCGACTACCCCCACCCCTGGCAGAACGGCGTCTGGCGCATCGGCTTCATGGTGAGGTTTCGGGGACGGCTCTTCGGGGGCCTCCAGGACTACAACGGCCGGGAGCCCAACGACATGGTCGTGGTCGACGCTCCGCCGGGCGCCACCTCCCTCGCCCAGTCGATGCTGCGGGGCGTGCGGGTGACCCCCATGGGCGCGTCGCTCACCCTGCGCTGGTACGTCGACGGCGACACCCTCTACTGGATCGCCTGGCAGCGCCGCGGCGGCGTTCGTCTGTACCGCACCACGGACGGCGATCACTGGTCGGAGGTGGCGCTGCCCGCGGGGTCGGGAGCGCCGACGGACATCACCCGCTGGCGCGACGGGCTCGTGCTGCTCACCACGATGGGCGTCTGGCGTCTGGACGGCGCCTCGCTGCGGCTCATCGCCCCGGTGACGCGCGAGATGGTCGACCGCCGACGGGGAGGTCCCTTCGATGTGGGAGATGGGTTCTGCGCGGCGCCGCTCGCGGTGCTCAACGACACGCTGTACGCAGGATCACAGCGGGACGGCGCGCTCTGGAGGGTGGTGGAGGAGCCCCGGCAGGGAGGCCAGTGACAGCGCGCCGTAGCCCCGACGCCTTACCTCATCGTTGCCCTCTTCGAGCGCAGGCCGCTTGCAGGCTGGGGTTCCGCGCGCTGGCGCGTCACCCCAGGCAATAACAGGATGGCCGCCCCGGACAGGGTCCGGGGCTCCGAACGGCCGTTTCTGTGCGCAGGTTGCCGGGTCCGCTGTCGAGCGAACCGAGGGAGGCAGCCGGACGCCGGCGCGGCGACTCCGACACGTATCACGCGATGCCCGTTCGGAGCCCCGGGCCGATGCCGGGGCGGCCATCCTGTTATTGCCTGGGGTGACGCGCCAACGCGCGGAACCCCAGCCTGCAAGCGGCCTGCGCTCGAAGAGGGCAACGATGAGGGCGCCTTACCGCCCGTTGATCGCCCGATCGCCGTGCGCGCTGAGCATCCGCTCGCCGTGCCCGTTGAGGGGCGCGATGCCGCTGGTCTCGCCGCTCGTCGGGGAGAGCATCGCCGCGTCCACCGCGCGCATCGCCTCGCCCTCGAAGCCGCGGAAGGCCACCGTGCGGTGCGGCCGCAGCAGAGAGAGCTCGTACAGCTCCTGGTAGGCCTTGAGCACCTCGGGCTGGTCGCGCAGCGCCGAGAAGGCCCGGCCCACCGCCAGCGGGTACTGCGCCTTGGCCTCGGCCACCAGCGCCGCGACCTTCACGCCCGTGTCGGCCTCGAGCTGGGCCGCCGCAAGACGCCCGTTCTCGTCGAGGGCGGCCTTGGCGCGCTCCAGCCGGGCGGCGATGGTGCCGAAGATCTGCCGCGACACCTCGGGCAGCAGCTTCACGTTGCGGATGAACACCCGCTCGATCTTGAGGCCCCAGCGCGCGGTCTCGTCGGAGATGTCCTGCTGGAGGCGCTCGCCGAGCTCGGTGCGGTCGCTGAGAATCTGCGAGAACTCCCGGTTGCCCAGGATGGACGTCGCCGCGTGGGAGACGAGGTTCTGCAGCGCGCGGTCCCAGTCGGCGACGCCGAAGATCGCCTTGGCCGGGTCCTCGATGCGAAACTCCAGCCAAAGGTCGACCATCAGCGTGGTGCCTCGGGCGTCGTTGACGTGCACGTCGTCGAAGAGCCGGAAGTCGCGGCGCAGGGAGACCGTGCGCAGCGACACCCAGGGGAGCATCCGAGCGGGCATCCACTGCATCCCCGGCTCGCGGAGCGTGCGCACGAGACGCCCGAAGCTGGTGACCAGCACGGCGTCCTCGTCGTCGACCTCCACGGTCATCAGCCGACCGATGGAGATCAGCAGGGGGATGAGGGCCATGCCCGCGAGCACGCCGAAGACCAGGCGGAAGACCTCGCTGCTGCTCATGAGTGATGCTCCTTCACGAAGACGGCGCGGGACTCGGAGAGCACCTCCGCGCGGCGGCGGTCGATGTAGTCGCGGAGGGTGCCCTCGCGGTGCAGGGAGGAGAGCGCGGTGGCGAGCGTGCGCACCTCCGTCTCCACGGCCTCGGCGCGGGCGCGGGCGATGGCGATGCCCTGCTCCGAGGCCAGCACCCGCTGCTCGCAGTCGGCCTGCGCGCGGAAGTAGAGCGCCTCGGCCTCGGTCTGCGCCTGGATCATCCCGTTGAGCGCCTCGGCGAGCTCGTCGGGCGGCAGGATGTCCGTGAGGTCGACGGCGTTGAAGTGCACCCCGTAGCGGTCGCCGATCTGCGTGCGGCAGAACTCCGCGATGCGGCGGTTGAGGTCGACGCGCTCGCGGCGGATGAGCGCGTAGGCCCCTCCCCCGGCGCCCAGGTCGGCGCGGGCGAGGTCGCGGGAGGGCGTGGTCTCGACGCGGAAGTTCGCGATCTCGTTGCGCAGCAGGCAGGTGAAGAGCCCGGTGATGTGCTCGATGGGCGCGCGCAGCCCGAAGAGGAACTCCTCCAGACGCGCCTCGATGGGCTGGTAGCGGAGGATGGAGTCGAAGCGCAGCACGGTGCCGTCCTCGGCCATGGCCATCTGTCCGCCCTTCTCGCCGGAGAGGTCGACGGACTGCTCCATCGTCGGCACCAGCACCACCCGCTGCCACGGGCGCTTCTGGTGCAGCCCGGGCTTGTAGGTGCGGAGCCCGCCGGAGGAGTCGCGCTCGACCGCCCCGAAGGAGGTGAGCACCGCGAGGTGCCCCTCCCCCACGCGGAAGTAGCAGCGCGACGCCACCATGAGGCCGTAGATCAAGAGACCGATCAGCAATCCCCAGACGATCATTGGGAGTTCATCCTCTTCATGGGTTGGAACCTTAAAACCTGCTGGGGTCGCGGTCGGGCTGCCATCGCTGGTCCCAGCTCGGGCCGCGGCGCTCGACCTCGGTCGCCCGTGGGCGCACGGCCGCGGGGCCCTCCTCGTGCTCGCGGTAGGCCGCCACGAGCCCGCGGTTGACCTCCACCACGTCTTCATTGAACTCGCGGTGCACGTCGCTCACGAGCGACAGCCGCTCGACCGCGTCGGCCGTGTCGATGATCGCCCCGTGCGGAACAAACCGCCCGTCGGGAACCTCCACCCCCACCACCACGGCGCCGATGCCGATGTAGCAGTGCGACCCGACCACCGCGTCGTGCACCACGGCCTTGAAGCCCACGAAGGTGTCGTCGCCGATGTAGCAGGGCCCGTGCACCAGCGCGTTGTGCGCGATGGAGACGTGGCGTCCCACGTACACGGCCCAGTCCTCCCCGGCGACGGTGACCCACTTGTTCTTGAGGGCGTGCACCACCACCCCGTCCTGGAGGTTGGTGTTGCTGCCGATGAAGAAGGGCGAGCCCTCATCCGCGCGCACCGAGCTGCCCGCCGCGATGTGGACGTTCTCTCCCATCACCACCCGGCCGATCACCGAGGCCTGCCGGTGCACGAAGGAGGAGGCGGAGACCACCGCGCGGTCCCTGATCTGGCTGAGCCACTTGTGGTGGCCCGGGGCCTCGAGCTCGGTCGACGGACGGCGGCCCTTGGCCTCCTCGCGCCCCAGCACCGCGCGGATGCCCTTCTCGCGGCGCTTGGAGAGCTGCACCTCGGCGGCGTGCTCGTGGCGATGCAGGAAGGCGTGAAGCGCGTGGAGCACGAAGCCCCCGACGAGGCCCATCACCAGGTGGCCGGTGACGGTGCCCACGGCGGTGACCAGGAAGGCCGCGGCCTCGATGCGCTCCTTGCGGGCGAGCTCGATGAGGGTGCCCACCTCGACGAGGCGGAAGCCCACCACGCAGAGCAGACCCCCGAGCGCCGCCAGCGGAACCTGCGCGATGGTGCTCCCCAGCAGCAGCACCGAGGCCGCCAGCAGGACGCCGTGCACCAGCGCCGAGAGCCGGGTGCGACCGCCGCTCTGGACGTTGACCCCGGAGCGCACGATCACGCCCGAGACGGGCATCCCCTGGAGGAGCCCGACGCCGAGGTTGGCGAGGCCCTGACCGAAGAGCTCGAGGTCGGGGTTGTGGGGCTTGTACTCCGGGGTCATGCGGTCGACCGCGCGCGCCGAGAGCAGCGACTCGATGGAGGCCAGCAGCGCGAGCGGCAGGGTGGCGGCGGCGAGGTCGAGCCAGCGCTCGTCGGGGATGCTCGGGAAGATCGGGTGGGGGATGGTCGCGGGCACGGCCCCGACGCGCTCGAGGTTCCAGCGCAGGTAGACCGAGACGGCGGTGATGAGCCCGATGCCGAGGATGGCCGCGGGGAAGCGCTTCAGGTGCCGCGTGGAGCTCACCAGGAAGGCCACGAAGAGGCCGCTCACCACCGCGGTCCACGAGACGTGATGCAGCCACGCCGGGCGGTGCATCATCTGGGCGAGCTCGTAGACCCGGTAGTCGAAGCCGAGCACCTCGGGAATCTGGCTGTCGAGCAGCTTGAGCCCGACGCCGGTGGTGAGGCCCGCGAGCACGGATTCGGGCACGCGCTTGCCAAGCCGTCCGGCCAGCGAGAACGACAGCACGAGCTGAACGACCCCGATCATCATGGCCGCCGCCGCCACGCCCGTCGCGCCGAAATTGTGGGCCAGCGCGAGCACCATCACGTTGAGCGCCGCCGCGGGCCCGGTGACCTGGAACCGCGCCCCGCCGAAGGCCGCCGCGATGCTGCCTCCCACGGCGCCCGCGATGAGCCCGGCCACCGGGGGAAGGCCGCTCGCGACCGCCAGCGCCACGTTGAGCGGGAGCGCCACCGCGGCGACCGTGAGGCCCGCGATGAGGTCGGACACGAAGCCCGTGGAGCGGGCGACGTCCTTCCAGCTCTGCCACCAGTCCGTCGCCATCGAGAGCCAGCCCGCCTTGAGGGGGACGAATGGGTTGTCGCGCTGGCCGGACGCGGGACTCGAGGCGGGGTGATGGGGGCTGTGGTTCATCGGGCGCCGCCCCGAGCACGGAGCGAACCACATGGGGAAACAGCCACAACTGGGGGTGGCGCTCTGCCGCAGGAAACCGCAGCGTGCGGCGGATTGCCGCCCTCCCCCCCTCCGGCCGGGGCCCAGGGTTTAGGTGCTATCGTCCGCCCGTGCAGCAGCTCCTCGACGCGGTCGTGACCTTCCCGGGGGCCATGTACACGGTGCTCCTGGGCGTCGTGACGCTCTACTGGATCTCCATGCTGCTGGGCGCGGTCGACCTCGACCTGCTGGGCGGCGCCGAGCACGGAGGCACCGAGGCCGCGGCGGAGGGCGCGCTCGACGGTCACGGCGCCGGGGACGGGCACCTCGATCACGGCGGGGACATCGACCACGGCGGGGACGTCGACCACGGGGAGGCCGAGGTCGGGGAGGCCGAGCACGGAGGCGCCGACCACGGGGACGACGGGGTGCTGAGTTCCCTCGGCGCGCTGGGGCTGCGCAAGCTGCCGATGACGGTGAGCGTGAGCCTGCTGGTGATCTGGGGCTGGCTGGTGAGCGTGCTGGGCGCGCTGACGCTCGCCGAGCCGGCGTCGCGCTACCTGCCTTCTGGGGTGTTCCGGGGGTTGCTCTTCGTCGTGGCGGCGCTGAGCTCGCTGAAGCTGGCGAGCCTGTCGGCGCGGCCCATTGCACCGCTCTTCGTGGCCAACAAGGCCTCGCGGCGGGAGCACCTGGTGGGCAAGCTGGCGGAGGTCTCGACGGGCAGGCTCGACGCGCGCTTCGGCCAGGTGCTGGTGTCCGACGGCGGCGCGGGCCTGCTGATCGACGCGCGCCACGAGGGCGGCGACGCCCTCAAGCGCGGCGACCGGGTGATCGTGACCTCGTGGGAGTCCGAGCGGGGCTTCGTGCTGGTGGAGCCCATCGACCGCTTCACGACGCTGAGGGTCGAGGGCGGGGCGCCGTCCGTCGCGGAGTCCGGCGAGCCCGAGGCGAAGTCGTGCGACGTTGCGGTCAAGCGGGTGATACGGTAGCGCCGCGTCTGGTGGGTCGCAGGCCCGCAGCGGGCCCGACGTCTCGACGGAGGAGTGTTTGATGGAGCAGTTGATCCCCATCCTGGTCGCGGTGGTCGCGCTGGTGTTGCTGGCGTTCGGCGTGTTCGCGCTGCTGGCGCGCTTCTATCGCCAGGTCGATCAGGGCAAGGCCCTCATCGTCAACACCTTGAAGAGCGAGCCCCTGGTGACGTTCACCGGGGCCATCGTCTACCCGATCATCCACCGCGCCGAGGTGATGGACATCTCGGTGAAGACCATCGAGATCGACCGCCGCGGCAAGGAGGGCCTGATCTGCAAGGACAACATCCGCGCGGACATCAAGGTCACGTTCTTCGTGCGGGTGAACAAGACCCACGAAGACGTGCTGAAGGTGGCGCAGGCCATCGGGTGCGTGCGCGCGAGCGACCAGGGCACCGTCGAGGGCCTCTTCGAGGCGAAGTTCGCCGAGGCGCTCAAGACCGTCGGCAAGCGGATGAACTTCGAGGACCTCTACAAGGAGCGCGACCACTTCAAGGACGCGATCATCGAGGTCATCGGCAAGGACCTGAACGGGTTCGTGATGGACGACTGCGCCATCGACTACCTGGAGCAGACGCCCATCGAGTCGCTCGACCAGAACAACATCATGGACGCGGAGGGCATCCGGAAGATCACCGACCTCACGGTGACCCAGAACCTCAAGACCAACGAGCTCCGCCAGAAGGAGCGCATGGAGACCGGGTCGCAGAACCTGGCCGGCGACGAGGCGATCTTCCGCTTCGAGCAGAAGCGCTCGGAGGCCGAGGCGCGCAAGAACAAGGAGGTCTCCATCTCGCAGTCGCGGGAGCAGAACGAGGCCCAGCGCATCGCCAACGAGGAGGCCAAGCGCACGCTGCTCGCGCACGAGAAGAACTCCGAGGAGACCATGGTGGCGCAGCAGGCCCGCGAGCGCGCGGTGCTCGTCGCCATGAAGAACAAGGAGCGCGAGATCGCCGTGGAGATCGAGCGCGTCGAGCGGGCGCGGCAGATGGAGGTCACCACGCGGGAGAACGACGTGATCGCCCAGCAGATCACCCGGCAGGCCGAGATCGAGCGGCAGAAGCGGGAGATCGCGGAGGTGGTGCGCGGGCGCATCGCCGTCGACAAGACCGTCGCGGAGGAGGAGGAGCGCATCAAGGACGTGCGCGCCATCGCCGAGGCCAGCCGGCACCGCGACACCCTGAAGATCGCGGCGGAGGGCGAGGCCGCCCAGATGACCACCCGGCAGGTGAAGGCGGCGGAGGCGGCCGAGGAGGTCGCCAAGGCGCAGGCGCGGCAGCGGCTGGTGCTGGCGGACGCCGACCTCGAGGTGGCGGACAAGCAGTCGCGGGCGAAGGTGCGGCTGGCGGAGGGCACGCAGGCCGAGGCGTCGGCGGCGGGCCTCGCGGCGGCGAGGGTGCGCGAGGCCGACGCCAAGGCGCTGGAGCTGACCGGCGCGGCGGAGGCGAGCGCGATCCGGGCGAAGATGAGCGCGGAGGCGTCGGGCATCGGCGAGAAGGCCGAGGCGATGAAGGCGCTCGACAGCGTGAGCCGCGAGCACGAGGAGTTCAGGCTGCGGCTCGACCAGCAGAAGGTGATCTCGCTGGAGTCGATCCGCGCCAAGCGGGACGTCGCGGGGGTGCAGGCCGAGGTGCTGCGCTCGGCCTTCGAGCACGCGAAGATCAACATCGTGGGCGGCGACGGGGCCTTCTTCGAGCGCTTCATCCGCGCGGTGACGGTGGGGCAGTCCATCGACGGCGCGGTCGACCAGAGCGAGGTGCTCAAGGGACTGATGAGCCAGCTCGGCTCGATCTCCGCGGACGACGCTCCGAAGGGCTGATCCAACATGGCCGACGCCTCGCCGGACGCTCCCCCCCCGAACGCGCCGACGGGCGCGGCCACGACGACGACGGATGAACTCGGCGGCAGCTACGAGGTCATCCGTCGGCGGCTCCTCTCCTCCGCCGAGGCGCTCTCGCAGAAGGCCGAGCGGCTCAACGCCCGGCGCAAGGAGGTCTTCGGCGGGAGCGAGCTCGCGCTCGTCGCCACCGAGCGGGTGCGCACGGAGAACAACTGCCTCCCGCGCGACATCGTGGCGATCGGCCCGAGGCTGCTGGTGGGCTTCAACGTCTTCGTCGGGATGAAGTCCGAGGTGACGGTCCCGGACGTGTTCGCGCTCTACAGCCTCGACCGGCCCGACGGGGCGGCGCTCACCCTCTCTCCCCTCCCCCTCGAAGACGGCGGGATCTTCTCCGACGAGCGCTTCCAGAAGGACTTCACCGACCTCTTCCGCTACGTGCGCGACGCCCGCCTCGGGCAGCTCCGGCGCACCGACCAGCGGCTGCTCGCGGTCTTCGCCACGGGCACCGGCGAGCGCGACAAGCGGGTGATGCGCTGGGGCATCGACGCGTCGGGCAGGGTCTCGTACATGGACGCGCGCGGCGAGGACGACCACGTCCGGCCGAGGGCGCACGACTTCGCCTGGAAGGTCACCACCCGCGACGACCAGGTGCAGGGGCGCCACCCCCACGTGAGCATCCTCGACGAGGTCTTCGTCGAGACCATCGGCGGCGACCTCACCATCAAGGTCGAGAACAACACCTCGACGGGCCAGGGGCTCTACTCCGAGCCCGTGGAGGACGCCAACCAGGCCCTCGACGACGCGCAGATCGCGTACGCGCGCCTCGGGGCGTTGATCCTGTTGAGGGTGAAGCCGTACCGCGAGACGACGGCGCGGCACTTCATCTACAACCCGCGGCGTCGGCAGGTGCTGCGCGTCGACTCCATCGAGCAGGCGTGCCTCGCGCTCCCGGAGGACCAGGGGGTGCTCTACCCCGACGGCTATTACCTCCTCACGGGGGAGCACAAGCGCTTCGAGACCAACGGCGGTCCGATGCACTTCGAGCGCGCGCTGAAGGCTCCCAACGGGGAGGACGTGCTCTACGTCTTCTATCGGGACGCCGACGGGAGCTACCTGCTCTTCCCGTACAACCTGATTCGCAAGGAGGTGGCCTCGCCCATCGCCTGCCACGGGTATTCGTTGTTCGAAGACGGGACCCTCATCGTGGTGCGCGCGGCGCCGGGAGACGAGCCCACGCGCGTCCACCCGATGCAGGTCTGGCGCACGCCCTTCACCTCCGCGGAGTTCGCGGCGGCGGCGCCGGTGACGGGGTCGTTCCTGGCCAAGGTGGGCAACCCCGACCTGGTGCGGGGCATCTCCGAGTCGCTCTCGCTGAAGCGGCTCGCCAACACCGACACCCCCACCCGGCAGACCTGGGAGGACCTCATCGCGGCGACCGGGCGGATGGTGGACGCGTTCCACTGGCTCGGCCACGAGGAGGCCTTCGACCTGCTCTCGACGGTGAAGGAGCTGCGCGGCATCGCCGGGCAGATCATCGACGAGTTCGAGAAGGTCGAGGCCATCCGCAGGCGCGCCTCCGAGGCGCTGGCGAAGGCCGAGGAGCACCAGCGCGAGCTCCTCTCCGGTCGCCCGCAGGACCTCCGCTCCGCGGCGTCCTTCATGGACTCTCTCACGGCGCTGCGCCGTCAGCGGGGCTCCCTCGGGACGCTGCGCGAGCTGCGCTACATGGACCTCCCCCGGGTCGACGCGCTGGAGGCCGAGGTCGACGCCCGCTTCAAGGAGACCAGCTTCGCCGCGGCGGACTTCCTCTCCGGCGCCGACTCGCTCCGGCCGCTGCTCGACGCGATCGCGGCTGCGGTCGACCGGGCGGGCAAGGCCACGCGCACGGTGGAGCTCGCCCCGCTGGTCAAGGAGGTCGACACCGTCCACGAGGGGCTGACGGTGCTCTCGGAGACCGTGGCGGGACTCGAGGTCGACGACCCGACGATGCGCACGAAGATCCTCGACGCGGTGAGCGAGGTCTTCGCGCAGCTCAACCGGGCGCGCGCCATCGTGCAGGGCCGCGCGAAGGAGCTGCGAGGCTCCGAGGGCCGGGCCGAGTTCGGCGTGCAGGTGAAGGTCTTCCAGCAGGCGGTGCAGAGCGCGCTGGCGGTGGCCGACTCGCCGGAGAAGTGCGACGCGTCGCTCTCGCGGCTGCTGGTGCAGGTCGAGGAGCTGGAGGGCCGCTTCGGGGAGTTCGACGAGTTCGCCACCGAGCTGGCCACGCGCCGCGAGGAGCTCCACGACGCCTTCAGCGCGCGGCGGCAGGCGCTGCTCGACGAGCGGCAGAAGCGCGCGCAGAACCTCCTCAACGCCGCCGACCGCATCCTCCAGGGCGTTCTTCGCAGGGCGCGGGCCTTCGCGACGGCGGAGGAGCTCAACTCCTTCTTCGCGGGCGACCCGATGGTCACCAAGGCCCGCGAGCTGGTGGAGCAGCTCCGAGGGCTCAACGACACGGTGAAGGCCGACGAGATCGACGGCCGCATCCGCTCGGCGAAGCAGGACGGGCTGCGCGCCCTGCGCGACCGGAGCGACCTCTTCGAGGGCGCCGACAACGTCATCAAGCTGGGGCGGCACCGGTTCTTCGTGAACACCGAACCCCTGGAGCTGACCATCGTCCCCAGGGAGGGGCAGCTCGAGGCGCACCTCACCGGGACGGACTACTTCGAGCCCATCGAGGACGCGGTGCTCAGCGAGGCCCGCGACCTCTGGGAGCAGGGGCTGCCGAGCGAGTCCCCGGAGGTCTACCGCGGCGAGTACCTCGCCTACACGGTGCTCACCGACGCCCTGCGAGGCGAGCGCGGCCTCTCGCTCGAACGACTGAAGCAGGAGGCGCTCACCGAGGGCGCGCTGCTGGCGACGGTGCGCGCGGCGGCGGCCGACCGGCACGACGAGGGCTACGAGCGCGGCGTGCACGACGTCGACGCGGCGGCCATCCTGGCGAAGCTGGTGGCGCTGCTGGGCGCGGCCGGCACCCTGCGGCACGAGAGCGGCGCGCGGCCTGGGGGTGCTGCACCTCGCGACGCTCGAAGACGCCACAAGGGCGCTGCTCACCCGTCGCTGCCGTAGCGCGGCGAGGCTGAGGGCGATCACCGGCGCGGCCGACGCACAGGACGAGATCACCCGCGAGCTCACCGGGGCCATCGTGGCGACGAGCGTGCATTGGAAGCTCCCGGCGAGCGAAGGCGAGCGAAGGAGGGCGGGGCGCTACCTCGTCGAGGAGCTCGGCGGCGGGAAGACGAAGTGCGTCCTGTCGGGCGAGGCCGTGGCGCTGCGGGATGCGTTCCTGCAGGCGGCGCACGAGGCGGGGGCGAGGCTGCCCTTCGAGGACGACGTGCGGGCGATGGAGAAGTTCCCCGCCGAGGTGCTGGCGCTGGCGCTGCGCTGGGTGGAGGGCTTCGCGGCCCGCACGCCGGGGGGCCCTGCGTTCGCCCGCGAGGTGGCCGTCGCGCTGGTGACCGCGCGACGGGATCGAGCGGGAGGCCAGCAGCACCGCGCTGGAGGCCGGGTCGAGGGGCTGCTGGGGCAGCACCCGCGGGTGAGACCGGGCGTGTCCGCTGCGGCTGGACGAGTTTCTCGCGCGGCTGGAGGGCTACGTCGAAGACCGGCTGCCGCGGTGGCGGGCGTACCGCAAGGCGCGCACCGAGGTGGCGGCGCGCGAGCGGCACCGGCTGCGGCTCGACGAGTTCGCCCCGCGGGTGCTGTCGAGCTTCGTGCGCAACCAGCTCATCGACGAGGTGTACCTCCCGCTGGTGGGCGCCAACCTGGCCAAGCAGCTCGGCGCCGCGGGCGACGCCAAGCGCACCGACCTCATGGGCCTGCTGCTGCTCGTGTCGCCGCCGGGCTACGGCAAGACGACGCTGATGGAGTACGTCGCGAGCCGCCTGGGGCTGGTGTTCGTGAAGGTCAACGGGCCGTCGCTGGGGCACGCGGTGGTGAGCCTCGACCCCGCCGAGGCGCCCAACGCCACCGCGCGGCAGGAGGTCGAGAAGATCAACCTCGCGCTGGAGATGGGCAACAACGTGATGCTGTACCTGGACGACATCCAGCACACGAACCCCGAGCTGCTGCAGAAGTTTATCTCGCTCTGCGACGGGTCGCGGCGCATCGAGGGCGTGTGGAAGGGGCGCACGCGCACCTACGACCTTCGCGGCAAGCGCTTCTGCATCGTGATGGCGGGCAACCCCTACACGGAGTCCGGGGCGCGCTTTCGCATCCCCGACATGCTCGCCAACCGCGCCGACACGTACAACCTCGGTGACATCCTCGGCGGCCGCGACGACGCCTTCGCGCGCTCGTACCTGGAGAACGCCCTCACCTCCAACGCCACCCTCGCCCCCCTCGCGGGCCGCGACCCGAAGGACCTCTACAAGCTCATCCGCATGGCCGCAGGGCGAGGTCATCCCTCGACGGAGCTGGCGCACCCCTACAGCGCCGCGCGGAGGTCGCGGAGGTCACCGCGGTGCTGCGCAACCTGATGCTCGCCCAGCGGGTGCTGCTGGCCGTCAACGCGAGTACATCCGCCAGCGCCTCGCAGGAGGACGCCTACCGCACCGAGCCGCCCTTCAAGCTCCAGGGCAGCTACCGCAACATGAACAAGGTGGCCGAGAAGGTGGTCGCCGCGCACACGTCCGAAGAGATTGAGGCCCTCGTCGACGACCACTACACCAGCGAGTCGCAGACGCTCACCACCGGCGCCGGAGCAGAACCTCCTCAAGCTGGCCGAGCTGCGCGGGCGGATGAGCGAGGCGCAGCACGCCCGCTGGGCGGCGATCAAGAAGGAGTTCGCGCGGCAGAAGCGCGTCGGAGGCAAGGACGACGACCCGGTCGCCCGGGTCACCGGGACGCTCTCCAGCCTCGGCGAGGAGCTCGAGCGGATGCGCACGGAGATCACCCGCGCGTCGGAGCGCCTCGGTCGACGAGCGATCGGCATGGCGAAGGTGCTCGCTCCGCAGCTCGCGGGCCTGGAGGCCGCGCTGCGGGCGTGGCGCGGCCGACGCTGGAGGTGAAGGTCCCGGGTCCGAGGCGAGCGCGAACGCGATCGTCGACCGGCTGTCGGGCCTCGCGGCCACGCTCGGTCCGGTGATGCGCGCGACGCAGCACGGGCTCGGGACGCTGCCCGACGTGCTCACCACCATGGTCGCGGTGCTCGAACGCCTGGAGAAGAAGCTCGCCGAAGGGGGCCTCGCGGTGGCCGTGGCGAGCGCCGCGCCACCGCGGAGCTGGGCCCACCCGGTCGGGCCCACCCAGCGCTCGGCGCCTGCTGGGGGCGGTGGTGCGACGCTCGTCGGCCCCCCCGCCTCCGGCGCGGCGGCCGGAGGTGCCTACGGCGCCCTCTGCGATGCCGCCCCTCGCGGGCGTCGTCGAGTCGGCCCCGGCGACCATGCGGGTGCGCTTCGAGACCGAGCTCGGCGCCGTGTCGGTGTCGAACTTCTTCGTGCCGGCGGGCCTCGACCGCGACGTGGTGCGCGACGGCGGGGTCTTCGTGCAGACCTACCGCAAGCTCCCGCCGCTCGGGTCGGTGGTGACCGTGGCCATGCGCTTCGCAGGCGGCGGGATCATCGAGACCGAGGCCGAGGTGGTCTATGCCGTCGAGGCCTCGCTGAGCGAGCCGCACCCGGGCTTCGGAGCGCGGCTGCTGCGCCTCACGCCGTCGCAGGAGGGCATCCTGCGGAGGTACCTGCTCGACCGCGATCCGCTGGTGCACAAGGGCTGACGTCGCGGCTACGGGCCGATCGACACGGTGAGAGGAGCGATGGTCAGCGCTCGTCCGTCGCGCATGGCCCGATCAGGGCGCCTGATTGGCGGCGCCGGGCGTCGGGCGGTTGGGGACGAGCTCGCCCGCGCCGTTCGGCAGCCGCCCCCACGTCTGCCCCGATGGAACCGCGTCGGCGGGGTACAGCCCGCGCGCGACGACGCGCCCCGTCGGATCGAGCACCGACACCGTCTCGCCCCGCGACGCGCTGATGGACCACGACGCGTGAAAGCACGGCGACGGCCCGCCCGCGAGGCACTGCGACTGCGGCCCGACGCCGGCGTCGGCGACGCCCGCGAGCACGAAGAGGTATCCCCCGGGGACGAGCATCGTGCCCGCGGGGAAGCGCACGACGCCCGAAAGGCGGGGCGTGCCCGCGTCGGGGTCGAGGTCCGCGAGGGTGTAGCCGCCGAGGTCGAACGCGCTGCTCCCGGCGTTGAAGAGCTCGACCCAGTCGTCGCCCGCCGCGCGGATCTCGTTGACCACGAGCCCGCCCGCGCCGACGTCCGTGGGCGTGCCCGCCTCCGTTCGCGCGCCCGCGTCGGAGGAGGCCCCCGCGTCGACCCCGCTCGGAGCGTCCATCGTCGTCACCGCGTCGGCCGCCGTGTCGCCCACGTCGACGACCTGCTCGCGCGCCTCCGAGCAACCCTGCGCGACCAGCGCGAACGCCACCATCCACCCATCGATCTTCATCGTCGTCCCTCTTTCAGAACACCACGCGGGTGACCGCGCGGAGCTCGGTGTTCTCGGTTCCCGGCAGCGCCGCCAGCGTGCGCGCGCCCGCGGTCTGGCGGCTCACGGCGACGTGCACCTCCAGCGGCTCGAACAGCCGCCACCCGACGCTGCCCAGCAGCGTGAGCACGTGGTCGTCGTCGACCCGATCGTCGCGCTGCCACCACGTCGCGCGCAGCCCCACGAGGAGTCGCGTCACGGGCTCGATGCGCGCGAAGCCCTCGACCAGCAGAGCGCCCCGGGTGCCGTCGTCGTCGACGCCCCAACCGCGCGTGACGCTCACGCCCGCGCGCACCCGATCGCCCTGCCAGAGCAGCGCGCCGGTGAGCCGGTCGGCGCGCGAGAGGCCCGTGCCGGATGATCCGAGCACGTACGACGCGAAGAGCGTCAGCGGGCGCATCGCCCCGCGCGGGAGGTGCAGCGCGACGGCGGCCTCGAGGTTCTTGCCTCGGTTGAGCTCGCGGTTGGTGTAGCCCTCGCCGTTGTACGCGCCGACTGCTACCCAGCCGACGTCCGCGGGGAGGCGCGCGCGCACTGTGACGCCGAGGTCGGCGGGGGCGCCGAGGCCGGTGACCTCGAGCGGCGTCGGGGCCACTGCGCGCAGCCGCCAGGTGCCCTCGATCTCCGGGATGGTGAGCGTGGGGACCACCCCGGCGCGCAGCTCGATCCAGCGGGTGATCGCGGCGCCCGCCCACGCCTCGCGCACGCGCAGCACGAGGCTGTCTCCCGCGACGCCGAGCAGGGCGCCCTCGGAGGCCGAGCGCACGGCTTCGAGCACGAAGCGACCCTGCACCGGTCCGTAGCTGGCGCCGAGGGAGGCGTGCGCGCGCGGCAGCTCGAAGGCGTGAAACCACGCGGTGTCCCCGGCAGATCCGTCGACGAGGCGCAGCGCGTACTGACCGAAGACCTCGAGGCCGGGGCGCACCGCGAACGAGGTGGTCCCTGCGGAGGTCGACGGACCGGCGGTGGGGATGGCCTCGGGCGTGGCGGGCGTCTGCGCGACGGCCACGGCAGGCGTGAGCGCGAGCGCGAGCGTGAGCGCGGTGCGACGGATGGACACTAGAAGCTCCTCACGGCGGGGGGCGTTCCGAAGAGGGCGCGCTGGTCGGGGGTGGGCGCGTCGGTGGCGTCGAGGGGAAGGCCGAGCGACGGGCCGCGGTCGGTGAGCGCGCGACGAAAGCGCTCCCAGTCGGCGAGCAGCTGCACCGCATAGCGATCGGAGACGTCGGCCTGCTCCTGCGCGAAGCCAGCGGGGTCGCGCGCGACGACGGACGCGATGGCGGGCGCGACGGATGTGCCATCGGGCAGCGGCGCTGCGTGGAGGCGGGCGACGAGCGCGCCGAGGCGGCGGGCGAGCGAGGTGAGCGCGTCAGGGGGTGCCGAGCGCCGCGACGAGTCGATCGACGCGGATCGTCTTGTGGCCAGCGCTCTCGGTGCGCACGAGCACCGGCAGGCCGAGCCATTCGTCTGCGCCCCAGAGGGGATCGGCGTCGGGCACGGCCCACAGCGCGCGCGCCGAAGCCACCAGCCGCGCGGGCACGGTGTCGAACCACACGCCCGGCGGCGGCCCCCCCGGGACGACGCTGTCGGCGAGCTCCTTCACCTCGAGGATGACGTCGTCGTCGGGGGCGTCGGAGGGGCCCCGCACGAGCACGAGCGCGCGCACCCGGGGCCACGAGGCGACGCCGCTGCCGTACTCGCGGGCGCTGTCGAGTACGGCGAAATACTCCGCGGGCGGTGGTGCGAGCAGGGTCGCGCGATAGCGGGACAACAACGCCGGGAGCGCGTCGCGCGCGGGCTCCGGGAGCTCGGCCAGCACGTTCTCGGAATCGGTCGGGTCGGGCGCCCCACGGAGAATCGTGCGGCGCGCGCCGGTGAGCACCGTGAGGTCGGACAGCTCGCGGCGACGGTCGGCGTCGCGCTGCCCGCGACGGAACAGGTCATCGAGCACCAGGTCGCCGCCGCCGGCGGTGACGCGCGCGCGAGCGGCGCCGCGGGCGTGGGCGGCGATGGCGTCGGCGTACGCGACCGCGGCGGCGCGCACGATGGCGGGGACGGCGCCCACGGCGGCGGCGCGGGCCGCGGGCGCGTCGGGGTTGGAGAGGCGCGCGGCGAGGCAGAGGCCGACGGTGAGTCGACGGAGGTCCCAGAGGTAGGGGACGCGGTCGGCGCCGTCGAGGTCGTTGGGCTCGAGGGCGAGCGAGCCGTCGCGCGCGCGCAAGGTGCCGAAGTTCTCTAGATGGGGGTCGCCCGCGCTCCGGGGCTGCGGGAGGTCGAGGGTGAAGCGCGAGCGCGAGAGCTCGTTGGCGCCGTCGCGCCAGTCGTGGAGAAAGAGCGGGAGCGAGCCGCGGTAGAAGTCGTACGCGCCGCGCGCCATGCGGGCGTAGCGGCCCGCGACGAGCGACGGGCGCGAGCGCAGGAGGGACTGGTCGGCGCGCGCGAAGACCGAGCGTAGCGTGGCGTCGCGCGGGTCCGACGCGGGCTCGGCGCAGCGCGCGAGCGAGAGGCACATGAGCAGGGCAGTGGAGAGCCGGGCACGCACAGGTGGGCCGCGCAGTAGCCGGAAAGGAAGCGCGGTCGCAAGCGCCGGAAGCAGACGTCGCGGCGATGTCACCGGACTGTCAGCGAGGCGGCGGCGGAGCTCAGTGGACCGTGAGCACCGGCACCGACGAGAAGCGCACGACGCGCTCAGCGACGCTGCCCAGCAGCGCGCGGCGCAGGCCCGTGCGGCCGTGGGTACCGACCACCACGAGGTCGGCGCAGAGCGGCGAGATCGCGCCCACGATCTGGTCCCACACCAAGCCGCTGAGCAGCGTGGATTCGGCCTCGACGTGGTTCGCTCGCAGCGTCTCGAGCAGCGCGTCGAGCTGCTTTCGCGCGGCCTGCTCGACCGGCGTATGCCACTCGAAGCCGGGATCGAACATCAGGCTCGTCGCGACGTGAGGTAGCTCCCACACGTGCACGATGTGCAACCGTGCGCCGTAACGCTGCGCCAGGTCGGCGGCGCGCTCGACGGCGCGGCCCGACCCGTCGCTGAAGTCCGTACCCACCAGCACCTTCGTGAATGGCTTGACCATGCGACTGACTCCTCCAAGAGCGGAGGTCCACTGCCTCCGTGACCGATGAATTGCACAGGTCGTGCGAGTGGAGAGTGGCGCGACGAGAACGTCTCCGCGCGGTCACGAGCGCGTCGCACGCGAAGGAGGAGCCAGAGCGCTTGCGGGCCGCAGCCCGAACATCGCGCACGAGTAGCCGCCCAGGAAGAGCAGGTCGACGACCAGCGCTCGCACCGCCCAGCAGATCGTGCGGCGCGGCCAGAGGGCGGCCTCCGCCGCAGCACCGAGGAGGGGGCCGCGGATGGAATCCCGTCGCGAAATGGATTAGAGCCCGACGCGCCCGTGAAGGACGAGGCGCGCCCGCTCCGGTGGGGTGTGGCGCAACGACGGAAGAGAGAGGGAATCCATGGCGGTGTTGAGCGTCACGACGGCCACCTTCCAGCGCGAGGTGCTCCAGAGCGAGCTCCCGGTGCTGATCGACCTGTGGGCGCCGGGGTTTCCGGCGTGCCGACAGCTCTCGCCGAGGGTCGAGGAGGTCGCCCGCGAGCTCGAGGGCAAGCTCAAGGCCGTCAAGGTCAACGTCGAGGAGAATCCCCAGGTCGCGAAGATGTTCCGGGCCACCGAGGTCCCGATGCTCATCGTGGTCGCGGGGGGACGGCCGGTGAACGCCGCCAAGGGGCCTATCTCCAAGGCGGAGATCCTGGAGCTGGTCGAGCCCCACCTCCCGGGCGCCGAGGACGAGATCCCGGCCAAGGAACTCCCTCCCCTGATCAAGGCAGGAAAGGTATTGATCGTCGACGTGCGCGACACGGGGCCCTTCCAGCGCGCCCACATCCCAGGCGCCCGCAACGTCCCCGCCGAGAGCATCACCCTCGCCGCGCAGACCCTCGCCATGGAGCGCAAGCCCGTGGTGCTCTACGACCGCTCGGGCGGCGAGGACGTGCGCAAGGCCTTCGATGCGCTGCAGCAGATCGGGCTGCCCGCGGCCATCCTGAAGGGCGGCTTCCTGGCCTGGGAGTCCGAGGGCTACGACATCGAACGTTCGTAGGATTTCGGCCACGTTGTGACCGATTGACAGCGTTCGGGGGGGGCTCAATGTAGCCCCCGATGGAGCTGATTCCGACGCCGATGCCGGACGGCGACGTCAAGGTCGACATTCTCCTTGTCGACGACAACCCCAACAACCTGCTGGCCCTTGAGGCGATGCTGTCCGACCTGGGACAGAACCTCGTCCGCGCCCACTCCGGCGTCGACGCGCTGCGCAGGCTGCTGGAGGGTGACTTCGCCCTCGCCCTGCTCAACATCCAGATGCCCGACCTGGATGGCTTCCAGACGGCGGAGCTCATCCGGTCGAGGGAGCGCTCGCGGCACATGCCGATCATCTTCCTGACGGCGCACAACAGGTCCGACGACCAGATATCGAAGGCCTACGAGCTCGGCGCGGTCGACATCCTCTTCAAGCCCATCGTCCCGGCCATCCTGCGCGCCAAGGTGCAGGCCTTCGTCGAGCTCTCCCGCAAGACCGAGGAGATGAAGCGCCAGGCCCAGCTGCTGCGCGAGGCCACGCAGCGGGAGCACGAGCGCCGGCTGGAGGAGGCCTCCCAGCGCTGGGAGGCCGAGCGGCTCCGCGAGGAGATGGTCAAGGAGCGCAGGCTCACCGAGACCCTGGCCCGCACCGTGGCCGAGCGAGAGCGCGCCGAGGCGGCGCTCCAGTCGAGCAACGACCGGCTGCGCTTCCTCTCGGAGATGGCCAACCGGCTGCTGGTGGGAGAGCGCCCGAAGGAGCTGCTCCACTCGCTCTACCGCGACCTCTCGGGGCACCTCAACCTGGAGGTCTACTTCAACTACCTGCTCCAGCCCGACGGCCACACGCTGCGGCTGGAGGACTTCAGCGGCGTCGACGACGGGGCGGCGCAGGCGCTTCACCTGGTGCAGCTCGGCGAGGGGCTCCCGGGCACCGTCGCCCAGACCCGCCGCTCGCTCATCGTCGAGCACGTCCACGGGTCCGACGACCCGACCGTCGCCGGGATACGCCGCCTCGGGCTCACCGCCCACGCCTGCTCCCCCTGGTCGCGCAGGGTCGGCTGCTGGGCACCCTCGCCTTCGGCACCCGGCAGCGCGCCGCCTTCCTGCCCGACGACATCGCCGTGATGCAGGTGGTCTGCGACCAGGTGGCGGTGTCGCTCGAGCGCGCGCGGCTCATCGAGGAGCTCTCTCTCCGCAACTACGACCTGGCCGACGCCGACCGGCGCAAGGACGAGTTCCTGGCGATGCTGGCGCACGAGCTCCGCAACCCGATGGCCCCGATCGTCAACGCGGTGCACCTGCTGCGTCTGCCGCAGGCCACGGGGCCGGTGGTGCAGCGGGCGCTCGACGCCATCGACCGCCAGGTGGGTCACATGGTGCGCCTCGTCGACGACCTGCTCGACCTCTCCCGCATCAACACGGGCAAGGTCGAGCTGCGCAAGGAGCGGGTGTCGCTCTCGACCATCATCGAGCACGCGGTGCAGACCAGCGCGCCGCTGGTGCAGAAGCAGAAGCACGAGTTCGTGCTCTCGATGCCGCCGGAGGAGATCAGGCTGATCGCCGACCGCACGAGGCTCACGCAGGTGGTGTCAACCTGCTCAACAACGCGGGCCAAGTACTCGCCTCCCGGCGGGCGCATCGACCTCGTGGTGGTGCGCGAAGGGCGGGAAGGTGGTGATCACCGTGCGCGACCGGGGCATCGGCATCCGGCCGGAGATGCTCGACTCGGTGTTCGGGCTCTTCGTGCAGTCCGACCGCACCGCCTGGACCGCTCGCAGGGGCCTCGGCATCGGGCTCACGCTGGTGCGCAGCCTGGTGGAGATGCACGGAGGCACCGTGGTGGCCTACAGCGAGGGCCTCGGCCGCGGCAGCGAGTTCATCGTGCGGCTGCCCATCATCGACACGCGCACGATCCCGCCGCCCCCGCCCGAGCCTCCGAGGGCCGAGGGTCGCCAGCACGGGATGAAGGTGATGGTGGTCGAGGACAACGCGGACGTGCGCGAGACCATGCGGGACTTCCTGCAGCTCTCGGGGCACGACGTGACCGTCGCGGTGGACGGTCCTTCGGCGGTGGAGGCGCTGATCGAGCAGCGGCCGGACGTGGCGCTGGTGGACATCGGCCTGCCGGGCCTCGACGGCTACCAGATGCTCGCCGCGCTGAGAGAGCGCGCGGCCGACCTGCCCACGGTGTTCATCGCCCTCACCGGATATGGGCGGCCGCAAGACCGCCAGCGCGCCTTCGAGGCTGGCTTCCACGACCACCTGGTGAAGCCGGTGGACTCCGACGCGCTCCTACGACTCCTCGACGACGCTCGCACCCGAATCGCGAGGGAACCTCCTGATGCCGACAGCTGATTCGCCCCGCCCGAAGGACCTGATCGACCAGCGCGAGCTCCTGAAGGTGCTCGTGGCGTTTCGCAAGGGCGACCTCTCCCAGACTGACGTTCGGAGTAGGCGGCGAGGGAGGCAGAAACCGCAAGGGCGCAAGGGCCGCAAAGGGGGAGGCGTTCCGTTGGGAGGGGAGTCGGCGTAGGTCTCGGAGACTGAAGGCCCGCGCCATCGCCCCTCCTCCTGAACGCCATCCCCTTTGCGACCCTTGCGCCCTTGCGGTTTCTGCCTCCCTCGCCGCCAACGCCTACTCCGAATCCCAGTCTCCCAGACGATGGCCATCGAGCTCGACGGCCGTCCGCTGCAGGGAGAGTTTCGCCGCACGGCCAGGCTGGTGAACACCATGGTCGACCAGCTCGGCTCAAGCGGGTGCTGGTGGTCGACGACGATGTGCGGAACATCTTCGCCATCACCAGCGTGCTGGAGCGCCAGGGGATGGTGGTGTCCTTCGCGGAGAACGGCCGCAAGGGCATCGAGGCCCTCAAGGCCTCGCCCAACGTCGACGTGGTGCTGATGGACGTGATGATGCCCGAGATGGTCTGAGGGTCGACTTCCGCCACTACGCCCACGCCTCGCTCCGCCGCCGCCGCATCTGTAACAGCGCCCGCGCGGAGAAGCTCAGCACCGTCACCCAGCTCCTCGACCGGGTGCTCCACGACACCGGGTCGATGGAGCGCCTGCTGCTGCAGCTCTCGGTCAACGTGACGTCGATGTTCCGCGACCCGCGGCTTCTACCGGGCGTTTCGGGAGAAGGTCGTCCCGATGCTGCGCTCGCACCCCTTCATCCGCATCTGGCACGCCGGCTGTTCGACCGGCGAGGAGGTCCTTCCGAGCGGTGACCCCGTGCAGGGCCGCGGGCTCGGCGTCGACGGGCGCGAACGCGGGGGAAGACGTACCAGCGGGATCACAATTGTTGTGATCGGGGATCACAATTGTTGTGAAGGCCGATGCCGCGCGAGAGACCCGCCGAGCACTGCACATGCTCGTCGCCGACGGGGTGTGCGGGTGTCGCGACGATGGGGGCACGCCGGAGTTCGTGGCGACCGCGGCGACGGCGGACCAGGTGCTCCCGCTCGGGGCGATCGGTGACTATCTCAGCCGACTGGCCGCGAGCAGGGGATGAGGGGCGGATTGGGGGATCAGGGCAGGCCGAAGATGGCGCGGTTGGCGGAGTTGCGGCTGGTGAGGGTGCCGTCTCCGAGCTGGCCGTAGTCGCCGCGGCCCCAGCAGGTGACGGTGCCGTCGGTGCGCACCGCGCAGCCGAAGTCATCGCCCTGCTCGACGTGCTGCGCCGAGGTCAGCAGCAGCACCGAGGTGGGGAAGGGTCGCTGGGTGCGGGTGTTGTCCCCGACCTGGCCGTAGCCGTTGTAGCCCCAGCAGAGCAGCGCCCCGGAGGCGCGGCGGGCGCAGGTGCTGTTGGCGCCCGCCTCGACCTGCACCGCGTCCATGAGCACCGGCACCGGGGTGGGCGTGTTGCGCGTGGTCAGGGTGGAGTCGCCGAGCTGGCCGTAGACGTTGTGGCCCCAGCACACGACCGAGCCGTTGGAGCGACGGGCGCAGGTGTGGTTGGCGCCCGCGGTGAGCTCCACGACCTCGGTGAGACCCGACACGGCGACCGGCGCCGTGCGGTTGGTGCGCGTGCCGTCGCCGAGCTGCCCCTGGGCGTTGTAGCCCCAGCAGAGCACGGTGCCGTCACGACGGCGGGCGCAGGTGTGGTTGGCGCCCGCGGCGACCTCGACGGCGTCGCCTACGGTCAGGATCTGCACCGGCACGGTGCGCGCCGCGACGCTGCCGTCGCCGAGCTGACCCTGGGCGTTGTAGCCCCAGCAGACCACCTGGCCGGTCGCCCGCACCGCGCAGGCGTGAGCGCCGCCGACGCCGAGGTCGACCCCGTCGGCGACGCCGAAGACCGACACCGGCAGGCGCGCCGAGGCGGTGGCGCCGTTGCCGAGCTGCCCGCTGGAGCCGAGGCCCCAGCAGACGACCGTGCGGTCGCCGCGCAGGGCGCAGTTGAAGTTGGTTCCGGCGCCGAGCTGCTCGACGTCGGTGAGGCCGACCACCGCCACCGGAGACGAGCGGGTGGCGACGCCGTTGTCACCGAGCTGGCCCTGGGCGTTGTAGCCCCAGCACACGGCAGTGCGCGCCGCGGTGGTCGCGCACGCGTGGACGTTGCCGAGGGAGACTCGGAGCGTCGGGCACGTGGTGGCGGTGCAGCCCGCGCTCGCGGGCACGCCGAAGACCGAGCCGCTGGGGAGCGGGCGGTTGGTGACCGATCCGTCGCCCACCTGGCCGGAGCCGTTGCCGCCCCAGCAGGAGACGTTGCGGTCGGCGCGGCGGACGCACGCGAAGAGCTGGCCGAGCGCGATGCGGCTCGCGTCGGCGACGCCGGCCACCGGGCCCTGCACCACGCGCTGCGTGGTGGTGTTGTCACCGAGCTGACCGCTGGAGTTCAGGCCCCAGCAGACGACCGATCCGCCGGCCCGGCGGGCGCAGGTGAAGTTCTCGCCGGTGGACACCTCGGCGGCGTCGAGCACGCCGAGCACCAGCGACGGGGCCGAGCGGGTGGTGGTGCTGCCGTCGCCGAGGGCGCCGTTGGAGTTGAGGCCCCAGCAGAGCACCGCGCCGGTGCGGCGGAGCGCGCAGGTGTGAGAGGCCCCGGCGCTGACCTGCACCACGTCGCTGGTGGTGGGGACGACCACCGGCGAGGAGCGGCTGGCCGTGGTGCCGTCGCCGATCTGCCCGCTGGCGTTGTAGCCCCAGCAGCGGACCGTTCCGTCGCGGCGCACCGCGCAGGTGTGGGAGCGGCCCGCGCTGAGCTCGACGACGTCCGTGAGGCCGGCCACGGCGGTGGGCAGGTTGCGGGTGACCAGGGTGGTGTCCCCGAGCTGGCCGTAGTTGTTGCGGCCCCAGCAGGAGACCGTCCCGCTGCGACGCAGCGCGCAGGAGTGGGAGCCGCCGACGGCGATCTGGACGGCGTCGGAGATGCCGAAGACCGCGATGGGCGTGGCGCGCGTGGCCGTGGCGCCGTCGCCGATCTGGCCGTAGGTGCCGGCGCCCCAGCAGCTCACGGCGCCGCTCTCGAGCAGGGCGCAGGTGTTGATGTCGCCCGCGGCGAGCTGGGTCACGCCGCGGAGGCCTGGCACGGTGGTGGGGGCGGCGCGGCTGGTGGTGGTCCCGTCGCCGAGCTGGCTGCTGGAGTTGAGGCCCCAGCAGACGACCGAGCCGTCGGCCTGGACGGCGCACGCGTGGGCCGCGCCGACGCCGAGGGGCAGGCCCGTGTTGCTCACGCAGCGGCCGGTGGCGCAGGTCTGCCCGGGGGCGCATGCGAGCCCGCAGCCGCCGCAGTGCATCGTCGACGAGGAGATGTCGACCTCGCAGCCGTTGGACACGGTGCGGTCGCAGTCCGCGAAGCTGCCGGTGCAGAGGCCGATGGCGCAGGCGTTCTCACGGCAGACCGCCGAGGCGTTGGCGATGCCGCAGGCGTCGGTCGCCTCGGGGGACTCGTCGGTCATGGTGTCGCAGTCGTTGTCCATCCCGTCGCAGCGCTCTGCCGAGGGGACCACCTCGCCGGTGCACGCCCCGAAGCGGCGGTCGATGCCGCAGACCTGGGTGCCGGCGCGGCAGACGCCGCGGCCCGCGGTGCCGGCGGCGCCGGAGTAGCAGCTCTGGGTGGCGCCGGGGGAGCACTCGCCGCAGCCGTCGTCGGCCATGCCGCTGCAGTCGTCGTCGATGGCGTTGCCGCAGTTCTCGGCGCCCGCAGGGAGCACCTCGCCCAGGCAGGTGGTGCCCCAGGTTCCGGTCGGGCTGCACACCTGGGTGCCGGCCACGCAGCGGCCGACGCCTCGGGTGGCCATCGAACCGGAGTAGCAGGGGCGGGTGCTGCCCGGATCGCACTCCCGGCAGCCGTCGGTGACCATGCCGTTGCAGTTCTCGTCGATGGCATTGCCGCAGGTCTCGGCGGCGGGGAGCACCTGGCCCGGGCAGGTCGTGGGCCAGCGGCCGGAGGTGCATGTCTGCATCCCGGCCACGCAGCGTCCCTGCCCGAGGGTGCCCGTCGGTCCGGTGTAGCAGGGCCTCGTCTCGGCCCCCATGCACTCGTTGCAGCCGTCGTCGACCATGCCGTTGCAGTCGTCGTCGACCCCGTCGTTGCAGGTCTCCATGGCCGCCGGGATCACCGCGCCGGTGCACTCGCTCCACGTGCGGTCTCCCGAGCAGACCTGCACGCCCGCGCGGCAGCGCCCCACGCCGTCGGTGCCCGTCGGGCCGGCGTAGCAGCTCCTCGAGCTCTCGGTGATGCACAGCCCTCCGTCGCCCTCGTCGGCGTCCGCGGGGGGAGGCCCGGAGTCCGCCGGGGGCATCGCATCCGGCGCGTCCATCGCCGTCCCGGTGTCGGTGACCGTCCCGGTGTCGGTGCCCGTCCCGGTGTCGGTGACCGTCCCGGTGTCGGTGACCGTTCCGGTGTCGGTGCCCGTTCCGGTGTCGGTGCCCGCCCCGGTGTCGGTCCCGGTGTCGGCACTCACGCCGGCGTCAGCGCCAGTGTCCGTCGTCGCTCCGTTGTCGGCGCCCGCGCCGATGTCCGTGGCGGCGTCTGCGACGGACGCGTCTTGGTCCGTGACCGCGGGGTTGTCGTCCCCTCCACAGCCCGCAGCGGTGAGCAGCGCGGCCAGACCCAGGGAAAGGCGTTTCATGATTCCTCCTCGAACGGTGGATGCCTGCGGAGGGCGGGACGCGGCGTATCCGCGCCTCACGACCTCCACGTCGGATGCTATGTCAGCGACCCCGCCGCGGGACAGCGCCAGTTGGCGCCCGTCCCCTCCCCTGTCACCCCGCGACGTCAGCCCCGGTCGCGGGGACGCCACCTCGATGGTCGGCGCGACCAGAGGGATCGTGCCGCCGATCTCGACTTCAGCAAGGATCAATCCACCGGGCGATCCCTGGAGATTTCAGGAGCGTCTGGAGTCTTAGGGGTGGGCGCTGTGCCGGTCGCGTGCACCTGAGAGAGTGCAAGGTCCTGCACAGCCTCGAAGCGGCGGAATCTCAGCCCTGCGGGGAGGCCCAGACGTAGCCCGCGATGCCTTCGCTCACGTAGCTCCCGGCGGCGACCAGGGCGTCCCGCTCTCCGGCGCTGAGGGTGTAGTAGTGGTCGCCGTTGGCCGCCCGGTAGAGCCGGTGTAGCGGCACCGCCCCGCACTGAGCGGTCGGCGAGAGGAAGCCCATCACTCCCTCGACCGTCCCTGGCGAGCGGCCCTCGCACACGGGGCTGTTGACCGTCGTGTAGAAGTGCTTGCCGTAGCTCATGATGCAGCGGTTGAGCCCCAGCAGACCACCTACGTTGGAGCCGTACAGGTAGTAGGCCGGGTCTCCCTCGAGCACCCACGGGGCGCCCACCTCGCCGCGAGCCGTCGTGTAGAAGTGCTCCCCCGTGGAGGGGTGGTAGTAGCGATAGACCGGCACGCGGCAGCCGCCCCGGTCGTCGCAGCGCCCGTTGCAGTTGTCGTCCGCGAGGTTGCACGCCTCCGCCGGCCGGTTGCCGCACGCGCCGCAGTTCGACGGATCGCTCGCCAGGTTCGACTCGCAGCCGTTGGCGGCGCTGCCGTCGCAGTTGCCGTATCCCCCGACGCACGCGGTCACCGTGCACGCTCCCCCGGCGCAGCCGACGCCCGAGGCGTTGGGCAGCGAGCACCTCCGCCCGCAGGCTCCGCACGAGGTCGGCGTGGTGTTGATGTCCACCTCGCAGCCGTCGGCGGCGGAGCCGTTGCAGTCGGCGAAGCCCGCGTCGCAGGAGGCCACGAGGCAGCGCCCGGACGCGCACGCCGCCGTCGCGTGGGCGAGCGCGCAGCGAGAGGGGCAGCTCCCGCAGTGGTTGACGTCGCTCGCCAGGTTGACCTCGCAGCCGTTGCCCGCCGCCCCGTCGCAGTCCGCGAAGGCCCCGGTGCAGGCCGCCACGGTGCATGCCCCCGCGACGCAGGCCCCGGCGGCGTTGGACGGGGCGCAGCGCATCCCGCAGCCGCCGCAGTGCCCGACGTCGGCGCGCACGTTGACCTCGCAGCCGTTGCCGGCGACGCCATCGCAGTCCGCGAAGCCCGCGTCGCAGCTCGCCACCGCGCAGCGCCCGGCGGTGCAGGCCGCCGTGGCGTTGGGCAGGTCGCACGAGGCGCCGCAGCTGCCGCAGTGGCGGACGTCGCCGGTGAGGTCGACCTCGCAGCCGTTGCCGGCGCTGCGGTCGCAGTCCCCCCGTCCCGCGGAGCACATCGAGAGGCCGCACGTCCCCGCGCTGCACGCGGGCGTACCCCCGGAGACCATGCAGGCCATGCGGCACATGCCGCAGTTGGAGACGTCGCCGCGGAGGTTCACCTCGCAGCCGTTGTCGGCGCTCCCGTCGCAGTCGGCAAAGCCCTCGTTGCACGCGGTGATGGAGCAGCGCCCGGTGGCGCAGGCGCCGGTGGCGTTCGAGGGCGCGCAGGTGCGGCCGCACGCGCCGCAGTTGGCGGCGTCCGTGCGCGCGTCGACCTCGCAGCCGTTGGCGTCCATGCCGTCGCAGTCCTGGAAGCCCATCACGCACGACGTGAAGCACTCGCCCGCCAGGCAGCCGGGGAAGGCGCTGGGCCTCGCGGCGCAGCGGTTTCCGCACCGGCCGCAGTTGGACACGCTGCCCGCCAGCTCGACCTCGCAGCCGTTGGTGGGGTTGGCGTCGCAGTCCCCGAAGCCCACCGCGCAGGCTCCGACGGCGCAGGCCCCGTCGACGCAGGCGGGCGTCCCGTTGGGGGGATTGCACGCGGTGGTGCACTGCCCGCAGTGGGTGGGGTCGCGGCGCAGGTCGACCTCGCAGCCGTTGTCCGGGTTGCCGTCGCAGTCGCCGAAGCCCGCCTCGCACGAGAAGGCGCAGCGCCCGGAGTCGCACCGGCTGACCGCGTGGGGCCTCGCGGCGCACGCCATCCCGCAGCCGCCGCAGTGGGCCACGTCCATCAGGGTGTTGGCCTCGCAACCGTTGCCGGGCGCGCGGTCGCAGTCGCCGAAGGGGGCGATGCAGGTGCCCACCGCGCACATCCCGTTCTGGCAGGCGGCGGTCGCGTTGGGGACGCTGCACCGCACCCCGCAGGCGCCGCAGCTCGCGACGTTGGACACGGTGTCGATGCAGGCGCCGGTGCAGCACTGGAGCAGCCCCGGGCAGGGCCTCGCCGCGGTGCACCCGCTCACGCAGACGTTGCCCACGCAGAGCAATCCCGCGGGGCAGTGCTCGTCCTCCACGCACTCCACGCAGCTGCGGGTGGGGACGTTGCAGTGCCTCGCCGTGGGGAGGGCGCCGCCGTCCACGCCCGCGTCGCCGCTCGCCGCTCCGCCGCAGGCCTCGTCGTTGCGACAGCCTGCGACGCAGGTGGTCCCGCTGCAGTACTGGCCCGCGGGGCAGGTGTCCGCGGAGGGAACGCAGGGCACGCAGCGTCCGGAGTTGACCTCGCAGGCGCCGCCCGCGGGGTTGCCCGCGCAGTCGGCGGTGGACATGCACCGGGTGACCACATCGGCCGGAACATCGACGGGAACATCGACGGGAACATCGACGGGCGCATCGACCGCCACCTCGTCGACGTCCATGGAGGGCGCGTCCATCGCGTCCATCGCCGAGGCGTCGAAGACGTCCTTGGTGGCGACGTCGAGGGCTCCGGCGTCGGCGGCGCCGGCGTCGACGCCCGAGTCGGGCCCGCCGACCACCGAGAGGCCTGTCGAGCAGCCCGCGGCCAGCGTCCCGAGCAGCGCGAGGAGGAGCGGCGTGGGGAGCGCCCTGCATGATCGCTTCGTCATGCGACCGACGGTACCTCAGTGCGCCCCCCCGCGAGGGAGGGCACTGCGCTCAGATGCCTCCGCCGACCGTGATGCCGTCCGGCGGGGTCGCCAGGCTGTTGTAGGGGACCTGCCCAGAGCGCACCGGGAGCCGCGCGCTGAACACCGCCCCGCCGTGGGCGCCAGGGCGCAGCGAGACGGTTCCGCCGTGCTCCTCGATGATGCGCCGCACCACCGCGAGGCCCAGGCCCGTGCCCGTCGCCTTCGAGGTGAAGAAGGGCTCGAACACCCGCGACAGGTCTACGTTGCCGAGGCCCGCGCCGGTGTCCTCGACCTCCAGGTCGACCGCCGGCTGCCCGTGGCCCAGCTCCGACGCCCTCGCCCTCAGCGTGACGCTCCCCCCATGCGGCAGCGCCTGCATCGCGTTGACCATCACGTTTATCAGGGCCTGCCGCAGCAGCCGGCTGTCGGCCTCGATCATCGGCAGCCCGGGCTCGATCTCCCGCCGCACCTCGATGGGCGCCGCGCTGCTCGCCGTGGCCGCCGCCGTCCAGGCCTCGTCGAGCAGCCGGTCGACGGGCATCGGCCTCGGCGCCAGGTTCACCGGGCGGGCGAAGTCGAGCAGATCGCTGACGATGCGGTTGAGCCGGTCGCTCTCCTCGCGGACGATGTCGAGCAGCAGCTTCGCGTCGCCGGAGGGCTTCAGCAGCCGATCGAGCGAGCCCAGGGAGTTGAAGATCACCCCGAGCGGGTTGCGCACCTCGTGGGCCATCACCGCAGAGAGCTCGCCCAGAGCCGCGAGGCGCTCCCGCTGCACCAGCCGCGACTGCGCGGCGGTGAGCGCGTCGAGCCGGCGGCGCGCCTCCTCGTGGAGCTCGGCGTTCTCCAGGCCCACCCGCACCACGCTCGCGACCGCGCGGGCGAGCGCCACCTCGTCGTCGCGCAGCCGCCGCCCGGGGTTGTCGCCCACCACCATCGCGCCGCGCACGCCCCCCTGCCCCTCGAAGGGGATGAACCACAGCGACCGGGCATCGCCCTCCTCGCGCCAGAACGCCGCCGCCTTCGGGGAGCTGCGCGTATCCCCGAGGGCGGTCACCTCCCCCTGCTCCAGCAGGTCGACCACCCAGGGCGCGGTCGCGAGCCGCACCCTCGCGATGGGGGACGCCTCCGCCGAGGGCCACGCCGCCGCGCGCCGAAGCGACTCGCCGCGGCGCAGCACCCACGCGGACACCTCCCTGGCGCCCATCATCGCCGCGACCACCTCGCAGGCCGCCCGGAGCAGCGGCACCGAGCCACCGCGCGCCTCGGCCAGCATCGCCCTCGCGAGGGTGCTCACGGCCTCCAGCTCGCGCTCCCTCCGACGCGCCCGGGCGAGGTCGCGCACGTTGTCGAGCGCCGCGGACACCTGCGCCGAGAGCAGGCGCGCCACCGGGACGTCGTCCTCGCGGAGCCACCGCCCGGCGAGCAGCAGCAGCGCCGGGCCGCCGGCCCAGCCGTCGACGCGGGTCACCACCGCGCGCAGCGCCTCGATCACCGAGGCGTCCTCGGCGGCGAGCGCTCCGGCGGGGACGTCGGCCAGCGCGGCGAGCTCGGCGTAGCCGTCGTCGCTGAAGGCCTCGCCCCAGCCCCATGCCTCGTGGAAGAGCGGCGTCCAGGCGGTGCGCTGTACCGACAGCGACTGGCCGAGCGCCCGCTCGACCGCGGCGCGGTCGGGCTCGTAGCCCTCGACGAAGCGCACCGCCAGCCCGTCGCCGTCGGGCTGGAGCAGCACTCCGATGAGCTCCGCGCCGCCGAGGCCCACGCGGAGCCCGACCTCGACCTCGGCCTCGGTGCGCAGCAGGTGCACCGAGACGCCGAGGTGCGAGAGGCTGAAGCGCCGGATGCGCAGCGCGGCCCGGTCGGTGACGTCGCGCACGAAGACCAGCACGTCGCCGTCGATGCTGCTCAGCTGGAGCTCGACGTTGCGGCGCGTGCCATCGGGCCGGCGCACCACCACCTCGTACTCGGGCGGGGCGACCTCGCCGCGCATCCGTCGGGCGACGCGCTGGGTCACCCGGGCGTTGTCCTCCGGGGCGACCAGCGACGCGGCCTTGCGGCCGATCAGCTCCTCCTTCGGGATGCCGGTGATCTCCGCGATCGCGTCGTTGGCGTAATGGACGATCCCCTTGTTGTGAACGAGGATCCCGAGCGGCGAGGCATCGAGAAGGCGGCGGTGCAACGAACGAACCCTCCTGTTCACCCTGAAGAGGCAGCCAGCGCGGCCGTGTAACGGAAGCCGCGGTGCGTCGGCGGCGTGACGCCGGGCGTCGACCTACTCACAGGCAGTGGGGACTCTGCGCCGACTAGGGGGTTTTGTTCAAGCGGGACCCTGTGCTAGACGCCGCGCGGACGATGGCCGCGAGCTACTTCGACGTCGACGGAACACTGGTCCGCACGAACCTCGTTCACCCGACCCTGTTCTACCTACTCAACCAGGCTACGCCTGCGCGCACGCTCGCCCGCCTCGGCGGTGCACTGCTGCGCGCGCCGAGGCTCGCCCTCGCCGAGCTGCGCGATCGCCGCGCCTTCAACGAGGAGCTGTACATGCTCTTCCGTGGAATGAGCGAAGACCGCCTGCACGCCCTCGCCGACGAAGCCGTCGACAAGGTGCTGCGCCCGGCGATCTACCCCGGCGCGCGCGACCTCATCCGCCGCTGCAAGGACCTCGGGCACGAGGTGGTGATCTGCTCCGGCGCGCTCGACTTCCTGATGGTCCCGCTCGCCCGCGAGCTCGGGGCCGACCAGGTCATCGCCAACCGGCTGGAGTTCCACGACCGCGTCGCGAGCGGCCGGATGATCCCGCCGGTGGTGGCCGGGCCGACCAAGGCGCTGCTCATCCGAGAGCACGCCCGCCGCGGCGGCCACGACCTCGACGCCAGCTTCGCTTACAGTGACTCGTATTCCGACGTGCCGATGCTCTCGGTCGTCGGCCACCCCTCCGCCGTCAACCCGGACGCGGCCCTCGAGCGACTCGCGCACGCGCACCGCTGGCCCGTCGTGCACCTGGATCGGACCCCGTGACCCACCCCTGCGTCGTGACCCTCGACCGCAAGAGCGCGCCCCGCGTCCTCTTCGCCGGCAACCGCCTCATCGAAGTCGACCTGCCCGCGGGCACCCGGGTGATCTACCCGAAGCCCCCGCTGGAGGGCCTGCGCGACCCCGACGCGGCCATCCGCTACGCGATCAACCACCCCTACAACCGCGAGCCGCTCTACGCGCTGCTGCGCCCCGGGATGAAGGTCGTCATCGCGATGGACGACATCTCGCTGCCGCTGCCGCCGATGAAGCGGCCCGACGTGCGCGAGCGGGTGCTCACCATCGTGCTGCAGCTCCTCGCCGACCACGGGGTCGACGACTTCGAGATCATCATCGCGACGAGCGTGCACCGGAAGATGACCGGCCCCGAGGTGCGGCACATCGTCGGCGACAAGATCTTCGACGCCTACTGGCCCAAGCGCCTCTACAACCACGACGCGGAGGACCGCGACAACATGGCCTTCGTCGGCGAGACCGACCTGGGCGAGCGCGTGGTGCTCAACAAGAAGGCCGTCGAGGCCGACCTGGTCATCTACGTCAACCTCAACCTCGTCCCCATGGACGGCGGCCACAAGAGCGTGGCCGTGGGGCTGTGCGGCTACGAGAGCCTCAAGGCGCACCACAACCCCAAGGTGATGCGCAAGTGCCACTCGTACATGGACCCGAAGACGAGTGAGCTGAACACCATCGTCGAGCGCATGGGCAAGGTCACCAACAAGGTGCTCAAGGTGTTCACCATCGAGACCACGGTGAACAACCGGATGTTCGATCGGGCGCTGTCGTTCCTTCACAAGAACGAGGACGACTGGACGGGCAACGAGCGCCTGGCCTTCAAGGGCGTGCAGTTCGCGCTCGACCGCACGCCCGCCGAGGCGCGGCAGAAGATCTTCGAGAAGGTGCCGTCGCCCTTCGAGCTCACCGGGGTCTTCGCGGGCGAGACCGAGGCCGCGCACGCGCACACCCTCAAGCGCTGCTTCGAGCAGTACTGCGTGCCCGTCGAGGGGCAGGCCGACATCCTCGTCTGCGGCATCCCCTACGTCTCGCCCTACAACATCAACGCCTTCCTCAACCCGCTGCTCGTGCAGGTGATGGCGCAGGGCTACCTGTTCAACATGTACCGCAACCAGCCCCTCGTGAAGAAGGGCGGGACCATGATCATCACGCACCCGTGCACCGACCGCTTCGACCACGCGCAGCACGCGCCGTACGTCGAGTTCGTGCACCGGCTCCTCCCCGAGACGCGCGACGCGATGGAGCTGCACAAGCGCTTCGAGGCCGAGTTCGCGCAGCACCCGGCGTACCTGCAGATGTACCGCCGCGGCAACGCGTACCACCCGGTGCACGCGTTCTTCATGTGGTACTGGGGCGAGGCCGGGCGGCAGCACGTGGGGCGCGTGATCGTGGTGGGCGCCGACAACGCGTACATCCCGCAGGTGCTCGGCTACGAGACCGCGCGCTCGATGCACGAGGCGCTGGAGATGGCGAAGGACGGCGCGCCCGCGTCGCCGCAGATCACCTGCATGCACCTGCCGCCGATCGTGATGGCCGACATGGTCATGCCCCGCAGCCACGGAGCCGCCACGTGATGATGAACGGGCACAGCCCGCTCGACGTCTCGAAGATCCTCGAAGGCTCACGGATCATCGTCGTCGGAGGAACGGGCTTCCTCGGCAAGGTCTGGCTCTCGCTCCTGCTCTGCCACTACCCCGACGTGGGGAAGGTCTTCCTGGTGGTGCGCTCCAAGGGGTCGCAGGACTCCGAGGCCCGCTTCTGGACCGACATCGCCCCGAGCGAGCCCTTCGCGCCGCTGCGAGCGAGGCACCCGGGGGCGCAGTACGAGGAGTTCCTCCGTCGGAAGATCCACGTGGTGGACGCGGACGTCTCCAAGCCGCTCTGCGGCTTCAGCAACGAGCTGCGCAAGGAGATCGAAGGCACCATCGACGCGATGGTCAACGTCGCCGGCGTGGTGGACTTCAACCCGCCCCTCGACGAGGCCCTGCTCACCAACGCCGCGGGGATGCAGAACCTCGTGGTGCTCGCCAAGTCCCTGGGCAACGTGCCGGTGCTTCACACCAGCACCTGCTACGTGGCGGGCTACCGAAGCGGGCGCGTCGAGGAGGTCGACCCGCGCACCGACCCCTTCCCCTACTTCAAGGACATGCCCGACGCCCCGTGGGATCCGCACCGCGAGATCTCCGAGGGACTGGCGCTGGCCGCGAGCGTGACGAAGCACGCCGACGACGCCAACCGCGTGGCGCAGTACGAGCGCGACGCGAAGGCCAACCTGGAGGCGAAGAAGGAGCCCACCACCGGGGCGATCTTCGCCGCGGAGGTGAAGAAGGTACGGGAGAAGTGGCTGTCGGCCGAGGGCGAGCGCGTGGGCATGGAGCGCGCGAAGTTCTGGGGCTGGACCAACACGTACACGTACACCAAGAGCCTCGGCGAGCAGGTGCTCGCGGGCTCGGGGCTGCCCTTCACCATCGTGCGCCCCGCGGTGATCGAGTCGTCCGTCGCCTTCCCCTCGCCGGGGTGGAACGAGGGCATCAACACCATGGCCCCGATCATGTTCATGTTCATGAGCGGGCACATGCAGATCCCGGCGCACCAGACCGCCGGGCTCGACATCATCCCCGTGGACATGGTCTCCGGCGGCATGATCCTGGCGCTGGCGGCCCTGCTCGAGGGCACGCACCATCCCGCCTACCACCTCGGCACCAGCCACACGAACCCCGTCTCGATGCACCGCATCATCGAAATGTCGGGGCTCTACAAGCGCAAACACTACCAGCGCACCAGCAAGGGCAACCCCTGGACGAACTTCGTCCAGGCCCACTGGGAGCCCACGCCGGTCACCAAGGAGGGCTTCTTCAACCGCGGCGCGCCCGCCTTCGCCCGCGCGGCGAAGACCCTCTCGCAGCTCGCCCGCAAGGCCTCCGTGGGCCCCGCGGCGGTGCTCTTCGCGCCGACCTCCCGCGCGCTCAACTCCTACAGCGAGCTGGCGAAGCGCAACGGCGAGATCTTCGCGCTCTTCGTCCCCTTCATGGCCGAGACCGACTACCAGTTCGTGACCGACAACATGTCGGCCCTGGTGGCGCGGCTCAACGACACCGACCGCGCGGCGCTCAACTGGGCGCCTGAGGCCCTCGACTGGCGGCACTACCTGATGGAGGTCCACTACCCGGGCCTCGACCGCTGGGTGATGCCGCTCATCGAGGAGCGCCTCAACCGCCCGGCGAAGCCGCTGCGGGCCTACGTCTCGCTGCTCGACGTGCTCGACGAGGCGGCCGAGCGCCACGAGCACCGCCCCGCGCTGCTGCGCATGGAGGGCGAAGGGCTCGCCCGGGTGTCCTTCCTGGAGTGGAAGGCGCGCTCCGAGGCCACCGCCGCGCGGCTCGTCGCCGAGGGCGTGAAGCCCGGCGACCGCGTGGTGCTCTGCGCGGGCAACCACCCGGCGTGGCCCATCGCGTACTTCGGCATCCTGCGCGCGGGCGCCGTGGCCGTGCCCACCGACGCCGCGATGGAGGCTGGACCGCTCTCCAACGTGCTGCGCGCGTCGCGAGCCGTGGTGATCATCTGCGACGACAAGGTGCGTGAGCGCCTCGGCGCCCTCCCCGACCTCACCACGACCCCGGTGGACCTCCACGACATCACCGCCGAGGACGCCTCGCTCACGGCGCCGGTGATCGCCGCCCCGACGGCCGACACGCTCGCGAGCGTGATCTACACCTCGGGCACCACCGGCACCCCCAAGGGCGTGATGCTCTCGCACGGCAACTTCTGCCGGCTCATCGCCTCGCTGGCTCCGGTGTTTCCGCTCGGCGAGGGCGACCGGGTGCTCTCGGTGCTGCCGCTGCATCACACCTTCGAGTTCACCTGCGGGCTGCTGCTGCCGCTCTCTCGCGGCTCGTCGATGGTCTACCTCGACGAGCTCACCGGCGAGCGCGTGGTCGAGGCGCTGCGCGACGCGAAGGTGTCCGCCATGGTGGGCGTCCCGGCGCTCTGGCAGCTCCTCGAGCGCCGCATCATCCAGCAGGTGAAGGACCTCGGCCCCGGCGCCGGCACGGCCTTCGACGCCGCGCTCGCGCTCAACCGCACGCTCGGCGAGAAGGTCGGCATCAACGTCGGCCAGGTGCTCTTCGGCCCGGTGCACGCCCGCCTCGGCGGCCGGCTTCGCTTCCTCATCTCGGGCGGCGCGGCGCTCCCGAAGGAGACGGCGGAGATGTTCCGAGGCCTCGGGCTGCCGCTCGCGGAGGGCTACGGGCTCACCGAGGCGGCGCCGGTGCTCACCGTCGCCAAGGCCAGCTCCTCGGCGAAGCCCGGCAGCGTGGGCGCACCCATCCCCGGCGTCGAGGTGAAGATCCTCAACCCCGATCCGTCGGGCGTGGGCGAGGTGGTCGCGCGAGGCCCCAACGTGATGATGGGCTACGCCGACGACCCGGAGGCCACCGCCGCGGTGCTCTCCCCGGACGGCTGGCTTCGCACGGGCGACCTCGGGGCCATCGACAAGAAGGGCAAGCTCACCCTCGTCGGCCGCAGCAAGGACGTCGTGGTCGCCTCCAACGGGGAGAACATCTACCCCGACGACGTCGAGCGGGCGCTCGGCGAGGTGGCCCTGGTGAAGGAGCTCGTGGTGCTCGGCATCGCCGACCCGCGAGGCGGCGAGCGCCTGGCGCTGCTGGCCGTCCCCGACCTGGAGGGCGTCGAGCCCGACGAGCGGGTGGCCCGGCGCGACCGCGCGCTGCGCAACCTGAAGAACGCCGTGCGCGACCTGCCGCCGGCCTGGCAGCCCGCGGTGGTGCTCCCCTACGACGCGACGCTCCCGCGCACGGCGACGCGCAAGGTGAAGCGCAACGAGGTGCGCCCCATCGTGGAGCGCCTCGTGGCGGCGACGACGCCCGCGCGCCCGGTGGCGGGCGCCGCGACGACGGACAACCCCGTGCGGAAGGCGATCGCGACCATCGCGCGCCGGCCGCTGGAGGACGTCACCGAGAAGACCCGGCTGCGGGGAGACCTCGGGTACGACTCACTGATGGCGATGGAGCTCGCCGTGGCCCTGGAGGCGATCCGGGGTCGGCAGGTTCCGCAGGAGCTGGTCACGCTGGAGACCGTCGGGGAGCTGGAGCGGGCGCTGGGGCTGGAGAGCGAGCAGGCCCGGCTGCACGACGAGCCGCGCGCGTCGGCCCCGACGGACGATGACGACGAGTTCAGGCTCGACGTGCCGGAGCCCCTGAAGGACGCCGCGAAGTCGGCGCTCTCGGTGCTGCAGCGCGAGTTCTACGCGACGCTGATGAAGCCCAGGGTGACCGGGCGCGCGTACATCCCGCACAACCGCAACGCGCTGGTGGTGGCCAACCACACGAGCCACCTCGATATGGGCTTCGTGAAGTACGCCCTCGGGACCTACGGGAAGAACCTCGTGGCCCTCGCGGCGCGGGACTACTTCTTCGACACCCCCCTCAAGCGCGCGGTGATGGAGAACCTCACCAACGTGGCGAGCTTCGACCGCGACGCGGGCCTGCACGAGACCCTCAACGAGGTCGGCGCGCTGCTCCGGGCGGGCAAGACGGTGCTGATCTTCCCGGAGGGGACGCGCAGCCCCGACGGGCGGATCCAGAAGTTTCTCGGGGCCGTCGGGTTCCTGGCGCTGCACCACGAGGTGGACGTGCTGCCGGTGTGGCTCGGCGGAACCTACGAGGCGATGCCCAAGAGCCGGATGGTTCCAACGAAGCGGGACATCACCGCGCGCATCGGGCCGTCGCTGGACTTCGAGCAGCTCCGCCGGCTCACCAAGGGGATGAAGCCCGTGGAGTCGGCGCGCACCGTGGCGCGGCTCGCGCAGCGGGCGGTGGAGGCCCTGCGCGACGGCGCGGTGCTCGACCTCTCGACGCTGGCCGACGCCAGGGAAGAGGCGCCCCGCAAGCACCCGCTGGTGACGCTCTTCGAGGAGCTCCCCAGGCGCTTCCTCCCGGGCCGGGTGGAGAACCCGGTGAGCTTCTACTTCACCCTCGGGGCCGAGCCCGAGGCCAAGTGGACCGTCCAGGTCGACGCGACGGAGTGCCGCGTGGTCATGGGCAAGTCCGAGGGCGGCACCGCGGACTGCGTGCTCAAGACCAGCCCGGAGCTGTTCACACGCATCGTGCGCGAGGGCTACGAGCCCGGGGTCGCGGAGTTCATGTCGGGGCAGGTGAAGTCCAACGACGTGAGCCTGCTCCAGACCTTCACGCGCGCCTTCCAACTGGGTTGAAGCACTGAGGCAACGATGAAGGCACTGGTCACCGGCGCGACGGGATTCCTTGGCAGCCACCTGGTCGACGCGCTGGTGGCGCGAGGCCATGAGGTGGTAGCGCTGGCGCGCACCCCGGCCCGGATGAAGCCCCGCGCGGGGGTCACCGCGGTCAAGGGTGACATCCTCGACGCCGACTCCCTCAAGGCGGCGATGGAGGGCTGCGAGGCGGTCTTCCACTGCGCGGGCGTGGTGTCGCGAGACCCGGGCGACGGCGAGCTGCTCTGGCGCACGCACGTGCTCGGCACCCGCAACGTAGCGCAGGCGGCGAAGGGCGCCGGGGCGAAGCGGATGATCCACGCGAGCACGAGCGGCACCGTGGCCATCAGCGAGGACGCCACGCAGGTCTCGCGCGAGGACGACCCGACGCCCTACGCGCTCATCGAGAAGTTCCCGTACTACCGCTCCAAGCTCTACGCCGAGCAGGAGGCGCTGAGGGCCAACGGCGAGGCGATGGCGGTGGTGAGCGTCAACCCGTCGCTGCTGCTGGGGCCGGGGGACGAGTTCGGCTCATCCACCGGGGACGTGAAGGACTTCCTCGACCGGAAGATCCCCGCGATCCCTTCGGGCGGCGTGGCCTTCGTCGACGCGCGCGACGCGGCCGAGGCGATGGCCCTCGCCCAGGAGAAGGGAACCCCCGGGCGGAGGTACCTCATCAACGCCAGCAACTGCACCCTGCGGGCGTTCTTCGACCGGCTGGAGCGGGTGAGCGGGGTGAAGGCCCCGACGCTGCGACTGCCGCCCTCGAGGGCACTGGCGAAGTTCGGCGCGCAGCTCATGGAGGCCGGCGCGAAGTTCGCTGGGGTCAAGGCCCCGGTGGACGCCGCGAGCGTCGAGATGGCGCAGCTCTACTGGTACTGCGACAGCGCCCGGGCCACGCGAGAGCTCGGCTGGAGCCCGCGCGACCCGATCTCCACCCTCGCGGACACGGTCGAAGACCTCCGCGGGCGAAACACCTTCAAGTCACTTCGCTGAGCGAGCGCCCGGCCACCGACCGGCCGACGGGCTCCCCCAGCATCAGCGCCTTCGCGCATGGCGCGATCACCTCCGAGAGCGCCTCTCGCACCGCCGCCGCGTGCTCGTCCGCGCCGAGCCGACCCCACGCTCGCCAGGCGTTGGCGTCGACGCCCGCCTCCACGACCAGCGCGGCCGGAGCCCGGGAGAGCGCGTCGGCGAAGCAGCGCCCGGCCACGCCTCGCAGGCTCGGGTGCTCCTTGAGCGCCCAGGCCACGAAGCGCCACGCCAGGCCCGCGTGCCGCTCCTCGTCCGCCGCGATGCGGGTGAGCGCCGAGAGGGCCTCGGGCTCCGTCGCGCCCCGTAGCTGCGCCTGGGCCACGAGCGCGGCGATGGTCTCGCCCACGCAGCCCTCGACGATGGCGTCGCGCAGGGACTTCTCGGCGCAGATCCCATCGAGCGCCCCGCTCACGTCGAGGGGCCCCGGGCCCCTCGGAGGAGCCGTCGAGCCGCGAGGCCAGCGCGAGGCACGACCGCGCGTGGGCGACCTCGTCGAGGGCCGCCTGCTGCGCCTCGGCCAGCAGCGAGGGAGGAGCCCCCATCGCCATGAGCTCGAGGGTGAAGCGGGCGAAGGAGGCCACCGAGGCGTGCTCCATCCGGCCGTCGTCGCGCCAGCGCCTCGCGAGCGCCGCGCGGGTCGGCGCGTCGAGCCCCGCGACCTCGCCCTCCGAGGCCACCGACCACGCGGAGGCCTCGACCATCGTCGCCGCCCGGGCCTCGCCGCGGACCACCATCGGGCGACCGCAGCAGGCCATGTCGCACCAGAGGTAGCAGCACTCGTCGCCCTCGCGCTCGACCGCGAAGGCGGGGTTGCAGCACCCGCTCTGGACATACCTGGGGGAGTAACAACCGTTCGGCTCGGAGGGCACGTCGAGCGGCGGAAGGCCCGCGTCGCCAGGGCCGGCGTCCTCGGGCGGGCGCAGACCCGGCGGGTTGCGGATGCGGTCCTCGACCTGCGCCCGGGTGAAGCACTGGCGCTTGGCCCGCGCCGTCGGACACTGCGACGCCACGTCGACCGCCGACGCGTCGACGACATCGGAACGGTCCTCGGAGGGGATCACGTCGACGGGGGTGCCGGTGTCGATGGGAGTGACCCGATCGATGGGGGTGCCGGTGTCGACGGGCGTCCCCAGGTCGATGGCGGTGCCGGTGTCCGCGGAGGCGTCCGTCGCGGTCACGGAGTCGGCGCAGCCCAGCGGGAGCAGCGGCGCGAGCGTGGCGAGGAGCCCTAATCGGAAGCGGGTGGAGTTGCGCATGATGCGCCGGAGCATGGCACCGCAGGTGCCGCTCAGAAAGGCAGAGAGATCAGAGCGCGATGCGCTGGAGCGTGCCGGCGTTGTCGATGCCGAAGAGGTGGCCGCTCGCGGAGAAGAGGTGGCGGATGTCGCTGAGGTCGGCCCCGGTGAGCTCCTCGTAGGAGCCGTCTTCCAGCGTGGTGGCCCCGAGCGCGCCGTCTTCCTCGACCGCGTAGAAGACGCCCTGGTGGATCGTCGCCGCGAGCGTGTCGTCGTAGGCCCCTTCGGCGCCGAAGAGTTCCCACTCGCCGCTCTCGGCGTCGACCTTGTAGAGCGAGCCGTCGTTCTCGAGAATGTAGACGTTGCCCTGCCAGAAGAAGAGCGCCGCGGTGTCGTAGCCCTCGCCGAGCTCCGTGGCGTCGCCGCCGTCGACCGGCATCGCGAAGAGGCCGCCATCTTCGTCGACGTAGTAGACCGTGCCGTCGGCCGCGTCGGCGGCGACCACGTCACCCCACGCGCCGTCCTCGCCGATCTGCTCCCACTCCCCCGAGGTCGGGTCGATCTGATAGAGCGTGCCGCTCTCCTCGATGGCGTAGAGCAGGCCCTCGTCGGTGCCGTCTGCGAGCAGCAGCCGGGTGTTGTAGCCCTCGCCGAGAGCCTTGAAGGTGCCGTACTTCGCGCTCGTCGAGTAGAGAGTGCCGCCCTCCTCGTAGGTGAAGAGCTTGCGGCCGAGGCCCACGCCGGTGACCGTGTTCTTCCACACGCCGACGTCGCTCTCCTGGATCTTGCTGACCATCTTCGACTCCTCCATTCGCGCCGGTGGAATCCATCTCCCTCGCGCGGGCGGCGCACCCTCGCACAGACTCACCCGCCCGCGCCATCACCGCGTAGGCCAGCGCGCGGACTTTCCGCGGGGAGCAATCGGGGCGGTGCTAGCGTGCGGGAGGCCATGAGCGAGCGCGCGGAGGACGACATCGAGCTCCCGGCCGCCCTCTCGGCGATGCGCCGCTTCGCCCTCGACGACGCCCTGCTGCTCTTCGACCGGCGCACCGGGCTCACCGCCCTCTGCGAGGGCCTGGAGACCCTCGGCCTCCGGATGCGCGCGCCTCGGGTGGTGCAGTTCGCGATCACCAACGCATGCAACCTGGCGTGCACCTTCTGCTCTCGCGACGCGACCGCCGCCAGCGGCTGGAGCGCCGACGAGGCCTTCGCGCTGCTCCGCGACCTCGACGAGAGGGGCACCCTGGAGGTCGCCTTCGGCGGCGGCGAACCCCTCGCCTTCAAGGGCTTCTCGGCCCTGGTGCGGAGGCTCTCCGAGGAGACCTCGCTGGCGGTGAGCCTCACCACCAACGGCGCGCTGCTCATCGACGCCATGGCCGAGGCCCTCGCTCCCTTCGTCGGGCAGATCAGGGTCTCGGTCTACGACGACGTCGACCACCGCCCGGCGCTCGCCCGCCTCGCCGCGCGTCGGGTGCGCTACGGCGTCAACTGGCTGGTCACTCCCGAGCGCCTCGCCTCGGTGGAGGCCTTCGTGCTCGACCTGGCGGGCCGCGGCTGCCGCGACGTGCTGCTGCTCTCCTACAACGGTCGCGACCCGGCGATGCACCTCTCGGGGGAGGAGTCCGACGCGCTCGCCGGGCGGGTGCGGGCGCTCTCCCGCGCCCTCGGAGGACGCGTGACCGTGAAGCTCGACGTGTGCTGGGGCGAGCGGATGGAGGCCGTTCCGCAGCTCTTCGAGGCCCGGGCGTGCCCGGCGGGGAGGGAGTTCGTCGTGGTGACCAGCGACCGTCGAGTGAGCCCTTGCAGCTTCCACCACCGCTCCTTCCCCTTCGCCGACGCCGACGAGCTGCTGCGCGTCTGGCGCGACCAGCGCGAGGCCCTCGCGACCCCTGCCGAGCAGCCCGGCTGCGCGCGCTCCCCGGACTTCGGACGCGGCGGCCTGCTCCGACCCCTCACCCTCCCTTCAAGGTGACCTGCGATGCGCATCCGGCTCTTCCACGCCTTCGCGAGCAACAACAGCGGCAGCTACACCATCGTCGGGCGCTTCTCCGACGAGGCCAGCGCCGCGGAGGTCGCCCGGGTGCTCCAGCAGGCCAGCGACGTCCACGACGCGTGGCACTCCGTCAGCCCGTGGGACGACGCGGGCCCGGCTCCCCTCGATGAGTTCGTGCGGGAGCAGGGGCTGCGCGAGGCGAGGCACGGTCGAGGCGACGACTGGCCCTGCCACGGGGAGAAGCCCTCGGTGGTCGCGCTCGGCCATCAGGTGGTGGTCCACGCGCCGTACACCATCACCCTCCCGACGGTGTTCGGTGAGCTCTTCTATGCGAAGGGCGGTCGCGTCGAGGTGGAGATCGACCACGCGCACGAAGCCCTCGCGGTGGAGTTCGCCTGGTACCCGAAGGGCATGAGCTACGGCGACCCTCGCATCGAGCCCGCGCTGGAGGCCTTCGAGGCGCTGGTGCGCCCGGAGCTCGACGCCCTCGTCGCCCGCCCCGAGTACGACCAGCGCCCGCCGATCGCGCCCGCCTGGCACCAGGGCTTCTGGGGGCAGCGACACCTCTCGGTGGTCTTCGCCGACCTGGTCGCAGGAGTGAAGGCCGTACAGACCATCGCCGACGCGTGCGGGATGAACCTCACCCTGCGCCTCACGGAGTGCCCCCACGAGGTCGAGGACCCCTTCGCGCTGCTGCGGCTGCCGAAGGCCTCGCACGGGCTCCACCGGGTCATCCTGTGGAGCGAAGGCCCCCACCGCGTGGCCGCGATGAGGGCCCTGCGCGAGGTGATGGCCTGCGGGCTCGACGAGGCCAAGGCGATGCTCGAAGGGCTGCCGAAGGAGGTGCTGGTGGACGTGAGCGAGCGCGAGGCCGAGCGCGCGGCGACGGTGCTCAGCGGCGCGGGCTGCGACGCCGAGGTGGTCGCCCCTAGACGTTAGCGACGGTGAGCGCGCCCGGAGGCAGCGGCGCCACCACGCAGTCCCCGTCGGTGCCGTCCTCCCAGACGAGGCAGGTGAAGTCGATGGGCGCATCCAGGGCGATCATCGGGTGGTGCCACACGCCGGGGCGGTAGCTCACGCCCTGCGTCGCGCTCGCGAGGAAGGCCATCGCGGTGGAGAGGTCGGGCGAGTCGCCGCCCAGCGCCACCAGCACCAGGTAGCGGCGCGCGTTCATCGGGATGAACACCTGCGTCGAGAGCGGGTGCTTCTCCAGGAGGGCGACCTCCATGGGCCACACGGTCTTCGGCGAGCAGCGGAAGCTGCACACGTTGAGCGAGGCCCCGGGGCGCAGCGAGGCGAGCTCCGCGAGCTGGTCGCGGCGCGAGGCGGTGCCCTGGTTGGCGGGCTTCGCGGGGACGTCGGAGCGGTCGGCGGAGAGCACGTCCCCGAAGGGCGCGTAGGCCTCCGCGGTGAGGGCCTCGGGGGTGAGCGCCCTCACCATCAGCTCCCGCGGTAGGTGCTGTAGCCGAAGGGGCTCAGCAGCAGCGGGACGTGGTGGTGCTGCCCCGCGTCGCGCACATGGAAGACGATCACGGCCTCGGGGAAGAAGCCCTCCACGCCGAGCGAGCTGAAGTAGAGGTCGGTGTCGAAGGTGAGCCGATAGACGCCGACCACGAGGCGCATCGCAGCGGGGACGAGCGTGCGAAGGCGCCCGTCGTCGTCGGTCACGCCGGAGCCCACGGGGGCCCAGGCGCCGTCGTCCACGCGGTGCTCGAGGGTGATCGGGACGCCCGCCGCGGGACGGCCTCGCGCGGTGTCGAGGACGTGGGTGGTGATGCTGCAGCAGGCGAGGGGGGGCAGAGGCGACGGAGCGGGGGGGGGCGCCCCCGGACCCCAAAGGGGCCGGCGGGGGGGGGGGCGCCGGGGGGGCGCGGAGGCGGGGCGGCGAGGCCGCCCGCGGCGCAGGGCGCGGGGGGCGGGGGGGGGCCGCCAGCGGGGCGGCCCGGGCGGCCGCAAGCCGCCGACGCGCGCGGGCGGGGGCGCGGGGGCGCGCCGGGGCCGCTGGCGGGCCCGCGCCAAGGCGGAGGCGGGGCGCGGGGGGCGCCGCGGGGCGCGCGGGGGCCGCGGCCGCGGGCACCGGGCGGGGCGGGGGGGGCGGCGGGCGGCCGCGGGGGGGGGGCCGCGCCCCGACGAGCGCCGCGGCCGCGGCGCCCGGCCCGCGGCGCGCGGGGCCCGGCGCGCGGCCACAGCCGCGCGGGCGCGCGGCCGGCGGAAGAAGGGCACACAGAAAACGGCGGGGGCGGCCCGGCGCGCGGCCAGGGCCGAGGCACGCGGGCGAGGGGGGCGGGGCGGGGCGGCGGGGGGCGGCCGCGAAGGCGGCGCGCCCGACGGCGGGGGGGCCGCGGGGGGGCCGGCAAGGGCCCCCGGGGGCGCGGCCGGCCGCCGCGCCCGCAGCGCCCGCGCGGGGCGCGAGCGGGCCGCGCGGCGCGGGCGGCGGCGCCGCGCGGGCCGACAACGCGGGCGACGCCGCCGCGCCGGGCGGGGGCGACGCCGGGAAGCCCGGGCGGGGGAGGGCCGCCGGGCGCGCGAGCGCCGGGCGGGCGCGGGCCGCGCAGGGGGGGCCCCGCTAGGAGGGGGCATTCATGGTTCCAGGAGCTTCTCCAGCCGGAGTCGGGTGATGCGGTGCTGCTCGGCCGCGGCGACGCGCAGCTCGGCGGCGGGGTCGTTCTTCATCCGCGACCGGGCGATGGTGAGCATCTCGTCGAGGCTCCGCCCGGTGGCGCACACGATGTAGATGAATCCGAAGCGAGCCTCGTAGGCCCGGTTGATCTCCGCCAGCTCGGCGCGCATCGCGTCGGTGGCGCTCTGGGTGCCCGACTGCTCGGCGCTCGACCAGGCCTTGGCCGTCGCGTCCTGCCCCGCGGCGGCCTTCTTCTCGCCGATGCGGGGGTGCGCCCGGAAGGCCTCGTGCCAGTCGTCCGAGGAGGTCCATGACCAGGTGGCGTCGGCGGTCGAGAGCAGGTCGGCGACGGTGGCGTAGGGCTGGCCCTCGCGCATCCACTCGATCCACCGCGACGAGCCGCAGCAGGCCCGGAGCGCGGCCTCGGCGGCGGTCGGCGTGAGCGTGTTGAAGCGCGCGAGCCCGATGCCCTGGCGGGCCTCCGGGGAGAGCGTCCCGAAGGCCCGCAGCCGGCTCACTCCGCCGTCGGGGAAGACCTCCAGCCGGAGGTGCGTGGCCTCCCCGGCGGGCAGCAGCTCGTCCTCGAACCAGTGGCGCGTGTCGGCCTGGAGCTTCGTCCTCGGCAGCAGCTCTCGCCACGCGTGCTCGTCGGCGAGGCGCGCCTCACCGCCCTCCCCCGCCGCGTCGCAGACCATCACCCGGCAGGTGTCGGGGTAGTTGCCCTTGAAGTGGTGGGTGTCGATGACGAGCCGGGAGAGCACACCGCGCGCGGCGAGCTTCACCAGGGCCCAGTCGTGGTGAGGACCGCGGCTGCGGCGGGTCTCCCAGCCGTCGCCCATGTTGAGCGCCCGGTCGGGCATGATGAGGTTTCGCCGCTCGCCGAAGAACATGTCGCTGCACGTCACCACGTGGGCGCCGTTCTCCGCCGCCGCGAGGTCGACCTCGCCGCGGGCGTGGCCGGTGCGCCTCCAGTCGGGGACGGCCTCGCCGAAGACCCGCAGTCGCGCCACGCCCCCGTCGGGGAAGATGTTCAATCGCACATGGCTGAACGCATACGGAACCTCGATGGAGAAGAGGTTCTTCGAGTCGCCGTTGAGCGCCGACTTCGGGAGCACCTCGATCCACTCCATGGAGGGGTCGGTGAGCTCCTCGATGCGGGCGTCGGAGCGCGCCGCGCAGGCCTCGATGGAGCAGTGCGAGGGGAAGTTTCCACGGAAGAAGGCCGTGTCGACCACCACCCCGCGGATCACCCCCGGGACGCCCAATCGCACGATGGCCCAGTCGTGGCCGGCGACGCGCTTGCGGCGGCTCTCCCAGCCGTCCATCCACTTGCCGCGGTCGGTGTACTCGTGCGGCAGGAAGACCGCGTCCGCGGGCTTGAGGAGGTTCTCCTTCTCGGCGAAGAAGTCGTCGCTCGCGGCGATCACGGCGCCGCGGAGGCGCAGCGAGGCGAGGTCCATCAGTTCGGTGAAGGGGGCTTGTGTCATGAGCGTGTGATCCAGCGCCCGGAGGGGGCGATCGTGTGGGTGCGGTCGAAGGCCGGAGCGCCGCGGAGGAAGGTCTGGCGCACCACTCCTCGAAGGGTCTCTCCCTCGTAGGGGGTGAGCTTGTTGCGATGATGGATGAAGGGCGCGCTCACCACGAAGGTCTCGTCGGGGTCGAGCACCACCAGGTCGGCGTCCATGCCCTCGGCGATGGCGCCCTTGCGGCCCGCGATGCCCGCGTGCTTCGCCGGGGCGCGGCACATCCACTCCACCACCCGGTCGAGCCCGATGCCCCGGGCGTGCGCCTCGCTCCACACCGCCGACAGGCTGAACTGCAGCCCCGCGATGCCTCCCCACGCCGCCATGAAGTCGCCGGACTCCACCCGCTTCAGGTCGGGAGTGCAGGGCGAGTGGTCGGAGACGACCATGGAGATGAGGCCGTCTTGAAGGGCCTTCCAGAGCCGATCGCGGTTGCCGCGGTCCCGGATGGGAGGAGCGCACTTGTACCAGGTGGCCCCATCGGGCACCTGCTCGGCCGTGAAGTGGAGATAGTGCGGAGCGGTCTCTGCGGTGAGCGGAACGCCCTCATCCCTCGCCCTCGCCAGCGTCTCCAGCGCCCCCGCGGAGGAGAGATGCACGACGTGAACGGGCGTCCCGATCTCCTTGCAGAGTCGATAGAGCAGGGCCACGGCCTCGTCCTCCGCGGCGGGCGGACGGGAGCGCAGCCAGGTCGAGTAGGCCCGGCTGTCGGGCGGCGGTGACTCCTCGGACATCGCCCTCGCGGCGGCATCCAGGGGCCCCGGCAGCTCGGCGTGCACCATGAAGACGGCGCCGGTGCCGTGGAGCCGGATGAGCGCGCGGCGCACGTCGTCGGCGTCGACGCAGGGAAACTCGTCGACCCCGGAGGGCGCCAGGAAGCACTTGAAGCCGAGGGCTCCCCGGCCGAGCACGTCGGCGAGCACCGAGGTGTCACCGCGGGTGTTGTCGGGAATCGCGCCTCCCCACAGGCCCACGTCGACGGAGCACCGGCCGTCCATGGTCTCGGCCTTGGTCATCAGTCCTGCGGCGGTGGTGACCGGCGGAAGGCTGTTGAGGGGCATGTCGACCACGGTGGTGATGCCCCCGGCGGCGGCGGCGCGCGTGGCGCTCTCGAAGCCCTCCCACTCGGTGCGGCCGGGCTCGTTGATGTGCACGTGGGTGTCGACCACGCCGGGCATCAGCACGAGGTCGCCCACGTCGATGGCACCGGCTCCGGCGTGGAAGTCGGCGTGGTCGGAGACCCGGGTGATGCGCCCGTCTCGGACGTGCACCGTGGCGGCGCGGATGCCCGCGGGGGTCACCACGCGCGTGCTGCGAAAGACCTTCTCGTCGGCCATGGCGGTGCGTGCTCCCTTTAGTCTTCCCGTGCGCCCTGATCGATCCAGGCGCCGATGCGGGCTCGCTCTTCGTCGGTGATGTTCGTCGCGTTGTTGAGCGGCATGTTGCGCAGGCTCACCACGCGGAGCTTGATGCGCTCCTTCCACTGCGAGACCTGCGAGTAGCGCTCGAAGATGATCCCGCTGGGGGCGACGGTGACCGCGGCGTTGGTGGGGCGCGTGGCGTGGCAGGGCACGCAGCGGCTCTGGATGATGGGCTCGATGTCGGCCCAGCGCTGCGGGCCGGTGGGGCTGCTCTCCTGGCGGCCGAAGCCCGCGGGGTGGGAGAAGAAGATCAGCGTCGCCACGCAGGTGGCGAAGAACACCAGCGTGGTGGGGAGAAACCAGTTCCGCCATGTGAAGCGGATGTTCATGAAGTGGCGGATGAGGGCGCTGCCGAAGGCGAGCACCAGCAGCACCGCCCAGTTGAGCGCGTGGCCGAAGGTGAGCGGGAAGTGGTTGCTGATCATGATGAACAGCAACGGGAAGGTCATGTAGTTGTTGTGGATCGAGCGCGCCTTGGCCTGATAGCCCTTGGCGAGGTTCTGCTTGCGGTGCTCGCTCGTGGCGTCGACCAGCTCTCGCTGCGACGGGATGATGACCATCCACACGTTGCCGGTCATGAGCGTGCCCAGCATCACGCCCACGTGCATGTAGGCCGCGCGCCCGCTGAGGTAGTGGAAGAGCACCGCGGAGAGGCCCAGCACGATCGCGATGGAGAGCAGAAACGACAGCGTCTGACGCTTGCCCAATGGGGAGCGCCAGAGCAGGTCGTAGAGCACCCACGAGGCGGCCACGCAGCCGAGCCCGAGGAGCACCGCGCTGCCGCCGGTGATGCGAGAGACCGCGGCGTCGGTCATGAGCGCGGCGCCGCCCATGTAGTAGACGAGGACGAGCAGCGAGATGCCGCTCAGCCAGGTGACGCCGTTCTGCCACTTGAACCAGTGGAGCATCTTCGGCAGCGCGCCCGGCTCGGGGTTGAGCTTCTTCACCTGGTAGAAGCCGCCGCTGTGGATCATCCAGTTCTCCCCGATGAGCCCCTTCTCGGGGTCGTCGGGCATCACCAGGTTGCGGTCGAGCCAGTTGAAGAGCATCGAATTGCCGATCCACATGATGCCGGCGATGAGGTGTACCCATCGCGCGATGAGGTGGAGCAGCTCGGTCATGGACGACATGGCGCGCGACTATAGACAGGTGCGCGCCGACGGCAATCGCGCCGTCAGCGGGGCATCACCGCGAGGTCGTTGATGCGCCAGCGGCCGCCGAGGGCGGCGGTGTCGAGCATGTGGCATCCGGTGCTCGCGCCGCCGAAGCGAACGATCGAGTACTGGGTGCCGGTGAGCTCGCAGATGGCCGCGGCCTGGTCGTTCTCGTCGGGAAAGGCCACCGCGCGGGTGATGCTGGGGCAGGGCTCGGCCGAGCAGCGCACCGTCGGGATGAAGACGTTCGAGACGGTGGACGACGAGACGTTGGACGAGGCGATGTAGACCGTCGGCGTGGTGCCCGAGCCGGAGAGGGGCATCGCGTAGTGGCCGCGGTTGTCGACGGTGCGGTACGCGCTCAGCGCCTGGGCGTTGACGCGGTTGGCGATGAGCGCGGGCATGGTCGTCGAGTGGAAGCCGCTGCTCGTCGGGGACATCACGAAGGCCGAGAAGCCGCCGCCGCTGTCGGCGGGGCGCAGCTGGAGGTACTGGCCCTGGTTGCCCGGGAACGCCGTCATCCAGAGCACGCTCAGGCCGAACTGCTGGTTGCGGTTCCAGGCCTGCACCTCGCGGAGGTTGCTGCTGCGATGATCGAAGACGCGCACGTTGCCGACGCTGCCCGGGTTCGATCCGCCCGCGAAGGTGTAGGCCACCGCGAAGCTGCCGGAGCCGTTGGAGATGATGTCGAAGACCGACCGGGGCTGACCGGCGGCGGCCACGTCTCGGACGATCTCCCCGCGCACCGCGTCGACCACGCTGACGGCCTCGTCGTTGACCACGATGATCTGCGGACCAGCGAGGTTGCTGAGGGTTTCGAAGGCCACGCCGACGGCGCGCGGGTGCGAGATGGTGAGCGGCAGGTCGGCGCAGGCGCGGTCGTCGGCGAAGGACCACCGCAGTAGTCGCGAGGCGTTGGAGTCGAGGTTCTCCGCGACGGCCACGAGGTAGGGCGCGCGGCACTCCGTCGGGATCACCCCGGTGTCCACCGGGGGGGTGCCCACGTCCACGGGAGGGGTGCCCACGTCCACCGGGGGGGTGCCCACGTCCACGGGAGGGCTCCCGGTGTCGCGTGGGGGGGTTCCGGTGTCCGTAGGCGGAGTGCCCGTGTCCGTAGGCGGGGCGCCGAGATCGGTGGGGAGAGAGCCGGTGTCGATGGCAGTGCCCGCGTCGCCGACGGTGCGGCCGCCGAGGAAGTGGTCGAAGTCGATGCTGCACCCGGCGAGGAGCGTCAGCGCGCAGAGGGCGAGCGGTCGAAGCACGGCGGACATCGGTGGGGGTTGTCGCAGAAGCCGACGCCCCCGTCACGCTCCCGGCCGACGCGCAGCATCTGGACATATCCCGTCACCGTCGCTTGCGTGAGGCCTCGGGGCGGCGTCATAGCTCCCTGCGCGATGCAGCTCATCATCACGGAGAAGCCCAGCGTGGCCCGCGACCTCGCCAGAGCGCTCGGGGTGCGCGGCGGCGGCCAGGGGTGCATCGAGGGCGACGGGCGGGTCATCACCTGGTGCCTCGGCCACCTGGTGGAGTTCGAGGAGCCCGACGCCTACGACCCGGCGTGGAAGCCCTGGCGGCTCTCCTCGCTGCCGATGCTTCCGGAGCCCTTCCGGCTGCGGCCGGTGAGGAGCTCGGCGTCGCAGTGGAAGGTGGTGCGCTCGCTGCTGCGAGACCGGCGCTTCGACGAGGTGGTCAACGCCTGCGACGCGGGGCGCGAGGGGGAGCTCATCTTCCGCCTGTGCCACGAGCTCGCCGGGGCGCGCGCGGCGGTGCGGCGGCTCTGGATCTCCTCGCTCACCGAGGCGTCCATCCGGGAGGGCTTCGCGCGGCTGGAGCCGTCGGCGAGGTACGACGCCCTGGGCGACGCGGCGCGCTGCCGCGCCGAGGCCGACTGGCTGGTGGGCATCAACGCGACGCGGGCGGTGACGGTGCGCGGCCGCAGCGCGGGGAGCGACGCCCTCTTCTCCGTCGGGAGGGTGCAGACCCCGACGCTGGCGATGCTGGTGGCCCGCGACCAGGCGATCAGGGCCTTCGTCCCGAAGGACTACTGGGAGCTGTCGGGGGAGTTCACCACCGCCGAGGCCGTGCGCTTCACGGCCCGATGGACCGCCGAAGGGAGGCAGCGCCTCGCCCGCGCCGAGCTGGCGCAGTCACTGGTCGAGCGGGTCTCTTCCAGGGTGAGCTCGCCCCACGGTCCGAGGGTGGAGTCCATCGAGACGAAGCGTCAGCGGGTGTCGCCCCCGATGCTCTTCGACCTGACCTCGCTGCAGCGCACGGCCAACGGGCGCTACGGCTTCTCGGCGCAGCGCACGCTCGACCTCGCGCAGGCGCTCTACGAGAAGCACAAGGTGCTCACCTACCCTCGCACCGACTCGCGGCACCTCCAGAAGGGGATGCACGCCACGCTGCCGGAGGTGATCCGCTCGGTGGGCGCGCAGCCGGAGTACTCGGCCTTCGCGAACGCGTTGCTTCAGTCGCCGCTGCCTCGCTCGGGGCGGGTCTTCGACGACGGCAAGGTGCGCGACCACCACGCGATCATTCCCACGGAGCACAAGGGCTCGCTCGGCGCGCTCAACGGCGACGAGCGCAAGCTCTTCGACCTGGTGGCGAGGAGGTTTCTTGGGGTGTTCTACCCCGACGCGGAGTTCGATCAGACGGTGGCGGTGGTGGTCGTGGGCGAAGGCGCTCCGGCCCGTAAAGCGGCCGCGAGGCGCAGCCCGAAGGACGACGAGAAGAAGGACGACGAGGCGGACGACCGGCTGCTCGACGCGCTGCCTCCGCCGCCCGATCGCTTCGTGGCGAGGGGGCGGGTGCGGGTCTCGGCGGGCTGGCAGGAGGTGGCTGGCTTCGGCGACGACGAGCCCTCGGCGAAGGGCGCGAAGGACGACGCGCAGTCGCTCCCGGCGCTGAGGGAGGGAGAGGCGCTCCGAGGGCGCTACACCCCAGAGAAGAAGCAGACGCAGGCGCCGAGGCGCTTCAACGACGCGACCATCCTCGGGGCGATGGAGTCCGCGGGGCGCCAGGTCGACGACGAGGCGCTGAGAGAGGCCCTGAAAGACCGGGGGCTCGGCACGCCCGCCACGCGCGCGTCGATGATCGAGACGCTGATCGCCCGCGGGTACGCCGCGAGGGAGCAGAAGTCGCTGGTGTCGACCCCCCTGGGAGAGGCGCTCATCGACGGGCTGCCGGTGCCCGCGCTGGCCTCCGCGGAGCTCACCGGGGAGTGGGAGGAGCGCCTGTCCCGAGTGGCCCGCGGGGAGGAGAAGCGCGACGACTTCATGCGCGACATCAAGGACGTGGTGCGCGACCTGGTGAAGCGCGTGGCCGCCGCGCCGGGCATCGCTGCGCCGGGAGCGACGAGGGCGAGGTCCGAGCGGAGGACGTCACCGGCGAGGGAGCCCGCGGCGAAGGTGGCGGTGGCGGTGGTGGAGTCGGGAGCACCGGCGCTGGGGAGCCGCACGGGCGTGGTGTGCCCGGTGTGCGGCCAGGGGACGCTGATCGTGGGGCGCCGGGCGTGGGGGTGCTCCCGGTGGAAGGAGGGCTGCGGGGCGGTGTTTCCCTTCGAGGGGGGGATGCCCGGCGCGAAGCCCGCGGCGAAGCCGAAGAGGGTGCGCAAGCCGGGCGCGAAGCCCGCGAAGCCGAGGAGGAAGAAGGGCGAAGGGTGAGCGCGGGGGGGAGTCGTAGGCTCACTTCCGCCGTCGGATGAGCCCCTCCTGGGTGCAGCTCGCGACGAGGCGGCCCTTGCGGTCGAAGAAGCGCCCCCGGACGAGGCCGCGGGAGCCCGACGCCGAGGGGCTCTCGACGGCGTAGAGCAGCCAGTCGTCGAAGCGAAACGACCGGTGGAACCACATCGCGTGATCGAGCGAGGCGACCTGCATCCCGGGGGTGAGCCAGCTCACTCCGTGCGGGTCGAGCGCGGTGCCGAGGAAGGAGAAGTCGGAGGCATACGCGAGCATGTAACGATGGAGCGCGGGGTCGTCGGGGAGCTTGTCGATGGCGCGCACCCAGAGGTGCCGACGAGGCTCGACCGCCGTGGGCTTCAAGGGGTTGCGCGGCTCGACGGGGCGGATCTCGATGGGCCGCTCGGCCGTGGCGATGGCGCGGAAGGCCTCGGGCAGCCGGTCGGCGAGGAGCAGGGCGAGCTCGCGCTCGGAGCGCAGGGCCTCGGGCGGGGGCACGTCGGGCATCGGGTCCTGGTGTTCGAGGCCGTCTTCCTCGACCTGGAAGGAGGCCTCGAGGCTGAAGATGGCCTCGCCCTCCTGCACCGCGTCGACGCGGCGGGTGACGAAGCTCTTGCCGTCGCGCAGCCGGTCGACCGAGTAGACGATCGGCCGACGCAGGTCGCCCGCGCGGATGAAGTACCCGTGCAGCGAGTGCACCGAGCGGTCGTCGGGGACGGTCTGCGCCGCGGCGGAGAGCGCCTGGCCCAGCACCTGGCCGCCGAAGATGGCGCCCCAGCCGAGGTCCTGGCTGTTGCCGCGGAAGAGGTCGCGGTCGAGGCGTTCGAGGCGGAGTAGCTCGACGAGGTCGGACAGGATGCGCTGCATGATGGTGGGTCTTATGGAGTGCGCGGGGTGCGGCCCGTCAAGTGCACTTCACTGACCTACCACTACCCCCATCCGGAGCGTCGGGCTCTGCGCTCATGGGGCGATCCGTCCGTTGATCGTTGGTGTACCTTGGATAGACGTCCTCCCATGTCATCGGATAGCCGCAGCCCCAACCGCTCCGCCGAGGCGCTCCGCCACGTGGCGTGGGTGCGCGACCTCGACGAAGACCGCATCAGCCATGTGAGCGCCACCGTCGGCGAGTTCGTGGGCGCTGACCTGCGAGCGGGCCTCGGCTGGGACGCGCTCATGGCCGCGGTGCACCCCGCCGACGCCGCGCGCTTCGGGGCCACGAGCGACGCGGCCTTCGAGTTCCGCTACCGGCGCTGCGGCGAGCTGCGATGGGCCACCGCGAAGCTCGTCCGCGCCGGCGCCCGCCTCGACGGGATCATCGTCGACATCACCGACCGCGTCCGCGCCGAGGAGGCCACCTCCGCCGACCGTCGCCGCGCCGACGCCCTCATCGCCGTCGCCTCGAAGATTTCCGAGCGCATGGAGGTGCCGGAGATCGCTCGGGTGCTCTGCGCCGCGATGCGCGACAGCTTCGGCCCCCACCTCCGAGCGTCCTTCCTGCTGTACGAGTCCGACGCCCGATCATACCGGGTGGTGTACTCCGAGGGCGCCGACGACGCGCCCCCGCTGCCCCCGCTCCTCCCCTACGCCGGCGTCCCGTATCCCGAGCGCGAACAGCCCGAGCGGGTGAAGTACGCCCCGGTCGCGGCGCTCACCGAAGACGCCGCGGACGCCGACCGGCACCGGGTGCGCGGCTTCGCGCTGGCCTACCTGGTGAGCGGCAGCACCTTCCACGGCGCCCTCTCGCTCGCCTCCTACGGCGGGCCGCTGGTGCTCGAGCCGGCCGACCTCGACCTGCTGCGCGGCATGGCCGACCAGGCCGCGAGCGCGGTCAGCAACGCGAGGGTGCTCACCGAGAGCCGGCTCCTCGCGCAGAGCTACCGCAACATCCTCGACACGGTCTTCGACGGCATCATCATCGTGGGCTTCGACGGGGTGATCCGCTACTGCAACCACCAGTTCGCGAAGATGGTCGGGTCGACCCCTGACCTCCTCGTCGGCACTGCCGTCTACGCCCTGCTCTCCCCGGAGGACGCCGCGGCGGCGGACGAGATCCTCCGCAGGCGGTGGGCGGGCGACAAGGCGACGCGCACGTGGCGAGTGAGGTCGCTCGACGGCCGCGAGGTGCCGGTGCGCGCCAACATCCGGGCGATCAGCGACGAGCACGGCAGGCCCGAGGCGATGCTCGGCGTCGTCAGCGCGGTCTCCACCCTCGACCGACGGCAGGAGAGGCTCCTCCAGGCGCAGAAGCTGGAGAGCCTCGGGGTGCTCGCCGGCGGCATCGCGCACGACTTCAACAACCTCCTCGTGGGCATCCTCGGCAACGCGGGGCTCGCGCTGATGGACCTGCCGTCGTCGAGCACCGTGCGCCCGCTCCTGCTCGACCTCCAGACCGCGGCGCTGCGCGCGGCCGACCTCACCCGGCAGCTCCTCTCCTACTCTGGGAGGGGCCGCTTCGTGCTCACCGCCATCGACCTCGGCCGCCTCGTGGAGGACATGGCGCAGGTGCTCCCCACCGCCGTCGCCGGGGGCGTGACGCTCACCTACCGGCTCGCCCCCGAGCTGCCGCTCATCGAGGGCGACGCCACGCAGATCCGTCGGGTGGTGACGAGCCTTGTCGCCAACGCGTCGGACGCCAGCGGCGACCGCGGCGGCGAGGTGACCGTCGCGACCAGCGTGATGCACGCCGACGGCTCCTTCCTGGCCGACACCTTCGTCGACGACCAGCTCGCGCCCGGCGACTACGTCTGCCTGGAGGTCTCGGACACCGGGGCGGGCATGACCCCGGAGACCGCCGCCAGGATCTTCGACCCGTTCTACACGACGAAGTTCGTGGGCCGGGGCCTCGGGCTCGCCGCGGTGCTCGGCATCCTCCGCGGGCACAAGGGCGCCATCCAGGTGGAGAGCGAGCCGGGTCGGGGCACCACGCTGCGGGCGTTCTTCCCGGTGAGCGCGAACCCCTCCGCGGCGACCGAGCGACGCCCCACGAGGGCGAAGGCGAAGGCCGCCGGCGCCATCCTGGTGATCGACGACGAGGAGGGCGTGCGCTTGCTGGCGAGGCGCATCTTCGAGCGCGCGGGCTTCCCGGTGCTCCTCGCCTGCGACGGCGTCGAGGGCGTGGAGTGCTTCCGCCAGCGCCACGGCGAGATCGCGCGCGGTGCTTCTCGACGTCACGATGCCGCGCATGGGCGGCGAGGAGACCTTCATCGAGCTGCGGCGCATCCGAAGCGACGTGCGGGTGCTGCTCTCCAGCGGGTACTCCGAGCAGGAGGCGATGAGCCGCTTCGCGGGCATCGGGCTCGCGGGCTTCGTGGAGAAGCCCTTCTGCCCGCAGTCGCTGCTCGACAAGCTCCATGCGGTGCTCGCCGACTGACGCGGGTCGCGGCGGGGGTATCCTCCCGCGCATGGAGCCCTCCGACCCCCGACGCTTCGCCCCCGCCACGCAGCGCAACCGCGACCCGATCCTGGCGGTGCTCCGCCGGGTGCTCCCGCGCTCTGGGACGGTGCTGGAGATCGCCAGCGGCAGCGGCGAGCACGCCGTCTACTTCGCCGAGCAGCTCCCCGGGCTGACCTGGCAGCCCTCGGACCCTGGCGAGGCGGCGCGGGCGAGCATCGCGGCGTGGACCGAGCGCTCGGGCGTACGCAACGTGGTCGCGCCGGAGGGCGCTCGACGCGGCGGCGGAGGAGTGGCCGGTCGACCGGGCCGACGCGGTGGTGTGCATCAACATGGTGCATATCTCCCCCTGGGAGGCATGCACGGGGCTGATGCGGGGCGCCGCGAGGGTGCTCCCGCCGGGCGCTCCGCTGGTGCTCTACGGGCCGTTTCGGGTGGGGGGCGAGCACACCGCGCCGAGCAACGCGGCCTTCGACGAAGACCTCCGGGGAAGGGATCCGCGCTGGGGAGTGCGAGACCTGGAGGCTGTGGTGGAGGAGGCGCGCTCCTGGGGCCTCGGCCACGTGGAGACCGTGGCGATGCCGGCGAACAACCTGACGGTGGTGTTTCGCCGCGACGGGGGGATGGGGATGGCCTGAAGGGGGGAGAGCGGCGCTTCAGCGAGGGCGGCAGCGGCCGCGGAAGAAGAACCAGCCCGGGGGGCAGGCCGTGGGCTGGACGCCGGGCTGGATGCCGCCCTGGACGCAGGTGCCGTTGTTGTAGAAGTAGCCCGGCGGGCACGCCATGGGCTGCGAGGGCACGGCGACGGGGGTGCACACGCCGTTGATGAGCGCGGTGTTGGGGGGGCAGAGCACCGGGGCGGGCTGGCCCATCGGGAGGCAGCGGCCGTTGGAGAGGAAGAAGCCCTGCGGGCACGCCATGGGAGGCGGCTGCTGCGCCTGGACGCAGCGGCCGTTGGCGAAGAAGAAGCCCGGCGGGCACGCGATGGGCTGCTGCATCGGGACGCACGAGCCGTTGACGAAGGCGTAGCCGGGCTGACAGGCGACGGGCTGCTGCATCGGGACGCACGAGCCGTTGACGAAGGCGGTGCCCGGGGGACAGGCCATCGGCTGCATCCCGACGGTCACGCACATGCCGTTCTGGAACATCTGCCCTGGAGGACAGATCCGGTTGCGGAAGGGCACACAGCGCCCCCAGCGGTTGCGCATCATGCCCGGAGGACAACGGAACTGCGCGGAGGCCGGTGCAGCCATGAGCAGCGTGCCGAGCGCCGCCAGCAGGGGGACCAGCATCGAGGTCGAACGTCGTGTGAACATCATGAGTGAGCCTCCAGTCGGGAAGTACGAACCTTCCTCCCCGCGGCTTCAGTGCACAACAGAAGTTTGCCCGTAGTCGATGTCGACGCCCGCAGCGGTGGTGCCGTTGCCAAGCTGCCCATAGTTGTTGAAGCCCCAGCAGCGCACCGTGGTGTCGGGGCGCACCACGCAGGTGTGCATCCCCGCGGGGCCGAGCTCCGCCACGGGCCCGATGCGCGCGACGAGCTGCGGCCCTCTCGGCGCCTGGAAGGAGCCGACCCCAAGCTGGCAGGTGGTGTTCTCCCCCCAGCACACCAGCGACCTGTCTCGGCGCACCACGCAGGTGTGGTGGTAGCCCGCCGCGATGCGCACCGCGGGCCCGGCGCCCCCGATGACCACCGGGCTGGCCTGGCTCCCCTCGCCCGCGACCCCGACCGCGCCCTGGGCGTTGGAGCCCCAGCACATCACCGAGCCGTCTCGCCGCAGCGCGCAGGTGTGGCCCTCGCCCGCCGCGAGCGCCGCCACCTCCGTCACGCCGGGAACCAGCGCGGGCCGCGTCACCGGCTCCCTCGCCCGACGCCCGTTGCCGAGCTGCCCGTGCTCCTGCTGGCCCCAGCACCACACGGAGCCCGCGCGGTCGAGCGCGCAGGTGTGCTGCTCCCCCGCCACGACCTGCACCACGTTGGCGAGGCCCTCCACGGGCACCGCGCCGAAGCGCAGGTCGTCGGTGCCGTCGCCGAGCTGCCCGTGGCCGTTCTGCCCCCAGCAGCGCACCGTCCCGTCGGCCACCGTCGCGCAGCCGTGGAAGCCTCCGACGGCCACGGAGGTCGCGCCCTGGAGGCCGTCGATGGGGGTGGGCTGACCGCGAGCCCCGCGGAGCATGAGACCCCAGCACAGCACCTGCCCTGTCTGGAGCAGGGCGCAGGTGGTCTGCTCGTTGGCGCCGAGCTGGCGCACGCCAGCGAGCCCGGGGACCATCACGGGGTTGAGCTGATCCTCGGTGGTGTCATTGCCGACCTGGCGGGAGTTGTTCCAGCCCCAGCAGGCGACGGTGCCGGTGCGGAGCAGCGCGCAGGAGTGGAAGCGCCCCGACGCGAGCTGCACCACGCCGCCGAGCCCTGCCACGTCGCGGTCCATCCCCGTGCCGCGACACTGCGGCGGTCGATACCCGGGGATCGCCGGCGTGGTCGGGGCGGTGATGGGCGGAGGGGGCGGTAGCTGACCCGCCACGGCGGGCTCCGAAGGGTCCGAGGAGCGCTTCGCGACGGCGATGCCCACGGCCGCCGCGAGGCCCAGCACCACCACCCCGACGCCGACGATCAGGCCCGTGGACGATCCGCCTCTCGGGGGCGCTGGAGGCGGCGCGTAGCCCTGCGTCGGAGGCCACGGGCCCGATGCCGTCGGCGCCCACGGGGGATGGGACGGCGGGCCGTAGCCGGGCTGCGCCATCGTGGGGTGGACCACCGGCGCGGACCCGTAGCCGGGCGGGGTCGGCTGCGGCGCGGAGGCGTAGCCGGGCGGTGTCGCCAGCGGCGCCGCGGTGGGCAGCGGGCCGGGGTAGGTCTGCGCCACGACGGGGATGCCCGCGGCGTTGGAGAGCACCGGGATCAGCGCCGCGAGCGCCTCGTTGGCGTCGTGGAAGCGCATCGCCGGGTCGCGCACCACGCAGCGGGAGAACCACGCGTCGAAGCCCGGGGGGATCATCCCCGCGCGGCCGTAGAGCCCGGCGCGCACGGAGGCCGGGTCGAGCGGGTCGACGAAGATCTCCTTGAGCAGCATCGCGATGGCGAAGTCGCCGTGCGCGATGCGCCAGTAGTACGCGCCCGTGAGCGCATAGAACGCGATGAGCCCCAGCGCCCAGACGTCGGTCGCGGGGCGGATGGCGCCCTGCTCGGCCTGCTCCGGGGCCATCCAGAGCGGCGAGCCCAGGGTCGAGGTCGACATGGCCGCGGTGCGCGACTCGCCGATCACCTTGGCGATGCCGAAGTCGAGGATCTTCACCGTGTAGGAGAGCCCTCCCGGCGGGCGTGCGCGAGGAAGATGTTCTGTGGCTTCAGGTCGCGGTGCACGAGCCCGCCGCGGTGCGCCGCCCCGAGCCCGTGGCAGAGCTGGCGGAACACCTCCAGCAACTCTCCCGGCGAGAGCGCCCGCTGCTCCAGCACCTTCGCGAGCTCGTCGCCCTCCAGGAGCTCCATCGCCATCCAAGGGGTCTCGGTCGCCTCGTCGATGCCCGCGGCGACGACCTCCACCAGATGGTCGCTGCGGATGCGCGCGCCGACGGTCGCCTCCTGGGTGAAGCGCTCGCGGTTCTTCGGGTCGCGCACCAGGTCGGGCAGCATGATCTTGAGCGCCCGCTGGCGCTGCGTGCTCACCTGCTCGACGACGTAGACCGCGCCCATGCCCCCGGCGCTCAGGTGCCGCAGGACGCGGTAGTCCCTCGCGAAGATCATCCCCGGAACAAGCTGCGGCAACGCCATGGAGCCCGCGATGCTACCGCCCGCCCGGCCCCGGCGGCTACCGGGCGGAGGGGCGCAGGCCGCTGGAGCGGGCGAGCGACACAATCACCCACACCAGCTCGCGCGGCTCGACGGGCTTGGAGAGGTGCTCGTCGAAGCCAGCGCGGAGGGCCCGAACGCGGTCTTCGGCGCGGGCGTAGGCGGTGAGCGCGATCGCGGGCACCCGGCTGCCGCGGTCGTGGGGCATCGAGCGCACGTCCCGTATGAGCGCGTACCCGTCGCCGCCGGGCATCCCGATGTCGGAGATCATCAGGTCGGGCGCGTCGCGGGCGACGAGCTCGCGGGCCTCCGCGGCGCTCGCGGCGCTGAAGACCTGCGCGTGGCAGAGCTCGAGCAGCATCACCAGGAGGTTGCGGGTGTCGGGCTCGTCCTCGACGACCAGCACCCGCAGCCCGACCACCTCCGGCGGGCAGTCGAAGCCTAGCGACGAGTGCGAAGGAGCCTCGTGAAGGCGCGGCGCCGCGTGGAGGCCGCCCTCGGGCACCGGGAGCCGGACGATGAACTCCGAGCCGAGGCCGTCGCCCTCGCTGAGCGCCTCGATGGTCCCGCCGTGCAGCTCGACGAGGTGCTTCACGATGGCGAGCCCGAGGCCGAGGCCGCCCTGAGCGCGGGTGCTCGACCCGTCCGCCTGACGGAAGCGATCGAACATGTACGGCAGGAACTCCGGCGAGACCCCGCGGCCCGTGTCGCGGAAGCGCAGCTCCACCTGCGACCCCACGAGGCGCGAGGTGACCCTCACCCAGCCGCCCCGAGGGGTGAACTTCACCGCGTTGGTGAGGAGGTTCCAGGCCACCTGCTGCAGCCTCGCCGCGTCGCCGAGCACCGGGCCGAGCGTCGGGTCGAGGTCGAGCTCCAGGGCCACCTCCTTGGCGTCGGCCGCCACGCGCACCGACTCCGCCGCCGACTCGACGAACTGCGCTGGCATCACCGCGCCCACCTCCAGCCGCAGTCACCGACACGATCCGGCTCACGTCGAGGAGGTCCTCGACGAGCTGCACCTGCGCGCGGGCGTTGCGCTCGATGGTGGCGAGCGCCTGCCGCTGCTTCAGCTCGGAGAGCCTGCCCATGCGCAACATCTCCGCCCAGCCCAGCATCGCCGTGAGGGGCGTGCGCAGCTCGTGGCTCACCGTCGCCAGGAACTCGTCCTTCAATTCGGCTCGCGGTCTCGGCGCCTCCGCAGGAGCGCCTCTTTGCCGTTCGATCAGGTCGCGCAGCTCGTACTGTCGCCCTCGGGCGTTGAGCGCCGCCCGCATCGCGCTCACCAGCGTGCGCGTGTGCATCGGCCGCTCGACCAGCGTCACGTTGCCCCGGTCGATGATCGCCCGGAGCCTCCCGCTGCTCGCCCGCCCGAGCGCCCCGGGGTACGTGCACACCACCAGCGGCATGTCGGACCACGCAGGCTGCTGGCCGAGCGCGTCGAGCAGCGAGCGCACCCCCTGCTCGGTGAGGGCCTCCTCGGTGAACACCGCCGCCCCGGCGCCGCGCAGCAGCTCCTCGCAGAGGCAGGCCACGTCCAGGCAGGTCTCCGCCCCGAGGCTAAGCGTCGAGGATCGCCCGCTTCATCAGCTTCGCGTCGATTCCCACCGGGGCGAGCACCAGCACCCGCCTCGCCTCCGGGTCAGAGCCCGCGGTCGGCATCGTCGCTCCCCATCAGCGGGTCGCTCGCGCCCGAGTAGGTCGGCACGCCCGTGAGCACGCCGTGGAAGGCCTTCATGGGCGGGCCCACCTCGAAGCCCTTCGGCCCGACGGTGAACTCCCGGATCGTACGCTCGTGGCTGCCGCCGCGCTTCTTCATCACCGCGAGCGCGTTGCGCACCCTGCTTAGCCGGACTCGAAGTAGCGCATCACGATCACCGCGTCGGCGATGTAGCTCGCGTCCACCGGCGTGGTCATGCCGCTGCCGAGGATGCCGTGCTGCGTGGCGATGAGGATGGTCATCACCCCGCGCTGGCTCAGGTACGTGAGCAGCTCGTGGAGCTGGATCACCAGGTACTCCTCCGCGGGCATGGACTTCAGGTACCCGTTGAGGCTGTCGATCACCACGAGGCGCGCACCCCGCTGCTCGACGGCATCGCGCACCTTGTGGATGAACTCCCCGGGGCTGAGCTCCGCCGGATCGACCTGCTGGAGCAGCACCTTCCCCGACTCGACGTGCTGTCGCAGCCCGACGCCGAGGGCCTCGGCCCGGAAGAGCAGGGTGCCGACGTTCTCGTCGAAGGTGAAGAGCGCGCCGGTCTCGCCGCGCTCGGCCGCCCTCGCGATGTACTGCGAGGCCAGCGCGGACTTGCCGACGCCGGTGGGCCCGAGGATGAGCGTGCTGGTGCCCCGGTCGAGGCCGCCTCCCACCAGGGCGTCGATGGCGGGCACGCCGCTGGTGACGGCTCCGGGGGAAAGCCTGGCGGTGCTCGGCCGCGACCAGCCTTGGGAAGACCTTCAGCCCGCCCTTCAGGACGTTGAAGTCATGGAAGCCCGCGCGGAAGGTAGAGCCCCGCAGCTTGCCCACCCGCAGCCGGCGGCGGTCGGCGCCATAGACGGGGGCCATCTGCTCCAGGGTGTGACCCGTGGGCGAGACTCTGCAGCTGGCCGTCGAAGTTCTGGCCGGTGAGGTCGTCGAGCATGATGACCGTGCACTCGCGGCCGGAGAAGTACTGCTTCAGCGTAAGCACCTGGCGGCGGTAGTTGAGCGCGTCCTGCGCGAGCATGCGGATGTCGGAGAGGGAGTCGAAGACCACCCGCGAGGGCGCGATGCGGTCGACCTCCGCGAGCAGGGTCTTCATCACCTCGGAGAGCTCGACCTCCGCGGGGTAGAAGACGGTGTGGGGCTCGTTGGCCGCGCCGTCGTGCGGTGCTCATCGCGGTCGCGTCGAGCTCGAAGAGGGTGACGCCGTCGAGGGTCCACCCGTGCGAGTGCGCCGTGGTGCGAAGCTCCGTCTCGGTCTCCGAGAGGGTGATGTAGAGCGCCACCTCCCC
>JADJAE010000166.1 GCA_016704445.1 Deltaproteobacteria bacterium
GTCATTCCGCGCGTGAGCAGGTGGAGCAGGTAGTCATTGTCCCAGCCCGCCTTCTTCTGCTTTCCACGCACGCCTCGGTCGGTGGTGGTGTCTCGTTTGAGCAGCATCAACGCCATCCGGCGGACGAGCGCGAAGTTCGTCGCGCTGTGCTGGTTTCGGATCGTGCAGTCGTCCTCGCGCATCTGGACGTCGAGGATCCAGTGCAGCCCGTTCTCGACGCTCCAGTGCTCGCGGATGACGTCAGCCAGGTGCTTCACCCGTGGCGGCAGGCTGCTCAGGTAGAAGTGGGTCCACTGCTGCACCTTCCCGTCGGCCAGGACCCGCGTCCTTCGGATCATCACCACCGACTGCAGCCCCGGCCAGTGGGCCGCGATCTCGCCGAGGGCCGAGGCCGGCACCGCCCACACGTCGCGCACCTCGTCGCGCCCGTGGCCGTGGTCCCGCGTCTGCTGATGGCGCACGCGTACTCCGGCGAAGCCGTCGGCCTCGGCCGCCTCGAAGAATCCGCGGACCCCCAGGTAGAACTTCTTCCGGTTGGCCTTCAGCGTGATGACGTAGTCCGCCTTGCTGTCGAGCACCTTCTGGGCGGTCTCCTGGGCGGTGTTGCCCGCATCCATCGTCACGATGGCGCCCTCGAGCTGCAGCGCCTCCAGCATCGCGCGGATGGCCGCTCCTTCCTCGGGGGCTCCCTCCACCGCCTCCTTGGCCAGCAGCAGGTGCTGCGCGCCAACCCAGGCGTGGACCTGGTGCAGCGCCGAGCGACCGAACCCCTTGCGCAGCGCACCGCGCAGGGCCTTGCCGTCAAACGCGACGACCTGCCCCTTCACCGAGTCGGCCAGGCTCCGTACCCAGGTGCGCATGCAGGCCTCGAAGGCGGCCGGCAGGATCGACTCGAAGAGGTTGCGGAAGGCCTTCTCCTTGGGCGGCCGGCCGGGCATCTCCAGGAACGTCGCCAGCCACGAGGCCTTGGACTTCGCGAAGTCCTCCAGGTCCGCCCACCCCTCGGCGCCACAGATCACCCCGAGCAACGCGATCACCACCAACGTCTCCAGCGGGTACGAGCAGCGGCCAACGACCCGCGGATCCTCCAGCGTCGCGAAGTGAGCAGTGATGGCAGGGACCCCCTTCGGCGGACTGGAGCTCTTCATGCCCCCGTCTACCGCCGCCACTCACGAATTCAAGCGATTTTGAGGACGCCGCCCTGCGCCAGGTGTACGTGAGATGCCTGACCTGGTGTCCAGGATAGACGTGGGCTGCTCCACCGTCAGGGGAAGTACGCGCGCTGGAAACCGTGAGGTCCCGGATAGCCGTCACCGTCGTAATCCGAGATCGACCCATGACTCGTGTCGAACGATGACGAACCCGCGCTGACGTAGAACGACCAAACCGAACTGGCGGGGCTGGTGCCTCCGCCGGCCCGCCCCAACGCCCTCCAAAAGTGAACCCCTGGCGAAAGTCCGGCCGAGACGCTCACCCGATCTCCCGCGGTCTCAATCGATTGTTCGACCATGCCGCAATCCCGAGTCGCGCAGATCTCGACGCGGGTTGCGTCCGTCCCAGGCGGGTTGCGGAATCGCAAGGTGGGACGACGCGGACAAACGACCCGGACAACGGCGAAATCAGCCGCGGAGCGACGAGGAGTTCGCAGCGACCCGTCCGAAACGCGTATCCGGAATCGCAGGTTCGCACGCACGACCCCGAGCGACATGAAGCGGTTCCGTGTTCCGGTGCGGTGCATGGGAGGTCGCAGCCTCCGCAATGCGAACCGTCGTTCGAAGGATCGACGCAACGATCGTGACAGGAGAGAGGAGTGCCTACGGGACACCGCGCGACGTCCACGGCGGAAGCGTCTCGTGGCAGATCGTCCGGCCTTCCGGAGTCACCCGAGACGTCGATGGTCACGTCGATCTGAGGTTCGGAGGGGGAGTCCATCGGGTGGTCCGTCATCGGCACATCGGCTCGCATCGCTGGCGGCGTAGATTGATACGGAGGGAGGGCGTTCTGGTTCACTGACTCGCAGGTACCACCACGGCCACAGGTTTGATCGGCGAGGCACGTCGGTTCAGAAGTGCACCGCGCCGCAAGGAACGCGTCCATCAACGTGATCTGACGCGGCGTGAACCGGACGACGAAGCGACGCGTGATGCTTCCGCCGCCGACCAGCCGCCCGACGACGTCCACCTGGATTGGTCGTTGTTCATCGGCGTTGGCGGCGCGGAGCACGACCTCTCCGGGGACGACCACGGAGGGGTCACCCAGATTCTGGTTCCGCTCGTAGAGGACGCGCTCCGAGGAGAAGGACGCTCGGACGTCGATCGACTGCAACGGCCCCATGGCAGAAACGGGAGTGAGATCGGTATCGACCCGGATCACGATGGCTGTCGCGGGAATCTCGCAGCTCGCGAGCGCGGCCATGGTGAGCGCGATGAAGGAGCAGGTGTACCTCACGGCCAGCTCAGTGCAGCGGTGACGGAGCCCCAGGACCCTTCCGGTGATGGCCCCGTTGATCGAATCCCCCGGTGGCCGCGATTATCGCCGTCGTGGCTCCCGCGGTCACGAGCCCGATGACCGTCCAGAACCACCAGCGTGTGCACGCCGCGCTCGGCGGGGATCGCCCCGTTCATCCGCTGCCGGTCGGGTCCGACGGCGTCGCTGCGGAAGTCGCCGGGCGCTCGCGTCGAGGGCCGCGGTCCGTTCCTCGCCGCGGCGGAGCGGGACCTGCGCTTGCGCCGGTTGGTAGCCCTCGCGCCTCGCGTCTAGGTGTGCTCCCGGGGTCGACCGAGAACACGGTGGCGGCAGAGTGCCAGTCGACGCGCTGACCATCGATACGAACCTCTGCGGGCTGGCCGCGCACGTCCAACCGCAACCTGGCCGCGCAATCCCGGAGTTCTCGGAGATTGATCTCCGCGCTGTGTCGTCGGTTGGGGTCGGTGTCGATGCGCACCGCGCGCTCGAACGCCGCCACGGCTTCCCGGCAGCGGTCGAGCGCGCGCAGCCCCAGGCCGAGGTTGAACAGGGCGCCCGCCGACTCGCGATGGCTCAACACCTGCTGAAACGACAAGACCGCATCGGCGTAGCGTCCCACCTCCATCATCGCGCGGCCGCGGTGGAAGATCGCCAGCACTTCGGGGTCGTCCGGGTGCGGTTGCGCAGAGGCCGCGATCGGGACGAAACCCACCACCAGGAGAAGAGCGAGCGTAGCCGGGAAGGGAGAGGGGCCCTTGCGAGGGTGACCATGCTCAGCGCAGAGGTGCATCGGGTTGCCAGGGAGAGACCAGCCAGGAAGCAAGGGGCCGGGCAAGACGGGTTCAAAGCGAATCGGATGCACCAGACTCCGGGACGTCGAGCGAAACGGGACCGTCGAACGGGATGCGGCAGCTTCGCGGGCTGAACTCGAAGGGAATGTCCTGCGGATCCGTCGTAAAAACATGCCCGGCCGTGCTTGCACCCTGCCTGTGAGAATGAGAGCGTCAGGGCGGAGACGCAGAGCATGATGGCTGCCGTGATAAGCGAAATGTTCACCGAAGACCGCTCTGGAATCGATCGAGTTCCGCGAACGCTGCGACCGGTAGAGGGAGAAGAGCGATGCCCCTGCCGCACGGGTGATGGATCGACACTCCTGCTCCCACCGCGGTGGGCCCATCATGAAGGGCAGGACGGCGTCATCATCTGTGGTCGGCCCGCGGCGCGCGCGGCCGACCCGGCGTTTTGCGACTCGCCGCGCGACGTCATCTCCATGGGGGAGCCGTCGGTGTTCATCGGCGGCAAGATGGCCGCACGCATGGGCGACCCGACGGCGCACGGGGGAGTCATCACCGGCGGCGCGCACTGCGTGCTCATCGGGAGCAGCCCGAAGGGGCAGTGCCCGAAGGACGCTGCGAAGATGCGGGCGGCGTTCATCAAGGGCATGCCGGTGGAGAGGCACGAGGGTCGAAGCAGACAGCTGCTGGCGCAGAACGATCGGGGCGGTGCGACGGGGACCGCGACGGCGACGGACGCGCTGCCAGCAATGGGGTCGGGCAACGCGGTGACCGACGCTGCGCGGCGGCACTTCCCGGCGTACGCGGGCAACTGCTCGGGCTTCGTGCGCGCGGTGGCGGGTGACCTCGGGCACGGCGACGGGCTGGGCGGCAACGCCGACTCGCAGGTCGACGCGATGCGCGCGGGCTGGCAGACGCTCACGCGAGAAGAGGCGGTCGAGCGCGCGGGCCGGGGCGAACTGGTGGTGGCGGGGCTGCGCTCGGACGAGCACGCGGTGCCGCGCAGGAACGGGCACGTGGCGGTGGTGACGACGGGCGAGCTGTACCGCGAGACGTACCCGCGGGTGTGGAGCGGGGCCTGGGCGGCAACGCGGGGGCGCAGCGAAGGGGATCGGTCCGTCGGGCAGATCTGGCGGGTGGATGACCGCGACCGGGTGCAGTACTTCACGCCGCGTGACGTGGAAGCGCAAGCGCCGTGATGGTGCGGCTGACGGTCATCGCGGGTGGGGAGCCCGGGAGGGCGTGGCAGGTGGAGTCTGGGGGCGTCCGGTACATCGGATCCGCTGGAGCGTCGGACGTGGTGCTGGTCGGGGACGGGGATGTCGCGGCGGTGCACGCGGGGCTGTATTGGGTCGGAGCGGAGTGTCGGTTGCGCGACATGGGCACTGGGGAGCGCTCTGGCTGAACGGGCGGGGCGCGAGTGACGAGGCGCTGCGGACGGGGGACGTGATCCAGTGCGGGCGGACGCTGCTGCGGGTCGATGGGTCGCTAGCGGAGGTGATGAGCGGTGGAGGGGTGGGGTCGGAGCGCGAGCCGAAGGAAGAGGCGCTGGCGACGCTGCGGGGGCTGCCAGGGAAGCTGTACGCGGTGCTCGATGCGGCGCGGGACCCGGAGATCCTGACGTTGCTGCGGCGGTCAGGGTACCGATATGAGAGTCTGTGGAAGGGGTGGGCGGGGGAAGTCTACGGGGACGTCGCGCCATACCTAGTGAGGTTACGGAAGGACGGGAGGCTACTGGAGCAGTTGGTAGAGGGGTTGGGGAGAGGGGTGGGAGTCTATCTGCTGTCGTATTCGCCTTTCGGGACGTAAGCCGTCATTTGCGAGAGATCTTGAGAGTGAATGGGCCATCGCGTGCGGCGTACTACTTTCGGTTTTACGATCGCAGGCATTCTTCGAGATGGGCCAAAGATGGGCGAGGAAGTGATGGCTCTGGTGAGAGGCAACCTGCGCGAGATAGTGTTTGAAAGACGTGGCCCCGACGGTCGTAACGGCGATATGGGGGTCGCTAGCGCGATGGAAGGGTGGCGGTGAGGTGGGGCTACGGTTCCGCATCTCCGTCAAGGACGGCGTCGTCACGGACGAGAATTGCCTGGACTGTGAGGGGTGCGAGCTTCCCGCCTGCTGCGTCGAGGTTGTGAATGAAATGATGGAGAACCTTGAGGGGTCTGAGCTAGCAGATGATCTCTTGAGAGAGTCGCCGTATCTCGTCACTCTTCCGTTCAATGTCGTGGGGCGCAGCCTGAGCCAGGTAGTCAAGTTCGTCGGTCGGTACGTGGTCAATTTGGGCGGAGGGGAATTGAAGGAAGAACTGGAAGAAATGAGGGAAGAAGAGCCGACGGTGTTGACGGCCTTTGATGTAATGGCGCTGGACAAGATCGGCAGATTGGCGGATTTTCACGTCAAGTCTCACGGTGACTCGGCGGGATGCGCGGGAAAATTCTGGAAGGGGGTTACGCGTGACATTTCGAACATGAAGCACGCTAGAAAGCCTTCCAGGAAGGTCGAAGAGTAGCGGATGGGTACAGGGGCGGTTGCGCGCTCTCGGGCTGTCGCTAGAGACGCGTGACGGATACCGCGCCCACCCCCGCCACCCCATCAAACAACCGCACCCCGTCCCGCCCGCCGCCCTTGGCACCGCCACCTTCATCAACTGCTCCCGCATGAACGGCGCCCCCACGCTCCGCAGCACCCGCTGCGCCACCTGCGGCTGCTCCCGCTGCACCTGCTGCCACGCGTCACTCCCCCCCATGCTCGCCACAAACACCCGCGTCACCTGCACGACCCGCCCCACCCCTGCGCCACCTGCGACGCGCGCCGCCTTCAGCATCCTCCAACACAGCATTCCCCCGCACCCAGTCCAACGCCCCAAGTCGCGCGAACCCCGCGTTCATCGCGCCCATCGCCGTGCAGAACCCCTGCGCCGACCTCCCCAGCGCCCCGCGCGCGATGGCCCCACGTCCGGTAGCCGCCCTGCCGCAGGGCATCCAGCGTCTGCCGCAGCGCCCCCGTTGACCGCCCGCGAGCGCCCGCCGCAACGGCGCTAAGGCTTCGCCAGCGCCTTCTCCACCCCCTTCTTCATCCGCCCAAGCAGCTCCCTCAGCCGATTCTTCTTCTTCTTCCCGCCGGTGCGCCCTTCACTGCCGTCCGGGCAGTTGATCTTCACCAGCTCGCCCATCACCTCCACCAGCTTGTCGCCGTGGACCTTCACCTTCCGCGAATAGCTCGATCGTCTCGGCGTCATGGTGATCTTGCTGTCGCCGCACTCCAGCACCAGGCCCGCGTCGGCCACCACGTGGTAGTGCTCGTCCACGTGCAGGGTCGCCCTGCTGAACCCGTGCACCTCCACGCTCTGGTTGCCCATCACCTCCTTGCTCTCACTGCCGAGCACGGTGGTGGTGCGGTCCTTCTCGATGGTGTTGCGCTCCCGCCCCCGCACCAGCTTCGTCCGGTGGCGCTCCACCTTCACCGCTGGTCGTGCTTCACCAGCGTGTCGTGGTCGCGCTCGGCCTGCACCGTACACCTGCTCCTCCCCCGCCCTGTCCTCGAAGCGGATCTCGTTGTAGCCGCCCGTCGTCGGCGAGCTGTTGCTCTTCAGCGTGCTCTTCGTCTTCTCCTCGGGCAGCCCGTACGGGACGTGGTTCTCCCCGTTGTAGACGCACCCCACCACCAGCGGCCGGTCGGGGTCGCCCTCCAGGAAGGTCACCACCACCTCCATCCCGATCCTCGGGATGAACACCGAGCCCCACCCCGGCCCCGCCCACACCTGCGCCACCCGCACCCAGCACGAGCTCCCGTCGTTGAAGGTCCCCACCCGGTCCCAGTGGAACTGCACCTTGATGCGCCGTGGAAATCCGGTGTGGATCTCCTCCCCGGAGGCCCCACCACCCGCGCCGTCTGCGACCCGTGCACCAGCGGCCGCGCCGTCACCCGCTCCGGCCTCCACGGCACGCTCGACGGAATACACTCCACCGTATTCCCGTAGCGACGCCCCACCTCGCGCCCCGCCCCGGAGCCCGTCGCCACCCCCGCGTCCGCGAGCGCCTCCCGCAGCCGCTCGCTCCCGCGCACGTCCGCCGGCACGTCGCCCCAGCACTGCCCGACGTGCGCCGCCGCCGTCACCAGGTACCGCCGGTCGAGCGACGGGTTCATGTGCCCCCGCAGCGCGAAGGTCTTGCCCGGCGACATCGACGACACCGTGCCGTAGCCCCGCTGGGTCACCGCCGCCACCCGCTGCTGCTCGTGGCGCACCCGCGCCTGCCGCGACCCGTCGTGCGCGGGATAGGCGTGCGACGCCTCGCTGTACCCGTGCAGGTTGAGCCGCGCCGGGTAGTCGTGAACCGCCCGCGGCCCGCGGTCGCTGCCTGGGTGCGTCGCGGTCAGCTCCGCCGTGCGCGCGCGGCCGGGTGAAGTCGAAGTCCCGCAGCGTCATCCGCGTGGGCCGCATCTCCTCCCGCGCGTCGAAGCCCGTCAGCCCCTCGCGCGAGGCGACGTGGGCCGAGGCGTCCAGCACCTCCACCGCCCCGTCGCCACCCCACACCTCGCACTCCCCCCAGGCAAGCGCGTCGTCGAAGAGCACCAGCGCCTCGCTCGCGTCGGGCCCCTCCCGGAACGCGAACGGAACCCCCTCCTCCTGCAAGAGCCGCAGGACGAAGTCCAGGTCCGTCTCCCGGTACTGCACGCAGTACTCCCGCGGCGGAAGCGCCTCCAGCCCCGGCGGGACCTCCAGCTCCCCGTTGCCCTGGTAGACACCCGCCGCGCGCAGCACCTCGCGCACGATCGCCGCCACCGTCTGCTCCTGGAAGATCCGCGAGTCGCGCCGCTGCGAGAGCGTCCACAGCGCGGGGACCATCACCACCCGCGCGTACCGCTCCGTCGCCGTCGATCCGAGGTCCTCCACCCGCCGTACGACCCCCTGCACCGTGCGCTCGACCTCCGCCCGCACCAGCCGCAGCTCCGCGGGTCTCGCGAGCAGCCCCTCGGGACCCCCGTCCCCCACCAGGGCCGTGATCACCACCGAGCACTCGTACAGCTCCGACAGCCCCTCGCGGTGCTGCCAGTGCACCACCGTCCAGACGCGCTCGTCGGCACCGGAGAAGTTCACGTCCAATTCGGGCAGCGGACCAGGCACGATGTTCGTCAACCTCTCCTCGGGCGCGTCGGAGGGTAGCGAGCCCCGACGTGCCCGCTCAAGAGGGACGCGCCGATTTGCGCGACCGGAACCCCTACTGCGGCGCCGCGGGGGGGAGGCAGTAGCGCGCGCCCGCCAGCGTCGTCGACCCGGTGCAGGTCCATCCCTGGCGGCAGTCGGGGAGAGCCGTACCGCAGGCGGCCGTGGCGAAGAGCTTCACCTCCGGGTCGATCACCACGCTGGTCGGCGTGAAGGGCGCCGCCACCGTCGCGGTGCTCTCCCGCCCGGTGACCTCCATCGTGACCCGGTGGGTCATCGCGCCATTGCGGAGTTCGAGCTCCAATGGATATCGGAAGCCCTCCGAGGGGCCCACGGTCTGCACCTGTCGCACGGTGACCGCGACCATCCCCGCCTCGGCCGCCCTCGTGGTCACGGTCATCACCGGGTGAAACACCCCGTACACCCATTGATCGAAGAAGCCTCGCAGCTCCCGATGCGTGGCCGACTCCAGCTCGGTGCGGAGGGCCTCGGTGGTCACCGACCCGTAGGCGTGCCGATCGAACCAGCCCCGCAGGAAGGTCGTCAGCGCCTCGCGACCCACGGCCCCTTCGAGCATCCGCAGCGCGAAGGCCCCGTGCTTGTAGACGATGAGCGTGAACATCCGCAGGGGGTCGGCCTCCGGGTCTCCCGGGCGCAGCGCGAGCAGCGCGTCGTTGCGCATCGCGTGCTCGGTGAGCAGCCCCTGGCGGAGGATCTCCTGCCACTGCACGAGGCCCCCGGCGGCGCCGTCGTGGGACTCGATGTACCTCCCGGTGAGGTAGTCGCTGAAGCCCTCGGAGAGCCAGAGGTCGTTCCAGGTGGCGATGCGCACGAGGTTGCCCGACCAGTGGTGGGCGAGCTCGTGGATGGCCACCACCCGGGCCACGCGAGTGCGGGTGAACATGGTCTCCTCCATGCTCACCACCGTGGCGTGCTCCATCCCGCCGCCGATGGCGGGCTCCTGGAGGAAGGACAGCGGCCCCCAGCGATAGGAGCCAAAGGTCTCGGTATAGAAGTTCATCGCCTCATGGATGTCGGCATAGGCCACGTTGCCCTGCGCCACCATGAATCGATAGTCGTAATGGTGGATCGTCACCCCGTTGGCCGCGGCGGGCGTCTCCTGGTCGACCCACTGGTCATAGGCCCCGACGTGGAGGTCGTAGATGGGCATCGGCGTCAGGGCCTCGTACTCCCAGGTGCGCGTCTCGTCGGCGTTCTCCGTGACGCCTACGCGGCGGCCGTTGGAGAGCACCGTGAGGGCGGCAGGGAAGGTCAGCCGGGCGGCCACCATGGCCCCGTCGCGGGGGTGGTCGCGCACCGGCAGCCACCGGCGGGTGCGCCCCGGCCAGTCGAGCGACATGAACACCCGGCGGCCCTCGCGGTTGCGCTGCACCGCCATGAGACCGCCGTTGGTGTTGAAGCCCGCGGCGCCGGTGCGGCCCTGGAGGAAGGCTCCGTGGTAGCGGATGGACACCACGAAGCCCTCGCCGTCGGCGACGGGGTGCGGGAGGGCGACGTCGAGCCGGTCGCCCGTGCGGGTGTGGGTGGCGGGCGCGCCGTCGACGGTGACCTCGTCGACCTCGTTGCCCTCCAGGTCGAGGGAGAGGGAGCCGAGCGCCCGGGTGGCGAGGAAGGTTCCGCGCAGGGTGGCGCGGAAGGTCTCGGCGCCGGGGGTGGCGTCGGCCACGGCGAGGTCGAGCTCGTAGCCGATGGCGTCCACATCGGGGATCGTGCGGTCGGGCGCTCCGAGGGGCTGACCGCGGAAGGTGAGGCCAGCGGGCGCGTCGGGCGCGTCGGGCGCGTCGGCGAGGCCCGCATCGACGGTGGGCGCAGGGACGGGGCGCGGCGGTCTTGCAGGAGGAGAGCGCGAGGGCGAGCAGCGCGGCGCGAGACAGGGCGGTGGTCACCGGCGGAGCATCGCCGCGGGGGAGGGCGGCGTCCAGCGAAGGGGCGCCTGGCTCACTTCGGGTCGGCGAACTGCGCTCGGATGGACGGCTCACTGCCCACGGTGCCGGGTTCCTCGTTCGCGATCGCGTTCCAGCACTGGTCGTTCCACCAGCAGAACTCGAAGGTCTGATGGAAGTCGTGATCGCCGCGGCGCCACGCCCGGTCCATCGCCCAGAAGATCGGGCGCTGCGTGGGGCTCCAATGCTCCATCGCGTGCTGCGCGGTGTACGCGACGCACTCGAGCGAGTCGGCGGCCATCAGGAATCCCCAGCCGTAGTTTCCTCCCCAGAGCCGGTACCGCGGCGTGCCGTCGTGGTCGACGACGAGCGCGACCTCGATGTCCAACGAGGAGTCGTCCTCTTCGCCAGAGGCTCGCTTTACGAGGATCTTCTCGGGATCGTGCGGCGCCGCGATGCGCTTTCGAGCTGCAGGCGCTCGATCTCGTCGAGCCCGCCATCGACCCCGGCTGCCTCCGGCGCGTGATGAACAGCTCGATGGGCGCGTCAGGCACGTACTCCGACTCGCGCGACCTCGCGGCGATCGACGCTGCGACCTGTCTCTGGTACTCGCGATCCGCGGCGTCCGACATGCGACGAGCGTAGCCGACGCGACGTCGAGGCGAGCAGCGCTCATGCGTCGTCGCTCACGAGGCGCGCCCTGGTCGCGCGTCAGCGGGGTGGCGCATCGACTGCGAGCTCCGTCCAGCGACGGCGGTGCGTGAAGTACGCCTCGGGCGTGACCTCGTCGAGCGCAGCGTTGATCTCGCAGTGCGGCGGCGAACGCCGCCTTGCAGCTCGACGGCACGCTGCTGGGGCCGTCCGGGTGAAGGCTGCCTACGGCTTCGCAGTGGACGCTGGAGTCGGGCCCGACCTGTGGCCCAGAGCGGCACAGGTAGCGAGCGCTGGAGGCTTGGATTCCAGGGGGATCGACATGGTGCCCCGATTGCACAGGGGCGCTCCATGAACCGACGCCCCCGCTACCTGGCTGACCTCTTCCACCGGATCGTCTTGACGCTGGCGGTCCCGGTCGCGGGCTGCGGGAGCAACAGGACGCCCGCGGTTGGGAACGACGCGGGCTCCGACGTCGGCCCAACGATCGACCGACAGGCCATCCTCGACGCCGCCGCGGACGCAGGGACGCCCGGCGACGCGCTGGGGACCGACGTGGGTACATTCAGCGACCGGGGCCCATCGCTCACCTCGGTGCGAGCGGCCATCACACGGGCGGCCGTGACCGGTGACGGCGGCACGCCGCTCGACGTCGATCTCGCGGTCCTCTGGGTGACGGACACCGTGGCCGCGACGACCTCCGACGGCGGCGTCTCGGCCGACGACCCGGCGGGCTTCTTCGTGCAGGGCCCCGGCGGTGCGATCTTCGTGGCGATCGCCCCGGCGACGCTCTCGCCGCCGCCGCAGCAGGGCGACTACGTGTACTTCACGGCGACCCGCGGCGAGGTGCACGCCGGAGCCCGGTGGCTCACGGCCATCACGAACTACGGCGTGATCCGACGAGACCTCTCCGCCCCACCCCCGTTGGACCTCTCGGCGGCGGACCTCCTCGTCGCATACCTCGACGAGTACGAGCACGTACTGGTGCGGGTGCGGGGCACCGTCGCCGGGGACTTCGCGGGCGCGGGCGCGGGCTTCGAGTCGGCGCAGATCACCACCGCGGGCATCCCTGTTGCGACGCCCGACCTGGTGCTGCGCGTCCCGGTCGCGCTGCGGAGCAGCATGAACCTGCGCAGGGGCTGCACGTTCACCACGACCTCGCCGCTCTGGCGCCACGACGCGCAGACCCAGGTGCACGTCTGGACCGCCGACCACCTCACCCCGGGCGGCTGCCCCGGGGACACCGATGGGGGTACCGACGCCGGTACGCCCGACGCCGGGCCCGGCCTCGACGTCCCGACGTCCGACGCGTCCCGCGACGTGCCCACCTACGACCCGTGCTCGATCGCCGACGACCTCAGCGCGGCAACGCCCGGCTCGGACGGCACCATCCGCATCTCGAGTCGCAACCACGCCGCCCCGGCCGCGGGCCTGGGCGACCTCGGTCTGCAGGGAGCGGGCGGTTGCCTCGGCCAGACCTCCGGGGGCGCCGGAGCTGTCGGCTACCCGGTGGTCTTCCGCTACACCATGCACAGCACCGCGGCCCTCGTGGCCTCGACCGACAACGCCGGCACCGACGACACCTTCAACAGCGTCGTCGCGGTGCTCCCCACCTGCACGGCGGCCGCCCGGCCCCTCGCCTGCAACGACGACGTTGCGAGCACCGGCACCATCAACCGCCGCTCGACGGCGCGCAGCGCGGTCGCGCTCCCCGCGGGACAGGTGGTCTACGTCGTCGTCGAGGGGTGGGGGCCCTCCGCGATCGACGCGTCGACCGGCGCCTTCGAGCTGTCGATCCGCGAGCAGCGCCCCATCGCGGTCGGCGGCGCGTGCAGGGCGGGCGAGCTGTGTGTCACGGGTGCCGTCTGCGTCGGCGCGACGCCCACGGTCGCGGGCACCTGCGTCGCCCACGACTGAAAGGCCCGAGACCCTGCGAGCGACGCTCGGGCCGATCTTCCGCTACGAAGACGGCACCGCGAGGCCGTCGGCACCGACCGCCGTGGCCGAGGTCCGCGGAGTTCTGCGCGTGACGTGCGCGAGCGCGAGCCCCGATCTCAACAACACCGTGCCCGACCGGTACTTCGAGACCGCCTTCTGTCGCACCGCCCTCGCGGACACGGGGCTGTCGCGCGTCGTCGCGCTCGCCGAGTGAGTCGACCGCCGGCCGCGCGCCGCGCGGTCATGGACCCGCTGCGTCGGCGGTGCAACGGAGCAGGCGGGCGCAGGCAACTCGACGACGCATAGGGGGCTGCGGTAGCAATCGCGGCGTGAGCCAACGACCGCGACTCGAACGCCTGAAGATCCATCGCTACCGGAATATCCGACCGGGGAGCGAGATCAGGTTCAGCGAGGGGTTCAACGTGCTGCTGGGGCACAACGGAAGTGGCAAGACGACGCTGCTCAACCTGATCTCGATGGTGCTCCGGTCGGACTTCTCGGCGCTGCGGGAGGAGCGTTTTGAGATCGAGTTCGAGCTGTCAAACGAGCACGGGCGGCTTATCGGTGAAATCAAGAATGATCCGACATCTCACGACGACACGATAATCTCGGAGCCGTTGAACGAATTGACCCGTTGGCGTTCGCAAGGCTGATCGATGTTCCATTCCTATATGTGATGTTCGGGGGGCGCTCGTTGGTCGCCAGTGATGGCGCGTTCGTTTCCTCTGTGTTCTGGTCGAATAGTGCCTTCCGCTTCGATGAGGCGCTGGAGACATACTTCGCCATGATTGACGACGACCGAGCGGGGCGTGATCCCTTCGTTGCCCCAGTCGCCCGACTTCTCACTGCCGATCGAGCGGGTGCTGGCGTCTCAATCCGCAGTGGCTCTCATTCGCGCTTTTCTGTGGGGCGAATTCTACAACCCATCTCGCCCATCCCATCGGTTGGTGTCGTTGAAATGAACTCGACGTCACAGGCCTATGCGGGATCGAATATCTCCCATCTGCCGGAGCTGTTCGGCTTCGCGGGAATGACCGTTGGCATGACGGTCCTCGAGTCCTTCGACGACGCGATGAAACAACGCTGGTATGAGCTTGGTCACCTCGCCTTTTCCTTCACCCGCAAGGACGGCACCGTTCAACGGCACGACCTCCTCCGCTTCGGCCAGAAGCGCCTCCTGGCGTTCATGTACTACCTCGACGTCAACCCCGACTTCGTGGTCGCCGACGAGCTCGTCAACGGATGCACCACTCCTGGATCGAGGCCTGCGTCGAGGCCATGAAGGGTCGGCAGGTGTTCCTCGCCAGCCAGAACCCCCTGCTGCTCGACTTCCTGGAGTTCAGCTCCATCGAGCAGGTTCAACGGACCTTCGTCCGCTGTCAGGTCGATCGCTCCGGCGACGCCGAACAGATCCTCTGGGGGAACTTCTCCGATGAGGCCGCAGCGCGCTTCTTCGAGTCCTACCAGGTCGGCATCCAGCACGTGAACGAGATCCTCCGGACCGAGGGTCTCTGGTGAGCCCAGGCCCGCGGTTGCGCTTCGTGCTCCTCACCGAGGACACCGGCAAGGACGCCGACGCCGTGTTGCGGGCGGTGTTCCGGTCGGTGCTTCGGCTCCTCGAACCGGATCTCGACTCGCGTGCGGTCTCCCTCGATCCCCCCGAAGAGGAAGCGAAGGCCGTTCGGGCCGTCGTGAGGCCGGACGCCTGGCGGGGCCGGGGCCCCGGGGCGCGCGACAGGTTCATCCTCCTCGCGAAGTACATCGCGACGAAGCTGAGGCTGGCGGACACCTTCGTGGTCTTCCACTTCCACGGCGACCGCGCGTGGGGGCGTTCTGGGACGAGCAGCAACACCGCGGACTTCGACCGCATCGTCTCGAACGGCGTGCGCCACGCCTTCGGGGCCATCGGCCGCGAGGGCGACCTGGAGGCGTGCATGTCGCGGCTCCTCCGCGTGGTGCCGTTCTATTCGATGGAGGCGTGGCTGTATCAGAACACCACCGCGGCGGCCGACATCTGCCGGGAGGGCCCTTGCGGCGGAGCGCACGTAGCGCAGTACGAAGCGTGGGCCGCCGAGCGCGGCGCCCTCGACGAGGTCGAGCAGATCAAGGACCGCGAAGACCTCCAGTGCCTCAGGACCAGCACAACGCCCGCCTCGCGAAGGGCTTCCCGTATGAGGCGGTCTACGCGGCGAACAAGTCCTTCACTGCGACGGTCGACCTCATGCTGGCCTCGCCGGTATTGATGGAGTCCCTGGCCTCCCTCCGCGACACCTGAGCGCCGCTCGTGTGTTTTGCGATTGACCATCACGGCTCGCCCACGATGCACTGACGTCGATCGGAGTAAAAACACCATGTCCAACCAGAACGGCTGGCCTCCCGGTAACGGCTGGCCCCCTGCTCCCGGAGCGCCTCCGCCCCCCTCGCAGCCGCAGTCCACCCCCGGTGGCTTCGGCCAGGCCCCTCCGACCCCTGGAGGCTTCGCGCCGCCCCCTCAGCAGGGCTACGGCCAGGCCCTCCTCCGCCGGGCTTCGGCCATGGTGCGAGGCGTCTTCGACCGCTTCGGCGATCGGCCCGTGCTCTCCGGCGTCACCGCGCCGCTCGGCGCCGTCACGCGGCGCACGCTCCCGCCCGACGAGCAGGTGAGCGCCAAGCTCGACCCGTACATCACCCAGTGCCTCAACCGCTTCTCGTCGTCGGTGCTCCGCTCGAGGCGCCGCTACCTGAGCTGGACCACCGCGGTCGACGGCCCGACCGGCCGTGAGCGCAACGTCTTCGGCCTCTTCCAGGTGTCGGGCAACCCGGCGGACTGCGCGGCAGCGGCGCAGCGCTCGGCCCAGATGCAGCCCTCGCTGCCGGACGTCGAGGCGGCGGCGCAGCGCTACATCGCAGCCCTCCAGACCGTGCAGCCCGTGATCGAGCAGGCCCACGCGTACTACTCCCGCAACAACTACCGCGACGACCAGATGGCGCAGGGCCGGGCCATGCACGCGCCGCTGATGCAGGCCTCTCAATTCGCTTCGACGCGGCCAACCGGCAGCTCTCGGCGGCCGTCGAGCACCACCAGGAGCTGGCCACCACGCAGCTCCTCGCCCGGCTGCAGAGCGACCCGTCGCGGCAGTTCGAGTACCGCCTCCGCAGCAACCAGCGCCTCGCCCGGCAGATCGTCAACCTCGTCGACAAGGCGCAGATCTCCAACGAAGGCTTCATCGAGGGCATCGACCCCGCGGCGCTCCTCGCCCTCACCGGCGCCTACGAGGCAGGCATCGACGCCATGGCCCGGGACGCTGTGGCGCGGCCCTCGGAGGCCTCGGCGGTGCGGATGTACTCCAGCTACGCGAGCGCCTCGGGCGAGTTCCTCACGGCTGCGAAGTCCTTCGCCCGCCGGCTGCGGGACCACGTCGCGTACAACCCGCGCGATCTCGAAGGCCCCTTCGCCGACAGCCGTGACGGCACTCCCCAGAAGGTCGTCCGCGAGTTCAACGACCTCGTCCGCGCGTACAACTTCCTCTTCTGAACTCCAGCTCCTCCCTGGAGTTCGGAGTAGAGGCGCAGTAAGCGCTCTCCCCACGACGCCAACGCCTACTCCGAACTCCCCCTCCCCCCCGCCGTTGCGCCCTCGCGCTCCCCGCGCGTAGAACCCGCGGCCATGACCTCCCCGTGGACCACCGCGCAGATCCCTGACCAGTCCGGTCGCGTCGTCGTCATCACCGGCGCCAACTCGGGCATCGGCTTCGAGGCCGCGCGGGTGCTCGTCGCCAAGGGGGCCCACGTCGTCCTCGCCTGCCGCAACCCCGCCAGGGCCTCGGAGGCCGAAGCCCTCCTGCGCGCCGAGACCCCGAAGGCCTCCGTCGAGTCGATGACCCTCGACACCTCCCGCCTCGCCAGCGTCCGCGCCTTTGCGGAGAGCTTTCGCGCCACGCACCCGAAGCTCGACGTGCTCTGCAACAACGCAGGCGTCATGGCCCTGCCGCCCTCGCTCACCGAGGATGGGCTCGACATCCAGATGGCCACCAACCACTTCGGCCACTTCGCCCTCACCGGGCTGCTCATCGAGCTGCTGAAGTCGAGCGCGCCCTCGCGCGTCGTCAACGTGAGCAGCGCCGCCCATCGCCTGGGCGGAGACCGCTACGACGCCATGATGGTCGGCAAGAAGTTCAACCCCTGGACCGTCTATGGCCAGAGCAAGCTGGCCAACATCCTCTTCACCATGGAGCTCAACCGCCGGGTGCAGTCGAGGAACATCGACCTCCGCGCCATCGCCTGCCACCCGGGCTACGCCGCCACCAACCTCCAGGCCACCAGCGCCAGCTCCGGAGCGACCGCCGGGTACAGCGAGGCCATCGCGCGCCTCGGCAACCGCCTCCTGGCGCAGCCCGCCGCCGCGGGCGCCTGGCCGACGCTCTACGCCATCGCCGAGCCCGACGCGCAGGGCGGCGACTTCATCGGCCCGAGCGGGATCGCCGAGGTCTCGGGCCCGCCGAAGAAGGTCAGCCCTTCGAAGGCCGCGTGCGACCCCGATCTGGCCTCGCGCCTCTGGGCCCTCTCCGTGAAGGCCACGGGCGTCGATTACTCCGCCCTGTAAACCCGCCTCCGCCGCCGCAGCGCCGCCGCTGCCAGCCCCGCCGCCAGGCCCCACCCGCTCGCCCTTCCGCCCCGCGCTCCCGCCGCGCAGCCGCCCGGGCCCGTCGCGACGCTCGTCCCTCCCGCGTCCCTCGTCCCCGAGTCCATCGCCGCGCCCGCGTCGGGCAGCGCGCCGAAGCCCGACTGCACCGTCGGCCAGGTCGGCGCGCAGACCTCCCTCACCGCCGTCCCTGCGGCGCATCCCGCCGGGGGCCCGAGCCGACGAAAGTCCACCAGCGGCACCATCGTGCGGCCGCCGTCGTCCGAGCGCGCCAGGTTAAAGCCGTCGACCACGTGGTTGCCGCACACGTAGAGCGCCCCGGCGTGCCATCGGAGGCACTGCACCTCCCCGAGACCCGCTCGAAGGCAGCGCCGTCCGCACCGAGCGCAGGAGCCCGTCGTCGGGCCGCCCACCCAGACCGTGCGGCCGTCGCCCGGAGAGCGCGAAGCCCCGCATCGCCCCCATGGTGCGGGCGATCTCGTGAAGCGCGCCCCCGTCGGAGGAGCGCAGCAGCAGCGTGGCGCCAGGGCCCGCGAGCGCGCAGCGGATCGTCCGCGAAGGAGCGCACATACACCACGTCGGGGTTGGTCAGATCGACCGCGGAGATCCACCCCTCGGCCCCGCCCTGCAGGTCGGGCTGTGTCTCCGTGCGGTTCATGGCGCCGTCGTCGGAGCGGTAGAGCAGGTCGCGCGTGGGGTTCTCCGCGCGGGCCGTGAGGTACACCCTCCTCGGGTTGGACGGCGCCGCCTCCATGGTGAGGAAGAGCACCCCAGGGGAGCCCTGGTACACCGTGCGAAACGAGCGCCCGCCGTCGTCCGACGCGCGCACCCGGTTGACGAGCCCGCGCGTCGACGGTTCAGGAAGAGCCCACCCGGTGCAATGCGCCCGTCCCGGTGGCGCTGAGGTCGGCGGTGTAGTCGCCGCCCACCTCGGGCACGGCGGTGGAGCCGCACGCGTCCGGCGCGGCGCAGCCCGCCCGGGATGCCCCAGCAGCAGCGGGACGCCGTCGGGCCCCGGGAGCCGAAGGCCACCGGCGGTCCCAGACGTCGGGGCGGCCGTACCCGAAGGCGTCCTCCCACATCCACGACCAGCGGCGGCCGTCGTCCTCGCCCAGCAGCACGCCGAAGGTGGTGCGCAGCACCATGCGGGCGGGGCGTGCGTTACGCTGAGCACCATCTGCGCGGTGGGGAAGCGCCCGTTGGCGAGCGAGGCGCGGGCGAAGAGGGCGACGGCAGCCCGAGGCCAGGGCGGGGACGGACGCCGCGGGGCGATCATCGCGCGAGTGTACCCTGCTGGGGCACTTCTGGAAGGTGTTTCCCGGGGCGGGTTGTGTAGTATCCGCGCCCAGATCAGCGGCTCCGGGGTTTCGGGT
>JADJAE010000167.1 GCA_016704445.1 Deltaproteobacteria bacterium
CGCCTCCACCGGCTTCGGCGCGTAGCCGTGCCGCTGCGCCAGCGCCTCGTCGCTCGCCTGGAGCTGCACGTGGATCTCGTCGAGGTGCTCGCCCTCCCGCCGCAGCTTCGCGATGATCTTCGCTCGTAGCTGGTGGCTCGCCCCATACCGCGTCGCCGCGCCCCGGAAGGGGACCGGCGTCAGCAGTCCACGGTCGATCCATGAGTGGAGCGTGTCCCTCGACACCCCGATCTCCGCAGCCAGCTCGCGCGCGCTCAACGCTCCAGGCTCCTCCACAGGACCTCGTCTGCTCACCGACGGTCTCCCTTCCTACGATCGAGCCAGAATATGACTCGATGGAGGGCTGTTCATCCTCCGTGCAGAAGAAATATCACTCGTTGCGGGCATCGATCATCCTCCGGTGAGCATAAAAATGACTCGTTCTGGGAGACTTCATCCTCCGCGCGAGCATTCCGTTTGCTCGCACGGAGGAGTGAACCCTTCCAATCGAGTCAAACCGCAGCGCGCTCGGGGCATTTGACACCCTGCCGCGGGATACCTGTACCTTCGCGCCACCATGAAGACCCTCTCCGTCCTGTGCGCCGCGGCCTTCCTCGCGGGCTGCGCCTCCGACGAGGTCGACGCGATCCCTGGCGAGGACGACTGGGCCTCCGACCAGATCGTGGGCGCCAACTCGGTCGGCCGGCGCATGGCCGTCGAGGGCTTCGTCTACGTGCCGGTGGGCTCTCTCCAGTCGACCATCACCAGCGCCGTCACCGCGCAGATGCGCGTGCTCTTCGGCGCCGCGCGCACCAGCGACATCGGCCTCTCCGAGCGGCAGCCGATCATCAACCCGACCTCCTTCCGCCGCGACGAGGTGTCCGTCGTCGACACCGCCCGGCCGACCGCCGCGCCGCGCACCATGTGGCGCGTCCGCTACACCTATCGCTCGCGCGCCGTCGTGCCGCGCAGCCTCGCGACCACCAGCACCATCCCCACGGCGACGCTCTTCCCGGTCTCCCTCGGAACGCGCGCCGACGGGGTCATCGAGCGCTGCCAGGCCGACCGCACCCACGGCCTCTCCGCGGCCACCATCTGGTATCACTTCCAGCCCACGCTCCCGGACTGCGCGTCGGCCATCGAGGCCGAGCGCCAGCAGATCGAGGCCGACCGCCGGAGGCTCACCACCCCCGACCGGCAGGTGACCGCCAGCGAGGTCGGGCGGCTCTACCTCCCGCTCACCATGGCCTTCACGCCCCTCGAGTCCAACGAGGCCGCGTCGCCCGAATACCACCGGCTGTATGAAGACGACCGCCTCGTGGCGTACTCGTTCTTCGGGCTCGACAACGAGGCCGACGCCTACGACTACGGCGCCAAGAACTACTTCACCTGGCTGCGCACCGTCACCCGCGCGCAGCCCACGATGCGCTTCAGCGTCCCCGACGGCACCGACCTCCTCGCGGTCACCTGGAACAGCCGCCCCATCGCCAACGTCACCTACGAGCGGGTGATGGCCTGGGTGCTCGACGACGCCAACTACCCCACGGAGGTCTCCTCGGCCGATCGCCGGGCCTTCCGGCTGCAGGTGCTGCGGCAGTGGCGCGGTCACTACGTGCACCTGGGCATGAGCGCGCAGGTGAGCACCGGGGGCCGCTCGCGGCTGGTGCCCATCGAGCTGCGCACGTGGTACGGCGACGAGGAGAACGACCAGCGCGCGGCGTCGCGTCGGTACGCGGCGGCGTTCCGCGACGGGGACGTCTTCCAGTACACCGGGCACTCGCACCTGGGCTTCGGCCCGCTCGACCCGGTGAACTATCCGGCCTCGGTCTTCCCCAACAAGTACCAGCTGATGATGGTGAACAGCTGCGTGTCGTTCAACTACTACAACCAGTTCTTCCGGCTGCACCCGGGCGGCAGCGCCAACCTCGACACCATCACCAACGGCATCGAGGTCTACCTCGAAGGCGCCGGAACCTCCTCCGCGCGCTTCATCCTCGCCCTGATGGACGGCCGCTTCCGCAACTACCGCGCGATCCTCACGGACATGCGCGTCGACCTGCCGTGGGAGGCCGCCCATGACCCCAACCGCGTGGCCGACGGCGAGCTCGACAACGTCTTCACGCAGGCCCGCTTCCCGATGACGCTCACGCCCGCTCGCTGAGCCCCTACCGCCGCGCAGGCGGCGTGCGCTATCACCGGTGGTGCCATGACAACCGCACCCTGGGTCGTTCACAAGTTCGGCGGAACCAGCGTCGCCAGCGCCCAGCGCTACCGCGACGTGGCCGCCATCGTCGCGCGCGAGCCCGGAGTCCGGAAGGCCGTGGTGGTGTCGGCGATGGCGAAGGTCACCGACGCGCTCATCGCCCTGACGGAGCTCGCCCGCGCGAGAGACGAGGGCTACGTCGCCCGGCTCGCGGTGCTGGTCGAGCGGCACGTCGAGGCCGCCAAGGAGCTGCTACCGGAGCCGGCGTACCTGGCGCTGACGGCGGTGCTGCGCGCCGACGCGGCGGACATCGCGGACGTGCTGCGGGCGATCTGGCTGGCCCGCACCTGCTCCGAGGAGCTCACCGAGCTGGTGTCGGGCTACGGGGAGATCTGGTCGGCGCAGATGCTGGGCGCTCACCTCGGGGCCACGGGCAGGAGCGCTCGCTGGCTCGACGCGAGGAAGGTGCTGGTGGTGCGCCCCGGGGAGACCGGCCCGGTGGTGGACTGGTCGGCGTCGAGGGCGCTGCTGATGGCGTGGCTGGCGAGCGAACCGACGGACGAGCTGGTCATCACGGGCTTCGTGGCGCAGACGCCGGAGGGGGTTCCCACGACGCTCAAGCGCAACGGGAGCGACTTCTCGGCGTCGATCTTCGGCTCCCTCCTCGACGCCTCCGCCGTCACCATCTGGACCGACGTGGACGGCGTGTTGAGCGCTGATCCGCGGCGCGTTCCGGAGGCGGTGGTGCTCGATGAGATGTCCTACGACGAGGCCATGGAGCTCGCGTATTTCGGCGCCAAGGTGCTGCACCCCCGCACCATGGCCCCGTGCGTGGCGCAGGCGATCCCCATCTGGATCCGCAACACCTTCAACCCGACGCACCCGGGCACTCGCATCCACCGGGCCGAGCCTGCGAAGGCGGGCGCCCCCTCGGTGAAGGGCTTCTCCACCGTCGACGGCATCGCGCTCATCAACGTCGAGGGCACCGGGATGATGGGCGTCCCCGGCGTGGCGCAGCGCATCTTCGGCTCGCTGCGCTCGGTGAGCGTCTCCGTGGTGATGATCTCCCAGGCGAGCTCGGAGCACTCGGTGTGCTTCGCGGTCCCTGAGGCGCAGGCGGGCCTGGCGCACGCGACGGTGGAGAAGGCCTTCGCGTCGGAGGTGCACCGGGGGCAGATCGAGCGCGTCGACGTGGTGCTCGGGTGCAGCGTGCTGGCCGCCGTGGGAGAGCGCATGGCCGACACGCCCGGCGTGGCCGCGAGGCTCTTCGGATCGCTCTCCAAGGCGGGCATCAACGTCCGCGCCATCGCGCAGGGATCGTCCGAGCGCAACATCTCCCTGGTGGTCGACCGCGCCGACTCGACGCGCGCGCTGCGGGCCGTGCACGCGGGCTTCTACCTCTCCGACCAGGTGATCTCCGTCGGCGTGGTGGGCCCCGGTCTCGTGGGCCGCGCGCTGCTGGCTCAGCTCGAGGCCCAGGCGCCGCTGCTGCGGGCGCGCTTCAAGCTCGACCTGCGGGTGAGGGCCATCGCCAGCTCGACGCGCATGGTGCTGGGCGACCCTTCGCTGGCGGCCGATGCGTGGGAGGGCGGAGGGCCGACGGTTCCGACGGACCTCACGGCGCTGGCCGAGCACATCCGCCCGTCGCACCTGCCGCACGCGGTGATCATCGACTGCTCCGCGAGCGACGCCGTCGCCGAGCGCTACGCGGGTTGGCTCGATCGGGGCATCCACGTGATCACCCCCAACAAGCGAGCGGGAGCCGGTCCGCTGGAGCGCTACCGGGCCATCAAGGAGCGGGCGCAGGCGAGGCGCACTCGCTTCTTCTACGAGGCCACGGTGGGGGCGGGGCTGCCGGTGATCACCACGCTGCGCGACCTCATCCAGACGGGCGACCGGGTGACGCGCATCGAGGGGGTGCTCTCCGGGACGCTGTCGTACGTGTTCAATTCGTACACTGGGGGAACGAGCTTCTCGGAGGTGGTGCGGCAGGCGAAGGCCCTCGGGTACACCGAGCCCGATCCGCGCGACGACCTCGCGGGGACCGACGTCGCCCGCAAGCTGGTGATCCTCGGGCGGGAGATGGACCTGGCCATGGAGCTCGATGCGGTGACGGTGCAGAGCCTGGTTCCGGAGGCGCTGCGGGGGGCCGACGTGGAGGCCTTCATGACGGGCCTCGCGGACTTCGACGCGCCGATGGCGGCGGCGCTGGAGGAGGCGAGGGCGGCGGGCGAGGTGCTGCGCTACGTCGGGGTGATCGAGGCCGACGGGCGGGCGAGCGCGTCGCTGCGGCGGTATCCCCTGGCGCACCCCTTCGCTCGGGTGGGGGCGAGCGACAACATATTGGCCTTCACGACGGCGCGGTACCACACGCAGCCGCTGATCGTGCAGGGCCCCGGGGCGGGGCCGGAGGTCACCGCGGGGGGCGTCTTCGCCGACCTGCTGCGGCTGGCTTCTTCGGTGGGGTGAGCGTAGGCCGCGGGGTCCTTCGTCACTGGATACCCCGTCGCAAGATCTCTGACGGGTTGAGCAGGGCGCCCGCCCCCGCGATGTGCCTACGCACGGGTCGGCGCGCGTCGGGAGGAGAACCGCAAGGGGAGCAAGGGGCGCAAGGAGGAGTTCAGTCGGTGCTGGCGCATCGGGTTCGCGAGAGCGTTGGAGCGCCTGCCCGCCCAAGCCCGTCGCTCCCTGCGCCCCTTGCTCCCCTTGCGGTTCTCCTCCCGACTGACGGCGCGTAGGCATCGGGGCGGGCGCCCTCGCCCTTGCGACGCGGTGGTGGATCCGAACGCATACAACCACTGGTCGTGATAGTGTCCGGCGCGTCACAGAGATTGGGCCGACTCTGTAATCGCGGGGGGGGGCTCCTATTATGTGAGCCGTCCAAGTAAGCAGCCTTCTCCCGCCGATGCGAACGATATCATCTCATCGTGCGCAAACCGTTGTGCACTGATCGCTGGTGGAGCGGGGTTGATCCCAGGCCCATTCGGAATGGCTGCTGCGATTCCGGAGATCCTCCTCATCCTGAGGGGGCAGATCAACATGATCTATGACCTCGCTGTGGCGCACGGACGAAAAGCGGTCATCACGAAGGAACTTCTCCTCGCGGTCACGATGTCTGCGATGGGATCAAGCAGTACGGGCTTGATCGCAATGCATGGTGGTAAGGTTCTGGTCAAGCGTGCTTCGCTGCGGGTGATCCAGAAGATCGTTCAGATGCTCGCGGGGAAGGTCACGCAGCAATTGTTGAAGTCGATGATCGGGAAGTATCTCCCGGTGGTCGGGGCTGCGGCGATGGCGGCATGGGCACGCTACTCGACCAAGAAGGTAGGCGAGAAGGCGTTGGAGATTGTCTCGATGCCTATCGAGCTGAGCTCGGAGATGGTCGATGACGTCGAACCTTCAATGGCCTCGACTGAACAGTCTCCTGTTTCATCGGCTGGAGCATCTGCCGAAGGAATGATGGATGCCATTCAGATCCAGATCTTGATTGCGCTGATGCATATTGATCGGGTCGCCAGTCCTGCGGAAGTCTCATTCATTCGGGATGTAATCGACACGTCGGCGATGTCGTCCTCAGAGAAGGATCGATTTCGCCAGGCTCTCCAAAAGCCGATGCCGGTTCCCAACGACCTTGCTCCATTGATGGCATCGCCGGAGCGCGCGATCGGTGTTCTCAGCGCAATGATTGGGCTCGCTCGACGGGACGGCACGGTTCATCTCAACGAGCGGTTGCTGATCAAGCAGATCGGTGCCCGACTCGGATTTTCGGAATCGGATGTGGAAAGCGCCTTTGCAACCTCAGAAGATGTTCCGGGGCGCTCGGTTCAGTCGCAAGACGTTCCGTGGACGATCGCTCAGTTCGTCACGGATCCGCAGTTCGGCCTTCCGGTTGATCTGACGGTATCCGGAACGATCACGGTGCAGGGACTTTGGCCCGAGGCGCACGCTTGGGTGGCTGAATGCGTAGGGAGGACTGCGATTCATGGACTCGAACACGCTCAGGGAAGCGTGATGTTCTCCGCTGAACGTCCAGAGCAGTTCGCTGACTGGCTACGATTCCAGGTCGAATCCGCCCTTCAGATTCACAGCTTGAAGGTCACGAACATGAAGGACCTTCGGATCAACCTCTCTCCGGCTGCTGCGGGAGCGCTGCGAGATGCTTCCAGATCCGACGCCACGGTCTGAACCATCGGCCCATCGGCGACCTCATCCTCGACAGGTTCATCTCGCCGTCCTACTCAGGGGCCAAACTCGATAGACCGCCTCACCCGCTCTCTCCCTTCTTCACCTTCGCCCGCTTCTTCCGCGCCCTCACCTCGACCCCTTCGGCGCTGAGCGACACGCTCACCGACCCGTCGGCGTAAACCCGCGCCACGAAGGGTACCTCGGTCTGCGCGACGATCTCCCGCATCATCGGCAGCGCCGCGACCCAGGCTCGCGCGATCTCGGCTCCCTTCAGGTCGCCGCCCACGAGCACGAAGACCGCGGTCGCGGCCTCGAAGAGCGCCACGATCTCTGCGGGGCGATGGAGAATCTGCTCGTCCTTGGTCAGCGCCACCCAACCCGACGCGCCGACCGCCGTCAGCCACACCTCGTCGGGGTCGTCCTTCTTGAAGTGATCGTCGTGCACCTCGACCGACGCGCCCGCGGCGCGCAGCGCGGAGGCGACGATCTTCCCGCCCAGCGAGCGATCTACGAAGAAGGTGAGGGGCTCACGCAGCCGCGTCACGGTCACGCAACTCGCAGCGCATGGCGGCGACGATCTGCGCCTCGCTCACGCCGAAGTCCTCGGCCAGCTCGGAGACCTCCTCGCCGGCCCGCAGGCGGGCGGCGACCTCCTGCGTCGGCACGCCCGTCCCCGCGATGACCGGGCGTCCGAAGCTCACGGCGGGATCGACGACGATGTGCCTCGGAGCATCGGGTGCGCTCTGCGAACCAGGGAACGGATAGAGCTTGATGGGCAGCCCGTCGACGCCGCGCTCGACCCGACGCAGCGCGCCGGAGAGCAGCGCGCGCGCGCCGAGCTGACCACCCTTGGAAGCGTTGACCAGAAGGTTGAGGTGCTCGACGAAGAGGTCGACGCCGTTCGTCTCGAACTGCTGCTGGAGCAGCGGCCGCTGGAGCCCGAGCTCCTTGCGGACATAGCGCAGCGCGGAGCGGATGCTCCGCAGCGGAACGTCGTGCTCGCGGCGCAGGCTCGCGAGGATGTGGCACTCGACGAGGTTGTTGAACGAGAGGACCACGCTGCGACCGACCTTGCCGGGCAGCTCGATCACGCCAGGATCGCGTCGGCCCCCGACCATGCGACCGCACACCCACTGCCGGAGCGTGGTCGGCGGCAGCCGGAGGTAGTGCGCCGCCTCGCGGAGCGGGTACGCCGGGACATCCCGACGGTCGACGCCGCGAAACGTTCGGATCGAGCCCATGGGCTTGTTCTACCGCGCGAGGAGAGAGCGAGGCAACGCGCCCCTCAGGGCTCTCCCTCTCCCTCTCCCTCTCCCTCTCCCGCGGCGCGCAGCAGGGCGTCGAGGTCGACGACCCTGATCGTGCGCCGGTCGATCTCGATGGCGCCCAGCTTCACGAGGCGGGCGAGCGCGCGGGAGAAGGTCTCGGGGAGCATCCCGAGCAGGCCCGCCACGATCTGCCGCGGAATCTGCGGGGCGTTCTGGCTGGGGGCCTCGTCGAGCAGCCAGCTCGCCACGCGGCGCGTCGCGTTGCCGTCGGCGCAGGAGCGTCGCGGCACCTCGTTGCATCGCGTGCGGAGCGCGAGCTGGAGCACGGCGCGCGCCGGGGAGTCTTCGGGGCCGAGCCAGGCGTCGACGACATCGCGCGGGGCCACGCACAGGGTCGCCGCGTTGAGGGCGACCGCCGAGTCCCGGTAGGTGTCGCTGACGAGCCCTTCGGTGCCGAGCATCTCGCCCGGGCGGCGCACGGCCCAGGTGACCCCGCTGCTGCGCGCCTCGCTGGTCTCGCGCGAGAGCGCGACGTAGCCGCTCACGATGTACCAGACGCGGTCGGCCGTATCCCCTTCGACGTAGACGTGCGCGCCCGCCTCGCGCTCCCTCGGCACGAAGGGGCACGCGCGGTGCTCGGCGACGCCCGCGGCGAGCCCTAGCGGACACGAGTAGCAGCGCTCCAGCGCCACGCGCGGCGAGGGCGTCGAAGGCCGTTCTGCGGCGGGCGAATGAGCAACAGGCTTCAACGCGTCCTCAGTGGGTGCATGCAACCATCGCTGGCGCCATCGGCTCTCCGATGGTGCTGAGCTTCCGGGGGGATGGTTGCCCCTCTCGCGACGCGGCGCAACCCGACGGGGGCGGAGCGTTCCCCACATCGGAGCCCTGGCTGGCATCTCGTGCCGCCCCTAAGGACGCGTCTCTCATGAGCGACACACGAACCACGAGCGCCCTCGTCGCGCTCCTCGCCTCGGCCCTGGTCGGCTGCGGAGACCCCACGCCGGGCGGCGCGCTCGACGCCTCCATCGACGTCTCCGTGGACTGCTCCACCGACATCCCCACCGGCGACGCTCCCGCCCCGGAGCCCACCTTCGCGGGCGTGCAGGCCTTCTTCCGGCGTCGGTGCGCCGCGGGCTCTGCGTGCCACGGAGACGGCGGGCAGGGGATGCTCACGCTCCAGGGCGCATCGCTCCACGACGCCCTGGTGGGTCGGCGCTCCGCGGAGTTTCCGGCGCTGCCTCGCGTCGAGCCGGGCCACCCCGAGCGGAGCTTCCTCTGGCTGAAGATCGACGGGTGCTTCACCCAGCTCCCGGGGTGCAGCGATCCGACCGGGCCATGCGGCCGACAGATGCCGACGCCCTCCCCTATCTCCGAGGGCTTCGCGCTGTCCGAGGCCGCCGTGGTCCACGCCTGGATCCTCGCCGGAGCGCCGCCCTGAGGGGTCGCCGATCGCACTTGACCGTGGTCAACGTGAAGTACGATTTCCCCGCCTACCCTCCGGGGATGGATCGCTCGCTTTCCCCTTTGTTTCTAGGCATATTTCTCTCCGCCTGCTCGACCTCGCCGACCTCGTCGGGCCCCCCCTCGACGCCTCCGTGCCGGAGGTCGACGCCCCCAGCGCGGACCTCCCGCTCGGTCCTACGTGGTGCTCCGTCGGCAGGACCGTCACTCAAGGCAGGCTCCCCGCGGGCTACTGCGTGAAGCTCTTCGCGGGCTCCCCGGACGGCAACGTCGCGCACTCGCCCGTGATGGAGCCCAGGGTCATGGCCTTCGCGCCCAACGGCGACCTCTTCGTCAGCGCGCCCTCGATGAGCACGGTGGGCGGCGCATTCGGAGGCCCCGGCGCGATCCTGGTGCTCAGCGACGACGACGCCAACGGGACCGCCGAGGTGCACACCTTCCTCTCCGGCGTGGCCGACGTGCACGGCCTCGCGTTCGGCCCCGACGCGCTCTACTACACCACCACCAACGCCCTCTACCGCGTGGCCTACGCGGCCGGTCAGCGGGCCAGCAGCGGCGCCCCCTCGCAGGTGAGCGCCATCCCGAATCCGGGGCGCTGGACCCACGGGCTCGCGCGCTCCGTCGGCGGGGTGATGCACGTCTCGAACGGCGTGCTCGGCGCGTCGTGCCCTGCGCGCGACGTCGGCTACGTGGCCACGGTGACCTCCGGGGCGCCGTCGATGATGGCCGTGGGTTTACGCAACCCGATGTACATGCGCTGCCACCACCGCGACGAGCTCTGCATGGCCGCGGAGATGGGCGACGACGGCGGCGGCTCCTACGGTGCCCGGGAGAAGCTCTTCCGCATCCGCTCAGGAACCGACTACGGCTATCCCTGCTGCGCGGGCCCCAACCTCCCCGCGCCAGGCGCGAGCGACTGCGCGGGCATCACCCAGGAGGAGGTGGTGATCCCGATCGGCAACTCCCCCTTCGGCTTCGACTGGGAGCGCGGCGTGTGGCCGGGCGCCATGAGCGGCGTGCTCTGCATCGCCCAGCACGGCAGCTTCTACTCCTCGCCGCCGTGGCTCGGGGAGGGCGTGTACTGCACCCCGACCGATCCGACGACCCACGTGCCGACCGCGAACTTCAGCCTGTTTCTCGAGGGGTTCAGCCCCGCCAACATGGGCACCGCCCGGATGCTGCGCCCGGCCGACGTGGTCTTCGGCCCGGACGGTCGGATGTTCGTCGCCGACGACGTCGCCAACGCCGTCTACTGGGTCGCCCCCCAGAGCCTCGCGAGACCCTGAAGCCCCCAGCGGAGTCACCCGATCCATGCCGTATCGATCCGTCCTCCCTGGCGTCGCGCTCTGCCTCGCGGGGCTCCTCGGCTGCTCCAGCGCCTCGACGACGTCCGCCGACGCGGCCACCGACGCCAGCGTGCCCGCCGATGTGACGGCGTCGTTCACGGCCATGACCTCGGTGAGCACCCTCGGTCAGAACTGCATGCCCGTGGTGGCCGCCGACCCGCTCTCCCTCCGCGGGTCGATCACGCTCACCAACACCGGGACCGTCCCCATCGGCCCGGTCACCCTCTCCGCGGGGCTCGTGATCCGCGTGCTCGGGGGCGAGACCATGGCCACCTTCGCGGTCACCCCGGTCACCCTCGCCGCCGTGGCTCCGGGCCAGAGCGGAACCGTCGCCTTCGCCAAGACCGCAGGCTCGCTGACGGGCGACGCCGGGGTCGCCGGCTGCGAGATCGTGCCTTGCGACAGCCCCATTCGCATCGCGCTTCGGCTGACGGGACCCCACCTGCCTGAGGGCGCGCGCTCCTTCTCCGAGCCGATGACGATGCCCTGCACCCATTAGAGCACTTATGGTTGCCCCTCTTCGGCGACGGGAAGGTGCGCAACGTGCTGGGGTTCCGCGGGGGCGGGTCACCCCAGGCAAGGGCGGGCCGGGCTCCGGGGCCGTCGCTGGGCTCACTGCCCAGCGCCCGCGATCCCGAAGGAGGACGTCGCGGTGTCGCCCGCCCGGCAGCGATGCCGCGGCCCGGCTGCGGGCGCCCATGTGTTATTGCCTGGGGTGACGCGCCATCGCGCGGACCCCAGCGCCAGCGGGTTTGAGCCCCTTGCACGGCGAAGATGAGCTCAGCCATCAGACTAGCGCAGGGCGGGCGCTCAGCTCCCCAGCCGCGCGTCGATGGCGCGTCGCACGGCGTCCACGTCCGGGGGCAGCTCGATGGGCCGGTTGGCGTGCCGCGACGTCGCGCCCTCCAGCGAGCCCTCGTGGTACGCGCGCTTGAACTCCGTGAACTTCAGCCCGTGCGCCGTGCTCACCACCACCACGCGCTCGTCGGGGGCGATGGTCTTCGCGCGCACCAGCTTCTCCACCGCGGCCAGCGCCACCGCCGTGTGGGGGCAGTTGTACATCCCCGTCGCGTCGGCCCTCGCCGCCGTGTCCGCGAGCTCGTCCTCGGTCGCCTGCTCCACCACGCCGTCGGTCGCCCGCAGCATCTTCACCGCGCGGTCGATGCTCACCGGCGCGCCGATCTGGATGGCGCTCGCCGCGGTCTTCGCCGCCGTGATGGGCGCGTAGTTCTCATAGCCCGCCACGAAGGCCCGGTAGAGGGGATTGGCCCGCTCGGCCTGCGCCACGCACAGCCTCGGGAGCCGTGTGATGAGCCCCAGGTCGCGCATCAGCATCAGCCCCTTGCCCAGCGCATACACGTTGCCGAGGTTGCCGCCCGGGACGACGATCCAGTCCGGAACCTCCCAGTCGAACTGCTGCACGATCTCGACGGCGACGGTCTTCTGCCCCTCGATGCGCAGGCTGTTCATCGAGTTGGCCAGGTAGATCGACCCGTCTTCGGTGAGCGACTGCACCACCTTCATGCAGCCGTCGAAGTCGGTGTCCAATGAGAACACCATCGCCCCGTTGGCCAATGGCTGTAGCAACTGGGCGATGGACACCTTGTTCTTGGGCAGCAGCACCAGCGAGGGCAGCCCCGCCGCCGCGCAGTACGCCGCCAGCGCCGCGGAGGTGTCGCCGGTGCTGGCGCAGGCCACCGCCCTCACGCTCCTCCCCCGGCGGATCATCTCGCGCACCGCGGAGACCAGCACGGTCATCCCGAGGTCCTTGAAGGAGCCCGTGTGGCTGTTGCCGCACTGCTTCACCCAGAGGTCGCGCAGCCCGATGGAGCGGCCGTAGCGCTCGGCCCAGAGCAGGTTCGACCCGCCCTCGGCGAAGCTCACGATGCTCTCGTCGGCGATGCCCGGATAGACCCACTCGCGCTTGCCCCACACGCCCGACCCGAAGGGCCACTCGGTGCGCATCCAGCGCCGCTCGAAGGTGGTCATCCACGCCGCCGCGCTGCGGTCGCGCAGGGCCTCGACGTCGTGCTCCACGTCGAGGAGCGAGCCGCACGAGCGGCAACGGTAGATCACCTCGTCGAGGGCGTAGCGCTCTCCACACCCGGCGAAGCAGACGAAGCCCGCGCTGTACTTCATGGCGCCCCGAAGCCCGCGGCGAGCGCCCGCGCCTCGACGATGTTGTCCTCGATGGAGCAGTAGGTCCATCCGCCGTAGCGGCCGATGGCGTGCACGCCGTGGGCGCGCAGGTCGCCCGCGACGCGCGAGTGCTCGGCCATGGAGGCTCGGGTGATGTGCACATAGGCCGGGTCCATCACCACGGAGTGGTGGGCGACCAGCTTGTGCTCATCGATGACGCCTGCCTTCTTCAGGTCGGCGAGCACCCTCTCCCGGGTGGCGTCGATGTCGACCGGGGCGTCCCTGGCGAAGCCCACTTCTACGTAGAGGCTGAGGCGGTCGGTGTCGAAGATGTTGTCGTAATAGCCGATGCGATAGAAGGTGATGTCCCGGGAGGGGTAGTAGACCCAGTGGACGTCCTTCTTCCCCTTGCGGTCGAAGCCCAGGTTGAACACCAGGACCTTGTTCCAGGTGAAGGCGGAGCGGTCGTGGGGGACGGCGGCGATGTCGACCAGCCTGGGAAACGGCGCCGAGGACACCAGTCGCTCATATCGGATGGAGCGCTTCGAGGTGCGCGCAACCCGGTTGGGAACATCAATGGAGACGAGCGCCTCTTCCAGGGCGATGCGGGACGGGTCGACCGCGCTGGCGATGGCCTTCACATACTCGATGGCGCCGCCCGCGGGGTAGGTGAAGGTCGAGTTGTACGAAGCGTTGTCCGCGGCCTTCATGTTGCGGATGATGTCCGTGAGGTCGGCGTGCGGGAAGAACCTCCCCATGGCGTCGCGGTCGAGCGTGGCGAGGTCGCAGGCGTAGAGCTTCTCGTTGTAGGGAATGAGAAACTTCTCCGCGATGGAGCGCCCGAAGCGGCCGTAGAGCATCTCCTTGAAGTTGGTCTCCGGGGCCTGCGCTCCGCCGGTGCGGGCGAAGTACAGGTCGTAGAGGCAGTCGATGAAGTCCTGCTGCGGGAGCTGGTGGATGTTCTTCTGGAAGGGGAAGTCGATGGTGTGGCCGTCGATGTCGATGAAGGTCTTCTTCGCGACGACGCGAATCTCCTGATCGCCCATGCGCGCCCGCAGCCAGGCCTCGATCTCGGGGTGCTTGAAGTGGAAGAAGTGCCCCGAGTAGTCCCAGACGAAGCCGTCGCGCTTGACGGTCTTGCAGTACCCGCCGATCTCCCGGTCGGCCTCCAGCACGAGGTAGTCGGTGCCCGGGAGCGCGGCCGCCGTGGCGAGCCCGCTGACCCCCGCCCCCACGATGAGCGTCTGAACGGATTCCATGGCCGACTCTATAGGTCAGGAGAGCGCCTGAGCACTACCGGGTTTCAGGCGTCGAAGCTCACGCCTCCGGCGCGCCTCCCCCCGGGGGGACGAGGGGGGGGGGGCGGGAGGGACCGCAGAAGAGCCCCCAGCGACCCCCCCCCGGGGGGCGGCGGGGGCCCGGCGGGGGGGGGGGGGGGGGGGGGGCGGGGGGGAAGAGCCGCGCGAACCTCGACGCACTACCGGGTTTCAGCCCGCCGGGGAGCCGTCGTCGCCGGCCGGTCCGCCGCGCTCCACGCGGGCCTCGTCGCGCTCGCGGCGCGAGGGGTTCACCCGCACCAGGCCGTGGTCTCCGTCGACCAGCGCCACGTCGCCGTCGCTCGCCCAGTTGTAGATCCCCGCGGCCTCGCAGACCGTCGGCACGCCGATGAGCTCGACGATGGAGCGCACCTTCCCGGGGCCCACCGCGCCGGAGAGCACCAGCGCCGCCGGGTGCGAGCGCGCCGCAAGCAGCAGCTCGAACACCGTCACCGTCTCGCCCACCCAGACGGCCCCCTTGGGCACCGCGGGGGTCTCCTCGTGGGAGAGCATCGACCGCAGCGCGTCGCAGAGCTCGGACATCTCCATCGCCCGCTCGGTGATCATCGGCACGTCGGTGATGCGCGCCGCCCGGGTCGCCTCGCGCGCCACCTGCGCCAGGGCGTGACCGAGCCCCCGGCCCTTCGCCAGCTCGAGGGTGCGCTCGCTCAGCCGGGCGTCGTCGAGGATCGTGCGCGTCAGCGTCAGGAAGCTCGCGTCGATGCCCCGCCGCTCCGCCGCCCGGGCGTGCGAGTCGAGCGTGGCCTCGCAGGAGTGGAGGGCCCGCTCCAGGGCCTTCGCCTGGTCGCGGGCGCTGGCCTTCGCGTCGGCGGTCGAGGCGCGGGGGGAGGGACGCCCCACGGCCGAGAGGATGCCCAGCGCGCGGCCCGCGAACAGGGAGCGGCCGGGGATGGTGACGCGGCGGGTTCCGGCGGGGCGGGGGTGCGTCGTGGTCGGGCCGCTGGCGACGATGCGGGCGCGCTCCAGCAGCGGGGCGATGGCGCCGCCGAGGGCCATGAGGAGCTCGACGTCCGAGGCGGAGTAGGCGCCCTGTCGGCGCTGCACCACGAGCGCGCCGGCCGCCCCGTGGGAACCCGGAACGGGGATCGCCAGGAAGGCAGGGAAGCGCTCCTCGCCGAGCATGGAGAAGGGGCGGAAGCGAGCGTGGTCGGGCGCGATGTCGGCGGAGACCGGGCGCAGGCACTCGACGGCCATGCCGACCAGGCCCTCGCCGGGGCCGAGGCGCACCTCGCCGAGGGCGCTGGTGGTGAAGCCCACGTTGCCGCGCATCACGAGGCCGTCGCCCTCGCGCAGGTAGAGCGAGCACACGTCGCTGCGGAACACGGCGGCGACGCGGCGAGGGACCTCGTCGAGCAGGTCGGTGAGCGGGCGAGGCCGGGCGAGGGCGTGCACCAGGTCGACGACGGCGTCGAGGCGCTCGACCCCGCGGCCGTGGATGGTGGGCGTCACGCCCGAGGCGGAGAGGGAGTCGGAGGGAGCGTCGGTGGACATCGGTGGGGCAGAGGGGAGCCAAGCACGGCAGAGCGCGCGGGGGCAATGGGCGTGGGAGGGGAGGGGAGCGGGTGAGCGCCGCGGGCGGGCAATGGCGCTCCACCGCTCGACGTCTGGCGCTCCACCGCTCGACGTCTGGCGCTCCAGCGCTCGACGTCTGGCGGTGGCGCCTACGCCTTCGACAGCGCCTTCTCGAGCTTCGCGCGGGGCAGCTCGACCCGCACCGAGTCCTTGCCGATGCCCACCGCGGTCACCGGCACTCCCGCCGCGCGCAGCATCGCGCGTACGCCCTTCTCGATCGCCGCGTCGGCCTTCGCCTTCGCCTTCGCCGCGGGGGTCTTCGGAGCCTTCTCTCGCTGGGCCTTCGCCGCCGCCGTGATCGCTCGCACCGGCGCCTTCGCCGCGGGCTGACCGTCCACCTCGCCCTGCGCGATGAGCTCGACCGCGCTGTCGGGCTCCGGCGTCGCGCGGGAGAGAGCGATGAGCGCGTAGGCCCGCTCCTGGCCGACCGCGAGGGCCTGCTCTCGGGGGATGTTCTTGACGATGTCGATGAGCTTCCGGGCCTGCGAGGGAGAGAGCAGCTTCTCGGCGTCGAGGTACGCCTCCAGGCTCGCGTGGCCGCCCGCCGCGTAGAGCTTCGTCTTCGCGATCTCCGTCAGCGCGACGCCGATGTCGTAGAAGCTCTCGACCACCGTCGCGAGCCGACGGCGGATGAGCGCGCTCAGCGAGGTGAGCTTCTTTCGACGCGCGGCGAGGGCGTCGCGCTTCGTGGCCTCGATGAGCTTGCGGGCGCCCGTGGCTGTCCTGGTCGTTGCCATCGTCGGTGTACTCCTCCTGCGGGCGAGCGTACGTCCGGGGAGGGCTACGCCGCGCGTCGAAGTGACGACGCTCCGTGAGCCGGGTGCTGATGACGTGGTCGGTCGCCCCGTCGCTCCGCTCCGGTGAGGCGCGCTGGGAGGGCGTGGTAGGTCGCACCCCCGCCCTCACGGGCTGGGGTCTGGCTCGGGGTACTGACGGCCTCGCCGGTCGTACCGGGGACTTTCCGCCGACGGCCTCGCGGTCGTACCGGGGACTCTCCGCCGACGGCCTCGCCGGTCGTACCGGGGACTCTCCGCCGACGGCCTCGCCGGTCGTACCGGGGACTCTCCACCGACGGCCTCCCGGTCGTACCGCGGCAGCGCCCTCAGCGCCCGTCTGCCGCCGCCCGTGTAGCGCTCCCCCGCAGCGCGGTCCTACACTCGCGCGGCCCCCAATGACGAACCCGAAGACCGCTCCCGGTCCGTTTCGCACGCACCAGCTCTCGTCGGGCGACCCCTACGAGCTCTCGCGCGGCCACGCCATCTTCGCCGCCCCGACGGGCCACGACGGCGCCGGGCCCAACCTCCGCGGCGGCCTCGTGCTCGACACCGACCCCCTCGCTCCCGCAGTGGGCGTCGACGCGGGCATCGCCCTCACCCCCGACACCATGCGCGCCCCCGACCTCGCCGTAGGCCTTGGCCCCGAGCGTCCCGGCTGGGGCACCACCGCCCCGCCTCTCGCGGTCGAGTACGCCTCCGTCGGTCAGGACGAGGCCGAGCTCCAACAGAAGATCACCGAGCTCCATGCCGCCGGCACCCGCTGGGTCTGGGTCGTTCGCCTGGTCGGTCCTCGCCGAGTCGAGGTCTACGAGAAGGGCATGGCCGTGAAGGTCGTGGGCTCGGGGCAGTCGCTCACCGCGCCGGGCGTGCTCCGCAACGCCGTCGCCATCGAGGCCCTCTACGACCGCGAGGCGGCCCACGAGGTCGCGCTCCGCAACCTCCTCCAGCGCAGGGGCTACGAGAGCCTCGACGCCGTTCGCTCCGAAGGCCGCGAGGAGGGCCGCGAGGAAGGCCGCGAGGAGGGCGCCCGCTCGGTGCTCCGCGCCGCCATCAACGCCCGCGCCTGGACGCTCTCCGCCGCGCAGTCGTCGCGCCTCGACGCCTGCCACGACCTCGCCCAGCTCACCGCCTGGACCGTGCGCGCCATCACCGCCGCCACCGTCGACGACGTCTTCGCCTGACGCCCCTCCGGCTACGACGCCGCACCCTCCGTCTCCCGCTCCGTCACCCCTCCCCCTTATCCCCACTCGCGGTTTGCCACGTCGCGTCACCTGACTATCATGCGTCGCGTCAATGCCACTTCCTCCAGCCCAGGGCCTCTACGATCCCAACCACGAGCACGACGCCTGCGGTCTCGGCTTCGTCGCCCGGCTCGACCGCCGCGCCACGCACGACACCGTCACGCAGGCGTTGGAGATCCTCGCGAGGCTCACCCATCGCGGCGCCGCGGGCTGTGACCCGTACACCGGCGACGGCGCCGGGGTGATGCTCCAGATCCCGCACGAGCGCTACGCCGACGAGATGGCCCGCCAGGGGGTGCGCCTCCCGGAGCCCGGCAACTACGCCGTCGCGATGTGCTTCCTCTCCGCCGACCCCGCCCGTCGCCGCCGCATGGAGGCCATCCTCGAGGCCGCCGTCGAGCACCACGGGCAGCGGGTGCTCGGCTGGCGCGACGTCCCCACCGACGCGAGCGCCATCGGCCCGATGGCCCGCGACACCATGCCCGCCATCCGTCAGCTCTTCATCGGCCGAGAGGGCCCGCGCGAGGGCTTCGACCGCACGCTCTTCATGGTGCGAAAGCGCGCCGGGCGCACCGCCAGCGTCACCCTCGGCGGCGACGACTTCTACCTCTGCTCCTGCTCGTCCCGCACCGTCGTCTACAAGGGCCTGATGCTCGCCGAGCAGCTCGGGGACTTCTATCCCGACCTGCTCGACCCTCGCACCGTTACCCGCCTCGCGGTGGTGCACTCGCGCTTCAGCACCAACACCTTCCCGAGCTGGGAGCGGGCCCACCCCTTCCGCTACCTGGCCCACAACGGCGAGATCAATACCCTCAACGGTAATCGCGCCTGGATGCGCGCCCGCGAGGCCCTGCTGGAGTCGCCCCACTTCGGCGAGGCCATCGAGGACTTCAAGCCCATCATCCGATCGAGCGGGTCGGACAGCGCCTCGCTCGACAACGTCGTCGACTTCCTCGTCGCCAGCGGCCGCAGCCTGCCGCACGTGATGATGATGCTCGTGCCCGAGGCGACCGGCGACGAGGCGATGTCGCCCGAGCGCAAGGCCTTCTACGACTACCACGCGTGCCTCATCGAGCCCTGGGACGGCCCCGCCGCGCTCGCCTTCTCCGACGGCGACCTCGTGGGCGCCATGCTCGACCGCAACGGGCTGCGCCCCGCCAAGTGGGCCGTCACCAGCGACGGGCTGGTGGTGCTCGCCAGCGAGCTCGGGGTGCTGCCGCTCGACCCGGCCACCGTGGTGCAGAAGGGGAGGGTGCAGCCGGGGAGGATGTTCCTGGTGGATACGCGCGAGGGGAGGGTGCTGCGCGACGAGGAGGTGAAGCACCGGGTGGCCACGCGCCAGCCGTACCGCGCCTGGCTCGCGGAGAACCGCATCGACCTCGACGACCTCCCCCCCGCCCGCAGCGCGTACACCCTCTCCCCCGACGACCTCCCTCGGCTGCACCAGATCTTCGGCTACACCGAGGAGGACCTCACCCGGGTGCTCCCTCCGATGGCCGCCACCGGCGAGGAGGCCACCGGCTCGATGGGCGTCGACGCGCCGCTCGCCGTGCTCTCCGAGCGCCCGCAGAGCCTCTTCCGATACTTCAAACAGCAGTTCGCCCAGGTGACCAACCCCCCCATCGACCCCATCCGCGAGGCGGTGGTGATGTCGATGACCAGCTCCGTCGGCGGCGAGGGAAACCTCCTCGACGAGACCCCGAAGCAGTGCCGCATGGTGCAGCTCAAGCACCCGGTGCTCACCAACGACGACGTCGCCCGGCTGCGACGCAGCGTGCCCGCGGACTTCCACGCCTGCACCCTCGCGATGCGCTTCGCCCGCCCCCCACAGGACGATCAGCGCAGCGCAGGGGCGCGCCTCCGAGAGGCCCTCGACACCCTCTGCCGCGAGGCCCGCGCGGCGGTCCTCTCGGGCGCCTCGCTGCTGATCCTGTCCGACCGCGACGTGGGCCCCGGGCACGTGCCCATCCCCTCGCTGCTGGCCCTCGGCGCGGTGCACCACGACCTCATCCGCACGGGCCTGCGCATGAAGGTCGGCATCGTCGTGGAGTCGGCCGAGCCCCGGGAGGTGAGCCACCTCGCGCTGCTGGTGGGCTACGGCGCGGGCGCTGTGAACCCCTACCTCGCCATGGAGACCGTGGCCGACCTCGCGCGCTCCGGGGTGCTGTCGGGAGAGCCCGACGCGGCCGTGAAGTACTACGTGAAGGCCCTGGTGAAGGGCCTCCAGAAGGTGATGTCCAAAATGGGCATCAGCGCGGTCTCGTCCTACCAGGGAGCGCAGATCTTCGAGGCCGTCGGCGTCGACCAGGCCGTCATCGACCGCTACTTCGCAGGCACCTCGTCGCGCATCCGAGGCGTCGGGCTCGACGAGATCGCCCGCGAGGCCCTCGCCCGCCACGACCGCGCCTATGGAGCGCACCCCGAGGCGCACCTCGACGTGGGGGGATTGATACACCTGCGCACGAAGGGCGAGGGGCACCTCTGGACCGCGAGCACCATCTCCGGGCTACAGCGCGCGGTGCGCGAGGGCGACGGCGACACCTACGCGGCCTGGGCGAGGGAGATCAACGAGCAGGGAGGGCGGCTGCTCACGCTGAGAGGCGCCTGGGACCTCGTGGCCCCGCCGGGCAACGCCCCGGTGTCGATTGAAGAGGTGGAGCCCGCGGTGGAGATCGTGAGGCGCTTCGCGACCGGGGCGATGAGCTTCGGATCGATCTCCAAGGAGGCCCACGAGACCCTCGCCGTCGCGATGAACCGGGTGGGCGCCCGCTCCAACACGGGCGAAGGCGGCGAGGACCCGGAGCGCTTCATCCCGCTGCCCAACGGGGACTCCAAGCGGTCGGCCATCAAGCAGGTGGCCTCGGGGCGCTTCGGGGTGACGGCGCACTACCTGGTCAACGCCGACGAGATCCAGATCAAGATGGCCCAGGGGGCCAAGCCCGGGGAGGGCGGCCAGCTCCCGGGACACAAGGTCGACGCGGTGATCGCGCGGGTGCGCCACTCGACGCCGGGCGTGACGCTGATCTCCCCGCCGCCGCACCACGACATCTACTCGATCGAAGACCTGGCGCAGCTCATCTTCGACCTGCGCAACGTGAACCCCACCGCGCGCATCAGCGTGAAGCTGGTCTCCGAGGCGGGCGTCGGAACGGTCGCCGCGGGCGTGGCCAAGGCCCTGGCCGACGTGATCCTGATCTCCGGGCACGACGGTGGGACGGGCGCTGCGCCGCTGACCTCCATCCACCACGCCGGAACCCCCTGGGAGCTCGGCCTCGCCGAGGCGCAGCAGGTGCTGGTGCTCAACGGCCTGCGCGGCCGGGTGCGCCTGCAGGTGGACGGCCAGCTGCGCACCGGGCGCGACGTGGTGGTGGGCGCGCTGCTGGGCGCCGAGGAGTTCGGGTTCAGCACCGGGCCGCTGGTGGCGATGGGCTGTCTGATGATGCGCAAGTGTCACCTCAACACCTGCCCCGTCGGCATCGCCACGCAGGACCCGGAGCTGCGAAAGCGCTTCTCGGGCGCGCCGGAGCACGTCATCCGATATCTCTTCTTCGTGGCCGAGGAGGTACGTGCCCTCCTCGCCTCGCTGGGCTTCCGCTCGCTCGAAGAGGCAGTCGGCAGGGTGGAGTGCATCGCCCCGAAGAAGCCCGAGGGAGAGCCCGTGGGGGCCTGGTGGAAGGCCCGCCGGCTGGACTTCAGCGAGGTGCTCTACCGCCCCAAGGAGGCCGCGACGAGCGCGCTTCACTGCGTGGAGCCCGTGGCGCACACCCTCGACGCGGTGCTCGACCGCGCGCTCGCCCCGCGGGCGGCGGCGGCGCTGGAGCGCGGGGAGCGCGTCGCGCTGGAGACGCCCATCCGCAACAGCGACCGGGCCTTCGGGGCGATGTTGTCCGGAGAGATCGCCCGGCGTCACGGCGAGGCGGGCCTCGCGGACGACACCCTGGTGATCACCGCCCACGGCAGCGCGGGGCAGTCCTTCGGCGCCTTCGGCGCTCCGGGCCTGACGCTCGCGCTCTGGGGAGACGCCAACGACTATGTCGGCAAGGGGCTGTCGGGCGCGGTGCTGGCGATCTGCCCACCGGAGGCTTCGCCCTTCGAGCACGAGTCGCAGGTGATCGTCGGCAACACGGTGCTCTACGGGGCGACCCGGGGGAGGGCCTTCTTCAACGGTCGCGCGGGGGAGCGCTTCGCGGTGCGCAACAGCGGCGCGGCGGCGGTGGTGGAGGGCGTCGGCGACCACGGCTGCGAGTACATGACCGGAGGGACGGTCGTGGTGCTGGGCTCGACGGGCCGCAACTTCGCCGCGGGGATGAGCGGTGGAGTGGCCTATGTGTTCAATGAAGACGGCGGCTTCGCGGCGCGGTGCAACCCCGACACGGTGGCGCTGGAGGCGCTGAGCGAGGACGACGTCCAGGCGCTGCGCGCGCTGGTGGAGGAGCACGCGGCGCGCACCGGGAGCCCGAAGGCGAAGGCGCTGCTGGGGCGCTGGTCGGAGTCCGTGGGGCGCTTCGTGAAGGTGATGCCCGAGGAGCTTCGCCGGGCGCAGGCGGCGCAGCGGGCGAAGGCCGAGGGCGCGGCGACGGTCGAGGCGAGGGCGTAATGGGACGACCGCGAGGGTTTCTCGAGATCCGTCGATCGAAGGCGGAGTCGCGGCCGGTGGCGGTGCGCGTGCATGACTGGAAGGAGCTCGACCTGTCGCCGCCGGAGCCGGCGGTGAGGGAGCAGGCGGCGCGCTGCATGGACTGCGGTGTGCCCTTCTGCATGGGGGGCGTAGCGCCTGCCATGAAGACCGGTTGTCCATTGGGCAACCTGATTCCGGACTTCAATGACCTGGTGATGAAGGGTCGCTGGGAGGAGGCCTCGGCGGAGCTTCACGAGACCAACAACTTCCCCGAGGTGACGGGGAGGGTGTGCCCCGCTCCCTGCGAGGGGAGCTGCGTGCTGGCGCTGGGGAGCATCCCCACGGAGGGCGGCCGAGAGGCGCCCGGGGCGGTGAGCATCAAGCTGATCGAGAAGGAGATCGCCGACCGGGCGATGGCGCAGGGGAGCGCGCTGACGCCGAGGCTCTCGGTGTTGCGCAGCGGCAAGCGCGTGGCGGTGGTGGGATCGGGCCCTGCGGGTCTGGCGTGCGCGCAGCAGCTCGCCCGGCTGGGGCACGACGTGACGGTGTACGAGCGCGACGACCGGGTGGGGGGATTGCTGCGGTATGGCATCCCCGACTTCAAGCTGGAGAAGGCGCAGCTCGACGCGCGGGTGAAGCAGATGAGCGCCGAGGGCGTGGTGTTTCGCACGGGCGTCCGCGTGGGGGAGGACCTCTCCGGCGAGACCCTGCGCGGGGGCTGCGACGCGGTGGTGCTGTGCGGCGGGGCGATGGTCCCGAGGGCGCTGGAGGTCGAGGGCGCCGGGGCGGAGGGGGTGGTGCAGGCGATGGTCTACCTCACCCAGCAGAACCGCCGCGTGGCTGGGGACATGGTTCCGGACCGCGACGCGGTGCTGGCCACCGGGCGCCGGGTGGTGGTGCTGGGCGGCGGGGACACGGGCTCGGACTGCGTGGGCACGGCGATACGCCAGGGGGCGAGGAGCGTCACCTCCCTGGAGCTGATGCCCCGGCTGCCCGGCGAGCGCGCGCCGGGCAACGCGTGGCCCGAGTGGCCGTGGGTGTTTCGCACGTCGAGCTCCCACGAGGAGGGCGGCGAGCGGGAGTTCGGGGTGCTGACGAAGCGGGTGCGCACCGACGCCCACGGCCGGGTGGAGGCGCTGGAGGTGGTGCGCGTCGAGCGCAAGCGGGGCGTGATGACGGAGGTCGCGGGGAGCGAGCACGACATCGCCTGCGACCTGGTGCTGCTGGCCATGGGCTTCGTGGGCTCGTCGAGGGAGGGCCTGCTGACGCAGCTCGGCGTGGCGATGGACGGCCGCGGCAACGTGGTGGCGGACGACCACGCCACCTCGGCGCCGGGGGTCTTCGTGGCGGGCGACATGCGAAGAGGGGCCTCGCTGGTGGTGTGGGCGATCGCCGAGGGTCGCCGCGCGGCCGAGCGGGTGGACGCGTGGCTGGGGAGGACGGCGCGGGGGTGAATCCCTCGACGCGCGGCGTCGACGCGCCGTAGTGTGTCGCCCCTTACGACCATGAGCGACCCAGAGCACACCAAAGGCACGGCCCCTCGGACGGACGACGGACCCGGCAACTTCGTCGATGACCTCGTGCGCGATGACCTCGCGGCGGGCCTCAACGCCGGTCGCCTCATGACCCGCTTTCCCCCGGAGCCCAACGGCTACCTCCACCTTGGCCACGCCAAGTCGATCACCCTCAACTTCGGGCTCGCGCAGCGCCACGGCGGGGTGTGCAACCTCCGCTTCGACGACACCAACCCGGCCACCGAGGAGGTGGAGTACGTCGAGTCGATCAAGGCCGACGTGCGCTGGCTCGGCTACGAGTTCGGCGAGCGGCTGTACTTCGCCTCGGACTACTTCGAGCAGCTCTACGCCTGGGCCGAGAAGCTCATCGGCGAGGGCCGCGCCTACGTCGACTCGCAGGACCTCGAGGCCATCCGCGCGGGCCGCGGGGACTTCCACCGCCCCGGGGTGAACAGCCCCTTCCGCGGCCGCACGGTGGCCGAGAACCTCGACCTCTTCCGACGGATGCGCGCTGGGGAATTCCCCGACGGCGCCCACGTGCTGCGCGCGAAGATCGACATGGCCTCGAAGGACCTCAACCTCCGCGACCCGTTGATGTACCGGATCCGCCATGCGACGCACCATCGCACCGGCGACAAGTGGTGCATCTACCCGATGTACGACTGGGCGCACGGGGAGAGCGACGCCATCGAAGGGGTGACGCACTCCATCTGCACGCTGGAGTTCATCAACCACCGGGGGCTGTACGAGTGGTTTCTCGAGGCGATCGGGGTCGAGCAGAAGCCGAAGCAGATCGAGTTCGGCAAGCTCAACCTGTCGTACACGGTGCTCTCCAAGCGGCGCATGAAGGAGCTGGTCGAGGGCGGCCATGTGAGCGGCTGGGATGATCCGCGGATGCCCACGCTGGCGGCGGTTCGGCGGCGGGGCTTCACCCCGGAGGCGCTGAGGGCCTTCTGCGAGCGCGTGGGCGTGTCGAAGCGCGACGGCGTGGCGGACGTGACGCTGCTCGAGCACGCGGTGCGAGAAGACCTCAACGCGCGCTCTCCGCGCGTGATGGGGGTCTTGCGACCGCTGAAGGTGATCATCGAGAACCTCCCGGAGGGGGAGGTGATCTGGTTCGACGCGGCGGTGCACCCCGAGCACCCGGAGCTGGGGACGCGGAAGGTGCCCTTCGCGAGGGAGCTGTTCATCGAGCGGGAGGACTTCATGGAAGACCCGCCGAAGAAGTTCTTCCGGCTGAGCGTGGGGCGCGAGGTGCGGCTGCGCTACGCGTGCTTCATCACCTGCACCGGGGTCGAGAAGGACCCGGCCACGGGAGAGGTCACCACGCTGCGCTGCACCTGGGATCCGGCGACGAAGGGCGGCGACTCGCCCGACGGGCGCAAGGTGAAGGGCACCCTCCACTGGGTGAGCGCGGCGCACGCGGTGGACGCCGAGGTGCGGCTCTACGACCGGCTCTTCAAGGTCGAAGACCCGATGGAGGTGCCCGAGGGCGGGAGCTGGAAGGACCACCTCAACACCGAGTCGTTGACCGTGCTGACGGGCTGCAAGCTGGAGCCGTCGCTCGCGGGCGCTGCGGCGGGCGAGCGCTTCCAGTTCGAGCGCATGGGGTACTTCTGCGTGGACACCCGCGACTCGAAGCCGGGCGCGCTGGTGTTCAACCGCACCATCGGCCTCGCCGACTCGTGGGCCAAGATGCTCGCCGCCAACAAGGTGGGCTGAAACCCCTCCGCGTGAACGCCTCCCCCCTCGCCGGGCAACGCTTGAAGGGCGCTGCGGGATGGTCTAGTCCGCCCCGTCGGCTTCGATCCCCGCAGAGGAGACGTTCATGCAGCAGGTCGTTCAGGAAGTGCGCTCGGGCAAGACCGGCGTCCGTGAGATCCCCGCGCCGGTAGCAAGCTCCGGGCAGGTGGTGGTCGCGACGGCGGCCTCGCTGGTCTCCGCCGGCACCGAGCGCTACGTCGTCGAGCTCGCGCGCAAGAGCCTCATCGGCAAGGCCCGAGAGCGGCCCGACCACGTGCGCCGGGTGCTCCAGAAGCTGAAGTCCGAGGGATTGGTCACCACCGCGCAGCAGGTGATGGCCAAGCTCGATGAGCCCATGCCCCTCGGGTACTCGTCCGCGGGGGTGATCCTGGAGTGCGGCCGCGGGGTGCAGGAGTACAAGCCCGGCGACCGCGTCGCGACCGCGGGGCCGCACGCGGGCGTGGTGAGCGTGGGGCGCAACCTGGTGGCGCTCATCCCCGAGGGGGTGACCTTCGAGCAGGCCGCGTACACCAGCGTCGCCAGCATCGGCCTGGAGGGCGTGCGCCTCGCGCGCGCGACGCTCGGCGAGCGGGTGCTGGTCATCGGCCTCGGGCTCATCGGGCAGATCTGCGTGGCGCTGCTGAAGGCCCAGGGGTGCCGGGTGTTCGGCACGGACATCGACCCGGCCAAGCTGGAGCTCGCGAAGACCTTCGGCGCCGACGCCGTGGGCCTCGGGTCGCCGCGGCAGGCGGTGCGCGACTTCGCGGGCGCCCAAGGGGTCGACGCGGTGGTCATCACGGCCGCGACGCAGAGCAACGAGCCCATCGAGTTCGCCGCGGAGGTCACCCGGCAGAAGGGCCGCATCGTGCTGGTCGGCGTGGTGGGCCTCAACCTCCCTCGCGCTCCCTTCTTCCTGAAGGAGCTGGAGTTCACCGTGTCGTCCTCCCTCGGCCCGGGCCGCATGGACCCGTCGTACGAGGAGAAGGGCGTCGACTATCCCTTCGGCCACGTGCGCTGGACGTCGCAGCGCAACATGGGGGCCATCCTCGACCTCATGGCGCAGGGCAAGCTCCCGGTGGAGAAGCTCACCACGCACCGCTTCCCCATCGCGCAGGCCGCCGAGGCCTACGACCTCATCACCAGCGACGCCCCGGTGCTGGGCGCGGTGCTCACCTACCCCGATGCTCCCGCCGCGCCGTCGCGCCGCGTCGAGCTGCGCTCTCCCCGCGCGGTGGGCTCGTCCGAGCTGGGCGTCTCGCTCATCGGCGCGGGCAACTACGCCCGGCTGGTGATGATGCCCGCCTTCGCGAAGCTCGGGCCCGTGCGCTGGCGCGGCCTCTCCACCGCGCGAGGGCTCAACGCCGAGCACTCGGGCCGCAAGATGGACTTCGACTTCGCCACCACCGAGGTCGACGAGCTCTTCAATGATCCGGGGACGCGCGCGGTCTTCGTCGCGACGCGCCACGACCTGCACGCCGACCTGGTGATCCGGGCGCTGCGCGCGGGCAAGCACGTCTTCGTGGAGAAGCCCCTGTGCATCACCGAGGAGGAGCTCGCCCGGGTGAAGGAGACCGTGGAGTCGCTCGGCCGCGACTGCCCGATGCTGATGGTGGGCTTCAACCGCCGCTTCGCCCCGGCGCTCGACCGGGTGCGGGGGTTCTTCTCCGACGTGGGCGCGCGCACGGTGAGCTTCCGCTTCGCGCCGGGAGCGATCCCCGGCAACGCGTGGCCGCAGGACGAGGACATCGGCGGCGGTCGCATCGTCGGCGAGGCCTGCCACGCCATCGACGCCTGCGTGGCCCTCCAGGGCAGCGGCCCGGTGAAGGTCTACGCGGAGTCCGTCGCCATGAACCCCGGGCTGGAGACCACCGACGACCAGGTGTTCATCACCATCCGCCACGCCAACGGGGGCGTGTCCAACGTGTCGTACCAGGCGGGCGGCGACCGCGCGGGCCCGGTGGAGCGCATCGAGGTCTTCGGCGGCGGTCGCACCGCGGTGATCGACGAGTGGGACGACGTCTCGCTCTGGAAGGGTGAGCGCCGCACCGACGAGAAGGCCCACAAGGACCGTGGGCACGCCGCGGGCTTCAAGGCCTTCGTCGAGGCGGTGCGCCAGGGCGGTCCGTGGCCCATCTCGTGGGAGGAGACCTACGGCACCGCGCGCGCGACGCTGATGGCCGTGCGCAGCCTGCGAGAGGGTCTGCCGGTGACGCTCGACGGGGACGGCGAGTGATGGACGCCGGGGCGTTCTCGGTGCTGCTCACCAGCGGTGGGCGGCGCGTGGCGCTGGTGCGGGAATTCCAGGCGGCGCTGAGGGCACTGGGAGTACCGGGTCGGGTATTGGTGGCGGACCTGCGGAGAAACGCCGCGGCCTTCCACGCGGCGGACGCGGGCGTGCTGGTGCCGAGGGTGACCTCGCCGGAGTACGTTCCGCACCTGCTGGCGCTGTGCGAGCGCGAGGGCGTGCGGATGGTGGTGCCGCTCATCGACACGGAGCTTCACCTGCTGGCGCCGCACCGCGAGGCCTTCGCGGCGAGGGGGGTCACCCTGGTGGTGTCGTCGCCCGCCACGACGGAGCTTTCGCTCGACAAGCGCACCACGCGCGACTTCTTCCAGGCGCACGGCTTCGACACGCCCGCGGTGCTCGACGCGGCGGCCATCCTGGCCGACCCCGACGCGCGCTACCCGTACTTCCTCAAGCCCGCGGACGGGAGCTGCTCGGTCGGGGCGACGCGCATCGACGACGCCGAGTCGCTGGCCTTCCACGCGAGGCACACGGCCAACGCGATGGTGCAGGAGTTCGTGAAGGGCGAGGAGTACACCCTCGACGTGCTGGCGGACCTTACCGGCAAGGTGAGGTGCGTGGTGCCGCGGCTGCGCATCGAGACCCGCGCGGGCGAGGTCTCCAAGGGCATGACCGTGAAGGACCCGCTGCTGATGGAGGCCGGGCGGAGGGTGGTGGAGGCGCTGCCCGGGGCGATGGGGTGCATGACGGTGCAGCTCTTCCTCACGGCCGAGCGGGCGGTGAAGTTCATCGAGATCAACCCCCGCTTCGGCGGGGGCTTTCCGCTCGCGGCGGCGGCCGGGGCGAAGTACCCCGAGTGGCTCATCGCGTGGGCCCTGGGGAGAGAGCCCGAGGTGGCCATGGACGCATGGACCGACGGGCTGGTGATGCTCCGCTACGACGACGCGGTCTTCGTGCAGAAGAGCGAGATCGGGTGAACGGGGGGGGGGGGGGGGGGGCCGCGGCCCGGGTTTTGGTGGGGGGTTGGGGGGGGGGGGGGGGGGGTCGGCCGGGGGGCGGGGGGGGGTTTTTTTGGGGGGGGGGGGTTTCGGGGGGGGGGGGGGGGGGGGTGGGGGGGGGGGGGGGGGGGGTGGCCGGCGCGGCCCTGGGGTGGGGGTTGGGGGGGTGGGGGGTTTTGGTTGGGTTTCCTTGGGGGGTTTTTTTTTTGTTTGTGGTTTGGGGGGGGGGTGGGGGGGGGGGTTTTTTTGTTGTGTGGGTTTTTTGTGTTTTGGGGGTTTGTTTTCGGGTGGTTTGGTTTTGGGGGGGGGTGGGGGGGGGGTGGGGGGGGGGGGGGGGGTTTGGTGTTTTTGGTTTCGGGGGGGGGGGGGGGGGGGGGGGTGGGTTTTTTTTTTGTTTTTGGGTTGAAGCAGGAGACCATTCATGGCGATCAAGACACTGAAGATCGAGAGCCTCAGCGCCTTCGAGGACGCGACCTTCGAGCTGGTGCCGGGTATCAACGTGCTGCTGGGGGCGAACTCCACCGGGAAGACGCACGCGCTCAAGTGGCTGTACGCGAGCGTGAAGGCCCTGGAGCTGCCGGTGCTGGAGGGGGAGGCCGCCAGCGAGCGCCTCCTCACGAAGGTGCCAGCGGTGTTCGCGTCGGCGGAGCGTCGGATCGACCGCCTCGTGACCGTCGGTGCGGGCGCCGAGTCCGGGCGCGTACTCGTGCAGGGCGATGAGGGCCGCATGCTCTATTCGGTCCATAAGCCGAATGCTCTCTCGTTTGGAGGTCATTGGAAGTCGGCGGCGCCGACGGTGTTTCTTCCCTCCCGCGAGGTCCTCGCCCTCTACGAGGGCTTCGTGGCCTCGTACCTCAACCGCGAGCTGTCCCTCGACGAGACCTACTACGACGCCTGCGTCGCCCTGAGCGCCTCGGTCGCGCGCGGTGAGCGGGCGGAGCTGGCGCGTACGCTGCTGGCTCCCATAGAGGCGCTGCTCGGGGGCCGTGTCGAGCTCACCGGCAACCGCTTCGAGGTGGTCTTCGGTGATGCTCCGGGGCTGCGTCTCGAGGCCCATCTCGTGGCCGAAGGTCTGCGAAAGATCGGCACCCTCGCTCGTCTCATCCAGAACGGCAGCGTCCTCCCACACGGTCTGCTCATCTGGGACGAGCCGGAGTCCGGTCTGAACCCGCGGCTGGTGGCGGCGCTCGTGCCGATCCTCCAGGCCCTGGCGACGGCGGGCGTGCAGATCGTCCTCGCCACGCATGACTACCTGCTCGCGCGACGCCTCTCGATGCTGTCAGAGGCGAGCACCAGCGCAGTGAGGCCGGTGAACTTCTTCCTCCTGTCGCGTTCGGGGCCGAGCGCGCCGGTGGAGGTCGCTTCCGGGCCGACGCTCGCCGAGCTCCCGCAGACGCCCATGGAGGAGGAATTTCTTCGGCTCTACGACGACGAGGGACGGGCCTTCGCAGAAGGGCGCGGATGAGCACCTTCGTCGAGAGCCGGTTGGAGTTCGTGTTCGATGAGAATTGGCAGGTGGAGCGATGGGACGAACAGCCTGCCTATCGGAGCACCGGTGGGTTCGCGTCCGTCCCGGGGACGAGCGCGTGCGACTTCCTCGGTCGCCACGCGGCGGCGCCCGCGGTCTATCTCATCGAGGTCAAGAACTTCACCGAGTACCACCACGCCAATCGCGACAAGCCCACGTCCGCGGCGTGGGCCGAGACCCTGGCTGCGAAGGTCCGCGACACCCTCGCCGGCGCACTCTGGACACGAGGTCGCTCCTTCGACGAGCCCCCGATTCGCGCGCTGGTCGACGACACGTTCGCGGCGCTGTTGCGCGACAAGCCGGCGTTGCGGGTCGTCTTCTGGGTGGAAGACCGTCCGCCCCTCGACCCGGCGGTGGCGAGCGCGTTGGAGATGGCGATCCGGCGTCACCTGGTGCGGTGGTTCAGGATCGGCAACGTGCGGGTGACCAGCCGCTCGCGCTTCGACCCCGCGTGGGTGCCTGGCTTGACGGTGCGCCCAGCGGGCGGCTCGTAGGTTTCTCGCCTTGGGGTCTTTACCCCTCGACGGGGCCGCGGCAGGCCCTCGCCAGGGCGTCGCGGACATCCTTGAGCAGTCGTGGGCGTTCACCCCCGGCGACTCGCACTCACTCCCAGAAGCGCGCCGGGAGCTCATCCGGCCGCTGTTCGTTCTCCCCCTCGGACTGGCCGGGCGGCAGCGAAGCGTCGCGGAAGTACCAGGAGACCCGACCGTCGCGGTGCACGTCGACCTGCAGGGTGTAGCGGTCACCGCACCAGGTGAACCGCACCGCCCCATCAGCCTCGGAAAGGTCGGGCTCGGAGAGGAGTTCGCGCGACAGGTCCGACCAGAACGCCAGCACCCGGGCCGCGTGGTCCCGCTCGATGTGGTGGTCACCGAGCGTCACGAGCGCCTGCCAGAAGGACTCTCCATACCGGGAAGAGTGGAGATTCATGGCGAGGCCTCACGGTTGCGGTCGACGCTGTGAAGGAGTCTGGCGCTCATGGACCGAGAATGCGCCCGGCGGCAGAGGGCGGCAACGCTGCGACCTCCCGCTCGATGCGGGCGGTGGTACCCGGATGGAGCGGTGACGCTGCGGGATCAGCGCTGTCAGGCGCGAACTCGAACTCCTCGCGAGCCACGGATCCGTTTTCGGGTGTAAGCCCCTCGCATCCCCTGGCGTTTCCAGGGCGACCGCGCGCGACGATCGGGTCGTCGCCGCGCGGAGGAGCGAAGTGCCTGCCATGCGAGATCGGTCACCGTCTGCGGGTCGTACAGGGTGGAGCGCCTCCGCCCTGCTGGTGATGAGCCTGTGCCTGCCCGCCGCGAGCGGGTGCGCCGCCGGGAGCTCGTACTCCCGCTCGGGGTACAGCCCGCCGTCACAGGCCTACGCCGGCGGCGGCGCGCAGCCGCAGAGCGTGCAGGAGGTGAGCGTCGCCAGCGCCAGCACGGAGAGCACGGGGAGCGATTCCTCCGGGAGCGACAGCGAAGAGTCACCCCCCTCCGAGCCCGCCGCGGATGCGCCCGCCCCGCCGCCGCCCTCCCCGCAGCCCGTCGCGGCCCAGGCCCCCGCCCGGCCTCCGGCGTCGCGCGAGGCGCAGGCCGCCCTCGGCAACACCGTCGCTCACGGGGCCACCACGCCCGCGACGACGACCGCGCGAGGCCCTGCGGGGCGCACCACGCCCGCTCCGGGTGGAGCCGCCAACAACGTCACCGCGCCTGCGGTCGCCGAGGCGACGCCGCCCGCGCCGATGCTCATCTACACGGCCGCGGTCGACATCTCGGTGCGCCGCGCGGAGATCACCGCCACGCTCGATCGGGTGGTCGACCTCGCCTACTCGATGGGCGGCTACCTGGTGCAGCGCACCGACTCGCAGGTGCAGGTGAGGGTTCCGTCGGCGCGCTTCCGCGAGGGGGTGCGGCGGGTGGAGGAGCTCGCGGAGGTGCTCCATCGGACCATCAACGCCCAGGACGTCTCCGAGGAGTTCAACGACCTGGAGGTGCGGCTCACCAACCTGAGGGCGGTGCGTCGGCGGCTGGAGGAGTTTCTGGCGCGCGCGGCCAACGTCGCCGAGGCGCTGCGCGTCGCGCAGGAGCTGGAGCGGGTGACCCAGGAGATGGACCGCATCGAGGGCCGCATGCGCTTCCTCCGGGCGAGGGCGACCTTCTCGCTGGTGACGGTGACGGCGCACCCGCGCTCCGAGGTGGTGGTGGCGCCCGATCCGCTGCCGGGCTCGGCGGTGCGTCGGCCGCTCGACCTCCCCGTGGTGTGGCTCGAAAGGCTCGGCCTCGGCCGGCTGCTCCAGTTGCGCTGAGATGTTCAACCGACAACCGATGACTGGTGACGCCATGACCACGCTCCGCCGCCTCCCGCTGCTCCTCGCGCTCTCGCTGCTCGCGCCGGCCTGCGCGAGCTTCCATGTGAACACCCCCAACGGCTTCGCCGAGCTCGAGGACGACTCGCGCTACGACTACCGCGCCACCAACGCCGACGGCGTCGTCATCGCGGTGCGAGTGATGCGCAACGAGCCCGAGGCCAGCCTGGAGTTCTGGGGGCGGGTGGTGGACGAGCGGCTGCGACGCCAGGGCTACACCCCTCAGGGAAACCCCGAGCCCGTGCGCAGCGCCAACGGGGTGGCGGGGGTGATGTTCCGCTATGGGGCCACCGTCGGGGGGAGGGCCCACCGCTACCAGGTGGCGGTGTTCGTGCGGGCCAAGAAGGTCTACGTGATGGAGGCGGGCGGAGACACGGAGGTGTTCGACCCGGCGGCGCCTGCGGTGGCGAGGGCGTTCGGGTCGTTTCGGACCTGAGGGCCTCCGCGCTGGTATCGTCGCGGGTGATGTCCACTCGCACCGCGACGCTGGCGCTCTCCTCATTGGCCTCGGAGGCCCACCCTCAACCACGCAGAGAAGAAGCTCCTGGCGGAGGCACTGCGGCGCGCGGAGGAGACCCGCGACGTGATGGAGGACGCCCTGGTCGGCTTCGGCCGCTGGGTGCTGGTGGCGGTGTTCAGCGACGACGCCAGCGCGGCCCTCGACGAGCGCGCGGACAACCCCGTGTGGCGCGAGCTGCTGGCGCGGGCGGGCGGTCCGACGCTGCGGCTCAACCGCCGGCTGCTCTACGTGAGCGTGCACATCGCGGCGAGGGACAAGCGCATCACCGACGAGGCGTGGCGCTCGCTGGAGCCCGGGCGCAAGGAGCTGCTGCTCCCGCTGGGCGACGAGAAGCTGATGCGCAAGGCCGCGCAGCACGTGACGGCGATGAAGCTCACGCAGCGGGACACGCGCGCCTACGTCGACTCGCTGCGGGAAGAGCAGGGCCACGCGCCGAAGGTGCGGCTGACGGCGCCGCGGCTCATCGGGCAGGTGAAGCGCTTCCGCGGGGCGGTGGCGACGGCGGCGGCCCAGCGGCGGGCGGCGACGCTGGCGCGGCAGATGGACGACGAGCAGAAGAGGGCGCTGACGGAGGAGCTCGACGCCATCGCCGCGTGGGTGAAGGAGATGCGCCGGAGCGTGCGGGGCAAGCGCGACGAGGGCTGAAGGCTGTTCGGGCGGGAATGCAGATCGCACGGGAAAAACAGGTGAAATCGGTGGTGTTACGGCGCCGTAACAGGTGAGGAGCTGCGGGTCGGCGGGTGGCGAGAGCCGATGGGGTGTGAAAGCCCTCGGGTCGTCGAACAGAGCGAGTGCTGTAACGGGTGAAGCCGACAGTCCCCACCGTGGGCGCTTCTGGGTTGTGACACCAAACAGAGGCTTCGATGTCGGAAGAGAAGACCCAAGGTCTGTCCAAAATTCTGGAGCGGGGGCAGAGGGCTGCTCAGCGGCTCGCGCCCGCGACCGACAAGCTGACGGAGACCATCGCGCAGATCGAGCGGTCGCTCAGCGAGCAGCGTCTGGGCTCGCGGGGGAGCGTCCTGCTGTCATCTCAGGATATTCTCGACGACGACGAGAACTATCGGGGGACCGAGATCACGAACCTCGCATTCCGAAAGGTGGGCAAGGTCTGGCGCCTGATGATCGATTCGGGGCCCAATGACGAGCCGGAGCATTGGTCTTCGATCCCGCTCATCAACGCGAGCCGCGAGCTGCGTGTGTTGGCCGTTGATCGTCTTCCCGAGCTCGTCGAAGAGCTCGTTGCCGATGCAGAGAAGCGGATCGCGGAGGTCGAGGCGAAGCAGGCCACCGCTGATGCGCTGCTCGCCACGCTCAAGCGCCGCGCCGGGGGTACGCCGTGAGCCGTGCTCTCGATCTGCTCAAGCAGGCTGACGATCTCCTGGCACTGGATCCGCGACGTCCGCGACAGGTGAACCTCCAGCGCGCGATCTCGAACGCCTACTACGCGCTCTTCCACCACCTCATCGAGCAGGCCGTCCCGGCATCGCTGGGTCAGGATCGGTCGCCCGAGGCGCGACAGATCGCGCGGTCGATGTCGCGTTGGTACGGCCATGGCCAGATGAAGGACACCGCGAACTGGTTCCGCCGCGCTGGAAAGGTCCCACCCAGGATCGCCGCGCTGCTCGGACGTTCCAGCTTGTCGCCGCGGGGAATCGTGCCCGTCGAGCTCGAACGCGTTGCGACGGCGTTTGCCAACCTTCAGGAGGCACGCCACATCGCGGACTACGACGTCGGCGCGCGCTTCACCCGCTCCCAGGCGCAGGAGTACGTCCGGGTCGCCCGAAACGCGCTCGCCGATTGGGAGGTCGTGGCGACCACCGGGGTCGGGCGTCTCTTCCTCCTCCTGCTGCTCACTGGTGAGGCGCCAGTGCTGACCCGCTGAGCGCTGCTGTTCGCACTACTGGCGTGGTAACGTCAGGACATGTCCGCCGCCCGCGACCTCGACGCCGTGTTCCGTGATCAGATCGATGAGATCGTCCGCGCCGTTTGCGCGGCGCACTCCGACCCGAAGCGCGGCCCCGTGGTCGTCGAGCTGCGCTACGCCCTCGACCGCGACTGGTCCGGCGAGGACGCCATCCACTTCACGGGCATCCTGCGCGACCCCGAGGGGCGGGACTTCTACGAAATCTCCGAGACCAACCCGATTCGCGAGCAGGTCTACGAGCTCGTCCGCGAGCAGGGCATCGAGCGGCTTCCGTACCTCTCGTTTCAACTGGAGTCCGAGCGCCGCGCTCTCGACGCCGCGCCCGATGATGCCGACAACGTGGACCCGTCGTAGCCCTCCCGTCATCAAGGCATCACTCACCCCACCACGGGCCAGCGCCGCTCGGCGTAGAGCGCCCGCAGCCGCTCGGACATCGCCGACTCCACCGCGCCCGATAGCGACGCCGCGTCGGGGTGCGCGGTCGACTCGATCGCCTTGCCGAACTCCACGGTGACCTTGGTGGGCAGCGGGACGTACGGCAGGTACGCCGCGGGCCCCACGCAGAGCCCCCACGGAAAGGCCAGCGTCACCGGAAAGGACCTGAACCGCAGCCACTTCGTGACGCCCACGGCCCTGGCGAACCCTTGGCCCTGGCGCAGCACCACGAAGGACTCGTGCGCCCCGGCGGTGACCACCGGGATGATGGGCGCGCCGCTCTCCATCGCCAGCCTCGCGTAGCCCTGGCGGCCCTCGAAGCGCAGCTCTCGCCGCGCGCTCCACGGGCGCAGCGAGTCGGCGTCTCCTCCCGGGAACACCAGCACCTTCGCCCCCGCCCGCAGCACCCGCGCGGCCTCCGTCGGGTTCGCGCGGATCACCCCGAGGCGGGAGAGCAGCGGGGTCAGCCGCAGGTGCTTGAAGAAGAACTCGTGCGCCAGCACGTAGACCGGGTCGGTCATTCCCCGGGAGCGGTACCACTCGATCAGGAAGAGCCCGTCCACCGGGTTTGCCCCGCCGTTGTGGTTGCCCACCAGCAGCGCCGCTCCCCGAGGAACCCGCTCCATCCCCCGCAGCTCCAGCCGGTGCCAGGCCGCCTGCGCGGACATCACCCGGCTCGCGACGTCCATCCACCGCGGGTCGTGCCCTCCCGCTGCCACCGGGCTGCGCTGCGTCTGCGTCACCATTGGGAATCCCGACGCTACCACCGGCCGCCGTGTACCATCGCGCACCCCCCCCGATGCGCACATCACGAAGCCTCCGCTGGTCGCTGCTCACCGCTTCGTCGATGCTGCTGGCCGCATGCAGCGATGACGTCGCGGTCTCCCCCGCCGACGCCGCAGTCTCCGCCGCCACCGCCGATGTCCCCTCCGACACGGCGGCCTTCAGCGACGCCCTCGACGTCGCGAGCGACCTCTCCCCGGTCGACGCCGCCAGCAAGGACGCCCCCGACGCGCCCCGCTGCAACCCCCTCGCGATCACCGACGACTGCCTGCTCCCGTGGCCGTCCGACCTCCTCACGCGACCCGATCCGTCGACCCCCACCGGGCGGCGTCTCAACCTCCCGGAGAACGTGCTCCAGGTCGCCCCGGGCCGCGTCAACGTCGACGTCACGCCCTTCAACCGCGCCGACGGAGCGCCCTCCACCGCGCCCATCCTGGTGCACTTCGGCGAGCTCGTGGCCCCGGAGTTTCTCGCCGACTACACCCAGACCGCCCGCTCGCTGGAGGCCACCAGCGCCATCGCCCTCTTCGACCTGACCCACATGCGCCGCGTCCCCTTCCTCGCGGAGATGGACGCCAACCGCATCGCCGGCGCCACCGACCGCGCCGCGCTCATCATCCGCCCGCTGGAGCCGCTCCCCTTCGGCGCCCGCGTCGTGGTCGCCATCCGCCGCGCCGTACGCACCCCCGGCGGCACTCCCCTGCGGCCCTCTTCGGGCTTCGTCGCCCTCCGCGACCGCACCCCCTCTACCGACCCGCGCATCGAGGCCGCGCGCCCCGACTACGAGACCCTGTTCAGCTTCCTCGCGACGCAGGGATATGCGCGCGACGACCTGCACCTCGCCTTCTCGTACACCGTCGCCAGCGAGCGCCACGTGCTCGGCCCCATCGTCGCCATGCGCAGCGAGGTCATCCGCCGCGCGGGCATCGCAGGCCAGATCCCCTTCACCATCGAGCGCGTGCAGGACGCCCCCAACAGCAACGTCGCGCGCATCGTCACCGGCACCTTCACCCCGCCCGGCTGGCTCGACGCGCGCAACACCATCACCTTCGCGGCCGACGGCACCCCAGAGATCCAGCCGATGTCCCCGTCGTACCCCTTCACCATGGTGATCCCCGCGAGGGCGATGCGGGAGCGCCGCCCGCTGCCGCTGGTGATGTTCGGCCACGGCGTCTTCGGCACCGGACGCGACTACCTCACGGGCGACATCGCTCGGGTGATCCACCCCCTCGCCGAGCAGGCGGGCGCCGTCGTCGTCGCCACCGACTGGATCGGCCTCTCCGGCGGCGACCGCGACCTCATCATTCGCGACGTGGTCACCAACATCAACCGCATCAACCTGGTGACCGACCGGCTGCTGCAGTCCCTCGCCAACAACCTCGCGCTGGAGGAGATCGCCGTCGGCGCCCTCTCCGCCGACCCCCGGGTGCGCTTCGAGGGCTCGACCCTCATCGACCCGACGCGCGTCTACTACTACGGCGTGAGCCTCGGGGGCATCCAGGGGTCGTCCTTCGTCTCCGTGTCCCGCCGCGTCTCCCGCGCGGTGCTCGCGGTGCCCGGCGCGTCGTGGTCCAACCTGCTGCCGCGCTCCATCGTGTACGCGCCCATCCGCAGCTTCGTCGACCGCATCTACCCCGACCCTTTGGTGCAGGCGGAGTTCATCTCGCTGCTCCAGCACCGCTTCGACCACGCCGACCCGGCCAACGTCACCCGGCTCTTCCGCGCTCCCCCCACCCCGTCCTCCTCGCGCATCGTGCTGCTGCAGGAGGCCGTCGGCGACTGCCTCGTCCCCAACATCACCACCGACATCCTCGCGCGGGCCTTCGGCATCCCGCTCATCACCCCCGGCGTCGCGACCCCCTTCGGGCTGAGCACCGCCACCTCGCCCTCCACCGAGAGCGCCATGGTGCAGTACGCCATCACCCCGAGCCTCACGCGCTACACCCCGCCCTTGAGCAACACCGTCCCGGTGATGGACAACAACGTGCACTCGGACCTGGTGTTCCTGCCCAACGCCGAGCGGCAGGTGGTGACCTTCCTGGAGTCCGGGCGCATCGAGCAGAGCTGCACCGGGAGCTGCGACCCGGACTGAGGTCTGAGCATTGGTCACAAGTGGCGCAAACCGCTTGCAGGCTGGGGTTCCGCGCGTTGGCGCGTCACCCCAGGCAATAACACGATGGCCGCCCCGGGCATCGGCCCGGGGCTCCGAACGGCCGTCTCTCGCCGAACGCCGTCGCGCCCCTCCGCCGCCCGAAGGGATGGGCCGCGCGTGACACAATCTCCCCGCCAACGAGGCCTCCTGCGCGATCCGAGCGACGTCCGACCGGAGTATGCTCAGGACTGAGGTCGTGTCAGCCTCGGAGCACTTCCGCGAGGCGAGCCGACTCCTCGCCTCCGTCCGGGACATCGTCGACGAGCGCCCCGAAGGCGTAGCCCCTCCCTCGTGGTGCGAGGCCCGAGGGTGGACCGCCTTCCTCGAAGCGATGCCCGACGACGCCGTGGCGGCGGCCTCGCGCGACGGCCTCGCAGCGCACCTCGACGGCCTCCCCGGAGCCCCCGCGGACCTCGTCGCCCTCAGCCACGCGGTGACCCGATGGACCTCCCTCCCCGCGATGCCAGCGGCCTCCGCGGAGGCGGTCGACGGCCGCCGCGCGTCGCCGCGCAAGCGCGTCCAGGTAGCAGCCTTCGCGGCGATGGTGGGGCGCGTCGGGGCGAAGGGCTCGCGGGTCGTCGACGTGGGATCGGGCCACGGTCACCTCACTCGCCACCTCGCGAGCGCGCTGGGCGTCGACGCGGAGGGATGGGAGCGCGACCCCGATCGCGTGGCGGTGGCCTCGTCGCTCGCGGGCGAAGGCGGCGCTCGCTTCGTGGCGATGGACGCGCGCGACCCTGCGGCGACGCTGCGCCGCACCGACCTGGTGGTGGGGCTCCACGCCTGCGGGGGACTGGGCGACCACGCGGTGCGCGCTGCGGGCGCTGCGGGCGCTGCGGTGGCCCTCGTGGGGTGCTGCCTGCAGAAGCGGGAGGGCGACCGGGAGGCGCTGGTGGTCCCGGCTGGGATGAGCGCGAGGGAGCTCACCATCGGCCGGGCGGTGCTGGGACTCGGCAACGCGTGCGACGGAGAGGAAGGGGTCGAGGAGGCCTTCGCGGTGAGGGCGGCGTCGAGGGTCAACCGCATGGCGCTGCGCTCGACGCTGCTCGCGGCGGGGCAGGCGGTGGGGCCCGGGGAGGAGATGCGAGGGGTCAACCGACGCCAGGCGACGGGCCCGCTCACGGCGCTGGTGGAGCGGGCCTTCGTGGCGAGAGGGCTGCTCCCGCCGCCCGCGGAGGCGGTGGAGGCGGCCGCCCGGAGCGCCGCGGAGGCGTACGAGCGCGCCCGGCGGTGGGCGCTGCCGAGGGCGATGCTGGCGCGGCTGGTGGAGGTGTGGGTGGCGCTCGACCGCGCGGCGTGGCTGCGGTCGCTGGGCTACGAGGCGGAGGTGCTGGTGGCCTTCGAGGCGAGCGTGAGCCCGCGCAACGTGGCGGTGCTCGGGTGGCGGGACTACGGGCGGGCGAGGCCCCGCTGAACGCTCTGGCCTACCAGGCCGAGCGCCGAGCGCGGCACGGTGAGGTCGGCGCTGACGTGGGTGACCCCCTCGCGCTCGCTCATCTGGAGGCGGCCCACGCTCGCGGCGGTGGCCCCTTCGCCGCCGTGGGCGATCGCGTCGCGGACCATCCGCAGCAGCGAGGTGTCGTTGCGGAAGGCCTCGGTCAGCATCGACGGGAGGATCGCCACGACGCTGCTGGTCCCCGCCGCGGCGGCGTCGGCGATGGCCGGGGCGCCGCGTGGGACCCTGAGGCCGACTGGAACTGCGTGCGCGCGTTGGCGCCCAGCACCACCCAGACGTGATCGCCTTCGGGCACCAGCAGCAGCTCGGACAGCAGCGGCCTCGCGGCGGGAGCGGTCCTCGCGGCGGGAGCGGTCCTCGCGGCGGGGGTCGGAGCCGTGCTTCGCACCGCGGCGGCGAGCTCGGTCAGCGAGGGCATCGGGCCGCGCAGCAGCAGCGAGCCCGCCGGGAGCCCGGTGACGGGGGGGAGGGTCCAGCCCATCGGGTCGATGCGCAGGTCGGCCCTCATGGCGCGCGCCACGACCGGGCGGCGCAGCGTGTTGACCAGCGTGCGCACGTTGGCGACGAACTGCGGCGACGGGGTGGAGAGGCGCAGCAGCGCGGTGGCGGTGTAGCGGTCCTGAGGGTCGCGGCTGGTGGTGGAGGCGACCGCGACGCGGTCCTGGGCGACGAGGGCGCCGAGGGCGGTGCGCAGCGCGGTGGCGTCGGCCTCGGGCAGGCGGGTGCGGGGGCTGACCATCCGGGCGGCGGCGCTGGCGCCCAGGTTGAGCGTCGCCCGCAGCGGCTCGGCGTGCAGCGCCCAGGCGCCATAGGACCAGCCCCCGGGCGGGAGGCGCTCGTAGAGGTCCATCGGGGCGGAGCTGTCGCGCAGGGCGCTGAGCGCCTGCTGGGCGAGCTGCGCGCTGGGGCTCTGCAGCGCGACGTCGAAGTGGAGGGTCGCGCCCTGGTCGCCGAGGCCGAGGGAGAGCCGCGCGCCTCGGGACTCCGCGATGCTGCTGCGCAGGGCGCCGAAGAAGTCGCGCACCCACGCGCGGGCGGCGTCGGCGAAGAGCGGGTTGTTGGGGTCCTGCCCCGGGGAGACCTCGTTGACGAGCTCGACCATCAGCCGGTCGAGGTCGGCGCGCATGGCCCCTTCGATCACCTGCGGGTGCAGCTCGACGACCGCCGCGCCGTCGTCGGTACCGAGGGGCTGCGCGGCGAGGGTGCGCGTGAGGTACGCGGCGTAGCGGTTGACGAAGCCCTCGTTGCCTTCGCGCCGGTGCACCATCAGCAGACGCCCCGCGCCGCCGGTGCCCGCCGGGACCAGCAGCAGGTCGTCGCGCGACCGGTCGTTGCCGCTGCGGCGCACCCGCTGGATGCGCAGCGACGGGTCGCCGAAGGCCTCGAGGGTGTGGCCGTCGGCGAGCTGCTCCCTCGCGGTGGCGAGCGAGCGGATCGGGAGCGACGCGATGCCCTCGACGTCGTTGTCGTGGAGGGCCACCAGCAGGTCGAGCGGGCCGTCGATGTCGATGGCGTGCGCGACGCCCTCGTCGCCGAGGATGTCCGGCAGCGCCGAGGTGAGGGCCTCCTCGACGAAGTCCCGCAGGCCGAGCATCTCGCCCAGGCGACGCGCGGCGCCGCGGACGCTGCCGATGCGCACCGAGAGCACGGCGTCGGCGGGGCGGTCGACCGGTGAGGTATCGACGGCAAGCTCGACCGACGAGGGGGCGGTGACCGGCGGGAGCGACGACGGGGGCGGCGCTCGGCGCGCTCGCGCACTGCGGGAGCGAAGCGGCGAGGACGAGCGCCAGCGCGGCGCGGAGGCGACGGGGGGAGGGCGACATGGCGGCGGAGGATACCCGAAGGTTCGCCGCCGCGCGGTGCGTCAGAACTTGTAGGTGATGCCGAGGCGGAGGTTGATCGGCAGCGCGGCGTCCCAGAACGAGGTGGTGATGGGGCGGCGCGACACGTTGGAGCCTACGTTGAGGGGGACGACGTTCTCGTCCTGGATGTCCTCGGGGAAGGGCAGGTAGAGCGTGGCGCCCAGCACGAAGGAGAGGTGCCGGAAGAGGCCGAGCTCGGCGACGATGCCGGCGAAGCCGCGCGCGGTGTTGGAGACCTCGCAGGTGCTGCCGGTGAAGCTCGAGGCGTCGGCGTTGCGGTTGTCGCAGAGGGTGTACGCCGCGTCGCGGTTGCCCGAGAGCGTGAGGTTGTACCCGCCGGGGTTGTCGAGGTTGAGCTCGAGGCCGCCGTTGAGGGAGATGGTGAAGGCCCCGACGCCGCCGACCGGCGCCTGGCCGGTGGCCGTCTGCGCGTCGCTGCCCATGTTGAAATGGAACGACATGTTGCCCTGCAGCACCATCCCGAAGCCGCGCGACGAGCGGAAGCCCAGCGCGCCGTAGGCCCGCACCTCGCCGCCCATGGCGATGAGGTCGTTGGCGAAGCGCCAGCCGGCGCGCGAGCGCAGCTCGACCTCGTACCAGTTGAAGGCCGTGCGCACGGCGATGCCGCCGTCGATGGTGAAGTTGCCGAAGTTGGGGAAGCTGTTGTGGGGCACGAAGCCCATGGTGGCGCGCAGCTCGACGGGCATCGCGCCGTAGCTCAGGATGGCGTCGAAGGCCCCGTCGCCGCGGGTGAGGGGCGCCGCGCCGAAGGTGCTGATGCCCGAGCGCCGGCGGGCCACGTCGATCTCGGTCGGGCCGGTGCGCCGGGGGGCGGCGACGATGGGGTCGGGGTTGTCGCCCTGGCACGTTCACCCGCACGGCTGTTGTCGGGGGGGGGGGGGGGGTCGCTGGAGGAAGACCTGCGCGTTGGAGAGGGCGGGCGCCGTGACGTGGATGGTGCCGAACTGCGCGGTGCGCTCGAGCTGCGCGTTGACCTCGCAGGGCTGCGTCGCGGTGACGTTGCAGCGCTGGGTGAAGTCGTTGAAGCCCGGGGCCCGCACGAGCACCACGACCTCGCCGTCGGACACGTTGTCGCGGCTGAACGACCCGCGGCCCACGGTCTGGCTGTTGACGAAGATCTCCGCCTCGGGGTTGTTGGCGACGACCACCCGGAGGCGGCCGCGGCCGGTCGCCGGGGGCAGGTCGCTGTCGGCGAACTCGAGCACGCGCTGCTGGCCCGCGACGATGGCGACCTCTCGCACGACGGGATCGCGGCCCGGCGCGGTGACGCGCACGGTGTGCTGCCCCGGGGAGACGCTGGCCTGGTCGACCCGGCCGCCGGTGAGGGTGAGCGCCTCGCCGTCGAGGAAGGCCTGCGCGCCCGCGACGGGGACGATCACCCGAAGGCTGCCGGAGGTGGCGGCGGCGACCTCGAGGTCGACGGCGACGGCCTGGGCCTGGCCCGCGGTGACGGTGACCTCGCGGCGCATGCTGCGAAATCCGCTGGCCGCCACCTGGATGATGTGCGTGCCGGGCTGGACGGTGTCGCTGGAGGGGGGCGTGCCGGTGAGGGGCGTGCCGTCGAGGCTGACCTGGAGGTCGGCGGGGACGGGGCCGTTGGGGTTGGAGACGATCACCCGCACCGAGCCCGTCGGGGCGACGCGCGGGCGCAGCGTGACGTTGACGGTGGAGAGGGTGCCGGAGGTGACGTTGACGGTCTCGCGGACGGGCTCGCGGCCCTCCATGCGGAGCTCGATGATGTGCGCGCCGGGGGGGACGTTGTTGAGGCGCCCGGGGGTGACGCCCATCTGGGTGCCGTCGAGGAAGATCGGGGCGCCGTCGACGTCGGCGGCGACGTAGACGTTGCCGCCCTGGACGAGGGTGATGGCGAAGGGCCGGGTGTTGCGCGCGGCGACGGTGACGTCGAGCGAGCCCTGCACATAGCCGGGGAGGTCGAAGAACAGCCGATGCGGGCCCTGCGGGATCAGCGCGCGCGCGATGGGCGTCTGGCCGAGCGGCGGCGCGGTGGCGTTGTCGAGCCGTACCGTGGCGCCAGGCGGGGTCGACTGGATGCGCACCGCGCGGCGGACCTGCGACCAGGCCGGTGAGGCCGCGATGCAGATGGCCATGGCGCCAGCAGACGAGATGAGCTTCGAGCGGATGTGCATTGGGGCTGTGTTCCTCCCGTTGGGGCGTTCGGCCGACGGGAATACACCGCTCTGACGGAGATGCGAAGCCTGAGACGCGCGCCGGGGGCGCCGTCAGCCAGCTATGGGGAGGGAGTGAATAAAAGGCGGAAAGGTCGGGGCGGGAGGGGGCGATCGAGCGGGGCAGCGGCGCCGTGAGGGCTACGGCCGCCCCGCGATCAGCGGGGGATCAGCTCAGCGGATCATGCCGTAGCCGAGGATGCGCGAGATGTTACGCGTGGCGTCGATGAGGCCGACGTAGTTGCGGAACGTCGCGAGGCGGCGGGCCTGGCGCTGCGGCGAGGTGCTCGCCGGCTGGAGGGCGCCACCGGCGCTGCGGATGAGCCGCGGGCGGCCGTCGGCGTCGAGCACCGGGCGGCCCATGTTGGCGGGGTCACGCTCCACGAGGAAGGTGTCCGCGAGCAGGGCGTTGGCGTGCTCGATCATGCGCGACGCGATGCCGCGGTCGACCGTGCGTCCGCCGCCGGCGAGGGCGGTGAGGCCCGGGTCGGCGCCGTAGCGACGCGCGGTGTAGATGATCCCGGTGTCCGGGTTGAAGAAGCGGACGCGCTCGTTCTCGGGGATGTCCACCGCCTCGGCGCCGCCCTCGGTGAAGATCCTCATCTTGTTGATGAGGGTGAGGTCGGTGTTGAGCGAGGAGAACAGCATCGAGTAGATGATCGTCGGGAGCTGCTGCCGGTACCCGATGTTCGGGAAGAGCAGCGACGAGCCCGCGGGCCGGGTCGGGATGGTGTCGCTGTAGAGCGGCAGCATCTGCGGGGTGACCTCGTCACCCGCCGCGCGGGGCGCGGGGGCGTGCATCGCCACGGTCGCCCAGTCCTCGGAGAGGATGCCGCCGAGGAGGCGGTCGAGCGCGTTGGGGATGTCGGTCGCGAAGTTCACCTGGAACTCGCGGCCGTCGAGGTAGAGGTTGCGCGTCACGCTCGAGAAGGTCGGGCGCGTGTCGGTGAGCATGATCGCCGCGAAGTTCTTCTCCATCGAGGAGCCCTCGCGGTTGGCGTACGACTGGTAATCCAGCGAGCCGCCCTGGCCGTTGTCGAAGTCGTCCGCGATGAAGCGGCCGTCGACGATGCCGATGCTGAAGCGCGGCGCGGTCACGCCGTCATCCGCGTCGAAGATCGGGGTGTTCGCCGAGCGGAGCTCGGGGGTGCTGCGGTCGGCGTCGGCCGCCGAGGCCTCGTTCGACACGACGAAGGTGCCCGGCTCGGGCATCAGCATCGCGCGGGCGAAGAAGTCGAACATCTCCGTCTGCGCGCCCAACGTCGGGCCGAGGGCGTTGTCGCTGCGGGCGTAGACCGCGAAGCTCGCGTCGTTGAGGGCGCCACGGTAGTAGGCGTAGTCGCGCGCGACGTTCCAGTGGTAGCCGCGCACCAGGCGGAACATCCGCGACGAGACCGCCGAGGAGACGTTCCACGAGGCCCACTCGCGGTTGCCGCGGCGGAAGTACATCGCCGGGTAGGTGAGGTCGTACTTCCGGGTGATCGAGCGGGAGACCTCGTAGATGTCCGCGCCCTGGTCGAAGTACTGGATGTGGGGGTAGCCCACGCCGCGGTCCCAGGACACGCGGTAGCGCCAGCGGAGAGAGCCCTCGCCGTTGGTGACGGTGCGGCCCGCGTCCGGCGTGCCGTTGCGGACGCGCCACGAGGGCGCGGCCTGGTCCTGGTTGCCGCCGGCGTCGGGCTCGGGGTCGTTGGAGTCGTAGGTCTCCGACGTCTCCATGTCCGTGAGCGCGGCGTGGTCGCGCGGGGCGAAGCGGCAGATCTTGCCGTCGACCAGGCGCCAGCGGTAGCGGGCCTTCTCCTCTTCCGTCGCGTCGCGGCAGAAGCTCGGATCGAAGACGCGCAGCTGGCGCGCCATCTCGGTGTAGTGGGCGAGGCCCAGCGGGGCGTCGTTCGCCTCGGGCGGGGTCGAGCCGGGAGCGGAGAACGCCGGGTCGGTGAAGTTCGCGAGGTACTTCTCCGAGAGCTGCGACCGGAGGTTCCAGGCGAAGCGGCGCTGCGACTGCGCGCTCTGCCCGCCGCGGGCGGTGTCGGACTCCATGGTCTCGACGACGCGGCCGTACATCACGCCCATGGCGTAGATGTCGTACGACCCGAGGCCCACGGTCTCGCCGAAGCGCTCCCACTGGTACTCCATGGTCGACGTGTTGCCGAAGTAGGTGAGGCCCGCGTGGTGGTTGCCCGCCTCGAGCGGACGCAGGCCGAGCTCCTCGTCCGTCTCCGGGTCGAGGTAGCGCGGGCCCATGCAGTTGTCGTCGTTACGATCCGCGTCGGTCGCAGCGTTGTTGTCGTTGTTGCGGATCGACGGGCACGCGGTCTGGTTGCAGGTCGTCGCGCGGCAGCTCGCCGTGGCGGCGCCGTTGCGGGTACGCAGCTGCCAGTACTGCGGGTTGTAGTTCATCGCGTCGTAGCTCGACACCGGGAGGTGGTAGAGCCCGATGCTGTGCCCGACCTCGTGCAGCGCGATGCCCTTGTAGGCGTCGATGCGGAGGTCCTGCATGATGCGGGCGGCGCGGGCTTCCTTGGTCAGGTTGCGGTAGCGCTGCGCGAACCAGCGGGCGACGCCCTGGATGTCGGTCGAGCCGACGAGGGCCGGCGCGCCGGCGTCCTGGAAGCAGAAGCCGCGGTTCTCGAGGCGAGCCATCAGGCGGCTGCGCATGTCCGTCGCCCACTCCGGATCCATGCGCCGCAGGGGCGAGGCCTGGTTGAGGGAGTTGCTGTCCAGCGAGCTGAGGGCGGCCTGGGGGTTGATGCCCGCGGCGCGCAGCCACTGCTGGTCCATCATGTCGGTCTCGTAGCGGGTGCCGCGGAGCAGGGCGGCCTGCTGCTGGAACGCCACCGCGGTCTGCGACACGCCGTTGTTCACCGGCGTGGTGTCCGTCTGCTGGTTGAACTGACGGATGGCGGCCGCCTCGAAGTCGGTGCTCTCGGCGCCGACGGTGTTGAGGGCCGCGGCCGCGTGCGCGGCGTCGTCGCTCAGCGCGCGCTCGTTGATGCGCGCGAGGTTGGTGCGGTCGGAGCCGCTGCCGATGGTGGCGGCCGCGGGGTTGCGGATGTACTGCGCCAGGCTCTGCGCCGCCGAGTTGCTCGTGTACGCCTCGACGGTGAGGTCATCGAGCGCCGGGTCGAGGTAGTGCATGATCATCCGGATGTAGTCGCGCTGCTGACCAGCGGCGGCTTCGACCGAGCGACCCATGTTGAACCCGCCGTTGGAGATGACCTCGCCGGTGAGCGGGTCGTAGCCCCAGTGGGCGATGCCGCCGAAGGGCGCGCGGGAGTTGCCCGGCCAGTAGCTCACGTGGTTGTAGCGCACGTCGCCGAGGCGGACCCGGTAGCCGGGCTCGCGGCAGGCGGTGCTGTCATCCGCGCGCACGGGGTTGTGGCAGAGGACCACGCCGCGCGGGGACGCGGGAGAGCCCGTCGGGGCGACCTTGGGGTTGTCCCCGAGGAAGGCGCCGAGGTGCTGGGCGACCAGCTCGCTCTCGAAGTAACGGCTGTGGCAGGTGTCGCGGTCGCCGCCGATGCCGCCGGGGGCGCTCGGCCCGAGCTTGCGGCACTCGACCTCGCGGGCGCTGGCGACCGCGCGGCGGATGGCGATGTCCCAGGTGTTGATGATCTCTTCGGTCGCGCCGGTGACGAAGGAGGTGCGCTCGCCCGAGGCGGCGCGGTTGCGGGCCTCGTCGGCCGTGGGCAGGCGGTACGTCAGCGTGCCGTCAGCGCCCTCGATCTGGACGTGGTCCTGGAACTCCGCGGGCATCTCGGGGTTCGTGTAGTAGGCGATCGGGCGGACCTCACGGTCGCGGTACGGGATCGTGCAGCGGCCCATGACGGTGTCGCACTGCGAGCCCGGCCGGTTGGCGTTCTCGCACGCGTCGGCGGTGCCGTTGGAGTTCGCGTCGAGGTTGCCGTCGACGATGCCGTCCTGGTTCGCGTCGACCGTCGAGCAGGTGAACTGCCGGTCGAGGTGCGACTGCATCCAGATGTTGTGGAGCATCTGGTAGCGGTGGAAGTTGCGGTCGAGGGTGCCGTAGTTGGGGTCGAAGCCGTTGCGGGTCGCGCGCGGGCCGCCGACGAGGTCGTAGGGCTGACGGGTCAGCTCCAGCGGCTGGAAGTCGCGGTCGACGACGCGCCGGAAGGAGGTGCGGATGGTCGCCTCCTGCGGGTTGCAGTCGTAGACCTCGCTGCCGGTGAAGAAGTTGATGATGAGGCAGGTCGGGAGGGTGCCGCCGAAGGCGTCGCTCGACTCCGGGTTGACCAGCCACTTGGAGCTGACGTCGAAGTAGCCGCCCTCGTGGTTACGGGGGTTGGAGGCGCGGACGCACTGCCCGGTGGTGGTGTCGCGCACCATGCCGGGCTCCATCTCGCAGAAGTTCGGCGCGTTGGGCGACGCGGGGTTCTGCTCGTAGTAGCGCACCGGCTGGAACGACAGGCCGCCGAAGAGCGAGCCGTAGAACAGGCCCGACCAGTCGGGGTTGTCGACCATGTTGTTCGACCAGTCGACGCGCATGAACTCGCGCTCGAACCAGGGCCGATCGACGACGTTCTCCTCGACGACGTTGATCTCCTCGCCGGTGGTCGGGTTGTACGCGCGCCGCACGTCGAAGTGGCTCTCGATGCGGTAGGCCGCCACGATGATGCCGGTCTCCGTCGGGCCACGGACGCCGCGGCCGTCGGAGCCGGTCACGTACTCGTACGCCTTGCGGGCGAGGAGCACGTCTTCCTGGATCTCCCACCGGATGCGGTCGACGTCGTCGTAGGTGCCGACCGGCAGCAGCGACTGCGACGCCGGGGCGTCGACGACGAAGTTGTTGATGTAGAACTCGGGATTATCCCGGGCGTCCTGGATGTTCTCGCCCACGAAGAAGGTCTTGCTGACCCTCGCCGGGCGGGTGCGATCGATCGGATCGCGCTCCTGGGCGCAGTCGGCGTTGCCGACCGCGAGACCGCCGAGCAGCAGCGCGCCGAGCGCCCTGCTCCGCCAGAATCGGCGTGCAGGGATCATCCCCCTGCGAGCGCCCGGATTTTCCTGTTCATCAGACATCGTGTCGAACCTCCCAACGTGAACGGAGAGAATTGCACCACCACAGGGCAGCAAGGCCGATGCCATACACGAGCGTGCTGGAATGCAGGCCCTTCGCAGTGGTGGCAGGTCGCGCGTTAGAAACCTGACCGTGCGAGCGCGCGGAACCTACCGGACCGACCGGGGGCTGTCACGTCGAGAGCCCCCACTGATCATGGGGTCAGGTCAGCGTCGGGCGCACACCGGAGCGGTCGGGCAGGAGGTGCAGATGCCCTCGGCCAGGGACCAGCTCTCGTGGCAGATGCGCAGCCCCTCGGGGGTGCGACGCAGGCGTAGCAGGTAGCGGCCTTCGAGCCGCGGGCAGCCGATGGAGGAGTGACGGTCGGCGCGGTACTCCTCGCTCCAGGCGCGCACCTTCACCACGTCGCCGGTGGCGCCGGGGACGCTGCGGCAGGCGGCGGGGACGTCGCTGCCCGTCAGGGCCTCGGGCTCCCAGGTGCTGCGGGCCCAGTCGAAGGAGTTGGTCCCGCCGGAGAGGGCGGCGCTCTCGAGCTGGGCCCCGATGCGGGCGGCGTCCATGGTCTGGGCGTTCCACCAGACGCGCGGGGCGTAGAAGCGATCGAGGGAGGGGGCGCCAGGTTGGAGCCTCACGGCGGAGTCCCATCGGCGGAGCAGGTCCATCAGCGCGGGGTCGTTGCCGACGGGGCCAGGGCGAGGGGCTCGATGGACCGCCGCGGGGCCGAGCGCGGGGCTGGTCGAGGGCGCCCTCGGGGGAGCAGGGTGCGCGTCACGCCAGACCAGCAGCGCCACGATGCCGATCGCCAGGAGCGCGGCCACCACGGAGACCAGCGCGAAGAGCCGTCCCCAGCGGAGGGGCGGGACCACGGGCGCGAGCTCCGTGGAGGCGTGAGCCACGCCGATCTCGTCGTCGCGATCCGTCGGGGTGCGGTCGAATACCGGGGATGGTAAACGCTCGGGCGCCGTGGGCACGGGGGAGCGCGGCGCGGAGGAGCTGTGCCACGGCGGCTGCGACAGGACCCCGGCGCCGAGCAGCCCCGAGGCGACCTCCCGGACGGCGACCCGCAGCGCGCCCGCGTCGGCGAAGCGGTCGGCCCCTTCGGTCTGGAGGCACTGGGCGACGACGTCCCAGAGGCCTGCGGGCACGTCGGGTCGGCGGGGCGGGAGCATCGCCCGCAGCTCGCGAGGGCGGCGTACGGCGACGACCCACCAGCTATCGTCCTCGGTGGCCTGGGCGTCGAGGGTGAGCAGCTCGATGAGCACGACGCCGAGGGTGAAGACGTCGGTCCAGGGGCCGATGCTGCCGGAGTGCCCGAAGGCCTGCTCGGGGGCCATGTACAGGGGCGTGCCCATGGTGACGCCGGAGCGGGTGGCGGTGCGTCGGCCGAGCTGCGCGATGCCGAAGTCGACGACCTTGACGGTGATCTCGCCGCGCACCGAGGCGCGCAGGAGGATGTTGTCGGGCTTGAGGTCGCGGTGGACGATGGGGCCCGGGGTGCGCACGGCGTGGGCCGCCTCGAGGCCCGCGCAGAGCTGATCGAAGACGGAGAGCACGGCGGACAGGGAGGGGCGCTCGCTCTGTCGGCGGTGGTCCGCGAGCCAGCCGGCGAGGCCGCGGCCCTCGACGAACTCCATGACGATGTAGCGCTGGCCGCTCCAGACGCCGCGGTCGAGGACGCCGACGATGTTGGGGTGGCTGATCTGCGCGAGCGCGTCGGCCTCGGCGTCGAAGCGGCGCACCGCCGACTCGTGCTCCAGGAACTCCGACTTCAGCAGCTTGACGGCGACCGGGCGGTTGGAGAGCCGCTGGTCCTGCGCGCGCCACACCGCGCCGAAGGACCCTTCGCCGAGGAGGCTCCCGAGCACGTAGCGGTGGTCGATGATGGTCCCCGCGCGAGGGACCGCGGCTGCTGCGGGCATTGGCGCGCGCAGTATCTCACACCCCTTTAGCGGGAGCGCGGGTTGCGATAGACCGAGACGATGGGCACGCCGTCGTAGGTCACGACGTGGGCCGTGGCCGGGGACTGGTAGGCGGTCCAGATCTGGTAGTCGACCTCGTTCATGTGCAGCTCGTGGTGCACGATGGCGAAGTGCCCTTCGCCGACCTGCCACACGGGGCGGATGTCAGGGCGGAGGCGGCCGTCGCGCTGGAGCATGTTCCACGACTCGAAGGTGGTGTCGTGGATGTACACGCCCGCGTTGGGCGGCGCGTGCTCGTTGAACCAGGGCACCGCCGAGCCGGTGGTGAAGCCCCAGAACTGTCGGTTGAGCCCGAGGTCCGCGGAGCCCGGAGCGCCGCCCGCGATGGGGGTGTAGTTGCTCAACCCGAAGGGGTGCGAGTGGGCGCTCTGCGCGATGGGGGGCAGCACCACCAGGAGGCCCAGCGCCGCGGTGACGACGCCCTCGCGGCGCACCCGGTCGCGGAGGAGTTCTTCGAGGAGGGCGGCGACGCGGGCGAAGCCGACGCCGGCGAGCAGGGCCAGGAAGGGGTACGCGGGAAACCAGTGCTTGGTTCCGCCGAAGATGGGGGTGTTGCGCGAGAGCCACGGCGCCATCGGCACCATGAAGCCGAGGAAGATCAGCACCCAGGTGCCGCGCGGGTCGTCGCTCTTGTGCTCGTGGGCCCAGGCGCGGAGGCGCTTGATGGGGAGCCACTCGAGGAGCCCGGTGGACTCGCGCACCATCGACGGGATCATGAGCGCGAGGCCGATCACGAAGAGCAGCAGGGTGATGCCCGGCACCGTGAACAGCACCATCCCCCACGAGTAGAGCCTCGGAAACGGCGGGTGGAACCAGTTATATCCCAGCCATTCCATGTTGTAGTACGCGTGGTTGAGGTGGAACCCCGCGTACTCCTGGAAGCGTCCGGGCCCGTGCGTCGCCGTGGAGAGGGTGTCGAACCACATCCAGGGCCAGAGCGCGACGAAGACGAGCGGGCCGAGCACGGCCATCGCGATGAGGGCGAGGGGCACCGGGAAGTTGCCGCGCGAGGCGTCGCGCCGGAGGTCGCCCGCGCGGGTGAGCACGAAGTGCGTCACCACCAGGAAGGGGACGAACCACGCGTTGTGCTTGGTCTCGAGCGCGAGGCCCCAGGCGAGGCCCGTCGCGATGGCCCAGCCGAAGCCCCCGGCGAGCGAGCGCCAGTAGGCGTAGAGCACGACGACCCACATGGTCATGACGGGCACGTCGAAGCAGTCGAGGTGCGCGTGGTAGAAGATGCGGGGCATGAAGGCGAGCGACACCGCCGCCACGAGCCCGACGCGGGTCGAGTGCGCGCGGTGCCCGAAGAGGAAGGTCACCCAGAGGCCGAGCGCCCCCATGATCATCCCGGGGAGGCGGAAGCTCAGGCCTTCGGAGGCGATCCAGCGCCACTTCTCATGGAGGAAGAGCCATGAGAGCCCGAAGAGGGACTTCATCAGCGCGGGGTGCTCGTGGTTGGTCGCCCAGGCCGCGTCGACGGCCGCGCGGGTGAGCGCCGCGCGCCGGTCGTGCAGCAGCAGGTCGAACCAGCGCGCGTAGTCCGTCGAGGCGTGGAAGTAGAAGCCCTCGTCGCGCGCGTAGCCCAGGGTCGGGGCGGTGCGGATGAGCACCACCATGTAGATGATGGCGAGCGCCGCGCCGATGGCGTGCGGCTTGAGCGCCGTGGCGACCCGTTGGAGCCGCGTCATCGGACGTCCCCCTCGTAGCAGTAGTGGCGCATCCCGGGCGCCTCGGCGCGCACCTCGATGGTGAGCTGTCGCGTGGTGTTGGCCCACGCTCGGGTGTCGATCTCGAAGCCCTTCCACCCTTCGCCGTCGCGGTGGATCGAGCGGCCCGCCTCGGCGCCGTCGACCAGCACGCGGAGCTCGACGGGCCCGCCCTGGTTGCCGAGGTCGTCGCCGCGCTCGGCCTCGTAGGCGATGCCGTGGTGGCCGTGAAAGACCGTCCCCATCGGCACGTCGCGGAAGCGGGTGACCATCGCGCCGCCTTGGATCGGGTGCGACCAGATGCAGCGCCGCCCGCGGTGCTCCATGTCTTCGATGATGGTGGTGCCGACGTAGTTCCAGCCCTCGGGGGAGCAGAAGAAGCGTTCGGGGCCGGGGAGCGCCCCCTGGCCGAGGCCGCCGCCCGCGACGAAGTTGCCGGTGCGCCAGTCGCACGGGGTGGGGGCGTCGCCGACGAGGCGGAAGGCCTCCGCGTCGGGCGGGTGAAGGTGCTCGATGAGGTCGTAGCGCACCGTCGCGGGAGCGGGGTTCACCAGGGTGCGCACGGTGATGGGGCCGAAGTCCCGGTGGGCGGTCTCGCGCCACCCGCGGAGGTCGGGGTTCTCCCGGCCGCGGATGGTGGCGACCAGCGCCCGGCGGTAGCGGGTCGCGTCAGGGCGGGCCGCGTCCGCCAGCGGGATCATGTCGGCGAAGTACTGTCGCGCGAGGGGATCGGTCCAGAGCGGGGCGGAGGTCACGAGGTCGCCGGGGTGGCGGGCGCTGCGGAGGTACGCGGCGGCGGCGCGCCAGTGGGACTCCTTCGGCACGCGGGCCTGGATGATGGCCTGCGAGGCGAGCTCGACCAGGGCGACCAGCGGGACCAGCAGCGCCGCGAAGCGCCAGCGGGGGTGAGCGGGAGAGGGCTGTTCCACGGGGGCGGCGGACTCTAGTCGCTACGCCGCGGGTAGCACAACCGCTACACCCCCGGCAGGAAGCCCATCATGCGCACGGCCCACACGGCCATGAACGCGACGCCGAAGACGGCGAGCGAGGCGCGGACGAAGCGCTCCCAGAGCGGGTGCTGCGGGCGGAGGGTGAGGGCGAGGGCGACGCCCAGGCCCAGCGCGAGGGCGGAGGGCAGGGCGAGCGGGTGCAGCGAGAGGCTGCCGTGGAGGTCACCGTGGAGCAGCCGAAGCGACGCGCGGGTCATGCCGCACGCGGGGCAGGGGCGGCCCGTGGTGATCTTCACCAGGCAGGTGCTGAAGGGGACGAGGGCGAGGGCGGCGCAGATGAGGGCGGGAGGGACGATGGGGCCGAGGCGTTCGCGAATGACCGGCCAGGGCGCCATCGGGGGAGGGGGGGGGAGTCTACGAGCACATCAGCTGATGTGCTTGGCTTCCCACTCCCACTGATTGGAGATCGCCCACGGCGTGTAGATGAAGCAGGTGCAGACCATCAGCAGGGTGTTGAGCAGCCACATGCCGAAGAAGCCGCCGGGGTCCTTCTGGAAGCGGAAGCCGCGGCCCGAGATGGAGGTGTTGTTCCACTCATATTCGAGCAGGTTGTTGTGATACCAGGGGAAGTAGATTCCGAAGGTGATGCTGGTGAGGATCGAGCCCAGCAGCCAGATGCCGAGGAGCGATCCGCCGTCGCCGTTGTAGGCGAGCCGCTCGCCGCTGACGTCGACCTGCGAGTAGATCCAGCTCTTCATCTTGCAGATGTACCAGGGCGTGTAGATGCCCATGGTGCACATGGTGATGAGCAGCGGGACGATCATGGTGCTGATGAGGCCGCCGGCCGTGCCGTGATAGGCGCAGCGCTTCCCCTCGATCGTGATGTTGTCCCAGTAGTACTTGAGCAGCTTGTTCATCCCAGCGATGGCGACGAAGAAGATGCCCACGTACATCAACAGCAGGAGCAGTCCGCCGAGGACCCCGCCCGCGGCAGACGGCTGGTTGGTCACGCTGTCGCGGGTCGCCGCCATGACGGCAGCCGCCGAGCCGCCGAGCACCAGCTCGACCCCGAGGATCGGCAGGAACAGCCCGAGCAGGTAGACCGAGAAGAGCGATCCGCCGCCGCCGGCGTAGTTCACCCGGCCGCCGCCGCCCATCATCATCCCGCCGCCGGGCGGGGGATAACCGCCGCCCGGAGGGCCGTAACCACCGCCGCCCGGAGGAGCGCCGAAGCCACCGCCGCCCGGAGGAGGGCCGAAGCCACCGCCGCCCGGAGGACCGCCGCCCGGAGGAGGGCCGAAGCCACCGCCAGGAGGGGCGCCGAAGCCACCACCGGGAGGAGCGCCATAACCGCCACCACCGGGAGGAGCGCCATAGCCGCCACCCGGGGGATAGCCCCCCGCCGCGTGGACCGGAACAAGCCCGTTGCTACCTGGAATCTGCATCATTCCGAGAAACCCTCCGTGTTGTGTGCGGGAGCGTAGCCATCGGTCGACGGCCGCTCTCCCGGGGTTACAGCATGGTACGCCGGGGCATGGAAGCCCCTCCCCGGCGGAGGGACGTTTCCTGTCAGTCCGTGGAAGGGCTGCCGATGCGCCTCGCGACCTGTGGTACCGATCATGCCCCGAATGGCAACGATGGACCGAGAGCGACGGCGCGCGCAGATACTCACCATCGCGGCGGAGGTCTTCGCGGAGAAGGGCTACCACGACGCCAAGATCGAGGACATCGTGGCGCGGGCGAAGGTCGCTCGGGGCACCTTCTACCTGTACTTCGAGGACAAGCGGGCGATCTTCGAGGAGCTGGTCTCGGGCTTCGTGCGCCAGCTCGCGGAGACCATCGAGCCCATCGAGACGGTGCCCGACTCCGATCCCACGCGGGTGATGTTCGAGCTGCGCAGCAACCTGCTGCGGCTGGTCGAGCGCTTCATGGCCGAGCCCGCCATGGCGAAGGTGCTCTTCTCCGCGGCGGTGGGCCTCGACGCCGACTTCGACCGGCGGCTGCTCACCTTCTATGAAGAGGTCGCCGGGCTGATCGAGCGCTCGCTGGAGCAGGGCGAGGAGGCCGGGCTCGTGCGCCCCGGAAACCGTCGCATCCGGGCCTTCTGCCTCACCGGGATCATCAAGGAGCTGCTGTATCAGCTCATCTTGCGGCGCGCGGTGTCCGAGCCCGCGGAGCTCGTCGACACCATGCTCGACCTGGTGACCGACGGGCTGTTTACGGATCCAGCGCGGGCGGCGGTGCGGGCTTCGAGCGCCCCACGCGCCACGCGATGAGGGTGGCGACGAGGGCGATGACGCCCACGGCGATGCCCGCGCGCCCGTCATAGAGGGAGACGGCGACGGTGACCGCCGCCGCGACGGCGGTGACCGCGACGCGGTCGAAGAGGCGCACCCGGTCGCGGGTGGCGATGGCGAGCTGCACCTCCGAGAGCTGCTTCTCGAAGGACCTGTTGGACGCGTCGCGTGCCCGGCACTGGGCGAGGAGCTGCGCGGCCTCGTCGAGGGCCCCGCGCTCACGGAGGGCGACCACGAGGTTGGTCATCGCCGACTGGAGCCCCGGGCGGATGCGCAGCGCCTCGCGGCTGGCGGACTCGGCCTCGCGGTAGAGGTGCAGCTCGAGCGCGGCGTAGCCGAGGTTGGCCCACGCGGCGTAGTGGTTGGGGTCGAGGCGGATGGCCTCGCGCGCGGCCTCGGCGGCCTCGGGGAAGCGCCGGCGCTCGGTGAGCAGCCACGCGAGGCGACCGAAGCCCGCGGCGCTGTCGGGCTCGTGCTTGATGAGCTCGCGGGTGAGGGCCTCGGCGCGGTCGTAGTCCTTGAGGGTGCCGAGCACCCGGGCGGACATCTCCAGCACCACGCCGTCGTTGGGGTCGAGCGCGAGCGCGCGGTCGATGGCGGCGGTGGCCTCCTGCGGCCGGGCGACCTCCACCAGGCTGAGGGCGCGGCGCACCTGGTAGCGCGCGTAGTCGGGCTCGTACTTGAGGGCCTGGTCGAGGTGCGAGAGGGCCTCCTCGTAGCGGCCCATACACTGGAGGGTAAAACCGGCCAGGTAGTGGCAGTAGCCGCGGTCGGGCGCGGCGCGCACCGCCGCCTGCACCGACTCCCAGGCGGGCTCGTAGCGGCCCGCGCCGAGGCGCGCGCGGGTGAGCAGCACCAGCGAGTCGGCGTCCGTGGGCGCGGCGCCGAGGGCGGCGCGGGCTTCCCGTTCGGCGGCGTCGTAGCGGCCCAGGTCGAGGGCGACCCGGGCGCGCTTGCGGTGCCTCTCTGCGACCTCCGCTGGAGTCATGCGACCTTTCGTAGCAGAGACGCTCTCGCGCAACCACTACCTCCGCCCGAGGGCGGAGGCGGCACGGGGACTCTCAGCGGTAGCGCAGGCCCACCCGGAGGCGGAGGAGCCCGGCGGGCGACATGGACTGGCCCGCCGCGTCGGTGAAGGCCCCGCCGGGGACGAACACGCCGCCCTCCACGCCGCCGGACAGCACCAGGTGCTCGGCGAGGGTGCGCTGAAGGAGCACCGCCCCGTCGACCTCCACGCCGAGGTCGCGCGACGACGAGCTGCCGCCGCGCCAGTTCTCGCTGCGGGAGAGCGCTCGCTGCGCGTAGGGGTCGACGACGTCCGAGGTGGCGAAGGCCAGCACGCCGCCGAGGCGCAGCTCGATCCAGCGGGCCGGGCGGAAGATGGCGTAGGGGAAGAGGTAGGACGCGCCGGACACGCCGCCGTTGGTCGGCAGCAGCTCGGCGCCGCGGGTCGGTCGGGCGCCCAGCTCGGGCGATTGCGCGATGTGGGCCGAGCGGGCGCTGTGCGCCGCCAGCACCTCGGGGAAGAGGATGAGCCCCACCCGGTGGTCGGGGTCGATGGTGGCGCGCTGCTGGATGGCGTCTTCGCTGTTGGAGTCGCCGGACGCGTAGCCGGCCTCGAGCACCACGTCGAGCTTGGGCGAGGTGCGCCCGACCTGGACGATGGCCATGAGCTGCCGGAGGGTGTGCTCGGGGGTCTCGACGGTGCGGGTGTACGTGGTCGATCCGCCCGCGTAGGCGGCCTCGACGGCGCCGTAGATGCGGCCGCCGCGGCTGTCGTTGAAGCCCCAGCGAGCGAACACGTCGACGAAGACGGCGGAGAGGGTGTCGCCGAGGGGGTTCTCCTGCCAGCGGTAGGCCCCGTAGGCGCCGACGCGGTCGGGCCCGTCGCCGTAGTAGGCCGCGAGCACGCCCTGGAAGGCCAGCTCGTCGCGGCGGTGGTAGTCCGCGAGCAGGTCGGAGGCGACCCAGTCGCCGCCGAGGGCGACCACCAGCGGGCGAGAGCGGCCGAGCGGGCGCGTCGCGAGCATCACCCGGCGCACGAGGTCGCCGTAGCGGTAGTCGCCGAACACGGGCGGCGTGTCGCCGTCGTTGGCCACCATGCCGAGGCCCCAGGAGAAGCCCATCTGCCCGACGCGCAGCAGGCCGATGGGGGTCTCCCAGTCGAGGTAGAGGTACCGGAAGCGCAGGCCCGGATAGCCGTACTCGTCGGTGCGAAGCGCCTGCGGAGACACGCCCTGGGTGAGGTCGCCGAAGGCCACGCCGTTGAGGACGTCCATCTGCCCGACGATGCGCAGGTCGGGCGTGAAGGCGACGTCGCCGCGGAGGCGCACCCACTGCTCGCCCCAGGTGTTGCGGCCGAGGGTGCCGGTGGAGGCGGCGTCGGTGCGCGGGAGCGGGCGCAGGTCGATGGTGCTCATCATGTTGAGCCGGAGGCGGTACTCGCCGCCGAGGTGCACGACGACGCCGCGAGGCCTCGGAGCCGCTGCGGCAGGGCTGGGGGCCGGAGGGCGCGGGGCCTCCTGCGCGGAGGCGGACGAAGCCGCGACGGTGACGGCGCAGGCGAGGCTCAGAAGCGCCGGCTTGCGCGCGCGGACAGATCCCAACAGCAGTTGCTCGTACATCGGTGCCTCTACGCCCAGTCCGGAGGGCGGCGACGAAACTACACCGCGATCGGCCTTTGCAATCGGGATTTCAGCCTCTGTAGGATGGGGCCCATGCGAACGAGGATCTTAGTGGCGATCGCGGCCGTCGCGGCGCTCGTCGGATGTGATGGGGGTGGCACGCCCGCGGGAGCGCGGCTCACTCCAGCCGGTACTGGACCGCGCGTGGTGTGGGACCTCAACACCAACACGCTCCCGCTGATTCCGCTGCCCAACGACGTGGCCACGTCGCCCGACCCGACCTCGCCGACGGGGCGGCGCATCAACGCCAGCCTGATCGTTCCGACGGGCATCGAGCGCACGGTGCGCGCCCGCTTCGACGAGCTCGACGGCTGGGGCACCTTCGCGCCCATCTCGCTCTCCTTCGAGGAGCACATCGACGTCGCCGACCTGCTGCGCCGCCAAGGGGGGACCAACCACTTCCGCCAGTCGGACTTCCCCGGGCACGCGATCTACCTGATCGACCTGGAGACGGGCCTGCCGGTGCCGCTCGACTTCAACTCGGGCAACTACCCCTACGCGGTTGCTCACACCGACCAGTACTTCGACAACGACCCGCGCAGCACCGAGTCGAACCTGCTCTTCGAGACCGTCGAGGAGGACGCCAACAACAACGGCGTGCTCGACCCGGGCGAGGACACCGACTTCGACGGCGTGCTCGACCACCCCAACACCCTCGACGGTCGCCTCACCGGCGATCGCCAGGACGGGTACGACCGCATGGCGTGGTTCTACGAGCGCGAGAGCCGCACGCTGATCATGCGCCCGCTGCTCCCGATGCGGCAGCGCAAGACCTACGCGGTGGTGATCACCAACCGCCTCGTGGGCGAGCGCACCGGCACCGCCGTCCGCTCTCCCTTCGACCACGTGCACCACTCCCGTCAGACCGCCGCGCTCGAGCCCCTCGAGCGTCACTTCCGAGCGCACCCCGAGCTCTACGGCAGCCTCGCCACCAACGGCTGGGGCGACGTCGCGCTCGCGTGGTCGTTCACCACCCAGTCGGTCACCGACGACCTCGACACCGTCCGCAGCGGGCTCTACGGCCGCGGCCCGATGGCCCGCCTGGCCACGGAGTTTCCCGCCGACACGGTGCCGATGCCGATGCAGGGCGGCGCCAGCAGCTGCCCCGCGCCCGGCTCGCGGGTCTTCGTCGCCTCGGGCGAGGCCTTCCGCGGCGTACTCAGCAGCCTCGGCAGCGTGCTCGGCCTCAACGCCGAGGGCACCGCGGCGCTCCTTCGCAGCTACGGGAGCCTCTCGCACGTCGTGACCGTCCTCTACGACACGCCGTACCTCCTCGGCGACCCGGAGCGGGAGAGCCGCGACGACGCCTTCGAGATCGACTGGCAGACCGGCCGCGCCCGCGTGAACCACGACGTCATGGCGATGACCATGTTCATCCCGACCGAGGCCGAGGGGCAGCGGCAGCCCTTCGCGCCGCTGCTGTTCATGCACGGCCACGGCAGCAACAGCGCCGAGATCCTCGGGTACGGCGGCCTGGTGCTGCAGCACGGCAACGCGCTCGTGACCCTCAACGCCCCGGGGCACGGCCTCGAGCTGAGCCCGGTGATCCTTGCCGCGGTCCGCGCGGCCTTCAGCGGCCGCTGCCTTCAGGGCGCGGCGAACTCCATCACCCTCGGCCGGGCGCGAGACCTCGACGGCGACATGAGCCCCGACAGCGGCGCCAACTACTGGACCGCGTACCTCTTCCACACCCGCGACTCGGTGCGCCAGACCATCATCGACGAGATCCAGGCCATCCGGATGCTGCGAGGCTTCGACGGGCGCAACGCGCGCCCTCGCACGCTGACCACCCGGGACGGCAACGCCTTCGCCTTCGACGGGGACTACAACCGCGACGGTCGGCCCGACATCGCAGGCGACTTCGACGGCAACGGCACGCCCGACCTGGGCGGCCCGAACTCCCCCTACGCCGCCGCTGGGGGATCGCTCGGCGGCATCGTGACGGGCCTCCTGGCGGGCGCCGAGCCGGCGCTCACCTCGAGCGTCCCGGTGGTCGGCGGGGGCGGGCTCGCGGACATCGCGATCCGCACCGAGAACGGCGCGGTGCTGGCCGCGCTGATGCTGCGGGTGATGGGGCCGCTGGTGGTGTCGGTGCCGAGCACCGGAGCCGGGCGGGGGACCTCCTGCGCCGCGGGCGAGTACGCGCTCCAGATCGTGGGGCCCTCGCTGAGCTCCAGGGCCCGCGTGGAGTTCGCGTGCCTGCCCGGCGCGGAGCTGAGCGGCGACGACGTGCTGCTGGTGCGCAACCTCACCAACGGCCACGTGTCGTGCAGTGGCTCGTCGGGCGGTATGCCGGGGCGCTTCAGGGTGCATGTCCCGTCCGACGCGGGTGACCGCTGGGCGGTGGAGCACTACCGCCACGGGCGCGACCGGATGCGCTTCGGAGAGTGCACCTGGATCGGCGCCGCGCCGAGGCCCGACCGGGTCATCAGCACCTGGCAGGTCGGCGCCCCGGCCCGCGACGCAGGCTGCACGGTCTGCGGGCGCTTCGAGGCGACCAACTGGGAGGTCGGCGCTCCGCTGGTGGCGCCGATGGCGGGCTTCGGCCGGCGTCGGCAGACGCCGGAGTTTCGTCGCCTCGTGATGCTGGCGCAGGTGGCCCTGGAGAAGGGCGACCCCATCAACTATGTGCGCCGGGTCTTCCTCGATCCGCTCACCGCGCCCGACGTCCCTGCGCGGCCGCGCAGCATGCTGGTGACCAACACCACGGGCGACCCCAACGTCACCATCGCCACGGGCTACGCCATGGCCCGCGTCGCCGGCATCGTGCCCTTCCTCCCTTCGGACGCTCCGCCGCACCTCGCGGAGTTCAGGGCGCCCGCGAGCTTCGAGGCCGCGCACCCTGGCTTCGCCTCGCCCAACGACGTGCTGCTGGCCAACCACGCCATCGAGGGCCTCTCCCGCCTCGGGCGTCACCCCGCGGGCCCCGGCGCGGAGAACTTCCTCGTCGACGTCGATGACATCTCCGACGGGCGGCAGTTCTTCTCCACCGACGAGCGCAACCAGCGCCCGCAGTCCGACGGCGGCATCGCCCCGGTCACCCTCGGCCGCAACGGCGTGCCCGGCCCGGCGCTGCGCTGGTCGCGTCGCTCGGTGGCGATGTCCGGCCCCAACGACGACACCGTCTGGACCTACGCCAGCGGGGTGCCCACCTCGGGGATGGTGAGCCCCTACGTGCAGCCCCGCGGCATCCACGGCTTCCAGAAGATCTACGACTCGTCGCTGGGCTTCGACATGGCCGTGTACATGTTCAGCATGGTCGGTCGGTACCTCCAGACGGGCGGCACCGTGATCCCCTACCTGGCCGACCCGACGGGGCACCACTGCCTCGAAGACTCGACCTGCGCGTTCATCCGCTGAGCCTCCCTCCCTCCCCTCATCCCTCCTCACTGAACTCTCCACCCATCGCGCGGCGTTGCAGGGCCTGCGGGTTCCGTGCGAACACCCGTGACCATGTTCAAGAAGGTGCTGGTAGCCAACCGCGGTGAGATCGCCGTCCGGGTGATCCGTACGCTGCACGAGATGGGCATCGCCGCGGTCGCGGTGTACTCCGAGGCCGACCGCGCGGCGCTCCATGTGCGCATGGCCGACGAGGCGTGGCCCATCGGCCCGGCGCCCGCGCGCGAGTCGTACCTGGACATGAACCGGGTGCTCGACGCGGCGAGGAAGTCCGGCGCCGAGGCGATCCACCCGGGCTACGGCTTCCTGTCGGAGAACCCCGAGTTCGCCGACGCGTGCACCCGCGCGGGCATCGTGTTCATCGGGCCTCCGGCGAGCGCGATGCGGGCGATGGGGAGCAAGCCCGCGGCGCGCCCTGATGAGCGCGGCGGGCGTCCCGGTGGTCCCCGGCGCGCAGCCCGGAACCATCGATGAGCTCCGCGAGGCGGCCGAGCGCGTGGGCTACCCCGTGATGCTGAAGGCCGCGTCGGGCGGCGGCGGCAAGGGCATGCGCTTCGTCGATCGCCCGGAGGACCTCGCGGCCGCCTACGAGCGCGCGCAGAGCGAGGCGCTCAAGAGCTTCGGCGACGCGACGGTGTACCTGGAGAAGGCCGTGGTGCGTCCGCGGCACGTCGAGATCCAGGTGCTGGGCGACCAGCAGGGCAACCTGCTGCACGTGTTCGACCGCGACTGCTCGGTGCAGCGGCGGCACCAGAAGGTGGTGGAGGAGGCGCCGTCGCCCGCGGTGTCCGCCGAGCTGGTGAAGCGCATGGGCGAGGTCGCGGTGCGCGGCGCCAAGGCCGTGGGGTACTTCTCCGCGGGGACCTTCGAGTTCCTGCTGGGCGAGAACGGGGAGTTCTACTTCCTGGAGATGAACACCCGGCTCCAGGTGGAGCACCCGGTGACGGAGCTCATCACGGGCCTCGACCTGGTGCGCGAGATGGTGCGCGTCGCCCACGGCGAGGCCCTCGGCTTCGGCCAGGGGGACATCGTGCGCCGCGGCGCGGCCATCGAGTGCCGCGTGTACGCCGAGGACCCGTCGAGCGGCTTCCTCCCTTCCCCCGGTCGCATCGAGAAGCTGCGCGTCCCGGGCGGACCGGGCGTGCGCGACGACGGCGGCGCGTACCCCGGCTGCGAGATCAGCAGCTTCTACGACCCGCTCATCTCCAAGCTCAGCGTGTGGGCGCCCGACCGGCCGCGCGCGGTCGCCCGGATGGCCCGCGCCCTGCGCGAGTACGTGGTGACGGGCATCCGCACCAACCTGGCCTTCCACCAGCGGCTGATGGCGCACCCGGCGTTCATCAAGGGGGACTACGACACGGGCTTCATCGACCGCTTCCGGGACGAGCTCGTGGACTACCCCGAGGTGGCCGCCGACGACGCCGAGGCGTGGGCCGTCGCGACCGCCCTCGCGGCCTCGAAGCTCGAGGTCGCCGCCGCCGCGCCCGTGGAGCAGGGCGGCTCCCGCGGTCTGTCTCCGTGGGTGACGGCCCAGCGAGGTCGCTGGTCGTGAAGCTGCGGAGGCTCGACGTCGAGGGCTTCCGCTCGATCGAGAGGCTGTCGTGGAGCCCCGGCGACCTCACGCTGCTCACCGGGCCGAGGGCGGGGGACCTCTGCGCCGCGGCGCTGCACATCTCCAACACCGCGCGGGGCTGGAGCAGCTTCAGCGAGGCCTTCGACGTCGAGCCGCCGCACCCGGCGGAGCGCTTCACCGATGGCTACGCGGAGACCCGGTGGTTCGCGCGGCTCGGGCCTCCGGAGGAGGGCGAGCTCGACCTCGGCTACGAGGCCATCATCGAGCGCATCGAGCAGAACAATGGCTGGGCGATCGTATACGAGCGCTTCACGCTGGAGGACGACTTCGAGCTGAAGGAGATGCTCGAGCGGCAGGGCTCTCGCGCGGTGTTCACGCCGGCGCACAAGGGCCCCGTGCTCGCGGGCACGCGCCCCCCGAAGGAGCAGGTGGCCACCCTCGCGGACGACCTGACCGCGCTCGGGGCGCTCCCGGCCTTCTACAACGACAAGCGGGTGCAGCCCTACACCGAGCGCCTCGCGGGATGGTGCCGCCACGGGCGCATCGATCCTTCGGCGGAGGGCGCTCCGAGGCGCTTCGAGGCCGAGCGGGTGTTCCACGACCGGCTGTCGGAGGACGGGCGCAACCTGGTGAACGCGCTCTACAGCCTGTGGGATTTCGAGGCGCTCCGGGCGCCGGTGCTCGCGGGCCTGCGGGCGCTCGACCCGACGGTGACGGGCCTGAGCTTTCCGCTCGTGGGCGAGCAGGGGCTCACGGTGGCGCTCTCGCACGAGGACGGCCGGGCGACGGAGCTCGCGGCGATGAGCGACGAGGCGGTGGCGTGGCTGCTGCGCGGGGCGATGCTCTGCGCGGTGTCGCCCGCTCCGCTGCTGGTCCTCGACGCGGCGGAGGACGGCATCCCGCAGGGGCTGATCGCCCCGCTCGCGGCGATGCTGCGCGCGGCGTCGGAGCGCGTGCAGGTGGTGCTCACGGGGGTGTCGGAGGCGCTCGACGCGGCGCTGACGGAGGCCTTCGCGGGGGCGGCGGAGGGCCCCCGGCTGGTGCGCCTCGAGGTCTGAGCGGAGGGGGGGAGGGGAGAGCCCGCTCAGATCGGGCGGGGGCAGAGGCGGTGCGCGAGCTCGCACTGCATCGGGTCGCGGTAGAGCGAGCGGCAGTCGGAGCCGGAGCACGAGCAGCCGCTCAGGCCCACGCACTCTGCGCCGTTCCAGGCGTAGCCGAGGAAGAGCGCGCAGGCGCCGACGGCGCGAGCGTCCTGCGGGGGGCAGATGGGAGGAGGCTCGGTGCCGCCGTCCATGCCGCAGCCGGGATCGATGGCGCACGCGACGGTGTCGCCGCCGCAGGTGCAGGTGGTGCAGGCGTCGATGCGGCACGGGACCCCGATGCGGCACATCACCCCGCTGATGGTGCAGTAGCCGGGGCCGGCGTCCGGCGGAGGAGGGATGATCCCGCAGGCGCCGCGGCGGAGGTAGGGGCGACCGGGGCAGGTGGAGCTGGCCATGAAGCTCGTCCCGTCGCAGGCGCAGTAGGTCGTGAGGTCGCGGGTGCAGGGCTGCGAGGGCTGGCAGGTCCACGGGATGCCGCAGCCCTCGGGGCCGGCGCACATGGAGCCCGCGGGGCAGTCGACGTTGCCCTGGCAGGTGCGCGGCGGCGGGCCCGCGTCGACGGGAGGCGGCGGGCCGTCGCACGAGCCGCGATAGAGGTAGGGCTGCGAGGGGCAGCTCGAGCTGCCGTAGTAGGTGCGGCCGTCGCAGCCGCAGAAGGGCGAGAGGTCATCGGTGCAGGGGCGCCCGAGGGCGGGCTGGCAGGTCCAGGGGATGGCGCAGCCCTCAGGGCCGAGGCAGGCCGTTCCCCCGGCGCAGTCGGCGCTGCTGGTGCAGGTGCGGGGCACGTCGATCACCGGCGGGACATCGACCACCAGGGGGCGGTCGACCGGGGGGAGCGGGACGTCGCCGTTCGGGGGCCGGTCGGTCACCGCGGGCGCGTCGCCAGGGAGGCCGCCGTCGGGGTCGGCCTGGATGACCACCGAGCCGCAGCCGACGAGGGCCGTCATCAGGCCAAGGAAGAGAGACGTCGTCAGGATTCTCATCGCGCACCTCCGAGTGTGACTGCCAGGACCGGTGTGGCTCAGGCAGGCACAGAAGCCCGCGTTCTCGCGGGGCACGAGAGGGATAGAACAAGGTTCGGGCCAACCTTTCCTCCTACCGTCGCGCGGGGATGGTGTACGGTCCGCGCCGTCGCGTCCGGTCGCGCGTTGCAGGGTGATTGACACCCCAAAGCGACGCCGCTAGACCCTCGCGCACGGAGCGCCTGTGCAGCAAGGACTCACTCAATCCTACGGTCCCGTCTTCCTGGTCGTCGGGTTCTCACTCTTCATCGCGGTGGCCATGTTCACCCTCGCGACGGTGCTGGGCCCGAAGAACCTCAAGCGCCCGCAGTCGCAGAGCGAGCCCTTCGAGTCGGGCAACCCCAGCTCCGGCACGCAGCACGTCAAGCTGTCGGTGAAGTTCTACCTGACCGCGATCCTCTTCGTGGTCTTCGATATCGAGGCGATCTTCCTCTACCCCTGGGCGGTGCTCTTCCAGCGCCTCGGGTGGGTCGGCCTGGCCGAGATGCTGGTGTTCATCGGCGTGCTCTCCGCGGGCCTCGTCTATTGCTGGAAGAAGGGAGCCCTCGAATGGCAGACGTGACCCACCTCGAAACCCGCACGCTCGGCGGCGGCGAGTCCGGCTTCGCCACCACGAAGTTCGAAGCCCTGCTCGGCTGGGCCCGGAAGTATTCGCTGTTTCAGTACCCCTTCGCGACGGCGTGCTGCGGCATGGAGTTCTTCTCCACCGCGTCGCCCCGCTATGACATCGCCCGCTTCGGCGCCGAGGCCCCGCGCTTCTCGCCGCGCCAGAGCGACGTGCTCTGGGTCGTGGGCACCATCTCGCAGCGCCAGGCCCCGGTGCTGCGCCGCGTGTACGAGCAGATGACCGAGCCCAAGTGGGTCATCGCCTTCGGCACCTGCGCCTCCTGCGGCGGCTTCTACGACAACTACGCGACCGTACCCGGGATCGACAAGGTCATCCCCGTCGACGTGATGATCCCCGGCTGCCCGCCGCGCCCGGAGGCCGTCCTCGACGGGCTCATGCTCCTCCAGGACAAGATCGGCCGCGGCGACCGCACCCCCGAGACGCTGAAGAACACCGCGCTCCCCGACGGGGCCGAAGAGGCCCTCGAGAAGCTCTACCAGATCCGGATGAAGCCCTGAACGATGTCCAAGCTCATTCTCGAGCGCCTCAAGGCGCAGTTCGGCGATGACATCCTCGAGGTCAGCAGCTTTCGCGGCGACGACGTCGCGGTGGTGAAGCCCTCGCGCTGGCTCGACGTGGCGCGCTTCGTCCACGACGACCCGCGCTGCGACTGCACCTACTTCGCCGACCTGTCGGCCATCGACAACTGCGACCCGCGCACCGACGAGCTCGACATGGACGACCGCTTCGAGGTGTACGTGATCGCGTACTCCGTCGCGAAGAAGCACCGCGTGCGCATCAAGACGCGTCTCTCCGGCGACGAGCCGCGCATCGCGTCGGTCATCCCGGTGTGGAGCGGCGCCAACTGGATGGAGCGCGAGGTCTTCGACATGTTCGGCGTGCACTTCGAGGGGCACCCGGACGAGCGGCGCATCCTCACGTACGACGAGTTCAAGGGACACCCGCTCCGCAAGGACTACCCCGCCAACCGCACGCAGCCGCTGGTCGAGTACCGCGATGGGACCTTCAACAAGCTCGGGCCCTTCCTGCAGGACGAGGGCATGCCCCTCAACCGCACCGTGATCCCCGACGAACGCCAGTAAGTCCTTCTTTTCTACCCTACGTCCCCCCCCCACCGCTTGGAGCGAACGCTTTCATGGAGCCCGTAGACCTCGACTTCGAAGAGGCTGACCTCGAACTTCCGAGCGAGCCCATGACCCTGCTCATGGGTCCGTCGCACCCTGCGATGCACGGCACCATCCGGATGGTCCTCAAGCTGGACGGCGAGACCGTGCAGGACGTGGACATCCAGCCGGGGTACCTGCACCGGGGCTTCGAGAAGATGTCCGAGCGCGGCACGTGGTCGCAGGTGTTTCCGTACACCGACCGGCTCAACTACGTGTCGCCGCTGCTCAACAACGTCGGGTACGCCCTCGCCGTGGAGAAGCTCCTCGGCATCGAGGTGCCGCGCAAGGGGCAGATCTTCCGGGTGATCCTCGGCGAGCTGTCCCGCATCGCCGACCACCTCACCGGCAACGGCGCCATCGCGATGGAGCTCGGAGCGTTCACCCCCTTCCTCTGGTATCTCAAGGCCAGGGAGTGGATCTACGAGGCCTGCGAGGAGCAGACCGGGGCGCGGCTCACGCACTCGTTCTTCCGCATCGGCGGCGCGGCCTTCCCCCCCACCGAGAAGCTGCAGGCCCAGATCCGGTCGATCCTCCCGCGGGTGCTGGAGGTGATCGCCGAGGGCGAGTCGCTGCTCCTGAAGAACCGCATCTTCCTCGACCGCACGCAGGGCGTCGGCATCCTCACCAAGGAGCACGCGCTGGGCATGGGGGCCTCCGGGCCGGTGCTGCGCTCCGCGGGCATCGACTACGACGTCCGCAAGGACAAGCCCTACCTCACCTACGCCGAGTGCGACTTCGACGTGCCCGTCGGCGAGGACGGCGACACCTACGACCGCTTCATGGTGCGCTCCGAGGAGATGCGCCAGAGCTGCCGCATCATCGAGCAGTCGCTCGACCTGATGAAGAAGATCGCGCCGGGCTCGCCCGAGGACGCGGTGAGCATCACCGATCCGCGCATCGTGCTGCCCCCGAAGGAGAAGGTCTACTCGACCATCGAGGGCACCATCGCGCACTTCAAGCTCATCATGGAGGGCATCAACGTGCCGCCGGGCGAGGTGTACGGGTACACCGAGGCGGGCAACGGGGAGCTCGGGTTCCTTCTGGTGTCTCGCGGCGGGGGCAACCCGTGGCGCGTGCGGGTACGCGGGCCGTGCTTCTTCTCCCTCCAGGCGGCGCACGACATGATCCGCGGCAAGATGCTCGCGGACATCATCCCAACCTTCGGCTCGATCAACATGATCGGCGGCGAGTGCGACCGGTAACCGCCCCCAAGAAGAACCTCTAGAGAGTCGATCGATGCCTACTTTCAAGCTTGATGACATCGAGATCCCCTTCGAGAAGGGCGAGACCATCATCCAGGCGGCCCACCGCCAGGGGATCGAGATCCCGCACTACTGCTGGCACCCGGGTCTCTCCATCGCGGCCAACTGCCGCATGTGCCTCGTCGAGATCGAGCCCGGCCCCGGGCAGCGCGCGATGATGCTCGACGTCCTCAAGTGGGACGCCGCCAAGAACGACTACGTCGTCGACCGCAAGCCCAAGCTCCAGCCCGCCTGCCAGCAGATGGCCGGCGAGGGCATGGTGGTGCGCTCGGAGAGCTCGCACTTCGTCAAGGACGCCAGGGCGCACGTGCAGGAGTTTCTCCTGGTCAACCACCCGGTCGACTGCCCCATCTGCGACCAGGCCGGCGAGTGCAAGCTCCAGGACTACTACCTCTCCGAGCAGCACACGCCCAAGCGCATGCTCGACGAGCCGGTGCACAAGCCCAAGGCCACCGTGTTCGGCGACACCATCGTCTATGACGCCGAGCGCTGCATCGCCTGCACGCGCTGCATCCGCGTCTGCGACGAGCTCGTCGGCGACCACATGCTCGACCTGCGAGAGCGCGGCAACCGCTTCGAGGTGGTCGTCGCGCCGGGGCGCAAGCTCGAGGGCGACTACACCCTGATGACCGAGCACGTCTGCCCGGTGGGCGCGCTCACCAGCAGCCACTTCCGCTTCAAGGCGCGGGTGTGGACGCTCAAGGAGATGCCGTCGATCTGCCCGGGCTGCGCGACGGGCTGCAACATGTACATCGACGTCGACCTGCGAGAGCTGCGGGCCTACCGCAACCGCCCGCGCGACAACGAGCACGTCAACAAGTTCTGGATGTGCGACGACGGCATGATGACCTACCTGCGCGAGAGCGAGGGGCGGGTGCTCAAGGCCTCGGTGCGCAAGGAGAGCAGCCGCGAGGAGACCACCGTCGAGGCCGCGCTCGAGCGCGCCGCCGCGGGGTTGAAGGGCGTGCAGAAGGGCTGGCTCGCGGTGCTGCTCTCGGCGCAGGCGAGCACCGAGGACAACTTCGTGATGGTGGAGTTCGCGCGGCAGCTCGGCGCGCCGCTCTACCTGTCGGCGAAGGGCCCGTGGAAGGGCGATGAGATCCTCCGCAACGTCGACCAGAACCCCAACCGCGCGGGCGCGGTGGCCGTGGCCAACAACGCCAAGGTGGGCTCGCTCAAGGACCTGCTGCACGCCATCAGCGCGGGCCAGGTGCAGGCCGTGGTGGGCCTCGGCACGGACATCGACGCCGACGCCGAGTCGCTCGCGGTGCTGAGCCGCGTGTCCGAGGTGGTGCTGATCGCGGCGCACGACGGGCCGCTCGCGGCGCGCGCGTCGGTGCTGCTGCCGGCGGCGAGCACCTTCGAGGTGACGGGCAGCTTCATGAACGTGAAGGGCATCGCCCAGGAGTTTCGCAAGGCGCTGCCGCCGAAGGGCGATGCGGTGCCCGCGTGGGACCTCGTCGCGCGGCTCGGTCGGGCGATGGAGCTCGACCTGAAGTACCGGAAGTTCAAGGAGGTGCGCGCGGCGCTGGCGGTGCTCACCCCGGCGGCCAACCCCGAGCGCGTGCCCGCGGCGGATGCGCCCTCCACTCCCCCGGCGGCCCCCACGACCCCGTCCACCGCGACGAACCCGTAGGAACGACGATGCTCTTCTGGATTTCCACGACCCTCAAGGTCCTCGTGGTGGTTGGATTTCTCGCGCAGGTCGCGGCCCTCCTCCTGTGGGTGGAGCGCAAGCAGTCGGCCATGATGCAGAGCCGCATCGGCCCCAACCGCGCCACCATCAAGATCGGCAGCCTCGAGATCCGCGCGGCGGGCCTCGTCCACTCCATCGCCGACGGCATCAAGATGGTGTGGAAGGCCGACTGGGAGCCCACCGGCGGCGACCACCTCCTCTACCGCCTCGCCCCCATCGTCGCGATCGTCCCGGCGCTCTGTCTCTGCGCGGTGCTCCCCTTCGGCCCGACGGTCTTCATCGACCACGGGCGCGACCTCTACGACCCCGCGTGGGCCACGGACGCCGCCACCCTCGCGCGCTCGGTGCCGCTCCAGATCGCCAACCTCGACGTGGGCGTGCTCTTCATCTTCGCCATCGCGGGCGCCGGCGTGATCGGCGCGGCCCTCGCCGGCTGGTCGAGCGACAACAAGTTCTCCCTGATGGGCGGCCTCCGCGCCGCGAGCCAGATGGTGTCCTACGAGGTGGCCATGGGCCTCTCGCTGGTGGGCGCCATGATGATCTACCAGACGGTGCGCCTCGACGAGATGGTCACCTGGCAGACCCAGCACGTCTGGGGAATCTTCGTGCAGCCCGTCGCCTTCGTGCTCTTCGTGACGGCCGCCATCGCGGAGACCAAGCGCGTCCCCTTCGATACGCCCGAAGGCGAGAGCGAGCTCGTCGCGGGGTACTTCACCGAGTACGCGGGCCTCAAGATGGCGATGTTCGCCTCCGGCGAGTTCGTCGAGGTGTGCGTCTCCAGCGCGCTCATCACCACCATCTTCCTGGGCGGCTGGCAGTTTCCCTTCGTGCAGCTCACCGGGCTCGAGTTTCACTACCTCGGGCTCAACATCTCCTGGCACTGGGCGCACTTCGTCGTGGTGCTGGTCGGCTTCATCACCTTCTGCCTCAAGTGCGCCTTCCTGATCTTCATGCAGCTCCAGGTGCGCTGGACGCTGCCGCGGTTCCGCTACGACCAGATCATGAAGCTGGGCTGGCGGATGCTGCTCCCGGCGGCGCTGCTGAACGTCCTCGTGACGGGCACGGTGCTGCTGTTCCTCAATAGCGGCAACGGCTGATCGAGCGGAGACACGACAGATGCCTGGCAAAACCAAGGTGCTCAAGAAGCCGACCCGGACCCTCGCCGATCAGTCCTACCTGGTCGAGGTGGTGAAGGGCCTCGGCACCACGCTCAAGCACTTCTTCCAGGGCACCGGCCAGATGGTGTCCGGCAGGGTCCCCAACGCCGTGACCGACCCCCTCGCGGAGGGCATCTCGACGCTCTCCTACCCCGAGGAGAAGCGCGCGTACTCCGAGCGCTGGCGCGGCGTGCACCGGCTCACGCACCGCGACGACGGCTCGCCTCGCTGCGTGGCCTGCCTCTGCTGCTCCACCGCCTGCCCGGCGCAGTGCATCTACATCAAGCCCGGCGAGTACCCCGAAGGGGACAAGCGCCGCGGCTACGAGCGCTACCCCGTGGAGTTCGTCATCGACGAGCTGCGCTGCATCTTCTGCGGGTTCTGCGTCGAGGCGTGCCCCTGCGACGCCATCCGCATGGACACCGGCACGCACATGACGGCCTTCGATGTGAAGTCAGACTTCGTCTACGACAAGGACAAGCTGATGAGCATGGTGTCGCAGCACGGCACCCAGAAGTCCGAGAACCCCCGCCACGAGCCCGGCGACTCGGGCCACCCCGGCATCGACCGCCTCCACGGCGGGCACTGATCCGTCCGGTCTCTCCCCCCCAGGCCCCCCAAATTTCCCCCTTCGCCGCCCGCCGGGGGCCCGGGGGCGCGGCGCCGCGGCCGGCGGGCGGGGGGGGGGGGAGGGGGGGGAGGCGGCCGGCGCGCGGGGCCGGGGGCGGGGCGGGGGGGGGGCGCGCCCCCGCCCCCCCCGGCCCCCGGGGAGGGGGGAGGCGGGGGGGGCGGCGGGGGGGGGGGCCGGCGGGCCCGCCGCCCGGGGGGGGGGGGGGGGGGGGCGGCGCGGGGGGGGCGGCGGGGGGGGGCCGGCGGGAGGGGGCGCCCCCGCGGCGCCCGCCCGGGGGGGGGGGGGGGAGGGGGGGGGGGGGGGGCCGCGGGGGGGGGGGGGGGCGGGGGGGGGGGGGGGCGGGGGGGGGGGGGGGGGCGGGGCGCGGGGCGGGGGGGGGGCGGGGCCGGGGGGGGGGGGGGGGGGGCGGCGGGGGGGGGGGGGGCGCCGGGGGGGGGGGGGGGGGGGGGGGGGGGGGCCGCCGCCCCGGCGCCGGGGGGGGGGGGGGGGGGGGGGGGGGAGCGCGGGGGGGGGGCGGGGGGGGTGGGGGGGGGGGGGGGGGGGGGCGGGGGGGGGCGCCGCGCCGGGCGCGGGGGGGGCGGGGGGGGGGGCCGGGGGGGCCGGCGGCGGGGGGGGGGGGCGGGGGGGGGGGGGGGCGCGGCCGCGCCCGGGGGGGGGGCCCCGGGGCGCGGGGGGGCGGGCGCGGGGGGGCGCCGGGGGTGGGGGGGGGGGGGCCCCGGGGGCGCGGCGGGGGGGGGGGGGGGGGGGGGCGGGCGGCGCGGGGGGGCGTGGGGCGGGGGGGGGGGCGCTCCACCGGTGACGCCGAGGAGGGAGCGGGTCTATCCCGCCGACGTCGCCGCTCGCACCGCCGCCACCGCGCGCTGCACCGCCGCGTCGGCGTCACCCGAGGCCAGCGCCAGCGCCTCGGAGAGCAGCTCCACCTCGGACAGCCGCTCGCCCAGCTTCGCCAGCTCGGTGAGCGCCGCCGCCCTCGCCGCGCTGCCCCCCGCAGGCCGCCGCCGCGACCAGCGCCTCGGTCGCCCCCATCGCCGCGAGCGCCTTCGTCGCCATCGCTCCGACGCCCGCCTCGCGGGCCTTCATGGGGGTGCGAGCCACCGCCGAGAGCGCCCCCGCCGCGACCTCCCGCCAGCGCCGCTGGAACACCCCGAATACCTTGCCCCGTAAGACCTCCTTGTCGGTGCGCGCCGTCGCCAGGAGGAAGGGCAGCAGCGGCGCGCGGGCGGCGTCGTCGATGGGCGGCAGCAGCCCCGCGAGGAAGCCCCCGTCGTCGGCCACCATCAGCCCCATCACCGGGTGCACGTCGGCCGCCGCGATGGCGCGCTGAAGCTCCTGCTTCTGGAGGGGATTGCGCCGGCCGTCGCGCACCTGCGCGGCGTAGGAGCGCCACTGCTCGCCCTGGTCGCGGGTGGTGCCCCGGGCCTGCGGGGCCACGTCGGCCAGCACCCGCTCGGCGGAGGCTCGCACCGGCACCTTCGGGCCAGCGACCACCTCGGCCAGCGCCGCATAGCCCGCGGGCGTCACCGTCGCGCCCGCCATCGCCTCGGCTGCGGCGACGCGGGCGTTCATCGGGGCCCACGCGCAGAGCATCACCGCCGCGAGCGCGTCGGTGCCGGACGCCCCGGCGACGCGCAGCGAGGCGACGTCCTCCGGCGCCAGGAAGACCGCCGCCCCGAGGACGCCCTGCATCGCCCGGAGGTCGCCGCGACGGAGCAGCGCCGCGCCCGCCGCGAGGGGGTTGGGACCGTAGTTCCATCGGGAGAAGAGCCGGGGGTTGAGCTCCGGGGAGAGCGCGTCGAGCGCGGCTCCGTCGCCCGCCACGTCGCTGAAATCAAGCGCGCCGATCACTCCACGGGCTCCTTCCAGGGCGCGAACCGGTCGGCCCTGCTGGTGGGAAACATCGCCTGCCACAGCTCCTCGGGCGGGCGCCCCAGCGTCGCCCCGAGCCGGCCGAACACGAACACCCCGAGCCTCCCCCGCGGCGGCCTCGCGATGGCCGCGAGGTCGAGCTCGTCGAGGGTGATGCCCGTGGCCGAGCGCAGGGCGTCCACCTCCGCGCGCACCGCCGTCGGGTCGCCGCCCGCCCGTTTGATGCCGAGGGCCGCGCGCATCAGCGCGTGGTAGCCGGCCATCGCGGTCATCCAGGGCTCGACGACGGCGCCGCGGCCCACGGCCTCGAGCGCGCCGACCCGGGCGAGAATCTCCTCCGTGGGCAGCGCGTCGAGCTCCCGAAGCGCGCCAGGGAACTCCGTCGCCAGCGCCCTCAGCCGCGCGCGGTCTGGCGCGGCGCCGTCGTGCTGGTGGGCGACGCGCAGCGAGTGCAGGGAGCGGTACTTCCGCGCGAGCGCGGGGACATGGGCGGACAAGGTCATGGCAATGGGCCGCCACCGTAGCGCAACGCCCGCCAGCGTCGAAGCGGTATAGCCTCCGCCGTAGCGCAGTGAACGCACCGGGCTCCCTCTCACCGTCCCGCTCGCTGACCGTCCGGGTCGCGCTCCTGCTGTTGGTGCCGATCGTACTGCTGCTCACGCTGCACGGCTGGATACGCCTGGAGATGCGACGCGCGGACCTCCACGCGGGCGCGGTGCGCAGCCTGGACAACCTCGGCCACGTGGTGGCCCTCTCGCTCAACGCCTTCCTCGATGGCCGCAGCCTCGACCAGCTCGGGGAGCTCGCCGACGGGCTCTCCGGGGCCGAGCAGCTGCGCGGCGTGCTCGTCTACGACCAGAACGCCCGGCTGGTGCATCGCTCCCGCTCCGTGGCCTCGCTGGCGCCGCTCGTCGAGCCGCTGGCTCGCGAGGCGCTCGGCGCTCCGAGGCCCCTCGCCCGGGTGATCGCGACGCGCGACGACGGAGACCAGCTCACCTACGCCATGGCGCTGCGGCACGGCCCCGGAGGGCCGCTGCGGAGGCGTGGTGGTGCTGGTGCGCGACCTGCGTTCGCTCGACGACCGCCTGGCGCAGTTCACCCGGGAGATCACGGCGCTGGGGCTCGCGCTCGGGCTGATCCTCACGGCGCTCACCCTGGTGGGGCTGCGGAGCGCGGTGATACGCCCCATCGGGGTGCTGGCGAGGCACGCCGAGCGGGTCGCCGAAGGCTCCCTCGACGAGGTGGTGGAGGTCGGACGCCGCGACGAGGTGGGCCGCCTGGCGATGGCCTTCGACCACATGCTGCGCTCGCTGAGAGCGACCCGCGCCGACCTCGACGCCGAGCACGAGGCCGCGACCTCGCTGGAGCGTCGGCTCCAGCACGCCCAGCGGCTCGCGCTCATCGGGCAGCTCTCGGCCACGCTGGCCCACCAGGTGGGCTCGCCCCTCAACGTGGTGCTGGGCCGCGCCCGGTACGCGCTCCAGCAGGGCGTTCACGAGCCGAGGGTCGAGCGCCACCTGAGGGAGATCGAGTCTGGGGCCGTGCAGATCTCGCAGGTGATCGAGTCGCTGCTCTCGCACGCCCGCCGGGTGCGGGGGCGCACCGAGCCCGTGGACCTGGGCGAGCTGGCGAAGGCGACGGCGAGGTTTCTGGAGGCCGAGTGCGAGGCCCAGGGGGTGAGGATGAGCGTCGATGCGAAGGAGGGGGTGGTCGTGGAGGGCTCGCGGCCTGAGCTGGAGCAGGTGATGCTCAACCTGATGATCAACGCGATCCAGGCGCAGCCCTCGGGCGGAGCCGTCGAGGTGAAGGTGCGGGCGGTGGCCTCCGACGACCACGGCGGGGCGGAGTTCAGCGTCGACGACGCGGGCCCCGGGGTACCGGAGGAGGCGAGGGCGAAGGTGTTCGAGGCCTTCTTCACCACCAAGGCCGCGGAGGGGACGGGGCTCGGGCTCTCCATCTCCGACGAGATGGTGCGACGCCACGGGGGGACCATCCGGGTCGAGGACAGCCCCCTCGGCGGCGCCCGCTTCGTGGTGCGCCTCCCTCAGACGGGCCACGGGGGCGTGGCGTGACGGCCACGGAGGACAGCACCAGCCCGGGCGCCGGGCGCGTGCTGGTGGTCGACGACGACGAGGGCCTCGCGCGCTTCATCGTCGAGGTGCTCACCGACGCGGGCCACCACGCCGAGGCCGTGAGCAGCGCAGCGCTCGCCCGGAGGCGCGTCGAGGCGACGGGCTACGACGTGGTGGTCACCGACCTGCGCATGCCGGGCGAGTCGGGGCTCGACCTCATCGCGTGGCTGCGGCGCTACGACCCGCGCATCGCCGTGCTCGCGGTCACCGCCTACGGCTCGCTGGAGACGGCGGTGCAGGCGATGCGCCTCGGGGCGGCGGACTACATCCCCAAGCCCTTCGAGCCGTCGGCGCTGCTGCTCGCGGTGGACAAGTCGCTGCGCGCAGCGGCGCCATGCGCTCGGAGATCGAGCGGCTGCGCGCCGAGGCCGACGTCCGCTACGGCTTCGACGCGATGGTGTCCCGGAGCGCCGTGATGAGGGAGCTCATCGCCCTGGCCCGCAGGGTGGCCGACAGCGCGAGCGCGGTGCTCATCCAGGGTCCGAGCGGCGCGGGCAAGGAGATGATGGCGAGGGCCATCCACCAGGCGTCGCGGCGGCGGGCGAGGCCCTACGTGGAGGTCGACTGCGGGGCGATCCCCGACGCGCTGCTGGAGGCCGAGCTCTTCGGCGAGGCGCTGGGCGTCCCGGGTACGCCGCAGCACCGGGTGCGCCCGGGCCGGCTCCAGGAGGCCGACGGGGGGACGGTGCTGCTCGACGAGGTCGACGCGCTGCCGCTGCCCGTCCAGATCAAGCTGCTGCGGGCGCTCAGGGACCGCGAGGTGACGCCCGTGGGCTCGACGCAGCGGGTCGCGGTCGACCTGCGGGTCATCGCGTGCAGCGACCTCGACCTGCGCGCCGCGGTCACGGCCGGAGCCTTCCGGGAGGACCTCTACTTCCTCCTGAACGTGATCGAGATGGTGATCCCCCCGCTGGCCGATCGCGTGGACGACATCCCCGCCCTGGCGGAGCGCTTCCTCGAGACCTTCAACGCCCGCACCGGGCGCCGCGTGACGGGCTTCTCCCCGGCCGCCGCGCTGCTGCTCACCTCCTACGGCTGGCCGGGCAACGTGCGCGAGCTCCAGAACGCCGTCGAGCGCGCGGTGGTCGTGGGCGTCGGGCCGGAGGTGGCCCCGGACGACCTGCCGTCCGCGCTGCGCCAGCCGAGGGGGCACGACTTCCTCGACGAGGCCGCGGCGCGGGGAATGACCATCAGCGAGCTGGAGGTCGCCTACGCCCGGCGGGTGCTGATCAAGAACGGCGGCAACAAGAAGAAGACCGCGCGGCTGCTGGGCATCGACCGGCGCACGCTCTACCGCTGGCTGGGAGAGCGGGAGGAGCCCGCGGAGAGCGACGAGGGGTGAGCCGCGCGGAAGGCCACGGCCCCGAGGGCGAGCGCCCCGAGGAAGGCCGCGACCACGGCGGGTGATCCGACGCCGACGCTCACGAAGGCCACCACGGACAACACGATGGCGACGACCGGCAGCCACGGGTGCAGCGGCGCGCGGAAGGGGCGCTCCAGCGCGGGCTCGCTGCGGCGCAGCTTGATGACCGCGGCCATGCTGACCACGTAGACCCCGAGCGCGCCCAGCACGGCGAGGGTGATGAGCGCGTCGGTGCGCCCCGAGAGGGTGGCGACGGCCCCGACGCCGACGGAGAGGCCGATGGCGCGCACGGGGGTCTTCAGCCGGGGGTGCAGCGCCGCGAGGCCGCGCGGGATGAGCCCCTCGCGGGCGAGGGCGAACACCTGGCGAGAGCAGCCCATCACGATGCCGTGGAAGGAGGCGACGAGCCCGAGCAGCCCGAGGTAGACCATCAGGTGGGTCATCGGGTGGCCGGGGGAGAGCACGTGGGCGAGGACGCGCGGGAGGGGCGAGTCGTCGCGCACCAGCTCGGTCCACGGGAGAACGCCGGAGGTGCACACGAGGGTGCCGAGGGCGAGGGTGACCAGCGTGGCGATGCCTGCGAGGTAGGCGCGGGGGATGGTGCGCTTCGGGTCGACCACCTCCTCGGCGCTCATCGCGACGCCCTCCAGGCCGAGGTAGAACCAGATCGCGAAGGGCAGGGCCGTGAACACCCCGCCGACGCCGTGGGGCAGCAGCGGGCGGGCGAAGAGCCGCGCGGCCTCGATGTGGGGCGCCGTGAGGAAGAAGAAGAGCGCGAGCTCGAAGGTGGCGAGCACGGTCACGACGAGCTCGAAGGTGGCGGCGACGGCGACCCCGAGGGCGTTGACGAGGCCGAAGAGGGCGAAGGCTCCGAGGGCGACGGCGTCGACGGGGAGCGACGGGACGCGGAAGTGCACGTACGAGCCGATGGCCCTCGCGATGGCCGGCGGCGCGAAGAGGAACTCCATCAGCGTGGCCGCCCCCGCGAGGTAGGCGCCCCATGGGCCGAAGGCGCGCTGCGCGAAGGCGAAGGGCCCGCCCGCGTGGGGAATGGCCGTGGAGAGCTCGGTGTACGAGAAGATGAAGCACACGTAGAGCGCGGTGACCGCGAGCGTGGCGATGCCCATGCCGACGGGGCCGCCGTGGGCGAGGCCGTAGTTCCAGCCGAAGTAGTCGCCGGAGATGACCAGGCCGACGGCGATGGCCCAGAGGTGCACCGGGCGCAGCACCCGCTTGAGCGCCACGGCCTCCAGGGCGGGGTTCACGGTCCGGTGGGATGCGCCGCGACGTCGACCACTGCGCCCTCGAAGGCCCGCGCGGCGGCCTCGACGGCGTCGAGCGAGCCCGTCACCCAGGCGCCCGCGAAGTTGGTCTCCGTGGGCGGGCCGAAGAGCTTCAACAGCGAGACGTCAGCGGCCTTGAGCGCGGCGTCGACCCCGACCAGCGCCTCGACCGGGGGCGCGATGAGGTACCCGAAGGCCGAGCCCGGAGCGACGCCGGACTGCGCCGCGAGGTAGCGCCCCACGCTGCCGATCACCGTCGGGAAGACCGTCACCCCCGCCGCGTCGACCGCGTAGAACGCGAAGAGGTGCTCCAGCGCGAAGCGCACCGCCGCGACGCCCTGCGCCACGCTCTCCGGGTCGTCGGCCGCGAGCACCCCGAGGATCTCCCCCGACAGCGGCCCCGACGCGTGACGGCTGCCCGCGTAGAAGGAGCGGGCGTAGATCACCTCGACGTCGGCGATCTTGGTGGCGTGGTCGAGGGCCGCGTAGAGGGTGTCGTCCTGGTCGCAGGTGAGCAGCGCCAGCGAGCGCCCTCGCGCGGTGGACGGCAGCCCGAGGGCCGTGCAGAGGCGCGGGTCGGCGTGCGGGAGAAGCCTGCACGAGAGCAGCGTCGCGGGGAGCCGCTTGAGCGCGCTCACGTGCGCCCCCACCCGATGCCGAGGGAGACGCCGCCGCGCCCGGTCACGAAGGCCCGCTTCAGGATCGCCACGCTCTCGCTCCCTGCCTCGTGGGCGGTGATGCCGATGGGTCGCACGTTGGAGATGCAGTTCTTCTCGGCGTTGTCCTGCCCGAGCCTGGGGTTGATCGCGAGGTAGACCGAGAGCGAGTCGCCGGTGCCGAGGCCGGGCCGCTCGCCCACGAGGATCACCGACGCCCGCGCCCGGGTGAGCACGCCGATCTCGTCGGCGACGGCGATGCGCGCGTACTTCACATAGAACCCGACGCCGGTGCGCCAGCCCGCGTCAGCGAAGGCTCCGCGCAGGGCCGCGAGGGTGGCCGCGCCGTTCTGCACGATGGCGTTGGGGGAGAGCCCGTCGCCGACGATGATCTGCACGTCGGGGGAGGTGTTGGCGTGGGCCTCGACGGCGGCGCGGGACACGTCATCGAGGCGGCGACCCTGCGTTGGGTAGAGCAGGTACTCGTGGCGGTCGCGGCAGCGGGTGAGCAGCGGGATGAGCTCGTTCTGAGAGGGCCAGTCGGCGGGCACCTCGCTGTGCACGGCGTCGCGCGCGTCGGCCTGGCCCTCGCGGGCGCGGAGGTAGTCGTCGGTGCGGAGGCGGTTGCCCGCGCGCCCCATGGCGATCTGCGAGGAGGTGAGCGCCACCAGACGGGGGAGCATCGCCTCGAAGACGGGCCGCTCGACCGAGTGCACGGGCCGGGGGTCGGCGGTGCACGAGTGGCCGTGCGCCCCGCCGCAGGGAGCGGAAGGGGCGGAGGGCGCCAGGGCCTCCCGGGCGAGCTGCCGCACCACCGCCTCGACGATGGACTGCAGCGTGGACTCGTCGAGCTTCACGGCCGTGATTGGTACGCCATCCCGGGGGAGGGCGTCGAGCGTGGAGGGCGGCGGGGGGGGGGCGGCCGGGGGGGGGGGGGGGCGGGGGGCGCCCGCGGGGGGCGAGGGCCCGCGGGCGCGCGGGCGGGGCGGGGCCGGGGGGCGGGGGGTGCGGCGCCGGGGGGGGGAAGGCGGGGGGGGGGGGGGGGGGGGGGGGGCCCCGGCGCGAAAGAAAAACCCTCCGGGGCCCCGGGGCATATCCCTGGAAACCCTACGGCCCGTCGGACATCAGTCTGTCCAGCTTTTGGCGGTGGAGATCGCGACCGCGGTAGCGTTACGGTCAAACCGCGGCCTACAGCCCTCCCCCCCCTTATCTCCCACTTTGATGGCCGCTGGAGAACGTTGACGATGAACCTGCTCCGATGGATCTGCCGCCGCGGCGTGCTGCCAGCCACGCTAGCGCTCAGCGCCGCCGCGACCACGGCCGGCGCGGTGCCACTGCTCTCCGGCTTCGGAGGCCCCGCGGGCTACGGCGCCGGCGAGCTGGCCTCCAACGACGATGGCTCCACCGGGGTGATCGACCTCACCCCGGCCTTCCCGCTCGGGCTGAACTTCTTCTCGTTCCGCTTCACGCCGCCGCGAGCGTTCTATCGGTCGCTCTACGTCAACAACAACGGCAACGTCACCTTCAACGGCGCGCTCGGGCAGTTCACCCCGACGGCCTTCCCCATCGCCGATCAGCCCATGATCGCCGCGTGGTGGGGCGACGTCGACACCCGCAACCGCACCATCACCCCCGACACCCGCAACCGCGTCTACTACGCCCTCGAGGCCACCGGCGCGACGAGGCCCGAGGGGGGCATCTCCACCGGCCGCTTCATCGCGACCTGGCACTACGTCGGCTACTACAGCAACGCCAACGACCGCCTCAACGACTTCCAGATCGTACTCACCAACCGCAGCGACATCGTCGCCGGCGACTACGACGTCGAGATTCGCTACAACCAGTGCCAGTGGACCACCGGCACCGCCTCCGGCGGCACCGGCGGCCTCGGGGGGACGCCCGCCCAGGCGGGCTTCGACGCCGGCAACCGCATGGACTTCTTCGCGCTGCCCGGCTCGCAGACCGCCGCGGTGCTCAACCTGTGCACCACGTCCAACGTGGTTCCGCCGACGCCCGGGCTCTGGCGCTTCAACATCCGATCGGGCGGCGTGACCGTCTGCGGCAACGGCGTGCGCGAGGCCGGCGAGGAGTGCGACGACCGCAACACCGCCCCCGGCGACGGCTGCTCGGCGAGCTGCCGCACCGAGCTCAACCCCGGCACGGCCTGCACCACCAACGTGCAGTGCCGCTCGCAGTTCTGCGTCGACGGCGTGTGCTGCAACGCCGCCTGCAACGGGCAGTGCGAGGCCTGCAACGCCACGCCCGGCACCTGCACCCCCGTCACCGGCGCGCCCCGCAACGGCCGCGACGCCTGCGCGGGCACCGGCGCCTGCGCCGGTAGCTGCAACGGCACCCTCCGCACCGCCTGCAGCTTCCCCGGCGGCAGCACCGAGTGCTCCGGCGCCCGCTGCGAGGGCACCACCTTCACGCCCGCCGGGGTGTGCAACGGCATGGGCGTCTGCGGCGCGGCCGCGTCGCGCATGTGCGCCCCCTACGTCTGCGGCGCGGCGCGTGCCGCACGGACTGCCGCACCGACGGCGACTGCACCGACGGCAACTTCTGCAACGCGTCGATGCAGTGCGTGCCGCGCACCCCCCCGGGGTCGATGTGCACCGCCAGCAACCAGTGCGCGACGGGCCAGTGCGTGGACGGCTTCTGCTGCAACACGGCCTGCGCCGGGCAGTGCGAGGCCTGCGACGTCCCCGGGATGCAGGGCACCTGCGCCGGGATCATGGGAGCCCCCCACGGAGCCCGCACCGCGTGCGCCGGGACCGCCCCCTGCGCCGGGAGCTGCGACGGCACCGTGCGTGATCGATGCGCCTTCCCGGGCATGACCGTGAGCTGCCGGACGGCGTCGTGCGCGATGGGCATCGCCACCGCGTCGGCGAGCTGCGACGGCATGGGCGGTTGCCCCGCGCCGACGACCACCACCTGCGCGCCCTTCACCTGCGACACCGCGGCCTGCGCGACCATGTGCATGATGGACTCCGAGTGCGCCGAGGGGAGCTACTGCGCCGCCGGCGTGTGCACCCCGCGGCTGCCCCCGGGCGGCGCGTGCACCATCAACAACGCGTGCGCCAGCGGCTTCTGCGCCGACGGCGTGTGCTGCGACCAGGCCTGCAACGGCCAGTGCGAGGCGTGCGACGTCGCCATGGCGGTGGGCACCTGCACCGCGGTGAGCGGCGCTCCCCGCGGCACCCGCTCGGCCTGCAACGGCTCCGGCGCTTGCGGCGGAACCTGCGACGGCACGGCCCGCACCTCCTGCACCTACCCCCCGACCACGACCTCGTGTCGGACCGCGAGCTGCGCCGAGGGCAGCGCGACCGCGGCGGCGACCTGCGACGGCATGGGCAACTGCCCGGCGACGATGACGACGGCCTGCGCCCCCTACCGCTGCGTCGACGCGGCCTGCGGCACCATGTGCACCACCGACGCGGAGTGCGACGGCGGCACCCGCTGCATCGGCGGGCGCTGCGAGGGTCCGCGCAGCAACGGCACCGGCTGCTCGCGCGACGCCGAGTGCGCCAGCGGCACCTGCGCCCAGGGCGTGTGCTGCAACCGCGCCTGCGACGGGCTCTGCGAGGCCTGCGACTCCGAGGGGACCGGCGGCGCCTGCACCCCGCGCCCGGCGGGTCAGCGCCCGGTGATCACCAGCGGCACGACCGTGCGGCCGCCCAAGGGCTGCCTCTGCAACGGCTCGGGGATGTGCGTGGTCCCCGAGCCCGTGGACGCGGGCGCTCCCGACGCCGGGAACATCGTCCGCGACGCGGGCACCGACCTCGGCATGGACGCTGGTCCGGCGCCGCAGTACGGGTTCCAGGGCAACGGCTGCGGCTGCCGCGTGGGGGATGCCACGAGCCGCCCCTCCGGCGCCCTCTTCGCGCTGGGCCTCGCGGGCCTGCTGATGGCCTCGCGTCGCCGCCGTCGTAGCGCCTCCGTCGAGGGGACGGTGGGCCGATGATCCGCCGTCGAAGCCTCCGCGGAGCGCTCGCGCTCGGTCTGCTCTCGGCGCTCTCGGCGTACGCGCCGTCGGCCTCGGCGCAGTCGCCCGCCTCGGGGTGGGCGCTCAACCGCTACGAGCCGTCGCCGGTGGGCGACTCGTTCTTCCTCGCGGAGCACCCGTGGTACCGCGGCACCCGGCTGGTCGCGGCGGGCATCACGCTCGACTACGCGGCCGACCCGCTCTCGCTCACGGTGACGCGCCCCGGTCAGGCCACCGAGGTGCGGCCCGTGGTGTCGGGGATGCTCTCCGGGCACCTCGGCGTGGCGGTGGCTCCGCTGCGCTGGCTGGGCCTGCACCTGTCGCTTCCGGTGGCCCTCTCGTCCTCGGGCGAGGCGTCGCCGGTGGGCGTCGGCCCGGCCTCTGGGGTCGCGGTGGGCGACCTCCGCGCGGGGCTACGCGTGAGGATCCTGGGCGACGCCGACCGGGACCCGTTCTCTCTGCACCTGGGCGCGGTGGTGTTCATCCCCACCGGGAGCCAGGAGAGCAACACGGGCGACGGCTCGGTGCGCTTCGAGCCGAGGCTGGTGCTCGCGGGCCGGGCCTCGGTGCTGCGCTGGTCCGTCGGGGCGGCCTTCCAGGTGCGGAGCGACATCACGGCGCTCGACCTCGCGGTGGGCAGCGAGCTTCGGCTCTCCGCGGGCATCGGGCTCGCGCTGCTCGACGACCGGCTGCACATCGGCCCCGAGGCCTACATGTTCAGCTCGCTGCGCGACCTGCCCAACGGCACCGGGAGCGCGGCCTTCGCCGACCGACAGTGGGGCGCCGAGGCCATGCTTGGCGCGCGCTACCTCATCGCCGACGCAGTGCAGGTGGGCCTCGCCGGGGGAGCGGGCATCCAGCAGGGCTACGGCGTGCCTTCGGCGCGGGGGATCTTCTCCATCGCCTACGCGCCCGCCACCCGGGCCCCGGCGGCGGTGGACACCGACCGGGACACGGTGCTCGACGCCGACGACGAGTGCCCGACGGTTCCGATGGGCGACCACCCCGACCCCGCGCACCGCGGGTGCCCGGTGGCCGACCGCGACTCCGACGGCGTGCTCGACAGCGACGACCAGTGCGTGGACGTCCCCCAGGGCGACCGCCCCGACCCCGCGCGCCGCGGGTGCCCCCTCAGCGACCGCGACGGCGACGGCGTGAACGACGCCGACGACCAGTGCGCGGACGTCCCCCAGGGCGACCACCCCGACCCCGCGCGGCGAGGGTGCCCTGACGGCGACCGCGACTCCGACGGCGTGCTCGACAGCGCCGACCAGTGCGTGGACGTCCCCGCGGGGACGCATCCCAGCACGGTGCGCGTGGGCTGCCCGGCGCCGGACAACGACCATGACAACATCATCGACCAGCCCGAAGGTCCCGATCGCTGCCCCGATCAGGCGGAGACCTTCAACGGCGTGCAGGACGACGACGGCTGCCCCGATGGCGCGGTGCTGGCGGAGATGTCCGGCGGCGAGGTGCGCATCCTCCAGGCGGTGAACTTCCGCACCGACCGGGACGAGATCGTCGGCGCCCAGAGCTTCCAGGTGCTCGACTCGGTGGTGGCGATCCTCCGGGCCTCGCCGCACCTCCGGGTCGACGTGCAGGGCCACACCGACTACCGCGGGTCGCCCGCGTACAACCTCGACCTCTCCAACCGTCGCGCGGCGGCGGTGAGGCGCTACCTGATGGCGCACGACATCGTCGAGGAGCGGCTCGACTCGCACGGCTTCGGCAACACCTGCCCCGCCCGCGCGGGCACCAACGCCGCCGCGCGTCGGGCCAACCGCCGGGTGCAGTTCGTGATCATCACGGGCGACACCCCGGCGGGCCGCTGCCCCGCCGTCGCGCGCTGACCTCCTCCCTCTCTCCCCTCATCCCCCGCCATCGCAACCTGACTCGTCGAGACCCGGCGAGAAGGCCGCCATGCTAGACCCCGACGTGATGCGCCCGGTGTTCGCCGACCCGAAGACCGACTTCGTCTTCAAGAAGCTGTTTGGCACCGAGGAGCACAAGCACCTGCTCATCGCGCTGCTCAACGCGCTGCTCGAGCTGCCGCCCGAGCGCGCGGTGGTGGAGGTGACCTTCCTGCGCGAGGAGGAGCGGCCTCGCGTGGAGGAGCTGAAGTTCTCCGTGGTCGACGTGAAGGTGCGCGACGCCCGCGGGACGGTCTTCGTCGTGGAGATGCAGGTGCTCCAGGTGGAGGGCTTCCAGAAGCGCGTGGTGTACAACGCGAGCAAGGCCTACGTGGCGCAGCTCGCGAGGGGCGACGAGTACCCCGAGCTCGACGACGTCATCGCCATCTCCATCTGCGACTTCGAGCTCTGGCCCAGGGTGGCGGGCGAGCCCGAGGTGCCGCTGGTCTCGCACTGGCGCATGCAGGAGCAGCACGGCGGACGCCGCGGTCTCGCGCAGATCCAGTACGTGTTCGTCGAGCTGCCGAAGCTCCCGCTCGACCGGCCGCCCGGGGCCGAGGTCGAGGAGTGGGCCTACCTCTTCCGGCGCGCGGCGAAGCTCTCCGAGGTGCCGACCTTCCTGCACTCGGCGGGGCCGAGGGCGGCGCTCGACGCGGCGCGCACGGCGCACTTCAGCAGCGAGGAGTGGGAAGCCTACGATCGCGTGAAGGTGGCCGAGCAGGACGCACGCGGCGCGCTGTCCTTCGCGCGCGCCGAGGGCAGGGCAGGGGCCGAGGGCAGGGCCGAGGGCAGGGCCGAGGGCAAGGCCGAGGGCGAGCTCGCGGTGCTGGAGCGGATCATCGAGCGACGGCTGGGGCGGGCGCTCACCGAGGCCGAGCGGGCTGTGCTGCGCTCCCGGCAGGCGGAGCTCGGCGCCGACGGGCTCAGCGAGCGCGCGCTGGAGGGCTCGGCCGAGGAGCTCGGTCGCTGGCTCTCCGGCGGCGGCTGACGGCTCCCTCCCTCTCTCCTTCGCTTCCCTCCCCGGGCTCCGACCCGTAGGCTGCGCCTCCCCGCAGCGCACGATGAAGTACGGCGTCCGCCTCCACGACGACCCCCGCGACCTCGCCACGCTCCGCACCCTCGCGGACACCCCCTCCCTGCGCTCCGCGCCGCCCCATGGACCGAGCTCCGCCCCGCGGACCCCGCCCTGCGCGGCGCCGTGCTCCACGCCTCCATCGACGTCTCCCAGGCCCAGCAGCTCCGGGCCCGCGGCCTCGACGTCGTGCGCTTCATCGAGGACGACTTCGGCGCCCTCATCGTCCACCCCTACCGCCCCGCCCGCATCGAGGCCCCGCTCCACTGGGACGTCTTCCGCGTCCGCCTCGCGCCCACCCTCTGGGAGGCCGTGCGCCCGCTCCCTCGGCCGGGTGACCCCGTACCCCACGAGGCCTGCTTCCACGCGGCCCGCGACGGCGGCGGAGCCCACCGCACCATCGAGCGCCTGCTCGCCCTCGGGCGCGACGACGCCACGGTCACCGAGCTCTCTGGCGACGCGCTGCTCATCCAGCTCACCGCGCCTCCGCTCTACCTCCTGATGCGCGCGAAGGAGCAGCCCGAGGAGGGCGTCCGCGCCTACGTCCGGGTGGGCCAGGGCGACCTCTGGGTGGCCTTCGGGTACGAGCACCCGCTCGCCGTGCTCGGCTCACGCTCTCTCCGGGCGCAGCGCCGCAGGGCCCTGGTCGACGCCGACGGGACCTGGCACTTCGTCGACCCCGACGCCCAGGAGAGGAGCATCTACGACGTGCTCGAGACCCGCTTCGAGGCGCGCGCCGCGGAGTGGACCCCTGCGCCCGCGGCGGAGCGCTTTCGCGTGACCCTGCGCCTCGCCCCGGCGCCCGTCGTCGACCCGGAGCTGTGGCTGCTCGACCCGGAGCGCTTCCTCGCCCTCGAGCCGCTGGTGGAGTCGATGCCCGACGCCGAGCTGGCGCGCTTTACCGTGTCTCGTAACGCTGGTCCGCAGGGCACCCGCTACGTGCTCCAGGAGCTGGTGCGCCCCAACGTCTCTCGCCTCGGGGTGAGGGTGAACGACCTGCTAGGCGTCCCCGGGTACGCCCGCGCCCCGGGGGTCGACAACCTCTACCTCCCGGTGGGGCGTCGGCTGATCCCTGCGATGCGCCGCGACGAGCTGCGCGCCCTCCTCGGCACCGATCGGGCGCGCGCGGTGATCGTCACCGAGGACAGCGACGGGCCGTGCCTCGTGTCGCTCGCCGACCCGGAGGAGTCGACCCTCCGTAGCTGGGTCGAGTACGCCGCGATCGACCACCGGATGGAGCTCGACCGCCTCGTCGAGCGCAGCGTCTTCGACTGGCCCGAGCTCGCCGTGGAGCGCCCCCTGCGCCTACGGTCGACCGCCGCCGGGCCGCGGAGGAGGAGTCCCAGCGCCCGCCCAGGGCCCGCGAGCGCGAGGCTCCGAAGCTGGCTCCGCCGGAGTCCGAGCGAGCGGGGACGGGCGACGAGACGGCGCTGACCGCCGCGCTGAGAGAGGCCATGAGGGGCTACGAGACGCGCCTCGCGGAGGGCGGCTGCGAGGACCCGGAGCCGTGGCTCGAGCTCGCCGCGCTGAAGCAGCAGGCGGGCGACGACGACGACGCGTGCGCCTGCCTGGAGTCCACGCTCTTCTACGGGGGGTTGAGCGCCGACCTGGCGTCGAGGCTCTCGTCGCTGCGCGCCCGGATGCACGGCCGCGACGGGTCCGTCGGCGAGCTGCTCAACCTCGCGACCGCCGAGCGGCTCTCTCCCGGCGAGGCGTCGTACCTCGGGGCCCGGGTGCTGGAGCACGTCGCGCGCGGCGACGCGCTGGAGACGCGGCTCACCGAGGGCTTCTTCCAGGAGGTGGCGCGGTGCTTCGCCTCGCCGGAGACGCAGGTGTCGCGGCGGCTGGCGTGGTCGGTGCTGCGCGCGGTGCACGGCCGCGCCCGCGACGCGCTGGAGCTCACCCGCGCCAAGGAGCGGCTGCTGGGGGGCATCAACGACCGGGGGCTGTCCGAGGCCATCGACCTGCCGCGCTTCGTGCGCTTCGCGCTGGCGCGCACGGAGGAGGGGGCGGAGGGGGAGATGGCGCGCTCCCGGGCCGAGCAGCTCCACGCCATGGAGGACCTCTGGCGCGAGGCCTCGGCGGTGATCGTCCCGGAGCTCGACGCCCGCAGCGCCTACGTGCGGATGGCCTTCGGGGTGGGCTTCACCCGCATCGGGTCGCCCTCGATGGCGAGGGACATCGTCGCGCCGGTGGAGGCGGAGCTGTCGGTGCACGAGGCCCCCAACCGGGTGCTCTTCCAGCTCTACCTCGCGAGGATGGCGCACGAGGCGACGCGCGGAGACGCGGAGGCGTGGCAGCGCGAGGTCGAGACCGCGCTCGCGTCGATCAAGGACACCACCGTCAAGTACCGCGTGGAGCACCTGCGCAAGCGCAGCGAGTGGCTCCGCTCGGCGACGCCCTCGAGCGCGTCGGCGTCGCTGCGGCCGGCGCTCGAGCGGGGGGTGGCGGAGGCCGAGGGCTTCGAGCACGGGGCGCTCATCGCCGAGCGCATGGAGGAGCTGCTCAACCAGCGCGTCGACCAGCGCGAGCTCTTCGACTACGAGATCGCCCAGGTGATCGAGCGGCTGCTGCGGGCTTGCAGGTGCGCGCGTCGCTGGCCGAGGGCTACCTGCTGTTGAAGGACGAGGCCCGCGCCTCGGCGCTCATCGAGTCGACCATCGACGCGGCGCTCTCTGGGGAGCTGAACCACACCGAGCGCTACGACGCCGGGGCGGCGGCGCTGTCGGCGCTGCGCCACTGGCCGATGGAGACCCGGCTGCCGCAGGTGCGGCGGCTCTTGCAGGGCCTCGACCGCTTCACCGACGCCTACACGGCGAGCGCGCAGCGGATCTACGAGACCTTCAAGGTGCTGATGCTGGAGCGCATCGTCGACACGGTGGCGGACGACGTGACCTTCGAGAGTGACACGGTGCGGGGATACCTCGACGAGGACGAGCAGAGCCTGCGCCGGCGCATCATCGCGGACTGGAGATCAGCATGTGGACGTTGAAGGAGCTGGGGCGGGAGATCGACGCGATACGCGAGCGCATCAACCGGCACCGGCGGGCGCTGGACGAGTACCGTGAAGCGCACTGGAGGAGATCGACCTCGCGACGGTGTGCGCGTGCGCGCCAGGAGCCGCTGCTCTTCGTGGGTCCGCCGGGGACGGCGAAGAGCGACCTGGTGGTGAAGTTCGTCGAGAGCCTCGGGCTCGGGGAGAGCGACTACTTCGAGTACATGCTGACGAAGTTCACCGAGCCGAGCGAGATTCTCGGGCCCATCGACATCGACCTGCTGAAGCAGGGGCGATTCATGCGGCGCACCAAGGGGAAATTGCCCGAGGCGAAGGTGGCCTTCCTCGACGAGATCTTCAAGAGCAACAGCGCCATCCTCAACACGCTGCTCACCATCGTGAACGAGCGGAAGTTCTACCAGGACGGCGAGGCGCTGCCGGTGGCGCTTCGGATGCTCTTCGCGGCGACCAACGACATCCCCGAGCAGAGCGAGCTCGACGCGCTGGCCGACCGGTTCATCGTGAAGGTCGAGACGCGCCCGGTGAAGGACGATCACTTCAGCGAGCCCATCGACGCGGGGATCATGAACGAGGTGCCAAGGCCACCGGGCAGAAGCCCTGGGCGAGGGCAGCGCGAGCTTCGAGGACTTCCCAGTAGGCGCTACATGGACCTCACCCATGAGCGCGGGCAGCGGCGCCGCCGACCGGGAGCAGTGGTTTCCCCGCGAGGTGTTCGCGGAGTTTCGCCGGGTGGTGCGCACGCTGGAGACCGAGGACAAAGGTCTTCATCAGCGATCGCAAGCTGGTGAAGCGGTTGCAGGCAAGGTGATCCGCACGAGGGCCTTCCTCTTCCACGGCGGCGCGGTGCGCTCGGACGACCTGTCGCTGCTGGGCTACTCGGGCAACCGGCGGCAGGAGCTGGGCGTGGTGCAGGACAAGGTGCGGGCGCTGCTGGGGCTGGGATGTGGTGGTGGTGACGAAGAGCCCCGCGGCGTCACGCGGCGTCTCGCCCTCGCGATGGTCCTGACCACACCGTCGACCACGAGCGTGGTGCGCGGCGGTGCGGTTGAGCGGGCCTTCGCCTGGCGAGCAGCGTCGGCTTCTGCATTGGGTGGTGCCTGACTTCTTCGCCACCGGGATCATCGGGCATCGCGGTCGACGCGGTCACCGGCGCG
>JADJAE010000168.1 GCA_016704445.1 Deltaproteobacteria bacterium
TCACCAGCAGTACGACCGTGCAGCCGCCCAAGGGGCTACCTCTGCAACGGCTCGGGGATGTGCGTAGTCCCCGAGCCCGTGGACGCAGGCCCGCTCCCGACGCCGGGAACATCGTCCGCGACGCGAGCACCGACCTCAGCATGGACGCTGGTCCGGCGCCGCAGCACAGGTTCAGGGCAACGGCTGCGGCTGCCGCGTGAAGGGCCACGAGCCGCCCCTCCGGCGCCCTCTTCGCGCTGGGCCTCGCCGGGCCTGCTGGTGGCCTCGCGTCGCCGCCGTCCTTCAGCGCCTCATCGAGGGACGGTGGGCCGATGATCCGCCGTCAAGCCTCCGCGGGGCGCTCGCGCTCGGTCTGCTCTCAGCGCTCTCGGCGTACGCGCCGTCGCTCGGCGATCGCCCTCCTCAGGGTGGGCGCTCAACCGCTACGAGCCGTCGCCGGTGGGCGACTCGTTCTTCCTCGCGGACCACCCGTGGTACCGCGGCACCCGGCTGGTCGCCGCGGGCATCACGCTCGACTACGCGGCCGACCCGCTCTCGCTCCGGTGACGCGCCCCGGTCAGGAGCCACCGAGAGGTGCAGCCCGTGGTGTCGGGGATTCTCTCCAGGCACCTCGGCGTGGCGGTGGCTCGCTGCGCTGGCTGGGCCTGCACCTGTCGCTTCCGGTGGCCCTCTCGTCCTCCGGGCGAGGCGTCGCTAGTGGGCGTCGGCCCGGCCTCTGGGGTCGCGGTGGGCGACCTCCGCGCGGGGCTACGCGTGAGGATCCTGGGCGACGCCGACCGGGACCCGTTCTCTCTGCACCTGGGCGCGGTGGTGTTCATCCCCACCGGGGCCAGGAGAGCAACACGGGCGACGGCTCAGTGCGCTTCGAGCCGGGCTGGTGCTCGCGGGCCGCGCCTCGGTGCTGCGCTGAACGTCGGGGCGGCCTTCAGGTGCCGGAGCGACGCCTCGCGCGCTCGACCTCGCGGTGGGCACCGAGCTTCGGCTCCTCCGCGGGCATCGGGCTCGCGCTGCTCGACGACCGGCTGCACACATCGGCCCCGGGGCCTGCCCGTTCAGCTCGCTGCGCGACTGCTGACCAACGGCACCGGGAGCGCGGCCTTCGCCGACCGACAGTGGGGCGCCGGGGCCATGCTTGGCGCGCTGCTACCTCATCGCCGACGCGGTGCAGGTCGGCCCTCACCGGGGTGGGCATCCAGCAGGGGCTACGAGGTGCCTTCGGCGCCGGGGATCTTCTCCATCGCCTACGCGCCCGTCACCCGGGCCCCGGCGGAGGTGGACACCGACCGGGACACGGTGCTCGACGCCGACGACGAAGTGCCCGACGGTTCCGATGGGCGACCACCCCGACCCCGCGCACCGCGGAGTGCCCGGTGGCCGACCACGACTCCGACGGCGTGCTCGACAGCGACGACCAGTGCGTGGACGTCCCCCAGGGCGACCGCCCGACCCCACGCGCCGCGAGGTGCCCCTCAGCGACCCGCGACGGCGACGGCACGCTGGGCGACGCCGACGACCAGTGCGCGGACGTCACCCCCGGGCGACCACCCCGACCCCGCGCGGCGAGGTGCCTGACGGCGACCGCGACTCCGACGGCGTGCTCGACAGCGCCGACCGGTGCGTGGAACGTCCCCGCGAGGACGCATCCCAGCACCGTGCGCGTGGGCTGCCCGGCGCCGGACAACGACCATGACAACATCATCGACCAGCCCGAAGGTCCGATCGCTGCCCCCGATCAGGCGGAGACCTTCAACGGCGTGCGGACGACGACGGCTGCCCCGATGGCGCGGTGCTGGCGGAGATGTCCGGCGGCGAGGTGCGCATCCTCCAGGCGTGAACTTCCGCACCGACCGGGACGAGATCGTCGGCGCCCAGAGCCAGGTGCTCGACTCGGTGGTAGCGATCCTCCGGGCCTCGCCGAACCTCAGGTCGACGTGCAGGGCCACACCGACTACCGCAGGTCGGCCGCGCACAACCTCGACCTCTCCAACCGTCGCGCGGCAGCGGTGAGGCGCTACCTGATGGCGCACGACATCGTCGAGGAGCGGCTCGACTCCGCACGGCTTCGGCAACACCTGCCCCGCCGCGCGGGCACCAACGCCGCCGCGCGTCGGGCCAACCGCCGGGTGCAGTTCGTGATCATCACGGGCGACACCCCGGCGGGCCGCTGCCCCGCGGTCGCGCGCTGGCCTCCCTCTCTCCCCTCATCCCCGCCATCGCAACCTTCTCGTCGAGACCCGGCGAGAAGGCCGCCATGCTGGACCCCGACGTGATGCGCCCGGTGTTCGCCGACCCGAAGACCGACTTCGTCTTCAAGAAGCTGTTTGGCACCGAGGAGCACAAGCACCTGCTCATCGCGCTGCTCAACGCGCTACCCGAGCTGCCGCCCGAGCGCGCGGTGGTGGGACCTTCCTGCGCGAGGAGGAGCGGCCTCGCGTGGAGGGCTGAAGTTCTCCGTGGTCGACGTGAAGGTGCGCGACGCCCGCGGGACGGTCTTCGTCGTCGAGATGCAGGTGCTCCAGGTGGAGGGCTTCCAGAAGCGCGTGGTGTACAACGCGAGCAAGGCCCTCGTGGCGCAGCTCGCGAGGGGCGACGCGAGTACCCCGAGCCCGACGACGTCATCGCCATCTCCATCTGCGACTTCGAGCTCTGGCCCAGGGTGGCGGGCGAGCCCGAGGTGCCGCTGGTCTCGCACTGGCGCATGCAGGAGCAACACGGAGGGCGCCGCGGTCTGGCGCAGATCCAGTACGTGTTCGTCGAGCTGCCGAAGCTCCCGCTCGACCGGCCGCCCGGGGCCGAGGTCGAGGAGTGGGCGTACCTCTTCCGGCGCGCGGCGAAGCTCTCCGGAGGTGCCGACCTTCCTGCACTCGGCGGGGCCGAGGGCGGCGCTCGACGCGGCGCGCACGGCGCACTTCAGCAGCGAGGAGTGGGAAGCCTACGATCGCGTGAAGGTGGCCGGAGCAGGATGCACGCGGCGCTGTCCTTCGCGCCGAGGGCGAGGGCCGAGGGCAGGGCCGAGGGCAAGGCCGAGGGCAGGGCCGAGGGCAAGGCCGAGGCGAGCTCGCGGTGCTGGAGCGGATCATCGAGCGACGGCTGGGGCGGGCGCTCACCGAGGCCGAGCGGGGTGTGCTGCGCTCCCGGCAGTCGGAGCTCGGCGCCGACGGGCTCAGCGAGCGCGCTGGAGGGCTCGGCCGAGGATCTCGGTCGCTGGCTCTCCGGCGGCGGCTGGACGGCTCCCTCCCTCTCTCCTTCGCTTCCTCCCGGGCTCCGACCCCGTAGGCTGCGCCTCCCGCAGCGCACGATGAAGTACGGCGTCCGCCTCCACGACGACCCCCGCGACCTCGCCACGCTCCGCACCCTCGCGGACACCCTCCCTGCGCTCCGCGCCGCCCCATGGACCGAGCTCCGCCCCGCGGACCCCGCCCTGCGCGGCGCCGTGCTCCACGCCTCCATCGACGTCTCCCAGGCCCAGCAGCTCAGGGCCCGCGGCCTCGACGTCGTGCGCTTCATCGAGGACGACTTCGGCGCCCCTCATCGTCCACCCCTACCGCCCCGCCCGCATCGAGGCCCCGCTCCACTGGGACGTCTTCCGCGTCCGCCTCGCGCCCACCCTCTGGAGGCCGTGCGCCCGCTCCCTCGGCCGGAAGTGACCCCGTGCCCCACGAGGCCTGCTTCCACGCGGCCCGCGACGGCGGCGGAGCCCACCGCACCATCGAGCGCCTGCTCGCCTCGGGCGCGACGACGCCACGGTCACCGAGCTCTCTGGCGACGCGCTGCTCATCCAGCTCACCGCGCCTCCGCTCTACCTCCTGATGCGGCGCGAAGGAGCAGCCGAGGAGGGCGTCCGCGCCTACGTCCGGGGTGGGCCAAGGGGACCTCTGGGTGGCCTTCGGGTACGAGCACCCGCTCGCCGTGCTCGGCTCCCGCTCTCCGGGCGCAGCGCCGCAGGGCCCTGGTCGACGCCGATGGGACCTGGCACTTCGTCGACCCCGACGCCCAGGAGAGGAGCATCTACGACGTGCTCGAGACCCGCTTCCGAGGCGCGCGCCGCGGAGTGGACCCCTGCGCCCGCGGCGGAGCGCCTTTCGCGTGACCCTGCGCTCTCGCCCCGGCGCCCGTCGTCGACCTGGCTGTGGCTGCTCGACCCGGGCGCTTCCCTCGCCCTCGAGCCGCTGGTGGAGTCGATGCCCGACGCCGAGCTGGCGCGCTTTACCGTGTCTCGTAACGCTGGTCCGCAGGGCACCCGCTACGTGCTCCAGGAGCTGGTGCGCCCCAACGTCTCCCGCCTCGGGGTGAGGGTGAACGACCTGCTGGGCGTTCCCGGGTACGCCCGCGCCCCGGGCGTCGACAACCTCTACCTCCCGGTGGGGCGTCGGCTGATCCCCGCGATGCGCCGCGACGAGCTGCGCGCCCTGCTCGGCACCGATCGGGCGCGCGCGGTGATCGTCACCGAGGACAGCGACGGGCCGTGCCTCGTGTCGCTCGCCGACCCGGAGGAGTCGACCCTCCGTAGCTGGGTCGAGTACGCCGCGATCGACCACCGGATGGAGCTCGATCGCCTCGTCGAGCGCAGCGTCTTCGACTGGCCCGAGCTCGCCGTGGAGCGCCCTCCTGCGCCTACGCTCGACCGCCGCCGCGCCGCGGAGGAGGAGTCCCAGCGCCCGCCCAGGGCCCGCGAGCGCGAGGCTCGAAGCTGGCTCCGCCGGGAGTCCGAGCGAGCGGGGACGGGCGACGAGACGGCGCTGACCGCCGCGCTGAGAGGCCATGAGGGGCTACGAGACGCGCCTCGCGGAGGCAGCGGCTGCGAGGACCCGGAGCCGTGGCTGGAGCTCGCTGCGCTGAAGCAGCAGGCGGGCGATGACGACGACGCGTGCGCCTGCCTGGAGTCCACGCTCTTCTACGGGGGGTTGAGCGCCGAACCTGGCGTCGAGGCTCTCGTCGCTGCGCGCCCGGATGCACGGCCGCGACGGGTCCGTCGGCGAGCTGCTCAACCTCGCGACCGCCGAGCGGCTCTCTCCCGGCGAGGCGTCGTACCTCAGGCCGGTGCTGGAGCACGTCGCTCGCGGCGACGTGCCTGGAGACGCGGCTCACCGAGGGCTTCTTCCAGGAGGTGGCGCGGTGCTTCGCCTCGCCGGAGACGCAGGTGTCGCGGCGGCTGGCGTGGTCGGTGCTGCGCGCGGTGCACGGCCGCGCCCGCGACGCGCTGGAGCTCACCCGCGCCAAGGAGCGGCTGCTGGGGGGCATCAACGACCGGGGCTTTCCGAGGCCATCGACCTGCCGCGCTTCGTGCGCTTCGCGCTGGCGCGCACCGAGAAGGGGGCGGAGGGGGAGATGGCGCGCTCCCGGGCCGAGCAGCTCCACGCCATGGAGGACCTATGGCGCGAGGCCTCGGCGGTGATCGTCCCGGAGCTCGACGCCCGCAGCGCCTACGTGCGGATGGCCTGGCGGAGCTGTCGGTGCACGAGGCCCCCAACCGGGTGCTCTTCCAGCTCTACCTCGCGAGGATGGCGCACGAGGCGACGCGCGGAGACGCGGAGGCGTGGCAGCGCGAGGTCGAGACCGCGCTCGCGTCGATCAAGGACACCACCGTCAAGTACCGCGTGGAGCACCTGCGCAAGCGCAGCGAGTGGCTCCGCTCGGCGACGCCCTCGAGCGCGTCGGCGTCGCTGCCGGCGCTCGAGCGAGGGGTGGCCGAGGCCGAGGGCTTTGCGAGCACAGGGCGCTCATCGCCGAGCGCATGGAGGAGCTGCTCAACCAGCGCGTCGACCAGCGCGAGCTCTTCGACTACGATCGCCCAGGTGATCAAGCGGCTGCTGCAGGCCGCGCTGCGCAAGCGGTGACGGCGGGCAGCACGCGGTGCTGGCGATGCCCAGGGTGACGACCCAGGTGCGCTCGGCGGGGCGGCGCGTGGCGGCGACCGGAGAGTGCATCGAGGTCGCGGCGGCGCTGGGCGACCTCGACGCGGTCGACCGGCTGCTGGAGGGCGTGGCTTCGCTCACCGGCGCGGTGCAGACCCCCAACGAGCTGCTGGTGGGCGTGCACCCCTCCCTCGCGGCGCTGCGTCGGCTCGGCGCGGGAGGCTCCGCGAGGCGCTTCCTGGAGGCGCTCGAGCCGGTGGCGGAGAAGGCCCTGCCGGGGAGCCTGCAGGTGCGCGCGTCGCTGGCCGAGGGCTACCTGCTGTTGAAGGACGAGGCCCGCGCTTCGGCGCTCATCGAGTCGACCATCGACGCGGCGCTCTCGGGGAGCTGAACCACACCGAGCGCGCCAGCGCCGGGGCGGCGGCGCTGTCGGCGCTGCGCCACTGGCCGATGGAGACCCGGCTGCCGCAGGTGCGGCGGTCTTGCAGGGCCTCGACCGCTTCACCGACGCCTACACGGCGAGCGCGCAGCGATCTACGAGACCTTCAAGGTGCTGATGCTGGAGCGCATCGTCGACACGGTGGCGGACGACGTGACCTTCGAGAGCGACAAGGTGCGGGGCTACCTCGACGAGGACGAGCAGAGCCTGCGCCGGCGCATCATCGCGGACTGGAGATCAGCATGTGGACGTTGAAGGAGCTGGAGCGGGAGATCGACGCGATACGCGAGCGCATCAACCGGCACCGGCGGGCGCTGGACGAGTACTTCGTGAAGCGCACCGAGGAGATCGACCTCGCGACGATCTGCGCGTGCGCGCAGGAGCCGCTGCTCTTCGTCGGGCCCCCGGGCACGGCCAAGAGCGACCTGGTGGTGAAGTTCGTCGAGAGCCTCGGCCTCGGGGAGGACGACTACTTCGAGTACATGCTGACGAAGTTCACGGAGCCGAGCGAGATCCTCGGGCCCATCGACATCGACCTGCTGAAGCAGGGGCGCTTCATGCGGCGCACCAGGGAAAGTGCCCGAGGCGAAGGTGGCCTTCCTCGACGAGATCTTCAAGAGCAACAGCGCCATCCTCAACACGCTGCTCACCATCGTGAACGAGCGGAAGTTCTACCAGGACGGCGAGGCGCTGCCGGTGGCGCTTCGGATGCTCTTCGCGGCGACCAACGACATCCCCGAGCAGAGCGAGCTCGACGCGCTGGCCGACCGGTTCATCGTGAAGGTCGAGACGCGCCCGGTGAAGGATGATCACTTCAGCGAGCTCATCGACGCGGGGATCATGAACGAGGTCTACAAGGCCACCGGGCAGAAGCCCTGGGCGAGGGGCAGCGCGAGCTTCGAGGACTTCCTGAAGTTCAAGCGCTACATGGACCTCACCCTGGGCGAGGGCGGCAGCGGCGCCGCCGACCGGGAGCGCTGGTTTCCCCGCGAGGTGTTCGCGGAGTTTCGCCGGGTGGTGCGCACGCTGGAGACCGAGGACAAGGTCTTCATCAGCGATCGCAAGCTGGTGAAGCTGTACAAGGTGATCCGCACGAGGGCCTTCCTCTTCCACGGCGGCGCGGTGCGCTCGGACGACCTGTCGCTGCTGGGCTACTCGGGCAACCGGCGGCAGGAGCTGGGCGTGGTGCAGGACAAGGTGCGGGCGCTGCTGGGGCTGGGATGAGGGCGTCCAGGCACATCGGGTGGATGGCGGCGCTGCTGCTCGTCTCGAGCGCGGGCTGCGCGACCTTCATCCGAGGCAACACCACGACGGTGACGGTGCGCTCCGACGCGCCCGGCGCGGAGGTGGTGGACAACGGAACCCCGCGCGTCACGCCCTTCGCGATGGCCCTGGACCACACCGTCGACCACGACGTGGTGGTGCGCCTCGGCGCGGCCGGCTGGGTGGTGCTCGACTTCTTCGCCACCGGGATCATCGGCATCGCGGTCGACGCGGTCACCGGCGCGTGGCGGGCTCTCTCCCCGGAGAGCATCTCGCGGCCTTGTCGGCGCGACCTCTGCTGGCTCGGACTTCAGCGCGCCCCGAGCTTCGTCGCCCCCGACCCGATGGCGCTCCGCCGCCGCGCCCCGTCACGTCGCCCCGTGGACCGAGCCCCGGTAGCGCCCCCTCGACCTCCACGCGCCACACCGGGTGGCTCCAGAGGAGGCCACCGTCCGCTCGGCGGTCACCACGCAGCCCCGGGTTCTCCGCGCACCAGCGGGCGCCGTCCCAGAAAGAGGTAGCCCGTCAGCCACCGTGCGCATCCCCGCAGCTCGACGCGCCTCACGACCGCCGCCCCCGCCCTCTCCCCACCGCCGCACTCGATGGCGAGCGCGCCTCCCTCGTAACCTGGCGCCGCGAGGATCACCGCGATCACGTGCGGCGATCGCGCCGCCTCGTGGCGGACGGCTCAGCAGCAACCCGCGGCCCGTCGCTCCGCGCTTCGCCTCGGGGTCGCCCTCCAGCGTGGCGGCCTCGCCTCGCGCGGATCGATGGGAGCGTCTCGCCCCCGCACC
>JADJAE010000169.1 GCA_016704445.1 Deltaproteobacteria bacterium
TCGCTCCCGCTCAGCTGAAGGTCGCCACCACCGCGGCGTGGTCGGACTCCACGTCCTCCCTGCCCTCGCCCGTCCCGTCGCGCAGGTTCTCGTTGAGCACCCTCGCCCCACGGAAGCGCCTCCAGAGCGCGCGGCTCACCAGGATGTGGTCCACCTGCTGCCCGACCCCCCGATACAGGATCGTGTGCCGCTGCCCCGGCGGAACCGCCTTTACGCAGTGATGAAGGATCCCTCGCTCAAGCGAGGCGGTGAGCTCGAGGTCGGCGTGACGCCCCCGGGGCATGTCCGCGAGGTCCCCCGCGACCGAGCGCACCACCGCGGCCTCCGGGCTGTCGTTGAAATCGCCCAGCACCGCGAGCTGCGCGTGCGGGTCGCGCATCAGCCGGGCGTCGACGCGAGAGCGCAGGTAGAGGGCCTCGGCGAGGCGCAGCACCGTGGCCCGCGCCGCCCCCTCGGCGGCGGCGTAGTGGCCGCTCTCCCCGGTGGACTCGCCCCCCGCGTCGACCCTCGCCACCGGCCGCGGCGACTTCATGTGCACCACCATCAGCGCGAGCGAGCTCTGGTCGGGGAGCGTGACGGTCACCTCCAGCACGCCCCGCTTGGACTGGATGCGCGAGCCGAAGGGCCTCGGGTCGCCCTCCGCGAAGACCGGGAAGGCCAGCTCGCCCGCGCCGTGGGTCTCGACCCCGGAGATGGGGAAGCGCGAGAGCAGCCCGCACGCGATGCCGCGGCTGTCGGTGACGCCCGCGACCGCCGGGAGGTAGCGGCCGTCCGCGAGGGTTCCGCGCAGGGCGTCGAGCACGTGGGCGCCTTCGATCTCCTGGAAGGCGATGACGTCGGCGTCGGTGCGGGCGACCGCCATGGCGACCGCCTCGAGCTTGCGGTGGAAGAGCGTGCGCGCCCGGCGCTGGGCCCAGATGCCGAAGCCCTCGCGGTCGAGCTGGCCGATCACATGGGAACCGCGTCATCGAAGAAGTCACGGCAGTTGAAGGTCGCGATACGGAATTCCATGGGCAACGGGCTACACCGAGCCTCGGACCTGGCCGGAGCCCCGCACCACGAACTTCTCCGTGGTGAGCTCGCGCGCCGACATGGGTCCGAAGGCGTGCATCCGGCTGGTGGAGATGCCGATCTCCGCCCCGAGCCCCAGCTCACCGCCGTCGTTGAAGCGCGTGGAGGCATTGAGCAGCACGCACGACGCGGTCACCTCGCGCAGGAAGCGCTCCCCCGCCTCGGCGTCGGCGGTGACGATCGCCGCGCTGTGCTCGGTGCCGTGCCGGGCGATGTGCGCCATCGCGGCGTCGAGGTCGTCGACCACCCTCACCGCCAGCACCAGCCCGAGGTACTCCGTGTCCCAGTCCTCGGGGGTCGCCGCGACCGAGGGGACGTCCGCGCGGCGCAGCACCTCCCTCGCGGCCTCGTCGGCGCGCAGCTCGACGCCCGCCGCGTGAAGCCGACGGCCCAGCGACGGGAGCAGCGCGTCGGCCACCGCGCGGTGCACCAGCAGCGTCTCGGCGGCGTTGCACACCCCAGGGCGCTGCACCTTGGCGTTGACGGTGATGGCCTCGGCCATCGGGAGCTCGGCCGCGCGGTCGACGTAGACGTGGCAGACGCCCGCCCCGTGGCGGATCACAGGCACCCGCGCGTTGGCGTCGACGAAGGCCATGAGCGCGGGGCCCCCTCTGGGGATGGCGAGGTCGACCCGGCCGGTGGCCTGGAGCAGCTCGGTGACGCGGGCGCGGTCGGGGTCGGTGACCAGGCTGACGGCGTTGGGGTCGAGGCCGCTCGCGGAGAGCCCGGCGCGCACGGCCGTGGCGAGGGCGGCGTTGCTGCGCAGGGCCTCAGAGCCGCCACGGAGCACCACGGCGTTGCCCGAGCGAAGCGTGAGGGCGGCGCTCTCGGCGGTGACGTTGGGGCGGGCCTCGTAGATGACCGCGATGACCCCGAGGGGGATGCGACGCCGTGCGATCTGCAGGCCGTTGGGGCGGGTGCCGAGCGAGCGCTCCTCGTCGAGGGGATCGGGCATCGCGGCGACCTCGCGGACGGCCGCGATGACCCCGTCGAGGCGGGAGGGCGTGAGGGCGAGGCGGTCGCGCATCGCGGCCCCGAGGGACTCCGGGGCCAGTCGGAGGTCTTCGGCGTTGGCGGCGAGGATGGCGTCGCGGTGGGCGTCGAGGCTGCGCGCCACCGACTCGATCGCGGCGGTGCGCTCGGAGGCGGTGCTGCGGGCGAGCGAGCGTTGGGCGGTGCGGGCGTCGGAGAGTAGGCCGTCGAGGGTCGCCATGACCCGGCGAAGGTAGCACCATCGACCGTCGGTTCGTGCGGTACGATACGGAGCGATGAGCGACGTCGACGCCCCGAACGGTGCGGTCCCTGAAGAGCCCTCGATCCTCGTGCGGAGGATCCACCGCCGCGACCTGAACAAGGTCTGGGAGTTCCTGAAGCTGTGCTTCCGGGTGGTGAACCGCGAGACGCTGGGAGTACCTGTGGCGCGGGCGCCCCAGCGGCCTACGGAGAAGCGCTTCCTGGAGGTCCACGAGGAGGAAGGGGTCGAGCAGCTCCTCTTCGAGGTGGCCAGCGAGGACAGCACGGAGATCGTGGCCTACGCCGAGTGCGCGTTCGAGATCACCGGCGCGGACAACTGGATGAACGAGAGCTTCTTCACCCGGCGCGACATGCGGCCGATGTTCGTCGAAGAGCTCGCGGTGCACCCGGGCTACCAGGGCCGCGGCGTAGGGAGCTTCGCCCTGGAGCAGCTGGAGCACCTCGCCCGCGTGAGGGGCTGCACCCACCTCGTGCTCGAGGTCGCGGAGAACAACAAGAACGCGCTGCAGTTCTATCGGGGCAGGCACTTCACCAAGCTCGACGCCGCGGTGTTCATGGCGAAGCGGGTGAGCAACGACGAGGAGCTGCTCCCGCCGCGCCCGCTCAGCCACCGGGTGGCATCGGAGGCCGGGGCCGCGAAGAAGCCTGTGAAGAAGCCGAGCGCGAAGGCGCCGAAGCGGGAGACCGCAGCGGCGACGACGAAGAAGAAGACCTGACTCAGAAGGGCGACTGGCGGACGGCGCGCACCACCGTGGGACAGAGCGCGCCGGGGCTCCGGGCCTGGTAATTGGGCCGCTGCAGGACTGGATCAGTAGTAGGGCTGGCACCGCGCCATCGACACGTGGATCACACCACCGGAGGAAGCCTCGGCCGCGCGACGCTGCGCGGCGGGCGCCGGGGCGTCTGGGCGAGCGAGAGGGCCGGTGCGAGCGAGAGGCCGAGGGCCAGCGCGAGGGTCTTCATGGAGCACTGAAGACGCGCGGGGGAGCGCGGGGTCTCTCAGAGCGTGTAGTGGACGGCGGTGCCGTTGTCGCCGACGGCCCAGACGTCGCCGGCCGAGGCGCCCCACACGCTGCGGAGCGTCGCGGTGGTGTTCGACGGGATGCTCGACCAGCGGGCGCCGTCCCAGTGGAGGATGGTGCCTCCCTCGCCCACGGCCCAGACGTCGTTGGGCGCGGCGCCCCAGACGCCGTAGAGCGTCGAGAGCGAGCCGGTGAGCACGTTCGACCAGGCGGTGCCGTTGAAGTGGCGCGCGGCGCTGCGGCCGACCAGCCGAACGTCGCTGGCCCCGGAGCCCCAGATGCCGAAGTAGGCCGACGATCCGGCAGAGGGCTCTGCCGCCCAAACGGTTGCCGTTGTAGCGGTAGACGCCCGCCCCGACGGCTCGCACGTCCGTCGCCGAGGCTCCCCAGACGGCGTGAAACCTGACCCATGGGGAGCCGGTGGAGGCGTTGCTCCAGCAGGTTCCGATAAACGCCGCGGCCGCGCCGACGCCCACCGCGAAGACCATGGCCCCTGTGCCCACATCGCGACCAGCTCAAGCGCGGGCAGCGGCATCGACTGCGCGAAGGCATCGCCGTTGCCCTGGAGGAAGATCCGGGCCCCAGCAGCCGGTGGGTGGTCAGGATGGTGAGCCCGGAGACGAACACCGTCGTCCCGGCCCCGGTGACCCCTCGGAGGGATCAGCGGATGGGGGTGAGGCGCAGGCCGGAAAGCCGTTCCACCGGGCGAGCGTGCGAGGGGGCGACGGCGACGACGTTGTTGCCCGCGCTGCCCCAGATGCCCGTGGAAGGTCTCGGTCACCCGCGTGGGTACGACGGCCCAGCAGCCGGGCACAGTGCCGGGCCAGTGCTGCCTGTCCGTGGGCACGCCGCCGTCGGTCATCGTCGGCCCTCCAGGGATCGGTCGAAGCCCACCACCCTGGCCAGCGTGCGCCCCCCGCCCGCCGGTGGTGATCTCCCACCAGCCGAGTGCGCGTTCTGGTCGCCGCCCCAGCCCCCGGCCTCGCCCCGTTCCGCGCACGGCGCACGCGTAGCCCAATCGGCGCCGACGCTCAACTGAAACGCGTTAGCCAGCCCGTGACCGGACCGGGCCTCGGACGGTCGGCGGTGGTCCCCGTCGCCGGTACCGCCCTGCGGTGCCCTGCCCCAGCGCTGCACCGCTCCCGTATTCGCGAACCCAGGCGCAGGTCTCCCGGCCTCCCGCCGCGACCTCCGCGACGTTGCCGGGGCCAGCGACCGCGACGGGGCTGCTGCGGTCGCTCGTCGCGCCGTCGCCGAAGTGCCCGAGCGTCCGTTGCCCGCGCGACACCTCGCCGCTCGCTCACCGCGCAGGGAGTGGGCAAGGCGGGGTGATGCCCGTCGCGTCGACGAGGCCGCCCACCGACACGGGCGTCCCGCTGTTGGCCATGGTCCCGTTGCCGAGCTGACCCTTGTCGTTGGCGCCCCAGCACAGGACGCCGCCGTTGGCTCTGACCCAACGCAGGTGTGCTGACGCCCCGCAGCGATGCTCACGATGTCGTCGGCGCCGCTCACCGTGGTCGGGCGCTGCCGATCGGAGGGTGGAGTCGCCGACCTGGCCAAGGTTGTTCTGCCCGAAGGACTGCTGACCTGGCCCGAGCGGCGGAACACGCAGGTGTGGGTCTCGCCGACGGAGACCTGCTGAGCGTCGTCGATCTGCACCACCTCGACGGGCATCCGCCGGTCGAGCAGCGTGCCGTCGCCGAGCTTCAGCCGTTGCGGTTGGCTCCCAACCAGACGACGCGCCCGTTGGCTCCGCACCGCGCACGCGTGAAAGCTGCCGACGGAGACCTGCGCGGCGTCGCTCACGCCCGCGACGGTCACCGCGGCGGCGCGGGTCATCGTGGTGCCGTCGCCGAGGATGCCGCCCGGTTGTTGCCCCAGCAGCCGATGGTGCCGTCGGGGTGGCAGGCGCAGGCCGAGGGCGTTGCCACGCGGACACCTGCACGCCACCGCCGTCATTGCTGCACATCGACGCGGGCCCAGGTCGGGGGAGTGCCTCCGCGGTCGGTGGTGCCGTTGCCTCCGTCGCCGTTCCTCGGGTTTGGAGCCCAGAGGTCCATCTCGTCGACGGGCCCGCCCACCGGCACCGGGTCGGCCGGGGTGCAACTCACGAAGCCAGACCAGCGGGGCGCCCAACCATCGAAGCGTGCGTGTCTTCATCGTCTGGTGGCGCGAACTTGGCGCGCGATGCAGCGGGCCGGAAACGCCGACATGACGAAACCTCGCCGTCGGGGTCCCGGGCTTTCGTACGATCCGCGTCCCGTGAACGACGAAGCCCCTGTCTCCGCACCGATCCCCGTGACGATCTACACAGACGGCGGCGCGAAACCGAACCCCGACAGGCCTGGCGGCTGGGCGGCCCCTGCTGATCAGCGGAAACCAGCGTCAGGAGATCTCCGGCAACGAGCCGAAGACCGCCAACAACCGCATGGGCTCATGGCCGCGATCTCCGCGCTGGAGGAGCGGCTGAAGAAGCCTGCGTCGTGAGCGCTCTGGACCGACAGCCAGTACCTGCGCAGCAGCATCACCGAGTGGATGCCCAACTGGGTGAAGCGCGGGTGGAAGACCGCCCTTAAGCAGCCCGCCAAGAGAAACCAGGACCTCTGGCGGCGGCTGCACGAAAGCGTGGCGGAACGGCACCAGGTCACCTGGAAGTGGGTCAAGGCCCACAACGGACATCCACCTCAACAGGCGGGTCGACGCCATGGCGACCGCGGCGAGGAAAGATCGAGCGCGGAGAGTGAGGTCGACGCGGTGGGTAGATCGGGCTCCGCGCGGGTCATAGACACCACCGCCATGCATTGACCCCTTCGCCGCCATGTCCAACGCAGAGGTCGCCGCGTCCGTCGGACGCGCCGCAAGGAAAATGAGTTCTTCGTCCCGGGCGGTCGCCAGGCGAGCCGCCGGGTGACCTTGACCGTGCCTCGGGGAAGCGCATCAGCTCGCCGGACGTCGGCCGCGGCCGCGACTACGAGACGCGGGAGGGCGCGAGCGGGCGCGAGGTGTTCTTCCTTGCTTGGCGCTGCAGCCCCAAGGACTTCGAGGGCATCGAGCCGGTCATCGAGGTCACGCACGCGGGAGTGACCCACCCCTGCGAGCTGCAGGACGTGTCGCCAGAACGGCGTGGCCTTCGGTAATGGCCCGTGTGTCGACGCACGTCTCCGTCAGCGCGCGGCCCTCGAGCAGGCTCGCCGTGAAGCCCCGACCAGCACACC
>JADJAE010000170.1 GCA_016704445.1 Deltaproteobacteria bacterium
AACCGCGTCATCGAAGAAGTCACGGCAGTTGAAGGTCGCGATACGGGATTACCATGGAGCAGCTGGGCTACACCGAGCCTCGGACTGGCCGGGCCCCGCACCACGAACTTCTCCGTGGTGAGCTCGGGCGCCAACATGGGTCGAAAGCGTGCATCCAACTAGTGGAGATGCCGATCTCCGCCCCGAGCCCCGGGACTCACCGCCGTCGTTGAAGCGCGTGGAGGCGTTGAGCAGCACGCACGACGCGTTGCACCTCGCGCAGGAAGCGCTCCCCCACTCTCGGCGTCGGCGGTGACGATCGCCGCGCCGTGCTCAGTGCCGTGCCGGGCGTTATGCGCCATCGCGGCGTCGAGGTCGTCGACCACGCGCACCGCAAACACCAGACCGAGGTACTCCGTGTCCCAGTCCTCGGGGTCGCTGCGACCGGGGGGACGTCGCGCGGCGCAGCACCCTCCCCGGCAACCTCAGCGGCGCGCAGCTCGACGCCCGACGCGTGAAGCCGACGACCCAGCGACAGGAGCAGCGCGTCGCCACCGCGCGGTGCGCAGCAGCGTCTCGGCGGCGTTGCCACCCCGGGGCGCTGCACCTTGGCGTTGACGGTGATGGCCTCTCGGCCATCAGGAGCTCGACCGCGCGGTCGACGTAGACGTGGCAGACGCCCGCCAATGGCGGATCACAGGCGCCCGCGTTGGCGTCCGACGAAGGCCATGAGCGCGGGACTCCCCCTCTAGGGGATGCCGAGCGACGACCCTGCCGGTGGCCCTGGAGCAGCTCCGGTGACGCGCGGGCGCGGTGGGGTCGGTGACCGGGCTGACAGCGTTAGGGGTCCGGGGCCGCTCGCGGAAAGCCCAGCGCGACAACCGTGGCAAGAGGCGTCGTTGCCTGGGACCTCAGAGACGCCACGGAGCACCCGGCGTTGCCAGCCAAGCGTGGGGGGCGGCGCTCTCGGCAGTGTGACGTTGAGCGGGCCTCATGGGCTGACCGCGATGACCCCGAGGGGATGACGAAGGCGGGCGCTTTTATAACTGTGTGCACTGGGGAAAATTACCACCTGCATCTGAAGGCCGTTGGGGCGGGTGCCGAGCGAGGCGCTCCTCGTCCGAGGGATCGGGCATCGGCGGCGACCACGCCGGACTGCCGCGATGACCCCGTCGACACGGGAGGGGCGTGAGGCGAGGCGGTCACCGTCGCGGCCCCGGACTCCCGGGGCCAGTCGGAGGTCTTCAGCGTTGGCGGCGAGAGATAGGCGTCGCCGGTGGGCGTCGAGACTGCGCGCCCACCGACCTCGATCGCGGCGGAGCGCGCTCGGAGGCGGTGCCGGGGGCGAGCAGGCGTTGGGCGGTCCTGCTGCGGGGCGTCAGGAAGTAGGCCGTCGAGGGTCGCCATGACCCTGCACGAAGGTAACACCATCGACCGTCGGTTCTTGCGGTACGATAGGACGATGAGCGACGTCGACGCCCCGAACGGTGCGGTCCCTGAAGAGCCCTCGATCCTCGTGCGGAGGATCCACCGCCGCGACCTGAACAAGGTCTGGGAGTTCCTGAAGCTGTGCTTCCGGGTGGTGAACCGCGAGACGCTGGAGTACCAGCGGCCCGAGTCGAAGAAGCCGCTTCCTGGAGGTCTACGAGGAGGAGGGGGTCGGGCAGCTCCTCTTCAGGGTGGCCAGCGAGGACAGCACGGAGATCGTGGCCTACGCCGTGCGCGTTCCGAGATCACCACGGCGCGGACAGTGGATGAACAGAGCTTCTTCACCCGGCGGCGACATGCGACCCGATGTTAATCAGAAAACTCGCGGTGCACCCGGCCACAAGGCCGCGGCGTAGGGAGCTTCGCCCTGGAGCAACTGGAGCACCTCTTCCCGCGTGGGGGCTGCAACCACCTCGTGCTCGGGTCGGAGTGACAACAGAACGCGCTGCAGTTCTATCAGGGCTGAGCACTTCACCAAGCTCGACGCCCGCGGTGTTTCCATGGCGAAGCGGGTAAGCAACGACGAGGCTACTCCCGCCCGCGCTCAGCCACCGGGTGGCATCGGAGGCCGGGGCCGCGAAGAAGCCTGTGAAGAAGCCGAGCGCGAAGGCGCCGAAGCGGGAGACCGCAGCGGCGACGACGAAGAAGAAGACCTGACTCAGAGGGGGCGGACCTGGCGGGCACCGCCTTGGGGACGAAAGCGGGACTAGGACTCCAGGGTACGGGGGTAGTGGAGCGCGCTGCGGGACTGGATCAGTAGTAGGGGCGCGGCTTTCCAACCATCGACGTGGATCACCACCGGGAGCCCAGGCGACGCGGCACTGAAGCAAGCGCCGGGGGCGTCTGGGCGAGCGGGAGGGTCCGGTGCGAGCGAGAGGGCCGGGGGCAGCGCGAGGTGTCCATGGAGTGCTGGCGAAGACGCGCGGGGCGGCAAAGGTGCCAGAGCGTGTAGTGGACGGCGGTGCCGTTGTCGCCGACGGCCCAGACGTCGCCGGCCGAGGCGCCCCACACGCTGCGGAGCGTCGCGGTGGTGGTCGACGGGATGCTCGACCAGCGAGCGCCGTCCCAGTGGAGGATGGTGCCTCCCTCGACCACGGCCCAGACGTCGTTGGGCGCGGCGCCCCAGACGCCGTAGAGCGTCGAGAGCGAGCCGGTGAGCACGTTCGACCAGGCGGTGCCGTTGAAGTGGCGGGCGGCGCTGCGGCCGACCAGCCAGACGTCGCTGGCCCCGGAGCCCCAGATGCCGAAGTAGGCCGACGATCCGGCCGCGGGCTCCGCCGCCCAGGCGGTGCCGTTGTAGCGGTAGACGCCCGCCCCGACGGCGCGCACGTCCGTCGCCGAGGCTCCCCAGACGGCGTAGAGCTCCTGACCCATGGGGAGCCCGGTGGAGGCGTTGCTCCAGCGGGTTCCGTCGAAGCGCGCGGCCGCGCCGACGCCCACCGCGAAGACCGCGCCCGGCCCCTGTGCCCACATCGCGACCAGCTCAAGCGCGGGCAGCGGCATCGACTGCGCGAGCATCGCGCCGTTGCCCTGGAGGAAGATCCCGAGGCCCCGCTTGGCCGAGCCGTTGGTCGGGATGGTGAGCCCGGAGACGAACACCGTCGTCCCGGCCCCGGTGACCCCTCGGAGGATCAGCGGATAGGGGGTGAGCGCCCAGGCCGAGCCGTTCCACCGGGCGAGGGTGCGAGGGGCGACGGCGACGACGTTGTTGCCCGCGCTGCCCCAGATGCCCGTGAAGGTCTCGGTCACCCGCGTGGGTACGACGGCCCAGCGGCCGGGCACGGTGCCGGGCCCGGTGCCCGTATCCGTGGGCACGCCGCCGTCGGTCACCGTCGGCCCGCCAGGGATCGGGTCGAAGCCCACCACCCTGGCCAGCGTGCGCCCCGCCCCGCCGGTGGTGATCTCCCCGCGGCCGAGCTGCGCGTTCTGGTCGCCGCCCCAGCACACGACCTCGCCCGTTCCGCGCACGGCGCACGCGTAGTCGGCGCCGACGCTCAACTGAAACGCGTTGGCCAGCCCCGTGACCGGACCGGGCCTCGGACGGTCGGCGGTGGTCCCGTCGCCGAGCTGCCCCGCGGTGCCCTGCCCCCAGCACTGCACCGCCCCGGTGCGAAGCCGGGCGCAGGTCTCCCGGCCTCCCGCCGCGACCTCCGCGACGTTGCCGAGGCCAGCGACCGCGACGGGGCTGCTGCGGTCGCTCGTCGCGCCGTCGCCGAGCTGCCCGAGCGTCCCGTTGCCCCAGCACGACACCTCGCCGCTCGCTCTCACCGCGCAGGAGTGCGCGAGACCCGAGGCGATGCCCGTCGCGTCGACGAGGCCGCCCACCGACACGGGCGTCGCGCTGTTGGCCATGGTGCCGTTGCCGAGCTGGCCCTTGTCGTTGGCGCCCCAGCACAGGACGCCGCCGTTGGCTCTGACCGCGCAGGTGTGCTGACGCCCCGCGGCGATGCTCACGATGTCGTCGGCGCCGCTCACCGTGGTCGGGCGCTGCCGATCGGAGGGGGTGGAGTCGCCGACCTGGCCGAGGTTGTTCTGCCCGAAGCACGCGACCTGGCCCGAGCGGCGGAGCACGCAGGTGTGGGTCTCGCCGACGGAGACCTGCGTGGCGTCGTCGATCTGCACCACCTCGACGGGCATCCGCCGGTCGAGCAGCGTGCCGTCGCCGAGCTGGCCGTTGCGGTTGGCTCCCCAGCAGACGACGCGCCCGTTGGCTCGCACCGCGCACGCGTGGAAGCTGCCGACGGAGACCTGCGCGGCGTCGCTCACGCCCGCGACGGTCACCGCGGCGGCGCGGGTCATCGTGGTGCCGTCGCCGAGGATGCCGCCCCGGTTGTTGCCCCAGCAGCCGATGGTGCCGTCGGGGTGGCGGGCGCAGGCCGAGGCGTTGCCCGCGGACACCTGCACGCCACCGCCGTCGGTGCGCATCGACGCGGGCCCGGAGTCCCTCGGGGGAGTGCCTCCGCGGTCGGTGGTGCCGTTGCCTCCGTCGCCGTTCATCGGGTTGGAGCCCGAGTCCATCTCGTCGACGGGCCCGCCCACCAGCACCGGGTCGGCCGGGGTGCAGCTCACGAGCCAGACCAGCGGGGCGCCCAACCATCGAAGCGTGCGTGTCTTCATCGTCTGGTGGCGCGAACTTAGCGCGCGATGCAGCGGGCCGGAAACGCCGACATGACGAAACCTCGCCGTCGGGGGTCGGGCTTTCGTACGATCCGCGTCCCGTGAGCGACGAAGCCCCTGTCTCCGCACCGATCCCCGTGACGATCTACACAGACGGCGGCGCGAAGCCGAACCCCGACGGGCCTGGCGGCTGGGCGGCCCTGCTGATCAGCGGAAACCAGCGTCGGGAGATCTCCGGCGGCGAGCCGAAGACCACCAACAACCGCATGGAGCTCATGGCCGCGATCTCCGCGCTGGAGGAGCTGAAGAAGCCCTGCGTGGTGACGCTCTGGACCGACAGCCAGTACCTGCGCAACGGCATCACCGAGTGGATGCCCAACTGGGTGAAGCGCGGGTGGAAGACCGCCGCCAAGCAGCCCGTGAAGAACCAGGACCTCTGGCAGCGGCTGCACAGCGTGGCGGAGCGGCACCAGGTCACCTGGAAGTGGGTCAAGGCCCACAACGGACATCCCCTCAACGAGCGGGTCGACGCCATGGCGACCGCGGCGAGGGAGAAGATCGAGCGCGGAGAGTGAGGTCGACGCGGTGGGTAGATCGGGCTCCGCGCGGGTCATAGACACCACCGCCATGCATTGAGAGAGTCGCCGCCATGTCCAACGCAGAGGAGTCGCCGCGTCCGTCGGACGCGCGCGAGAGTGAGTTCTTCGTCCCGGGCGGTCGCCAGAGCAGGCCGCCAGGTGAGCGCCCGAGCGTGCCTCCGGGGGAGCGCATCAGCTCGCCGGACGTCGGCCGCGGCCGCGACTACGAGACGCTGGAGGGCGCGAGCGGGCGCGAGGTGTTCTTCCGCCCGCGGCGCTACAGCCCCAAGGACTTCGAGGGCATCGAGCCGGTCATCGAGGTCACGCACGCGGGCGTGACCCACCCCTGCGAGCTGCAGGACGTGTCGCAGAACGGCGTGGCCTTCGTGTGGCCCGTGTCGACGCACGTCTCCGTCGGCGCGGCCCTCGAGCAGCTCGCCGTGAGCTTCGACCAGCACACCGTCTACCGCGGCGCGGCGCAGGTCACGACGGTGCGCGAGCTCGACGGGCGCGTGGTGGTGGGCGCGTCGTTCAGCGAGTCGCTGATGAACATCGACGACGTGATGCACCTGCGCGACGTGCGCCTCTGGAGCGAAGGCGAGGCGCAGCTCCTGCTCGCCCGCTCGCGGCCGTGGTTCGTCGAGGGGCACGAGCGCTTCAAGTCGCTGGTGGCCGAGCTGCGGCTCTTCTTCGAGGACTCCGACGCCAGGCTCTCCGCGCTCGAGGCCCGGCTGCCCTCGCACCTCCTCACCGGCGAGATGCACACCGCCGCGCGCAACGCCCTCATCGACCAGCTGCGGCGCGACTTCGTCCCGGAGTTCGTGCGCTACTCCGAGGCCATCGACGCCGCGCTGCGGAGCGTCCCGGAGGCCGAGCAGGCGCCCCTCAAGGACTACTCGCTGCGCATGCTGCACGACTACTTCATGCGCGCGCCCTTCATGCACCGGTGCCGCACCAAGCCGCTCGGATACCCGGGCGACTACGAGGTGATGCGGTACATCTACGAGCGGCAGTTCGAGGGCGCCACGCTCTTCGGCCGGGCGCTCCACCTGGCCGTGGTGTGGACCCGCGGGGCCCACGCGGTGCGGTGCCGCAAGGACGTGGTGCGAGCCCGCCTCGACGCGATGCTCGACAACCCGACGGTCACCGGCAGGCCCATCCGCATCGCCTCCGTGGCCGCAGGGCCCGCGCAGGAGATCGTCGAGCTGCTCGCGCAGCGCCGACGGCCGACGCCGCCGGTGGAGTTCCTCCTCTTCGATCAGGACCCGCTGGCCCTCTCCTATGCCCAGGGGAGGATGTCCCGGCACATCGCCAGCAACCCCTCGGTGAAGGTGGTCTTCCTCCACGACTCCATCAAGCGGCTGCTCCACGACCCGACGCTCTTCAAGGGCTTCGGGCCCTTCGACATGATCTTCTGCGCGGGGCTCTTCGACTACCTGCGATTCCCCACGGCGGTGAACCTCTGCCGGAACTTCTATGACAACCTCAACCCGGGAGGCACGGCGTTCGTCGGCAACATGGTCCAGGAGAACCCGTGCAAGTGGTTCCTCGAGCACCACCTGGAGTGGTTCCTGCTGCTGCGCACCCGCGAGGAGATGATGGCCTACGCGCGCGCCGCGGCCCCTGAGGCGGAGGTCGCCATCCTCGAGGACGGCACTGGGATCAACCCCTTCGTCACCATGCGCAAGCCGTGAGCGGCGCGGCTCCGATCGAGGCGGCGATCGAGGCGGAGTGGAGCCGCTGGCTCATCGATCGCAACCGCCGCGCGGCGCGCACCGTGCTGCTCCTCGTCGGGGTCTTCTACCCCCTCTTCGGCGTGCTCGACTACGTCGTCGCCCGCCAGCACCTGCACATCCTCTACCCCAGCCGGGCGCTGGTCACGCTCATCACCGTCGCGATGTTCGTGGTCACCCGCAGGCCCGTCTTCGAGCGCCACGCCGCGCGCCTCACGCAGGTCTACATGCTCTGCGTCGGCGCCGGCATCGCCGTCATGGTCTACGTCCTCGGCGGTTACAGCTCCGTGTACTACGCCGGGCTCAACCTCGCGATGATCACCGCGGGCCTGCTCTTCATGTGGCCCGCCCGCATCGCCGTGCCCTACCACGTCGCGATCGTGCTGATGTTCCTGGTGCCCAACGCGTTCAACGCGACCGGGGCGCAGGTGAGCGACGCGATCACCAACATGTTCTTCCTGGTGACCACGGCGACCGTGGTGAGCGCCGCGCAGGTGTTCGCCTTCCGCGGCGCCTACGAGCAGGTGGTCAACCAGATCAAGCTGGAGCGCGCCACGAACAGCCTCGGCCGGGCGCACGAGGAGCTGAAGCGCCTCGACCGGTTCAAGTCGCACTTCTTCGCCAACATCACCCACGAGCTCAAGACCCCGCTGGCGATGATCCTGTCGCCGGTCGAGCTGATGATCGACGGCGACATGGGGGCCGTCTCCGAGTCGCAGCGCACCACCCTGCGCACGGTGTTCCGCAACGGGGTCAAGCTGCTGCGGCTCATCGAAGACCTGCTCGACCTGTCGCGCCTGGAGGAGTCTCGGCTGCGGCTGCGCGTCGAGGAGCACGACCTCGTCGCGTTCCTCAGGGCGCTGGTCGCCCAGGTGCTCACCCTCACGCAGCGAAAGAACATCGAGGTCAGCTTCGAAGCCGACGCGGAGACGGTGCCCACGCACTGCGACCTCGACCGGCTGGAGCGCGTGTTCATCAACGTGCTCTCCAACGCCGCGAAGTTCACGCCGCCCGGCGGCCACATCACGGTGAGCGTCACCCACGACGAGCGCACCGCCACCATCGCGGTGCAGGACGACGGCCCGGGCTTCAACCCGGAGATGGCCGACCGGCTCTTCGAGCGCTTCTTCCAGGTCGAGATGGCGGGCTCGCGGCGCTACGGCGGCGCGGGCGTCGGCCTGGCCCTGGCGCGCGAGCTGGTGGAGCTGCACGGCGGGGAGATCAACGCCTTCAGCGAGCCGGGCCGAGGGGCCCTCTTCACGGTGGTCCTGCCGCGAGACCGGGAGCACTTCCGGGAGGAGGCGCTCGACCACCGCCCCGGCAAGCGCGAGCTCCTGGACCCGAGGCGCGACGACGACCGCAGCGTGCAGGAGTGGACCGTTCAGGTCTCCACGCGCCCGGAGTTCAAGCTCCTGGGCGTGGCCGAGGTGACCGAGCGACGGGTGGTCGAGCGCGACCCCGGCGAGCGAGCGCACGCCCGCACGGTGCTGGTGATCGAGGACACCCCGGACGTGATCCGGCTGCTGCACGCGGTGCTCCGGCAGCACTTCCGCGTGCTCGCGACCACGCACGCCCTCCAGGGCCTGGAGATCGCGCAGCGCGAGCTGCCGGACCTCGTGATCACCGACCTGATGATGCCCGACATCGACGGGCTGGAGTTCATCCGCCGCTTCCGCGCGGACGCCCGCTTCAAGCACACGCCGGTGCTGATGCTCACCGCGCGCGGCGACCTCGACGACCGGCTGAAGGGCATCGAGACCGGCGCCTCGGCCTACATGACCAAGCCCTTCGCGCCGCGGGAGCTGCTCTCCACGGTGCGCTCGCTGCTCGACCTGCAGGACGCCACGGCGGACATGGTGCTCGCGCAGCAGATGGACTCGCTGGAGGTCGTGGCCGGGGGCATGGCCCACGAGATCAACAACCCGCTGAACTACATCTCCAACGCCCTGGCGCGCATCGAGTCGGACGTGAGGGAGATCCACCGGCTGTCGCGGGAGACGACCCCGGACGCCGACGCGAAGGTCGCCAAGCTCAACACGCGGGCCGAGCGGATGTTCCTGACGGCGCGCTCGGGGGTCACGCGCATCCGGGAGACCGTGGACGTGATGCGACGGTACAGCCGCGAGGGGTACTCGCGCGTGTCGCGAGGGCACGACGTCTTCGAGGCGGTGCGCGACGTGGTGCGGGTGGTGGTTCCGGCGATCGGACGCGAGGTCGCGGTGGAGACGGAGTTCACCGGCGACGGCGTCATCGAGTGCGTGCCCGAGGAGCTGCACCAGGTGTTCACCAACCTGCTGCAGAATGCCATCGAGGCCGTCGACGATCACACCGGCAAGGTGACCATCGTGGGCAATGGCTCGGCCGATCAGGTCACGCTCACCGTGAGCGACAACGGACACGGCATCCCGAAGGACGACATCGCCCGGGTGTTCACGCCCTTCTTCACCAAGAAGGCCGCCGGCAAGGGGATGGGCATGGGGCTCACCATCACCTGGCGCGTGGTGCACGCCCTCGGCGGGACCATCACCGTGCGCAGCGACGAGGGCGAAGGCACGGAGTTCGTGGTGCGCCTCCCGAGGATCCCGGGCGCCCTTCGGGACACCCAGCGACCCGGAGCCTTCGACAGCTCCGTGCCGCCGCCTCCGTCCGCGGTCTCCGGGGTGTCGGCGATCAGCGCGTAGCGCCTCAGATCACCACGAGGTCGTCGCGGTGGATCACCTCGTCGCCGTGCGGCGCGCCCAGGAGATCACCCACCTCGCGGGAGTTGCGGCCGCGGATGACGTGCAGCTCGGCGCTTGAGAAGGCCGAGAGCCCTCGGGCGAAGGGCGCAGAGTCGGCGGTGACGAGGTCGACCGGGTCGCCGCGGCGGAAGGTTCCGCGCACCTCGACGACGCCGGAGGGGAGCAGCGAGCGGCCGCCCTCCAGCACCGCGCGGCGAGCGCCCTCGTCCAGCACCAGCGTGCCGCGACCGCGGAGCGTGTGGGCGATCCAGTGGGCCCTCGCGGACACCCGCTGCTCCATCGGGAGGAAGACCGTGCCCACGTCGTCGCCCCGCATCAGCGCCGCGAGCACGCCTGGCTGCCGACCCGGGGCGATCACCGCCGTGGCCCCGGCGGCGGTGGCGGCCCTCGCGGCCTTCAGCTTGGTGACCATTCCCCCCTTGCCGCCGCCGGAGATGTCGGTGCGGACGAAGCGGTCGACGCTGCGATCGCCGCCTGCGACGACCTGCACCCTGCGCTCGCCGTCGAGCAGCCCTGGGGCGACGGAGAGCATCACCAGAAGCTCCGCGCCGAGGAGGTTGGCCACCTGGGCGGAGAGCGAGTCGTTGTCGCCGAAGGCGATCTCCTCGACGCTGACGGTGTCGTTCTCGTTGATGACGGGGATGGCGCCGCGGGTCAGCAGCGCGTCGAGCGCGCCGCGGGCGTTGAGGTAGCGCCCTCGCTCGGCGAAATCGGAGTGGGTGAGCAGCACCTGGGCGGCCACGCGCTTGCGCCGGGCGAAGACCTCGGACCAGAGCCGGATGAGGAGCCCCTGCCCCGCGGCGGCGCAGGCCTGGAGCTGGTCCATGCGGCGAGGGCGGGCGGTGAACCCGAGGGCCTCGACGCCGAGGGCGATGGCCCCGGAGGAGACCAGCGCGACGCGGCGGCCGGGGGTCTCCGCGAGGTCGACGAGCTCGTTGGCGAGGGAGTCGAGCACGGCGCGGTCGATGGCCCCGCGTGGATCGGTGAGCACGCCGGTGCCGATCTTCACGACGACGGTGCGGGCGCGGCGGAGCGGGGTCAGACGGTCGAGCGAGGCAGGGTCGACGGTGGCCATGAGCGGTGTGGCGCGGGAGTACCAAATCGCGCGCGGGCGGACCAGCCGTTGCGGATCAGGTCGTGGTCGCCGGAGCGGCGGCCTCCGCCATCGCCCCTCGGGCGATGAGGTACTGCGCGAGGTAGTAGGTGATGTAGCCCGGGTAGAGCAGCGCCTCGGTGGCGTAGAGGTCGCCCGGGTGCGCCCTCGGCAGGAGAAACTGGTTGAGGGGGATGATCGAGTCGCTCGCGACGAAGACCAGCGCGCCGAGCGCCAGCACGCGCGAGCCGCGTCGCATCACCGCCACGCTCGCCATGCCGATGAGCAGCGGCATGTAGGCGAGCAGCGCGGGCGAGACCGGGACCAGCCGCGGTGGGTCGACCGTCACCCAGCCGATGGAGCGCACCGGCTGCACGGGGTTGACCCACGCGATGACGGCGCCATAGCCGAGGCCGAAGGTCGCGAGGCCGGTGACGAGGCTGCGTCGGGCGGCGCTCGCGGACCAGCCAGCGCGGCGCAGGCCGGCGATGTAGAAGACGTGGCCGATCAGGAAGGCGAGCACCCCGTAGACCGCGAGGTCGGGGTCGAAGGTGTTGAGGAAGTAGTCGCCCATCGCGCCCGCGAGGAGCCCGCACGCGATGGTCGCCCCGAAGGCCGGCCGGGTCGCCGGGAGCGCCCCGAAGGCCAGCACCACGGTGGGCGTCATGCGCACCAGAGCGAGCCCAGGGAAGGGCCCGAGCGGAATCAGCCCGATGCTGATCACAGCGAGCAGCCAGTACGCGAGGTCGAGGCGAGCGCGACGGCCGACGCCCGAGGTCAGTTCTGCCAGCACGACGGTCGAGACTACCGGACAACCGTCGAGGACGGGTGCAGGCGTCCCCCGATCGGATTGCGCCAGCGCGGCCGCGATGCCAGAAGTCCCGCGGCCATGACCCTCTCTCCTCATCATCCGCGGCGCACGGTCTGATGCCCGTCTCCCTCGCCTCGCTCCAGGCCCTGCTCGCCAACGTCCGGAGGCGCTCTCCCTCGATGCGCCTCGCCCAGGCCGCCGAGCTCGCGCGCCCCGGCAACGTGCTCTCGCAGCGCGAGACCGACGACGAGGCGATGCTGCTGGTGCAGGTGCCGGGGTGGTCGGTTCCGGCCACGGCGATGCTCTACCCCGAGGAGGGAGAGTGGGCGTGTGACTGCGGCGGAGCGGACCCCTGCGCCCACGTCGTCGCGGCCGCCGCGGCCCTGGAGACCGCCCTTCGCACGGGGGTCGCGCTCCCCTCGGCGGTGAGCGTTCAATCGCGGCTGCGTTACGCGTTGACCGCGTCGCGCGAGGGGCTGCGGGTGGCCCGCTACATCACAGGTCCGGGCGGGGACGAGCGGGCGCTGGAGGGGGCGCTCTCGGAGGCCGGGGTGGCCATCTCGACCAGCGACGCCGACCTCGCCGTCGACCGGCTGTGCGACCTGAAGCGCGGCGGGCTCGTGGCCGCGCAGGACCTCCCGGCGCTGCTGTCCGCCCTCTCGTCCTGCGAGGACGTGGGCCTCGACGGTCGGGCGGTGAAGGTCTCCACCGAGGAGGTGCTTCCGAAGGCGTGGGTCGAGGAGCACCCCAGGGGCTTCGCGCTGCGCATCGAGCGCGACCCTGCGGTGACCGCGGTGGTGTCGCCGGGGGTCGCCGAGGCGGGCGGGGTGCTCCGCCCGATGGGGGCGACCGACCTCACCGGACCGCTGCTGGAGAAGCTCCCACGCACCCGGGTGTTCGCCGCGGCCGAGGTCTCCGAGCTGGTGCTGAAGACCGTCCCCGAGCTCTCCGCAAGGCTCCCCGTGGAGCTGCGCACGAAGCGCCTCCCGACGCTGGTGAAGGGACTGCGACCGCGCATCACCATGGACGTCACGCTGCTCTCGCACGCGCTCTCGGTGACCCCGTCGCTCACCTACGGCGACCCTCCGATCGCTCGCATCGAGGACGGTCGCATGGTGCACCTCCGGGGCGGCCTCCCGCTGAGGGACGAAGGCGCGGAGGTGCGCGAGGTGCACCGGCTGCGCGACGAGCTGGGGCTGGTTCCGGGCGTGCGCACGGCGTACCGAGGCGCGGACGCGGCGCGCTTTCTGGCGAAGCTGAAGGCGTGGTCGCCAGAGGGAGGGAGCGCCACGGCGTCGCTCTTCGGCACCGTCGCGGTCGCCCCGAAGCTCACGGTGAGGGACACGGGCTTCGACCTCTCCTTCGAGCTCCCTGGCGACGGCGAGGACGCGGGAGCGACGCCGAGGCAGGCCGACGCGGCGACGGTGATGCAGGCGTGGCGCGAGGGCCTGGACGTGGTCCCGCTCACCGATGGGACCTGGGCGCCGCTGCCGGTCGAGTGGCTGCGGGCGCACGGTCACCGGGTGGCCGACCTGCTCGCCGCGAGAGACGACGACGGCGAGGTGACGCGCGCCGCGCTGCCCGCGCTGGCCCAGCTCTGCGAGGCCCTGGAGACGCCCGCTCCGCCGAAGCTCCAGGGGCTGCGGGCGCTGGCGGAGGGCTTCGAGGCGATCCCCCCGGCGGCGCTCCCGGCGGACCTGACGGCGACGCTGCGGCCCTACCAGCGTCGGGGCGTGGACTGGCTGTGCTTCCTCCGCGACGCCGAGCTCGGCGCGGTGCTGGCCGACGACATGGGCCTCGGCAAGACGCTCCAGACGCTCTGCGCGCTGCGGGACGCTCTCTGGTGGTGGCGCCCAGGAGCGTGCTTCACAACTGGGCCGACGAGGTGAAGCGCTTTCGTCCGGGGCTCTCGATCGCGGTCTATCACGGCGCGGGTCGAGCCATCGATCGTCGCGCGGACGTCACGCTCACCACCTACGCGGTGCTTCGCCTGGACGCCGGGGCGCTCTCCAAGGAGCCCTGGGACGCGGTCGTGCTCGACGAGGCGCAGGCCATCAAGAACCCCGACAGCCAGGCCGCCCGCGCCGCCTACCAGCTTCGCGGGGAGCTTCCGCGTGGCGCTCTCGGGCACGCCCGTCGAGAACCGCCTCGAGGAGCTCTGGAGCCTGATGCACTTCGCCAACCCTGGGCTGCTCGGGGGGCGGAGCGACTTCGACGAGCGCTACGCGAAGCCCGCCGCGGAGGGCGACGGCACCGCCATGGCGAGGTTGCGACAGCGGGTGGGAACCTTCCTGCTGAGACGCTTGAAGAGGGAGGTGGCGCCGGAGCTTCCGCCGAGGACGGAGGCGGTGCTCCACTGCGACCTCGACGAGCGCGAGCGCGAGGTCTACGACGCCGTGAGGGCGGCCTCGCAGCGCGACGTGGTGGAGGCGCTGCGCGAGGGCGGGAGCACGCTGCTGGCGCTCGAGGCGCTGCTGCGGCTGAGGCAGGCGGCGTGTCACAGCGGGCTGGTTCCGGGGCAGAGCGCTGACTCGTCGTCGAAGGTGACCTGCCTCGTGGACGCTCTGGAGTCCGCGGCGGCGGACGGACACAAGGCCCTGGTGTTCTCGCAGTGGACCTCGCTGCTCGACCGGGTGGAGCCGCACCTCCAGGCCGCGGGCATCGGCTTCACGAGGCTCGACGGGGCCACGCGCGACCGGGCCGAGGTGGTGGGGCGCTTCCAGTCGGAGGGCGGAGCCCCGGTGATGCTGGTGTCGCTCAAGGCGGGCGGCACGGGCATCAACCTCACCGCGGCGGATCACGTCTTCCTGCTCGACCCGTGGTGGAACCCCGCCGTCGAGGACCAGGCCGCCGACCGCGCCCACCGCATCGGCCAGCAGCGCCCCGTGACCATCTACCGCATCGTGGCGAGCGACACCGTCGAGGAGCGCATCGTGGCGCTTCAGTCACGAAAGCGGGCGCTCGCCGAGGCCGCGCTGTCGGGCGGCGACCCGAGCGCGGCGCTCACCCGCGACGACCTGCTCGCGCTGCTGGCGTAGGCCCTCAGCCCGCGGTCTCGCGCAGGAAGGCCAGCAGCCGCCGCACGGTGCCGTCGCAGTCGTCCACCTGAGGGCTGTGACCGACCCCGGCGACCACCTCGATGCGAGCGTGCGGTGGAAGGTGCTCCCGGAAGAAGTCCAGCCCCGTCGATGGCAGCACCCGCTCCTCGGCGCCCCAGAGCAGCAGCACGGGCATGGTGAGGGCGCGAAGCTCGTCGACGGTGAGGTAGTTCGCCGGGCCGACGCCCGCGAGGAGCCGACGCAGCGCGGGGCGGGCGAAGCCCCGTCGCAGGCTGGCCGCCGCGATGGGTCGGAGGGCGGTGCGGCGCACCAGCAGCCGGTCGATGAAGTCCTCGGCCTCGGCGTGCGTGCGAAGCGTGAAGGTGCGCTGCAGCGCAGCGAGCTCCGAGGCCGAGAGCGGAGCGCCGCCGGGAGAGACGAGCGCGAGGCCCATCACCCGCGAGGGGCGGTCGACGGCGTAGCGGAGCGCGAGGGCGGCGCCCATGGAGCTGCCCACCAGCATGACCGGGCCGTCGAGCGCATGGTCGAGGGCGTCGCGAAGGCCCTGGTAGAGGAGGGTTCCGTCGAGGTGGGACGGCGCGTGACTGAAGCCGTGGGCGGGGAGATCGGGGGCGATCACCCGGCGGACGTGCGGCCGCAACGCCTGGAGCAGCGGGGCGTTGTAGCCCGCGGAGGAGTTGTAGCCGTGAAGTACGACCGTGGTCGGGAGCGCGCCGCCGCCGGGCGTCTCGACCCAGTGGAGGGCTCCGGTGCAGGTGTCGACCGAGCGGCTGCGCCAGCCGCGGAGGTGGAGGGAGAGGCGCGCGAGTCGTTCGCTGAACAGGGCCATTGTCCGGGGGTGCGATCGACCATAGCCGATCTCCCGCGAGGCGCCCGCCCCGACGAGCGCGCTAGCGGGCGACGCCGGCTGCGGGGGAGACCACGATCTCCACGCGGCGATTGTTGGCCCGGCCCTCGGCGGTTTCGTTGGGAGCCACCGGCCGCGACGGGCCGAGGCCGCTCGCCTCGATCTGGCCCTCGGGTATGCCCCGGCTGATGAGGTAGGCGCGCACCGACTGGGCGCGAGCGAGCGAGAGCTGCTGGTTGGCGGCGGGCGAGCCGCGCGAGTCGGTGTGCCCCTCGACGACGAGGTGCCGGGCGCCCTGGTCGATGAGCGCCCGGGCCACCTGGTCGAGCCGCTGCTGGGCGATGGGGAGGAGCGCGGACTCACCCGTGGCGAAGAGCACCTCGCCCGAGAGGGTGATGATGGTGCCTCGCTGCTCCTCGCGCACCGCCGCGACGCGACGGAGGCTCTCCAGCGCGGCGGCCGCCTGGCGCTCGGCCTCCATGCGACGCTGCCTCTCGGCGGCGAGCTGGGTCTGCGTCAGCGCGACGGTCTGCTGGGTGTTCTGGAGCTGCTGCTGCGATCGCTGCAGGGCCGTCTGCGTCTGGGTGAGCTGCTGCCCGGTGAGGGCGGCGCGCTCCTGCTCGGCCCGCTCCCGCTCCTGGTCGGCCTGGAGCGTGTCGCCGCGCGCCTCGACGGTCTGCGCGCGGCGCAGCGCCACGTAGGAGAGGTCGCGGGTGACATCCGAGCCGGGGGCCTCGGTGAAGCTTCGCTCTGCGCGCTCGAGCTCACCCTGCGCGTTGTGGAGGTCGACGAGGGCGAGGCGCGCCGCGGGCCCCTGGCTGGCGCGGCTGAACGCGGCGCGGGCCTCGACGAGCTCCCGCGGCGGGGCGGACGTAGAGGCGCAACCCGAGAGGTAGGCGATGCCGAGCACGGTGGTCAATGCGATGTACTTCATGGTGATTCTCCAGAGGCTCCGGTTGCGCTAAGGCGTGGGCTGCGGGGCGGTCGGCGGGGCGGCTGGCGGCGTCGGCGTGGACGTCGGCGTGGGGCGCGACCGCGCCTCTCGCACCTCGCTGGCGGCCTGCCCCGCGGCGGAGATGGAGGCGGAGCGACGGGAGAGCGCCAGGGCCAGCTCGGCGTCGGCCTCGGCGCGAGCGAGCACCCGCTCGGCCCGCTCGCCCTCGCCGCTGCGAGAGAGCTGCTCGGCCTGGGTGAACTGCTCCCTGGCGTACTGCAGGTGGAGCGCGGCGGTGGGCTCTCGCTCCGCGCCCACTTCGCCGGCGGAGCGGATCGCCGCCTGCGTCGCGCCCATGCGCGCCGTCGACGCCGCGGTGCCGCCGCAGCCGACGAGCGCGAGCGAGGCGAACATCATCAATCGAGTAAGCGTCTTCATGAGTCGTGTCCCTCCTACGGGATGCAGCCCTGCTCTCAACCTTCGTGCCGCCTTGCCCTCCCTCGGTGGATCAGGCCGCGCGTCGTTGCGCCGTGCGGCGCACGGTGGGCGCTCACGCCACAGGTTCGCTGCCCGCCTGAGGTACTTCGCCTCAGTGGTCGCGCGTCCGACCCGGCGTTGAGGCCGCGGCACCGTGTGTGCTCTGCGAGTGGGCGGAGGCGAAACACCGCCCCCAGAGATGCGGAGGACCCATTGAGCACACAGCAGCAACAGCCCACAGGACACACGGCCGAGCACAAGGGCGTGGAGGCGGTCGTCGACGAGGTGAAGGAGCGCTTCACGCGCGAGTGGGACTCGCTGAAGACGCGAGCGCGCACGGTCTTCGAGAAGCTGAGCGAGGAGGACGTGGAGTCGGTGAAGGGCCGCTTCGACGAGCTCCGCGCCCGCGTCGTGAAGGCCTACGGCTACGCCGAGGAGCGCGCTCACGAGGAGGTCGCAAGGCTGCTACACCGCGGCGACGCGAAGCCCACGGACGAGAAGCGGAGCCGGAAGAAGCAGCGCGGGCTCAAGCGTCGCGCGAACGCGGCGTCCGGGTCGGCCTCGCGCTGACGACGCCCGTGGGAGGGTGCGAGTCGCGCCTCCCCCGGCGGCGCGTCGGTGCTAGCGTGCGCGCCTCTCTTCCCCCGCCCCACGGCCGGAGGCCACACAGTCCCGATGCGCCCTATTCGTCCGCTCTCCCTCGTGCTCATCACCCTCGCGGCGTGCTCGAGCGACCCGATCGCGAATCCCCTCCCCGACGGCTCCATCACCGCCGACGGCTCCGTCTCGGACACGCCCGTCGCGGATGGTGCCCTCCCTGATGCGCCGCCGACCGACGCGCCCTCGACGGACGTCCCCGACGGGGGCGGTCCCGCGCGCGGCCCTCGCATCACCACCTGCCCCGGCAACTCGCTCCCTCCCCTCGCCGCGGGCACCTGCAGCGTCACCGCGGGCACCGCGGGCACGCTGATCACCGGCGACGTGCTCACCCCGGGGGAGGTCTTCCGCGGCGGCCAGGTGCTGGTCGACGCGGCGGGGATCATCCGCTGCGTGGGCTGTGACTGCAGCGCCGCCGAGGGCGCGGCCGCCGCGACCAGGGTGGTCTGCCCCGACGGCGTGGTCTCGCCCGGGCTCATCAACGCCCACGACCACCTCACCTTCGCGCAGAACGCCCCGTACACCCGCACCGCCGAGCGCTACGAACACCGCCACGACTGGCGCCGCGGTGGCCGCGGGCACACCCGGCTCTCCTCCGCGGGCAGCGCGAGCAACGACCAGGTCGCCTGGGGCGAGCTGCGCTTCGTCCTCGGCGGCGCCACCTCGGTCAACGGTTCGGGCGGCGTCGCGGGTTTCCTCCGCAACCTCGACCGGGGGACCATGGACGGCCTCGGCCAGCCGGTGGTGCGCTACGAGACCTTCCCGCTCGGCGACTCCAGCGGCGCGCTTCTGGCCACCGGGTGCGGCTACCCCTCCGTCGACACCGCAGCGGAGATCGCCCGCGCCGACGCGTACACCCCGCACGTCGCCGAGGGCATCGGCGTCGAGGCGCGCAACGAGTTCCTCTGCATGCGCACCGGGGCCACCGACCTCGTGCAGCCGCAGAGCGCCTTCGTGCACGGCGTCGGGCTCCTGCCCCCGGACATCTCCGAGATGGCCACCGAGGGCGTGGCGCTCATCTGGTCGCCGCGCTCCAACGTGACGCTCTACGGCGACACCGCGCACGTCACCGAGTACGCCCGCCTCGGGGTGCCCATCGCCCTCGGCTCCGACTGGATCATCAGCGGCTCGATGAACATGCTCCGCGAGATGCGCTGCGCCGACTCCCTCGACGCCAACTTCTACGGCGACTTCTTCACCGACGAGGCCATCTGGCTCATGGCCACCCGCGACGCCGCGGCCGCCCTCGCGGTCGACGACGCCGTCGGGGTGATCGCCACCGGGCGCGTGGCCGACCTCGCGATCTTCAACGGCGCCATGCACCGCGACCACCGCGCGGTCATCGACGCCGCCCCCGGCGACGTCACCCTGGTGATGCGCGGCGGCTCGGCCCTCTACGGCGACGCCACCCTGGTGTCGGCGCTCCCGGGCGGGGCGATGTGCGACCCGCTCGACGTCTGCGGCGTCAACAAGCGCGTCTGCGTCTCCCGCGACCTCGGCGGCCGAGGCCTCCCGGCGCTCTCCAGCGCCAACTCCGGGCGCTACCCCCTCTTCTTCTGCGGCGAGCCGATGAACGAGCCGTCGTGCCTCCCGGAGCGCAACGCCATGGGCTCGCTGCCCAACCCCGTGGTGAGCGGGTCGACCCGCTACTCCGGCGTCTCCAGCGCCATGGACATGGACGGCGACGGCGTCCCCAACGCCATGGACGACTGCCCCCGGGTGTTCAACCCCATCCGCCCGGTGGACAACGGCGCGCAGGGCGACACCGACCGCGACGGCGTGGGCGACGCCTGCGACCCCTGCCCGCTCAACCCCGACACCACCTCGTGCTCGGCGCCCGACCCCAACGACCGCGACGGCGACGGCACCGTCAACGAGCGCGACAACTGCCCCGACGCGCGCAACGCCGACCAGTCCGACCGCGACATGGACGGCCGCGGCGACCTCTGCGACGCCTGCCCCGACGCGGCCAACCCCAGCGGCGCCGCCTGCCCCGCCACCGTCTACGCCATCAAGTCGGCGATGGTCGCCATGGGATCGCGCGTCACCGTCACCGGCCCCGTGGTCACGGCCGTCAACCGCAACGGGTTCTATGTGCAGGTCGCCCCCGGCGACCCGGCGTACACCGCCCCGGAGAACTCCGGCATCTTCGTCTTCACCGGCACCGCGCCGATGGTCGTCGCGGGCGACCGGGTCACCCTCGGCAACGCGCTCATCGCCGACTTCTTCGGGCAGATCCAGCTCTCCGGCGCCACCGTCACGACCACCGCCCGGGGCGTGGCGCTGCCTCCGCCGGTGACGGCGACGCCCGCGGAGGTCACCACCGGCGGCGCTCGCGCGGCGGCCCTCGAGGGCGTGGTGGTGCGCGTCTCCGACGTGGTCGTGACCAACCCCTCCCCCGCTCCGGCGGGCGGAGAGACGGCCCCAACCAACGAGTTCGAGGTCACCGGCGGGCTGCGCGTAGACGACGGCTTCTACGTGACCGCGCCCTTCCCGGTGATGGACGAGCGCTTCGCCTCCATCACGGGGGTGCTCTTCCTCTCGCGCTCCAACTCCAAGCTCAACCCGCGCTCCGCCGATGACCTCGTCGCGGGCGCGGCGCAGCTCGCGGCCTTCCCGGCCGGCACCGTGTTCGCACGCGTCGGCGCGGCGGGCCCGACCCTCCCGACGGCGCTCGCGGTGCAGCTCACCCGCGCCGTGGCGACCGCCACCACCGTCACCATGAGCTCCAGCGACCCGGGCCTCGTGGTGGCCGACGTGGTGATCCCCGCGGGCAGCACGCGCGCGGTGGTCCCGGTGATGGGCGTGACCGCCTCGGCGACGCCGTACACCCTCACCGCGACGCTCGGCACCTCCGTCCGCACGGCGCAGGTGCGGGTCATCGGCGCGACCGAGGCGCCCCGGCTGGCGAGCCTCACGCCCGCCATGAGCACCGTCGGTCCGGGCACCACGACCACCCTCACGGTGACCCTCGACCTGCCCGCCCCCGCGGGCGGAACCTCCGTCACGCTCGCCACCACCACGGGCGGGACCATCCCCGCGATGGTGCTCGTCCCCGCCGACGCGCTCAGCGCCGAGGTGGTGTTCACCGGCGGCGCCGCGGCCGCCATGGCGACGGTGACCGCTACGCTCGGCGCCGACACCCGCACCGCGATGGTGCAGGTGACCGAGGCCCCCATCGGGAGCCTGGTGATCAACGAGGTCGACTACGACCAGGTGGGCTCGGACAGCGGCGAGTTCGTGGAGATCTACAACGGCGCCCTCACCCCCGCGGACCTCTCCACGGTGGTGCTGGTCATGGTCAACGGATCGACCAGCCGCGAGTACGCCCGCGTCGCCCTCTCCGGCACCCTCGCCCCCGGCGCCTACGCCGTGGTGGCCAACTCCGGGGTGATGGTCCCGGCCGGCGTGGCGCGCTTCAGCATCGCCAACGACTCGCTCCAGAACGGCGCCCCCGACGGCGTCGCGCTGATCAACACGGCCACGGGCACCATGATCGACGCCCTCTGCTACGAGGGTCCGATGAGCGCCGCGACCATCACCGGCGTGACCGGCACCCCCTCCTCCCATCCCCGACGTCGTCGAGATCGCCGCCACCGCGTGGTCCTCGGCGGAGCGCCCTGCGCTGCGCGGCCACCTCGAGGATGGCTGCGCCGTGGCGCTGCGCTCGGCGTGGTCCGCGAGCGACGCTGCCGCCATGGCCGGAGCCGTACTCTCCGCCCGGGAGCGCTGGACCTCCGACTTCGGCGGAGAGCAGTTCTCCCTGGGGAGCGCGTTCTACACGCACCTGGAGACGGGCCGGGCGGCAGAGTATTTCGCCCGCTGCGCGGCCTCCGACGCGCTGGTGGAGTCGGTGCTCCCTGGCGCCCAGTCAGCCACCCGGGCGCTCTTCGCGCAGCTCGTCGGGGCCCGGGTGAGAGCCCGACGCGGCTTCGGCGGACCGGGGGTCCATGTCTTCCCCGCAGGCTCGAAGGTCGCCCGCCGCGGTGGTGTTCCGCACTGGGACGTCGAGGGCCTCGCCCCGGAGCACCTCTCCCGGCAGCGCGACGCGCTCTCCCTGGTGGTCATGCTCCAGCCCCCCTCGAAGGGCGGCGCGCTGCGCCTCTGGGACGCCTGCTGGGACGGCCGCGACGAGCCCTCCTCCGCGGCGCTGCGATCCCCCAGGAGGGACGTCCTCTCGGGCGCAGGAGACGCCGTGCTGCTGAGCTCCTATCGCCTCCACCAGATCCGCTCCTTCAGGGGTAGGCTCGACCGCATCTCCATCACCGCGCACGGCGTCGAGGTCGACCCTGGCATCTGGGAGCTCTGGTTCTGATGCTCTCCCCCTTCCCCCGCGAGGCCTACACCGACCCTTCGCGCTTCGCCCGCGAGCTCGACCTGCTCTTCCGCGCCCATGGCTTCGCCGCCGCCAGCGCCGACGACCTGGGCCGCCCCGGAGCCTGGGTGCGCGTCCCCATGCCCGACGACCGCCTCGTCGTGGCGCGCGACGCGGGCCTCTCGCTCCACCTGCTCAGGGACGTGTGCCGCCACCGAGGCGTGGCCCTGCTCGAAGGCGACCAGGGCACCCTCTCGTCGCTCCAGATCTCCTGCCCCTACCACTCGTGGCGCTACGACCTCGCGGGCTCGCTGCTTCGCGCCCCGGGCGCCCCCGACGGGCTCGACCACGCCGATCACGGCCTTCGCGCGGGCCACGTCGCCCCGCTTCTCACCAGCCTCTTCGCATACCCCACGCTCCCCTCCTCGGCGCCGTCGCTGCCTCCGTGGCTCGCCTCGCTGGAGCTCGCCTCGCTGCGCCGCGCCCGACGCCTCTCCTGGGAGGTCGACGCCAACTGGAAGCTGCTGGTGGAGAACTTCCAGGAGTCCCATCACTTCCCGACGGTGCACCCGGGCCTCGAGGCGCTCACCCCGTGGCGGGACTCGCACAGCCTCGTCGAGGCCGACGGCTGGCTCGGCGGGGTGATGTCCCTCCGCGACGAGGTCGAGACCGTCTCCACCACCGGGCTCCTCCGTGGGCGACGCCCCATCGTCCCGGCCTCCCTCCGCAGGCTCGTGCACGACGCCTGGATCGCCCCCAACCTGCTCACCAGCCTGCAGCCGGATTACCTGCTCATGTATCGACTTCACCCGCTCGCTCCCGGCCGCACCCGCGTGGTGGGGGAGGTCTTCGTGCACCGCGCGACCCCCGACGACGCCGGGCTCGACGAGGTCTTCGCCTTCTGGGACCGCACCAACGCCGAGGACCGCGCCGTCTGCGAGCGCCAGCAGCTCGGGATGGCCTCTCGCTGGGAGGGAGGGGTCTACGCCACCAGCGAGGACGGCACGCGCGCCTTCGACCGCTGGGTCGCCTCGCGCCTCGACGCGGAGCCCTCGCCGTGAGCGCCCGACCGTGGGGCATCTGGGGCGCTCCCTTCGTCGACCTGAGCGAGGTGATCGACACGTCGTGCTTCGGGGCCCTCGACCGGGAGCTCACCCTGGGGCTCTCGCAGGTCGAGACCGAGGGCACTGGAGCGACCCTGAAATGGATGGGCGTGGTGGCGCCGTGGATGATGGACGACGGCCACCGCGACGCGATGGAGGCCATCCGGGCGATGAGCGACCAGGACTTCGAGGACTTCGTCTCGCTGGGCGACGACCCGGACGCGATCGACCGCTCGCGCCGCCACGAGGAGGACTTCGGCGACGAGACCGACCGCGCCTTCACCCGCGCCCAGCAGCGGCTGCTCACGCTCCGTCACGGCGTCTATTTCCCCTGGAAGTCCTGCTACCACCTGCTCTCCAACGACCGCTGGGACGACAAGCACTCGGGCGCGGGCAAGGCCTTCTCCGAGGAGGCGCTGGCGGTCTTCCCCCAGACCGTGGACTTCGTGCGCTCGCTTCCCTTCCGAGAGATCGGGCGCTGCGTGCTCTTCGGCGTCGAGGCCCACGACCACGCGCCGCTGCACCGCGACACCGAGCCGGGCCAGTCGCTCGGCGTCGCGCAGTCGATCAACTTCGCGCCGCGCCCGGGCAAGCGCTTCTACCTCCAGCCCGGCGCCGACGCGGAGCCCGTGGTGGTCGACCGGCCGATCTACTGGTTCAACGACATGGACTATCACGGCGTGCTGGCCGACCCGTTCTTCCGCTACTCGCTGCGAGTCGACGGGGTGTTCGAGCCGGGCTTCGTGCGCGACCTGGAGCGCCGCGTCCGTCAGGGGAAGGTGCGGTAGCGGCTCAGCGGCACTGCGACGACGGGCGGCCGCCGAAGTAGAGCGAGACGTAGAGCGAGTGGCCTCAGGTGTCTGCGCTCACGAGCGAGCCAGTGAACTCCGTGCGCACGCCCATGGAGCAGAAGACGTGGATGGTGTTGGCCACGTAGCCGCCGAGGCGGAAGGCGCTGCCTCCGTTGGTGTCCGCGAGGGCCACGCTGGTGTTGAGCCCGCCGGAGAGGTTGATGATCGAGAAGCTCTCCCGGTCGGCGCGCGGCCAGGAGAGCAGGTTGGCGCCGAGGCCAGCGCCCAGCACGAAGGCCTCCCACTCGGAGCGGCGGGCCACCGAGGGGGCGAGCGTCCCGCCGCCGTAGCGCGCGTCGATGCCGAACTCGATGGGGCCGCGAGCGAGGCGGAAGCCCGCGCCGAAGAAGCCCGCGCGCCCGGCGTTGTCGGACTGGGCCAGCGTGACCTCGTACCCGACGAAGAACATCGTCGCGCGGAGCTCGCCGCCTAGCAGCGCCACCGAGGAGGTCGAGGGGGACGACGAGCCCGACCCGTACTCTCCTCCCGGCCGACGATAGGTGTACGTGGGTCGAGGAGGCGGCGCCGTGTAGACCACCCGGGTGCGAGGGGTCGGCGCGACCCGCGGTCGGGGCGTCGCGACCACCACCGGCGGCGGCGCGGTGAAGGTGGGCGTCGCGGCCACCACGGGAGGCGGCGCGGCGAAGTCGACGCCCCCGGTGACCGGAGGAGGCGCGGCGAACACGGTGCCCCCGGTGTCGGCCACGCAGGCCGACTGAGAGCCCCGAGCGCACGCGGCCTGGAGCAGCGCATGGTTTCGCGCCGGATCGCTCGGAACGCCGATGCCGCGCAGCAGCATGCGACCGAGGATCTCGCAGGCCCCGTTGTGGTTCACGCTACAGCCGCGCTCGAGATAGGGAGCCGCGCCGGGGATGTCTCGCGGGGTGCCTCGGGCCGCGGTCATCATCAGCCCGAGCTGCCCGCAGGAGAAGGTGTGGCCCCCGGCGCAGCCTCGACGGAAGAGCAGCACGGCGCGCGCGTCGTCGCGGGTGACGCCGCGGCCCTCGGAGTAGAGACCGCCCAGGAGCCCGCACGCCGTCGGCGAGTTGCCGTCGCAGCCGCGGGTGTAGAGCTCGCCTGGCGAGGAGGAGGTTCTGCGGCGCGTTGCGACCGAGCTGGTAGCGCGCCCCGGCGAGGGCGCACGAGGCCACGTCCCCGGCGTGACAGCGCTCCACGAGAAACTCGACGGTCGCCCCCTGCGCGAAGGCCGTCGTCGGGCCGAGGGTCAGCGAGAGGAACAAGAGAGCAGCGGCGCTTCTTCGCATCACGGTGTGACGTGACTCCTTTCGGGGTCCGCTGGTTCCCACATGGACCACCTTTTTCCCCGGTGACATCGTCACGAAGGACGGTATCGGCGAGCGACGGCGCGCGGCCATCCCATGATCATGCGAGGCGTCAGTCACACCTACGATGGAGGGGATTGAAAGTCGGGACTATCGGCGAGTGGTCGGATGGAGCACACCGCTCTTGGGGCTTTGATTGCCTGGTATCGATTGACGACACCCGACGCGCCCGATCACTCCGCGACGAGCACCGGCACGCTGAGCGCGTGGACGTCCGTCGCCCCGGGCTGTGCTCGCAGGTACAGCCCCGCCGCCTCCCCCGCCACCACGTAGACCCCGTAGTTGATCGTCTCGCCCGCGTCGCCCTGCTCGGCCTCGAAGTAGCGCTGCGCGATCCACCGCCCGGGGCGGGCGAGCGAGAGGCTCTTCTCCCACACCTCCTGCGTCACCGAGCGGCCCAGCACCACCTCGTCCCCCTCGGCGCCGTAGTCGCTCTTCAGCACCCACTGCTCGCGCTGCGTCCGAAGCTGCTCGGGGTGAAGCGCCTCGAGCCGCGATGTGAAGGGGACGATCCGCTCGATCACCGACTGCGACGCCGGGGAGAAGCGGTGGACGTGCTCCCACATGAAGGCCATGGAGCGCTTGTTCTGCGGGAGCACCGAGCCGAAGGGGTTGAGCACCGCGGTCTTGCGGTCGACGCTCGCGCCCAGCGCGGCCTCCAGCGCCTCGCTCAACGGCGCCGAGTCGGGGATGGTCTCGTCGCTCCACGCGGAGCTCCGCTCGGTCCACCAGTCGGTCTTGTAATGCCGTAGCAGCAGCGACACCGGCCGGTCGAAGAGCGTCGCCCGGCCCTCGTCGTCGCGGCCGAGGTTGTACGGCGAGCCCAGCACCACCTCCCAGCCCGCATCGGTGAGCCACCGGCGGTAGAGGCGCACCAGGGAGAGGTCCTCGGTGAACTCCGTCGGATACACGATGCCCGCCACGCGAGGAAAGGGCGCGTCGACCAGCGCGGCGGTGAGCGCCTCGACCATCGTCACGAAGCGCTCTCTCAGCCCCGCGTTGGGATCTCCCATCGAGGGATGATCCTCGTGGGCGAGGCGTCCCAGCTCGACGGCCTCGGGCTCTCCGGTGGGCGTGTCGCTGTTGAGCTCGGTGACCGCGAGGCCCTCGGCGGTGACGAAGACGTCCGCCCTCGCGATGCCGTGCCACAGCGGCTGCGAGGTGAGCCAGAGGGCGCGCTGCACCGGCGTGAGGGCGAAGAAGTCTTCGAGCAGCGATGGCTCGTCGGCCACGATGGCGCAGAGCTCGTCGTAGAGCGCGGCGAGCTCCTCCCCGGCGCGGGCGAGCGCTCGCCAGCGCGCCGCGGGGAGCACCACCGGGTCGGCGCGGAAGCGGGGCGATCCGTCGAGCCAGGGGTCGGTGATGATGGCGCCCGCGGTGAGGCGCGCGGCGAAGCGGTCGTAGCGCTCGTCGGCGCTCATGCGAGCCGGGCGATGGCCAGGGCGGTGCCGAGGTAGGCGGTCGCCTCGAGGGCGGCCATCCCTTCGCTGCGGTCGGTTCCGATGGCGCGGTCGAGGGCCCCGCCTCGCAGCGAGGGGCGGGCGCCGAGGAGCAGGCCCTCCACCACGAGCTGGCGCACGGGGTAGAGCGCGAGGCACCACGCGACCACGCCCCCGTAGCCGCGCAGCGAGGCCGACCACCCGGCGAAGTCCCCTTCGAGGCCGCGAGCGACCAGCACCGCCACGGCGATGGTGACCCCGGAGTAGCTCAGCGCCGCGGCGAAGTTCTCGCCGTCGATCTGCTCGGCGTCGTCGTAGGTGGTGAGCACCCGGAAGAGGGCGACGAAGAGCCCGTGGGTGACCATCGCGAGCGCGAAGAAGGCCATCGCGAGACCGAGCGCGTAGAGGCTGTGACCGGCGACCGCGCGGGAGGCGAGCAGGCCCGTCGCGACCAGGTGCGAGGCGGCGGCGAGGCCCGCGGCGACGTTGCCCCGCGCGAGCTCCCTGGGGAGATGAGCGCGGAGCAGCGTGCGCATGGAGAGGCTGCCGACGCCCTGCACCATCGCGAGGCCCAGCGCCGCGAAGGCGGCGGTCCACGCGAGGTCGGCGCTCAGCGACTCGCCGTGGACGTTGTGCTTCACCACCGAGGCGCCCACCGCGAAGGTCGAGAACACCTCCCCCACCGCTACCAGCCGGCGCGCGGCGTTGGCGCGCTGGTCCTCCGGGAGCGAGCGCTCGCGCACGCGCTGGATGATCCGCAGCACCCCCAGCATCACGAGGATGGTGCCTGCACCGAAGAGGGCGACGTAGAGGGTGCCGTGCTCCATGGAATTGTCGCGCAGGGTACTGCGACTCGGGCTCCCATGGGTGGCCCGTGTGATGGCAGTATCGCGGCGACTGTGGAAGGCGCGGCCGACAACACCCGAGGCATCCTGCGCGGCGTCCCTGGCACCGGGCTGCGCGGGCTGTGGGGGCGGGCGTTCATCCCGCTCGATCGCTACGTCGACATGACCGCGCTCCCCGCGCTGCATGAGGAGGCCTGCCTCGCGCTCGCCCAGATGCCCGTCGACTACACGGGCGGCAGCCACCGCTCCATGGGGATCATGCCCCCGGGCACCGAGGCGCAGGCGATCACGGACTACGTCGAGGTGATCCGGTCCCTCGACGACGAGGGCTTCGCGGTGTTTCGAAGCCTGGCCGACGACCCGAGGTCCATCGACCCTGCGAAGCGGAGGGAGGAGACCTTCGGCGAGGAGCGCCAGCACCCGCTCTCGCGGCGACAGATGCACTGGCTCAAGTACCGCCACGGGGTGTACTTCCCGTGGAAGGCCTACGTGGAGATGATCCCGAACCGATGGTGGGGCGACAAGGCCGACCCGACAGGCAAGCGCTTCACCCGGCTCGCCGAGACGCTGCTGCCGAAGACCGTGGCCTTCGTGCGCTCGCTCCCCTTCAAGCACATCGGGCGGTGCAACCTCATGGGACTGGAGAGCAACGACCACGGCACGGTGCACCGCGACGGCGACCCGGCGGAGCAGGTCAGCCCCGACCAGTTCATCTCCTTCTGTCCATCGGGCCGCAAGGCCCTCTACCTCTGGGACGCCGAGCGCAGCGAGCGGTGCCCCGTGGAGGCGCCCGTGTACTGGTTCAATGACTTCGACTTCCATGGGGTGGAGGCCGCGCCCGCGTTCCAGTATTCGATCCGGGTGGATGGCGAGTTCACCGATGAGTTTCTGGCGACGCTGACGCGCGACTTCGGGGGCGACGAGTGAGCGACGAGCACAAGCCCGCCTTCGAGCGCGACGTCGCCATCGCCGAGCCCGGCCTGGTCGGCGCCCGCTGGTGGAACCGCGCGCTCCAGGACGAGGCCGCCGCGATGTCGCGCCGCTCTGCGATGCGCAACCTGCTGGTGGGCGCCGGGGTGCTCGGGGCCGTCGCGGCCTGCGGCGTGGGCATCGTGGCCAGCGTGCAGCCCGACACCGAGGAGCGCCTCCAGGCCTCCCTCGCCGCGCAGCGCCTCTATGGGTGGAACCTCGGCGCCCGCGACCGCGCGCTGCTCTACGAGGGCTTCGCGCTGCAGCTCCAGGTGCCGTCGATGCTCTCGTCGCTCATCGTCGATACGACGCCCCACACCTGGGTCCACCTCCACGACCGCACGCTCTTCGAGGCGCCTGGCGCCACGCCCACGGCCAACCTCGCCGAGGAGAACGTCGCCTTCGTCCCGCTGTCCGAGCAGCTCCGCGCGATGGTCACCCCGGCGATGCGCCGCGCCTTCGACGTGGGCGTCGCGGTGGCCAGCCTCTTCCGCGGTCGCACCCCCGCCGCCGGCCTCGTGGTCGACCTCCCGGGCCCGGAGTCCGTGGCCTTCGCCGCGGGCGCCGCGGAGGTCTTCGAGCCGGTCTTCGGCATCGCCAACTGGCCGCACCCGCTGGGCGTCGTGCCGGCGCACCTCACCCTCGCCGCGGTGGCCCATCACCAGCCGGAGTTCCAGCGCGCCCGGGAAGAGCGACCGCGGCCCGCGCTGCCCTGCTTCGTGCTCGACCGCAACCGCCTCGCGGACGCCGTCGACCACCAGACCCGCTTCGACAACCGCTACATGGCCTCGCTCCCCTCCGCCGCGGCGCTGCGCGGGGGCGGCGTCTACCGGCTGCTCTACGTCGTGGCCACCGCGTCGAGCCTCCCCGAGCTCGACGACCTCAACGACGACATGGTCGACCTCACCCGCGCGGGCATCGCGGTGTCCTCGCTCGCGCTCGACGCCTTCTCCCTGCCGCTGTCTGACGGCCGCGTCTACTACGGCGGCGACCCCTCCACGCACGAGAGCTTCTGGAGCCACTACCCCTGGGCGCCCGCCGCCCCGGAGGCCACCGACGCCTGGCAGGTCAACGCCATCCCTCGGAGCTACCACCCCGCCCGTCGGGGGACGCTCTTCTCCCGCGCCGCCCCGCCCGCGGGCTTCGCCACGGTGCCCCTGGTGGTCGCCGGGGCCTCCGTGCTCGGCGTCGCCTTCGACCGCCGCGGCTCGTGGAACCGCTCCTCCGGATCGTGGGGCGGCGGCTGATCCCATGAGCTTCACCCACTCCATCTTCGCGCTCGAGCTGTGCCTCCAGCTCGTCCCCGGCGACCCGCTGCGGCCGACGCTCCAGCGGCTCATCGAGCAGCACCCCGCGTGGTCGACCCCGAAGGACAAGTGGAGGCTCTACCGAGAGGTCTCCCAGCTCCTGACCAGCCGGCTCGGCTACGCCATCAGCGGGTGCTGGGACTTCTTCGACGACGACCAGCGGGCGCTCTCCGACTTCAACATGTGGTCCGGCGGCATGACGACGCTGGAGGGAGCGCGCCGCACCCCGTCGGGCATCGCCGACCCCTACCGCGGCGATCACCGCTACATGACCTTCACCATCTCGCTGCTGCTACAGCACGGGACGCCCAGCGAGCGGGCCTTCGCCCATGCCTGCAACGTCGCCGAGGTCGACCTCTGGAAGCGGGCGACCTTCGCCCACCTGCTCAACTGCATCGGGATGATCAGCTTCGCCTCGGTGAAGTCCGACGTGATCTACCTCATCCCAAGGGACGACAACTTCGGGCTGACGGCAGAAGACCTGCGGGCGCCGAAGTTCGAGTACCTCCGCCCACTGGGCTGATCCGTCAGCGCGTCGCTCAGCCGGGGCTGCGATTCCAGGCGACCGCCCTCGCGCGCGACTCGTCCTCGGAGATCGATCCGTCGTGGTCGGCGTCGAGGGCCCGCAGGATGCCTTCCACCAGCAGCGCCGGGGCGCTCTCCCCCGACGCCCGCTCGATCGCTTGCCGTAGCTCGTCGACGGACACCCGCGCGTCGCCGTTGATGTCGCATCGGTCGAAGCCGCCGAGCTCCCGCCAGAGCGCGAGGGAGAGGGCCTCGACCACGATCATCTTCAGCTCCCTCCCGCTGTCCCTCGGGGGGATGCGCTCGGGGTGCTCCTGCGCGAAGCGGAGGAGCGCGGCGACGTTGTCCATCCCGTCGAAGAGCACCCTCACCGTCGCCACTCGGTACTCCCGCGCCTCGTCGAAGGCCTCCGCCCGCACGGAGGTGATGCGTCCGTCGGCATCCACGACGAGGCCTTCGTCGACCTGGAGGTAGCCCGGCGCAGGCCGCGGTGCGTTCGAGCGCGAGCCCTGCACCGCCTCGCGAAGCACCCGCCCCGGCATCGTCGCCACCACCACCTCGTTGGGGAAGGGCAGCTCGGTCTCCAGGTCGCCGAAGGTGAACGCGCCGCGGTACTCCCGAGCCCCGCGGATGCCGCCGCCGTTGATGAGGCACGCGTCGGCCCCGAGGTCGTCGCGCACCCAGGTCGCGATCATCGACCCGACGGAGGTCTGTTGTACTCGCGTCCCCACGGACGAGAGCGCCTCGCCCGGTCGCAGCCGCAGCAGCGTCGCGACGTGCAGCGCCCGCACCGGGGCCATGCGCTGGTCGACGAGCTCGCGCAGCGCCTCGTCCTCGGGCAGCTCTCGAAGGGGCACGAGGCGCACCGTGACCACGGGCAGGTCGGGCCCCGAGGAGGGAGCGACGGGGCCCCAGGCCAGGTCGACCACGGCGGCGTAGACCGCGTCGGTGCCCGCCTTCACCAGCCACGCGCTGCCGAGCTGCTCGATGTACGGCTCGTGCTCGTGACCGCCGACGATCAGCGCCACCGGCGGATCGCCCTGCGAGAGCGCCAGCGCCCGATCTCGGACGAGGGCCTGGTGGGTCAGCGCCAGCACGCAGGCGCAGCCGCCCTCCTCGACGAGCACCCTGGCCGCGGCGAGCACCGTGGCGTTGGCAGGGAGCATCGGCAGCCCCCCGAAGACCCCTGGGCGGTAGAGCGACGGGTCTTCGGTGAGCACCCCGACGAGGCCCACCTTGACCGGGCGCGTCCCCTCGCCCCGCACCGTGAGCACCTGCGAGGCCGGCAGCGAGGGCACGTAGCCGGGGACGTTGGTGTTGAGCCAGGTGCCGCGAAACTCGCGCACCCGGTCGGCGAGCGCCTCCGCGGGCACGTCGAGCTCGTGGTTGCCGAAGCACACGTGGGTGATGGGGATGGCGTTGAGGCAGTCGATCATCCCCGCGCCGCGGTCGAGGCTCGACAGCAGGCTCGGCGCGACGAAGTCCCCGGCGAGCGTGGTGACGAGCATGTCGGCGGGCTCCTCGGACGCGCACCGACGGACCAGCGTGCGCAGGCGGGGGAGGTTGTCGAGCGAGTAGACGTCGTTGACGCAGACGAGACGAAGGGTGGGTCCTCGCATGGGGTGGCCGAGTGTCCGATGTCCTCCGCGGCGGGGCAAAGCGCCCGCGCCCCGGCAGGAGGGCCATCCCTGCGACGACACCGTTGCGGTCGAGGCCCGTGTTGGGGGAGACACGAGCGGTGCTGCGCCGTTACACGCTCGCGACGCTCCTCGGGTCGGCGCTGCTCTTCGCGGTGCAGCCCATGGTCGCGCGCGCCCTGCTCCCCCTCACCGGCGGCGTCCCCGCGCTCTGGAACACCTGCGTCGTCTTCTTCCAGTGCGCCCTGCTCGCCGGCTACGGCTACGCCCACCTCGCGCCCTCGCTCGTCGGCGAGCGCGCCCAGCCCGCCCTCCACGTCGCGCTGCTCGCCCTCTCGCTCCTCGCGCTCCCGCTCTCCTTCGCGGGCCTTGCGCCGCCGCCGGACGGCGACCTCACCGGCTGGATCCTCGTCGCCCTCGCCCTGCGCGTCGCCCCCGTCTTCGTGCTGCTCTCCACCGGCGCGCCGATGCTGCAGCGCTGGCTCGTCCGGGCGTCCGGCGCCGACCCGCGGCCCCTGCTCGCGGCCAGCAACGTCGGCAGCCTCGCGGCGCTCCTCGCCTATCCCCTCGTGCTCGAGCCGCTGCTCCCGCTGGCCGCCCAGGCCCGCGTCTTCTCCGTCGGCTACGCCCTCTACGTCGCCCTCGTCGCGCTCGCCGCCTGGAGCGCCCGCGCCGCCGCGCCCTCCGCCCCGATCGAGCCCGCTCGCCCGACCCCACGGGCCGTCTGGTGGCGCTTCGTCGCGCTCGCCTTCGTGCCATCGAGCCTGATGCTCGGCGTCACCACGCACCTCTCCACCGACGTCGGATCCTTCCCGCTGCTCTGGGTCGTGCCGCTGGCGATCTACCTCGCGAGCTTCATCGTGGTCTTCGCCCAAGCCCCGGAGGCACCGTCTCCCCGCGTGGCGGCCCCGTACCTGTCGCTGGTGGTGATGATGTTCCTCTTCACGGCGCCGCAGGTCGCGACGCGCCTGCCGCTCGCGGTGGCGCACCTCTGCCTCTTCGCCGCGACCGCGTACATCCTCCACGGCGAGCTCGCGCGCACCCGCCCCCTGGCCGGCTCGGTCACCTCCTTCCAGCTCGCGCTCGCCTTCGGCGGAGCCCTCGGCGGGGCCTTCAACGCCCTCCTCGCGCCGCGCCTCTTCGTGCGCGTCACCGAGTACCCGCTGGTGATGGCGCTCGCCGTGCTGCTCATCCCCGAGGCCCCGCCCCTGCCCGACAAGCGCGACCGCGAGGAGGCCTTCCTCCGCGCCATGGGCGTCGACCCCGCCGCCGTCCTCGAGCCCCGCACCCCGCGCCGCCCGCCCCCCCGCTGGAGCGCCGCGGACGCGCTCGTCCCCCTCGCCGTGGGCGCCCTCGCGGTGGCCCTCTTCCGCGCCCCGGAGATGACCCGCACCCCCTCGCTGGTGCGCCTCGGGCTGCCGCTGATGGTGCTGGTGTTCGCCGCCATCGGCCGACGGGTGCGCCTCGCCCTGGGGCTCATCGCCATCCTCGCCGCGGGTCGCCTCGACCGCTCGGTGGTCGACGCCTCGCGCACCTTCTACGGGGTGATGCGCGTCGACGACGTGCGCGGCGTGCGCCGCTTCCTCCACGGGACCACCCTCCACGGGCTCCAGTACCTCTCCGAGAAGCGCCGCGGAGAGCCGGTCGCCTACTACGCCCCGGGGAGCCCCATCGGACAGGTGATGGCCGCCCTCGGACCCTCGCTCGACGGCCGCACCGTCGGGGTCGTAGGCCTCGGCGTGGGCATGCTCCTCGCGCACGCTCGCCCCGCCCAGCGATGGACCTTCTATGAGCTCGACCCCGAGGTCGAGCGCATCGCGCGACGCCACTTCACCTGGCTCCGCGACGCCCGCGCCCCGTGGACCGTCGTCACCGGCGACGCGCGCCGCACCCTCGCCCGCGACCGCGCCGCGAGGCACGGGCTGCTCGTTCTCGACGCCTTCAGCTCCGACGCGATCCCCACGCACCTCGTCACCCGCGAGGCCCTCTCGCTCTACCTCTCTCGCACCGACCCCCGCGGGGTGATCGCGTTCCATGTGACCAACCGCCACGTCGCGCTCGACGGAGTGGTCGCCTCGCTGGCCCGCGACGCCGGGCTCACCGCGCTCATGGGCCGAGGCGCCGCCGCGAGCCCCGACGGACCGATCCCCACCACCTGGGTGGTGCTGGCGCGCGAGCCCTCGCACCTGGGCGCGCTCGCCTCCGACCCACGATGGCGTCGGGTCGACACCGCCGCGACCTCCAGGGCCTGGACCGACGACTTCTCCAATGTGCTGGGCATCCTCCGCTGGCGCTGACCGGCGTGTGCGTCGACCGCGCGAAGCATTCATCCCCGCGAGCGATGGACTGACTACGACACAGCCGCTCCGTCGGGAGCTTTGACAATGCGAAGCGGTCGGTTACGACCCCTGGCGTGCTCCGCCCCGGGAAAGCCTTCCCTGGGGTTGGAGGTGTTCAACCGTTCGAGGGAAGAAGCTCCATGCATCCGAGTTCGCGCTGGCTCACCGCAGGCGTCCTGATTTCTCTTTCTCTGGGCTGTAGCGCGCGCGGCGGCGGCGGCCCCATCACCTCCTTCGACTCGGGCGCCGAGGGCGACTCCACCGCCCCCGTCGACTCCGCCACCCCCGACGACACCCTCCCTCCCCTCGATCAACCCGTAGCCCCCACCGACGACGGGGTCGCTCCCACGGACAACGGCAAGGTTCCGGTTGACCTCGGCGTCCCCCCGGTCGACGTCGGCGTCCCCCCGACCGACCTCGGCCAGCCCGTCGACGTGGGCACTCCCCCGATGTGCGGCGACGCTCGCTGCAACGGCGCAGAGAACTGCATGACCTGCCCCACCGACTGCGGCGCCTGCTCCCCCACCTGCGGCGATCGCACCTGCGCCAGCACCGAGAACTGCACCACCTGCCCCACCGACTGCGGCGCCTGCCCTGCGGTCTGCGGCGACGGCGCCTGCGCCAGCACCGAGAGCTGCTCCACCTGCTCCCGCGACTGCGGCGCATGCGCTCCGGTCTGCGGCGACGGCACCTGCAACGGCGCGGAGACCTGCTCCAGCTGCTCCAGCGACTGCGGCGCGTGCCCGGCCAACTGCGCGGCCGTCGGGTCGTGCGGCGCCTGCACCAGCAACCCCGCCTGCGGCTGGTGCACGCTGGACGGCGCCTGCCAGCGGGGCACCGCCAGCGGCCCCAGCGTCACCTCGTCGTGCAGCGTCTTCGGCGGCTGGGTGCGCAGCGCCACCGCGTGCGCCGTCGACTCCGGCGTGCGCGACACCGGCACCCCCGACACGGGATCGAGCACCAGCCTCACCCACGTCTGCAACGGCACCGAGGACGCTGAAGGGCCCAACAGCGAGTGCAACTGGATCCTGGCCCAGACGTACACCTGCACCCCGAGCTCGGTCGTGACGCTCGGCTGCACTGGTGGCGCGGACGCGGGCTCCTGCGTCGGCCGGGTGGGATCGTGCACCGGCGACCCCATGATGCGCGTCTGCCCCGGCTCGTCGGCGCAGTGCTCCAACGCGACGCGCGTGCCCAGCCTGACCCTCATGGGCTACAGCGAGGACGACGCCTGCGGCACCTGCCCCCTCGCCCGCTTCACCTGCCCGTCCTCCGGCGCCCTCACCGTCTACGCCCGGCGCTACTACGCAGACCGGCCCGCGGCCTGCGTCATCGGCCGTCTCTGACCCTCTCACTCCGCGGCGACCACATCCCTCGGCCTGGTCGAGTGCCGCTGCACCGCCGGGAAGAAGGGCCCCGTCAGCGCCGCGAGCCCTCCCAGCACCGCGATCACCCCGAAGACCGTCACCATCGCCCCGGCGAGGTGTCCCCCCGCCGCGTGGAGCACCGCCGGGTCGAGGCCCGCCCCGTGCTCGGGGCCGAGCATCTCCCGCAGCACCGCCTCCGGGACGTCGCCCGCCACCTGCCCCGCGAGCAGCGCCCCGAGCGCTCCCACCGCCACCGCCCCGCCAATGGTGCGGAAGAACATCGTGCTCGCGGTCGCCACGCCCCTCATCGCGAAGCCCGCGCGCTCCTGAACCATCACGATGAGGGCGGTGTTCGCGAGGCCCATGCCCGCGCCGAAGACCAGCATCACGGCGCGCATCGCAGAAGTCCCCGCGCCCGCGTGGAGCAGCCGCCATAGCGCGAAGGTCGCCACGCCCACCGCGACCAGCCCGGTGCGGACGAGCACCCGGTAGCTGGTGCGCGCCATCAGCCGACCCGCGACGGCGCTCGCCACGGGCCACCCGATGAGCATCGGAGCGACCGCGGTGCCGGCGGCCGTCGGGGTGCCCCGAAGCACGGCCTGGACGTGCAGCGGGAGGTAGGTGAGCGAGGCCATCATCACGCTGCCCATGAGCGCCCCCGCGACGCTGGCGGTCGCGATCACCGGGTCGCGGAAGAGCGAGAGCGGGATCATCGGCTCGGCCGCCCGGCGCTCCACCGCGAGGAAGGCCGCGAGCCCGAGGACGGCGATCGGGAGCGCCACCGCAGGAGAGCGCCCCCCGACGCCCGCGAGCAGCGCGAGGACGGTGACGGTGAGCAGCGCGGCGCCCGCCACGTCGAGCCGCCCCGGTGCGCCGGAGCGCTCGGGGTCGCGGTAGAAGGTCACGAGCATCGCGGCGGAGAGCAGGCCGAAGGGGACGTTGACGAAGAACACCCAGCGCCACCCGAGGGTGTGCACGATGAGCCCGCCGAGGAGCGGCCCGGAGATGGCCGCGAGGCCCCAGACGGCGCCGAAGATGCCCTGCATCCGACCGCGCTCCTCGATGGTGAAGAGGTCGCCGATGATGGTGAGCGCGACGGGCTGTAGCGCCCCCGCTCCGGCGCCCTGGATGCCCCGGAAGGCGATGAGCGCGACCATCCCCCCGGCGGCCCCGGAGAGCACCGAGCCGAGGAGGAAGAGGGCCATCCCGGCGAGCATCACCGGGCGGCGACCCCGCAGGTCGGCGAGCTTGCCCCAGAGCGGGATCGTGACGGTGCTGGCCAGCATGTAGATGGCCGTCACCCAGCCGTAGAGCTCGATGCCGTGGAGGTCGGCGACCACCGTGGGCATCGCGGTGGCCACCACCGTGGCCTCCATCGCCGACATGAACATCGACAGCACGATCGCGGCGACGACCGGCCCACGGCGCATCGTCAACCTCGCCCCGCGGCGGCGTCCTCCGCGCGGTCCTGCTCGGCGAAGGCAGCGAGCTCGCGCTCGATCTGCTCCCACTCGGCCATCAGCGACTCGATGCTCTTCGCGAGGGACTCGTCCTCCGACTGGAGCTTCGCGAGCTCCTCACGGGTGGCCGTCGCGTAGAACCCTTCGCCCGCGTAGAGGTCCGCGATCGCCTTGCGCCTCGCCTCCGCCGCCTCGATGCCCGCGAGGGCCTTGTCGCGCCGCTGCGGCAGGTCCTTCACCCGGTTGCGGCGCTTCTTCTTCTCCTCCCAGGAGAGCGCCGTCACCACCGGAGCCCCCGAAGGAGAAGCGTCCTTCGCCACCTTCTTCGCCTTGAGCACCACCGCGTCGGCGTCGAGGTGGTCGTCGCCGCAGCGGGCGAGGTACTCGGGGTAGGTGCCCGGGAAGTCGCGCATCCCGTCGGGGGTCACCTCCAGGATGCGCGTCGCCAGCGCCGAGACGAACCACCGGTCGTGCGACACGAAGATCACCGTGCCCTCGAAGGCCCGGAGGCCCTCGACCAGCGCCGCGATGCTCTCCAGGTCGAGGTGGTTGGTCGGCTCGTCGAGCACCAGCACGTTGGGCTTCTCGACCATCAGCCGGCAGAAGATGAGCCGCGCGGCCTCGCCGCCCGAGAGCCGCGCCACCCGCTTGCTGGCGTCGTCGCCGGAGAAGAGCATCCGCCCGAGCTGGCCCCGCACGTAGGTCTGCGACTCCGTCGGGCAGGCCGCCTCGATGAACTTCAGCGGCGTGGTGGTCTCGTCGTCGAGCAGGTCGCGGTGGTCCTGCGCGAAGTAGCCGGGGCGCACCTCGTGGCCCCACTCCGCGCGGCCCACGTCGGGGTCGAGGCGGCCCATCGCGATCTTGAGCAGCGTGGACTTGCCGAGCCCGTTGGGGCCGATGATGGCGAGGCGCTCTCCCCGGCGCACGGCGACGGAGACGTTCTTCAGCACCTGCTTCTCGCCGTAGGCCTTGGAGAGCCCCACCACCGTGAGCACGTCCTTGCCGCTCGGCCGCAGCGGAACGAAGCGGAACACCGGCGCCTGACGCGAGCTCTCCGCGATCTCGACGACCTCGATCTTCTCGATCTGCTTCAGCCGGCTCTGGGCCTGCTTGGCCTTGGTGGCCTTGGCGCCGAAGCGGTCTACGAAGGCCCGCTTCTCCGCGATGATCTTCTCCTGGCGCTCCTTCTGGGCCTCCATGCGCTCTCGCACGAGGCGCTTCTCCACCTCGAAGGCGGAGTAGTTGCCGGTGTAGATGGTGATGGTCCCGTAGTCGACGTCGAGGATGTGGGTCGCGACGTTGTCGAGGAAGCGCTGGTCGTGGCTGATGACGAGCGCGCAGCCCTTGTAGGCCGCGAGGAACTTCTCCAGCCACCGGATCGACAGGATGTCGAGGTGGTTGGTGGGCTCGTCGAGCAGCAGCGCGTCGGGGCCGCCGAGCAGCACCTGGGCGAGCAGCACCCGGAGCTTGAAGCCGCCGGAGAGCGTCGCGAGCTCCTGCTTGTGCAGCGGAACCGGAATCCCGAGGCCCTCCAGGATGAAGCTCGCGCGGGCCTCCAGGGTGTAGCCGTCGTGAGCGCGGACGACGTCCTCGAGGTCGGCGATGCGCCCGAGGTCGCCGCCCGAGTCGGAGAGCCTACGCTGCTCGGAGAGGGCGCCCCAGACGACCTCGTCGCCCATCATCGCGACGTCGATGATGCGGTCGCTGTCGTTCATGAAGCGGTCCTGCCGCAGCACGCCGACGCGGGCGGTGCGGGGCGTGGTGACCATCCCCTCGGTGGGGGGCTCGTCCCCCGCCAGGACCTTCATGAACGTGGTCTTGCCCGAGCCGTTGGCCCCGACGAGGCCGTAGCGCGACCCCGAATTGAGCTTGAGCGTGACGCCCTCGAAGAGGACGCGGTCGCCCCAGGACTTGCCGATGTTCGAGGTGCCGATCATGGCGCGCTCTAAAGCACAGTCTCACCCCTCGCGCGACCCCATAGCGCTTGACGCCCCCGCCGCCTGGAGGGCACCCATGGGCCATGCGCTCCCCCATCCTTCTTCGCTCCCTTCCGCTGATCGCCCTCCTCTCCGCCTGCTCCGACCCCGCGCCCGCGGCCAACACCGCGGACGTTCCCGATGCAGCCGCCGACGTGAGCACCGCCGACCGCCCGGACTCGGGATCCCCCGACGCCGCGCTCGACGTGGGTCCCACCACCCTGCCCGACGTGCCCACGGCCGACGTGCCCAGGACCGACGTGCCCAGGACCGACGTGCCCACGGCCGACGTGCCCGCGGCCGACGTGCCCACGGCCGATGTGCCCGTGGCCCAGGACGCCCCCTCGACGGACGACGCTCCCGCCGAGGAGTGCGTCGGACGCCCCGCCGCGTGCGTGTCCGGGACCGCAGGCGGATCGTGCGGCGACGCGCTCGTCCCTCCGGACTGCGTCGGTGGTTCGTGGCGCTGCCCCGAAGGGATGATCCCCATCACGAGCTGCGCCTGCGTCGGTCGTCCTCCGGGCGCATGCACCTGCTCGCCGACCGGCTGGGTGTGCCCCGACGCCGGTCGCTGACGAGCGAGCTCAGCCCGGGATGGTGATGCAGCCGAACTGCACCTCGATGGCGGCGCTGCCGGCGCGGAGCTCGGCGTTGGCGCGCTCGCACGAGGCCGGGCAGAGGTGGACCCGCGTGGGGCGGGACTCGTTGTCGTAGTACCAGCCGCCGGTGGCGCGGCAGGCCGCGGCGTTGGCGACCTTGCCGATGAGGGTCTCGCCGGCGCCTCGCACCACCACGTTGACCAGGCGCGGGTCGAGCACCGAACCGCCCGGAGGGGCCGGGATGGCGAGGTCGCAGGCGATGCGGCTGTTGCGCTCGACGGCGGTGGCGATGCGGTCGAAGAAGGGCCCCCACGCGGCGGACCCGTCGCAGATGCGGGCGCGCACTCCGCCGCGGCGGCTGACGAGCGTGGTGTAGACCGAGCCCGAGGCCGACGGGGAAGAGCCGCCCGGGTAGGTGCAGCGCACCGCGGGGTTGCTCTCGTCGCCCCAGCCGTAGATGCCGCTGAAGGAGTACCCCGTGAAGAGCCCCTCCCACGAAGCATCGAGCAGGCCCGGAGGGAGGTCGAAGGTGCGGGAGTTGGGGTTGGTGCCGCCGCGGAAGGTCTCGAACTGATCGGCCGAGAGGCGGGACTGATCGTCCGTGACGACCACGATGGACTTGGTGGCGGAGGGGCGGAGGAAGTCCCGCCAGCCTTCGCCGCCACGCGGGTCGGCGGCGGTGTAGCCCATGGTCTGGCCGAGCGTCCCGAGGAGCTGCTCCAGGGGCTGGGTGCTCCGGACATCGACCGAGGAGTGGAAGAAGCGAGGGCCGTTGCCGCAGCGAGAGTCGCCTGCGAGCGGCGGAGGAATGCACACGGCGTAGCGCCTGCCCTCGGGGACCGTGACGTTTCGCTGGACGTTGCGCAGCGAGAGCATCACCACGCGGTAGTCGAGGCCGCGGGAGCCCACCAGCGCCGCGAAGGTGTTGAGCCCTCGGATGACCTCGTCGATCGCGGGCGCCATGCTGATGGAGTTGTCGACCATCCAGATGATGTCCACCGGGAGGCGCTCTACCTGCGCGGCGACGCTGCTGCGAGAGCAGGCCGCGTCGGCCCCGAGCGAGATGTCCGTGGGGACGTCCCGAGGCAGCGCGGGGACGTCGGGATAGACGGCCACCTCGGGGGCGCCGCGGTCTGCCGGGGCGACATCGCGCGTCGACGCGTCGAGCGCCCCGGAGTCCACTGGGGCGACGAAGGGACGTTCGGACGATCCGCCCGCGCAGGCGGGGAGGAAGGCCAGCAGGCTCAGCGCGAAAACGTGGGGCCGCGACACACCCCACCGGGTACCACGGCGGCGGGTGACCTTCGAGGAATCAGGGCGTACGATTCCCAGTGGCTTGAGGAGTGGACAATCACTCGAGAGGTAGGAAGCCATGAAGCCAGCGAAGACGACGAAGACGAAGACCGCGCCGTTGCACGTGGGCGAGCGCATGGATGACGGCAATGCGTTCATCCGCGACCCTGGGAGCGGTCCGGCGCACACCAGGGACGACCTCGCGGAGAACCTGGCGGAGCAGTTCCTCTCGTCGGCGACGTCGGCCGAGGACGTGGCCCCCGACGAGCTCGACCAGGAGGTCCCCGAGGAGTCGGGAGGGCCCTTCGTCGAGACATCGGGCTCGACGGAGTTCGCCCGCAACACCGACGCGTCGAACATCCCCGGCGCCAACCGAGAGCCCTTCCCCAGCCCGATGCGCGCTGGCAAGCGTCAGACCTGAGCGCCCTGCTCCCACGCGCCCGCGTTCCTTCAGCTCTTCGACGCCATCATGCTCCTCCGCAAGAGGCGAGCGACGAAGGCTCGTTAGCCAGCGAGGCACTGGCCCCCGGGGTGCTCGCTGACGAATTGTCCTCCGCCCCATCGGCTCGCTGAGCGCAACCCGCTGGATTCACAGTCGGCACGAGGGCTGCTCTCGGCCCACTGCATGAACGCCCCTCCCCCCGGCGACGCGCCGCCCTCGTCCCCCTACCGGGTGTATCCGCCCCTCCCCGTAGAGCCTCCTCCCCCTCGGAGCTCGCTCGCCAGCCATGTGCTCTCCGCCTGCGCGCTGATGGCGACGCTGACCTCGCTGCACCTCTCGTACTCCGTGGCCCGGCTCGCTACGGCGAGCGCGTCGTCCCGGGTGCTGACCTGCGCCCCAGCGGCGCGCCCCTTCGTCGCCGAGGTCCCGCTCCCTGCGACCGCCCCGGCGCCCTCGACCGCCGTTGCCCTGGTCGAGCCTCCGGCGTCCGAGCGACGAGCGACGACCCGCGGGGTCCGCGCTCTCGGACACGGCGTCTACGTCGTCTCGCGGCGCGCGATCGACGGCGCGCTCGAGGGCCGCGGAGGCCTCGGCCGACGCACCAGGATCGTCCCTGAGCTACGCAGCGGGCGCACCGTGGGCGTGAGGGTCTTCGGCATCCACCAGGGCGACCCGCTCTCCTCGCTGGGCTTCGCCGACGGCGACGTGATCCTCCGGGTGAACGACGTCGAGGTCGCGTCGCCCGACCGCTGCCTCGAGGCCTACGCCAGGCTCCGGGCAGCCGACCAGCTCACGGTGAGCTTCGAGCGCCGAGGCAGAGCCCGATCGCACGTCTACGCCATCGTCGCGGAGCTGTAGCGCCGAGGCCCACAGCGCTCCATTGACAATGGAAAGCTGGCGGGCGGAACATCACGCCCCGCGATGGGGTGGGCCAGCGGAACGACGGACTCGTGGCTCCGAATGCCCGCGAAGGTGGGCGGGCGCTACGAGCTGCTCGACGTCCTCGGCCGAGGCGGCAACGGCGAGGTGTGGCGGGCGCGCGATCACATCACCGGCGACCACGTCGCGGTGAAGCTCCTCGACCCGACGGGCGTCGCGCAGGAGGCGCAGACCCGCCGCGAGATCGCGTCGCTGAGGGCGGTGCAGGTGCCGGGCGTGGTGCGCCTGCTCGACGAGGGACGCGAGGGCGGCCACGGCTACCTGGTGATGGAGCTCATCCAGGGCGCCCCCTTCCCAGGGGTCGCGCTGCCCGTAGCGTGGCGCGACATCGCCGAGCTCACCCGCTCGATGCTCGAGATCCTGGCGAGGGTCCACGCCGCAGGCGTGGTGCACCAGGACATCAAGCCAAGCAACGTGCTGGTGCACGAGGGTCATCCCACGCTGCTCGATTTCGGCGTGGCCTGGGGCGGGCTCTACGACGAGGTGAAGGGCGGCGACCGCGCCGGGACGCCCGCGTACATGGCCCCGGAGCAGGTCGAGCGCGGCGTCCTCTCGTCGGCCACGGACCTCTACGCGCTGGGCACGATGCTCTTCGAGGCGCTGAGCGGGCGCCTCCCCTTCGAGTGCGAGAACGCGTACCAGTTGATGCTCGCGCGGTGCTACAGCGCCCCGATCCCGCTCGGGAGCTACGCCACCGACGCCCCCGCGGCGGTGCTCGAGCTCGTCGAGGAGATGATCCAGCGCGACCCCGCGAAGCGACCTCGGGACGCCCGAGAGGTGCTCGACCGCCTGGCGGGCCACGCCTCGTGCGTCCGCGCTCTCGCTCCCTGCGACGGCGCTCCGTGGAGCCTCGACGAGCTCCGAGCGATGATCGTCGGGCCGGACCGTATCTTCCACATCCCCGAGGACGCCGCGTCGGTGCTCTGGTCTCGCACCGGCGGCGAGCGCGAGAAGGTTCGAGCCGAGATCGACTCCTGGGTGCGGGTGGGCTTCGCTCGTCGAGACGGCGCTCGGATCGTGCTCGATCGCTCCGCCGTCGACCGGCTGATCCAGCCGGAGTCGCGGGTGAGCCCGGCGGAGCTCGGCACCGAGGCGCACGCCCTGGCGTGGGCCCACGCGGCCACCGCGGACACCCTGCGGCCCGGCACGCCGGGGCGCCTCGCGCACCTGATGCGGGCGCTGCCCACCGGGCGCTCTGGCGGGCTCGCGGACGTGGTGGTCGAGGCCATCGCCTCGGCGCGCCGATCGCTCTCCGACGGGCACACGGGTCGCGGGCTCGCGGCCCTGGCGGACGCCTGGCTCACCGCCAACCGCATCGGCGAGCTGGTGCCCCAGGACGTGCTCCGCGAGCTCTTCGCCGTCTGGACCGAGCTGAGCCTGGTGGACGGCACGCCCGCCGCCATCGACCGGGCGCTCCACGAGCTCGCCCGCGCCCGCTACGTCGCCCCCGTCGCCGACCTGGAGGCGCTGCTGCACGCCGCGGTGGTGATCCATCGCTCCTCGGCGCGCGCCTTCGAGGAGGCCTCGGCGCTGCCTGGCTTCGCCGAGCCTGCGCTGGAGCGTTGGCGTCACGCGGTGCGCACCCAGGCCGCTCGCGCAGGTCCGCTCGACTGGGAGCGGGAGACCGTGGAGTCGCTGCGCGCCTGGGCCGCCTCGTCGGGTGACCCGCAGGACGAGGCAGCCTTCGCGAGCTGGGAGGCGTGGACGCTCTACCGCCGCGGCCTCTACGTCGAGGCCGCCGAACGGCACCTCACTTCCGTGGAGCTGGACAGGCTCCCGGCCTCGCGGCTCTCTTCCATGGTGGCGGCGGCCTCGGCGCTGCTGGAGGGCTTCCACCCCCAGCGGGCGCTGGAGCTCGCGGCGCAGGCCCGCTCCATCGCCGCGGCGTCCCGGCTGACCTACCTCGAAGCCAGGGCGTGCTGGATCGAGCGCGCGGCGCTCTATCGCCTGGACCGCACCACGACGCCCGACCTCGCGCTGGTTGAGTCGGTGCGGGCGGTGGGCGTCGGCGGGCTCTACGCCATGACCGCGCTGACCGAGGCCGCAGTGGCGTGGCGAGGTGGCGACGCCCGCGCCGCGCGCGAGCTCGCCATGGCGGCGTGCCGGGAGTGGAGCGCCGCAGGCAGGCGGTGGGCGCCGGACATGGCGCGCGCGCTGGCGTTGGCGTGCGGCGCGGAGGCGCAGCCCGAAGAGGTGACGACGCTCATGCGCGAGGCGCTCGCCTGCCCGGTCCCTACGGCGGGGCTGCAGGTGCTGGCGCTGCTGGCGGTGGGGCGGCACCCGGTGAGCGCGGTGAACACGGACGACGTCGCGCGGCTCGCGGCGCTGGTGCCGACGGACGCGTGGATGAAGCGGGCGGCGATCCTGTCGACCGACGAGGCCCTCGGCCACCTCCGTGGCCGCGTGCGAGTGGGATGAAGCTCCCACCAAGAGACGAGGAACCATCGATGCCGAAGATCAAGAAGTCGAGCACAGGGAATACGGTGAAGGGGGCGCTCCAGAAGCCGGGGCCGACGCCGGGGTTCTTCCTCATCGACCATGGGGCCTCCAGCGTCGGGGATGTCGGCTCGGAGTGGGACATCGGGGTGTTCGAGATCTACGACAACACCACCGTGGTGGGGTTGTTGTACGTGACCAACCCCAACAACGACCTCACCCAGTGCAAGGAGTACTGGGGGCTCGGGCCCTCCTACACCTGGCCCTCGGATACCGCGACCAAGACGTACAAGTACCAGTGGAGCGCCACGCTCACCCTGGCCGTCTCCTCGCCGACGACCTTCAAGGACGAGTGCGACAAGGTCTTCGGCTCCGGGAACAGCGTCTACATCAAGTCGACCAACGCCCCGTTCTGAGCCCGCTCAGCCCACGACCGCGCTGATCAGCGCCCACCGCTCGAAGGGGCGACCTCCGGCGCGACCCCGCACCAGCACCCGCACACTGTAGCTGCCCGCCGCGCCTGTGACGACGCGCGCCCTGAGCCCGTCAAGGTGCGGACGGAAGGCGAGCGCCGAGGAGCGCCTCCGCAGGAGCTCACCACCATGCCGTCGATCGAGCTCGAGCAGGGCCGCGGCGGAAGGGTCGGCGTCGGCCTCGCCCGCAGGGAGCGCCGCCCTCAGCGCGTCGAGTTCGCGCGCATGGCGACGGCGCACCGCAGAGACGCTGCTGCGCGGCGAGGAGACCGTGGCGCGCGCGCTGAGAGCCTCGACGGCGGAGCCCTCCAGCCGGGCTCTCACCAGGATGTCGAGCGGCGCACCCGGGACGAGCCGTGCGCTGGGCGTCCTGACATCGACGACGAGGGGCGAGGAGACGAAGCCCGCCGCGGTGTACCGGGAGCGCGCATGGAGCGCGGTGGTTACCTCGACGTACCAGCGCCCGGGGGCGGGATCGGCGACGTCGAAGACGACATGGCCCCGCGCGACGACGCGGCGCACGAAGGAGGCGTCCGGGTGGACGAGCCGACCGCTCGGGTGCCGGAGCCGCACGGAGATGTCATCGGGCGACGAGGGCAAGTCCGGGGCGAAGCGCAGCGAGAGGTCGTCCCACGCGCAGGTGAAGCACGCCCGCGTGGCGGCCTCCTCGACGAAGGCGCCGACGCGGCTCGACGAGGCGAAGGACGACTCGCTGGCGATGACCCCGTCGTGCGTGATGGCCCCTCGGATGAAGCCGAACACCACGCCCAGGTCGTCGACGGTCGGCGCGGAGAAGAAGCGCCCGCCCGAACTCTCGGCCATCTCTGCGAGGTTCGCTCCGCTGGAGAGCGGACCCAGCGCGCAGGTGTAGACCCTCACGTCTCCGTCGAGCGCCTCGACGGCGTCGACGCCCCAGCTACGCGTGGTGTCCGAGCGTCGGCCGCCCTTGTGGTCCTCGCCGTCCGACAGCAGGACGAGCGCCCGGTTCGGGTCGCCGGCCTCGAAGAGGCCACCCCCTAGCGCGATCGCCCGAGCCGTGTCGGTGTAGCCGCCGAAGCCCAGGGCCGTGACCCTCGACTTCGCCGCGTCGAGGATGGCCTGCCCGTCGACGAGCGCGAGGGTCGTCGCGTCCTCCGCGGGGTAGCGCACCGCGGCGTCGGAGTTGAAGTCCACCAGCCCGATGCGATCGCCGGGGCGAACGAGGTCGATGAACTGCTGCGCGACCTGGCGCGTCCGCTGGTCGAAGCCCGAGGTCACCATGCTGCCCGAGGTGTCGAGGGTCAGCACCACCTGCACCGGCTCCGCCGCGACCTGCTGCGCGTTCTCCACCACGAGCGCGAAGTCCTGCCACGGGCTGGTGTCGCTCGAGAGCCTCGCGTTGTGGGTGACCGCCGTCGCCACCACCGTCACCACGTAGGTTCCCTCCGCGGCCTGGAGGTAGACGCACTCGACGTTGTTCACCTCGTCGACGGCCGCGCCCGAGGTCGTCCATCCGCTGGAGAAAAGGTTGCCGTGCCAGGGGGCCGATCCGTCCTCGCGTCCGACCTCCAAGGAGAGCTTGTTGATGAGCGCCCTGGCGGCGGACGAAGATCCTGGCGCGTCGGTGTAGACGAGGGTCACCCGCAGGGGCCGTCCCCCGTTGACGACGGAGATACGCATCGTGAAGGTCTGGTTGGTCGCCACGAACGCGACGCCCTGATCGACGAAGAGCCGCGGGCCTCGATCGGACCCGGGGGACTGGACCACCACGGTAGGAAGGCTCGCCCGGCCCCAGCCCTGGTATCGGTTTGGGATCGGCTCGATGGTCGAATGGGTGGGAGGGCCCGCCACGCCTCCGGCGCAGTCCACCGCGCCGCTGATAAGGAGCGCCTTGAGCATCGCCGGGCTGGGGTCGACGCCGCCTGTGCGCTCACGCCACCACTGGACGTAGAGCGCGCAGAGTCCGCTCACGTGCGGCGCAGCGAGCGAGGTCCCCCTGGCGATGACGTAGTCGCCCGGAAACACCGAGACCAGCGTGGACGACGCGGACATCGAGCGCGTCGAGGTGATGTACATCCCGGGCGCCACGACGGTGGGCAGCAGGCGCCCGTCCTTCGCGGGGCCGACGCTGCTCTTGAAGGCGAGCGATCGGATGTCCGGCGAGTGGGGGTTGGTGCCCAGGCGCCCCGAGACGGTCGCGCCCACGCTGATGACGTTCTTGGCCTCCCAGGGCGCCGCGACGGTGCCGGTGGCCTCCTCCGTGTGGGCGTTGTTTCCCAGCGCGGCGACGATGGTCAGCGGCACCCCCGTGTCGTCGTCGAGCGCGTCGCGAACGGCGCGGTCGTAGGTCCTCGATCGGCTGGTGTAGCCCTGGTTGAACGCCATCGAGCCGTCCTCGTCGGCCTGGCCCCAGCTGTTGTTGGCGATCGTCACCGAGCGCGCTCCGAGGCGCCGGACGCGGTCGAGATCGTCTGGCGGGTTCGGGTTCATACGGTTGATGGGATTGAGGCCGCCGAAGGAGGCCCCCGGCGCGACCCCGAGGCCATAGAGGAAGCCGTCGGCGTCGGTGTCTGCGACCGCGGGGTTGCCGACCGCGGCTCCCGCGACGTGCGTCCCGTGTCCACTCACATCGGTCGCGAAGCTCCCGCTGGTGAGGTCCTCGAAGAACACCCCTCGGCCCTTGAGGGCGGGGTGGAGCGTGGGGTCGTGATTGGTGTCGATCCCCGAGTCGACGAAGCCGATGAGCACGCCGCCGCCGTCGAGCGAGTACGAGGTGAGCAGGTCGCGGTAGCCCACGGCGGGCTGCGTGTCCGGCGGCGGAGCGGCATCGAGCCGTCCGGCGACGATCACCGCCGAGCGCTCGTCCAGGGGCGCGCCGGGGCCAGCGGCCTCGAGCATGTACACATCGGGATGCTGCGCGAGGCGCGGGAGCCGTGAGAGGTCGACCGTCGCCTGGATCAAGCCGGGACCGACGATCGATGGTTTCGCCGCGTCGGCGTCGCGGGACTCCCGCACCAGCCCGAGCACCTCATCGACGGCCTCGACGGGGAGCACCTGGACCCGAAGCAGCCGCTCGCCGCTCGCCCCGCCGACGGAGGGGTGGAGCCGCCAGGCGGGCTGCATGCGCTCGCACCACGCGACGAAGCCCAGGCTGCGGACCACGGGCACCGAGTCGGCGGGCAGGATCGCCCAGAGGCCGTACGGGGGAATCGGGTGAAGCTGCGAGGCGCCCGCGGCGCGGATCGCGTCGAGCCACGACGCGGTGAGCGGGCCTTCGAGCTGGATGATCCAGTGGGGCCACGTCGAGACGAGCGACGGCGGCACGATCAGGTCGGGCGCAGGCCCCGGGAGGCTCTGGGAGAGATCGAGCGTGACGGAGGCGAGGCCCAGCAGGTTGCGGTCGCGTAGCAGGCGCGCACGAAAGCCCTGGGACGCGAGCGAGTCGAGCGACCCGGCCACGGCCACCATGTACCCGTCGGGGTGCTCGCGCACGATGCGCAGCCCCGCGTTCAGGATCCTCCCTTCCAGCGCGGCGCCCTGCCCCACGGACCCGGAGGGGATGTGGGCTGTGATGAAGTGAACGTCTTCGAGGGACAGGCTCATGTCACGGCTCCGAGCTATCGGGGGGGACGATCAATTCCACCATTCACCGGCCGTGGATGCGTGCGCGGGCGCCCGGTGGGGCACGACTGCCAGGGCCCTTACTCCGCGAGGCCACACTGCGCGCCGCGCCGATCTGCATGGCATGGGCGCTGCTGATGCCATGGAACATACGCGAGGCACCTGTTGCGGAGGTCCGTCATGCACATCCCCAGCGCTTCCCACTCGGTCCGGGCCCGTGGACGGCTGCTCGTCGTGGCGGCGGCGCTCGTCGGAGGCTGCGCCGAGGCGACCGGTGCACCCGATGGGGTCGACCTCCTCCCCACCCCGACCCCCAGGGTGCTCGGCCCGATCGAGACCGCCACCACCAGCGCCCCCGACCTTCTCAGGGCAACGCTGCGGCTCTCGACCGAGCCCGAGGCCTTCCGGGTGGGGGTGGAGCGCGCCGCGGCGGGCGCCCCCGCCTTCGCGGTGCCCGCCTTCGAGGTGGGCGACGGCGTCAGGCTCTTCCTCACGGTCGGAACCCTCGTCGCCATCGTCTCGGGCGTCGACGCGGCGCACCTCCTGGCGCAGACCGTCGAGTGCGAGCGCGGCCAGACGGAGCGATGCGCGGTGCAGTTCGAGAGCCTCATCAGCGGCCAGGACGCCGAGCTCGGCGAAGCGCTCGGCCCCTACGCGCGCCTCGTCTCGGAGGCGGCCACCGACGTGCAACTGGTGACCTGGACGCCGGTGCGCAACGGCTTCCCTCAGTACCCGGTGATCTCGCTCCAGGGCATCAGGGACGGGCGCATCCTCGGGATCGTGGTGTTCCGGGAGATCCCGTCGGTCCCGTGAGCGGCGGCGGCCCCCCGCTCCCATGACTGCGGGTCATGGCGGGAGGGCGGGGAGGCACCATGAATGTGCTCATGTCGCCTGAAGCACCCACCGCCGAGCCACCCGGGAGGTCGTGATGGCAACCGTGGCGAGCATCATCACGCAGCGAAGGGCGGCGATACTCCAGCGCTGGGAGGAGGAGGCGAAGACGGCCTCGGCGGCGCGCGGGCTGTCGCCCTTCGAACTGAGCAACAAGCTCTCCCGCTACCTTGACATGCTGGGTCGGTGGGATGACCCCCACGGGGAGCGGCGCCGCCAGCTCACCAACCACCTCTCGGCCCGCCTCCGCGAGGGATATCGGCTCAACGACATCCTGGAGGAGCTGATGCTGCTCGGCACCTGCGTGACCCTGGAGGTCACCGCCCCGGGAGGCGACGAGAGCGTCGACGCGCCGGAGCTGGCGCGGCTCCACGCGACGCTCCGAGAAGACGCAGGCGCGACGATCGAGGTGGTCACCCACTACCTGCTCGACGACGTGCAGGTGGAGAAGCAGTACCTCCGACGCCTCCAGTCGCTCGCCAGCACCGCGCTGCTCAGCAGCGAGAAAGAGGGCACGCTCGCGGATCACCTCCGGGAGGTGCTCGAGCTGGCAATGGAGGCGGTCGGGGGACAGACCGCGGCGATCCTCTTCCACGACAAGGAGCGCGAGGTGCTCTGGGTGGCGGCCTCCGCCGGCCTCGTGGAAGAGCCCCTGATGCACTACGTCACCGACCCCGGCTCGGGCTCCTTCGTCGCCGAGGTCGCCGCCCGCAGGGACGAGACCACGGCGGTGCTCGACGCGGAGACCACCGAGATGGAGGTGAGCGAGCTGCTGCGGCAGAGCGGCATCCACTCGCTGCTCGGGGTGCGCCTCCCCGCGCGGCACCCGCTGCTGGGGGTGATGTACATCGGCATGACCGAGCGTCGGCCCTTCTCCCTGAAGGAGGTGCAGCGGCTGGAGTCCTTCGGGGCGCCGCTCACGCAGCACCTGGAGCAGGCCCGGCTGCACGCCAGGCTGAAGGCGACCGTCGAGGACCTGCGCATCGACCAGGTGCTCCGCGAGCGCTTCATCTCGGTGCTGGCGCACGACCTCCGCAACCCGCTGAGCGTCATCCGGTCGGCCGCCCACCTCCTCGACCAGCAGGCGGACAAGCTCGGCGATCTCCGCGAGCTGCCGGGCCGCGCCCTTCGCAACGCGCTCCGCGCCGACGTGATGATCCGCGACCTCCTCGACGTGCTGCGCATCCGTGCGGGGCACGAACTCCCGCTCACGCTCGCGGAGTGTGACCTCCTCGAGGTCGCGCGAGGCGTCTGCCGCGAGCTCGCCGACGTCTACGGAGACCGCTTCGTGCTCCAAGGGGCCGCGCCCGTGCGAGGCACCTGGAGCGCCGACGCCCTGCACCGCGCCCTCTGGAACCTCGGCGCCAACGCCGTGAAATACGGCTCCCCGGAGACCCCGATCGAGGTCACGGTGCGTTGCCTCGACGAGGGGGCCGAGGTCGTCGTGCGCAACCAGGGTCCGGTGATCAGCGAGGCCGATCGCACGACCCTTTTCGAGCCCTTCGCCCAGCGCAGCGGCGACGAGGGAGGAGCGCGGGAGGGCTGGGGGCTCGGGCTGACCCTCGTGCAGAGCTGCGCCCGGGCGCACGGCGGAAGCGTCGCGGTCGCCAGCGCCCCGGGAGAGGGCACCGCATTCACCATCAAGATCCCCTACGACTCGAGGCCCTTCCAATCCGGGGCCGCGGCCCCCCTGAGGCCCTCCGAGCGAGCGCGTTGACCCGTCGCTGGGGATGGGGTTCCACTGCGCGCGATGCTCACCGATCGTCGCTTCGCATTCGTTGGCGCGGGCAACATGGCCGAGGCCCTCATCCGAGGGCTCATCGCCTCCGGCGCCGTCCCTGCCTCGCACATCACCGCCTCGGGCCGCCGCAAGGACCGCATCGAGCGCACCGCCGAGCGCCTCGGCATCACCGCCGCGCACGACAACGCCCAGTGCGTCGCCGGGGCCGACGTGGTGATGCTCTGCGTGAAGCCCCAGGTGCTGCGCCCGGTGCTCGATCAGGTCGGCCGGGACATCCCCCGCGAGGCCCTGGTCATCAGCGTCGCCGCGGGCATCGGCACCGCCGCCATGGAGGCGCAGCTCGCGCCCGGCCAGCGCGTCGTGAGGGCGATGCCCAACACCGGGGCCATCGTGCGGCAGAGCGCGACGGCCATCTCCGGCGGGTCGAGCGCGACGGAGCACGACCTCGCCGTCGCCAAGGAGATCTTCGACCGCGTGGGGCGCACCGTGGTGGTCGACGAGGTGCACCTCGACGCGGTCACCGGGCTCTCGGGCAGCGGACCGGCGTACATCTTCCTCATCATCGACGCGCTGGCCGACGCGGGCGTGAAGGTCGGCCTCTCCCGCGACATCGCGCTCGAGCTCGCGGCGCAGACGGTGATGGGCTCCGCGCAGCTCCTGCTGCAGACCGGCGAGCACCCCGGCAAGCTCAAGGACCAGGTGACCTCCCCCGGCGGCACCGCCATCGCCGGGCTTCACACGCTCGAGGCGGGCGGCCTCCGCACGACGCTGATCACCGCGGTCGAGACCGCCACGCGCCGCTCCAAGGAGCTGGGCGAGGCGGCCGCGGCATACGTGCACAAGTAAGCGACGGAAGGTAATCCCTCTCGCATGAGCACCGACGACGCCCTGGAGATCACCCACGAGACGACCCCCAACCGCGACGGCTGGATGCTCTCGCTCCGCAAGACCGTCGCCCGCCGCCCCCGCCCCCACGGCGACGAGGCCCCGCGGCGCCCAGTGCTCATCGTCCCTGGCTACGGGATGAACTCCTTCATCTTCGGCTTCCACCCGACCGGGCGCTCGCTGGAGCACCACCTCGCGTGGCGCGGCTTCGAGGTCTGGAGCGTCGACTTCCGCGCGCAGGGCCGCTCCCGCTCCACCGGCGGCGCGCTGACCGGCTGGGGCCTCGACGAGCTCGCCACCATCGACACCACCGCCGCGGTGGCCCACGTGCTCGACCGCACCGACACCGGGGCCTCGCAGGTCGACCTCATCGGCTGCTCGCTGGGCACCTCGATCATGCTCGCCCACGCGGTGCTCGGCGACCGGGAGCGCCTCGGGTCGCTCGTCGCCTTCGGCGGCCCGCTCCGCTGGGCGCAGGTGCACCCGCTGGTGGCGCTGGCCTTCCGTTCTCCCTGGCTCGCCGCGGCGCTGCCCTTCAAGGGCACGCGCAGGATGGCGGAGCTCGCGCTGCCGCTGCTGCTCAAGACCCCGCTGATGTCGATCTACCTCAACCCCCAGAGCTCGGACATGAGCCGCTGGAGGGAGATGATCGCCACGGTCGAAGACCCGATCCCCCAGATCAACGGCGAGATCGCCCGATGGATCCTCGACCGCGACCTGACCCTCCAGGGCACCAACATCACGAAGGCGGTGGAGGGCCTCGGCAACCCGCTGCTCTGCGTCGTGGCGCGCCAGGACGGGATCGTCCCCGCGGAGACCGCCCGCTCCCCCTACCTTCACTCCGGCGCCGAGCTGAAGGCCCTGCTGGAGGTGGGCGACGAGAAGCTCCCTCACGCCCACGCCGACCTGTTCCTGTCGAGGGAGGCGGAGGCGCGGGTCTTCGAGCCGACGGCGGAATGGCTCGCCCGGCCGACTTCCGGGATCGCCGGAGTGTGATAAGAGCGGCGCTCCCATGAGCGACCCCTCAAAGCCCACCGACGACTTCGCCGCCCTCTTCGAACAGTCCGGAGGCGTGCAGAAGCGCAGCGGTCCCGCCGTGAAGGTGGGGGCCCGCGTCGAAGCCATCATCGTGCAGATCACCCGCGACGCCGTCTTCGTCGACCTCGACCAGAAGCGTCAGGCGTACATGGACCGTGCGGAGATCCTCGGACCCGACGGCCAGCCCACGCTGAAGGTCGGCGACAAGCTCGTCGCCCACGTGCTGGAGATGGACGGCAAGTCCGGCTCGGTGCGCCTCGGCCGCACGCTCGGCAAGGGCGGCGACGTGGCCACCCTCGAGCTCGCCCGCGAGCAGGGCATCTCCGTCGAGGGCAAGGTCGTCTCCATCAACAAGGGCGGCGCCGAGGTGGAGCTTCACGGCGTGAAGGCCTTCTGCCCGACCTCGCAGCTCGACAACCGCTTCGTGCAAGACCCCACGACCTTCATCGGCAAGACCCTGCAGTTCAAGGTCACCGAGGTCCGCGAGGGCGGCCGCAGCATCGTGCTGTCGCGCCGCGCCCACCTCGAGGTCGAGTCGCGCGAGGCGATGGACCGCCTCATGACCACCCTCGCCCCGGGCGCCGTGGTGAAGGGCACCGTCTCGGGCGTCCGCGAGTTCGGCGCCTTCGTCGACCTCGGCGGCGTCGAGGGGCTCGTGCCCGCGAGCGAACTCTCCCACGACTCCCACGTCCGCCCCGCCGACATCGTCAACGTCGGCGACGCGATGGAGGTGCAGGTGAAGGAGATCCGCGGCAGCGGTCGCGACACCAAGATCACCCTGTCGCTCAAGGCCCTCTCGGGCGACCCCTGGGACGCCATCGAGGTCGTCGCCCCGGTCGGCCGGGTGGTCGCCGGCGCGGTCACCCGCCTCGCGGACTTCGGCGCCTTCGTGCGCCTCGGCAACGGCATCGAGGGGCTGCTCCACGTCTCGGAGCTCCCGGGCCGCGTCGATCATCCCTCCAAGGTGCTCGCCGAGGGTCAGGCGCTGCTGGTGGTGGTTCGCTCCGTCGACCGCGGCGCCAAGAAGATCTCCCTCGCGCTCGCCGCCGAAGGGGCCTCCGCCGGCACCGCCGCGCAGGCGATGTCCCTCCCGGTCGGAACCATCGTGAAGGCCACCGTCGACCGCCACGAGACCTTCGGGGTCTTCGTCCAGGTCGAGGGCTCGCGCGGCCGGGCCGGTCGCGGGCTCATCCCCATGTCCGAGCTGGGCATCCCCCGCGGAGCAGACCTGCGCAAGCACTTCCCCGAGGGCAGCTCCGTCACCGCCAAGGTGCTCGAGACCGGCGAAGGCCGCCTGCGGCTCTCCATCCGGGCCATCGGCGTCGACGAGGAGCGCGCGGCCTACGACGGCTACCAGCGCTCCACCAAGGGCCCTGGCAAGACCGGCGCGACCCTCGGCGACCTGCTGAAGGCGCGCACCATCAAGCGCTGACCGACCTTAGGGCGGAGCCTCCCCCCGCTCCGCCCTAAACCCCCCCCTCACACCACGAATCACATCCCGGCGCGCACGTCCTCCGAGAGCCCGGTGGCTCCGTTGGGCGCGTCGCCGAGCGTGCCGCTGCGACCTCCGCCGCCGCCTGATCCGCCGCCGCCTCGCATGCAGGTGAGCCCGGAGATCATGGGCGCCGCGCCCAGGTAGTAGACGCACACCGACGGACCGCCCGGAGCGCCCGAGCCGCTGCCCGCGTCGCCGCCGCTGCCGCCGCGCGCCCCGGCGCCGCCGCTGCCTGCGTTGCCGGTCGCGCCGCCGCCGCTGCCCGGGTTGCCCCCGGAGCCGCCGTCGCCGCCGTCGCCGCCGTCGCCGCCGCGCCCTCCGCGCCCGGTGTTGGCCTGGCAGTCCTCGATGCGCAGCGTCGACGAGACGCTCATCACCGCGAACGACCCGCCGCCTCCGGAGCCTCCGCGCCCGGCCCCGCCGTCGCACCCGCCAGCGCCGCCGCCCCCGCCGCCGCCGCCGTTGTGGTCGTTGCACGAGAACGGGAACTGGTACGTCCGCCCCCGGTCCTGCGCCGCCGCCGCCGCCGCCGCCACCCGCGGGGCCGTCGGTGCCCGGGAGCCCGACGGGCGCCGTGTAGATCCCCGTGTCGTTGCGCACCGTGCCCACCGTCGGGGCGCTGCGTCCGTTGCTCCCTCCCCGTCCGTCCGAGCCCGCGCTCGCCGCGCCCGCGCTGGGCGGACTCACCGCCGCCGAGCCCGCGCAGATGCCCACGCAGCCCACGCAGGTCCCGGTCCGCACGGCCGCCGCACCGCCGTTGCCCGCGGGCGCACCGCCGGGAGCGACCGACCCCACCGAGCCCGGCGCGCCGTTGTTGGCGCCGCTCGCGGAGGCCCCGCCCTGGCCGCCGTTCGCGCCGCAGCTCGACGAGCCCGACGCGCCTCCGCCGGGCGTTCCGCCGCTGGTGCCGTTGCGCCCGATGGCCCCGTCGGCGCCGTCCGCGCCGAGGGCTCCGTTGGCGCCGCTGCCCGAGACGATGGTGCAGCCGCGCAGCGTCAGCAGGGAGTTCAGCGCCCGCACGCCGTAGCTGCTCTCTCCCGGCGCCGTCGCCGCCGCGGACTGCACCGTCACGAGCTGCAGCTCCGTGGAGACCGTGAGGTTCTGCGCCAGCACCGCCGTCGCGTCCCCCTGAATCACCGTCGCGTTGGAGCGCGCCCTCGCCCAGCCCATCGTGTCGTCGTAGCCGCCGTAGACGCTCACCCCCGAGCTGAGCTGCACCGAGCCGAGGTAGAGCCCCGCCGCGGCGTACACCGGGCGCGCGGGCGCTCCGGCGCTGGCCGCCGTGATGGCAGCGGGCAGCGTGCGCTTGGGCATCGCCATGGTGCCGGGGTTGGCGTCGTCGCCTCGGGGCGAGACGAACACCGCGCGGCCCGCGTCGCCGTCGATGCCGTCGCAGTTGGTGTCGCGGAACATCAGGTCCGGCGCGTCGGCCTCCATCGCGTTGCACTCGCAGCCATTGGCCGCCATGCGGTCGAGGTCGACGAAGCCCGCGGCGCAGGCGAGCGCGCAGCTCCCCATCACGCAGGCGGCGGTCTGGTTCATCCCCGCCGTGCAGCGCGTCCCGCAGGTGCCGCAGTTCATCGGGTCGGTCTGGTAGTCCGGGCCGCGGTGCGCGCAGGTCGGCGCGGTGCCCATCACCATGCACACGTCCATGGTGCAGGTGTCGCGGTCGTCGCAGCTGTACGCCGCGCTCCTCACGCAGCGCAGCCGCGCTGGCTCACAGCTCCAGGTCCCGGTGCAGGGGTCGCCGTTGAGCCTCGCGCAGGTCGCGTCGCCGATCTCGCACGGCAGCTCCCGCACGCAGCCGCTGCCCAGCGCGCAGAAGTTGTCGCCCGGGCAGCGCATGTCGTTGGCGACGTGCGTACAGCGCCCCATCGCCCGGTCGCACGCGTCGTCGGTGCAGGCCACCGCGTCGTCACAGCTCGCCGGCCCGCCCACCACCACGCAGCGCCCGAAGCGGCAGGCCTGGGCGTTCTCGCAGAGGTCCGGCGCGGTGCAGTCGTCGGCGGTGCGGCACGCCCGACCCGCGTCCACTTCGGCGTCGCTCGCAGTGTCCGCGGCGACGTCCCTCGGAACGTCCGCCCCGGTGTCTCCCCCGGCGTCTGCGACGTCCGAGACGCCGAGATCGGACAGCTCGCCCGCATCCGCGGCACCCGAGTCCGGGTCGAGCACCGAAGGCGGGTCTTCGCTGCAGGCGACGAGAAATGAAACCCCGAGCGACAAGAGCAGAGGACGTCCCATGGTGCCGAGGATATCCCAGCCACCTCGACCGCGGAGGGCCTATGCTCGCCAGCGAAATGACCGAGACCACCGGGTTGCTGCGGGCGAAGCTGACCGAGGGGCTGAGCCCCGAGCGGCTGGAGATCGAGGACGAGGGGCACCTCCACGCGGGCCACGCCGGCGCCAGGGAGCACGGCGGCGGGCACTACCGGGTGACCGTCGTCAGCTCGGCCTTCGAGGGAATGGGCCCGGTCGCCCGGCACCGGAAGGTGTACGCGCTGCTGGAGGAGGAGCTGAAGACGCGGGTGCACGCCCTCGCGCTCACGACCCTCACGCCCGCCGAGGCCCAGCTCCGCTAGGAGAGCGCCTCTGCGGCAGGGCGGTGCACCCGCACCTGCTTCACCCTCCGAGCGCTCGCCTCGACCACCTCCAGCACCGCGCCGCTGGGGACCGCGATCAGCTCGCCGGTCTGCGGAATGTGCCCCGCGAGCACGATGCAGAGCCCGGCCAGCGTCGAGTAGCGCTCGCTCTCCGGCAGGTCGAAGTCGATCGCTCGGTTGACCTCGTGCATGGGCAGGCTCCCCACCACGAGGTAGCTCCCGTCGTCCTCACGCTTCACCTGGATCGGCGCCGGGTCGTTCTCGCTGAGAATCTCCCCGACGAGCTCTTCGATGAGGTCCTCGACGGTGACCAGCCCGATGACGTTGCCCACCTCGTCGACCAGCATCGCCAGCGGGGTCCGGTCGGACTGGAGCTCCTTGAGCAGCGTCACGGCCAGGGCGTTGCCCGGCGAGAACTTGATCGGCCGGAGGTGCGCCTCCAGCGAGACGCTATCGCCGCGCAGCGCCGGGCCCAGCAGGTCGCGGAGCGTCACGTACCCGACGATGTTCTCCGGGGTGCCGTCGTACACCGGCAGCCGGGAGAAGCGCGCCTCGCGGGTGATCCGCTCCAGGGTCTCCGACGACGCGTCCTTCGAGACCGCCACCACCACCGCCCGCGGGACCATCACGTCCACGGCGCGCAGCCCCTGGAAGTCGATCGCCCGGGAGGCGATCTCGCTCGCGTTCTTGTCGAGCGACCCGACCCGCGCCGCCTCCTCGACCAGCTCCTGGATCTCCTCGGGAGAGAGCCTCGCCTCGGTGAAGCTCGTCTTGTCCCCGAAGAGCTTGAGCACCACGTTGGAGGCCCCGGTGAGCACCCACACCAGGGGCTTCACCACCGAGGCCATCGCCCGCAGCGCGGGCCCCAGCAGCAGCGAGTACCGCTCGGCCATGCGCAGCGCGAGCGACTTGGGCACCAGCTCGCCCACCACGATCTCAAGAAACGAGATGCCCGCGATGACCACGACCAGCCCCAGCGTCGCGGCGTAGGCGCCGACCCCCGGCACCCCCCGTAGGGCGTCGGCGACGTGGTGCGCGAGCGACTCTCCTCCGAAGGCCGCCGCGGTCGTGCCGATCACCGTGAGCCCGATCTGCACCGTCGCGAGAAACCTCTCGGGCTCCTCGCGCAGCCAGCGCACCGCACCGGCGCCCCGGCGACCCTCCGCGGTGAGCTCCGCGAGGCGCGTCTTGCGCACCGAGAGCACCGCGATCTCCGCGGCCGCGAAGACCCCGTTGAGCAGCATCAGCACCAGGACGATCAGCAGCTCGCCGATCATCCGTGCCCGCCGCCCCCATGCCCGTGACCGTGACCGTGGCCCTCGTCGTGGTCGTGGCAGCGCGCGTCGACCCACCCGACCCAGTACGGACCGTCGGGCCCGTACTCCCGCTTCCAGATCGGGACGCGCGCCTTGATCTCGTCGATGAGCGCCTTGCACGCCCGAAAGGCCTCGCCCCGGTGCACCGCGCTCGCCGCGCAGACCACCGCCGCGTCGCCGACGCCCAGCGTCCCCACCCGGTGCAGCGCCGCCAGCCGCACGCCCGGGTTCGCCGCGGCGATCTCGTCGCCGATGCGCTGCATCTCCGCGACCGCCATCGTCGCGTAGGCCTCGTAGTCGAGGCGCGTCACCGCGCGGCCCTCGTTGTGGTCGCGCACCACCCCCACGAACACGTCGATGCCCCCCGCCGTGGGGTGCGACACCGCCGCGATCACCCGCTCTACGGAGAGCGCCTCGCTCGACAGTTCGAACACCGCCTCACTCCTCCCGACGCCACGTGCCGGTGCGCCCGCCGGACTTCTCCAGGAGGGCGATCTCGGTGATCGCCACCCCGCGCTCCAGGCCCTTCACCATGTCGTAGAGCGCCAGCGCGGCGATCGACGCGCCCGTCATGGCCTCCATCTCCACCCCGGTGCGGTCCCATGCCTCCGCCGTCACGACGATCTCCGCCCCCTCGTCCACCCAGCTCAGCGCCACGGTGACGCCCGTCAGCGCGACGTGGTGACACAGCGGGATCACCTCCGGAGTGCGCTTGGCCCCCATGATCCCGGCGAGGCGCACCGTGGCGCCCACGTCGCCCTTCGGCCCGTCGCCCGATCGCGCCGCCGCCGCGGTCTCCGGGAGCATCCGCACCCGGGCCCTCGCCACCGCGCGCCGGGCCGTCTCGACCTTCTCTCCCACCCCCACCATGTGCACCGCGCCGGAGGCGTCGACGTGCGTGGGCCTGGCTGTCTTGCTCGTCATCGTCGCCCTACCATCGCACAGCTCTCGCGGGCGCGTGCTAGCGTCCCCGCCGACGCTTGTGTTGAGCAACGTGGTGAGGTTTTTGGCGCTGATCGGCGCCCTCGTGTTCGTGCATGAGCTCGGTCACTTCGCGTGGGCGAAGGCTTACGGCATCAAGGTGCTGAAGTTCTCGCTCGGCTTTGGGCCGCGCATCTTCGGCATCCGCTACGGGGAGACCGACTACTGCATCGGCCTCGTCCCCTTCGGCGGCTTCGTGAAGATGCTCGGCGAAGACCCGAGCGACGAGATCCCCCACGAGGACCTCCCCCGCGCCTTCCACGCCCAGCCCCTCGCCCGGCGCTTCGTGGTCGTGCTGGCCGGGCCGCTCATGTCCCTGCTCTTCCCGGTGCTGCTCTACTTCGTCGCCCTCCTCGGGCGCAGCGACCTCACCGCCCCGGTCATCGGAACCGTCGCTGCCGGCTACGCCGCCGCCGGGGTGCTCCTCCCGGGCGACCGCGTCACGGCCATCGACGGCGCCGCGGTGAGCTCCTTCGAGGAGGTGCGCGAGGCCATCGCCCGCTCTCCCCGCCACGCGCTCCGCTTCGACGTCGAGCGCGCCGGGCAGCCCGTCACCGTGCGCGTCACCCCCGAGGCGGTCACCACCGCGCTGCCCTTCAACGAGCGGGTGACCACCGGGTTCCTGGGCGTCTCGCCGGGCTTCCCGCTGCCCGTCGTCGGGGTGCGGGCCCCCTCGCCCGCCGACACCGCGGGCCTGCGCACCTTCGACGTGGTGACCATGTACCGGGGCGCTCCGGTGCGGCGCTGGGCCGACCTCGAGGCCGCCCTCACGCGCTCGCACGGCTCCACGGTGCCGCTCGCGTTCCTCCGACCGAGGGCCATCGAGGGGGCGTTAGGGGGCCTCGTCGACCTGGAGGTCTTCGACCCGGGCCTCGCGCAGATCGCCCCCGAGGCGGGCACCGGCGAGATGACCACCCGCACCGGCATCGAGCCCTCGGACCTCTACCTCTCGGACGTCGCGGCAGACAGCCCCGAGGCCCTCATGGGGCTGCGCCGCGGGGCGCGCGTCATCTCCCTCGACGGCGCCGCTCCCCCCTCCTGGGAGCGCTTCATCGCCGCGCTCACCGAGGGCCCCGCCCGGCTTCGCACGCTGCGCTTCGCCATCGACCGCCACGAGGCCGTCGGCGGCTTCTCGCTCCGCCCTGTGGTGATGACCGACGAGTTCGGCGAGCGCTCGGTGCACCTCCGCACGGGCCTCGAGCGCTGGCGCCCCATCGTCTCCGACCCGCCGATCGCCAACCCCGCCCCGGTCCGCTACGCCCTCTCCGGCGCGCTCTCCGAGACCGCCGAGGCGATGCGCTTCCTCAGCCTCGGCATCGTGAGGATGCTCCAGGGCCGCGTGCCCGTGACCAGCGTAGGCGGCCCCATCGCCATCTACGACGCCTCGCGCAGCGTCGCCGTCGACGGCGTCTGGGGGTACTTCCGGCTGATGGCCCTCATCAGCCTCAACCTGGGCCTGCTCAACCTGCTGCCGGTGCCCACCCTCGACGGTGGCCACCTGCTGTTCTTCGGCATGGAGGCCGTGATGCGCCGCCCGGTCCCGCTGCGGGTGCGTCAGGTGGCCTCGGTGCTGGGGCTGCTGCTGGTGGTCGGGGTGATGGTGCTCGCCTTCCGCAACGACCTCGAACGCAAGCTCGGCGGCGAAGTCAGGGTCGGTCGCGCATCGACGGCGGTCCAGGCTAGAGTGTAGGACATCATGCGACGCGCCCTCGAGATCGAGATCGAAGCCTGCGACGCCCTGCTGGGCCTGCTCCGCGTCCACGCCGCCGCGGAGGTCCACCGCTGGCCCTCGCACCTCTCTGGCGGGCTCTCGCTCGCCATCGACGACGAGATGGAGCGCCTGGAGCCGATCGTCCGCGAACTCGGCATCGCCTACCAGTGCCTCGAAGACCACGGCGTCGCGACCATCGACCGCACGCCGCAGTCGCGCTTCTCCGACGTCGACGGCGCCTTCCACCTGGTGGCCTGCCCCATCGTCATCAACATCGACCTCGACCCGCTGCGCATCGCCCTCGACCGCGGCGACCAGCCCACCCGCGAGGGGGCCATCGAGGTCGCCAACGCGCTGCGCACCGTGCTGGCCTCCCTCGCCCGGAGCGAGCTGCTCGTCTATCACAAGCTCCTTCTCGCAGGCGCCGAGCAGCCCGCCGACCGCGCGCTGCGCTTCGCCGACGCCTACCTCGCCGCCGCGTGGACCAGCGCCCCCGCCCCAGAGCCGGCGCTCCCCTCGATGCTCCCGGTCGCCATCGGATACGACCCCCACCCCGCGCTCTCGGAGGCCTCTTCGGGGGGCAGCCGCACCGCCGAGTCCACCGAGGTGTTTCGCCTCGACCTCGACCCCAACTCCATGGAGGACGCATGACCCGTCGGGCCCGCGCTGCCGCCCTGGCCGCCCTGCTCCTTGGCCTCGCTCCCGCCGCCGCCTCGGCCACCACCATCGTCCCGATCACCACCGAGGAGCTCACCCGCCGCTCGGACGAGGTGCTCGTCGCCACCGTGCGCGCCTCCACCTCCCGCTGGGAGCACGGGCTGATCGTCACCGACCACGAGCTGCTCGTCGAGGCCTCCATCCGCGGCCGCACCGTCGTCCGCAGCACCGTCTTCGTCCGCACCCCCGGCGGCGTCGTGGGCCGCATCGCGCAGACCATCCCCGACGCGCCGATGCTCGAGGTCGGCCGCAGCTACCTCTTCTTCCTCTCCGGCGGCGTCGGCCAGGTGCGCTACCTCGCGCACCTCACCGCGGCGGTGGTTCCTGTCGAGTCCACCGCCCGGGGTGAGCTCGTCGCGCAGCCGTCCTCGTCGCTCCTCGTCGACCGCTCGCAGTCCTCGCCCACCGCCGTCGCGCCGCCTCCGATGCCGCTGCCCACGATGCTCGACCTCGTCCGCGCGGTGCCCCGTTGAAGCGCCTCGTCGCGACCGCCGCGCTGCTCGCCTCCTTCGGCGCCGCGTCCCCCGCACAGGCCTTCTGCCGCACGATGACCTCCCGCGTCCGCGCCCAGGAGGGAGAGTGCCCGATGTACGGCGTCGCCCTCTCCTGGCGAAACCTCTGCACGGGCTACGCGCTCTATCGGGCCAACCTCCCGATGGGCCTCACGATGCCCGACCTCGACCGGATCACCGCCTCGTCGACCGGCGCCTGGGGCCGCGTCGCCTGCGACGACAACGGCCGCGAGCCCCAGTACTACCGCATCGTCCCCAACGGAACGACGTCCAACCCCACCGGCTACAACCCCTTCGGGTCGAACTCCAACACCGTGGCCTTCCGGCCCAAGTGGGAGGACGACGCGCTCCACCGGCCGGGGACCATCGCCATCACCGTGGTCACCTTCGACTCGCTCACCGGCGAGATCTTCGACGCCGACATCGAGCTCAACAGCCGCGCAGGCGCCAACCCCGGAGGTTTCGTCTTCGCCTCGGGGCGCGTGCCCGAGCCCGACGAGTGCGACCTCCAGACGATCCTCACCCACGAGTTCGGCCACTTCCTGGGCCTCGCCCACTCCGACATCTCCCGCGCGGTGATGTACCCCACGGCGGGTCTCGGCGAGATCCGCAGCGACCTCAACAGCGACGACTCCGCCGGCGTCTGCGCCATCTACCCCGAGCGCGCGACCCCGCCGGGGCGCTGCATCGGCATCCCCTACGGCGGCCTCGCCACCACGCCGGGCGGCGCCACCGTCGTCGGCCCCAACAACATCTCCTGCGCCGTCGGTCGTAGCCCTCGCGGCGCAACCGGCGCGATCGCCCTCGCCCTGCTCGGCCTCGCGGTCGGGCTCCGCCGTCGACGCCGCGCCGGTGTGAATCGCGATTGACGCCCGGAGCGTGACGTCTCGCTCGCGGTGCTGCGCTCACACCGGGCTGTGAACGATCGTCCACGAGCGACGTAGCCCGCGACAGCCCCGCGGTTGAACGCCGACCACGCGGATTCTCTTCGCTTCCACCGCTGATTTTGTGGGTCTTCGGTGTTGGTACGACGGCTGCTCTATCGCCTTCCCGGAGGCGACGAGCGCAATGACCCAACCGACCAACGAGACTACGCAGACCGACCGGGAACTCATCACCAGATTGCTTCGCGGCGACGCCGCTGGCTGGCGGGAGTTCCAGGTGCGCTTCGACCGCCTGGTACGTCGGCAGGTCGAGCGCGTCTGTCGCGGCTTCGCGCGAGCCCTCGGGAGCGACGAGATGGAGGAGATCCGCGCGGAGTTCTACCTCTCTCTGGTCGACCGCGAGATGCGCAAGCTCCGGCTCTTCGACCCGACGCGCGGGCTCAAGCTCTCGAGCTGGGTGGCGCTGCTCGCGGGCAACGCCGCGCGGGACTTCCTGCGGGCCCACCGCCGCCGCCCGGCGACCCTCAGCCCCACCGGCGAGGTCGACCGCGTCGACGAGCGCGACCTCTTCGAGGACACCGCCTCCCGAGAGCGCTGCGGCCGCGCCCTCGACGCGCTCCGCACCTTCTCGCCGCACGATCAGCGGCTGCTGCTGATGCTCCACGTCGAGGAGGCCTCGGTCGACGACATCGCCCGCTCCTGCGGCGGATCGGAGAAGACCGTCTACACCCGCGCCCACCGCATCCGGGCCCAGGTGCGCCAGCGCTGCAACCCCGCCGCGCTCGCCGCCTGAGAGCTCCCCCCTCCGCTGCCCCAAAGTTCCGCCCCGCTGCGCCGCCCCCGCTACGGTGCCTCCACCAACCTCGCGATGCGGCCCTCGCTCACCACCCCATCCCCTGTGACCTGGTCGCTCGGCGTCGCGCTCGTGGCCGCCCACGTGGCCCGGCGCCTCGCCCACCACACCGGGCCCGACGCCCTCGTCCGCTGGGGCGCGATCCGCTCGGGCGAGCACCGCCTCGCCGAGGCCTGGCGCCTGGCCGCGCATGGCTGGCTACACGTCCACGCCATTCACCTCGCGCTCAACCTCGTGCCGCTGCTCCTGCTCGGTCCATGGATCGAGCAGCGCGTGGGCCGCCGCCGCCTGGCCGCGACATGGACGCTCGCCACCGTCGCGGGCGGCCTTCTCTCGGCCTCCACGGCCCCCTCCGGGGCGCTCATCGTCGGCGCCTCCGCCGGCAGCTTCGGCCTCCTGGGGTTCACCCTCGCGCAGCTCTCCGGCGCGCCCTCTCGCGGGCGCACGGCCCTCGCGCTCTTCGTCGCCGCGCACCTGCTCGCGGACCTCACCGACCCCGGCGCAGCGCTCTCCGCGCACCTGGGCGGCGCCCTCACCGGCGCCATCGCGGGGCTGGTGTTCAGGCCGCGCGAGGCCGTCGTCGCGGCGGGCTGATCAGCGAGGCGGGTCGCAGCCCAGGCGGAGGCGCACGGAGATCTCTCCCGCGGAGGCGCGATCGCACGCCGCGCCGAAGAGCGTGAGGGTGGTGCGCTCCGCGTCGGTCCAGTCCCAGCCGTTCTGACGCTCCGGGTCGCGGGCGACGGCCTGGCCCGCCAGGGTGACGCTCACCGTCGCGCTCGAAGGCACCGCGGACGGCACCCCGAACACGCAGCGCGACACCTGCCGCTGGATCTGGTCGAAGGCGCTGAGCAGGTCCGCCGGCCGTCGGACGCTGTAGTAGGGCCGGGTCGCGGTGGCGGGGTTGGGCCGACCGCCGGCCACCGCGAGCTGCGAGAGCACGGTGATGAGCTCGGGCTGGTTGTCGCCGTCGATGCCTACGACGTAGGTGGGGACGCCCTGCGCCGCGAGGCGAGCGACCTCCGAGACGGTGCGGCCGTCGTCGAGGCAGAGGGAGGGGTCGTCCTCGCACTGCTGCTGCCCGGTGCCGCCGAGGGCGGTGCAGGTGCAGCGGGCGCCGTCGAGCGCGCCGTTGCAGTTGGGCGCGCCGTCGGTGGCCAGCAGGATCGCGCGAAACCTCCGCGGCGCCGCGCGGCCGAGGAGGTAGCGCCCGGCGGACTGCACCCCGAGCCAGGTCGGCGTGCGGCCGTTGGGCTCGGTGCGGCCGAAGCGCGTGAGCACCGGCAGCGCCTGCGAGAGGCCGGGGTTGAGGTCGGGGATCGCGCCCACCGCGCAGATGCCGGTGCCCCCGATGCCGGGGAAGAACTGCAGCCCCATGGCGATGCGGTCCTGGTAGCGGGGGAGCGTGGCCGCGAGGGCGTCGCGCAGGACGTCCCAGCGGCGGGGCGTCCCGGAGCCGCCGATCAGGTCGCGCTCCATCGAGGTAGAGCGGTCGGCGAGGAGCAGCAGCTCGACCGACGAGGGCGTGGCGTCGACGACCTGCGGGGTGCACGCGTCGCCAGGGGGAGCGTCGGGCCGGTCGACGCGAACGACGTCGACGCTCGCGTCCACGAGGAGCCCGGTCTTCGCGCCGCAGGAGAGGAGCGCCGTCGAGAGCGCCGTGAGGACCACCAGGGCTGCGCGGTCGCTCATCGGCGCTGCTCCTCAGGAGACCGAGTCCGTCGCCGGCTCGCCGTAGCCCAGCGCGTACCCGCGCCAGTGAAGAAACAAGGTCTGCGCGATGGACATCACCGGCACCGCGAGGAGCGCGCCCAGGATGCCGAAGGCGTGCTCGCCGGCGAGCAGCGAGAACACCACCAGCACGGGGTGGATCTTCGCCTGGTCGCCCATGATCTTGGGGTTGAGCAGGTTGGCCTCGAGCTGGTGGATGCCGATGATCCACAGCAGCACGAAGAACGCGGTGCCGAAGCCCTGGGTGAGCCCGAGCGCGACCGCCGGAATCGAGCTGAGCACGGTGCCGAAGATCGGGATCAGCGAGAAGACCGTCGCGACCACCGCCAGCGTGGGCCAGTACTTGAGGTCGGCCAGCGCGAAGCCGACGGCGCTCAGCGAGCCGTTGACGAGGCAGATGATGAGCTGCCCCCGCACCACCCCGGAGAGCCCCCGGTCGAGGCGCCGCAGCAGGCTGTCGAAGGCGCTGCGAGACTCCGGCCGCACCAGCGAGCGGAAGAAGCCGAGCACCCGCGCCTCGGTGACCAGCAGGTACGCGCTGACCATCAGGGTCATGAAGAAGTTGAAGATGCCGCCGATGACGCCGCCGATGATGCCCCGGCCCACGCGCAGCACGTCGGCCACGTGCCCCTGCCCCAACTTCTGGAGCTCCCGCTGGAGGGTGGCGCCCTCGCTCTGCACCCTCGGCCGCGGGCGCAGCGCCCAGTGCGCGTCGTCGACCCGCTCGATCACCACGCCGTCCGGCGGGAGCGCCACCCGGTAGACCCCTCCGGGCTCCGGGCTCACCCGCAGCGCGCCGTCGTCCGGCGCCCGCTCGCTCGATGGCGCCTCGGGCTCCTCGTGCGGCGGCGTCGCGACCACCGCGCCCTGCACCCTCGCCACCAGCGAGCGCACCCTGGGCATCCAGTCGCGCTCGGCCCGATGCCGCAGCGCGGGCAGCTCGTGGACCGCGAAGGAGCGCGCCTCGGAGACCACCCTCGGCGTCACCACGAGCAGGGTGACGACCATCGTCGCGACCAGCGTCACGTAGATGGCCAGCACCGCGCCCCAGCGGGGCAGCGAGCGGCCGCCGAACTTCACTCGCGTGAGGGAGCCCACCACCGGGTGAAGCACGTACGCGAGCAGCAGGCCCAGCACGAAGGGCAGCAGCACCGCCCGCGACGCCACGATCACGGCGGCGATGACCGCGAGCGAGACGGCGGCGAAGATCACCCGTCGGCGGCGTACGACGTCGATCATCGGCTCGGCCCTGCCTTCTTTGGGGCGCGGCGCCGAGCGGCCGGGGCGTCCGGGGGAGAGTCGCCGAGCGGCCGGAAGTACGGGACGAGGCGGTTCCAGGTGGCGTCGAGGGCCTCGGGCATCACCCGCAGGTCGGCCACGACGGGCATGAAGTTCATGTCGCCGCGCCACCGCGGGACGATGTGCACGTGGAGGTGCTCGGCGATGCCCGCGCCCGCCGACGAGCCGAGGTTGATTCCGATGTTGAGCCCCTCGGCGTTGACCGCGACCTTCAGCGCCGACGCCGAGGCGCGCACCAGCTCGAAGAGCGCGGCGTGCTCCTCGGGGCTGAGCTCGCCGAGGTCGCTCGCGTGGCGCGTGGGCACCACCATCAGGTGCCCCGACGCGAAGGGGTACTTGTTGAGCATCACGAAGGCGTCGGCGGCGCACGCAGAGCACAAGCCGCTCGGCGAAGCGCGCCGGGTCCTCCGAGGGATAGCGGCAGAAGATGCATCCAGGCTCCTTGGGGCCGCGGATGTACTCCATCCGCCACGGGGCCCAGAGTCGTCCGGGCTTGTCACTTGGGCTGGTCACGATGGCGGCGCAGGTTCGCCCGCGGGAGCGCGGGACGCAACCCAACTCCGCGGCGGAGCCCATCTCTACGAGAGGGGCGCCGCGCGAAGGGGCTCAGGGAATGGTGGTGAGGGGACTAGAGAGGAGGGTGAAGGCGCGGAGCTCAGGACTTCGACGGGAGATCGCCGAGGTCGCCGAGCTTCTCCTTGATGAGGTCGCCGAGGGTCGAGCCGCGGCGGGCCTCCTTCGGGGCGACGCTCGGGGAGCCGCCGCTCATCCGCTCGGGAGCCGGGCCGGTCTCGCCGGTCGCGGTGGTCTCGGTGCGGGCGGAGCCGCCGCGCATGGAGAGGAGGATGCGCTTGTCGCCGATGTCGAGGCCGGAGACCTCGGTGCGGATGGTCTCGCCGCGCTTGAGCTTGCGCGTCCCGTCCGTGACGTCGGCCGGGTAGTCGTGGCTGGCCACGAAGCCGTCGATGCCGGGCGAGATCGAGATGAACAGGCCGCCGTCGAAGATGTTGATGATCTTGCCCTCGACCGGCTTGCCCTGGGGGGGTAGTCGTTCGGGATGCGCGACCAGGGGTCGTCGAAGAGCTGCTTGATGCCGAGGGAGACCTTCTTCTCGTCGTGGTTGATCGAGAGGATGACGGCCTCGACGTCGTCGTTCTTCTGGTAGAGGTCCGACGGGTTGACCACGCGGAGGGTCCACGACAGGTCGGACTTGTGCACCATGCCGTCCACGCCGTCGCGGATGCCGATGAAGATGCCGTAGTCGGTGATCGAGCGGACCTTGCCCTCGACCTTGTCGCCGGGGTTGAAGTCGCCGACGAAGAGCGTCCAGGGATCGGGCTCGAGCTCCTTGATGGAGAGCGAGATGCGCTTGGCCTTGGCGTCGACCTCGAGCACCTGGCACTCGATGTCGTCGCCGACGTTGAGCAGGTTCTTCGGGTGCTTCACGCGGCGCGTCCAGGACATCTCCGAGACGTGCACGAGGCCCTCGACGCCCGGCTCCAGCTCGATGAACGCGCCGTAGTCGGTGATCGAGACGACCTTGCCCTGGACCTTCTTCCCCTGCGGGAAGGCCTCTTCGGCGTGGCTCCAGGGATCTTCCATGGTCTGCTTGAGACCCAGCGAGACCCGCTCGGTCTCGGCGTTGTACTTGAGCACCTTGACGGTGACCTCGTCGCCCACCTGGAAGAGCTCGCTCGGGTGCTGAACCCGGCCCCAGCTCATGTCGGTGATGTGCAGCAGGCCGTCGATGCCGCCGAGGTCGACGAAGGCACCGTACTCGGTGATGTTCTTGATGATGCCCTTGGTGACCATGCCCTCGGAGAGCTTCTCGAGGGTGTCGCGCTTCAGCTCGTCGCGCTCCTTCTCGAGCAGCACGCGCCGCGAGAGGACGATGTTGCCGCGCTTCTTGTTGAACTTGATGACCTTGAACTGGAAGCCCTGGCCGATCATCTTGTCGAGGTTTCGGATGGGGCGCAGATCAACCTGCGAGCCGGGCAGGAACGCCTTCACGCCGCCGCGGATGGTGACCGACAGGCCGCCCTTCACGCGGGCGGAGATGGTGCCTTCGATGATCTCGTCGCGCTCGCACGCGGCGGAGATCTCGTCCCACACCTTCATCTTGTCGGCCTTCTCCTTGGACAGGAGCACGAGGCCGTTCTCGTCTTCGCGGCTCTCCACGAGCACGTCGACGCGGTCGCCCGCCTGCACGGTGACCTCGCCGTTGGCGCCGGTGAACTCCGACAGGGGGATGACCCCTTCGGACTTGAACCCGATGTCGACGACGACCGTCTCCTTGCTGACCCGGAGGACCGTCCCCTGGACGATCTCGCCCTCCTTGACTTCGCTCGCCGCGCTCGTCGCTTCGAACAGCGCCGCGAAGCTATCCATGTCCATCGTGCCGGTAGCCTGCGTCTCGTTGGTTGTCATGCAGTCGTTCTCTGACCTGTTCCCCCTCGCGCGCCTTGCTTGGACACCCCGGGAGTCCGCCGCGACGACCATCGCCGCGCGAGACACCCAACGGATACAAGGCACTGTAAAACTTAGCCCGAGGAGAGTGATGGGTCGGTGAAACCCTTTAGGGCCAGTGCCGGGTCTGTTAGAGCAAACCCCAAAACCTGTCAAACCGCGCCGCGCCCCCTGGCCAATGCGACGATCGCGTCGACCACCGCCTGGGGCTCCATCTCGCTGCTGTCCACCCTCACCGCGTCGTCGGCCTCCCGAAGCGGGGCGATTTCCCGGCTCGCGTCCTGGTGGTCGCGCTGCCGCACCTCGGCCAGGGTCACCGCGTAGTCCGCGTCGATGCCCCGCAGCCGCAGCTCGTCGCATCGCCTCCTGGCCCGCTCCTCCGCCGAGGCCGTCAGAAACACCTTCAGTTCCGCCTTGGGAAACACCACGGTCCCGATGTCGCGGCCCTCCAGCACCACCCCCCCGGTGCGCCCGAAGGCCCGCTGCGCCTCCAGCAGCGCCTCGCGCACCCCCGGGTAGGCCGCCACCGCGCTCGCCCCCATGGACATCGCCGGGGTCCGCAGCGCCTCCGCCGGGTCTTCCCCCCCGATGAGCACCCGGGTGAGCCCCGCGTCGCCCGCCTCGAGCCGCAGCGCCCCGCGAGCCACCGCCGCGCTCACCGTCCCCTCGACGCCCGCCTGGTCTCCCATGGAGACGCCCGCCCGCTCGGCCACCAGCGCCGAGGCCCGGTAGAGCGACCCCGTGTCCACCAGCGTGTAGCCGAGAGCTCCTGCCACCTGCCGCGCCACGGTGCTCTTGCCCGCGCCCGCAGGCCCGTCGATCGCCACCACGATCCCTCGCGCTCCGCTCATCCGCTCACCTCGATGTCCCCGCCCAGTGCCTTCAAGGATCTCCGCGAAGCCCGGGTCGCTCGTGTCGACGCAGCCCACGTCGTCGATGGTCGTCTCGCCCTCCGCCGCCAGCGCCAGCACCGCCGCCGCCATGGCGATCCGGTGGTCGCCGCGCGTGTCGATCACCGCCCCGCCCCTCGGCCGGCCGCCCACGACCGTCAGCCCGTCGCCGGACACCTCGTGCCCGATGCCGAAGGCCCGGAGCATCGACGCCAGCGCCGCAACCCGGTCGCTCTCCTTCACCCGCAGCTCCGCGAGGTCGTCGAAGCGGCTCTCGCCCGGCGACACCGCCGCCGCCGCCACCAGCGCGGGGATCTCGTCAATACACCGGGTGGTAAGCTCACCCGCCACCTTCGCCCCGCGGCGCAGCGCCCCGGTGCCGCCGACGCCGACGTGCAGGTCACCGACGGGCTCGCCGCCCGCCTCTCCCTTCGGAGACACGCCCGCGCCGCCGCCCTGGTCTCTCAGGGCCTCGAGAAATCCAGTGCGGGTCGGGTTGATGCCGACGCCGCGCAGCTGCACCCGGGAGCCCTCGACCACGTGCGCGGCCACCACCCAGAACGCCGCCGCCGAAGGGTCGCCCGGCACGTCGAGGTCGAGCGGAGAGAGCACGCCGTCCCAGCCGCGAGGGTCGAGCTGGCTCACCGGACCCATCGTCCGTAAGGGAGCGCCCATCGCGAGGAGCATCCGCTCGGTGTGGTCGCGAGAGAGCGTGGGCTCTCGCACGGAGGTCTCCCCGTCGGCGAAGAGCCCGCTCAGCAGCAGGCACGACTTGACCTGGGCGCTCGGCACGGAGAGCGACTCCTCGCTGGCGAAGAGGCGCCTCCCGTTGGTGAGCCCGCGGATCACCAGCGGCGCGGTCTCGTCCCGTCGCACCGGGTCGATGGCGCCCTCGATGAGCGCACCGCGGGCACGCAGCGGCCGGGTGATGCGGCCCATGGGGCGGCGGGAGAGCGAGGCGTCGCCCAGCAGCGTGGTGTCGAAGCCCTGCGCCGCGAGCACGCCGGCGACGAGCCGCATCGAGGTGCCCGCGTTGCCGCAGTCGAGCGTCGGGGACGACGGAGCGCGGAGCCCGCCGAGACCCCTGCCAGACACCCGCACCGAGCGCTCGTCGAGGTCCTCGATGGGCACGCCGAGCGAGGCCATGATGGCCCGGGTGCGAGCGACGTCGTCGCCCGGGGAGAGCCCGCGGAGCACGCTCGTCCCCTCGGCCAGGGAGGCGAGGATCAAGGCCCGGTGGGAGATCGATTTGTCCCCTGGAACGCGGAACGCGCCGCGGAGGGGACGGGTCGCGGGGCGGACGATCCAGCGGCGCATGCGCGGCGGCATACACGATCGACCGGACGTCGTCACGACCGCGCGAGGGTGCTGATACAACCGCTGCCACGGAGGAAATAGCCGATGCGGTGGTTTCAATGGATGGGCGTCGGCGCGGTGGCGCTCGGCGCGACGGGATGTGAAGACGCCGCGACGCCGCCTGCGCCCGTGGACGCGACGGTGATGGACGTCGCCGCCGACGCCCCCGCCGCGGAGGACGTGCTCGCCGACGCCGGGGCCGCGGTCGACGCTCCAGACGCGAGCGCCTTCGCGCCGGGGCCCTACGGTCTACGGCCGCGCGACCTCGCGGGCCCCTTCACGGTGATGACCCAGGCCGGCCCGTGGACCTTCGAGCAGCACTTCACCGGCGAGGACAGCTACGTCTTCCTGGTCGTCAACCCGTCGAGCTACTCGACCAGCCTGCTCGGCGGCAGCGTCGGCGCGCTGCTCGAGGCGTCCCCGCGCAACGTCCACTACTTCTTCCTCCCGGCCAACGGCTCGACGCAGCTCGCGGCGCTGCGGCAGCGCGTCGACGAGGACCTCGCGGGCTTCAGCGAGGCCGACCGCGACTGGTGGACTGCGCGGCTGCACTTCGTCACCGACGACCTCAACACCACCCAGACCTGGCTCGGCCAGCTCTACCGCTCGCGCCGGGGGACGACCAACATGGTCCCCCGCTACGAGTCGGTGCAGTGGGCCGTCGACCGCTTCCAGCGCATCCGCGAGGTGGGCCAGCTCGGGCGCCTCGCCAGCGGCGGCCTGCGCCTCGAGCTCCCGCTGCTTGCCAACGAGGCCCGGTATTACAACTTCGAGTATGCCCGGGAGCAGGAGCTCGCCGCCCACCCCGCCACCACCCTCACCCTCCTCGACCGCGCGACGGTCGTCGACAACATCGACATCGACGTCACCCTCCCCGACCGCGCGACCATGGCGGGCTTCGACACCCTGGAGGTCGACCTCCGCACCGACTGCGTCAACCACCGCGACGGCGACTGCGGCGCGTGGGACTACCTCTCGCACCTCTGGCTCTGCTCCGAGGTGGCCCCCTCCGCCGACGCGGGCGTCCCCGCGGCCGACGCAGGCCCGGCGCTGCGCTGCGACACCGAGCTCGCCCGCTGGATCACCACCTACTGGCGCGAGGGCCGCTGGGTCACGGACATCTCCGGCGTGCTCCCGCTGCTGCGCGACGGCGGCCGACAGCGTCTGCGCTGGTACGCGTCGCGGCAGTTCGACCCGCGCCCCGCGCCCTACGTCGCGAGCCTCGCGCTGCGCTTCGGCAACCGCCGCCGCGAGGTTCGCCCCTTCGAGACGCGGCTGCTCTTCCAGGGCGGTGCGCTCAACGCCACCTGGGCGGCGCGCCACCCTCCGCAGCGCTTCACCGTCCCCGCCGACACCCGCCGCGCCGAGCTCTATGTGCTGGTCACCGGCCACGGCGCGGAGACCAGCCAGTGCGCCGAGTTCTGCAACCACGGGCACCACTTCCTCTTCAACGGCAACGAGCACCTCGTGGACTTCCCCGAAGCGCGCTCCCCCAACGGCTGCACCGACCGCGTCGACCAGGGCGTCGTCCCCAACCAGCACGGCACCTGGTACTTCGGCCGCGGCGGCTGGTGCCCCGGCTGGGACGTTCGCCCGGTGGTGATCGACGTGACCTCGGAGCTACGCATGGGCGCCGAGAACGAGCTCGGCTACACCGCCACCGTCGACAACCGCGTGATCACCTCGATGGCGGGCTACGGCAACGTCGTGCTCACCGCCTACCTCGTGCTCTCCCGCTAAGGGATCAGAGCGCGAAGCCCTCCTCCACCGCGCGAAGCTTCTCGGCCTTGCGCCAGTCGACCAGCACGAGCCCCTGTTCCAGCGCGACCGGGTGGAGACCCCCGACGATGTCCTCGAGGAAGCCGTGCACCGCGAGGGTGGTGACCACGCCATCGCGCTCGAGACCGTAGACCACCGCGTCGGAGTACGGGAGCGAGAAGCCGCCCTCCACCATGCCCGCATCGCCGCGGAAGCCGAAGGGACGCGCCTCGACGCCGAGCGCCGCGGCAAGCGCCGTCAGGGTGACGCGCGCGCCCGCCAGCGGATCGGGGAGCCGATGGCGCAGGTGGCACTCGACGAAGCCCGGGCCGAGCCGACTCTCCGCGATCACCCGGCGCACCTCCGTGAGCTCGGCGTCGATCGCCTCCATCGCCGACACATGCACCAGCTCGACCTGCCGCCAGGCGTCGTCCGGGGAGGCGCACGGTCACCTCGACGCCCGGGGCGATGGGCACCGTTGGGGGCAGCGCGTTCTCGATCGACGGAAGGCTGAACAGGATCGCCTTGGGCTGCGCGGCGTCGAGCCTGCGCAGCGTGAGTCGGCCCGACCCGAGCGACGCGATGGTGTCGCGGGTCGCGGGCTCGGCGCGCACCACGAGGTACTCCGCGTCGCCAAAGGTGAGCGTCGCCTCGTTGCCCGCGAAGCGTTCGGGCAGGCTCTCCAGGGGGACCTCCGAGTCCGCGATCACCTTGCCGTCGGCCTCGTCGATGAGCTCGATGCGAACGTCCATCCCGAGAGGCTAACAGAAGCCACCCAGCGCGCGGGACGCCTGCGCCCCCGCAGCGGGTCAGTACCCGAGCGTGTTGAAGTCGCTGGCGCGGCTGCGAGGATGCCGTCGGGGGAGCGGCCTGACCGGGGCCGATTCGTCGCGAACGACCTGCCTGGGGGCCGACGCCGGGGCCTCGACGACCGGAGCCTGGACCGCGGGAAGCGAGGGAGGCGGAGGCGCGGGAGGCGGCGGAGGCGTGGGCGGCAGGAAGCGGGCGCCGGGGCAGGGCCAGGGCGACGGACGCGCCGGGGCGGCCGCCGGGGACGGAGCACCGTCACCAGGAGGCGCCGCGGGCGGCGCAGGCGCCGGGGCGATCGAGGCGCCGCGACCGGCGAAGGAAGGCGCGAGGAGTAGAGGGCGAGGCTCGCCAGCGAGGAGGATGCCCATGAAGAGCGCTCCGCCGGCGACCATCAGCCCTCGGCGGGGGGGAGAGCTGGGGGGCGAAGGGAGAGGCATCGGCGCCATCGGCGCGGCGGGCGGCGGCGCCGCGAAGGTGGCCGCGACGTCGTGGAGCTCGAGGTGGGCCCTGGGCGGCGGCGTCGGCGCGACGCCCCACTGGTGCAGCGTCGGAACGTACGCGACCTCGTTGGTGTAGAAGGCCTCCCAGAGCGCCTGCCCGCCCACCGACGCGAAGGGGCGCAGCGCCTCTCCGAAGGCCCGCACCGAGGGCCAGCGTGCGGCGGGGTCACGCTGCATCGCGCGGGAGAGCACGGCCTCGAGGCCCGCGGGCATCGTGGGGCTCACCTCGCGCAGCCTCGGGATCGGGCCGGTGGTGATGGCGTTGAGGATGTCGAGGAGGTTGTCGCCGCGGAAGGGGCACTTCCCCGTGAGGCACTCGAAGAGGATCACCGCCAGCGACCACTGATCGCTCGGCGCGTCGACGTCCCTCGCCTCGCGGGCCTGCTCCGGGGACATGTACGAGGGCGTGCCCACCATCGCGCGGGTCATGGTCATGGCGCCGCTCGCCTCGCGCACCTTCACGACGCCGAAGTCGAGGAGCTTGGGCTGAATCGAGCGGGTCGCGGTGCGGGCGAGGAAGATGTTGTCGGGCTTGAGGTCGCGGTGCACCACCGCCCGCTCGTGCACCGAGGCCGCCGCGGACATCACCGCAAGCATCACGTCCACGGCCTCCGCCGCGGGGATCACCCCCTCGCGCTCAAGCCGGTCGGCCAGCGTCTCGCCGTCGAGGAACTCCATCGCGATGTACGGCTGCCCCTCGTGCACCCCGAGGTCGTAGACCCCGACGATGTGCGGGTGCTCCATCTGCGCGACGATCTCCGCCTCGCTCAGGAAGCGCTTCAGCACGTCGGGGTACCGCACGAACTCTCGGTGCAGCACCTTGAGCGCCGTGCGCTTTCGCAGCGGCAGCCGCAGCGCCTCGTACACCGCCCCGAAGGCCCCGGTGCCCAGCTTGCGGACGACCTCGTAGCCGCCGAAGAGGGTGCCCGGCGCGAGGTCGTCGACGGTCGACGCGGCCGGGTCCACGGTCTGTACCCTCATGGCTGCGTCGGCGGGTCGATCCACGGCGGCGGAGGTTACACCGCCCGGGCCGCTTCGACCGCCCCCTCGTGCGATGGCCTACTCCGCCGCGTCGAGCTCTTGCAGCGCCGAGCTGATGCGCAGCACCCGCCCCGCCTCGGTGGAGCTGGCCTGCACCGACAGCGTCACCCGGTCGCCCTCGACGTGCGTCGTGACCCCCTCTCGCAGCAGCCGCCCGAGGCCCAGCAGCCTCACCGCGATCTGCCCCGAGAGCTGCCTCGTCGAGGCGTCCACCAGCCGGACGATCTCCCTCGCCGCGGCCTCGGTGTGCGCCTGCCCCGCCGCCCTCGCGCTCACGTCGCCGGGCACGTCGCCGCGGGCCACCAGCCGGTCGAGCCCGTCGCCCGAGCGCCCGACGCCCCGCATCCGGAGGCTGACCCTCGCCCGTATCGCCGCGAGGTCGGCCGCCACCTGGAGTGCCCCCTGCTGCCCGTCGATGAGCGCCCAGAGGTCGTCGAAGCGGTTGTCGTCGCGCACCGAGCGCCGCTCCACGCCCACGAGCCGCGCCGCCACCCGGCGCACCAGCGAGCGCTCCATCACGATCACCACGTCCGCCGCGGGGAACATGTACGCCCTCGTCCCGACGACGGTGTACCGGACGCCCTGCTCGACGCCCTCCTCCGGGGCCGCGTCCCTCGCCGCCACCCGCGCCGCACGGATCACCTCCGCGCGGTCATAGGCGCCCCGGGCGACGATCACGGGCCAGCCCGCGTTGCCCCCGGTGCCCGGCGGGAGATAGACCCCGAACACCATCCTCTCGGCCTGGTGGAGGGCGTCGAAGCCCAGCTCTCGCTGCACGCCCGCGACGTCGGCGCCGAGCGAGGTGGCCAGCTCGAGGGCCCCGTCGAAGTGCGGCGAGCGACGGGCCTCGGCGAGCTCGAAGCGCCCCCAGGCAACCGCTCCAGGCGGCAGCAGGGCGAGCGGCTCGCCGTGGATGTCGGGAGGCCGCGGCGCCTCGACAGCGGCCACCGTGGGCGTGCCAGAGGAGGCGCAGGAGAGCGGCCCGAGCAGACAGAACATGAGCGAGAGCGGTCGACTGAGGCGGATCACGGCTTCGTTCTAACACGCCTCCCTCCCCCTCTCCCGTCGACGGTCGTGCTAGGCGACGCACACACCCCGATGTTGTCCCACGCCATCGTCACCGCCGCGGGCTCCACGCCCACCCGTGCGTGCCTCGTCCTCCACGGCATCCTCGGCTCGAAGACCAACTGGCGCTCGCTCGCTCGCCGCTTCGCCGAGGCGCGGCCCGACTGGGCCTTCGTGCTCGTCGACCTGCGCGAGCACGGCGCCTCGCAGGGCCTCGCTCCCCCGCACTCCCTGGCCGCCGCCGCGCGCGACCTCACCGAGCTCTGCGCCGCCCTGACGCTCCGGGTGCGGGGCGTGCTCGGCCACAGCTTCGGGGCGAAGGTCGCCCTCTCCTTCGCGGGCGACACGCCGTCGCTCACGCACCTCATCGCGGTCGACGCCAACCCCGGCGCACGCCCCGACCGGCGCGGGTCCGAGGCGTCGCTGAGCGCGCTCGACACCCTCGAGGCCATCGGCCGCTCGTGGCCTACGCGAGAGGCCTTCCTCGCCTCGGTGACGGCCGACGGTCACGACCGGGCGATGGCCGCCTGGCTCGCGATGAACCTCGAGCACGCGCCCGATGGGTTTCGGCTGCGCATCGACGTCGCGTCGATCCGCTCGCTGCTCGACGGGTACTTCGAGGCCGACCTCTGGAGCGTGGTGGAGTCATCCCCCCCGCAGCGCCGCACGACCTTCATCCTGGGCGGCGCGTCCGGGGTGATGGACCCGGCGGAGCTCAGCCGCCTCGACGCCGTCGCAGCGCGCGGGGGCTGCGAGGTGGTGGTGGTCCCGGGCGCCGGGCACTGGGTGCACGTCGACGCCCCGGACGCGACCGCCGCCGCGGTGATCAGCGCGCTGCGCTGAAGTCGCAGCTCCCGGCCGGGGTGTTCATCACGCAGTTCGCCGGGACGATCACCCTGGTACGCCCCATCCAGGCGCCGGTGAGGAAGACCCGGATCTGCTCGAGCGCGGCCTCGGTGACGGGGCCGCTGCGCGCCGCGAAGCCGTGGATGTCCGCCGCGCTGGTGAAGCTCGGCGGCACCCGGTACTGCGTGATGGCGGTGCGCCCCTCGGCGGAGGTCGCGGTGGGCACTCCCACGATGGGGTTGAGCACGGCGCCGATCTGCACGGCGCCCAGCGCCGTCGCGGCGAACTCGGTGCCGAGGTTGGGCAGCACCGTGTCGCCCATGGACTGCTGGATGAGCATCGGCCGCGGGTGCTCCTGGGCGTCGGCCCAGGCCGCGCCGTCGACCTCGTCCCAGAGCGTCTGGCTGATCGCGAGCTGGAGGTGGATGTCCATGGTGCTCCCGTAGATGCGCTGCAGCCCGGTGCGCACGATGTCGAAGAGGGCCGATCGCAGGAGGTAGTGCGACCAGGCGGAGCCCGGCACGTTGGCCACGCCCGCGATGAACATCGGCTCGGCCTGCACCATGGTGAGCCCGGTGGTTCCGCCGAGGGACCCTCCCGCCCAGGTGAGCGTCTCGGGGTCCGCGCGTCGCCCGGCCAGCGGGTTGACCATCGTGCCCACCATCGGCGCGGCCAGCACATCGCGGAGGTTCGACGCCGCGGGGAGCGCCACGCCCTCCGGGGTCACGCCGCGCATCGAGTGGATCACCGCCATGCCCCCGGCCAGCGCCTGGAGCAGCACGCTGGTGGCCTGCTCCACCCCGAGGTTCATCTTCAAGAACCCGAGGAAGGTGTTGGCCATCTCGGTCTCGGTGAGGCCGTCGAAGCGGATGTTGATCTTCGCCGCGCCCGCCCCTGCGAGCAGCCCGTCGAAGGAGGAGTCCGTCACCTCGCCGCCCATCCCGTGACCGAAGACCACCGCGGGGTAGGACCCCGATCCCCCCTCGCGGAAGCAGCACCCGGAAGGGAGCGTCGTAGGTCATCCCTGCGATCGCCACCGGCCCCGGCCCCTGTCTCGTGACGAGGCGCTCCGAGGTCACCCAGCGGGGAAGGCCCCGGATGCGCCCGTTGACCAGCAGCGCCGCCGACGAGAGCGTCGGGACCGTCACCGAGTCGACCTGCACCGTCGCCGTCCCATCGCGCAGCGCCTCGATCGCCCGGGCGCGCATCGCCCGCAGCGCCACCAGCGGCTGCTCGCGGGAGCGCGTCACGAAGCCCCACACCCGGACCACCCTGGCCGGGTCGATGCCCGCCTGGGCGAGCAGCGCCCGGGTGGGAGCGTGCCAGGCGCGGAGCTGCTCCTGCGCGGGGGTGCGAGGCGGCTGCAACCCGAGCGCCGCGCGGGTCTCGTCGTTGGCCTGGAGCGTCCCGCCGCCCGCAGTGCGCAGGCTGTCGAGCACCACCGCGATGTGCTCCGTGGCGGGGGCGAGCAGCGTGCGGGGGTAGGCCACGATGCCCGTCTCGGGCTCGCGGACATCCTGCGGAGCGACCATCAGCGGCCGCAGCGGGACCAGCGTCCCTCGGGTGGCGCCCTCGGCGACGATGAGCCGCACCGCCCCGGTGGTGCCGTCGCCGAGCGTGGCCTCGTCGAGCAGCGAGGGGAAGGCCACCAGCAGCGGGGAGGCGCGGGAGAAGCCATCGGCCCGATCGAGCCCCTCGACGCGGTCACCGCTCACCAGCCCCGCGGGCGGAACCTGCAGCCTCAGCCGCGTCACCTGCGACCCGTCGGACTGCGTGAATGCGCTCGACGGCCATGGGAGGAGACAGCGCGTGGGGTCGGTCGGGTCGCAGCCGAGGGAGAGCGCCCGGTGCTCGCCCGGCGCGCGATCGGTGACCGGCACGATGGGCCCGGCGTCGATCACCGTCGGAACATCTGCGCCTGCCTCCGAGGCGGCGTCCTGCGAGGCGTCCTGCACGGCAGCATCGGGGGTGGGAGCGAGCGGGGCGTCGTCGCAGCCGACGATCGACCACATCGAGAGCAGAAGGCCAAGCACGGCGTGTCGGAGGTTCACGGCAGCGACGCTAGCGCACGCCCCCAACGCCGCGAAGTGCGGACATCAGGGCGCAGTGCGCGAGGTCGCCCGCTCCGCCGTCGGTCACATTATGTTGAAGTTGTATTTGTTGTCGATGTAGGCCTGCTCCGCGACGCCCTTGCGCTGCTCGTCGTCGTTGTCGTCGAAGTCCGCGAGGTTCGCCGCCATCCGCCGCTCGGCCATGTTGGAGAAGGCCATGGTGAGCTCGACCTCGCGGCGCGCGCCCTCCTCGCCCTTGCGCTCGATCGCCCGCGTGGTGCGAGAGATCACCGCCGCCATGGCGTAGAGGTCCGTCGCGAGGTCGGCCACCCGGCGCTGGGTGAACTGCATCTCCGCGATGTCCTTGCCGTGCCGGCGGAGCACCTTGTCGATGCTCTTCTGGAAGTGCGCGACGTACTCCTCGAAGATCACCACCTCGCGGCGCAGGGTGTTGTGCGCGCGGTTCATCCGCTCTCGCCCGAAGGTCGTGCGGGCCCGCTGCATCGCGAACTCGTACATCAGCCCCATGCCCTTGATGGGCTCGCGGATCGCCCGCACCACCTCGGACAGCTTTCGCCCCGGGCCCTGCATCCCGCTGAGCGCCACGAAGGCCCGCAGCACCTCGTTGGTGCCCTCGAAGATCGGGTTGGCTCGCGCGTCTCGGAGCATCCGCTCGCACGGGTGCGGCTGCTGGTACCCGATGCCCGCCGCGATCTGCAGCGCGTCGTCGGCCGCCCTCCAGAGCACCTCGCTCCCGAACACCTTGCAGATGGCGCTCTCCAGCGACCAGTCGGGCACCTTGGCGTCGACCATCCCGGTGGTGAGGTAGACCATCGACTCGAGCGCGAAGGTCTCCGCCATCATCCGGGCGACCTTGTCCTTGATCATCCCGAACTCGCCGATGGTACGCCCGAAGGCCCGCCGCTCCTGGGCCCGGTCGACGGAGAGTCGGATGAGCCGGCGGCACATCCCCACGCAGCCCGCCGCGAGCGAGAGGCGCCCGCCGTTGAGCACCTCCATCGCCACGCGAAACCCGCGTCCCGCCTCGCCGAGCACGTTCTCCGACGGCACCTTCGCGCCCTCGAAGCGCACCCACGGGGTCGACGTCGCGCGCAGCCCCAGCTTGAGGTCGTTGGGACCGCGGACGACCCCTTCGCCGGCCTCGACCAGGAAGGCCGTGAGCCGGGGCTTGGAGCGCATGTCGAAGGCCGTGGTGCGAGCGAAGACCGTGATCACACCGGCGCGCCCGCCGTTGGTCACCCAGGCCTTGGTTCCGTCGAGGGTCCAGGTCTCTCCGGCCCGGTCGAGCTCGGCGCGGGTCTGGATGCCCGCGGCGTCGCTGCCCGCCCCGGCCTCGGTGAGCGCGAAGGCGCCGATGTGCTCTCCCCGCGCCATCCCGGGGAGCAGCCGACGGCGCTGGGCCTCGGTGCCGAAGAGCAGCAGCCCGGAGGTGCCCAACGACAAGTGGGCTCCCACGGTCACCGCGAGCGACGCGTCGTAGCCGGCGAGCTCCTGGATGATGCGAGCGAAGCCGGTGGCCCCGAGCCCAGCGCCCCCGTACTCCGTCGGAATGGTGAGCCCGAAGAGCCCGAGGTCGCGCATGCCCTGGAGCACCGACTCGGGGATGTCCGCCTCGCGATCGATGGCGCCCGCGTCCACGTGCTTGCGAGCGAAGCTTCGAACGCCGTCGAGGATCAGCCCGATGTGCTCCCGCTGCTCCCTCCCCGGCTCCGGGTAAGGGAAGACCATCTCTTCGGGAATCGCGCCGTGAAACACGGACTTGAGGAAGCTCTCCTCCATCGCCATGGGCGAGCACGTAGCACGCGACCCCGCCGTGGGTCACCCGTGGCCGACGCCCCCTATGGGGGAAGAGAGAGCCCTTCCAAGGACGCTCGGCCCCGTGGTGTCATTCCACGCATGAGCACCGCCACGCTTGTCCCCTGCGGGGGATGCCACCGCCACGTCCGCGCCCACGAGTCGGCGTGCCCCTTCTGCGCGCACCCGCTCTCCGACCTCTCCGCGGAGGGCATCGTGCCGGAGCCCCAGCAGCGCCTGAGCCGGGCGGGCGTGCTGGCCTTCGCGGCGGCCTTCCTGTCGACGGCGTGTCCGTCACGGGAGGCCCCGTCGCCCTTCTCCTCCGCCGACTCGGGGATGATGCAGACGATCTACGGCGGCCCTCCTCCGCAGCTCGCTCCCCCTACGCCTCAGGCGACCCCCGAGCCGATGACGCCCCCCGTCGACGCCGCCGCGCCTGCCGTCGACGCCGCCGCGCCTCAGGTCGTGAGGCCTCGCCCGAACAACCACCACCCGGTCGCGGCCCCGGCCTACGGTCTGCCTCCTCCGAGACTCGAACCCGTCCGTCCACTTCCGCCTCCGCAGCGCCCGGGCGGGAGCATCTCGACCCGCTACGGCTCGCCCCCCCGACCCGACGACGACTCCGAGGGCTGAGCGGCGCGGCGCCCGGACCGCGGTCTCCGCCATCCCTTGCCGTATCAGTTCTCCGATGCCTAGAGTGCCCTCCAACGTGGAACCAGCACCCGAGAAGCCCCTTCGCTTCATCGGCAAGTACGAGGTCCGCGGCGAGCTGGGCCACGGCGGCATGGCGGTCGTCTACCGGGCGCACGACCCCACGCTCGACCGCGAGGTGGCCATCAAGGTGCTGCACCCGCACCTGGCGCAGGACCCCGAGAGCCGGATGCGCTTCGAGCGCGAGGCCAAGGCCGCCGCGAGGCTGCGCCACCCCAACATCGTCGAGGTCTACGAGTTCTCCGAAGGGGGCGACGAGGCCTCCTTCATGGTCACCGAGCTGCTGGAAGGCCCGACGCTCCGGCGCTTCCTCGAAGGCCGCAAGGAGATCCCCGCGGAGATCGCGGCCGCCATCGGCGTCGTGCTCTGCGACGCGCTGATCTGCGCCCACTCGCAGGGCGTCGTGCACCGCGACGTGAAGCCCGACAACCTGATGCTCTCCAAGGGGCGCCTCAAGCTCACGGACTTCGGCATCGCCCACGTCGCCGACCAGCGCGAGATGACCGCCACGGGGCAGGTGCTCGGGTCGCCCGCGCACATGGCGCCCGAGCAGATCGAGGGGACGCACGTCGACGCGCGCACCGACATCTTCGCCGCGGGCACCGTGCTCTACGTCCTGACCACCGGGCGCCTCCCCTTCGACGGCCCCAACCCCCACAGCCTCCTGCGGAAGATCCTCGACGGCGACTACCCCGACCCGCTGCGCTCGTCTCCGAAGATCGGGCACCGCTTCGCCGCCATCATCCGCCGCGCGATGGCGCGCTTCCCCGACGACCGCTTTCCCGAAGCGGCCTCCATGCGCGACGCGCTCATCGCGTTCTGCGCCGAGGTCGGCTGGTACGACCCCGCCCGCGAGCTCAACCGCTACCTCGCCGACCCCGACGGCGTGACCGCGAAACTACAAGAGACCCTCGTCGCGAAGCTCCCCTCGCTCGGCCTCGCGGCGCGCGGCCTGGGCGACCTCCCCGAGGCGATGGGGTACTTCAACCGGGCGCTGGCCATCGACCCGGGCAACGCCAGGGTGCTCTCGATGGTGCGCAGCGCGGCCCTCGCCCACCGCCGCCGTCGCACCGTGCGCTCGGTGTCCATCGTCGCCATCGCCGCGCTCACCTCCACGCTCCTCGGCATGGCGCTGACGGTGCTCATCCCCCCGCCGGTCGCTCCCCTCTCCACGGCGCCCGCTGGCGACCCGCAGCGACGCCCGGTGATGATGCCCCCGCTCCGCGTCAGCGAGACCGCACGCCCGTTGCTCCCCGACGACGTGCCCTCCCCGGCGTCAGAACCCGAGGGCCCTCGCACCGCCACGCGGCCTCCCGAGCGCCACGGCCCCGTCGGGCCTCCCCCCGCCACGACCGCCGTGGTGATGCGCGAGGTGAAGTTCCACCCAACCCCGCTCAATGTGATGTACTCCATCGGCCCCGGTGGATCGTTCGTCGAGTACAGCACTGCCGACCCGCCGTTGCGTCTGCCCGTCGGTCAACGCGCAACGGTCCGATTTCTCAGTCCAGGCTGGGAGCCCTTCGAATGGTCGGAGGTGATCCCTCCCGGCGAAGGGCGCCTGGAGGTCCGTCCGAGGCTGCGGGCCCTGAGCCCTCCCGGCGACACCAGCACCCGCGCCTCCGCGCCTCCCTGATCGCCGCCCTCCTCTCGGCGCTGACGCTGGCGGGCGAGGCGCGCGCCGACGAGCTCGACGACTTCATCTCCGCCCGCGACGCCTACATCAACGGCGAGTACGCCCGCGCCTCCCGAGAGCTGGAGGAGCTCGTCGGCCGCCCGAGCACCCCGCAGCTCTCGCTGGTCCGGCCGGCCGCGCGGAAGTACCTCGCGGCCTCGCTCTTCGCCGAGCGCCACGAGCCCGAGGCCAGGGCCGAGATCGCCACGCTGCTTCGCGAAGACCCTCGGGCGAGGCTCGACCCTGCCTCCTTCGAAGCGCGATTCGTGCGGCTCTACGAGGACGTCGTGAGGTCGATGGAGCCAGAGCTCGACCGGCTTCTCCTCGATCGGGCGCAGGCTCGCAGGCTGGAGGAGAACACCCGCGACGCCCGGCGCGCGCTCGCCCTGGAGCTGCTCGGCTCCGAGGCCCGCGTCGAGGTCGTGCCGCGCTGGCAGACCTTCGTGCCCTTCGGCGTCGGGCAGTTCGCCAACCGACAGACGGGCCTCGGCGCCCTCTTCCTCTCGCTCGAGGCGACCTTCCTCCTGGGGAGCGTGGCCACGGCCATCGTCGACCAGTCGGTGCAGTCCACCACCACATGCGTCTGGTGTCTTCGTCCAGACACCGACGGAGACCGCCGCGCCAACATCGCCTTCGCGCGAGGGTGATGAACCTGACGCCGCTCAGCGCCTTCGTCGCCACGACCGCGATCGGCATCTGGCAGGCCAACGACGCCTACGTCCCCAGAGGGTGATCAACCGTGCCTCGCCCGCTGCCGCCCGGCCTCCAGGGGCTGCGTGCTCGGCGCACTCCCTGGCTTGGGGCCCGCTGCTCGGCACCTTTCGGACGCGCGACGGTGTCGTTGAATCTTCTTGAAGGTTTGGCGTCCCACGGGCGATCCATGGAATCAGAGCGGCTCTCTACCGACGTGAAGAACACTCCCCGTCCCGGTCGTCGCTGGATCCTCCCCGCGAGCGCCCTCGGCTCGATCGCCCTGGCCCTCGCCCTGCTGGCGGTCACCGCGCCGCCCGCCCAGGCGCAGAGCGCCGAAGGCGTGCCGCAGTTCAACCGCACCTGCGGCCGTTGCCACCCCGACGGCAACGAGGACGACGGTCCCGACCTCCACAACAAGAACCTCTCCGTCGCGGCGATGACCAAGGTGGTCCGCGAGGGCACTACAAGCTGCGGCCCATCCGGCCGACGAAGCTTCTCCGACGCCGACCTGGCGCGGGGTGATGGTCTCCTCCGCTCGATCCACGCCGTGCGTAGACCGCTCGCGCTACTTTGAGCACAAGCGCGCTGTCCCGCGCGATGCGGGCGCCGCGCAGGATGCTCCCTCTCCTCGTGCTGACAGTTCTCGATCCTCACGTCCCAGTTGCTCGAGGCACCCGGATGGTGCGCGCCGCGACGCCCCTCCGGGACCGTGGCGCTCCCAGCACGTCGCCGGTCCACGAGTCGTCGTTGATCGGCGAGAGATAGAGGAGCAGATGGCGTCCCGCCGGTGCGGTTGACCAGCGAGACCGGCACCGTCGTTCCGCGAAGGTCGGCGAAGATCGCCGGGGAAGAGGCGCAGGCGATCGAGGAAGAGAAGAGAAGAAGCGAGGCGGCGAAGAGGCGCACGGTCGCAAGCATGGGGCCGCCGCGACGGGGTGGCAACTTTCCCGGCGCGCTCCATCCCATCGCGGGTCGAGTCCGGCAGGGTATGCTGGGCGCTGTGCGTACAGTGAGGTCCTGATGCCACGCCCTCCGCTGATCGGCCCGAACGGTCGCGCCAGCTCTTCCCCCATCTACAAGTCCATCACCACCGTCGGAGCAGCGGGGGCAACGACGTGCTCCTGCTCCGCGCCCGGCGTCGCCCTACGGCACGCCCAGATCGCCCCGACGGAGGGACTTCTCCTCGACGAGCGACCCGGTGGCGGAGATCCAGATCAACGGCAAGCGAAAGCGGCGCGAGGCTCAGCCACAACGACCGCCTGACGCTGGGCGTGAGGCCGAGCTGGTGTTCTCGCCGTTGAGGAGTCCGACGCGCCCTCAAGACGCCTGGCGACGGCGGGGCGACGGGCGGAGTTTACCGGGCTGCGTAAGCTGTTTCAGTTCAGCGAGCGGTTGCTGGGTGACCCGCGACGCGCAGGCGCTGCTGGAGGCGCTGTCGACGGGGCCATTGAGGCCACCGGGGGCGATGCGTTTCTTGGTGTCGCTGCGCGACGACAAGCCCGAGGTGCGCGCGGCGAGAAACCTCCGCCAGGAGTAAACCTCCCGGACGCGGTGCGCCACCTCTCCGACAGCATCATCGCGCGGGTCATCGAGTCGAAGCGCCCGCTCATCGTGCAGGACGCCACGCACGACACGATGTTC
>JADJAE010000171.1 GCA_016704445.1 Deltaproteobacteria bacterium
GGCCCTTCGACCCGACGGACACCTGCACCCGCGGCCTCGGTGGTCGCTGCGGGTTCCACCAGTTGGGGACGCGAACCAGGACCCCGGCGTCCTCGCAGGACTGCACCTGGCGAAGGAAGGCGTGGGCCTGCGAAGGGGTCCAGGCGAGGGGGTGGAAGATCTCGTGCGAGTCGACGAGCGAACGCACCAGCGGGCTGTGCTCGGCGGCGCGCTCGATGGGGGCGAGCAGCGCGATGAGCCGGCTGCGGTCGCGCGCCCCGGCGTACTCCTGGAGGGCGCGGCCGAGCGGGAGGTGCTGCACCGCGGCGGCGGCGGAGACGCCCGCGGTGTAGGTCGCGAGAAAGGCGAAGGGGTGGGCCTCGTCGCCCTTGCGCTCGGCGAGGTGGAAGCACACGCGGCCGACGGTGTTCCAGAGGGGGTTGTGGGCGCGGAGCCACGCGAGGGCGGGGCCCTCGTGGGCGACGAGCGCGGCGCGGGCGGCGGCGTTGAGGGCGGCCCAGCGGAGGGAGATCCAGTCGGCGGAGGCGTGCTCGGCCCCGGGCATCGGGGGCACGCGAGAGAGCAGGAGCGCGGCGGTGTCGGGCGCGAGCGGGACGTCGAGGGAGGCGCGGTCGGCGTCGAGGTCGGGCAGCGCGCAGAGGCGGGTGACGAAGGCGCGGGCGACGTCGCGCAGCCAGGCGTACGCGGGCGGCAGGACAGCGCCGGGCTCGGCGGCGCCGAGGAGCAGGTGGCCGTGGTCGACGCCGTGGGCGAAGTGCCGGGCGAGGCGGCGGGCGAGCGCATCATCGGCGAGGGCGGGCTCGTCGGGGCGCGCGGGGCGGAGATAGAAGGCCCCGTCGGGCGCGAGCACCGGGACGAGGGCGGGCGGCGGGGCCATCGGCGCGGGCACCGGAGTAGCACAGGGGGAATCGTCGGGGGCGGGCAACTCGCGGAGGAGGGCGGGGCGATGACGGCGCCGATGCAGACGCCGTTCGACTATCTGTCCAAGGGCATCGTCGAGGCGGCGCTCGACGGCCTCGGCGAGGTGCACCTGCAGCACGAGGTGCTGGCGGAGGTGCAGGCCATCGACGCCTTCGTAGAGCCCGATCCGGCGCGCTGGAAGGAGCGCCGGGAGAGGGGGCTGCTCGGGCGCATGACGGAGGGGCCATGCGCGATCGAGCCGTTTCACGAGACGCCGGGGGTCGACCGGGTGGACGACTGCGTGCTGAAGGTCGGCGCGCTGCACGCTCGTCACCGTCGAGAGGCGCTGGCGGCGAAGGTGCTCGCTCCGCCGCGGCCGGTGCTGTGGATCATCTCGCCAGGGCGGCCCGAGACCGCGATGGAGCGGTGGGCGATCCGACGGATGCGGGCGTGGCCGACGGGGTGCTACGCGTCGGCGCCGCACGGTCCGCGGCTGGGTGGTGACGAGCGAGCTGCCGCGCACGAGGGAGACCCTGCTGGTGCGGATGATGGGGGCGGGTGATACGGTGCGGAGGCGCTGTCCGAGCTCAAGGGGCGCTGTCGCCAGACGCCTGGGAGCACGCGGTGCTGATGCCGTTGTTCACGACGCTCCGCCACGACCTGCCGCACATCGGATGGGCCGTCGAGATGGAGGAGGAACCGATGATGAGGACCTACGCGGAGATGAAGGGAAAGCTGACGAGGCCTACGGCAGCGGAGGCACGGAGGAGGGCGTCGAGAAGGGTATCGAGAAGGGCATCTAGAGGGCATCAAACGCGGCCTCGTGGAGGGCGACTGCTCACGCCGGAGCTCATCGAGCGGCGTCTGCACCGTTCGCTCGACGACGCCGAGCGGGCGACCCTCCAGTCGCGGCTGAAGACCCACGGGCCCGCCCGGCTCGACGAGGTGGTCCTCGATTTCGCGCCCGCCGCCATCGCCTCGTGGCTCGCCGACCCCGACGCCCGCTGAGGGCTGTCGCCTACTCCGACAGCCCCGCAGCACCGCCAGGCTGGCGCTCCCCAGCGGCGTTCGGGCCGCGCGTGCGCGAAGCGCGGCGTAGCGGTCTCAGGCGTTGTGCAGCGCGGCCTGGGCCTCCTCGAGGTCGGTGCCCGCGCCTGCGTTCTCGGCCCTCGCTCGCAGCGTGGCGGGGGGACGGGTGGCGCAGCGCGACGGCGAGCATGAGGTCCGTCGCGGCGGAGGGCCTCGCCGCGGGGGTAGCGGGGGGTCGATGCGCGCGGCGATGCTGATCATCGGGCGGCGCAGCCCGGCGCAGGCGCCGGGGTGGTCCTGGTCGTCGAGGCCGATGATGGCGGTGCAGCGAGAGGCGATCACCCCACGCCGCGAAGCCCCGCTGCACGGCGGCGAGACGCGCAGCAGCGTGTCGTCACGGGCTCCACTCGCCCCGCTCCGGCGTCGGAAGCGCCAGCCGCTCCCAGCGCAGAAGAAACCACCCCAGCCGGTGCGCGTCGGTCATCGTCGGGTCGGCGAGCGGGTTTACGAGCGCGTGCCTCGCGGCCACCACCGTCCCCGGATCGCCCGGGTTGCGAAGGGCATCCAGCCATCGCTGCGCCGCGAGGGCGCGTGGATGGCCAGGGCCCGCTCCGGCGCGCCGTCGGTGGCGTCGAGCGTCTGGGCGAACTGCGCCTGGGCCTGCACCTTCGCGTTACCGTCGCGGCGGGAGTGGGCGAGGGTGAGGGAGTTCCACGCGGCGAGCGCCTCGTTGGTGGCCGGGGGCCTCGGGCGCTGGAGGTCGCGGCGGTGCTCTCCGAGCAGCTCGGACCCGTCGATCGCGAGCGGCGGCAGCGAGGTCGGGTAGAGCGGGGTGCGGTGAGCGATCGGGAGGACGACCGCCGCCGCCAGCACCAGCGCTCCGAGCGCGATGCAGAGCGGAGGAGGTCCCAGACCTTCGGCGCGGCGTCGGACATACGTACCTCACGTATACGGTCACTTCCGCGCCCGAGGTGTCGTACCGGGAAAAGCCGATGACACCGGACCGACGCGTGAGAGAGTCCCCGTCCCTTCCGATGCACAGCGAAAAGCGCGCTCACACCAGATTTCCGGCGAGGCTGCGGGTGTCCTTCGAGGTCGGTGATCGCCGCGTGGAGTGCCGCACGCGCGACCTCTCGCTGGGGGGGATGTTCCTCGACACGACGGCGGTGTCGCTGCCCTTCGGCACCGAGCTCACGGTCACCCTCACGCTGCCGATGCTCGTCGACCCGGCGCCGGTGCGCTGCGTGGTGCGCTGGGCCATCGCGAGCGGGCTGGGCGTCTCCTTCCTCTCGCTGAGGGCGGCCGAGACCTGGGCGATCAACCAGCTCGGTGCAGTCCCGGACCTCCCCGCTGACGGCGGTGCGTGCCTCGTCGCCGCGGCGCTCCTCGCTCGGCGCCGTGGCGTGCCGCGCCCCTATCCCCACCCCCGCTTCCTCGCCCCCCGCCGCGGCGGAACCCCGCTTCGCCTTCTGATTCCGACCTCACCACCGTCGACCCGGCGCGCGCCAGGGACATTCTCTGGGCGGTGTTGAGTGGTTGTTGCACGAGGGCCTGGTCAACTACGATGCCGCGCACCACAGCACCGAAGTCGTGCCGCCCGCGCTCGCCGAGCGCTGAGAGGTCTCCGCCGACGGGCGCACGTACACCTGCCACCTCCGCCCGGGAATCGCGTTCCGACGGGTCCCCCACCGCGACGACTTCCGTTACAGTGGAGTGCTCCAACCCCTGGCGCATCCCGTCGCCGGGCGCGGAGAACTACCGGCTCATCGCTGGGCTTGAGACTTCCGCGAGGGCCGCGCCGCGCACCTCGCGGGCCTGGAGATCGCCCGACCCGCGCACCGTGGTGCTCCGCCCTCACGGACGCCGACCGCACCTTCCTGCACATCATGGCGATGCGCTTCGTGTCCGTGGTGCCGCGGCACGCGCTTTCGAAAGCATCGGCGACGACCGCTTTCGGGCCAGAGCCGGGTGGGCGCCGGGCCCTTCCCGCCCTGGAGCGCTGGGAGGGCCCAACGCGCATCGTGATGCGCCAACTTCGCTACTGGAACGCTTTGGCATCTACCTCGCAAGCGCATCGAGGTCGAGCTTTCTGGTGGCGCGGCACCTCCAGTTACCATGCGCTTCCTGCGGGCGAGATCGACTACGCGCACAACTACTCGCTGGGCACCGCGGACTACCTCTGGCTGCTCAACAACCGCGCGTGGCGCCCCCATGGTAGCCAGCCCGGCACCCTCGTCGGCGGGTTGATGATGAAACACCGAGATGCCGCCCTTCGACAACGTGCACGTGCGTCGCGCGGTGACCTACGCGCTGCGACCGTGACGCCACCGCGCGGGCGCGCAACAACCGCATCGCGCTAAGCGTGTCGCTCTACCCCCCCGACGGTGCCGGGGTACCGCGCGCGCAACCCGCCGCTCCAGCGCTTCGACCTCGCCGCCGCGCGCGCCGGGAGATGGTCCCCGCGGGCCTACCCCCGACGGCTCCCCAGGAGGTCACGCTCTGGCTGGGCGCGAGGGCGAGACCCGGTAGCATCTACGGCGGCCTGGTGCAGGCCGACCTGCGGCGCATCGGCATCCGGTGCGGCAGCGCCCCGCGGCCTTCAGCATCTACTACGCCACGCTCGGTCGCCGTCGCACGGTGCAGCTCGCCTTCACCGGCTGGCAGAGATGGACCACCCCGGCCCGTCGAACTTCATCGAGCCCAACTTCCACTCCCGCGCCATCCACGACGAGCAGAGCTCGAACTACGCCTTCTACGCCAACCCCGCGCTCGACCGTACGCTCGACCAGGCCAAGATCGAGCCCGACGCCGCCGTCCGCATCGGACTCTACCAGCAGGCCGAGGACATGCTCCTTCGCGACGCCCCGTGGGCGTACATGTACACGCGTCGCTCACTTTCACCAGGACGCAGCCCTACGTGCGCGGGTGGGCGCCGCACCCGGTCTGGCCCGACTACCTCGGCGAGGCCTGGCTCGACCTGCCGCTGCGGCGCTACGTCGCCGGGCGCGAGTCGCACCGCCGCGCCCTCGGCGGCCTCGCGGCCTTCGCCACGCCCTTCCGCTCGATGGGCGCCCGATGATCCGCTTCATCCTCCGTCGCCTCGGCTGGAGCGTGGTGGTGCTCTGGCTCGTCGCGACGGTGACCTTCTTCGGCTC
>JADJAE010000172.1 GCA_016704445.1 Deltaproteobacteria bacterium
GGGTCCAGGCGAGGGGGTGGAAGATCTCGTGCGAGTCGACGAGCGAGCGCACGAATGGGCTGTGCTCGGCGGCGCGCTCGATGGGGGCGAGCAGCGCGACGAGGCGGCTGCGATCGGCGGCGGCGGCGTACTCCTGGAGGGCGCGGCCGTGCGGGAGGTGCTGCACCGCGGCGGCGAAGGAGACCCCGGCGGTGTTGGCCGCGAGGAAGGCGAAGGGGCGGGCCTGTCGCCCTCTTGCGCTCGGCGAGGTGGAAGCAGACTCCGGCCGACGGTGTTCCAGAGGGGTTGGCGGCGCGGAGCCAGGCGAGGGCGGGGCCGTCGTGGGCGACGAGCGCGGCGCGGGCGGCGCGGGTGAGAGCGTCCCAGCGGAGGGAGATCCAGTCGGCGGAGGCGTGCTCGGCGCCGGGCATCGGGAAGACGCGAGAGAGCGCGAGCGCGACGGTGTCGGGAGAGAGCAAAACGCTAAGGGAGACGCGGTCGACGTCGAGGTCGGGCAGCGCGCAGAGACGGGTGACGAAGGCGCGGGCGAGGTCGCGGAGCCAGGCGTATGAGGGCGGGAGCTGGGTGCCGGGCTCGGAGGCGCCGAGGAGCAGGTGGCCGTGGTCGACGCCGTGGGCGAAGTGGCGGGCGAGGCGTCGGGCGAGCGCGTCGTCGGCGACGGCGGGCTCGTCGGAGAGCGCGGGCGGAGATAGGAAGGCCCCGGTCGGCGCGAGCACTGGACGAGGGCGGGCGGCGGGGCCATCGGCGCGTTCCCGGAGTAGCACAGGGGAATCGTCGGGGGCGGCAACTCTCGCGGAGGAGGGCGGGGCGATGACGGCGCCGGATGCAGACGCCGTTCGACCATCTGTCCAATGGCATCGTCGAGGCGGCGCTCGACGGCCTCGGCGAGGTGCACCTGCAGCACGAGGTGCCGGCGGAGGGCAGGCCATCGACGCCTCGTAGAGCCCGGATCCGGCGCGCTGGAAGGAGCGCCGAGAGGGGGCTGCCCGGGCGCATGACGGGACGGGCCATGCGCGATCGAGCCGTTTCACGAGACGCCAGGGGTCGACCGGTGGACGACTGCGTTGAAGGTCGGCGCGCTGCACGCTCGTCACGTCGAGAGGCGCTGGCGGCGAAGGTGTTCCTTCCGCCGCGGCCGGCGCGCGGATCATCTCGCCGAGGGCGGCCCGAGACCGCGATGGAGCGGTGTTATCCGACGGACGCGGGCGTGGCCGACGGGTGCTACGCGTCGGCGCCGCACGGTCCGCGGGCTGGTGGTGACGAGCGGAGCTGCCGCGCACGAGGGACTCCCTGGTGCGGATGATGGGGCGGGTGATACGGTGCGGGAGGCGCTGTCCGAGCTGCGGCGCTGGTCGCCAGACGCCTGGGAGCACGCGTTGACGATGCCGTCGTTCACGACGCTCCGCCACGACCTGCCGCGCATCGGATGGACCGTCGAGATGGAGGAGGACCCGATGATGAGGACCTACGCGGAGATGAAGGAGCTGTACGAGGCCGACCGCGCGGAGGCACGGAGGGAGGGCGTCGAGAAGGGCATCGAGAAGGGCATCGAGAAGGGCATCGAACGCGGCCTCGTGGAGGGGCGACTGCTCACGCTCCGGGAGCTCATCGAGCGGCGTCTGCACCGTTCGCTCGACGACGCCGAGCGGGCGACCCTCCAGTCGCGGCTGAAGACCCACGGGCCCGCCCGGCTCGACGAGGTGGTCCTCGATTTCGCGCCCGCCGCCATCGCCTCGTGGCTCGCCGACCCCGACGCCCGCTGAGGGCTGTCGCCTACTCCGACAGCTCCCGCAGCACCGCCAGGCTGTAGCGCTCCCAGCGGCGTTCGGGCTGCGCGTGCGCGAGCGCGGCGTAGCGGTCTTGCGCGTTGTGCAGCGCGGCCTGGGCCTCCTCGAGGTCGGTGCCCGCGCCTGCGTTCTCGGCCCTCGCTCGCAGCGTGGCGGGGGACGGGTGGCGCAGCGCGACGGCGAGCATGAGGTCCGTCGCGGCGAGGGCCTCGCCGCGGGGGTAGCGGGGGTCGATGCGCGCGGCGATGCCGATCATCGGGCGGCGCAGCCTGGCGCAGGCGCGCGGGTGGTCCTGGTCGTCGAGGCCGATGATGGCGGTGCAGCGAGAGGCGATCACCCACGCCGCGAAGCCCCGCTGCACGGCGGGCGAGACGCGCAGCAGCGTGTCCGTCACGGGCTCCACCTCGCCCCGCTCCGGCGTCGGCAGCGCCAGCCGCTCCCAGCGCAGAAGAAACCACCCCAGCCGGTGCGCGTCGGTCATCGTCGGGTCGGCGAGCGGGCCGGCGAGCGCGTGCCTCGCGGCCACCACCGTCCCCGGATCACCCGGGTTGCGCAGGGCATCCAGCCATCGCTGCGCCGCGAGGGCGCGGATGGCCAGGGCCCGCTCCGGCGCGCCGTCGGTGGCGTCGAAGAGCGTCTGGGCGAACTGCGCCTGGGCCTGCACCTTCGCGTTACCGTCGCGGCGGGAGTGGGCGAGGGTGAGGGAGTTCCACGCGGCGAGCGCCTCGTTGGTGGCCGGGGGCCTCGGGCGCTGGAGGTCGCGGCGGTGCTCGCCGAGCAGCTCGGACCCGTCGATCGCGAGCGGCGGCAGCGAGGTCGGGTAGAGCGGGGTGCGGTGAGCGATCGGGAGGACGACCGCCGCCGCCAGCACCAGCGCTCCGAGCGCGATGAGCGGAGGGACGTCCCGGACCTTCGGCGCGGCGTCGGACATACGCACCCTCACGGTATACGAACATCCGCGCCCCGGTGTCGTCCCGGGAAAAGCCGATGACACCGCCGACCGACGCGTGAGAGAGTCCCCGTCCCTTCCGATGCACAGCGAAAAGCGCGCTCACACCAGGTTTCCGGCGAGGCTGCGGGTGTCCTTCGAGGTCGGTGATCACCGCGTGGAGTGCCGCACGCGCGACCTCTCGCTGGGCGGGATGTTCCTCGACACGACGGCGGTCTCGCTGCCCTTCGGCACCGAGCTCACGGTCACCCTCACCCTCCCCCTGCTGGCCGAGCCGACGCCCGTGCGCTGCGTGGTGCGCTGGGCCATCGCGAGCGGCCTGGGCGTCTCCTTCCTGTCGCTGAGGGCGGCGGAGACCTGGGCCATCAACCAGCTCTCGGTGCAGTCCCGGGACCTCCCCCGCTGACGGCCGTGCGGGCCTCCCTCGTCGCCACGGCGCTCCTCGCTCTCGGCGCCGTGGCGTGCCGCGACCCCTATCCCCACCCCCGCTTCCTCGGCGCCGGCAGCGCCACCCCCCGCCGCGGCGGAACCCTCCGCTTCGCCTTCGACTCCGACCTCACCACCGTCGACCCGGCGCGCGCCAGCGACACCCTCGCGGCGGTGCCGACGCGTCTCGTCCACGAGGGCCTGGTCAACTACGCGCCCGGCAGCACCGACGTCGTGCCCGCCCTCGCCGAGCGCTGGGAGGTCTCCGCCGACGGGCGCACGTACACCTTCCACCTCCGCCCGGGCATCGCGTTCTCCGACGGCGTCCCCATCACCAGCGACGACTTCCGCTACAGCTGGGAGCGCATGCTCAACCCCCGGCGCATCCCGTCGCCGGGCGCCGAGAACTACCGGCTCATCGTGGGCTTCGACGCCTTCCGCGAGGGCCGCGCCGCGCACCTCGCGGGCCTGGAGACGCCCGACCCGCGCACCGTGGTGCTCCGCCTCACGGACGCCGACCGCACCTTCCTGCACATCATGGCGATGCGCTTCGTGTCCGTGGTGCCGCGGCACGTGCTCGATCGCATCGGCGACGAGCGCTTCGGCCAGGAGCCCGTCGGGGCCGGGCCCTTCACCCTGGAGCGCTGGGAGCCCAACGCGCGCATCGTGATGCGCCGCAACCCCCGCTACTGGAACGCCCAGGGCATCTACCTCGACCGCATCGAGGTCGAGCTCTCGGTGGCGCGGCACCTCCAGTTCATGCGCTTCCTCGCGGGGGAGCTCGACTACGCGCACAACTACTCGCTGAGCACCGCGGACTACCTCTGGCTGCTCAACAACCGCGCGTGGCGCCCCTACGTGGTGCGCCAGCCCGGCACCCTCATCGGCGGCTTCATGATGAACACCGAGATGGCGCCCTTCGACAACGTGCACGTGCGCCGCGCGGTGACCTACGCGCTCGACCGCGACGGCATCGCCCGGGCGCGCAACAACCGCATCTCGCCCGCGTGGTCGCTCTACCCCCCGACCATCCCGGGCTACCGCGCCGACAACCCGCTGCACCAGCGCTTCGACCTCGCCGCCGCGCGCCGGGAGATGGCCCTCGCGGGCTACCCCAACGGCCTCCCCGAGGAGGTCACCCTCTGGCTCGGCGAGGGCGAGACCGGGACCATCTACGGCGACCTGGTGCAGGCCGACCTCCGGCGCATCGGCATCCGCGTTCGGCAGCGCCCCGCGGCCTTCAGCATCTACTACGCCACGCTCGGTCGCCGTCGCACGGTGCAGCTCGCCTTCACCGGCTGGCAGATGGACTACCCCGACCCGTCGAACTTCATCGAGCCCAACTTCCACTCCCGCGCCATCCACGACGAGCAGAGCTCGAACTACGCGTTCTACTCCAACCCCGCGCTCGACCGGACGCTCGACCGGGCCAAGATCGAGCCCGACGCCGCGGCCCGCATCGGGCTCTACCAGCAGGCCGAGGACATGCTCCTGCGCGACGCCCCGTGGGCGTACATGTACACGTCGCTCAACACCTTCGTGACGCAGCCCTACGTGCGCGGATGGGCGCCGCACCCGGTCTGGAGCGACTACCTCGGCGAGGCCTGGCTCGACCTCCCCACGCGCGAATGGGTCGCCGCGCGCCACGCCCACCAGCGCTCGCTCGGATCGCTCGGGGCCCTCGCCAACCCCTTCACCCCGATGGGGGCGCGATGATCCGGTTCATCCTCCGGCGTCTCGGGTGGAGCCTGCTGGTGCTGTGGTTCGTCGCCACGGTGACCTTCTTCGGATCGCTCCGCGTCGGAGACCCGGTGGTCACCCTCGCGGGGCCCCACGCCAGCGCGCGCGACCGCGACTACATCCGCCGCTTCTACCACCTCGACCGCCCCCCAGTGGAGCAGTACGCGCGCTACATGGGCAACCTGGTGAGGGGCGACCTGGGCCGGAGCTTCCGCTACCGGCAGCCCGTGGCGACGCTCATCGCGGTGCGCCTCCCTCGCACGCTGCTGCTGGGCGTGATGGTCATCGCCTTCGAGCTCTTCTTCGGCATCCTCGCAGGGACCATCGCGGCGCTGCGCCGCGGCACGCGCACCGAGTCGCTGGTGCTGGGCGCGACCTTCGTGGGCATCTCCACGCCCACCTTCCTCTCGGGCAAGCTCTTCCTCTTCATCGTGGCCTATCAATGGGGCTGGTTTCCCATTGGCGGTTATGGCGACACGGCGCTCAGCCATGTGTGGCACGGGATCCTCCCCGCGGTGACCATCGGGCTCCTGGGCACGGCGTGGCAGGCGAGGCTGGTGCGAGGCGAGCTGGTCGAGGTGCTCCAGTCGGACTACGTGCGCACCGCGAGGGCCAAGGGGCTGAGCCCGGCCGCGGTGGTGGTGAAGCACGCGCTGCGCAACGCCCTGCTGCCGGTGCTGACCTCGCTGGGACTGAGCTTCGGGGCGCTGTTCTCCGGGGCGATCGTGACCGAGGCGATCTTCGCGTGGCCAGGGCTCGGCCGCCTCGCCTTCGAGGCCATCACGGGCATGGACCTCCCGGTGATGATGGGCACCGTGCTGCTGGCCTCGACGGGCATCCTGGTAGGCAACCTGCTCACCGACCTGCTCTACGCCGCGCTCGATCCGCGCATCCGCCGGGGGTGAGCATCTTCCTCCGGCGCTGCGGTACGCTCCGCGACGATGTTCCCTCTGCTGGTCGGCGTGGTGGTGCTGCTCTCGGGCGGGGTCGCGGCCTTCATGGCCGAGAACCACGGCCCGCTCGACCCCTGACAAGCTCTACGCGGGCTCGCTCGGCGCACTGATCTTCCTGGCCGCGGGGCCCCTCACCGAGACCCTGCTCGCGCGTCGATACGGTCCGCGGGCTCGGGTCGACCTCTGGCGCTCGGTGCAGTTCGCCGCCCTGCTGCTCTCGCTCGCCACGTGGCTCCAGCTCTCCCCCCTCTTCTCTCGCCCGTCCTACCTCTCCGGGGGTTCGAGCCGCTGGGAGCAGCTCGAGCCCGAGCACTTCATCGTCCCCCTCGGCGCGGCGCTCGCGGCCCTCGTCGCCCGTCGCATCCGGGTCCCCTCTCGGCTCCCGCAGCGCGCGCTGGCCTCGATGCTCGTTGCGCTGGCCGTGCTGGTGGGCGCCGAGGTGCGCCTCCATCGCGCCGTGGCGCCGTGGGCGCTCGTCGATCACCTGCCCGCGGTGATGACCCTCCCTCCCCTCGATCGCTCCCAGGGCACCAGCGTCACGCAGCACCAGGGCGACGGCCTCTGGGTGCGGCGCTTCACGAGCGCGCAGTATCCGGCCTACTGCGACGTGAGCGTCGCCCGGAGCGAGCAGGCCCTGCTGACGTCCATGGCGCCCGAGCGCATGGTGCCCGTCGGCTGCGGGGTGCTGACGCTGCGCTCGCTGCCAGCGACGGGTGAGTACGCCCTGGTCGCGCCCGCCGCGCCGTACCGCAGCATCTTCGTGCTCGACGGCACCACCCTCGCTCGCCTCCCCGTGGGGCGCGCCCGCCTCGGGGACTACACCGACCGCATCGCTCCCCCGAAGGGCTGGGTGCGCCTCTCCTGGGCGATCCTCGGGCTGGGCGCGCTGGCGCTCGCCTCGCGCCGCGGATCGAGGCGCTGGCGCGACGCCCAGGACCGCTGGCGAGCCGCGACGCTCGACCCGGACGGCGCGGTGCGCTTCGAGGACGGAGCCTCGGCGGCGCTCTCCTATCGCGCGGCGCTGTCTCCAGGGCCCGTGGTGGTACTGGCCCCGGAGTCTCGCGGCGAGGGGGGACCGTTTCGCGCGGGCCCTGCGATGGTCACGCTGGAGCCGGGCGACGTCCGCGCGGGCACCCCGGCGTCGCTGCTCGCCGAGCTCGACGCGTCGAGGGACGCGGTGTGGGTGCACTTCGCGGCGGCGGCGTGGCTGGCGGTGGCGCCGCTCGCTCCGTACGCGCTGCGGGGGATGTTGTTCTAGCGGCCCTTCCCTCTCCCGCGCCCGTTGCGCCCGAGGGGAAGCGAGTGCAGTCTCCGCCGCCATGGAAATCCTCTTCGTCAGCCCGGAGGTCGTGCCCTTCTCGAAGGTCGGCGGCCTCGGGGACGTCGTCGGCGCGCTCCCCAAGGCCCTGCGCGCCCTCGGCCACAAGGTCACCGTCCTCTCGCTCCGCTACGGCAGCATCGACCCCGCCGAGCACGCCCTCGCGCGCCGGCTCGTCAAGGTGAAGGTCCACCTCGGGGGCGAGCACGTCGACGCCGAGGTCTACGAGGCCCGGCTCCCGTCGGGCGTCACGGTGGTCTTCCTCGGCGCCCCGCGCATCAGCGACCGGCCGGGCGTCTACGGCGAGGGGGCCACCACCTACGAAGACAACCACCTGCGCTTCGGCCTGCTCTGCAAGGGCGCCGTGGCGTGGATGCGCATGCAGCCCAAGGTGCCCGACCTCGTCCACCTCCACGACTGGACCACCGGGCTCATCCCCGCGCTCCTCAAGCAGGAGGCCAAGGATGACCCGCGGCTCGGCCTCGTCCGCACGGTCTTCACCATCCACAACGCCGCCCACCAGGGCACCTTCCCCGTCTCGACGCTCGCCGACGTCGGCCTCCACCACGCGGCCGCCGCGCACATGGAGTTCTACGGCCAGGTGTCGTGGCTCAAGGCCGGGATCATCGACTCCGACCGGGTGACCACCGTGTCGCCCACCTACGCCCACGAGATCGTCACGCCCGTCGGCGGCGCCAACATGGACGGCGTCCTGCGGGCCCACGCCAAGGGCCTCGTCGGCATCCTCAACGGCATCGACCCGGGCGTCTGGAACCCCTCCACCGACCCGCACATCATCTCCCGCTACGACGTGGTCGACCCGCTCCCCAAGGCGCGCTGCAAGACCGCCCTCCAGAAGGCCCTCGGCCTCCCGGCGCGGCCCGACACCCCGGTGCTCGGCATGGTCGCCCGCCTCGACACCCAGAAGGGCATCGACCTGCTGCTGGGCTGCGCCTCGCAGCTCCTCCGCCAGGACGTGCAGCTCGTGGTGCAGGGATCCGGCGACCCGGAGTTCACCGCCGCCCTCGCCGCGCTCGCGAAGGACATGCCCGAGAAGGTCGCGTTCCGCTCGGAGTTCGACGACGGCCTCGCGCACCGCATCATCGCCGGCTCCGACCTCTTCCTGGTCCCGTCGCGCTTCGAGCCGAGCGGGCTCACGCAGCTCTACGCCATGCGCTACGGCACCGTGCCCGTGGTGCGCAACACCGGCGGCCTGCGCGACACCGTGGTCGACTGCGACGCCTCGCTCGGCACGGGCACCGGCTTCGTCTTCGACGAGCTCACCCCCGACGCCTTCTACGGCGCCATCGCCCGCGGGCTCTCGGGCTACGCGCAGACCGACCGCTTCGCCTCCCTGCGCCGCCGGGTGATGCGCCTCGACCACGCGTGGGACCGCGCGGCCCGACGCTACGCCGCCATCTACCGCGAGCTCATCCCGGGCTCCGAAGACGGCCCCTCCGCGACGGCGTGACCGTCCCCCGTCCGCGCATCGTCGTCGTCTCCGGGGCGACGGCCACGGGCAAGACCGCCCTGGCCGTCGACCTCGCCCGCGCCCTCGACGGAGAGCTCGTCGGCGCCGACTCGGTGCAGCTCTACGACCGCCTGCTCATCGGCTCCGCGCGCCCCACCGAGGAAGAACTCTCGGGCGTCCCCCACCACCTGCTCGGAGCCCTCGACCTGAGGGCTCCCTACGACGCCGCGAAGTTCATCGACGACGCCGACCGGGCCATCGCGGGGATCACCTCGCGGGGCAGGACCGCCATCGTGGTGGGCGGCACCGGGCTCTACCTCCGCGCGCTGGTGAAGGGCCTCGCCACGGGCATCCCCGCCGACGCCGGGGTTCGGGCGGAGCTGCACGCTCGCATCGCATCGGGCGACGCGGAGACGCTGAGGGAGATGCACCGCGAGGTGGCGGCGGTCGACCCGGAGTACGCCGCGCGCATCCACGTGACCGACCCGGTGCGCATCGTGAGGGCCCTGGAGGTCTTCGCGGTGAGCGGGCTCCCGCTGTCGGAGCACCACCGTCGGCACGCCGCGCTGGGGCCGCGCTACGAGGCGAGCTGGTGGTGCCTGGAGATCGAGCGCGACGCGCTGCGGGCGAGGGTGGTCCCGCGCACCCGGGAGATGCTGGCGAGGGGCTGGGTCGACGAGGTGCGGGGCATCCTGGCGGACGGCTACGAGCACGACCTGAAGCCGCTGCGGAGCGTCGGCTACGCCGAGGTGGTGGCGCACCTGCGGGGCGAGCTCCCGGCGAGGGCGCTGTCGACGGAGATCGAGCGGGCGACGATGTCCTTCGCCAAGCGGCAGCGGACGTGGTTTCGCGGCGAGGAGGGCGTGGAGTGGCTGACGCTCGAGGCGGCTCGCGAGCGCTCACGGTGGGACGCGCTCTCGGAGTGGCTGAAGCGCTGAGCGGCGGTTCAGTCGGCCGAAGGGCCCGCGTCGGCGGCCCGCGTCGGTGTCGGCGCCCGCATCCACGCCCGTGTCGACGACGGAGCCGGTGTCGGTGACGGCAACGGAGCCGGTGTCGGTGGCGGTCCCCGAGTCGGTGCGGCCGACGCGAGGGACGCAGGCGGGGATGGCGGCGGCAGCGGCGGCGTTGGCGGGGCAGCAGATGCACGAGAGGCCGTTGCACTCACGCTCCGGGGCGGACTCGTTGCGGCAGAGGTCGGTCTCCGCGTTGCAGTCGGAGTTCTGCTGGCAGCGCTGACCCGAGGACTGCGTGGTGCAGCCGAGCATCGTCACGAAAAGAAACAAGAACGCGGTCCATCGCATGATCGTCGGGCACTCCACGGAGGCGAAACGTCGGGTCGTTCGCGGCGGCGCAGTCTATCCAGACGGCCTCGCATGGCAATGGGTAGTGCTGCCGTGGTCGCGCGAGTCCGCCGTTAGAGCGGGAACCGCTCTAGCGCCCCAGCGCCCCGCAGAGCAGCGCCCCGGCGGCCAGCGCCAGCGCCAGCGCGTAGCCCGCCCGCGAAGGGCGCACCGAGGCCCCGAGCGTGAGCGCGCACGACGCCAACAGCAGGTCGACCGAGCGGTCGAGCCAGCGCCCCCGCGCCTGCGAGGCGATGTACACCGCCCGGCGGACGTCCGCCTCCCAGAGGCTCCTCGTGGCCAGCACCGCCGCCAGCGCCCCGAGGGCGCAGAGCCCGGCCAGCGCCCTCGACCAGCGCCCCGGCAGCGCCAGCGCCAGCGCGCTCGCCGCCAGCGCCACCCCGATCGGAACCATCGGGATCACGCTCATGGCCACAGCCCCAGCAGCGCCCCGGCGGCGCCCAGGGCCAGCGCCACGTGCAGGTTGCGGTCGCCGCGCAGCCAGCGGGCGCGTCCCGCGAGGGCGGTGAGCGCCACGGCGAGGGCCAGGGTGAGGTAGGCGGTCACCAGCATCCGGTCGAGGAAGGGGGAGCGCTCGGCCCAGACCACCATCGCGGGGTCGGGCTCGGGGTGCGTGCTGCGCTCGATCAGGGCCACCAGCGTGCGGACCATCGGCGCGACGGAGAGCGCGAGCGAGAGGCCCACGCTCCAGGGGCGGGCGCTCACGGGGAGGCGCTCACGGCGTGAAAGGCGATCACCCTCGGGCACTCCGGGTCGGAAGAGAACCCGTGGCCCAGGTGACGGCTGACGACCTTGCAGCCGCCACGGCACACCCGCCGCAGCGGGCACGACGCGCACGGCTCCGGCGGGGCTGCGACGAAGGCCCGAAACGCCGCGATGCCTTCGTCCCCTGGAGCGTCGTCGAAGCTGCACCCGCCGGCGCTGCCGTCGCGGCGCACCGACCCGAGGTGTCCTCCGGCCTCGCAGCCGAAGACCCCGAAGCGCTCCAGCATCGCCGCGTCGGGCAGCGCCCCGGACACCAGCGGCACCAGCGCGCAGTCGACGCGCACCGAGAAGCCATCCCCCAGCGTCGGGGAGAGCGAGCGCAGGGTCTCTCCGAGGGCGTCGCACTGGGCGGGCGTGAGCCTCCGGGCGAGGTAGTCCAGCGAGGCCGCGCGCCCCGCGGGCTTGTAGCGCAGCAGCTGCAGCTCGCGCGCCCCGAGGGAGCGCACATGGTCGACGGTGGCCGAGAGGCCGTGGACGTTCTGACGGGTGAGCACGTGGTTGACGCCCACCGCGACGCCTTGGGCGCGCAGCGTGGCGATGGCCCGCTCGGCGACCGCGACGCCGTCGAAGCCTCGCACCGCCTCGTAGCCGCCGAGCACCCCGTCGTGGGAGACGTTCACCTGCGCGAAGGAGCGGAGCGCCCGGGCGCGGGCGGGGGTGAGCCCGTAGCCGCTGGTGGTGACCACCGGGGTGAGGCCCAGCGAGCGGGCCTCGTCGGCGAGCTCGCCGAGGTCGTCGCGCAGCAGGGGCTCGCCGCCCCCGAAGGCGACGGTGAAGACCCCGGAGGCGTGGAGCTCGCGAAGGGTTTTACGGAGCTGGGTAAGGGGGACGTGGGCGCCGTCGGTGGTGGCCGACTGGTAGCAGCCCGAGCAGTCGACCGGGCAGCGCGCGGTGACCGCGACGTGCACCTCCAGCGGGGCGGAGACGTGGCCCGGAGGGAAGGTCGCGGGAGGGAGCCCCAGGCGGTCGGCGCGGCGGTGGTCGAGGGCCACGAGGGTGTCGTCGCCAAGCCGGATCCAGGCGCCGAAGGGCTCTCGGCGCGCCCTGGTGATGGATGGGCTCACAGCGCTTCGGGGGCAGCGCGGGCTCGGGCTCGTCGGGCTCGTCGGGCTCGTCGTCCTTCGGGTCGAGCGAGGCGGCGACGGCGGCGAGGAGGGCGGTGCCGAGGGTGGCCGAGAGGAAGAGCATCTCCACGGCGCTGCCGATGGAGGAGCAGTTGGCGCCTGGGCCCCGGCGCACCACCAGCACGCCGTCGGTCGTGTCTTCGACGGCCTCGCTCATGGGGCGGGGACCACCTCGACATCGAGCACGGTCTCGCCCACGTCGCTGTTGTTGGCGCTGCGCTCGCACACGGTGTAACGCCCCGCCCGAAGGTCGCGGGCGACCGAGAACGCGGGGCTGTCCGCGAGGGTTCCGTCGATCAAGGGGCAGGTGAAGGGCCCGTTGGCGTTGGCGGTGGTGAGCAGCCGCCCGTCGGGATCGAAGAGGTCGAGCACGAGCGAGGTGCTGGGGCAGAGCCCGTTGGCGCCGGCCACGCGAGCGACGAGCCGCGCTCCGGCGGTCGCCTCCACGGAGACGCAGTCGAGGTCGCCCGAGCTGAGGCTCCCTCGCACCGACGACGAGGCGCCGGGGAGGGCCTGCGCGAGGCTCACCCGATCATTGGGCTCGGCCTCCGCGGTGGGCGTCGCGCAGCGGCCGGTGTTGAAGCCCGTGGCGTGGCAGACCTGCCCCGAGGCGCAGCCCAGGGAGAGCGTTCGAGGGTCGCAGGCCCCGGACTCGCCGACGCCCTGGCAGACGCCCGCGCCCGAGGCGACGCTGCAGCGGAGCTCGCCGTCGCAGCGGGGGGCGGCGGCGCGGCAGGCGGCGCCCGGGGCGCTCCCGTCGGCCCGGCAGCGGCCCGCGGTGGGGGAGGCTCCGTCGCGGGCGCAGGTGGTCCCGGTGGCGCAGATCACGCCGGAGGAGAAGAGCTCGCAGGGCTCACCGACGGTGGCGACGCGCACGCAGCGACCCGAGGCGGGGGTTGCCGTGTTGGTGCAGACGAGGCCGGCGTTGCAGGCGGCTCCGGTGGCGCGGCAGCGGCCCGCCTCGAGGCCGTCGGTGAAGCAGCGCCCCCGGGTGCGGTCGGTCGGATCGGTGAGGAAGCACACGTTGCCGGTCATGCAGGGGACGAAGGCGGTGCAGACCTCGCCGGGGGCCGCCGCGGCGCCGTTGCAGCGGGCGGGGGTGACGCCGGTGTTGCAGGTGAGCCCTGCGCCGGTGCAGGCGTTGCCGGCTGCGCAGGCCATCCCCGGGACCGTCGCCGCGTCGGTGCACCGCCCGACGGACTGCGAGCCGTGGGCGAAGTGGCAGGCCTGGCCCGAAGGGCACGCGGAGTCGGCGAGGTTGCACTCCCCGCCGCGGGCTACGGTGACGCGGCAGGCGGAGGTGCCCGGCTCGCAGGCGAGGCCCTCGCCGGTGCAGCGGTCGCCCGAGGCGCAGGCGGCGTTGGCGACGGTGCCTCGGGCGCGGCAGACGCCCACGGCGCCGGGCTGGGTGACGCACGTAGCGTCGGCGGAGCAGCGGTTCCAGGCCGAGGCGCCGGCCTCGCAGGGCATGCCGGGGGGCTGCGCGCGGAAGCAGAGGTTGGTGGTGGTGTCGCAGGAGAGGCCAGACTCGCAGGCGTCGCTGGCGCATGGGGTGCCGGGCGCGGTGCCGGCGCGGCGGCACGAGCCTTCGACGGCGCCGGGGGTGGGGCCCACGCAGGTGAGCCCCGGGGCGCAGGCTCCGGTGAGCTGCCGGCGGTCGCAGCGGGCGCCCTCGGCGATGGGGGCGACCTCCTCGACGGTGAGCTCGAAGGCGCCCTGCACCACGCGGCCCGGGAGGGCGGCGGTGGAGGCGAGGCCGCCGACGGCGATGTGCACCACGGCCCCGGCGGGGAGCGCTGCGGTGGCGACGCGGGAGGCGAAGCGGTTGCGGCTGGCGGCGGTCGCGGTGGGGTCGTCGTTGTTGCAGAAGAAGTCGCGGGGGTTGGCCACGCAGGCGCGCATCGCGAGCACGGAGAGGGTGGTGTCGAAGGTGGCCGCGGTGCCGGGGTTGGCGGTGCTCACCCGGAGCGATCCGGCGCGGCGCATCACATAGCGAAACACCCGCTGGTAGGTCGTTCGGAAGCCGCACTGGTTGCTGAAGGCGGCGGGGGGCTGGAGGCCGAGGGTGTTGCTGTTGCGGAGGCCCCGGTTGTCGCCGGTGAGCCGGGTGACCTCGCCCTCGAGGGCGCCCAGCTCGACGAGGTCTTCGACCTCGACGTCGTTGCACTCCGTGGGCAGCGGCACGTCGGGAGAGGTCCGCTGCACGTCCACCGCGGGGACGTCTGCCGGAGGGACGTCCATCGCTCCCGAGTCGGACCCGGCATCGAGGGGGCTTGCAGGTTGGGGGTCGGTGCCACAACCAAGGAGGGCCGCCGCGACCAGGGGCGCGAGGAGTGGGTATCGCATGAGGGCCCGGGATGATGGTGCAACCCGGGTGCGGGTGTCGAGCGCCGCTGCAGGGCCACCACCCATTACCGACACCGCAAACGAGCGCTCGGACAGGGCGCTTTTCGGGTGAGGTGCCTGCTAGGCTGTGATGACCCCAATGACAAACACGGTGGATGGCCTCGTGGAAAAAATACGCGAACAGCTTTCTTCGAGGAAGCGCGAGTCCGAAGAGCGGGTGGCCCGCATCAAGGCCGCCGCGGACGAGTACCTGAAGGCGATCGAGGCCGACCTGGTGGCCGATGTGGCGGTGCGCGTGGGCTTGGAGACGCAGCGCAGCACGTCGGCGGTGAAGGCCGCGCTGACGCTGCGCTCGCTGATCGAGTCACTGCCCGAGGCGAGGTTGAGGACGGAGCCTGCGCAACAGCAACAGCAGCCGACGGCGGAGGCGGCGGTGGGCGAGGTGCACGAGGAGGCCCATGAAGAGCCGAGGGCGCCGGTGGCCCCGCGGCGGGTGGAGACCGACCCGGAGATCGAGGCGCTCTACAAAGAGTTTCACTCGATGGAGTTCGATAGCCTGAGCGACGGGCTGTTCAAGCCGTGGGCGGAGGAGTTCGCGTGCCGGGCGAGGGGGCTCCAGGCGAGGGGGCTGTCCGACGGCAACGACCTGCTGACGCGGATGTTCAGGGTGCTGACGGCGAAGGCCTTCCAGAGAAACACCCGGGACATCTTCGGGCTGGCGCGCAACCACCACGGCGACTGGGTGGCGCGCGCCGAGCGGGCGAAGCGGGAGCGCGAGCAGGTGCAGGCGGGTCCGGCGCCGCGCTCGGTGTCGACGCGCATCGTGATCCCCGAGGCGCTGCGGGCGGCGGTGGCGACCCCCGAGGAGGACGAGGGCGCCACCTGGCCCGAGCTGCCGAAGCTGCTGGCGCTCTGCGCCGAGCGGCCGCTGGTGCTGCTGGGCGGCGTGGTGAAGCAGGAGAAGCTGGAGCGCTTGAAGAAGCACCTGGGCGCCGAGGTCGAGTGGATCGCCACGGACAACGGCAACCCCCAGGGCATCGCATCGCTCGAGCGTCGGGTGCGCGAAGGCCGCGTCGGGGCCGTGGTGGTGCTGGAGGAGCTGATAGGCCACCGGCACTTCTCGCCCGTGGTCGACGCCGCGAGGCAGGTGATGATGCCCATCGCCTACGGCGCCAAGGCGGGCAAGGCCTCCATCGTGAGGGCGCTGCAGGACATCGAGGCCATGCTGGGCAAGGAGCCCCCGGCCGCGGGGGCGTGAGGGGCGGCGCTCACGCCATCAGTCCCTGCCATCGCCGGAGCGGAGCGACGGGAGAGTCCGCCCACGTCGTCAGTCACCGCCTTCACCGGAGCGGAGCGACGGGGCGCCCCAGATCCGAGTGGGAGCCGCTCTACGGGCCGTCGGCTGGGTCGTCAGGGCCAGGCACCTGGCACAGCGTCTTGACGCCATCTCTCAGGATCAACCGCCCGATCGTCACAGCGTCCTCAACTGGGACTACATACAAGCTGACCCAGCACACCCCGCACCTATCCACTAGGGTAGGATGGCCGCTCTACCTCGAATGCCAAGCTCACCTCCCTTCACAGCCAACCGCCACGTCCACCTCGTCGGGATCGGTGGCATCGGCGTCTCGGCGATCGCCCACGCGCTGCTCGACCTCGGCCTGACCATCACGGGGTCGGACACCCGGGAGTCGCGGCTCACGCGCGAGCTCGCGGCGCGCGGCGCGCGGGTCACGATCGGGCACGATCCGCAGGCCATTGATGGCGCCGAGGCGGTGATCTATTCGTCCGCGATCGCGCCCCACGACGTCGAGCTCGTCGCCGCACGAGCGCGCGGGATCCCCACGCTGCACCGAGCCGCGGCGCTCGGCCGCCTGCTCTCGTCCCGGCCCTCCAGCGTCGGAGTCCTGGGCACGCACGGCAAGGGGACCGTCTCGGCCATGGTCACCGCGATCCTCGAGCGGGCGGGCCTGGCGCCCTCGTTCGTGATCGGGGCGCTCCTGCACGACTTCGGCGGGCGCAACGCGAGGATGTCCGACTCGCCCTGGATGGTCGCCGAGGTCGACGAGAGCGATGGCTCGATGGCAGACGTCGCGCCGGCCTGCGTCGTGGTCAACAACCTCGAGGCCGACCACCTGAACTTCTACGAAGACCTAGCGCACATCCAGCGCGCGGTCGCGGCGTCGATCGACCGGAACGACCGCGACCCCGTCGTTGTGTTCAACGCGTCGTGTCCCGGTGCGTGCGCCACCGTCGCGCGGCTCCAGCGCCCGCGTCGGCTCGTCTCGGTCGCCGCCTCCACCCCGCTGAACGCCGCGCCCGTGGACTACGCCGTGCGTGACTTGCAGCTGCGGCCCGAGGGCGCGGCGTTCGTGCTTGAGCACCGCGGCGCGCCGCTCGGAGCGCTCGAGCTCGGCGTGCCCGGTGCGTACAACGTGGAGAACGCCGCCCTTGCCGCCGCGACGGCGCACGCGCTCGGCGTCGAGTGGTCGGCGATCACCGCCGCACTGCGGTCGTTTGGCGGGCTGGAGAACCGCTTCACGAGCCTGGAGCGCGCCGGCAGGCGGCTCGTCAAAGACTACGTGAGCCACCCGACCGCGATCCGACGGGTGCTGTCCGCCGCCGCGGCCGACCCGCGACCGCTGACCGCCGTGTTCCGGCCGTACCGCTTCACGCTCCTGCACTATCTCCATTGCGACTATTCGCGTGCGTTCGACGGGGCCGCCCGCGTCGTGCTTACGGAGTTCGACGCCGGCGGCGAGGCGCCGATCGATGGCGTCTCGCTCGAGCGTCTGCGCAGCGCCATCGCGGACGCGGGACCCGAGGCGCTCATCGTGACGCCGCTCGGCGAGCTCGAGGGATGGCTCATGGCCCACGCGCGCGACGGCCAACAGCTGGTCTTCTTCGGCGGCGACGAGCTCTTCGCCATCGTCGATCGCTACGCCGAGACGCTCGCGGGGGGGCCGGGCGCGTGAAGTGCGCCGGCCGCCGGGTCACGGTCGTCGGCGCCGCGCGCAGCGGCGTGGCGGCCGCGAACGTGCTGGTCGCGCGCGGTGCGTCGGTGACGCTGGTCGACCGCGAGGCGGGGCGACCGCGCCCGCCGCGCTTAAGCGGAGGGGTGCAGTTCTGGTCGGGCACCGACGACGTCCCCGCGGCCGACCTCGTGGTGCTCAGCCCGGGCGTCACCGAGCAGTCCCCCGTGCGAGCGCTCGCGCGGACGCGCGCGCCGGAGGTCATCGGTGAGGTCGAGCTCTTCTGGCGGCTGTGCCCCTCCGAGCCGTTCGTCGTGGCCGTGACGGGCACCGACGGCAAGAGCACGGTGACCACGATGCTGGGCGCCGTGTGGGCGCGCGCGGAGCGCGGGCACTGGGTGGGCGGAAACCTCGGCACGCCTCTGTGCGAGCTGCTCGATGCCGGCGCGCCGCCGCCGTACGTCCTCGCGGAGATAAGCGCGTTCCAGCTGACCACCTGCGCGCTGTTCCGGCCGCGCGTCGCGGTCGTCACCAACATCGCCGACGACCACCTAGACTATCACGGCACGTTCGAACGCTACCAGGCCGCCAAGCGGCGCGTCTGGGCCGCGATGCGCGCGGGTGACGTGCTCGTGCTCAACGCCGACGACCCGCACATCACCCTCTGGTCGCTCCCCACGAACGTGACCGTGCGGCGCTTCTCGCTCCGCGATCCGAGCGCCGATGGCTACGTCGACGGTGAGTGGCTCTGGATCCGTCGCGCCGGCGCGGTGGAGCGCTGGATACACCGTGCGCGGCTGCCGCTCCGTGGCGTGCACAACGTCGCCAACGCGCTGGCCGCAGGGCTCGCCGCCTCGGCGGCGGGCATCGATCTCGGGCTCGTCGCCGACGCGCTCGGCGCGTACCGCGCACTGCCGCACCGCATCGAGACCGTCGCCGTCGTGGACGAGGTCGAGTGGGTGGACGACAGCAAGGCGACCAATCCGCATGCTTCGAGCGCGGCGCTGCGTGCGTTCTCGCGACCCGTGGTGCTGCTCGCAGGGGGCGCCCACAAGGGCGCGGCGCTCGCGCAGTGGTCCGCGCTCGTGCGCGAGAAGTGCCGCGGCGTCGTGGTGTTCGGGCGCGATCGCGCGGCGCTGCGCGACGCCCTGTCGGGCGCGACCCAGGTCGAGGCCGTCGAGACGCTCGCGGAGGCGGTCGAGGTCGCGGCGTCGCTCGCGCGGCCGGGCGACGTGGCGTTGCTCAGCCCCGCGTGCGCGTCGCTCGATGCCTATCGCAGCTACGCCGAGCGGGGCGCGGACTTCGCCTCGCTCGTGCGCGACCGGGACCGGGCGCGTGCGCGCTGACGACGCCGACGGCCGCGTCGCGCGCCTCGATCTCGGCGTGCTGGCGGTCACGGTGATGCGTCAGGCCGTGGCGCCGTGGACCGCGCGCTTCACGCGCGCGCCCGATGCCGGCGTCTCAGAGACGCGTCGGCTGTCGATCGGATTCAACGTCGTGCACGTGCGCGGCCCGGGGCTCTCGGTCCTGGTCGACCCTGGGCTCGACGACCCGCGCTCGCGCTGGGGACGCCGGTACGCCGCGAGCCACCCCTTCACGCGCTTCGACGCGACCGCGAGCGAGACGCTGGAGGGCCTCGGGGAGGACCCGGGCGCGGTGACGCACGTCGCGATCACGCACGCGCACCTCGACCACGTGGTCGGCGCGACGGTCGATCAGGCGAGCGGCCTGCGACCGCGCTTTGCGCACGCCCGGCACGTACTCATGCGTGCCGACCGCACGCGCCCGCGCTACGACCGGGACGAGCTGGGGCCAGACGTCGCCGAGCGGCTGGCCTGCCTGGAGACCTCGGGCCTGCTGGACCTCTTGGACGGTCCTGCGGTGCTGGCACCGGGCGTCGCGATGCACCCCGCGCCAGGTGAGTCGCCCGGACACGCCGTCGTCGAGATCGAGGGCGCTGCGGGGACGTGCATCGTCCTCGGGGACCTGGCGCACCACGGCGACGAGATTCGCGACGCCGCTCTCATGCCGGAGGGCCGCGACCCGGCCGCCCTGTGGCGCTCGCGGATGCACTGGTACGCGCGCGCTGCCGATCGCGGGGCGCGAGTCGTCCTGGCGCACTCCGCGCGCGCCTCGTTCGGTCGCATCGAGCGCGCGCCGGGGGGCCGCTTCGAGTGGCGCGACGAGGTCGGGGCGTGACGACGCCGAGGCGGCCTCGCGCGAGGCGGTTCCGCACCGCGCTCATCGCGCTCGCGCTCGCGGTCGCGCTCGCGCTCGCGGCGTGCAACGTCTACGTGACGTCGTCGGCGCGCGCGAGGATCACGACGCTCGACGCGCTGGCGCGGCCGCGCGCGTTCGCGATCGTCCCCGGGGCTCGCGTCAACGACGACGGGCGCCCGTCGCTCGCGCTCCAGGACCGGCTCGACACCGCGGCGGAAGCGTTCCGTCGCGGGCTGGTGCGCCGCGTGCTGGTCTCCGCCGACGACGGCAGCGGCCGCGCACGCGAGGTCGACGCGATGGCGCGTTGGTTGATCGCGCGCGGGGTCTTGGCTGCTGCGGTGGTCTCTGACCGCGGCGGTGTGCGCACCGCGGCGACGATGTCCCGCGCGGCGACGGTCTTCGGCGTGCGTGATGCCCTGGTGTGCACGCAGCGGTTCCACCTGCCGCGGGCGCTGTACCTCGCGCGGGCGGTCGGCATCGACGCCGTGGGCGTCCCGGCCGACCGCAGGGCGTACCCGCACCAGCGCTTCGACGACGCGAGGGAGTTCCTGGCGCGCGTCCGGGCGGTGTTCGACGCGTCGATGCCGCGCCGGGGGGGCACGTGAGGGCGCGGGCCTCGGCGCGGTCGGGATGCTTGTTCGCACTCTTGGGGGCCGCGTGCGCGCCGCGTCCGCCCTCGCCGCGGTGCCCCCGCGAGGCGCGGGCCGCGGCCATCGAGATCACCCCGCGGGGGTACCGCGACCCGGCACTCTGGCTGCGTCAATGGAGCGCGGAAGAGCGCAGCCGCACGCTCCTGTCGCGTGCCGAGATCGACGCGTTGAACGTCGCGAACCGCGCCGGCGGCCAGGGACCGCGCGACGTGGCCGCGCCCGCGCTGGCGCTCGCGGAGACGTCCGAGGGCGAGGTGCGCGCCTCGCTCCGCGCGCTCGACGACCAGGTCGATCACGGCGCGCTGGTGCCCACGCCGCCGGGTGACTACCCGGAGTCCCGTCGCGTCGCGCTCGCGTCGGTGCCCGCGGACGCGTGGTACGTCGCGCCGTCGGAGCTGGAGCTTCGCTGCGTGCCGACGGCGGGGCAATTGCTGACCCCGGGCGGCTCCGCCGCGTTCGACCGTAATCGCTGCTCGGAGGCGCACCCCGGAGAGGTTCTGCGCGTCGTCCGCACGTCGGTCGACGGAGGATGGCAGTACGCACACACGCGGCACGTCTCGGGCTGGGTCCGCGCCGAGAGTCTCGGGCCGCGCGTGTCGCCGGCGGACGCCGCGCTGTTCCTGCGGCCCGCGCGCCGGGCGGTGCTCCTCCGTGACAACGTGGACGTGGCGCCCGGCGCTCGACTGCGGCTGGGCGCGGCGCTCCCGCTGCTCGAGCTGGACGCGGGCATCGCGACGGTGATGGCGCCGATGCGCGATGGCGTGGGCCGCGTGCGGGTCGCGTGGGATCCCTCGCAATGGTCGCAAAACCAACCGTCGCTCACCCGCGAGAACTTCTTCCGACTCGCGATGGCGAGGGTCGGCGAGCCGTACGGTTGGGGCGGCTGGCAGGGGGGACGCGACTGCTCGCGCCTGGTGCTCGACCTGTTCGCGACGTTCGGGATCGAGCTGGGTCGCAACTCGCAGCTGCAGGGTCGCAGCGGTCTGCGGACCGAAGACCTGCGGAGCATAGGTGAGCGCGACCGGCTCGCGCGGATTCGCGTCGCACGCCGCGAGGGACTCGTGCTGCTCGTCATGCCCGGGCACGTCATGGTCGATCTCGGCGAGATCGACGAGCGCGGCGACGGCCGCGGGACCTGGACGCTCTCTGCGATCGCGGAGTTCTGCCGCGCGTGCGCACCCCAGGGTCAGGGCTCGACGCTCGTGCACCTCGAGAGGGTCGAGGTCGCACCGCTCTCGCTGGGAGCAGGGACGCCCCGCGGGTCCTTCCTGTCGCGCCTCCACACGCTCACGGTGTTCGGCGGATAGGCAACGGAGCGTGGTCCACGGCGGGGCGCGGCGGCGCTCTCCATTCGCATGTCTCGTCGCCAGCATGGCGCGACGCCCGTTGCGTGTCGGGCGCGGATTCGCCACTCCCCCGATCCAAAAGAGTTCTCTTTGGATCGGGGCTGCCCAGGAACCCACGTTTCGCAGGGATGAGGAGTGACGTCTGACGACGGCCCGGTGGCACCTTGAAGGCGGGTCCCACTACAGATGTTCTCGTCCGCTCCAGCGAGGCCGTCGACTGAAGAGGTGCCCCTATCCCGCCCCTCACGCCCCCCGCGCTCGCCTACCGACCCACGTAGCCGGCGCCCGTCAGCAGCCCCTGGCCCGCCGGGCTCGTGGCCAACGCGGTGAAGCCCTCCATCGCCGCCGTGGGCGCCCGCGACGCCTCCCTCGCCAGCACCACCGCCAGCACCAGCGGATAGCGCAGCGTGCGCACCGTCGCCGCGGTGGGCGCGACCGCCGGCGCTCGACCGCCCGTCAGGCCCAGCGCGCGCACCGTCGCGTCGACGGCGCCCAGCGACACCACCGCCACCGCGCTCGGATCGGCCGCCACCGCGCGCACCGCCGCGGCCTCGTCGGCCACGGTGGTCACCGTCGGCGCCAGCGTGAGCGCGGGCGTCGCCCGGGAGAGCACCAGCGCCCGCAGCGCCGAGCGCGCGGAGGTCTCCCCCGAGGGCAGCACCAGCCGAGGGGACACGTTGGCGCCGCGCACCGCGCGCCAGGTGGTCATCCGCCCCGCGAAGAGCTCGCCCAGCGCGGTCAGCGTGAGGCCCCGCACCGGGTTGGACGGGTGCACCACCACCGCCGCGGCGTCGTAGCCCACCACGCGCTCGGTCGCCGAGCGGGCTTCGGTCCCGGCGGCCAGGAAGAGCCCCACCATCGCGCGTCCGGAGGTCACCATCGCCCTCGCGTCGCCCGGGGTGAGCGTCACCCTCGTCCCGCCAGGACCCTGCGCGAAGGCCCTCGCCCACGCGGTCGCAAGCGTCGGGGAGAGCGTCGGGTCGGCCGCCACGGAGAGCGTCTCCATCGCCGCCGCCCCGGCGCCCCCGGGGGACGCGTCGATCACGGTCGAGGGCACCAGCACCGTCGACGGATCGGGGGGCGGAGGGGCCGGCGTGGCGGCCACGGTGTTGCGCAGCGCCAGCCGTCGCTCCAGCGCGTCGGCGCGGTGGCTCTCGCTCACCCACAGCCCGAGCGTCGCCGCCGCGGTCGCCCAGCCCGCGAGGGCCAGCGCCACCAGGGCCGACTTCATCCGCCCCGACATCCCCGAGGCGCCGTGCTCCGGCGATGGGCGGTCGGCGGCGGGGGCGTCCTTCGGGGCGCCGAGCTCGTACGCGGACTCCGGCGGCGCCGGGGGCAGCGAGCCCAGCACCATCGACGACGAGGGCGCCGGGACCGCGGGCGCCGGCGGCGCCAGGGGCTTCACCCTCGCCGCGTGGAGGGCGCCCGGAAACACCGACGCGGGCCGCAGCAGCGAGAGCCCGCGGCCGCCGCCCTCGGCCGGAGCGTCGTCGACCATCGTCGGCATGTCGTCGCCGCCCGGCGAGGGGATCTCCCCGGCGTCGATGCGCTCCCACCGGGTCTCGATGGGCTGTCCCTCGAGCGCGAACTCCACCAGCTTCGCCAGCGTGGCGGTCTCCACCTCCCAGCCGTGGGCCTCCATCACCTCGCCCAGCGCCGCGCGCATCGCCTGGGCGCTCGGCCAGCGCCTCGACGTGTCCCGCTCCAGCGCCTTCATCACCACGCGGGAGAGGTCGTCGGGGTAGTCCTGCACCCGGGTGCCCGGCGGGGGGATCGTGTCGATCACCACGGCCTTGTAGAGTTCCGGGGCGGCGGAGCCCTTGAAGAGCCGGGCGCTCCCGGTGGACATCTCGTAGAGCGACACGCCCAGGGAGAAGAGGTCGGCGCGCTTGTCGAGGGGCTGCGAGCCGGGCTCCCACTGCTCCGGGGACATGTAGCTGAACTTGCCCTTCACCCTCGCGACCTGGGTGCGGCCGAGGGCGGTCTCCGCGCGGGCGATGCCGAAGTCCACCAGCTTCACCACGCCGTCTTCGGCGATGAGGATGTTCTGCGGGGTGACGTCGCGGTGCACCACGTTGAGGGGCGCACCGTCGGCGCCGAGGGCCTCGTGGGCGTAGGCCAGGCCCTCGAGCACGTCGGCGACGATGCGCGCCGCCAGCGGGATGGGGATCGATCGGCCCTTCTTGGCGAGCAGCAGCATCAGGGTGGCGACGGAGACGCCGCGCACCAGCTCCATCGCCAGAAACAGCCGGTCGCCCTCGCGCCCGACCTCGTACACGGGCACCAGGTTGGGGTGGTGGAAGGCCTCCGCCACCAGGGCCTCGCGAAGAAACATCCGCACCGTGTCGTCGTCGGTGGAGACCTCGCTCTTCAGCACCTTGAGGGCGACGGTGCGCCCGGCCCCGGGCTCGCCCACCTGCCGGGCGAGGTACACGTCCGCCATGCCGCCGGAGGCGATGCGGCGCTCGAGCACGTAGCGCCCCAGGCGCCTGCCCCTCTCGTTCGCCAGCAATGGATCGGCCGATGCCATCGATCGATCACCGTAGCCCAGCGCGACGCGGGGCGTCACGGTTTCGCCCGATCGCCTATGCCCCTCCTCGGGAGCTCTCAAGCGGGCTTGGGGACCAGCCAGCGGGTGAGCGCCCAGTAGACCTCGCGCTCCCTCGTGGGGAGCGAGCGCACCCGCTTCATCGCGTCGAGGTCGATCTCCTTGCGGGCGCGGCGACGCATCCGCGCCGCGTGATCGATCTCCTTCTTGTGGTCGGGGCCGATGTGCTTGAGGAAGTCCGACCCCGCGGAGAGGTCTCCCTTGGCGAGGGTCTTCGGGCGGCCGGAGAGGTGCGGCGAGTGGTCGTGCATCACGTCCTCCCACTGCTCGATGCGCATCCCCACGAAGACGTAGCCGCGCGTGGGGTCGACCCCGCCGTCGGACACTCCCCCGATGGCGCAGTCGATGTCCCAGCGCTCGTCGACGTAGCGCTCGAACTCCAGCTCGTAGCGCACCCTCGGGTCGACGGCGCGCTTGTGCTTGAGGCTCTGCTCGAGCAGCCGCTCGTGCACCTCCGCGAGCGAGGCGTCGGGCTCCAGGCCCAGGGACACGTGGAAGCCGCGGACGAGCTCGTGGGTGGCGTCGGTCTCGAGCACCGCCCCGACGGCGATGCGCGTATAGATTTCGTACAGCATTGGCGGACGGGCTTGTACCCTGACGCGGGGTCTCGGGCGACCACGCGTCGGCTGGTCATCACGCCCGGCGCGGATATGATCGCCGCGTGAAGCGCCTCACCGGCTCCCGTTTCGCCTCCTCTCTCACCACCGCCTGCGTCCTCTCGATGCTCACCCCGGCCGCCTGGGGGCAGCCGCACGGCACCCAGCCCGGCACCCTCCGCGCCCCGCTCGAACCCGCCGCCCGCTGCACCGAGTGCCACGCGGGAGAGACCACCCCCGCGGGCCAGACCTACATGGCCGGCGACACCTGGGGGCCCTCGATGATGGCCAACGCCGCGCGCGACCCGCTCTTCCTGGCGACACTCACCGTGGCCAACCAGCAGATCCCCGGCGTCGGGGCCGTCTGCTTCCGCTGCCACACCCCCACGGGCTTCACCGGCGGCCGCGCCACCAACTTCGGCGCCGCCCTCGACCCGGTGCTCGGCGACAACGACGGGGTCCACTGCGACACCTGCCATCGCAGCATCGTGCCGGCAGACGACCCCGGCGCCCCTTACCTCTCCAACGCCCAGCTCACCTACAGCGACGCGCCCGTCGACGGGGTGGCCACGCGCTTCGGTCCTCGCAACGACCCCGCCATCTCCCCGAGGCACCCTTCGATGGGCTCGGCCTTCCTCCGCGACGCGCGCCTCTGCGGGCAGTGCCACAACGTCGACCACCCGACGCTGCGCCGGCTCACCCCCGAGGGGCAGGACACCGGGCAGCCCTTCCCCCTGCAGAGCACCTACACCGAGTGGGCGCAGAGCGACTTCGCGCGGCGCACCGACCCGCAGACCTGCCAGACCTGCCACATGCCCGAGATCGGCGGCGATCCGCTGCCCTCCACCCGCATCCCCAACTCCCCGACGAGGGCGGGGCAGCGGCGGCACGACTTCCTCGGGGGCAACGAGTGGGGACTCTCGCTACTGCGGGCGGCCTTCCCCGGCGAGCTCGACGCGGAGTTCGACAGCGCCCGCATGGCCACGAGGGCCAACCTGCGAAGCGCCGCGACGGTGGCCTTCGTCGATCCTCCCGCCACGGGGGCGGCCGGATCGACCGTGAGGGTGCGGGTGAGGGTCACCAACAACACCGGGCACAAGCTGCCGACGGGCTACGAAGACGCGCGGCTCATCTGGGTGCAGGTGCGCGTGGGCGAGCGCGTGGTGAGCGGCGCCTACGTCGACGACGAGCTGGTGAGGGACGCCCAGGCGAGGGTGTACGAGTTCGAGCCCGGGCACATGGTGAACGGCCGCCCGGAGCACTCCAGCTTCGTGGCGCAGCACACCCTGGTGCTGAGCGACACGCGTATTCCGCCGAGGGGGATGCGCGCCGACGCCCGCACCGCCCCGGTGGGTCGAGACTACGCGGGCGGCGAAGGGGGATCGCTCCGCCACTGGGACGACGCGACCTTCGAGGTGCCGCTGCCGGCGACGGCGGGCGATGTCCCGGTGACGGTGCGGCTGATGTACCGGGCGACGACGAAGCACTACGTGGAGGCCATCGCGGGAGCCAACACCACGGACGACCGGGGCCGGGAGCTGCTGCGGCTGTTCAACGCGACCAACCGGGCGGCGCCCTTCGAGATGGCCTCGGTGAGCACCACCGTGAGGGTGACCGCCGCGGCGAACCCGCCGGACGACGGCGGAGGGTGCACCGTGGGCCCGGGGGCCGCGGGTGCGACGGGGCGATGGGGAGCGTGGGGCCTCGGGCTGGCGCTGGCGTGGGCGGCGAGGCGACGGCGGCGCGAGGAGGCGGGGAGGAAGGGCTGAACGCGGAGGCGGACGTTGGGTCGACCCAACGTCGGAATCGGGTGAGCGGTGGGACCGGCGAGATGGGCAACCGCGCCTCGCGGTGGCGTGCGGATGTGTCGGAGTCTGCGGGGCGAGGCGCCGACGAGCGCGAAACCGCAAGGGCGCCCAGGGACGCAAAGGCCCGCAAGGCGGCGTACGGCGACGCTTGAGATGAGGGTCGGAGGGAGAAGCGCCGCGAGTCGCTGACCATCGGTTGATCCTCGGCGAGGGCTCTCGTCGGCTCACTCATGCCTCCTCCCCCGCCCTGCACTGCGCCGACGCTTGAATCCCTTGCGCCCGTGGCGCCCTTGCAGTTTCGCGCTCGTCGGCGCCTCGCCCCGCAGACTCCGACACATCCGCACGCCACCGTGAGGCGGGTTGCGCCTCTCGTGGGTGGGACGAGAACTTCGACCTGAACGGGCCCAACCAGACGAGCTTCCGCCTGCCCGTCCTCCTGCGGTGCGTGGGGGGACGCCGACGCCGACCCCACGATGCGCGACATCCCGGCGCTCGATCGAGATGCCGACGACTTCGCCCGCGACGTGCCCCTTGCCCGCGACGCGGGCGTCAAGCGCGACGCCAGCCCGTAGGCGCGTGTCTGGCGGGACCCGCACCGCGCGGTGCCATGGGCCTCGGAGATCGGTCCAGCGCGATTGCCTCGCAGCCGACGCCGAGCGTAGGGGGCGTGCTGAACTGCACGCGTCGGCAGAGCCGCTGTTGAAGCGGGTCCACTCGATGGAGGCGCGGTAAATGGGGGACACCGTGACGGGTGGGGCATTCCGAAAGGCATTCTTGGAGCACGGCCGCCCGCTGGCGGTCGTCGTCATGGGCCTGGCGGCCGTCGGGATCGTGACGAGCGGAAAGGGGCCGGAGCCTTCGCCGATCGGTCCGGAGCGTCCCCCGCCGGACCGGCGGACCCGTCAGGGACGGGACCTCTCTCCCAGCGCCTGCTCCGCGGGGCAGGCCGGAGCGGTGTGGTGCCGAGGCGAGTGCATCGACACGAGCGACGATCAGTCGCATTGCGGCGCTTGCGGCTTTCAATGCGGCGAAGGGCTGAGCTGCCTGGCGGGGCGCTGCGTGCCGCCGTCGGATCCCCTCGCCCAGGCCCGCGTCCGGTCGGCCGACCTCGTGGCGTATTCCGGCGGGACAGGGTCCTACGGCACGTGGACGCCGCTCGGGCCCGCCCGTGGGGGGCGCCTCGACGGCATCGTCGCGAACGAGAGCGACCAAACGGATCTCACTGTAGCAGCGCCCGGCGGCGGCGTGTGGCGCACCCAGAACAACGGCTCGAGTTGGAGCCAGCCCGGGACGTACGGTCTGGGGGACTTCACCGCCTGGAAGCTGGAGCGGGATCGGATCAGCTCCTCGCGGCTCTTTCTCGTGACGCCCATGACCGTCTACACGACCACGGATTCGGGGGCGACCTGGTCGAACATCGGCGGGTACACGATGCCGTCGCCGCTCCTGCCGTCGGACAGGGCGCACTTCGTCTCCGACCCGGCGCCGTTCGCGCAGATGGTGTTCGACTCGAGCACGAGACTGCTGCTCTGGGGGCCGAGCTGCAGCGGCCTGATGTATTCGACCAACGGCACCAGCTTCACGCAACTGTGGCCGTTCACCGGCGGGGGCAGCGAGGCGCGCAACTGCATCAACGCCATCGCGGTCGACGGCCAGAGCCACCACGTCTTCTACTCCGCGATGACGACGACGTCGTCCGCGTCCCCGCCCGCCATCTACCGGAGCAACTGCGCGTGGACGTCGAGCGGCCCGTGCTGCACGATCCCTGGGAGCTGCTGGGACCTCGTCACGACCGGGCTCGGGAACGGGGCGACCACGAGCGAGATCGCGTATACCGGGTACTCCACCTGGATGGCGACCGCGGTGAACCCGATCGGCCCCAGCAGGGTGCACAACGGCTCCGGCAGCCCGACGGCGTGGAGCGCCACTTCTGACTATCCGCCCGACGCCAGCGGACTCGGCGCCTCGCACGACCCCCGGCCGATGGCATACCTCGGTCAGAACCATCTGCTTACGGGCACGATCCTCGCGTATTCGAGCGTCGACCTTGGAGAGAACTGGTCCGAGATGGCGCCTGCGGACATGCACGCGGACGTGCGCTCCTTCTACCACTCCTCGAGCCTCGGGCGCCTGTGGGCGACGACCGACGGGGCCGAGTCGGACGGCAGCATGGGGAACATCGTCCGCTGGGACGTCTCCGTGGGCACGACGCCGACGAACGCCACGACCATCTCCACCTCGGGGAGCAGCGGCCTTCCCGTCTGGCAGGCATACTTCAGCGCCGTGATCCAACGCTCCTCGGGCGGCCCTCGGATCCTGATGGGGCTGCAGGACAACCACGGCGCCTGCTCGGACGACGGGGGCAGCTCGTGGAACAACCGTTGGGGACCGAACCCGGACACCTTCGCCTTCGCCCAGGCTCCGTCGGACCCGGAGGTGGGCTACGCGAAGGGGGCCGGGAATCTGGTGTACCGGATCGCCAACCTGTCGTCGGCCTCCTCCTGCGCCACGCTCACCACGCGTTCGACCACGATCGCGAACACGACGACGGGGAACATCTGGCAGCGGTCGCTCCTCGCAGTGAACACGACGAACGCCGACCGGCTGTACGTGGCGAACTTCGCGCGGGTCGCACGCGTGACCTACCCGGCGTCCGGCACGGTCGCCACCCCGACGCTGGGGGCCAACATCACCTACGGCGGTACGACCGCGATCATCACGACGCTGACCACCGATGGCGGCAACATCTACGCGGGCACGCAGGGCGGCGGCACGTACGTCTCGTCCGACGAGGGAGACACGTGGACCGCGTGGGGCCCGTCCTGGTCGGCGCCCCCGCGGGCCGTGCTTCGCATCGCCTTCAGTTCCCAGAGCGGCGGCACCTCCTGGATCGCCTCGACGGACGGCCTCCACCGCAAGGTCGGCGCTGGCTCCTGGTCGTTGGTCGCGGGCGGGTCGGGCTACACCGTCAACGACGTCGCGGTCGATCCGCTCTGCCCGCGACGCGTCTACATCGCGCTCGGGTTTGCGGCCCGGACCGCCTACCACCGGGGCGGAATCAACATCACGGAAGACAACGGCGACAACTGGTACAGCACGACCGCGGGGCTCGACCTCCATCAGGCTCCAATCGCCGACGTCGAGGTCCAGCCCGGCAACAGCCGCTACATCTACGCCGCGGTGTTCGGGCAGGGAGTGTGGAAGATGGACCGTGGCAGCACCCCGACGTGCCCCTGAAGGAGGCTCCCCATGAATCCACGTCTCTCCTCGCTCTGTATCGCCGCCTTCATCGCGGCATGTAAGCAGGCCGTGCCGGCGCCGCCGGACGCGCCTCTCGACGCGGGTCGGGACGGCGCTGTTCAGGAGGACCGCCATCTGGTCGGAGGGGACAGTGAGGTGTCGCCTCCTACGCCGCGGATCCTGCCGGACGTCGTCGAGAGCGACGAGGCCCGGTGGGACGCTCCGGCCGAAGCCGGCCAGAAGGATGCCGGCGTCCGGCCGGATAGCGGGCAGGACGCGGGGCCGTCAGGCGCGGACGCGCCGTCGGATTCGCCGTCTCCAGCCGACCACCCCACCTCCGACGCCTCGGCCCTTGACGTGCCACCCGGGTCGATCGTTTGCACCGATCCAGAGGGCCGGCAGCGCGTGGTGAACCCCGACACGAACGCGCTGCACTGTGGCGGGTGCAATCGACGGTGCTGTGGCCGGTTCTGCACGGACGGCCGCTGTACGGCCGAGTCGTCGCCGGGCATCGATGCGTGCCCGCTCCTACCAGAAGAGGAGCGGCTGCTCGGTTGCTACGGCGAGATCGCGGTGTCGACGTCCTCGAATCCGAACCACTGCGGGGCATGCGGTCGCCGGTGCTCCGAGAACCAGCGGTGCGTCGAGGGCAACTGTCTGTCGCGCTGAGCACGGCGCGGCTTGGCTGACGGACGCGACGGCGTCGCTCAGGTTCTGGCGGTCGGCCGGGCCGACAGGATCCGGGTGTCGGGTCCCCCGACAGCACGTTGGACGGTGACTGTCTAGCTCAATGAGGAGGCGACGATCTGGCGGGTGTCGCGGGCTGGGCCGGGGAAGAGCTTCGGAAAGTCGCCGCCCCCGGTTCCACAGCCACTCACCCGATTCCGACGTTGGGTCGACCCAACGTCGCCATCCCCGCTCACGCCTCGTCCCAGACCTCCGCCAGCGCCTTCTTCACCGCCTTGCGCAGCGCCGCGAGCGCCGCGTCCGCCCGCTCCAACGGCACCCCGCGCAGGGACACCGTCGACGCCCCGCGGGTCGCCGCCATCACCCGCACCTCGACGCCCTCCGCCGCGCGCCCGAGCGCCTCGTCGATCGCCGCCTCCAGCGCTCCCTGGACCTCTCGCCGCGCGTCGGCGTCCAGGGTGCGCGCCACCTCCGCCGCCCCGTCGCCGCCCGCCGCCTCGTCGCGCTGCGCCGCCCGCTCGGCGCCAGTCGCCGCGCGCAACTCCTGGAGGCTCGTCTGCGCGAAGGGCTTCTCGATCATCCTGCCGCCCTCCTTCGGCACGCGGATCGTGAGCCCTGGCGCGTCCTCCGGCCCGTCGCGCTCGGGCGTCGCCGCGAAGTAGCGCAGCAGCCGGTCGAGCTTCTCGACCCCGTGGCTCTCCGCCATCGTTTCGGAGAAGGCTCCGGACACCCGCACGTACTGGTACGCGCTGTCCCGCGAGAGCCCGAGCACCTCGTCGGCGTAGCCCTCGAAGGTGTCGTGACCGCGTGCCTCGAAGAGCTTGAACTCCGCCACCTGCGCGAGCTCGCGCCCTGGCGCGGGAGCAGAACCTTCGCCGCGGGCTTCGACTTCTTCGCCGCGGGCTTCATCGCCGGCCGAGCAGCGGACTTCGCGCTCGCGGCGCTGCGTGTCTTCGCCATACGCGCAGGTCTCACGACGACGGCGCGAGTCGGCGGCGAAGCAGGTCAGAAGCTGAGGGCCACGCGGCCCGCGCAGCCGCTGCCGGTGCAGGCGAAGCCCACCCTGGGCGCGCGCGCATCGCTGGAGGACCGTGGGAGCAGCAGCACCACGACGCCCGCCGCGATGGCCGCGAGGCCCACTCCTCCGAGCACGTCACCGACGACCGCTCGGGTGCTCGCGGCGTCCGCATCTCCCTGGAGGGCGGGGTCGCAGACGCGACCCGAGCAGCGACCCTCGAGGTCGGAGTAGGTCGAGGAGACGGTGAGCCCGAGGGCGAGCCCGGTGAGGAGGAGAGCGCCTCCCGCGCTGAGCAGGGTGATCGGCAGGGCGAGGCTGCGCGAGGCCGCGGGGCGCTCGACGCGCGGTGGAGGGGTGGGCGTGACCGGAGTCGGGGGTCGTAGCGTCACGGTCGGAGCGACCGGGGCGGCGGCTCGCGGGAGGCGCGCCCGGAGGGCCTCGATGCGGGAGCGCAGGGTGGCGGGGTCGATCCCCGGCGAGCCCGCGGCCTCGAAGCGCTCGTAGGCGTCGAAGGCCTCGCGGTCGCGCCCGGCGTTCTCCAGCGCCCTCCCGAGGTTGAAGAGCAGCTCCGGGCGCTGCGAGAGCTCGTACGCCGCCTGGAACTCCCTCGCCGCGTCGGCGTAGCGCCCGAGCTGGTAGTAGCGCCCGCCGTTCTCCATGTGGCTGCGAGCGATCTCATCGGTCGTTGCGCTTGAGGACTGCGCGTACGAAGTGACCGACATCGACAGGACGCCGCACAGGGTCGACGCGACCAGGAGGCTACGAGGCTTCACGGGCGCCACGCTACCACCGCCGCGCGTGATATGAGATCTGCGCGTTCGGCTGCGCCCCGCCCGGCTGGTGTCTGCTCAAGGAGATCTTCGCTCGTGCGGCCTTCCCTGTTGGTGATGCTTTCGTTCTGCGCGCTGCCTTCGTGCACGGCGCTGTTCTCCTTCGACGACTTCAGCTTCGACGGAGGCTCCACCGACGCCGTGACCGCCGCCGAGGCGAGCGTCGACGCGGTGACCGACCTCACCGATGTCGTCCCGATCGATGTCGCCCCGCCCGATGTCGCCCCGCCCGATGTCGCCCCGCCCGATGTCGCCCCGCCCGATGTCCCGATGGATGTCCCTCGCGACAGCGCCCTCGATGCCTCGCTCGATGCCTCCGTCGACGCGTCCGATGGGCGGGTGGATGCGCCTCTGGACACGCCTGCCGACACCGCGCTCGATCGCCCCGATGTGGCGCTCGACGTCCCCGCGGATGTGCCTCCCGATCGCCCCGATGTGGCGCTCGACGTCGCTCCCGACGTCCCTCGCTGCCCTATGGGGATGAGTCGCTGCGGAGACGCGTGCGTCGATCTGCAGACCGACCCCTTCCACTGCGGCTCGTGCTCGACGGCCTGCACCGTGATGTGCTCCGAGGGCGCGTGCGTCACCGCGGTCGACGTGCGCGCCAGCCTGGGCAACGACCTCTCCGGGCACGCCTGCGCGCTGATGAGCGACCGCACGGTGCGCTGCTGGGGCGCCAACGGCGAGGGCCAGCTCGGCGACGGGACGCGCGCGCCCCGCACCCGCCCCGTCGCGGTGGTCGGCCTTCGCAACGTCGCCGAGGTCGCCGTCGGGGGCAGCCACTCGTGCGCGCGCCTCATGGACGGCACCGTCTCGTGCTGGGGATCGGGGTCCTACCATCAGCTCGGCGACGACACCACGCAGCGCTCGATGCCCGCGCCCGTCCCGGGGCTCACGGGCGTGACCGCGATCGCCGCGGGGAGCGGGCACACCTGCGCGCTTCGCTCCGAGGGGGATGTGCTGTGCTGGGGTCGCAACACCTTCGGAGCGTGCGGCCCCGGCGCCCCCGCCGACACGCGCGGGCCCAGGGTCGTCACGAACACCGGGCTGCTCGCCCGCGTGGCGACCGGCTACCTGCACTCGTGCGCGGTGCGCTCCGACGGGGCGGTGCGCTGCTGGGGCTTCGGCAGCTTCGGCGAGCTCGGCGACGGCCAATCCACGACCAGCGTGACGCCCGTCGCGGCCTCGGGCTTCTCCGCGAGGGACATCTCCGCCGGCGGCGAGGACTCCTGCGCGCTCGCGTCCGATGGGCGCATCTGGTGCTGGGGCGCCAACCGCTACGGCTCCCACGGTCGCGGCACCTCGAGCACCGATCCGTCGCCCAGGATGCTCCCCTCGATCATCAACGCGACCCGGGTGAGCGTGGGCTCGTACCACGCGTGCGCCCTCGCGGCCGGCGCTCCGCTCCAGTGCTGGGGCTACAACAACGAGGGCCAGATCGGCGACCAGGGCGGGCTCACGCAGCGCAACACGCCCGGCGTCGTGGCCCTGATCAGCCCGGCCACGACGGTCTCGTGCGGGTACCAGTTCACCTGCGCCGTGCTCGTCAACGGGACCGTGCAGTGCTGGGGGCGCAACACGCACGGGGAGCTCGGCGACGGCACCACCGCGTCGCGCAGGACCCCGCAGCCCGTGGTGTTCTGAGCGCCGCGCTCGACGCGGTCGACGGAGCGGCGGTGTCGACACGGCGCGCCTACGGGTTACAACCAGCGTCGATGAACGACGCTGAACTCCTCGAGAAGGCGCGTGCCGGTGACCGTGCGGCGCTCGAGACGCTGCTCACCGCGCACCAGTCGCAGATCTACCGCTTCGGGATGCGCATGTGCCGCGACCCCGAGGACGCCCGGGACGTGCTGCAGGACACGATGCTGGCGATGGCCCGGGGCGTGCGCGACTTCCGCGGCTCGTCGTCGATCTCGACCTGGCTCTATACGATCGCCCGGAGCTTCTGCATCAAGAAGCGCCGTCGCAGCGTGTTCGCCCCGGCGGAGGAGCACTCGCTCGACGGGGAGGCCTCGGGCGAGGCGGCGCAGCTCGTCGACCAGGCGAAGAGCCCCGACGAGGCGCTCGCGGGCAAGCAGGTCGAGCGGGCGCTGGAGGAGGCCATCGCGGCGCTCGATCCGATGTACCGCGAGGTGCTGGTGCTGCGCGACGTGGAGGGGCTCACGGCCCCGGAGGTGGCCGAGGTGCTGGGCATCAACGTGCAGGCGGTGAAGAGCAGGCTGCACCGGGCGAGGCTGGCGGTGAGGGCGCACGTGGCGCCGGTGCTGGGGGTCCCGTCGGCGGAGGAGAAGGCCCCGACGACGGTGCAGTGCCCCGACGTGCTCACGCTCTTCTCCCAGCACCTGGAAGACGAGATCAGCGCGGAGGTCTGCGCGGCGATGGAGCGCCACCTCCAGGGGTGCTCCCGCTGCCGCAACACCTGCGACTCGCTCAAGTCCACGCTCGCCCTCTGCCGCACGGCCGGGCCTTCGGTGGAGGTCCCTGCGGCGGTGCAGGCCTCGGTCAAGGTCGCGCTCCGAAACTTCCTCTCCGAGAAGCCCTGAACCCTTCGCGCTCCGCGAGGCTCCCACCGGGTATGGAGGCCAATATGGCAACTACCACTGTGACTGAGCAGAACTTCGCGGAGACCATCAAGAAGGGCACCGTACTGATCGACTTCTGGGCGTCGTGGTGCGGGCCCTGCCGGGCCTTCGCGCCGGTCTTCGAGGCCGCCTCGAAGAAGTACCCCGACGTGGTCTTCGGCAAGGTCGACGTCGAAGACCAGCAGGGGCTCGCGGCGGCCTTCGAGGTGAGGGCGATCCCGACGCTGCTGGTGGTGCGCGACGGCGTGCTGCTGGCCGCGCAGCCCGGGGCGATGTCCGCGGCGTCGCTCGACGAGCTGGTGAAGAAGGTGAAGGAGCTGGACATGAACGAGGTACGACGAAGCATCGAGGAGCACGACCGCGAGCAGGGCACCGCGGCCCCCCAGATGGGAGGCGTCTGATGTGCCGCCGGGTGAGCTGCGGGAGCTGCGGGAAGCCGAGCTTCGCGGGCTGCGGGATGCACATCGAGCAGGTGCTCGGGGATGTTCCGAGGGCCGAGCGCTGCCGGTGCCGCGAGGAGAAGGCCGCGGGCAACGAGGCCCCCGAGGGCGGGGGTCAGTCCTGGATGCAGCGCCTCTTCGGGAAGTGAGTCACCCCACGAAGCGCACGTTGGCCTCGAGGGCGGAGCGCGTGGTGCGGCACCGGTTGGCGGCGACGGAGGGGTCTTCGTAGCCCATCGCGATGCCCATCACGAGGCCGAGCTCGTCGGGGATGCCGAGCACCGCGCGCGCCGCGTCGGGGAAGGTCGCGAGGCTCGCCTCGGGGCAGGTCGCCACGCCGAGCGCCTGGGCGCCCAGCAGCACCGACTGGAGCCAGCACCCGAGGTCGAGCATCGCGTAGCGGTTGAAGCGCCGGTCGATGGCCACCATCGCAAGGTGCGGCGCGTCGAAGGCGCGGAAGTTTCTCATCCACGCCTCCTGGCGGCCGGCCCGGTCGTCGCGCGCCACCCCCATCGCAGAGTAGAGCGCGACGCCGCACTCACGGCGGTGCTTGCCGTAGGGCTCGGGGTACTCCGGGGGCCATGGGAAGTCGGGCGTAGGGGCCCCCGTCGTGGCGGCGGTCATCAGGGCGTCGACCAGCGCGCGGGTCTGGGCGCCGCGGGTGACCCACACCCGCCACGGCTGGATGTTGCACCACGAGGGAGCCTGCTGCGCGGCGCTGAAGATCGACTCCAGCGTCTGCTGCGGAACCTCCTCGGGGAGATACCCGCGCACGCTGCGGCGCGAAGCCAGCACGGTGAAGAACGACGGCCCTGCCTCGATGGAGTCCCTCATGGATGTGCCGTCGCATTAGCACCGTAGGCAGCACGCGAACACCCAACACCCCCACCCGCGGGTGCCCACCGAAGCCTTACTGTCCGATGGCGGTGCGGAAGGTCCAGCCCACGTTGGTTCCGCTGCGGCCCCAGCGGATGGCGTACCAGCCGCCGCGGTGGTCGACGACCTCCACCTCGGTGCCCTGCACCAGCCGTCCGACGATGGCTCCGGTGCGAGGCGCGTCCCGGATGATCGCCACGCTCCAGGTCACCGTCGCCGGGCCAAGCGAGCGCATCCGCTGAAGATCCTGCGCGGTGGGAAGCCCCGTGGGCGCGGCCGTCGGGGTCGTGGGCGCGGCCGTCGGGGTCGTGGGCGCGGCCGTCGGGGTCGTGGGCGCGGCCGTCGGGGTCGTGGGCGCGGCCGTCGGGGTCGTGGGCGCGGCCGTCGGGGTAGTGGGCGCGGGAGCGACGACATCGGACGGCCCGAGCGGACCGAAGCGAGCGACGAAGTAGTACAGGTAGCGCGGGTGCGCCGCGGGCAGCGCCCAGAGGGCCTCCATCGGGCCCATCTGCTCTCGCACGCAGGCCACGTAGGAGAGCCGGTCGGCCACCGAGGAGCTGCGACCCAGCAGCACCGCGAGGCGTCGCCGTGGGCGATCGACGCGCAGCCCGATGCTCAGCATCCGCGACGGATCTCTCGCGGCCTCCATCGCCGAGGGGCAGCGGCTCAGCACCTCGGCGAGCCTGGCGCGGAGGGCCGCCTCCACCGCCGCGGGCGCGTCACAGGACGCCGGGGCCAGGTCGGTCTCCTCGCCGTCGCCGCAGCCCTGCAGCGCCCCCGCGGTGACCCGCACCGGCGCGCGCGGCGTCGTGTCGACCACCACCGGAACCACCACCCGCCCGGCGTCCGCGGCCTCTGGCGCAGGCGCGTTGGTCGCGGGCTCCAGCGTGCCCATGAGTCCGGCGCCGCTCTCCATCTCCCGGGGCCACGGCACCGACTTCGCGCCCTGGTAGCCCAGCGCCCCGCAGATCAGCACGCCCGCCAGCGTCAGCGGCAGCCTCGGCGAGTCGCTCTTCGCCCGCTCGATGCGCAGGGTCACGGCAGCCCCCGCGTCTTACGCCAGCGCTCGATCACCAGCTCCGGGCTGCGCACGCTCTCCATGAGGAAGCGCGCTCTTAGCGCACGCACCTCCCTCTCGCCAAGGTCACCCGGGCGGTCTTTGGTGACGGCGTGCAGGGCGATGCCCGCGGCCACCGACACGTTGAGGCTCTCCACCATGCCCCGCATCGGCACCGCGAAGGTTCCGGTGCAGGCCGCGCGCATCTCGGCGCTCGCCCCGAGGTGCTCGTTGCCGAAGACCAGCGCCACCTTCGGGCGGAGGGCGACCTGCTCCAGAGTGGCGGTGCCGCTCATGTCCGCGAGCCAGAGCTCGTAGCCCCGCGCCCGAAGCCCCTCCACGCAGGGCGGCGTCGAGCCGTGGATCATCACGTCCATCCAGCGCTCGCACCCTCGGGTCACGCGCTTGGCCAGCAGGGGCTTGGTCCCCTGCTCGATCATGTGCACCTCGCCGATGCCGTGGGCGTCCGAGGTGCGCATCACCGCCGCGGTGTTGTGCGGATCGATCACCGACTCCAGCACCACCGTGACCGACGAGACACGCGCCGCCGCCACCTCGTCGAGGCGCGCCAGCCGCTCTGGCAATACGACCTCCTGTAAAGCCGCGATGATGTCCTCGGCGGGGTAGGGGAGTGCGGGAGCGCCGGTGAGGTCGCTCAGGTCGGGGTTGGTGCGTCGCATCGGAGGGAGGCTGCGGGCGATGGCGATCAGCGAGCGGCGGGGGCGGCGGCGGGTCGCGCGGCGGGAGCGGCGGCGGGAGCGGCGGCGGGTCGCGCGGGGCGGCGCTCGCGGCGGACGCGGGCGATGGCGGCGGCCTCGTCGGTGATGCGCCCGCTGAAGGGCGCGGCGATGGGGCGGCCGGTCTCGCGGATGACGGTGATGAGCCGCTCGGGGGTGAGCGCCGGGTCGAGCGCGGCGAGCTTGCCCGCGAGGTTGGCGACGTTGGGCGAGGCCATGGAGGTGCCCGAGAGGGGGACGCGCTCGCCGGAGGGGACGAGGCTGTCGACCTCGACGCCGTGGTCGAAGACGCGCACCCGCTCGGGGTTGCTGTTGGTGAAGGTGGCCCAGTGGCCGAAGCGGTCGACCGCGCCCACCACCAGCAGGTTGGTCACGCCCTGGTTGCTCGCGGGCACCTCGCCGTACTCGATCACGTCCTGGTTGCTGTTGCCCGCCGCGACCACGAAGAGGGTCTGCGGGCACTGGGTGAACACCCGCTGCCAGTTGGCGCGGCGGCGCTCCTGCACCACCTCGGCGCGGGCGCGCACCTCGGCGTCGGTGCGGTAGAGCGAGCGCTCGTGGCGCAGCGAGTCCTCGACGTACTCCCGGGAGAACCCGAGGCTCGCGTTGACCACCCGGATGTGGTGCCGGTTGATGAAGCCCGCGATGGCGTCGATGTTGGCCGCCTCGGCGTCGAGCTCGGCGTCCGTCGGGCCGCGCTGGTCGTACACGCGGCTCTCGCCCGCCCACGCGCTGCGGAAGATCGCCAGCCGGGCGTGGGGGTTGCCGCGGAGCATGATCCCGGCGACGTGCGTGCCGTGGGCCCACTCTCCGACGGCGTCGAGGCGCTGGTCGAGGGCGCGCGCCGCGGCGGCGTCGGTGACCCCTCGCTGGAGCTCGAGCACCCGCTGCGCCGCGGGGGTGGAGGCCATGCCGGCGCGGAGGTCCATGATGCCGCGGAGGAAGGGCGAGTACTGCCGGATGATCTCCTCGCCGGGGTTGTAGAAGAGGGCCGTCTGCGAGGGGTCGGGGTCGTGGGCGATGCCGTGGGTGTCGTCGACGAGGCCGTCGTGGTCGTCGTCCTGGCCGTTGGCGGGCTCACCCGGGTTCTCCATGAGCTGCGAGCGGAAGAGCTCGGGGTTGGTGCCGACGTCCCACACGGCGACGTTCACCGGGCGGGCGTCGCGCTGGCCCGCGAGGTCGACGTCGCGGAAGTTGTAGTCGGGCTCCGCGGGCTGACGGTCGAGCTCCGCGCGCACGGCGGTCACCGCGGCCAGGAAGCGCTCCCGGTGGCGCACCACGCCGGGCATCACCTCGCTGAACCAGAGCACCGCCCTCGCGGTCTCCGGCGACACCATCTGCTGCTTCGTCTGCTCCACCCGAGCGTCGAGCTGCGCCTGCGTCTGAAACACCTGGAACACCACCGTCGCCGCCCCGAAGCGCGGCTTCGGCAGCTCTCGCAGCACCCCCTCGATGGCCCGCTGCTGCGCCGCCGGGTCTTCGCCCGCGCGCTGCCTCGCGACCTCGGCCAGCACCGTGGTGCCCGCGAAGGCCATGTTGCGGTTGCGCGCCTGCGCCCGCACGAAGCGCACCAGGTTTTCGGCCTCGTCCAGCGCGTGGTTGGCCAGCGCCACCACCGCGAGGTCGAGCAGCCGGTCGCAGCGCCGCCCGGAGAGCACGGGCAACTGCTCGGGGTGCGCGGCCTCGCCCCCACGCGGCACCCCATTGAAGCCCGGCTCGCCATCGGTCGCCATTCGCCGCTGGGCGTCCTCGCGCACCAGCGCCGAGAGCTCACCGAGCCCGAGGCCCTGCCACGGCGACGCGGCGGGGACATCCGCCGAGGCGGCGACCTGGGCATCGGCGGCGGAGGAGGCGACCGGGGCGCTGGTGGTGGTCGACTGCCGCGCTCCGCAGGCCGGGAGGAGCAGCGCGAGGGTCAGGGCGAGCAGGGAGGGTTGGCGCATGGGGCGCGCAAGATGCGCCATCCCCCGCCGGAGGATCAACCCCCGGAAGCCCCACCGGAACCCGATGCCCCAAAACACCACCGGGTCGAAGATCGGTGAGGATCTTCAACCCGGTAGTGGCGACGCATCCGTTGGCGTGGATGCTTTGGTGTGTTGTGGAGCTGACCGGGATCGAACCGGTGGCCTCCTCAATGCCATTGAGGCGCTCTCCCAGCTGAGCTACAGCCCCTCTCCGTTCGAGGGAGACGAGGGATTACCAGCGCCCGTTCCGGTCGTCAAGAGCTTGTGCGAGTCTGAGCGCAAGATGTTGGGAGAGCGGGAATTCACGAGCGAAGAGGTGGCCCGGTACTGCGGCGTCACCCGCCCGGCGGTCGTTTCCTGGATCGATCGCTCGCTGCTCCCGGCGCACCGCACCGGCGGGGGTCACCGTCGCATCCTCCGCCCCGACCTCGCGCGCTTCCTGGAGCAGCAGGGCTACGAGGTTCCGCCGGAGGTGTCGCGGGTGCGGCCGCTGCTCTTCGCGGTGGGGGGCGACCCGGTGAACTCCGACGTCCTGGCGGGGGTCTTCGCCCAGGACTTCGAGGTGCACGCCGCCGCGGCCTCCATCGACGTGCTGCTCTCCCTCGGAACGCTCCGCCCCGACGTGCTGGTGGCCGCGATCCCGATGCCCGCGCTCGACGGCGCGCGGTTGTTGCTGGCGGCCTCTCGCAGCCCTGCGATGGCCGACACGCTGCGGGTGGCGGTGGTGGCCCGGGCCGACCAGGCGACGAGCGCTCGCCATCAGGGGGCCGAGCTCGCCTTCCCCTGCGACCGCCTCGGTGAGCTCTACGCGGCGGTGGTGGCGCGCGTCTCCGACCGACAGCGCCGGCAGATGGTATAGGCACCTGAGGGAGGCTCACGATGCTCATCGAGGCGGTGGTGACGGCGATCGGACTCTCCGGGGCATTGGGCGCAGGCTTCGCGCTGTGGCAGCGGCGGTTGCAGCGCGCGGCCCCGCCTCCTCCACCGGCCGACGCGGCTCCCTATCGAGCGCAGGTGCAGCCCGACGCGGCGCGCGACGCCGAGACCGGGGGATACCCCGCCCCGCCGCCCTTCGACGATTGACGCCCGTCGCCCGCGTCGGGTGTCATCGCCCGCGTGGGAACCACCTCCGCCGAGACCGCCTCCCGTCGCACGATGATCGCCACGGTGCTCATCGGGGCGCTCGGGTACTTCGTCGACATCTACGACCTGCTGCTCTTCTCCATCGTGCGCACCGCGTCGCTGCGAGACCTTGGCGTCGCGCCCTCGGAGAGCCTCACCGTGGGCCTCTCGCTGCTGAGCTGGCAGATGTGGGGCCTGCTGCTGGGCGGCCTGGTGTGGGGCGTCCTCGGCGACAAGCGGGGGAGGGTGAGCGTGCTGTTCGGGTCGATTCTCCTCTACTCGACGGCCAACATCGCCAACGCCTTCGTGCACACGCTGGGGCAGTACGAGTTCTGGCGCTTCGTGGCCGGGGTCGGGCTCGCGGGGGAGCTCGGCGCGGCGATCACGCTGGTGAGCGAGACGCTGCCGGCGAAGTACCGCGGCTACGGGACGGCGGTGGTCGCGGGCGTCGGGCTCTTCGGCGCGGTGCTCGCGGCCTACGTGGGCAAGAACTACTCGTGGCGCACGGCCTTCATCATCGGCGGCGTGCTGGGCTTCGCGCTGCTGCTGACGCGGGTGTCGATGCTGGAGTCGGGGATGTTCGGGCGGCTGCGGGACGAGGGGGTGAAGCGCGGCGACCTGGCGATGCTCTTCCTGTCGCCGCCGAGGCTCTTCCGCCTGCTGCGCTGCGTGCTCATCGGGCTGCCCATCTGGTTCGTGGTGGGCATCCTGGTGACGGGCGCGCCGGAGTTCGCGAGGGCGTTTCATGTGACCGGCGAGGTGACCGGCGCAAGCGCCGTGCAGTGGACCTACCTGGGCCTGGTGCTGGGCGACCTCGGGAGCGGGGTGCTGAGCCAGTGGGTGGGGTCGCGCCGCAAGGTGGTGCTGTGGTTCCTGGTGCTGACCACGGGGCTGGTGGTGGCCTACCTGGCGCAGTCTGGCGGGACCTCGACGCAGCTCTACGCGCTGTGCTCGGCGATGGGTTTTGGCATCGGGTACTGGGCGGTGTTCGTGACCATCGCGGCGGAGCAGTTCGGCACCAACCTGAGGGCGACGGTGACGACGAGCGTGCCCAACTTCGTGCGGGGGAGCGTGCCGCTGCTGACCGCGGCCTTCATCGGGCTGAAGGGGCAGGGGATGTCGCTGGTGGGGAGCGCGATGGTGGTGGGAGGCGCGTGCCTCACGCTGGCGCTGGCGTCGCTGTGGTGGATGGAGGAGACCTACGGGCGGGAGCTCGACTACCTGGAGTGACGAGGCGGGGGATGGGCGCCAGGGCCTCCAACGCCGCGTGGCGGGGGTCGGGGCGGGGGGGCCGGGGGGGGGGGGCGGCCGGGGTGGGGGTCTTTGGAACTCGATGGACCTTCCGAGCTCAAAGTGCGGGGCCCGAAGTGGAGGGGTCGTCCTGTTATAGCCTGGGGTGAGCCCAGCGTCAAACAGGCGGCTTGTTCATTGAGCAGTTGGCTGAAGCAGAGCGGCCAACGCGGTCACTTCAGCGGCTTGCTCGTGTGCTCCTTGCCGTCGAAGCGGAGGAGCGTCGGGCGTCCGTCGAACTGCGTCGCCAGGGAGCAGGGGCGCCGCCAGACCCGGAAGAGGTTCTTCAGGGTCTCCTTGCCCTTCTCCTGATCGAGGTCGACGCCCTGGTGTTCGTGGCGCAGCAGCAGCTCGCCGCGGTTCTCGAAGTTGCCGTCTTCGACGTAGATGAAGGGGTTTCCGAAGTTGGTCATCTGGAAGAGGAGCTTCTCCTTGATGGCCTTGAACTCCCGCGTGTCGATCTCGAAGCGGTCGTTGCGGTTCGACCACGCGTAGGTGAAGAGCTTGTTCTCGATGACGAACTCCGGCGTCAGGAACTCATCGATGAACATCACGTCCGTGTAGAGCGCGCACCTCGAAGATCTTCTTGCGCCCGAGCCCCAGCTGCCGGTCCCAGTGCAGCCGGTCTTCGAGGTTGGTGCAGTCCTCCCACTCCTTGCCGAAGCGGCCCTTGTTCCATCGCTCTTCGATGTTGCGATAGAGCTCGACGCCCAGCTTGTAGGGGTTGAGGTTCTTCCCTCCGCCGCCCATCACCGAGGCGTTGCGGTCGGAGTAGTCGATGATCTCGCTCGCGTCACACGCGTAGCCGGTCATGATGTTCGAGTGCCAGAAGGAGTTGTGGTTGACCACGCCCCCCGCCGCGTAGCGGTGCGTGTCCTCCACCGAGATGTCGTAGACGTCCGAGCGACCGCGCTCCAGCGACACCACCTCGTCGTCCCAGCGCTCCGCCTTCGTCCAGTGATGGCCCGCGACGTAGGCCTCCAGCGCGGCCTGCTTGCGCTCCAGGCCGAAGCCCACCGCCTCCGCGAAGCGCGCCGCCGAGGCGCCCGCCACGTGCACGCGCCAGCAGCCGTCCTTCTGGAGCCGCCGCCGGGAGAGCACGCCGAAGTTCATCAGCAGGAGCTGCACCTCGCGCGACATCTCCGCCGACGCCGTCGAGAGGATCACCCCCTGCCTGCCCGCATACCCGTCGCAGTCGAAGTACGCGCGCAGGAAGGCCTTCACCACCCCGACCGGTGAGCGCATCACCTTCGCCGGAACCCGCTTGCGCGCCGCGCTCGGACCCTCGGTGAGCCCGAAGGTCTCCACCATGAAGTCCGACAGCGACTCGGCGTGCACCAGCACCCGGTAGCGGTTGCCGTCGAGGCGGGTCTGCGCCTCCAGCCCGAAGGCGTCATGGATCAGCGTCGCGAACTGCACCGCCTGCGGCAGATCGCCGGTGGTCAACCCCAGGTGGCGCTTCACCCTGCTCACGTGCCCGTCGCCCACGAGATAGCCGAGGATGGCTCCCACTCGCGCGTCGAGCGTCGCGGGCACCTTCAGCGCCTTGCGCCTCGTAGGCAGCACCCACGGCGTCTCCTCGTAGGCAGTCGCCTCCAGGACCTGCGCGACCGCCGCGCCCGATCGGGTCACCCGCCCGGCGCGGTGGCGCAGGACGGTCCACACGCTGACGCCCGCCTCGTCGGCCACGTCGTCGAGGGTGACCGAGCGCGGAGCGGAGAAGGAGAGCGCGACCTCCTCCTCGGCCCACATCCCGCCGCCGCCCGAGAGCTGCACGCGGTCACCCGGCGCGAGCTCGTCGAGGCGCTTCCACGTCTCGCCGTCGGAGAGCAGCACCCGGTGGTTGGTCGACCCGCAGAGGTCGACGCCCCGGCGGGTGCGCACGGTCACCGTCTCGTGGTCTCGGATGATGTTCTGGTCGTACACCCGGCGCCGCGCGTCGCCGTCGAACACGGTGTCGCTCGCGCCCTCGACGAGCTCGCGCATGGTGACCACGCCCGCACTGGTGAACACCAGGCTGTTGGGGTGCAGGCACGCCCAGCCTTCGTTCATGACCTTGGTCTGCGCCTGCGGCCAGAAGTAGTAGGCCTCCTCGCGGATCACCTCCAGCACGTCGCGCTCCCAGCGCTCCAGCGGGGCGTTCTCCAGCAGGAACCACAGCACGTCCCGCACCGGGCTCTCGGGGAAGCGCTTGGCCTTCGCCGCCTCGGCGTCCATCTTCGCGCGCTGCGCGTCGAGGTACTCCTTGGGGTTGATGAACGAGTCCATGTACCCGCTCGACTTCAGCCGCGGAACCTCCTCGGCGGGCGCGTTCTCGTCCTTCTCCGGCACCCGCGGACGGCCCTCCAGCATGCGGCCCGGCGGGTCGATGAGGTTCTCCAGCGAGTGGCACACATCGATGAACTCCTCGACGGGGCTCACCCCGTAGCGGTCCATGTGCCGGCGCACCCGAGAGGCGTGGTTGGCGAAGGTATCGATCCATTTGCGCGTGGGCAGCCGGTCCATGCGCGACACCACCATGTCCTCCGCGCGGCCCGGGGGGCGGCGGTCCTGGTCGGTGACCTTGAAGGCGTAGTTGTTCTTGAAGAAGTCGTTGTGCCCGCAGACGTGCGCCATCACCAGCTTCTGGTCGGTGAGCGAGTTGCCCTCCAGCAGGTAGGCCACGCAGGGGTTGTTGTTGATCACCATCTCGTAGATGCGTGACAACCCATACTCACTCGACTTCTTCAGCCGCTCGTAGTCCATCCCCCAGCGCCAGTGGGGATAGCGCGTCGGGAAGCCTCCATACGAGGCCACCTCGTTCATCTCGTCGAAGCTCAGCACCTCGAAGACCTGGGGGAAGAAATCGAGCCCGCTGCGGCGGGCGTAGGCCTCGATCTTCTCCTGCCACTCGCGCAGATACTCCGGGAGCGCCTCTCGCAGGCCGGTGGATGCCATCTATCGTCCCTTCCCCAGGAATTCCTTGATCGACTCCATGATGGCGTCCTTGTCGCGAATCTCCGAGGTCACCACGCGCTCGTCCTTGCCGAGGTGCTCGCGAAGGTCCTTCACGAATTGCCCCGACCCGTAGGGGCTCTCGACCTGGCCGTAACAGAACATGTTCGAGCCCGGCAGGATCTTGGTCTTCAAGATCTCCACGCACTGCAGCGTGTCGTCCACCGACCAGTTGTCCCCGTCGCTGAAGTGGAAGGGATAGACGTTCCAGTCGGAGGAGGGGAAGCGGTGCGCGAGGATGTCCGCGCAGAGCTTGTACGCCGAGGAGATCATCGTCCCGCCGGACTCCCGGGTGTGGAAGAAGGTGTCGCGGTCGACCTCCCGCGCGACGGCGTCGTGGATGATGTAGACCGACTCGAGGCCCGTGTATTGAGAGCGGAGCCACGTATCGAGCCAGAAGCTCTCGATGCGCACGATCTCCTTCTGCTCGTCTCCCATGGAGCCCGAGACGTCCATCATGTAGACGATGACGGCGTTGGCGACGGGCTGCACGCTGGTGCTGGTGCCGCGGTAGCGCCGGTCTTCGCGGATGGGGATGATGGCGGGCTTGGAGGGGTTGTAGCCGCCCGACGAGATCTGCCGCTTGAGGGCCTCGCGGTAGGTGCGACGGAAGTGGCGCAGCGACTCCGGGCCGGAGCGCTGGATGCCGGTGTACTTGTCCCGGTCGGCCACGATGCGGGCCTTGCCCTTGGGCTCGATGCGAGGGAGCTGGAGTTCTTCCCCGAGGATCTTCGCCAGGTCATCGAGCGCGACCTCGACCTCCAGCGCGTGCTCTCCGGCGTCCTTGCCGGCCTTCCCCTTGCCCTCTCCCTCGCCCTCCTCGCCGCCGTCCATCGGGTCGCCGGGCTCGCCCTTGCCGCGACCGACGCCGCCGGACTGCTTCTCGCCGAAGCGGAAGCGCGGCAGGTCGATCTGCGGCACCGGGATGGTCACCGTGTCCTTGCCCTGCCGGGCAACGAGGTCGCCGTGCGAGATGTATCGCTTGAGGTTCTCGCGGATGCGGCCCTTCACGATGTCGCGGAAGCGCGCGTGGTCCTGGTCGATCTTGAGCGCCATCGGTCGTCGATCACCTCTGCCCGGGTTCCGCCGAGACGGTCATCGCCGCGCGCGCCCGGAGTAAAGAGCACCGTACCACGGCGCGCCGAGACGACGAGGACAGAGCTTGCCGACGCTGGACTGGCGACGAGGCGAAGCTCTCAGGCGCCCGGCGCCGCTCGCACTCCCGCGTCGCGCACGGCGTTGCGGCAGCGAATCTCCAGCACCGGCACCCCCGCGTCGTCGGGGATCGGCCACGCCGTCACCGCGGGCTCGCAGTTGGGAGCGCCCTCGAGCTGCGGCTGGTCGAGCCTGAAGCGGTACCGCGCCGCCGTAGGGGCGAGCTCCCTCGCGCACACGCCCCGCTGCGGGTCGAGCACCTCCTCTCGCAGGATGCCGTCCCAGCGCGCCGCCTCGAAGCTCTCCCCGGGCGCCAGCGTGATCGAGCCCGGCTGGCCGAGGCCGCCGTAGCCCGCGCCCGCGTCCGCGGTGCAGAGCGCCATCTGCCCGATGGGGAAGGCCTTCACCCGGTCGACCCGGTCGCCGCCCGCGTACATCGCCGCCCGGTCGGAGCTCGCCCTCACGCGGTGCGTGTGGATCAGCTCGTTGGAGTCCGGGTTGGTGAGGATCCGCAGCGGAATGCGGTCGACGTTCTTCACCCGCAGCCGCAGCACCACCCGCTCCCTCGGACCCGCGTCCGGCGGGCCCGAGTCCACCCGCACCACGCCCGCGTCGCGCGCCGCCACCGTAGCCGGTGGAGCGGGGCGTGGCGGGTCGCTCTTCTCGCAGCCAAGGCCCAGCGCCACCAGGGCGCCAGTCATCACCGCGCGTCGCATCAGGTGTTGAGCTCCCGCAGCCCGAGCTCCTTCATCTTGATCTGCAGGCTCTTGCGGGAAATCTTCAGCAGCCGCGCGGCCTGCGTGACGTTGGTGTTCGTCTGGTCGAGGGCCTTCATGATCAGGTCGCGCTCCAGCGCGCGGGTGCGCTCCTTCACCAGGCCCTTCAGCCCTCCGACCGCGTTGGGGTCGCCGTCGTCCTCGTCGTCGCCCGCGCCGCCAGCGCCCGCCCCGGAGCCCGCGGTGCTGCGCACCTCCGTCGAGAGGTCGCGCAGACGGATGGTGTTGTCGTCGGCCAGCAGCACGCAGCGCTCGATGACGTTCTCCAGCTCGCGGATGTTGCCCGGCCAGGAGTAGGCCAGCAGCGCGTCGCGAGCCTCCCCCGAGAGCTGGCTCACGGGCTTCTTGAAGCGACCCGCGTACACGCCCAGGAAGTGCTCGACCAGCAGGGGGATGTCACCGCGCCGCTCCCTCAAGGGCGGCAGGTGGATCGGCACCACGTTGAGCCGGTAGTAGAGGTCCTCGCGGAAGCGCCCCGCGGCGATCTCCTTCTTCAGCTCGCGGTTGCTCGCCGCGATGAGCCGCACGTCCACGGTGATCGGCTTGATGCCCCCCACCCGGTCGATCTCCCCCTCCTGGATGGCCCGCAGCAGCTTCACCTGCATCTCCACGGGGATCTCTCCGATCTCGTCGAGGAAGAGCGTCCCGCCGTGGGCCAGCTCGAAGCGCCCGGGCTTGCTGTTCACCGCCCCGGTGAAGCTCCCCCGCTCGTAGCCGAAGAGCTCGGCCTCCATCAGGTCGCGAGGGATCGCCCCGCAGTTCACCCGGATGAAGGGCTTGTCCTTGCGCGAGCTGTTCTCGTGAAGCGCTCGCGCGATGAGCTCCTTGCCGGTGCCCGACTCGCCGCTGATGAGCACCGTCGCCGGCGTGTCGGCCACCTTGTCCAGGATGCCGTACACGTCGATCATCGCCGGGTCGTTGGAGATGATCTTGTAGCGCCCCTTGCCGAGGCCCTCGATCTGCACGTCGCGGGTGCGAATCTCGCTGGTGCGCAGCGCCTTGGTGATGACGTTGCGAAGCTCCGCCAGGTCGAAGGGCTTGGCCACGAAGTCGAAGGCCCCGAGCCGCATCGCCTCCACCGCGATGTCGATGGTGCCGTAGGCCGTGATCATGATCACCGGCAGGTCGGCGCAGTGCTCCTGGCAGTACCGCAGCACCGCCATGCCGTCGATGGTGCCCATGCGCAGGTCGGTCACCACCGCGTCGATGTGGTGCTCCTTCAGCGCCTCGATGGCCTGGGCCCCGTCGCCCACCTCGTGCACGTCGTGGCCGTCCGCCTGCAATTGGGCCGACAGCACGCGGCGGATGTTCGCCTCGTCATCGGCCACCAGAATCTGTTTCCTGCCGCCCAGCATGATGCCGCGAACTCTACTCCATCTCCGTGGAGCCCAACCAACGCGTTGGTCCCATCTGTGCTCTCTTCGCCGCATGGCCTCTCCTCGCCGCCCCTCGCTCCTCCTTGCACTCACCGCCGTGATCTCCGCCTGCGCCGCGGAGGTCGTCTCCGTCCCCGGGGACTCCTCCGCCCCGAGGGACGCCTCGGAGGTGGGCCAGGATGTGCCGCAGGACGCGGGCGCCGACGTCCCCGTTGTCATGGACGTTCCGCTCGACCGCCCCGACGTGGTGGCCGTGGACGTCCCGGCCGACCGCGGCGTCGACGTGGCGCCCGTGGACGTCGCTCCCATCGACGGAGGCACCTCCCTCGCCTGCCTCACCGGCGGGACACCCCCCTCGCAGACCTGCGCCCGCGCCCTCTGCGGCAACAACCGCGTCGACTCCTGCCAGCGCTGCATGCCCTGCGTCGGCGGCCCCGGCGGAGGCATCCGGCCCCCGAGGGACGCGGGCGTGTGCTGCACCGACGAGCCCGAGCAGTGCGACGGCGACGCCCTCGGAGGCGCCACCTGCGAGTCCCTGGGCTACGCGGGCGGAACGCTCCGCTGCGGCGACTGGTGCGGCCGCGACACCCGCGGCTGCAACGCCTGCGCGATCAGCGCGCATACCCGGGAGTGTATTCGCGCGGAGCTCGCGGGCGTGGCCCCCAGCGCCCTCGCCATCGCCTCCAACGGCGCGGAGATCGGCGTGGCGTGGGTCAGCGACGACGGCCACGCGGTGCACTTCGCCCGCTACTCCCCAGCGCTGGTGAAGCTCTCCGAGCGCAACTGCCTCGGCGTCGGCGACGCGCGCGGCGTGGCGCTCGCCGCGGTCGACGGGGGCTGGCTCATCGCGGTGGGCTCCGAGCTCGGCACGCGCACCGTCCCGCTCGGCCCCGACGGCAGCAACCGAGGCGCCGGGGCGCTGCTGCCGCTGGGGTCGATGCCCATGCTGGCCGAGCGGCCCTCGGGCGGCCCGCTGCTGGTGGCCACGCGCTACGAGGACAGCCGAGGGGGCGTGGTGCTCGCGGCGGTGCTCCGCGCCGACGGGACGCAGGCCAGCGCGGAGCAGGAGCTCATCACCGACGAGATCGAGGCCGGCTACGGGTCCGCGGCGTGGGTGGGCGACGGCTGGCTGGTGGCCTCTCGCGGAGGGCGCGGCGCGGGCGGCGACCTGGGCGTGCTGGTGGCGCGCGTCGAGCCTGACGGCCGGGCTGGAGCGCCGGTGCAGCCGGTCGGAGCGCAGACCGAGTACCCGCAGCTGGCGTTCGCCGAGGGCGCCGTGTGGCTCACCTACGCGAACTTCGGCGTGGCCTCGCCGGGCATCGCCCGGGCGCGCCTCGACACCCGCGGGCGACCGATGCCGGGGAGCGTCGACCTCGGGCACATCCCCAGCTACTTCAACCCTTCGCCGGTGGTGGGCGTCGGCACCGACAGCCTGATCCTGCTGGGGACGTACACGGGCAGCACGGGGCACGGGCGACGGCTGGAGGTGAGCCGCATCGACGCCGCCGGTCGCACCGTGGTGGACCCCTACGCCATCACCACGGGGCCCGAGTTCGCCCGCGGCTACCGGCTGGTGCGCCACGGGCGCGACGCGGTCGTCGCGTGGATCGGCAGCGGCTTCCCCGGGCGCGTCGGCCTCGCGGTCGTGAGCCCGTAGCGCGGGGGCGTCGCGCGTTGGCCAAGGGGTGCGCGGCTGGTGTATTCCGCTTAGGGTCATGACCCTGCCTGCGACGCTGGCCGAGACGCTCGATCGAACCCTCGACGCTGAGGCCGCGGGGCTGCGCGAGCTGGCGTTGAAGATCCACGCTCACCCCGAGCTGCGCTTCGAGGAGCACCGCGCCGCGGGGTGGATCTCCGACCTGCTCACGCACCGCGGCCACGAGGTAGAGCGCCCGCTCGGTGGGCTCCCCACGGCGCTGAGGGCGAGGGCGGGGCGCAGCGGGCCGAGGCTGGCGATCCTGGCGGAGTACGACGCGCTGCCGGAGATCGGCCACGCGTGCGGGCACAACCTCATCGCGGCCGGCGCGGTGGGGGCCTTCCTGGCGCTGGCCCCGCTGGCCGAGGCGAACGGCTTCCGGGTCGACCTGGTGGGGACGCCCGCGGAGGAGGGCGGCGGCGGCAAGGCGCTGCTGCTCGACGCGGGGGTCTTCGAGGGGGTCGACGCGGCGATGATGTTCCACCCCTTCGACCGCGACCTGGTGGCGCACGGCACGCTGGCCAACCTCTGGCTGACGATGACCTTCCACGGCCAGCCCGCGCACGCCGCGGCGGCGCCCTGGGACGGCAACAGCGCCCTCACGGCGTGCATCCAGACCTTCAACCTGGTCGACTCGCAGCGGGTGCACTTCCGCGACGGGGTGCGGGTGCACGGCTACATCACCGACGGCGGCCAGGCCGTGAACATCATCCCCGAGCGCGCGGCGTGCGAGTTCTCCGTGCGAGCGAAGAGCCTCGAAGAGCTGGCGAGGGTGAGGGCCATCGTGGAGCGCTGCGCCATGGCCGGGGCGATGGCCGCGGGCGTCGAGGTGACCATCGCCCCGCGCAAGGGCTACCGAGACCTGGTGACCAACCTCCCGCTGGCGCGCGCCTTCGCGCAGCACATGGCGGAGATGGGGCGCCCCGCGGCGGAGACCGACGAGCGCGTGGGCATGGGCAGCACCGACATGGGGGACGTCTCGCACGCGGTGCCGTCGATCCACCCCTGGCTGGCGATCTGCGACGTGGGCGAGACGCTCTGTCACCAGCACGCCTTCGCGAGGGCGGCGTGCGCCGAGCGGGGCCTGGACACGATGCTCACCGCGGCCAGGGCGATGGCGAAGACGGGCGGGGAGTTCCTGGTGGACGAGGGGCTGCAGCGCGCGGTGAGGGCGGCCTTCGAGCGGCGGTAGCCTCTACGGGCAGGCGCCCTCGCACGAGCGCCTCGCGACACCACCCGGGCAGGCATCTCCGGCGTTGTCCGCGCAGCGCCGCACGGTGAGCCCTCGCAGCTCGATGCGGATCGAGGCCGAGTTGTTGGCGTAGTTCGACTCCCGGTACAGCGGCACCGGGGTGAGGTCGCCGACGTTGACCGCCACCGTGAGGTTGTAGATCCCATCGGGCACATGGTCGGCGCCCGCGCTCGGGGTCTCGGGGCCGATGTCGAGCCACTGGCAGGGGACGTCGCTCGGGTACTCGTCGCCCCAGAGGGGGCTCAGTCCGAACTCCGCCCGCTCGGCGTAGGGCTGCTCCGCGCTGAAGAGCTCGCAGAGCGGAGGGGCGTAGCGCCGCTGCGAGGGGTCGCCGCCCTCCTCGCGGATGTTGTCCTCCAGGCAGAACGACTGCTTGCGCCCCCGCACCGCCTCGGCGCCCGCGAGGGTGCGCAGCGCGTAGTCGCCCCAGCCCCGCACGTGGAAGTGCCCGTGCGCGGTGAAGTACTGCCAGTGGATGCGATCGTTCTCGTCAGGGCGGCCGACGTGGAAGGCGCCGGTGCCGATGTTGATCGCCGCGAAGTTGAAGCGCAGCAGCCGCCTCCAGCCGATGCTCCTCACGCACCCTTCGGTCACCTCCGGGGCGGTCGGGGCGAAGCGGTCGAGGGTCACCCGCATCACGTTGGGCGTGGGCTCGTCGGTGTCGTCGGCGATCCACTCGCGGCGGATGATGATGTCGGGCGCAGGGCACGCCCCGGCGATCGACGGGGTGCAGCGGTGCCACGCGGAGGGCTCGTCGCGGAAGGCCGTCACGGGGCAGCGGGCCTGACCGGCGGGGCACGCGCGGCCCGCGTAGGGGTCGCGCCCGGCGTCGAAGCGACGGGTGTCCACGGAGCCCGCATCGGGGACCGTGACCGTGTCGCGGACCGTACCCACGTCGCGGACCGTACCCGCGTCGAGGGTCACGCCCGCGCGGACCACGCTCACGTCCCTGCCGGGGCTGACGTCTGCGCTGGCGCGCACGTCGGGCGGCGGGATGGTCGCCGCGTCGAGGCTCTCCCCGAGGTCGGTGGTCACCTCTGGACCGGCATCGACCCCGGTGCTCGCCGCGTCGAGGCAGCCGACGCCGATGGGGCAGCGCTCGCATCGTCCGAGGGCGGTGTTGCAGAAGAGCCCACCTGGGTCTTTCGCGCAGTCCTCGTCGCGGCGACAGCCCGTGGCGAGCACCGGGAGCTCGGAGGGCGAGGTCCGGTCGACGGGCTCCGAGGCGTCCCTGTCGACGGAGAGGTCGAGCGGGACGTCGCGGTCGTCGAGGACCTCATCGGCGACCGCGGGTGCTCCCGCGACGCAGGCCGTGAACGGGAGCGCGAGCAGGACCGCGCACCACCGATGGCACCGACGTACAGACTCCATGGCGATAGCCTCCCCCGAGGACTCGGATGAGCTCCGACCCATACTCAGTCCATGCCACGCTGGAATTGCGGGGATGCGCGAGAGATCTGTGGGAGGAGTCGGTAGGGCAGCGCGCCACACCGTCGCGGGTCGGCGCGCCCACTGTGTCAGCGGCGCGCAGCGGGCGCCGCGCCACACGCGAGAAGGATCAGGGGATGCCGGAGGGCTGTAGCGCGGTGGGGTAGGCGCAGCGCGAGGCCACGTCGGTGCGGATCATCCCGCCCGACTCGGGGTACACGCACAGCGTCGGGGAGGCGCACTCGTTGTTGTGCGCGCAGTTCTTGAACACGCAGATGGCCGCGTTGTCGTTGCTCGGAGCGACCGGCCGGATGAGCGCGGGGTTGTCGGGGCAGTTGGTGCTGACGCCGAGGTTGAGGTAGCTGCCGCAGAGGCCGTGCGTGGGGGTGGAGTCGATGCGGAAGCACACCCCCCGGCAGACCGGGCGACCGGTGGCCATGACGACCGAGGGGTCGCACGGGTCGCCGTCGAAGCGCAGCGAGAGGTCCACCGGGGAGGGAGAGCAGCGGCCCGTGCGGACGTTGCAGCGCATCAGGCCCGCGTCGCCGCCCATCACTCCGACGCAGTTCGCGTCGGTCTCGCAGTGGGGGAAGCACCCGGGGGTGTCCTGCCCGCTGGTCGCCGGGGTGTAGGCCCAGAAGCCCGTGCACACCTGCCCCGAGCGGCAGCCGCCGGTGGCCTCGCTGGTCGCCGCGGGGTTGCAGGCGCGGAGGCACATCCCCTGGCCCTCGGGGACGTCCGCGAAGGGCGGGTGCGCCACGCAGGTGCTCCCCGGGCCGCCGCACTGGCCCTGCTCCGTGGCGGTCGTCCCGGTGGAGCAGAAGGTGGTGCAGAAGCCGCCGCTGGTGAACGCCCTCCTGCACTGCAGCTCGCCCGTCGGGCCGCAGGCCTCGCTCTCGCACGGGCCGCTCGCGGCGATGCCCACCGCGATCGCCACGCACGAGCCGCTGCTGCAGGTCGTCCCCGAGGCGCAGGCGCGGCCGCAGGCGCCGCAGTTGGCCGGGTCGCTGCTGACGTTGATGCAGCGCGCGCCGCAGAGCATCGTCGGCGCCGGGCAGGTCGGGGTGCCGCCCACGCAGCGGCTGCCCACGCAGGTCTGGCCGTCGCCGCAGCGGCGGCTGCACGCGCCGCAGTTGAAGACGTCGGTGGTGATGTCGATGCAGCTGCTCCCGCAGGTCATGCGAGGCGCCGTGCACTCCGAGGTCGAGCGGCACGCGCCCGCCGAGCAGAACTGCCCCGTGGCGCAGGCGCGAGAGCACGCTCCGCAGTGGGCGATGTCGGTGCGGACGTCGACGCAGACGCCGTCACAGACCATCCGAGGCGAGGCGCAGACCGGGGGAGAGCCCACGTCCACGGGGGGAGAGCCGACGTCGACCGGGGGAGAGCCGACGTCGACCGGGGGAGAGCCCGTGTCCACAGGGGGAGAGCCGGTGTCCACGGGAGGAGAGCCGCTGTCCGTCTCGGGGATGATCGTGGTGTTGCCGCGCGCGCCGCAGGCGGGGATACACAAGAGAGCGAGCGTGGCGCCCGCAAGGAAGGTCATTCCGCGTAAGCTCATTCGAGGGGGTCCTCCGGTCCGTCAGGGCGCCTTTGGTAACAGACCTTCCCCTGGAAGGGCCAATGGCAGCCCTCCGGGGGCGTCAGCGCTCCTGCAGGGCCACGGCGAGCGAGCGCACCACGTCGTCGAGCAGGAAGGGCTTGCGCACCACGATGCCCCGCGCCGCGCTCGGCACGTGGTCCACCGAGGGCGCGCCGGTCATGAGCACCCGCCCCACCCTCGGCGCGATCAGCGCCATCTCCATCAGGAACGCCGCCCCCGACGAGTTCTCCCCGAGCGTCTCGTCGACCAGCGCCACGTCGACCTCGCCCCTGGCCAGCAGCCTCCGCGCGTCCTCGACCTCGGTGGTCACCATCACCCTCGCGCCGCGCAGCGAGAGCGCCACCTCCAGCAGCTCGCGGATGGCGGGGTCGTCGTCGATCACCAGCACCCGGGCGCCCGGCCGCAGCCTCGCCTCGGTGCCCTGCACGGAGAGCGGCAGCGCCATCTCGCTGTCGGTGCGAGGGCGGCGCAGCGCCAGCACCATCGCCGCCCCGCGGCCGGGCGTGGAGTCCACGTCGAGCTGCGCGCCCATCGCCTCGCTGAGCGCGCGCGACACCGCCAGCCCGAGGCCCCGCACCGCGGCCGTGAGCGGCGTCTCGGTGGGGCGGGTGCTGAAGAAGGGATCGAAGATGCGGGCCCGCGTCGAGGGGTCGATGCCCACGCCGTCGTCGCGCACCACCACCGCGATGCGCCCTCCCGCGGGCTGCACCGACAGCTCGATGGTGCCCGCCTCGGCGCCCCGCTGCCGCGCCGACAGGATCGCGTTGGCCGCGTTGAGCACCAGGTTGGTGAGCACCTGCTCGACGCGCTCGGGGTCGCCCTGCGCCTCGACGGGCTCCGAGGGGAGCGTGGCGCGCAGGGTCACGTGCGCGGCGGCGCAGCGGGCGTCGAGGAGGTCGCGCACGGTGGCCACCACGGCGCCGACGTCGAAGCGCTCGTCGCGCACCCCAAAGGAGGCCACCGGGTCGATGAGCGAGGCCACCAGCGCCCCGGCGCGGGACACGCCGCGGTGGACGATGGGCAGCGCCCGGTCGAGCAGCGCCGGGTCGCGGTTGGCCTGCGCCAGCTCGACCCAGCCGAGCACGCTGGTGAGCACGTTCTGGATCTCGTGCACCGCCGCGCCGATGGCCACGCGGTCGCCGGAGAGGAGGTTGCTCACGGCGGAGTGAGCGGTGCCGCGCGGCAGCGTGGGCGAAACCGTCGTGGGACGGGCGTCGAGGGGCGGCAGCACGGTGGGATCGTGTCGGCTCACGGCGGCATCTTCCGGGACGGGGGGGAGGACGGTCAAAGACCTTCGAGGGGGCGCGTCACGAGCGGCGAAGCCGATGGATCACCCCGGAGATGTCCTCGGGCAGCGCCGACACCACCCGCGTCATGACGCCGGTGCGGGGGTGCGGGAAATGGATCTCGCTGGCGTGGAGGCAGTGCCGCGCGAGCCCCTGGGCGACGTCCGCCGGGAGCGCGGGGCCGCGGTAGAGCACGTCGCCCACGAGCGGGTGCCCGATGGCCGCGAGGTGCGCCCGCACCTGGTGGCGAAACGCGCGGGTGAGCGACACCTCCAGCAGCGTGAACTCGCCGACCTCGCTGGCGACGCGCCACCGCGTGGTGGCCGCGTGGGGCTTCACCGCGGCGCGGATGCGCACGTGCTCGGTGACGGCCTCGACGCGCTTGGGGTCCTTGCGGTGCGGGATGAGCGGGAGCTCGACGACGCCTTCGCCCGCGAGTCGCCCCTCGACGAGGGCGAGGTAGCGCTTCTCCAGCTTCTCCTCCGCGGTGGCCGCGCGCAGCGCCTCGAAGGCCTCCTTGGTGCGCGCCGCCAGCACGAGCCCGCTGGTGTCCGTGTCGAGCCGGTGCAGCAGCCCGGGCTCGCGCTGGTGGAAGCCCACCCCGGCCATCTCGGGGTAGCGCGCGATGAGGGCGTTGGCGAGCGTGCCGGTCTCGTCAGGGCGCAGCGGGTGCGTGGGCATCCCCGCGGGCTTCTCGACCACCACCACGTCGGCGTCCTCGTAGCGCACCACCAGGGTCACCTCCGGCGTCGCGACCGGGGGGAAGTCCTGCGGAGGGAGCTCGCCGGTGACCTCCACCACGTTGCCCTCCACCAGGGGTTCACCCTTGCGCGCGCGGTGGCCGTCGACGCGCACCTGCCCCGCCTCGAGGATGGCTCGCGCCCGGGCGCGGGAGAGCCCCGGGGTGACATCGACGAGGAAGCGATCGAGGCGTTGTCCCGCTTGCGCAGCGGAGACCGTGTGCTGGGTTGCCATGGCGTTTGGGGCGGCGGATACCACACCCCCGCGGGCTTGTCGTGAGACCCCCCTCGAAGGAGCGCTGACGGAGGCACAGGCAGCCACGCCGCAGGGTGGATACGGGCTCGACGAGCGACGTAGGGCCATGCGAAGGAGAGTGCTGTGATGTCGGTCTGCGCCAACTGCAAGAGCGAGCTCGACCCCGACACGGGCGAGTGCTTCGACTGCGGTCGGACGCAGAACCTCTCCGTGCGCCCCGACCCCTTCCTGGGCCGCGCGGTGGGCAACCTGGTGCTGGTCTACAAGATCGGCGAAGGGGCGATGGGCTCGGTCTACCGGGCGGCGCACCGCACCCTCAAGACCGCGTACGCGGTGAAGATCCTTCAGTCGGACTTCAGCGACGACGAGACCGTGGTCGAGCGCTTCCGCCGCGAGGCGCTCGCGTGCAGCCGGCTGCAGCACGAGAACGTGGTCTACGTGACGGACTTCGGCGCCGACCCGACGCTGGGGCTCTACCTGGTGATGGAGTTCGTCGACGGCCCATCGCTCGGCCAGATGCTGCGCCAGGGGCCGATCGCCCCGGGCCGGGTGGGGCGCATCCTCGAGCAGGTGTGCGACGCGATGACCGCCGCGCACCGGCTGGACATCGTCCACCGCGACCTGAAGCCCGACAACATCCTGGTGTACCGCGACCCCGCGCGGCGCGACTTCGTGAAGGTCGTGGACTTCGGCATCGCGCGCATCCGGATGGCCGACGCCAGCGAGGAGCTCACCGCGTCGGGCACCACCGTGGGGACGATCCAGTACATGGCCCCCGAGCAGCTCCTCAACCGCCCCGGCTCCGTGGGCGCGTGGAGCGACGTCTACGCCCTCGGGGTGATCGCCTTCGAGATGCTCACCGGCGTCCGCCCCTTCGCCGCCAGCTCGATGCTCGAGCTCGCGGTGAAGCACGCCACGGTGGCCCCGCCGCTGGTCTCGGCCTCGCGCCCCGAGCTGGCCGGCTCGCGCCTCGAGGCGCTGGTGGGCGCGATGCTGGCCAAGGAGCCCGCCGACCGGCCCGCGTCGATGGAGGCGGTGCGCGAGGCGCTGACCGAGGCCGTCGCCGAGCTGGTCTCTCGGGGCGTCCCCGGCGCGTCGTACCCGTCGTCGCTGCGCATCACCTCGCGGCCGTCGATGCCCGCGGCGGGCCAGGAGAGCGAGGCCCCGTCGATGCCGGTGATCTCCACCGCGCCGAGCTCGCCCAGCACCCCCTCGCTGAGGGTGCGCTCGCTGGTGCAGCGCATCCGCGAGGAGGCCAACGACTCCGCGGTGGCGACGCTGCTGGCCTCGCTGCCGGGGGTCGACGCCATCAGCGGCGAGGCGCTGACCATGGCGCTCTGGGGGGTGCTCCAGCAGGAGGTGCTCGACGCGCCCATCGGCTCCGCGAGGCTGGCGCAGACCTGCGAGCACCTGGGGATGCTCATCGGCGCGGTGCTCGAGGGCAACGAGGGCCCGTCGCCCTCGGAGGCCCAGCAGCGGGTGTTTCGCGCGCTGCGCAACGTGCTCTCGCTGGCCGACAAGGATCGCCGGGCGCAGGTGATCGAGGCGCTGCGGCCGTGGTCCGGGCACCCGCTCTTCCCGGCCGACATCGTGCCGAAGGAGGACCGCCGCAGCCTGATGGAGAAGCTGAGCGCGCCGCTGAGCGGGGAGTCGATCCGCTCGCTGCTCACCCACCGCATCGAGCTGTTCGGGGCGAAGAAGGACTGAGGGGCCCCGAAGGGAGCCCCCCGAAAACCGGGTCAGTTCACCGGACCGCGAACCCGCGTGGCGTTGTTGCCGGCCGTCCAGGTGACCGTCGCGCCGTTGAGCGCGACGGCGTTGCCCGCCGCGCCGCCCGCCAGGCCGGTGCCGCCGAGGTTGCCGTCGCCTCCGCGAGCGCCCGGGAGGCCGGGGCCGCCGCCTGCGCCGCCCGTTCCGCCGATGCCTCGGCCGCCGGAGAACTGGCTGGGGTAGGTGCCGCTGTTGCCGCCCACGCCGCCTGCTCCGCCCGCGGTGGCGGTGCCGGGAGAGCCCGCGGTGCCGACCGGGTACTGCGCCCCGGAGAAGGCAGGTCCGCCGGGGCCGCCGGGGCCCACGATGGTGCCCGCTCCGCCGCCGCCGCCGCCGCCGCCGCCGAGCACGTACGGTCGCCGTCGCCATCGCGCCGCCGCCGCCGCCGCCGCCGCCGCCCCACATGTTTCCGTCGGTGTTGTCGATCACCAGCGGAACCGTCGTGGAGATGGCCGCTCCGCCCGGACGCCCCTGCGCTCTGCGGGTTGGGCGAGGCGTTGATGAAGCCGCCGCCGCTGCCGCCCGCGCCGCCTGCGCCGGTGATGGTCCCGTGGTTGACGATGCGAAGCTCGGAGCCCGGTCGAAGGGCGCCCGACACGAAGGCCGGCGCCGAGGGGCTGGTGGAGCTCACCACCACGCCGGGGTTGACCGTCACCCGCACCACCCTCGGAATCATCGGCGCACCCGCCTGAAGGAACACGTTGTACCCCGTGGTGTTGCCCGCGATGGTGAGCTCGATCACGACGGGAGCGCACGTGACGCCGTCGCCCGTGAACGCCGTGTTGCAGGTGCAGGTGCGCCCGCCGACGGTGTTCCTGCAGGTGGCGTTGGAGCTACATCCGCCGTTGCCGGTGAGGCACTCGTCGACGTCCATGCACGCTCGCCCGCTGCCCGCGTAGCCGGCGTTGCAGGCGCAGACCCCAGACAGGCCCTCGTTGATCCGGCAGGCCGCGTTGGTGTCGCACGACACGCCGCAGCCGCCGCAGTGGGCGCTGCTGGTGGTCAGGTCGACCTCGCAGCCGTTGAGGGGGTTGCCGTCGCAGTCGCCGCGGCCCCGGGTGCAGCGCAGCACGCACGCTCCGGTGGTGCAGGTGGAGGTTCCGCCGACGTTGCTGCAGGCCCGGCCGCAGCTCCCGCAGTTGGCCGAGTCGACGCGCACGTCGACCTCGCAGCCGGTGGCCGGGTTGCTGTCGCAGTCGGCGAAGCCCGCGGTGCAGACCGAGGAGCACGATCCTGCGACGCAGACCGGAGCCGCGTTGGGGTTGGCCGGGCAGCGGTTGCCGCACGCGCCGCAGTGGCTCACGGAGACCGGGAGGTCGGTCTCGCAGCCGTTGGTGGCGTTGCCGTCGCAGTCGCCGAAGCCCGTCGCGCAGGAGCCGACGGTGCACACGCCCGCCACGCAGGCCGCGGTCGCGTTGGCCGGTGCGCAACGAGCCCCGCAGGCGCCGCAGTGCGAGGCGCTCGCGCGGGTGTCGACCTCGCAGCCGTTGGTGGCGTCGCCGTCGCAGTCGGCGAAGCCCATCGCGCAGGCGTAGGCGCAGGCGCCCGCGGCGCAGCTCGCGACGGTGTTGGGTCGCGCCGCGCAGGCCATGCCGCAGCCGCCGCAGTGGGCGGTGTCGCGAGAGGTGTCGATCTCGCAGCCGTTGGAGGGAGAGGTGTCGCAGTCGCCGAAGGGGGCGACGCAGGTCGCGACGGTGCAGGTGCCGTTGCGGCAGAGGGGGGAGGCGTTGGCGACGGCGCAGCGCTGGTCGCAGGCGCCGCAGTGGGCGGTGTTGGTCTGCGCGTCGATGCAGGCGCCCGAGCAGCAGGTCTGCGAGGCGGGGCAGGCGCGTCCGGCGTTGCAGCCGGCGACGCAGAGGTTGCCGACGCAGAGCGTGCCGGAGGGGCAGTGCTCGTCGGCGATGCACTCGACGCAGGCGCGGGTGGTGGTGTCGCAGCGGCGCGATCCGGTGGCGCCGCCGTCGGACGATGCGCCCATGCAGGACGCGTCGTCGCGACAGCCGGGGGCGCAGGCGTTGGTGGCGCCGACGCAGTACTGGCCCGCGGGGCAGCGATCGCTGGCGGGGGTGCAGGTCACGCAGCGCCCGGAGGCGACGTCGCAGGCGGGGCCGCCGGGGTTGCCGGCGCAGTCGGAGTCCTGGGCGCAGCGCGAGGGACCGGTGTCCGCAGGGCCGGTGTCCGGGGGACCGGTGTCTTCGGGGCCGGTGTCGATGGGGACGTCGAGCGCGCCGGCGTCGAGGACGCCGAGGTCGGTGGGGCCGAGGTCGGTTCCGGCGTCGGGGCCGCCGACGACCGACAGGTTGCCGCCACAGGCGGCGAGCGAGAGCGCGGCCATCAGCAGGGCGAGGCGGGACACAGGACTCATCGGGGACCTCATAGGGTGTGGAGAGGACACCGCGCACCGGACGGCGGTCAACGGGCAAGCGTGCGCGAGATCAGTGGGCTCTTTGCGTGGGGGCCGCAGGATGAACCCGGATTATTCATCAGGGCTCGACCGGTCCGCCGCATGTTGTCGGGAATTCATCGGTCGGCACAGGCGTTTCAGGGGTTGCAACACCGACCTTGGAGACGCCCGTGCCGACGACAGACTGTATGCCCTCCCTTCGCGTCGACTTCCACCCTGTGCGCCCGGTGGACGTGACCTTTGACGCGCCCTCGACCAGCAGCGATGGGGGCTGGTTGCTCACCCGCGTGGTGGACGGGGCGCTCGGCACCACCGAGGACATGGCCGCGCAACTCCGGGATCCGCGCGATCCGCGGCGTGTCGACCACACGACCCAGACCCTCGTCCGTCAGCGCGTCTTTCAGATCGTCGCGGGCTACGAGGACGCCAGCGACGCCACGACCCTGCGCCACGACCCGCTGCTCCGAGTCGTCTGCGGACGCGACCCCGACGGCGTGCCGCTGGCCTCGCAGCCCACGCTCTCGCGCCTGGAGGCACGGGCCACCGCGCGCGAGGTCGTCAGGCTCCAGCGCGCTCACGAGCGCCGATGGGTCGCCAGTCTCCCCGCCGATCTGCCCGCGATCGTCCTCGACCTCGACGGCACCGATGACCCGACGCACGGGCAGCAGCAGTTCGCGTTCTTCAACAGCCACTACGGCGGCACCATCTACGCCCCCCTCCTCATCTTCGATCAGGACGGTCGGCTGGTGAGCGCTCGTATGCGCCCCGGCAACCAGCACCTCGCCCAGTACGCCGCCCCCACGCTGGAGCGCCTGATCCGTCTGATCCGCGAGCGTTTCCAGACGCTTCCCATCCTCGTGCGCGCCGACGCTGCGTTCGGGATCGCCTCCGTCGTCAACCGCCTCGACGCCCTGCGCGCGGAGCTGGGGGCCGTGGACTACCTGTTGGGTGTCTCGCCCAATAGCGCCGTGCGGCGCGCCGCCGCCGCGGCCCTGGCGCTCGCGACCTCCGTGGCGGCGGGCCGCGCGGATGGCCAGGCGCGCAGCTACGACACGGCGACCTACCAGTCCGAGACCTGGCGGCGGGCTCACCGCATCGTGCTCAAAGCAGAGCGCACGAAGGCCAGCACCGACATCCGCTGCGTTGTGACGACGCTCGGTACGCTGCCGCCGCGGGAGACCTACGGACTCTACGCGGGCCGCGGCGACGCGGAGAATCGGATCAAGGACTTCAAGCGCGGGCTGATGGCCGATCGCCTGTCGTGCCATCTCTACCTGGCCAACGCGTTCCGGCTGCAGCTGCACGCGGGCGCGTACGAGCTGCTCTACGGGTTGCGCGAGCAGGCGCTGACTTCGGACATCGCGACGCCCACCGCACCACCGGCCGCACCGGCGGATCCGGCCCCCTCGGCGCAGGAGGCGACGGGACTGGAGCACCTGCTCTCGCTGTGCCTGTACGCCAGGGCCATCGTGGGGCACGAGACGACGGTGCGCGCACCGCGCCCCGAGTTCCGCACGCTCCGAGAGCGACTGCTCAAGGTCGCAGCCACGGTCCGACGGAGCGCGCGTCGGATCTGGATCGCGCTGCCGCAGTCCTTCCCGGGCGCGGCCGTCTTTCGGCGGCTACTCGCGCGGCTCGACGCGCGCCAGCTGCAGCTCGCGTAGGCGCGGAAGCGCACCGAACTCACAGCAGCAGTCGCCTCTCATCGGGTCTCGAACCTCAGGCCGCGCCATGCGCTGGAGAGTCCGCGACGCGGGGGCAGGGACTCCCGTTGTGCCTGACGCGCCGCGAAAATCCCGTGATGAATAATCCGGGTGAATCCTGATCCTTCCCGGCATGTTCACGACGGCTCACGCAAGGTCGATTGGGACCGATTCCGCGCGGCCTCGAAGCCCTCCGCGCAGGTGGTCAGTTACTGAAATCCCTTCCAGAGCGTTCGCCAGCCGGGCGGCCCGGTCGGACTTTCGTCCGAAGTATCCGCCGAGCTTGGCGAGCGCGATGAGGGTCTGCTTGGCGTCGGCCTGAGTTGGCAGCGTTGCGCACAACGCGCGCAGTGCCTCCCGCTGCCCGTCCGACAGGATCGCGGCCGCGGGTCCCGGCGTCTTCGTCCGTGCCTGGTGCCGCAGCCACAGCATCTGCCAGACCTGCGCGCTCGCCAGCGACAGGAAGTTCTCGATCGCATGACGGCTCTGGAACTGCCGCGACTCGATCGCGCAGCCCGTCTTGAGCCCCGCTGAAAGTCCTCCACCGTCCAGCGAGACTCGTATTCCCGTCACGATTCCAAGCGCCTCGGCCACCGTCGTCACCGGCGCGTCGGTCGCCAGGTTCCAGCACACCGCGTCTTCCCCCGCGGGTGGGTCGACCTCCAACACCTGAACGACCGTGACGACCTCCGGGGGGGCGTGAAGGGGTTAGGGTCTGCCGGGGGCTGGATCGAGCGTCAGCACTCGCACCCTCGCAGCGAGCCACGCGGGCCGTGCGGTTGTGCCGGGCGTGGATCTCGACGTCCTGTGCGTCTTCACGGGCTGTTGGGCCAGACGCGCCATCAGATGGGGCGCGTCGTCGGGCGAGGTCGTCGCCACGAGCGCGCGGTCCTGATAGACCCGCAGCACGAAGCCGAAGTCGCAGGCTCGACACGTGGCGAAGTTGTCGAAGATGTCGGCCCCCTGATCGGCCACCACGACGTATCGCGTCTCGGCGGTGGACGGACCGAGGGCCTCTCGACTGGAGCGGATCGCTCGTAGCCAGTACTGGCTCTCGCGGGCGCGGAGGCTGCGCGCGTAGGTCGACTCGGCCTTGCGCCGCCGGGCGTGACGGCGGGCCGCACCCATCGCTGGGGCGGGAGCACGCCGAGGGGCTCGCCGGTCGAGGCGTCGAGCGCCAGGACCGAGAGGACGTGGACGCCCCGCCCGTTGCCATCTCCGATCAGCCATACCCCGCGCGTGGCGCGGTGGTGGGGTGGTCGAGCTCGGTCATGTCCATGACGAGCAGGACGCGACGGTGGGAGGCGCATCGATCGAGGGTGTTGGCGGGTTCGCCGAGCACATCGCCGGGCAGAACCGCCGGATTTCCGGAAAATCGCCTCCCTCGGGCCTGCTTCGGGTGGGGGGGGAACGCGGGGGGCTGGCCGACGGCGGCCTTCCAAGGCATCGCTGACGCGAAGGAGTGGGTCGCGCGCGGGCTGTCCCAGCCTCGAACGGGGGTGAAGCGGCGACACCAAGTTGACACCCCTTGCGACACTAATCCTGACCCCCCTCCTGGGCGCGGGTTGAGGGGTGCGCGGCGGATCCGAGCAGCCCCGACTTCTTCTTCTGGCGGAGCCTGTAGCTCTCGCCGTTGATCATCAGCGTGTGGCTGTGGTGCAGCAGCCGATCGAGGATCGCCGCGGCCATCACGTCGTCGCCGAAGACGCTGCCCCACTGGGACACCATCTGGTTCGTCGTGATCAGCAGGCTCCCGCGCTCGTAGCGCCGCGCCACCAGCTGAAAGAACAGGTGCGCGCTGCGCTTCTCGAAGGGCAGGTACCCGAGCTCGTCGATCACCAGCAGCTTGGGCTTGCTGAAGAACGCCACGCGCTCGGCCAGCTGCCCCTCGTTCTCCGCCTTCGCGAGCGCCGCCAGCAGCGACGTCGCCGTCGTGAAGAGCACCGAGTGCCCCTGCTCGACCGCCGCCCGTCCCAGCGCGATCGCCAGGTGCGTCTTGCCCACGCCCGGCGGACCGAACACCAGCACGTTCTCCCCGTTCGCGATGAAGCGCCCGGTGGCCAGCTCGCGCACCAGCCGCGCGTCGAGCGACGGCTGGCACTTGAAGTCGAACGCATCGAGCGTCTTCACCGACGGGAAGTGCGCGATCTGCAACCCCATCGCGATGCGCTTGCCCTGCTTGGCCGTGACCTCCTCCTGGAGCACCCGGTCGAGGAAGTCGAGGAACGACCACTCCCGCCGAGCCGCCTCGGAGAGCAGCGCGTCCAGCCGGCCCTGCACGTGGGTCAAGCGCAGCCGCCGCAGGTGCTCCTGCACGCGCGCGTGGATCAGCTCGCTCATCGCGTTCCCCCCGCGCGGATGACGTCCTCGTAGGCCGACAGGTCGCGGCCGAAGGACGCCAGATTGGACGGGGCCGTCGTCTCCGTGCGGGACCTCCAAAGTCCCGCGCGGTGCGACGGCTCCAGGACCTTCGTGTGCGGCTCATGGCAGCGCGCGTGCTCGGCCACCAGCTCGCCGCCGCGGTAGATCTGCACCCGCTCGCTCCCCACCAGCACCTCCACCGACAGCCGGATCAGCGCGAGCGGCACGCTGTAGCGGATCGTGTCGACATCGACGAAGGCGTCGTTGGCGACCTTGCGCGTGATGCGTCGCTCGCGCACCGGCAGCGGGCGCGCGGGCAGCGGCCGGAGCGCGGCCCGCTCCTCGCGCTCGAAGCGGGCGCGCGGCGTCTCGTGGGTGGTGCCGTGGACGCGCTCGTCGGCCAGATCCATCCACGCTTCGAGGTGGGCTTCGAGCGCCGCGAAGGAGTCGAAGGCGCGCCCCGCGATGGCGTTGCGCTTGACGTACTTCACGCCCGACTCGGTCTTGCCCTTGGTGCGCGCGCGGTAGGGCGCACACGCCCTCGGGGTGACGCCCCAGTCGCGGCAGAACGCCACCCACGCCGGGTAGAAGACGAGCGTGTCGTTGACGCGATCGTGCTTGCTGACGAGCACGCTGGCGTTGTCGCCGAGCACCTCCAGCGGCACGCCGCCGAAGCGCTCGAAGGCGCCCACGACGCCCTCGCGCCAGTCGTCGTGGCGCTCGGCCAGGAAGGCCTTGACGAAGAGCCGGCGCGAGTAGCCGAGCACCGCGGTGAGGAAGAACACCTTCACCATCTGGCCGGCGATCCGGACGAGCTTCTGGCCGAAGTCGATCTGCATCTGTCGCCCCGGCGGGGTCTCGAAGCGGACCGTGGCGAGCTGCTCGGCGCGCCGGGCCTGCCGCGTGCCCTGCACGGTGCGCTGAACGGTGCGCGTGCTGGCCTCGTGTCCCTCGTCGCGCAGCAGCTGATGGACGACGACGGCGTTGCCCTCGGCGGTGCTCTCGAAGAGCGCCACCGCGCGCGCCTGGGCTGCGTCGTCGAGCGCTCGGGTCGTCGGCCGGACCTGCGTCTCCGGGACGGCGCCGTCGCGCAGGTAGTGGCGCACGGTGTTACGGGCGATCCCGAGCACCCGCGCGATGTGTTTGTACCCTCGGCCCTGTGCTCGCAGCACGCTCATGGCTTGGACCACGTCCCTCTCGATCATCGGCACCTCGTCCTGGCGAGGTGCCACGTCCACGACTCTGTCTCCCATCGGTCGCCTCCTGCTGGGCGCCCCGAAGGGGGGTCAGGTTTGCTGTCGTGAGGGGGGTCAGTTTAGCTG
>JADJAE010000173.1 GCA_016704445.1 Deltaproteobacteria bacterium
AACGTCTGGCGGTTTGTCTATGGGCGAGTTGATGCCGAATGCCGGGTACCTTGCGACACGGTGGAGTCGATGTCAAAGTGACCGTGGTGCCGATCCATCAACCGCCAGACCAATAGCAGGCCAGGCCGGGGGGATAGACCAACGCGGCACGCCGCTGCACGTTCGCCACAGTTACCGAAACACCCTGTATGCGAAACAGCCCGCTCCCGCGGTCTCCTCGCGGAGCTACTGGGAGAGCTCGCTGACCGAATCCAACGCCCCACCGGCCGTGTTCGCGCCCACCCCGCACGCACCACGGCCTTCGTCGCTCCGCATCCCACGGACGACGCCCCCCCCAACCTTCACCGCACGCGGCCCATCACGGACCGTCGCGTGCGCGCCGCATCCTGGGCACCTCGGTGGGCACGCCCAGATGCTCCAGGATGCGCACGATCCCAGCTCGCTCGGTGAGCGCTGCGATCATCTTCAACCGTCCTCCGCACCCGACACATCGAAGCGCGTCGACGCCCCACACCCGCCACAGCAGGCTCGCCCAGTCGATGCGACCGCTGCTTCGCCTGGGCGTCACCGGCGCTGCGGTTTCAGAGGCTCCCTTCGCCTCGGGAAGAGCCGCCTGTTCCTTCGCGTGCTCGGGCGAAGCCGCGCGGGACACTGCACGCCCACGGTCGGCAGCGGAACCACCGCGGACCTCCACGGCGAATGTGGCGCGAACACCCCGTGGTAGCGCACCAAAGGCGTCCTCGGCGGAGGCACGAGAGCGCTCAGCCTCACCATGAATTCCATCGGGCTCATCACCCGATGCGTGGCGCCCGCGCTGCGCGGCGACTTCACCCGATACGCGACGTTGCCATCAGGCAGCCGCGTCACGCGCCCCGCCGCCACCGCGGGCCGCGCCATGTACCGGCACAGCCGCTCCAGCGCGCTTCGGTCGTCGGCCTCGACGCGCACCCCCGCGTGCAGGTTGAACCCACCCATCTCTGCGACGAGACCACGCGATGCCACGAGCATCGGCGCGAGCGCCCGCTCGTCAGCCTCGCTCCCGTCATCGCGGGCACCCTTCTCATCGACCCGAGCGAAGGTCCCACGTCCGCCCGCCGCCCGTCGCAGCCCTTCCATCCCGTCCTCGTCGTCGGCATCCACCGCTTCGCGCTGCCCCCGACGTCGCGCGATCGTCTCCAGCCGCGCGATCACCTGCGCGATCACCCCGCGCAGGTCCTCGCGTGTCGGCGTGGGCGTCGCCATGAACTCCGGCGACGCTCCCATCGTCGCGGCAGACGAACACTCCGCCGGCCACCAGCACATGAAGGTGAGGGTTGAGGTTCAAGCTCCCACCGAATCTCTGCACATACGTCACGGCGGCGCCCTCCCGCCTCGCGCCAGTCGGCGTCCCCGCTGCCGCTTGCCGTAGCCACTCGCGCACCTCCTCGAAGAACACCCTCGACACCGCGTTGAGCAGCGCCGTATCGCGCGCTACCGGCATCCGCAGCTCCCACGGCAGCGAGAGCACCCACTGCCGGTATGGCACCGCTGGCAGCACGCGATCGCACTGCCGCGCCGCCGTCTCGCTCATGCGTCGCCCGCCGCAACTCGAGCATACCCCGCGGTGCTTGCACGAGAACGCCACCAGCCGATCGTGACCGCAGCCCGGACACCGAGCGCGCATGAAGCCGCAGGCCAGCACCCCGCAGCGGAGGAAGGCCTCGAACTCCGCCACGACGTACCGCGGCAGCGGGCGACCTCCCTCCTGCATCTGCTCGGCGAAGGCCGCGAAGTGATCGTGCACCAGGCCGTGCACCACCCCGTCGCGGACGGGATCACGGTCGCCAACATGGAGATGTCCACCGCCATCGGCCATCGGTGGGCCCGCGGGCCGAGCGACGCGCGTGCCGTCGTGGAACGGCTGCTTCTACTGCAATGCCGACGCTGCTCGGGGTGGCGGCGGGGTGGCGGCGGGGTGGCGGCGGGCTGCCGCTGGGACCTGCGACGGTGTTGCGCCATCGCCCGAGCGTCGACCAGGACGACGGCAGCCGTCCGGGCCGTGCATGCGCCTGCGTGCCCGGGTGACGCTCGCACCCGACAGGCCTCCCGTCGCCGCACGCCAGCACCCCGCACTCCCCATCTCTCGCGGCGCCGCGGTACCCTCGCGCGATGGTTTGTCGCACCCCCACCACCTCTCCCCTCCCCGCCGCCCTCCGGAAGAACGCCGACGCCTCCAGCGCGGCCCACCTCAAGCGCCTCGCGGCCGAGGGCCGCGCAGCCATCGCGGAGGTGAAGGCGTGCCGGTCGTCGATCGACGGCGACTACTACTCCATGGGCCTGGCGGTGAAGGCGCTGAAGAAGAAGGGCGTCGCCCAGGCCCTCGGCCGCGCCGACTTCGCGGAGGTCTGCGCGAAGGACCTCGACATGTCCGTCACCAAGGCCGCGCAGCTCGTCACCCTCGTGACGCGACTGACCCGCGCCACCGTGCAGCTCCTCGGTCGCGACCGCGCCAGCGCGATGATCGCCCTCGTCGACGCGACGCCCGCGGACGACTCGGTCGACGAGATCCTCACCGCGACGCTGCGCCTGCCCTCGGGGCGAAGGCTCGTCGTCGCCGACGCCAGCACCGAGTCGGTGTGGGCCGCCGCCAAGGAGTTTCGCCTCGCGGGCGCGACCGCGCAGCAGCCCGCGCGAGGCTTCACCGCCTCCGCCTCGGAGCGCACGCTCTTCGCGAAGGTCACGAAGCGCTGGCAGCGAAAGGACCTCGCGGCCGCCGTCTCGGTCGAGCTCAAGGCGACCCGCAAGTCACACGGCGCCGAGGTGGCCGTCCGCATGCCGCTGGCGCTCTGGGCGACGCTCGCGCCACCGCCGCGCTGATCACCGGTCCGGTGATCGCGTTCACCGGTCCGGTGATCGGCGCGGCGGCGCGTGCGCCTGCTCCAGCTGCCAGCCCAGCGGTGAATCGTGCTCGGTGGCCTCGCAGCGCTGCTCGCGCTCCTGCGCCGGTCTCAACGGCAACCTGCGCTGCCAGTAGGCGGATCCCCCTTCGGCGCGTTGACCCGGAGGGCCCGCGGGAGGTACCCCTTCGCGCACGATGCGAACCCGGACCCTTGGCCGCAGCGGCATCTCTGTCGGCGAGGTCGGCCTCGGCACCTGGGGTATCTCGGGCGAGGGCTACGGCCCCTCGCTGGAGCTCACCTCGCGCGCCACGCTGCGCGCCGCCATCGACGCCGGGGGGTCGTTCATCGAGACCGCCGACTGCTACCGCGAGGGCGAGATGCTCGAGTGGATCGGCGACCTCAAGCGCGACGTCGGCGCGGACAAGGTCTTCGCGTCGGTGCGCGTCGGCGTCAACCGCGACCCGGTGCAGCCGGTGCCGCGCAAGGACTTCTCCGGCGCGTACCTCACCGAGGCCTGCGAGCGGGCGCTGAAGCGCATGGGCGTCGAGGCCCTCGACGCGATGGTGCTGCACAACCCCTCGCTCAAGACCCTGGCGCGAGGCGAGGCATGGACCGCCCTGCGCGACCTGAAGACGGCCGGCAAGGTGCGGCTCATCGGCATGAGCGTCGGCTCGGAGGACATCGGACGCGCGGCGCTGATCCGCAAGCCCGACCTCGTGGTGCTGCCGTACAACCTCTTCGTCCCGTCGATGCTGCACCGGCTGTCCTCGGAGATCAGCTCCTCCGGGGCTGGCGTCGTGGTGCGCTCTCCGCTGGCCTACGGGCTCCTCGCGGATGGCTGGTCCGGCGCGCGGCGCTTCTCCGACGACGACCACCGGCTCTACCGCTGGACCCCGCGCGACCTCAACCACCGGATGAAGCAGCGCGACACCCTGCGCCAGGCCCTGGTGCTGCCGCCCGTCGGGTCGCTGCGCGAGGCCTCCCTGCGCTACGTCCTCGCCAACGCGCTGGTCAGCGTCGTGACGCCGGGCGCGCGCACCCCCGACCAGGCCACCGAGAACGCCCGCTGCGTCGAGACCGAGCCCATGTTCCCCGACGCCGTCCTCGGGATCATCGGGCGCATCCTCGACACCGCCGGCATCGAGCGCTGACCGCCGCCCGGAAGCCCTCCTGCGGGTATGATCGCCCGATGCGAGACCCCGCCCGCGCCCTCTCCGCCCTCCTGCTCGGCGCGCTCGCCGGGTGCGTGACGCCCGCCCTCGCGCAGCCTCGCGCAGCCGCCTCGGCCCCCGCGGTGGTGCTGCTGCGCGGCGCACCCGACGCCGCCCGCACCTCCGTCGTGCTCGAGCGCCCCGGCGTCCAGGGGTCCGCCACCGTCCTCGGGACCTTCCCCCACCTCCCCTCCTCCGCCCGCCACGCGGCCCTCCTCCGAGGCCCCTCCGCCGCGCAGCCCGTCGTCCTCGCCGTCGCCGCCGAGACCGACTCCCCTCGCGGCGGCAGCTACCACAGCGCCCTCTTCCGCATCGACCCGGCGACCGCCGCCACCACGCGCCTCTGCGGCGAGCTCGCCGACAGCTCCCGCCCGCTGGTCACCGCCCGAGGGACGGTGCTGGTGCAGCGCGGCCACGACGGCGAAGACCCCCCGCCCGAGGTCACCCATCGACGCCTCGTGGAGCGCACCGACGCGCTCCGCCTCGACGCCGTCGACCCCGCCACCGGATCGCTCCGCCCGGTGTGGTCGGGCCGAGGGCAGCTCGCCTTCCTCGCCACCGCGCTGCGCGACGACGAGGTGCTCGTCTACCTCCTGCAAGACTCCGGTTCGAGCCTGCTGCGCCTCGACGCCCGCACCGGCGACGTCGCCCTCGTGCACCCCGACCTCAGCCTCGCCAGGGACTTCTCCTACGACGCCGCGCGCGACGAGGTGGTCTTCGCCCGGGCGCTCTCGCCCACCGTCTACGAGGTCGCCTCGTTGCGGGCCCACGACCCCTCGCCCGCCGCCATCACCCCCCGATGGCGATCGTCGAGCGACCACCTGATGCCCCGCGTGCTGCGCGACGGCGCCATCGGCCTCTCGCTCCCCGGAGACCACGGCCTCGGGTGGCTCCCCCGCGGCGCCTCGGTGCAGTCGACCCCGGCTGTCTTCGCGCCCCGCGGCGACGGCAGCGACGCCCTGCTCTCCGAGTCCGACGACGGCCGCTGGATCGCCCTGCGACACACCACCGACCGCGACGAGTCCGTGGTGGTGGCCCAGCGCCGTGGAGGGCTCGCGCACGCGATCGCGTCGACCGATCAGGTGATCGAGTTCGTGGGCTTCGCGGGAGGTGCGCGGTGAGGGCGGCGCTGCTGGGCGTCGCGATCGCGCTGGCGGGCGTGGAGGCCTCGGCGCAGTGCTCCGGGGGCTCGGCCTGCCCGCCCTGCCGCTCGTGCAGGGTCGCGGCCGCGAGCGGGGCCAACCCCTCGGTGACGGAGATGTCCACCCTCTTCGACCGCATCGCCGCGGGGCCCATGGCCTACGGCTCGCTCGGCTGGGACTTCGCGGGCCGCAACACCGTGGGCGCGGGCGGCGGCTGGTGCAGCGGATCGGGGCGGCGAGACACCGTCGCCGTGACCTTCCCCTGCGTGCTGTTGAAGGCGATCTACCTGACCGAGTCGTCGTGGCGGCAGTTCTGCACCACCAACGAGACGGTGATCAGCTTCGACTGCGGCTACGGCATCGCGCAGGTGACCAGCGGGATGCGCCGCGGGGAGACCAGCGCCTACGACGCCAACCGCGTGGCCTCCTCGGCGGCGTACAACGTGAGCGTCGGGGCGGCGATCCTCACGGACAAGTGGCGCGCCTCGCCCTGCGTCGGGGACAACGACCCGCAGGTGGTCGAGGACTGGTACTTCGCCACCTGGGGCTACAACGGCTTCTCCACGCGCAACAACCCCAACAACCCGATGTTCGCGGCCGACCGGAGGGAGTTTCGCACCCCCGGCATCGCCAGCGCCCAGGTGCGCGGCAACTACCCCTACCAGGAGCTCGTCTGGGGCTACGCGCACTACCCCCTCTCCGCCGCCCACTACGCCGGCGTCGCGCTCGCGTACCCGGCGAGGGGGGAGATCTGCGCGAGCTGCGGCAGGCCCACCGCCAGCATCAGCCGCCCCGCGGGATCGCACCGCGGAACCTGCCCCACCGCCGCACCGATGGACGCGGGCGTCGCACCGATGGACGTCCCGGTGCCCAGGGACAACGGCGTTCCACTCGACAACGGGGTGCGACTCGACAACGGAGTGCGACCCGACAACGGCATCCCGCTCGACAACGGCATCGCCCCGGACACGGGTGCGCTGGACGTTCCGGTGATGGCGACCGACCGGCCCGGGGACATCGGCGTCGATGCGGTGGTTGTGGATGTGGGCGTGAGCGCGGACGCCGGGGACGACTCGCTGCGCGAGGCGGACGAGGGCTGCGGCTGCGGCGTGGCGGGCTCCGGTCGCGGCGGAGGGCGCTGGATCGCGGCGCTCGCGGCGCTCGCTACGGCGTCATCATGGCGGCGAGGGCGACGCCCTGGGCCTCGTAGCGCTGCACGCAGATCGCGCGGATGAGCGCGCGGCGCGCGTCGACGCTGAAGGGCCCGGCCACCGCGTCGTCGAGGCGTGACCCGAGGAGGGCGTCTCGCAGCGAGCGCGCGTCGAGCTGCGGGACCCTCAGCGCGCCCGCGATGACCCAGCGCACGGCGTCGTAGCCCACCGCGGCGAAGGACCCGGGGTGCGCCCGGTGGCGTGCCCCGAAGGCGGCGATGAAGGCCTCCACCTCGGGCCGCGGCGACACGGCGCTGAAGAGCTCGGGGAAGAGCGCCCCCACCATGGCGTCGCGCGCGAACTGCCGCGCGTCGGCGGAGGCCCACCCGTCGGCGCCCATGATCTGCGCCCCCACGCGGCCCTGCTTGAGGGCGACGGCGATGCGGCCCGCGTCCTCGCTGGAGGCGGGCGCGTACACGATGTCTGCGCCCGACGAGCGCACCCGGGCGACCAGGCGCACCAGGTCGGCGTCGTCCTGGTAGGACTCGCGCAGCACCATCTCGCCGCCGTTGGCGCGGAAGCCCGAGGCGAAGGCGTCGGCCATCCCCACATGGAGCAGCGAGCTGCGGCGGTACACGATGGCGCCCTTGCGGCGCTGCATCGACTGGCGGGCGTAGCGGGCCATGGCCTGCGCCTGCTCGGCGTCGGTGAGCACCGTGCGGAAGACGAAGTCCCCGGCGCGAGAGACGTCCCTCGCGGTGGACGCGGTGGCGACGAAGACCGCCCCCCGGCGCTGGGCCGCCGCGGCGCCGCGCTCGTTGGTCACCGAGGAGAGCTCGCCGAAGACCGCCAGCGCCCCCTCGCGCTCGATGAGGCGCGTGGTGAGCGTGGAGGCGTGCTCCTCGCGGCTCTCGTCGTCGAGGGAGACGAGCCGGAGCCGGCGGCCGTTGAGCCCGCCGCGGAGGTTCTGCTGCTCCACCGCGAGCTCGTAGCCGCGGAGCAGGTCGGCCCCCCACGCGGCGCGGTCGCCGGTGCGAGGGACCAGCGCGCCGAGGGTGACCTCGTTGCCACGGCGCCAGCGGCACCCGCCCGAAACGGCGGCGAGGGACATGGCGGCGAGGAAGCGGCGGCGGTTCACGATGGCGCGCGCACCGTACACAGTCCGCTGGGCGCTTGTCATCGCGGACGCGAGCGTCTATCCCCCCGGTTCATGCTGCTGACGATCCTCCTGGCGACGCACGTCCTCTCCCTCCTCCTCTGGATCGGCAGCCTCGTGAGCATCACCCGGGTGATCACCGCGGGCGTGGGCGAAGAGCCCGCGGTGCAGGCGAAATTCGCCGCGCTCGCCCGGCGCATCTACCGCACCGTCTCCTCGCCGTGGATGGGCATCGCCACGATCGCGGGCTTCGCGATGATCGCCGTCGCCAAGGGCGCGTACTTCCGCTTCGGGTGGTTTCACGGAAAGCTCACGCTGGCGCTGGTGATGCTGGCGCTGCACTTCGTTCTCGGGGCGCGGGTGCGCGCCGCCGAGGCCGCCGGGCGCACCGACGGCGTCGCCCCGCAGATGCGACTGCTCCAGCTCGGCGTGCTGGTGGCGGCGGCGCTCGCGGTGCTCTGCGTGATCGTGCTCAAGGCCATGCACGGGGCCTGAGCTTCCCACCGCCCTCCCCCTAAACCAGCGAAGGTCAACCCACCATGGACGACGTCAAGGACAGCAACGGCACCCCCCTCCAGGAAGGTGACAACGTCACCCTCATCAAGGACCTCAAGGTGAAGGGCGCCAACGTGACCCTGAAGCGGGGCACGCTCATCAAGGGCATCCACCTGACCGACAACGAGGACGAGATCGAGGGCCGCCACGAGAAGGTGAAGGGCCTCGTGCTGCGGACGGAGTTCTTGAAGAAGGCCTGAGCGAGGCTCAGAGCCAGCTGTAGGCGTCGCGCACCGCCTCGCGGCCGCCGTGCTCGATGAGCCCACCGTGGGCGAGCACGACGCCGTCGATGTCCCACTCCAGGATGCGGTCGACCTGCTTGCGACCGAGGGCGTAGTCGCGCACCGCGATGCGCTCCAGGTAGCCCTTGCCCGGGCCGGTATTGGCCATCAGGAAGGCCGCGGCGCGGGTCACCGGCGACGGGTGCTTCGAGAGGTTGATCAGCGCGTCGGCGCACACCATCGTCTTCGACTTCCGATGATGGAACACCACCTCGTGCTCGAAGCGCGAGGTGAACGGGGCCTGGTCGATGTCCTCCGCCCACTCGTCGTGGGCGGTGTCGCCGAGCACCCCAGACCACTTCAGGTCGGGGCGCTTCTTCGCGAGGCCGGGGCAGCCCCAGAACGACGCCTTCGGAAACGCGGCCATCCACTGGCCCACGTAGAGGTGATGAAACAGGCTCGACGCGACCACGGCCCGAACGGGCCCGAGCGCGTCGATGTCCCGCCGCGTCGACTCGTCGAGCGCCACCGGGCAGTGGACGAAGAGCGCCCCGTCGGAGAGGCGCGCCACGGTCATGCGGGTGCCCGTCTCGAGGCCCCAGAAGCGCTGCGGGCGGGCGGTGGTCCAGAGGTCATCGGCGACGCGGTCGAGCATGGGCGCGAGCATGCGCGGACCCGTCGGCGCTCCACAACGCCGCCGCGTCGCTTTCGAGCGCCTACCAGACGTCCGCGCGCGACCTCGCCCCCTTCAGCCCCGGCGCCTCGGCGACCATCTCCCGGAAGGCCGCCGCGCTCACCCTCGCCGCCAGCGTCGTACGCCGCGCCCTCACGCTGACCCCGCTGGGGTTAGCCTCCCACGCCGACGCCACGCCCACCGCCGACCCGGCGCCCGCTCGCTGCACCTTCGCCCCGAGCGCTCCGCCGTAGCGCTCCACGCTCCCGGCGGCGATGAGCCACACCCACGCCGCGGGTTCGCCCTCGGTGAGCAGCGAGTCGCCCGCCGCGAACTGCACCGGCTCGAAGCGGGCGTAGAGCCCCGCGCGCATCGCTGGCTCGATGGCCGCGAGCAGCGCCGAGGCGTGGCCCAGCGCCTCGAACGCGCGCTCCCACGCGCTCTCCTCCAGGGCGGTGCGCAAGCCCTCGTACTGCCCCGCCAGGGACTGCAGCACCGTCGGCGCCACGCAGAGCGCGCGGCCCTCGGCCGTCACCTCGGCCCGGAAGAGGCAGGCGCTCTCGTAGTAGGCCGAGAGTTCGCCGACGAAGTCGCCGGGGCCCAGCGTGCCGCCCACGGGAATACCCGCCACGGTAAGATGCACCTGCCCCTCGACGATCACCCAGAGCGGCGCGGCCTCGCCTTGAGGAGAGAGCGGGAGGTCGTGACCGACGCGCAGCGGGACGATCACGCTCTCCCGGGCGAGCGAGCGCACCCGCTCGGCAGGGAGGTCGGCGAAGAGCGGCAGCGCGGTCAGCAGGGCGGCGGCGGCCTCCGTGGCGACGGAGCGCGCGGGGTCGTACGCGACGTTGAGGTGCAGCACCGGCTGGGTGAGCGCGGGGCCCTGCAGCGTGGGCGCGGCGGGAGCGATCACCGGAAGGGCCGCCGCGGGCGCCGGAGGAGGCTGGATCGTCGGGGTCGTCGAAGGGATCGCGGCCGGCGGCTGGAACACCGGGGCCGGATCCGGCGGAGGCGTCGGCGCGGACCGGCGGAGGCGTCGGCGCGGGAGGAGGCGGCTCGGAGAGCGCGGCGGACTGCTTGGCGACGACGAGCGCGCGGTCGTCGAGCCCGGCGTCCATCAGGTGCTCCACCGCCCGGCGGAACCACGTGCGCGCCCCGTCGAGGTCGCCCTTCGCCTGAAGCGTCGCGGCGGTGGCGAGGGCCCAGTCGGCCTCCTCGGCCGCTTCGGACTCCGGGGTGGAGGCGCCGTCGTGATCCGTTCCCATGGGCGGAGTTAGCTACACGGGCCCCCGCGGGATCACAACATCACGACCGATCGACCACCCGCAGCGCGGCCACGTAGCGCTCCCAGGCCCCGGCCGCGGTGAGCAGCTTGGCCGCCTCGTCGAGCGCCGCGTACACCGGCGACAGGGCCTCGCTCACGATGAAGCGCGCCCGGATGGTGTCGACCTCCGAGCGCCGCACCTCCAGCGCCGACTGCGCCGCCCGCCGCGTGGCCCAGGCGCTCACGCCCAGCACCACCAGCAGGTCGTGCCTCGTGGCCGCCTCGACCAGCGCGCGCAGCCGGGTGCGCTCCGGCCCCGGCGGAACCTGCGCGTCGGCGAGGGCGTGCGCCAGCCCCTCGACCCGCAGGAGCTGCAGCCAGTGGAGGGCCACCATCGCCGGGAGCGCCGAGTCGCCGTGGGCCCGCACCAGCGTGGCGAGGTCGGTCTTCTTCGCGGCCAGCGCCGCGGTGCGCTCGTTGGGCTGCAGCGGCAGCGTCGAGAGGGCCGCGCCGTCGCCCCGCAGCGAGAGCTCGGTGCCGTCGCCGCCGAGGAGCTGGTAGGCCACCGCGGGCTCGATGCGGGCGCGCGCGGCGCTGACCAGCAGCGCGTCGAGGGCGCGGGTCGGGAAGGGGATGCTCAGCGCCGAGCTGCGAGGGCGGATCTCCCAGGTGAACTGGTCGAGGCAGAGCAGGTCGAAGGCCACCTCCTGGGCGGCCCGGCCGAGCATCGCCACCAGCGCGTCGGCGGCGATGTAGCCCTGCGCCGCGAGCAGCGCCGCGCCGCGCGGGCCCACGTCGAGCGGAACCTCCGCGAAGCGGGCCGCCTCCTGGGGGACGAAGCCGAGGCGGGCGAAGAGCGGCCCCACCTGCTCGTCGGCCTGGCTGCTCCGGAGCGAGAGCAGGTGACCGTTGGACACCGCGAGCTGCCACTCGCGCGCCCCCTCGCGCAGCACGATGTCGCCAGACGCCCGCACCCTCCACGCCGCGCTGAGCAGCGGACCGAGGCCGAAGCGGTCGAGCTTGCCGGCCAGCCTCGCGTCGCCGTCCACCGGCAGCGGGACCATCGGCGCGGCCTCGACGCCCTCGCGAGGCGCTCGCCGCTCGTTGCTGACGCGCGGCTGGGCGATGGCGCTGGCGGAGACCGAGAGGCCCTCCCGGCGGTCGTCTTCGTCCTCGTCGAGGGCTCCCTCGATGGGCTCCAGCAGCTCCGGGGGGACGAGCTCGTCGAGGGAGTCGTCGCCCGCGGCGGTGAGCTCGAGCGAGGACGGGTCGCCGCCCACCAGCTGCAGCGCGCGGCGCAGGGTCTCCTCCACCTCCAGGGTGACGTCCGGCGGCGCCCACGAGCCGTTGTTGTCGGGGCTCGTCGGGGCCTCCGCGAGCCACGACTGCACCGTCGACAGCGCCCCGTCGGCGGGCACGCCCACCGGAGGCGACGACGAGGTGCTCATGGTCACCACGGGCATGCTCGACAGCGCCATCATGGGGAGCGGCGTGGGGGGCGACGGGCGCCGGGGCAGCGGCGTCTCCAGCGTCGCGACGGTCACCGGGGCGAGCGGGCGAATCTGCGGGTTGGTGAGCGGCGAGCGGCGTCGGGGCGGCGGGGCGCTCGGGAAGGCGGTGGTCACCATGGAGCCGAGCAGCTCGACCAGCGACTCGGGCGACACCGGCCGCGGCAGGATGACGTCCGCGCCGGACTTGAGCGCCCTCGCCCCGACCTCGGCGCCCACGCCCAGCAGCACCACCGGAACCTTCCCCCGACGGCGCAGCCGGGTGATCGCCTCCAGGGCCCCGGGGAGCCCCTCGTCGACCACCACCAGCCTGGCCCGCTCGGCGAGCGCGACCTCCTCCAGCCGATCGGCCGCGGAGGAGACCACCAGGTAGCGCGCGGCCCGCAGCGCGTCGATGAGGACCCCGTCCTCGGGCGAGAGCACCACGACCACGCGCTGCAACGATCGGCCGTCGGTGGTGTCGCTCGCCTCGGTCAACAGGTCTCCTGTGGCGCGATGGTAGCCGAGTTCCGGGCCCGCCCGCAGCATCGCAATCGCGCAGTGGTTCGGGGCGACATCTGTTCTATGTTCGGCGCCCCCCTCGAAGGCCCCTCACGTGACCGAAGCGCTGCTCTCCATCCGCCACCTTTGCACGGAGTTCGCCACCGACGAGGGGCGGCTGCGCGCGGTGGACGACGTCTCCTTCGACCTCCCGCCGGGCGGCGCCCTCGGCCTCGTCGGCGAGTCCGGCTGCGGCAAGAGCGTCACCTCCCTCTCCGTGCTGCGGCTCATCCAGTCGCCGGGGCGCATCGCCTCGGGGCAGATCCTCTTCGAGGGCCGCGACCTGCTGAGCCTCTCCGAGCGCGAGATGCGCAAGGTGCGAGGGGCCCACATCGGGATGATCTTCCAGGAGCCCATGAGCTCCCTCAACCCGGTCTATACGGTGGGCGACCAGATCGCCGAGGTGCTCACCCTCCACCGCCAGCTCCCTCGCCGCGCCGCGTGGGAGCGGGCCATCGACCTGCTTACCCAGGTGGGTATTCCCTCCCCCGCCGAGCGCGCCGGGGCCTACCCCCACCAGCTCTCCGGCGGCATGCGACAGCGGGTGATGATCGCCATGGCCCTCGCCTGCGAGCCCAAGCTGCTCATCGCCGACGAGCCCACCACCGCGCTCGACGTCACCATCCAGGCGCAGATCATCGAGCTACTGCGCGACCTGCGCGCCCGGCTCGGCATGGCGGTGCTGCTCATCACCCACGACCTCGGGCTGGTCGCGGAGTTCGCCGAAGACGTGGTGGTGATGTACGCCGGTCGGGTGGTGGAGCGCGCCCCGGTCGCGGAGCTCTTCGCCGACCCGAGGCACCCGTACACCCAGGGGCTGCTGCGCTCGGTGCCGAGCTACGGAGACAACCTCGGGGCGCGCCGGCTGCCGACCATCCCCGGGATGGTCCCCGACCTGCGGAGCCTGCCCTCGGGGTGCCGCTTCCGCGACCGCTGCGACAAAGCCTTCGCGCTCTGCGCCGAGGAGGAGCCCGCCCTCTACCGCGTGGCCGCCGCGGGCGAGGTGCGGGGCGAGCGGGCCGAGCGCCACGACCGCCGCCTCGCGCGCTGCCACCTGGAGGCGCGATGAGCGACGAGGTGCTGCTGGAGACCAGGGGGCTGTGCACCACCTTCGAGGTGCGCCGAGGGATGTTCGGCCCGAAGGGCGTGGTGAAGGCCGTCGATGGGGTGTCGCTCTCGGTGCGCTCGGGCGAGACCCTCGGGCTCGTCGGCGAGTCGGGCTGCGGCAAGAGCACCCTCGGGCGCACCGTGCTCCGGCTCATCGACCCCAGCGCGGGCTCCATCTCCTTCGAGGGCCAGGACATCACACGGCTCTCTCAGCCCGCGCTGCGCCCGCTGCGCCGCCGGATGCAGATGATCTTCCAGGACCCCTACGCCTCGCTCAACCCCCGGATGCGGGTGAGGGAGATCGTCGGCGAGGCGCTCGACATCCACAACCTCGGGGCGCGGGGCAGCGAGCGGGAGGGCCGCGTCGAGGCGCTGCTCAAGCGCGTCGGGCTGCGACCCGACCAGGGAGCGCGCTACCCGCACGAGTTCTCCGGGGGGCAGCGGCAGCGCGTGGGCATCGCGCGGGCGCTCGCGGTGGAGCCCCGCTTCATCGTCGCCGACGAGCCCATCTCCGCGCTCGACGTGTCGATCCAGGCGCAGATCGTCAACCTCCTCAAGGACCTCCAGGAGGAGCTCGGGCTCACATACCTCTTCGTCGCCCACGACCTGAAGATCGTGGAGTACCTCTCGCACCGGGTCGCGGTGATGTACCTCGGCCGCGTCGTCGAGGAGGCCCCCGCCGCGGGCCTCTACAGCGAGCCGCTGCACCCGTACACCCGCGCGCTGCTGAGCGCGGTTCCGGTGCCCGACCCGACGCGCCAGCGGCGACGGCTGGTGCTCACCGGCGACGTGCCCTCCCCCATCAACCCCCCTTCGGGCTGCACCTTCCACCCTCGCTGCCCCATCGCGAAGAAGGGCCTCTGCGAGGTCGAGTCGCCCGCGCTGCGAACGCTCCGCGAAGGCCACCAGGTGGCCTGCCACCTCGCCGAGTAGAGAGTCCGCTCCACCCGACGATTCCATTGAACATCCACCCTGCCTGGCCTCGTCGGCTATGCTGCCCACCCCTTCAACGCACCGGGAGTCCATTCATGCGAACCGTTCCCAGGGTCTTGCTCGTGTTGTCCTTCGCGGTGCCGGTCGGATGCACCATCCGCACGGTCCCGGCACAGTCCACCGTCTACACGCAGCCCGCGCAGGCGACCGTGGTCGCCCAGCCCGCCTACCCCGCTCAGCCCGGCTACGGCGTAGGCGTCGGAGTCGCCCAACCCGCCTACCCGGCTCAGCCCGGCTACGGCGTAGGGGTCGGGGTCGCCCAGCCCGCCTATCCTGCTCAGCCCGGCTATGGCGTAGGCGTGGCGGTCGGAGTCGCCCAGCCCGGTCAACCCGGCTACCCCGTCCATCCCGGACACCCCGGTCACCACCCCAACCAGCCCGGCTACGGAGTCGGGTCGGAGTCGCCCAGCCCGCTCAGCCCGGCTACGGAGTCGGAGTCGGAGTCGCCCAGCCCGCGCAGCCTGGCTACGCCGTCGGCGTCGGAGTCGCCCAGCCCGCTCAGCCCGGCTACGGAGTCGGAGTCGGAGTCGCCCAGCGGCGTGGCTCGGCGTCGGGGTCGCCCAGCCCCTCGGCCGCGTGGGCGTCGGGTCCCAGCCGGTGGGCGTCGGCGATGGGCGTCGGCGTCGCGCGGCCCGGCCAGGGCCCGACGGGCGTCGTGGTCGGCCCCAACGCCGTCGGCATGAACGTGGCCCCCGCCGCAGGCGTCGCGGCTCGTCCTGGCACTGTGGTCGTCGGGGTGCAGCCCGGCATGGCGGCCCCTCCTCCGGGCAGCCAGGTGAACCCCGCCTATCGCGCGCCCGGCGGCACCACCGCCGTCGCCCCGATGGGGGGACAGGTCACCGCCAACCCCGGCGGCTCCTTCGTGGCTCCGGGCCTCGCGCCCTCCAACCCCCGCGTCAACGCATCGCCGACCGTCGGCGTCGGCGTGAACACCAGCGGCGCACCGCTCCCGCCCATCTACCGCCGCCCCATCGATCCCACGCAGATCACCGCGCAGCCCGTCCCCAACCCGCGCTGAAGCCCTCCCCGTCCGGGTCTTCGCTCCAGCCCTCCGCGCTCTCCCCCCTTCGAAGCCCTACGGCGGAATCGGCATGCACGCCGAGCCGCCCACGCACCGCTGACCGACCGGGCAGCACTGGCAGGGGCACGGGCTCGTGCCGTTGGCGCAGGTGACGGCGACGCAGCGGTTCATCGAGCAGACCTCGTTGCAGGCGCAGCCGCCCACGCAGCCCGCGCTCGAGCAGAAGTAGCGGGTCGCGTCCATCGGGTCGCGCGCGCAGGCCTCGCCGGTGTTGCAGCTGCCGATGCAGGTTCCGCCGCAGCCGTCGGTGACCCCGCAGCGGACGCCCGGCGGGCAGAGCGGGATGCACACGCACCGCCGCGTCATCGGATCGCAGAGCGAGCCCGCCGCGCACCGCGTACCCCGGCCGCAGGCGGGGCCGCCCGGACACGCGTTGGGAACATCCATCCCGCACTCGACGAGGCTCGGATCGGTGGTGCAGTGGGGCACGCACGAGCACGTCCCCCCGGTGCAGGAGGACAGGTCCGGGCACGCGTTGCCGCAGGCGCCGCAGTGGCTGTTCTCGCTCTGGGTGTTGACGCAGCGGTCGCCGCAGAGAGTCCCCGTCCCGGGGCAGGTGCAGACGCCGGCGGTGCAGGTGGTCTCGGCGGGGCAGCGGTTGTCGCAGGCGCCGCAGTGGTTGCGGTTGGTCTGAAGGTCGAAGCAGCTCCCGCCGCAGTCGGTGCGTCCGCCGGGGCAGCCGCCGCCGCCGTCGCCGCCGTCCATCCCGCCGGCGTCCATTCCGCCGGCGTCTTCCATCCCCCCGTCGTCTTCCATCCCCCCGTCCGGCGGCTCCTCGTCGGCCACGCAGCGCCCCATGTCGTTGCAGTGCTGCCCCATCGTGGTGCAGCGGGTGCCGGTGCCGCACGACGGACCGCCCTCGCAGAGGTTCTCCACGCGCGCTCCGCACGCGACGAGGGCGAACTCCTCGACCGGCGGGCAGTGCGGCATGCACACGCAGGTGCGGGTCGTCGCGTCGCAGCTGAAGCCGGGCTCGCAGCCGCCGAGGTTGCAGGTTCCGCCGCAGCCGTCGGGGGCGCCGCAGGCCGTGTCGGCGGTGCACCGCGGCGTGCAGTTGCAGGTGGCGGTCAGCGCATCGCAGACGGAGAAGGGGTTGGAGCACGCGCCGACGCAGCGACCGCCGCAGCCGTCGTCCGCGCCGCACGCGCCGCCCGCCACGCAGTTTCGGGCGCACTGGCACTGGCCCACCACGCAGCGGTCGCGCGAGGAGCGGTTGCAAGGCGGGTTGCAGGCGCAGGTGTCGACGCAGCGGCCGGCGACGCAGAGCGATCCGGGAGAGCAGCTGACGCCCGCGCAGGGGTTGCGGACGCAGCGGCCGTCGGCGCAGACCTCCGTCGACTCGCAGCTCACCCCGTCGCAGTTGGAGCGCGGAAGGCACTGCACATGGCAGGCGAAGTCGGGCTGGCAGGCGCCGGTGCACGGGACGATGGGCGCGCAGCCGCCGGTGGTGTCGTCGCAGAACTGGCCCGCCGGGCAGGAGATGCCGGAGCAAGGCGCAGGGAAGCAGCCCGGGGTGCATCGGCCGAGGAAGCAGGTCTCCTGGCTGCCGCAGGGGACGCCGGCGCAGAGGTCGCGGGTCGGGACGCAGCGCATGTCGCAGCGCGAGTCGGGGCCGCAGGGGTTGTCGGTGGTGCGGCAGCTGTCGAGCGCGCAGCGCCCCTGGAGGCAGCGCGCCCCGAAGGCGCAGGCCTCGTCGGAGCTGCAGTTCATCCCGACCGCGATGGGCACGTCGGCCGGCGGGATGTCGCGCGCGGGGACGTCGATCGGGACGATGTCGAAGGCCTGCCTCGCGAGGTCGTCGGCGGCGTCGATGGGCACGTAGCCGTCGAGCTCGAAGCTGCCCAGCGAGGGGGGCCGGTCGCGAGCGCAGCCCGAGAGCGCGAAGAACCAGCCAAGGACGAGGGTAAGGAGGAGTGATCGCATGGCCGTTCCTGCGAGCCACAGTAGCCCACGAGGGACGGGCGCCGGAAGTGCGGAGCCCATGGCCTGACGGCGCGGGTCAGCATGTCGCCGCGAAGGTGTCGATTGCCACGGTGCTCGAACGACGGCACGATCGCTCGCATGAATTGGCGACGGGCTTGGGGTCTCGGATGCGTGGTGCTCTCTCTCGGGGCCGCGTGCACGGAGACACCAGCTACCCCCGGGACCGACGCCGGGCCCGCGAGCGACGCGACCTCCGACGCCCCGGCGACGGACGCCGCCTCGGGGAGCTGCTCGCTCGAACCCAGGCTCGACCTCGACCGCGACGGCCTCGCCACCCCGCAGGGGACGGCCGGGTGGGTGGAGTTCTCCCGCGCCTCGGAGGCGCAGCAGTTGACCCCGATCCCGACCTGCGGCGGGGCGGTCTACAACGCCGCGCTGGTGCAGTGGACGGCGCCTCGCGCGGGAATCCTCCGCATGCGCGTCGAGCGCGACCGCTCCGACTGGACCCAGGAGATGATCGCCAGCGCCTACCTCTCGGCCCGCCGGGTCGAGCGCTGCGCCTGGGACGCTCCCGCCCGCGAGTGCTCCGTCGCCACCTTCGAGACCGACCCCGAGCACACCCGCTCGGAGTTCGAGTTCCGCGTCGAGGCGGGCACGCAGTACATCGCCCTCGCCTGGAGCTTCAACTACGCCGGCGCCGGCGTCCGCACCACCGCGGTGCCCGCCCTTCGCGTGGCGGTGCGCATGGTCGAGCAGAGCGCCTACGGCCAGGCCTGCGCCCCCTCGACCACCGACCGGGAGCAGCTCTGCCCGGCGCGCTCGGACTGCACCGCCGTCGGCTCCGCGGCCCCGACCTGCGTGGCCCGCGGCGCCCAGGGTGGCCTCTGCCGCGGCCCCTTGCGCGACTGCGACACAGGGCTCGTCTGCGGCGCCATCGGCTTCTCCTGCGACCCGCCCGCGGCCATCGGCGAGTCGTGCCAGAACCGCGGCTGCGCGGCCGGGTCGAGCTGCCACGTGCGCACCCCCGTCTCCGAGAGCCGCTGCGTCGCGCTCGGCACCCTCCACGGTGGCTGCCGCGAGGGCAACGCCTGCGACGCGTCCCTCACCTGCCGCACGGTCGACGGCCGCGCCGTCTGCGTGCAGGAGACCGCCGCCGGGGCGCCCTGCGACGCCACGTCGTACTGCGCCAGCGGAGGCGTCTGCGCGCCCGACGCCACGGGCCGCTCGGTCTGCACCGCGCCGGGCTCCGAGGGCACCCGCTGCGGATCGTCCGTCGGGCAGCCGCTGCCCTGCATGGCGGGGCTGCGCTGCGTCGAGCAGTTCTGCCGCCGCACCCGCGCGGCCGCCGAGACCTGCGACGACGACCGCGTCTGCAACGCCGGGCTCGCGTGCGTCGACGGCCGCTGCGCCGAGCCCCCGATGGGCCGCTGCACCACCCGCGGCGACCGCTGCCCGGAGGGCCAGCGCTGCGTCAACCGGGCCTGCGCCCCGGCGGTTGCGCTCGGCGGGATGTGCACCGGCCAGGACTGCGCGGCGGGCCTCGTCTGCCCGTCGGACACCCGCCGCTGCGAGGTCGCCGCGCCCTCCCTCGGCTGCGTCGACGACCAGGACTGCCCGCGAGGCACCGCCTGCCGGGAGCACGTCTGCCTGGAAGTCGGGCAGTGCCCGCAGCGCGATGTCTTCAGCAACGTGATCTGCGACGAGGGCTCCCGCTGCGTCCCGACCGCGGCGGGCGCCTACGCCTGCCACCCCATCGGGCGCGACGGCGGGCCCTGCCGCTCCGGGGCGCCGGGCCCCTGCGACGCGGGCCACCGATGCGTCGGCGGCGTCTGCCTCGCGGCCCCGAGCGCCGCCGCAGGCGTGTGCGGCGACCGGCTGCGCTGCCCTCCCGGGACGCGCTGCGAGGCGGGGTGCCAGGCCGAGGGCGCGATCGGTGCGATGGGCGCCCGGTGCCGCCGGGGCGCAGGCGGCGCGGCGGAGTGCGACGCGGGCCTGCGCTGCGACCTCGCGACGCTCACCTGCGTCCCCTGAGCTCACGCGTCGAGCAGGCGGTCGGCGAAGGAGCGGGCGAGGGCCATGATGGTGTGCTGGGGGTTGACCCCGAGCGTCGTCGGGATGACCGACGCGTCGGCCACCACGAGGCCCTCGTAGCCGTGCACGCGGCCGTACTCGTCGCACACGCCGCGGGTGGGGTCCTTGTCCATGGTGGTCCCGCCGAAGAGGTGGGACGAGATGAGGATGTACGACCTCGGGTCGAGCGGGCCGTTCTCGATGAGGTCGACCTGGTCGGGGCCGATCTCGTAGGGCAGGCCGTAGATGCCAGGGAGCACCTTGACCGCCCCCGCGGCGAAGTGGGTGCGGGCGAGCAGCGCGAGGCCCTTGCGCAGTCGCTCCATGTCAGGCCGCGCGAAGCTGTAGTCCACGCTCACCTCCCCGAGGAGCCCGCGCTTGATGCGACCCACGGCCTCGGCGCGCACGGCCACCACCCACATCGCCATGCGGCGGTAGTCGCCCATGCGAGCGACGAGCTCCTTGCCCGCTCCGGCGAGGCGCGAGGCGACCATCTCCGGCGGAATCGAGAGCGTCTCGACCTTCATCCCAGGCTCGATGCGGTACTGCACCGAGGCCCAGCCCTGGGTGGCGCCGACGTTCATGTCGACGTCGTGGTCGTAGACGCCGAACACGCCGGTGCCCGGGTGCGCGCGAAACCCCTTTCCCAGCAGCGGGTGCTTCACCCCGCTCGCCATCAGCAGCGGCGCCGTGCGGGTGACGCTCGCCGCCACCACCACGCCCTTGCGCGCCCGCACCGTGTAGCGCCCGCCCTTGCGGCGGGTCACCGGCTCGCGGAAGCGCCCGGAGACGCCCACCGCGCGACGCCCCTCCAGCAGCACCCGCTCGGCCGGGGCGCACGAGAGCACGGTGCCTCCGAGGGCCATCACCTCGGGCACGAACTGCAGGTTGAGGCTCTGCTTCTTGAGCTGCTTGCACCCCTGGAGGCACTGGCCCGAGCCCACGCAGCCCTTCACGTAGCGGGTCATCGGGTGGCCGTCGTAGCGCACCGCCTCCGCCCCCTTGGCCGCGAGCAGGCTCGATCGCCCGGCCGCTTCGGGAGGGACCACCTCCGCGCAGAGCTCGACCTCCAGCTTGTCCTGGTGCTTCCAGATGGCGTCGCGCCAGGCCTTGTTGCCGACGCCGAGGTCGCGCTCCCACTGGAGCATGACGTCCTCCGGGGTGCGGACGCAGATCGCGCAGTTGATCACCGTGGTGCCGCCCACGCAGGAGGCCTGCACGATGGGCCAGAGGGCCCGGCCGCGCGCGATGCCGACGCCCCAGTCGTCGAAGACGTCGCGCATGGCGCCGTAGGTCGACGAGGGATAGTCCTCCGGGTCGCGCCACGGACCGGCCTCGATCAGCGCCACCGTCGCCCCGCCGCGGGCCAGCTCGTTGGCCGCCGTCGCTCCGCCCGCGCCGGAGCCCACGACCACGTAGTCGACCTCCAGCGTGAGGTCTTCCTCGCGAAACGCGAAGTGGGTCATGAGCGCCTCCAGGTGCCCGGGTCGGCGGGGTAGGGGGCGAGGCCCAGCCTGGAGCGCACCGCCGGGTCGGCGCCCCAGAGCAGCCCCGCGATCATCTTCAGCAGGAAGACCGGCTGGCGCACGTAGTAGATCCGGTGCGACGAGAGCCGCTGGGCGTGCCGCTCCCTCGTCGCGGCCGACAGCGCGAAGGCCGGCAGCGGGATGAACACCGTGAAGAGCGGCGTGAGGTGGAAGAACAGCGTCCCGAGGACGAAGCCCGCCCACATGAGCGGCGCCGACTCGCGTTTGAAGCGCGCGAGGTACTCGTCGAGGGGCATCTCGTCGATGCCGGGAAACTGTTCGGAGCGGGGGTAGAACGTCACCATCGCCGAGCGGGCGAGCCAGTTGATCACGGGCCGAAGGGTAGCGGAATCGAGGCCCCCGCGCCGCGACCGAATGCTCGTTCAGCGCCGCTACGGCGCAGGTCATGGCGCCGACCGCTCAGGGGTGGTTGGTCTCGTGCCCGGTGATGTGCAGCGTCGCCGCGTTGCGCGTCGAGGCGTCGAAGGTGCCGACCCAGATGTCGTATCGCCCCGGCGGCGGGTGGGCGAAGTCGATGGCGGGCGTGAGGCGGTTGCCCCAGGTCTCGCGGTGGTGGTCGTCGTTGCAGCGCCACCGCCCTCCCGGCTCGTTGATCATCAGCGTGGCGTCGGAGCTGTTCTCCGCGAGCACATAGAAGCGCAGCAGCGGGAGCGCCGCGCCCTCGGCGAGGTCGAAGTGGAAGTCCGGGCGGCGGGTGACGAAGGCCCGGCCGCAGCGCTCGCCGGTGAGGCCGTCGCGGATGCCGAGGTCGGCGACGTTGATCGGGTTGCGGCCGCCCCCCGCGGTGAGCGGGAAGGTCCACGGGTCGGGCGAGAAGCCGCCGGCGAGGCGGCCGCCGCCGAAGTGGGCGCGGGCGTTGAAGTCGAGCAGCGTGCGAGCGTGGACCCACGCGGCGGTGTCCTCCGCCGAGGCCGTGAACGCCGTCGCCGCAGGCTCGGGCGCCGCCTCGACGACCCGAACCGGCGGGGCAGACACCCGCTGCGGCCTGGGGACCGGCGCCGAGCCGAGGCGCAGCCATAGAGGAGCGCGAGGCCAGACAGTGAGATCGCGGTCTTCATCGGAGGAATGGAGGGTCTCTAGCACCGGGCGCGAGCGCCTTCCCTCCGACTACACATCTACGCCACGCCTGTGGCGAGGCGCCTCAGGGGTCCGCGCTACCGACTTCGACGCTTTCTGGCGGCGCGAGGGATGCACTGCGATGAGTGCCGCCGAGGCCCCTCTCCCACCAGCGCGCCGCGAAGGAGCACCGAAGGTCCCGTGAACACCCCCCACCCACCTGACCGCTCCGACTACGCCAAGCTGGCCCACGCGCCCCTCGTGCTGCTGGTGCTGATCGCGTTCATGCGCGCCAGCGTGGGCAGCGCAACGCCCTCCCTGTCCGTGGTCGCGGTAGACCTCCTGGCCCTCGCCATGGGCGCGCTGGTGGCCTGGCTGGGCGGCGAGTTCGTGCTCTCCCGCGAGGCCCCGGCCGAGCGACGGCGCACCCGACGCCTCCGGCCGCAAGGGCACTTCCGCCACAAGACGGTCTGACGCACCCCGTGCCCCGTGCGCGGCGCAGCGCACCATCGCTCGGCCCGCATCCTGCTCATCTCCTCCATTGCATGGCGCCCCGACGGGTCGCCTGAGGCCGATCACCAGGAGAGACCATCATGATGCACTACGCCGTCGTCTTCTTCGTCATCGCCATCATCGCCGCGGTCTTCGGCTTCGGCGGCATCGCAGCGGGCGCTGCGGGCGCCGCGAAGATCCTGTTCTTCGTGGCCCTCGCCCTCGCGGTGGTGTCCTTCTTCGCCCGCGGCCGCGCGTCGACCTGAAAGCCTACTTCCGCTTCTTGAGGTGGTTGTTGGCCGCGGTGCGCACCGCCGCCGAGACGTTCTTGCTGGCCGCGACGCGCTTCATGTCGCTCTCGCGCAGGTGCACGATCAGCTTCATCGCCTCGCCCACCGGCGTCTTCGGGTTGCTCACCAGGTTGAGCTTCACCTCGTAGAGCCTGAGCCACGGACCGCGGCTGGAGATGCGCCGGAGGATGTCGTCGCTCACCGCGCGGCTCCCGGCGATCTTGATGATCTCGTCGTCGCCGATCTTCGGCGAGTCGAGCACCGCCGCCGCCACAAGGCGGTTGGTCGAGCGGACGAGCAGCGAGCGCTGCAGCGCGTTGCCCAGCATCGCCGTGCGGATCTTCTCCGTCACGTTCATGTCCTCGAGCTTCTTCTCGGCCTTGCGGGCGCCCTCCTTCACCCGCAGCTCGCCGTCGTCGTCCTCCTCGATGTCGTCGAGGCTGAACTCGCGCGCCTCCTCCAGCGCGACGACGAAGGCCGCGTCGCGCGCCAGCGGCGCCTCGCTCGGGGGCGGGATCACCTGGTTCTTGAGCGCGGCGACGATCTGCTCGTAGCCTGGGATGCTCACCTTCAGCCCGTTGCGCGCGGCGAACTCCACGATGCGGTCGGAGGTCGACATGCGCGTCGCGGGGTTGAGGTAGAGCGCCTCGATGATCTCCGGCGACGACAGCAGCCGCTGCTCGTTCTGCGCGATGGTCTCCGAGAGCGCCTCGTCGCAGGTGCGGGCGATGCGGGCGACGGTCTCCCCGGCCGCGTTGGGGTGGCGCACCACGCGCTCGACGTAGGCGCGGTTTCCCACCGCCCTCGCGGCGAAGTCGTCGAGCACCGCCGCGGGGAAATCCGGCGCCGCCAGCGCCGCGCCCACCACCGCCTCCGGGAGCCCCAGCAGCGTCCTGGTGGCCGCGTCACGCAGGCCCGCATCGTCGCTCCACGCGAGCCCGTAGAGAGCGCACATCATCGCCACCGGCGGCAGCGGCGCCATGCCTCGCGCGGCCATCATCTTCAGCGGGGCGGGGCCGGCGAGCACCTTGCGCGCGCCTTCGGGGAGCTGGGTCAGATCAACCGGATGCTGCATGGCCGCGAGCCTATCGCACAGCCCGTCGGCCGCGTCGCTCCATCGTCGCTCAGCGCGTAGGACAGGCGGCCCCCACGGGCTGAGAGCGCGTCGGAGGGAGGCAGTAGCGCGTGGGCCCGGCCTGGGGTCGGCCCTCGCGGTCCTCGGGGTAGATGCACGCGGCGCCGCCCGCGCAGGCGCAGCCGTCGGTGCAGGCGCGGTACACGCACAGCCCCAGGTTGTCCGCCCCCACCGGGCCGAGCGGCGTCATCGTCGCCGGGTCGTCGTAGCAGCGCTGGCGCGTCGAGCGCTCGATCAGGCTGGCGCAGAGCCCCACGCTCCCGGAGCCCACCCGGGCGCAGTACCCCCGGCAGCTCAGGCTGCGGCCCGCCGGGTCGAGCGCGCTCGCGTCGCAGAGCGTCCCGTCGACGGCCATGCGGCTGTCGTCCGCGCGCGCTCCGCAGTCCCCGGTGCGCAGGCTGCACCGCCCTCCCCGGGGGTCGCCCTGGCAGTCGAGGTCGCTCTGGCAGAAGCCCACGCATGCGGGCTCTCCCAGCCGGCTGAGGTCGTTGGTGAGCCAGAGCGCGGTGCACACCTGGCCCGTCGAGCAGGCGCCCCGGTTGACCGTGCGCTCCCTCGGATCGCACGCCCTCAAGCACCGCCCCATCTCTCCGTCGAGCGAGAGGCAGGTCGCCCCCGCCCCGCACGCCGCCGCCCCCGCGTCGCCCGGAGCGCAGGGGAGCGAGCACACCCCGCCCACCTCCGTGTCGCAGGCGTAGGGCTCCCGGCAGTCGCTCGCCCTGCGGCACCGCGCGCTCGGCCCTCGCAGCGGCGGTACGCACGCCCCCCGATCGCACACGTCCCCCACCCGGCAGCGCACCCCGCAGCGACCGCAGTCCGCGGTCGAGGAGCCCAGGTCGACGCAGGCCACGCCGCCGTCCGCCTCGCAGGGCGATCCCCCGTCGCGGCAGCGCGGGTCGACGCAGCCCCGGAGCGCGTCGCACACCGTGCCGTCGCCGCAGCGGGAGGGCACCGCGACGCGCACGCAGCGAGCGTCCACGCAGCGGTCGGCGGTGCACGCCACGTCGTCGTCGCACTCCTCGTCCGCCGCGCAGCCGGGCTCCTCCATCACCTCCGCCGCGCCTCCGTCGACCGGGGGCTCCGGGGTCACCGTGCGCCCGCAGCCGACCAGCAGCGCCCAGCCCAGCGCGAGCGCGACCCTCACGGCGCGCGCTCGAAGGCGCTCCCCGCCCAGCGGTAGGTGACCTGCCGCTGCGCGGGCTCCCAGGGCAGCAGCAGCGGGAAGAAGCCCTGCGGCGGCGCGTCGTGGAAGGGGTAGGTCGCGGCGGTCCAGCCCTGCGCCGAGCCGCTGCGCAGCGTGACCGCGCCGTTGCCGAGAGCGCCCACCTCGTTGAGCACCGCGCGGTCGCCCACGCGCCTCGCGACCTCCGCAGCGAAGACCCTCCCCCGCCGCTCTCCGGTCACGGTGTACGCGAGGATCATCTCCCGCTGCGAGCTCACCGCGGCGCCCTGCACCTGCGCGGTGACCGCGCGCCGCACCCGCAGCACCGCCTCGCGCTTACCGTCCCCGGTAAGGTCGGCCAGGCGCAGGTCGAGCACCGCGTCGCCCTCGGCCAGCGGCAGCGCCACCGAGTAGTACGACCGCCCGCCGTAGAAGCGCGCGCCCACCACCACCAGCGTTCGACCGAAGACCAGCACCTCCTCGGCGGCGGCGTCCTCGGCCACGTCGCCGGTCGCCCGGTGCGACGGCGCGGCGCCCTCGGGGACGCTCTCCCGTTGACGAAAGAGCCGCAGCACCCCGTCGAGGTCCGCCGCGAGGGGCGCCGGGGCGGCGGTGTTACCTGCCGGGGTAATCGTCGCCGCCGCGGCGACGGGCGCGTTGCGCTCGCTCCTCGCGAGGGTGAAGGTTCGCGCGCCGGGGCTCCAGGCGAAGACCCTCTCCCGGTCGGCGCTCCACGGCGTGAGCGGGGCCTCCACGCCGGCCTCGGTCGCCGAGGGCCACGTGGCGGCGGTGAATCCCACCGGCGTCCCGGCCTCGATGCGCAGCCCCGCCGGCTCGTACGACACCCGGTCGCTCAGTCGGCTGGCGCCCTGGGCGCGCCCCACCTCGTGCGTGAACACCTGCTGGAGGTTTCCCCCTCGTCGACGCGGTAGACCGTGAGCAGCTCGCGGGTGAAGCCGCCTTCGGTGCCCGCGCGCTGGCGCAGCACCACCTCGCTCTTACCGTCGCCGGTAAGATCGCGCACGGTCACGTCGAGCAGGTCGTCGTTGTTGCGGGCGGGCAGGCGGATGAACGCGTACGCGGTGCCCTGCGCCACGCCCGGCCCGAGGGCCACCACGTAGCCAGGGAACACCACCACCCGCTCGGGCCTCGGGTCTCCCGCGAGGTCGACGGTGCGGTCGAGTCGGGCGGGCGCGGTCACCCCGTGCTCCGAGCGAAACCTGTCGAGCAGGGCGCTGGGCGCGGGCGGGGCGCTTGCGCCCACGGCGAGGGGCATCGCCTCGGGGCGGGCCCCGTCGCCCTGGCCGGTGGCGATCACGGAGTCGGCGGAGGAGCGGCGGGGAGCGTCGGCGTCGGCGTAGGCGACCCTCGCCCGCAGGGACGCGAGGCGGGCGCGCACCTCGGGGATGGCGCTCCAGGGGATGCGGGCCTCGAGGGTGAAGCCCATGCGGTCGGGCAGCGGCGCCTCGACGATCTGCGCGCCAGCGACGGCCCCGCGGCCGCCGACGCGGAGGCGCACCGCCCCCGGGAAGGAGCCGGGCTCACCGGGGTAGAGGTCGAGCTCGTAGGCGATGGTGCGGCCCTCGGGGGTGGTGACCGCGAGGGCGACGCTGAGGTGGTCGTCGGCGTCGGCGTGCGCGGCGGAGCGGACGAGGGCGTCGTCGCGCACCTCCGCGGCGATCCAGAGGCCGTCGTCGTCGCGGGCGAGGGCGTAGCCGAAGGAGGCGTCGTCGGTGCCACGCCACGAGGCGAGGCCGGCGGTGACGCTCGATCGATCGTCGACGGCGCGGAGCTGGCCGAAGCCGGACCACTCGCGGATGAGCCCGTCGAGGGTGAGGCGCGCGGCGCCGCGCTCGAACAGCTCCACGGCGGTCTGCGCCGAGGCGCCGGAGCTGGCGAGGAGGAGCGAGAGGGCGGAGGCGAGGAGGGGGACGGGGTGCCTGGTCATCGGTGGTGTCCTGCATCGACACCCGGTCGGAGGAAAAGGTTCAGTCGACGACCTCGACCTCCTCGGGCATGCGCACTCGGTAGCTGCGGTCGATGTACTGGTAGAGGTCGAGGAAGTAGGTCTCCATCTGGGCGCTTCCGACGGGGGAGTCGGTATAGAAGGTCCCCCGCAGGCAGTTGTCCTGCGGCCGGCAGCGCCCGTCCGGGAACACCATGATGAACTTCTGCGGCCGCCGCCAGGAGGGGATGCTGCTGAGGGCCATGAAGTTGCCGACGATGAGCCCGGTGGCCACGAGGTCGGAGGGCTGCTGGCCGTAGCCGTGGAGGAAGTAGACCACGGGGTAGCGCACGTTGGCGTTCTCCGGGTCGTGGTAGCCCGGCGGCAGGTACACGCTGACCGGACCGTTGCGCCCCGAGCGGTCGGAGCGGAAGTCGAAGGTGCAGAAGTACCCGCTGGAGCAGCGCCCTGCGTTGTCGAACTCGGTGGAGTAGCGCGCCGCGCGGCGGTCGCCGCCGGGCCAGCGCGCGGCCATCCAGAAGAGCGAGGTGTAGAGCCGGCTGGTGATCTGGGGGATGGTCCCGACGTGGCCGCCGTCGCCGTTGACCAGTTCGGTCATGGTGGCGTCGGGGTTGCCGTAGCGAAGCATCACGTGGCTCGGCAGGTGCGCGTAGTCCACGAGGTCGTGCGGGAAGGGCGACTCGGGCAGCCGGTCGGCGCCGAGCGAGGCGAAGTTGTTGAAGTAGTGCACCGGCAGGCCGCGCTGCGCGAGTGCGCCGACGAAGTGGTTGGACACCGTCGCGAAGTTGAAGAGGTCGTGCACGCCGCCGTCGGTCCAGATGCCCACCCGGGCGAGCTGCGCGGAGGTGGCGGTGCGGGCGGCGAGGTTGCGCGGGTTCACCTGGGAGAAGCGCTCCCAGCCGGGGTTCTGGTCCCAGCGGCCGTTGCCCTCGCCGACGTCGTAGGGGCAGGTCTCGCCCGTCGGGCAGGCCACGCCGTCGATGCCGCGGTCGTCGAAGGCCTCGCCGTCCTCCCGGCTGAAGTTCCCCTCGGTGCCGCTCGGGTTGAACTGCCGGTCGTAGTCGTCCTGCGCGGGGTCGGGGTTGGTCATGGCGTTGAAGCCCGGCTCATCCGCCGAGGCGCGCCCGTCGGCGCCCGTGTCCTGGAAGGCCTCGAAGAAGCGCCGGAGCACGGGCTCGCCCGCGTCGCGCCGGCCGTTGCGGTTGACGTCCACCGCGAGCGACACCTCCATCGGGAAGTTGCCGCGGGCGCCGTCCCAGCGCCCCGAGCGCCCGGGCGCGTGCGTCCCGTCGCAGAAGGTCACCACCGGCAGCGAGCCGTCGGGGTTGTACTCCCGGTCGTAGTAGTTGGTGAGCGTGACCGGGGTCGCGCAGCGGGCGCTGTCCGCGCGGGTGAGCTCCGTGTCGGGCACGCCCCTCGGCAGCACGCCGGTCATCCCCGGAGGCGTCACGGCGTTGCCGAACATCCTCGTGAGGTCGCGGAAGATCTGGATGTACGACATCCGATCGAAGGTGCCGCCCTGGCCCTCCCATCCATCGGGGAAGAACCACTCCTCGAAGTGCTGCCGACGCTCGTAGAGGTCGCCCGACGGGGGCGTGCGGTCGACGCTCGACCCCATCGCACAGCCCGCCGGGTCGGCCGCGCGCTGCGCCGCCGTGCAGAACCCGCCCATGTGCCAGTTCTGGATGTAATGGCCGAGGTAGTTCCAGTCGACCGGGCCGCCGAGGGGGGCGATGAAGTCGAAGAGGTCGAGGTTGCGCATGCCGATCATGCCCGCGCCCGCCGAGCCCATGGAGGCGCCCAGAATACTGTGGAAGGTAAACCGCTGCCGCGTGCGGCGGGTGCCCAGGCCCGTGCGGATCACCGGCTGCCAGGTGCCGAGCCTTGGGGCCTCGAAGGTCACCGCGCGGCCGTCGTTGGTGAGGTGCACGTCCGCCACCGGCACGATGCGCGGCGTGCGAATCCCGGGCGCCGTGTAGGCGAGCTGCACCTGCATCTCGAAGCCCGGCGGCACGCGCGCGGCGTTGACCGGCAGCGTGAAGGGAATCTCCCTCATCAGCTTCGTCGTCCCCGGGTTGAAGCGCACCGCGGGACCGATGGCCGAGAAGCCGTCGGGCACCTGATCGGCCGCGCACGCGAGCTCGACCTCCAGGGGCGAGACCTCCGTCGCCGCCATCGGGAGGCCCACCGTCACCAGCTCCAGCGGCCCTCCGCTCGCGCCCCGCACGGTCTGGCCCGCGCGCAGCATCCCGCGCGACGCAGGCGTCGTGGGGGCGCACGACGGCAGCGCCGGGTCGAGCACCGTCACCGTCACCGTGGCCGCGCCGACGGTCACCACCGAGGTGCCCGGCGCGACGGCCGTGACGTCGACGGTCGCCGTGGAGGCCCCCGCCGCGACGGTCACCGAGGCGGCGCCCACCGTGGCGACGCCCGCCGCGGCGGAGCTCGACGGCAGCGCGACCGGCGCGCAGCGGTCGCGGCCGATGCGCAGCGTGAGGGCCGCGCGCGCACCGGGAGCGAGGTAGAGCGCGGTGGGGCTCAGCGACTCGCGCGTCGGGGGCTCCTCCTCGCAGAGCGTCGCGCCATCGACCGGAGGCGCGGCGTCGCTCGCGTCGGCCGCGTCGCCGGAGACCCCGCGATCAGACGGGACCGCCGCGTCGGTGGTCGTCGACGCCGACGAGCAGGCGATCAACGAGCCAGGGATCAGGACTGCCAACCACCACGCAGGACGACGCATGGCGCGGAGTCTCCACGGGAGGTCGCACCCGTGACAAGGGGATTGCTTGTCGCAGGTGATGAGCCCGCGGCGGAGGTCAGCGGTAGGTGAAGACGATCTCGTGATCGCAGATGCGGAAGACGTCGCCCTCGGCGATGGGGCGGCGGTCGACGCGGCCGCCCTGGTACTCGATGCCGTTGGTGCTGCCCATGTCGACCATCCAGAACTGGCCCTGGTGGCGGACGATGCGGGCGTGCTGCCGGGAGACGTTGGGGTCCTTCACGATCAGGTCGCAGCTCTTGTTGGAGCGGCCTATGAAGAACTCGTCCTTGGTGATCGGGTAGCGCTGGCCCTCGAAGACGGCCATGAGCACGCCGCCGCTCGGGGGGGCCATCGGGGCGGGCGGCCGCTGCTGGGCCATCGGCGGCATGCGCTGCGCGGGGGCCTGGTTGGGGTACGCGCCCATCGGGCGGCCGTTCGTCGCCGGGGCGCCGACCGGCGAGGGCACCGGCTGGCGCATGCCGTTCATGCCCGGGAGCGGCGCTCCGGTGCCCATGCCGACGCGGCCCATCGGCGGCGCTCCGGTGGGCATGCCGGGGCGGCCCATGGGCTGCGGGGCGGCGGTGCCGCCAGGCTGGGCCTTGCCCTGGGTGCGCGCGTAGTGGCGCATGGCTTCATTGATCAGGTAGTCGACCGAGCACTCGAGCTCTCGCGACATCTGCTCGTAGGTATCCCAGAGGTAGTCCCTGCACTGGAACTGCCTGTAGGTCTTTCGGTTTGGATCTTCGGTCATGTCCCATCCACCGCGACGACGGACGACGGCCCGCCATCGGACGTTACACCGATCGAACCACGCGGGTCCATGCTCACCGTAGGGCTTCGAAGCCCTCCCGGCGGTCTCAGCGGAAGACGAACTGGATCTCGTGGTCGCAGATTCGATACGAGTCGCCGTCCTCGATCACCTTCCGGTCGACCTTGCCGCCCTGGTAGTCGATGCCGTTGGTGCTCTGCTGATCGACGATCCAATACTGGCCGTTGTAAAGCACGACGCAGGCGTGCCGCCGCGAGACGTTGGAGTCGCGGATCGTCAGGTCGGTGGTCTTCTGCCCGCGGCCGATGACGAACTCGTCCTTGGTCACCGGGTACTGCTGCCCTTCGAAGAGCGCGATGAGCGTGCGCCCCTGCGTCGACGGACGCGCCGGAGGCTGCGGCGCCTGGGGCTGCGGCGGCGGCGGTCGCTGCGGCGGGGCCTGGGGCTGCTGCTGCTGCGGCGGCTGTCCCATCCCGGGCATCCCCGGACGCTGCGGCTGCTGCATCGGGTTGGTCATGCCGGGCATCCCAGGGCGCGGCGGCGGCTGCTGCATCGTCTGCCCGGTGGGCATCCCCGGACGCTGCCCCATCTGCCCGCCGGGTGACATCGACGGGAGCCGCTGGGCCGGCTGCCCGGGCATCCCCTGCGGCTGACCCATCCCGGGCATCCCCGGGCGCTGCGGCTGCGCCATCCCGGGCATCCCGGGGCGCTGCGGCTGACCCATCCCAGGCATCCCCTGCGGCTGACCCATCCCAGGCATCTGCGGGCGGAACCCGCCCATCCCCGCGTTGAGGCGCTCGGGCTGCTCGGGCTGATCGACCAGCGGGCCGCCGCGCTCGCGGCTGCGCGCGTACTGCCGCATCGACTCGTTGATGAGGTAGTCGAGCGTGACGTCGAGCTCCTGCGACATCTGCTCGAAGGTTTCCCAGAGGTACTCCCGGCAGTTGAATTGCCGGGGGTTCTTGCTTTGCGGATCGCCGCCCATGATGAGCCCTTACGGTTGCGCCGACGCGCCGTTGGCGGGCGCCTGCTGTGCCGAGCGCAGCGCCTGCTGGAGGTTTTCCTTCGCGCGGGTTGCCACCGCGCCCACGGTGTTGAGGTGCGCGTCGCCCCAGCCCTCGCCCGTCACCGCCGTCGCGTCTCCCGCGAACGACTGCAACAGCGCCAGGTCGCGCTCTTCGCCCTTGATGCCCAGGAACATCATCGCCAGCAGCCTCACCGGCTGCGCCTGCGACGCGGCGGTGAAGCCCCGGAGGGCCTCGCGCGGCGGCGGCGAGATGTCCCCGATGGCCTGCGCCTCGCCGCTGATCTCCGCGAAGGTGAAGCCCGCGAAGGGCGCCGGGCGAGAGGCGGAGAGGTGGCTCATGAAGTCCGACAGCACGCCGGCGCCGCCGAGCTTCAGGATGGCCTCGCCGAGCTTCCAGCGGATGGTGAAGCTCATGTCCGAAGCGACGCCGTTGGCCTGGTCGAAGAGGGTGAAGAGCGTCGGGATGGCCTCGCGGCTGCGGGTATCGCCGATGCGGTCGACCGCGAGGCCGCGCAGATCGACGTCGCACTGCGCGCCGCCGACGGGTGCGCCCGCGGGGCAGGCGTTGATGATCGCCAGGAGCCCGGGGATGTTGGCCGCCGTCACGCTGCCGGTCATCGCGGTGAGGGACGCGCGGCGGCGCTCGATGGGCGCCGCGGCGTCGCTCGCGACGGTGAGCAGGTACGCGGTGCCGTTGGGCTGCCCCAGGGTCTTGATCGCCTCGAAGAGCACCGTCATGTACTGCCCGCGGAGCTGCTCGGCGGCGCTGTTGACCCGCTCCTCGACGACCGTGCGCCCGCCGCTGGTGAGCAGCGAGCGCGCCTTGTCGCGCATGCGCTGGGTGGCGCCCGCCCCGCCGACCTCGGTGGCGTTGCGGACCAGCTGCGCGACCGCGGCCTGCTTGCCCGCCGGGGTGCCGACGACGTTGATGAGCCGCGCGATCTCCACGGAGACCGGGATGGCGTTGTCGTCGCTGGTGAGCGCGCGGGTGAGGCGCTCGGCGGCGGTGGGGCCGACGGCGTTGACGATCTGCTCGGCGGTGAACGACCCCGCGAGGGCGCGCTGGTTGAAGTCCGCGAGCACCCAGTCGAGGATGAGGTTGGCGAGGGCGGCGCGGTCTTCGGCGCTCGCGAAGGAGGAGCGGCCGTCGCCACGGAGCAGCACGTACGCCGCGTCCTTGGCCTTGATCTGCGGCTCCGTCGGAGCGGCCACCGGGCCCGCCGGCGCGGCGGCGGCGGTCATCATGCGCTGCAGCTCGGGGAGCAGCGCGTGCACGATGGCCTCGCGCTCGCTCGTCGGCACCTGCTGCATCGCCAGCGCGAGCACGTCGAGCCCGTTGGCGTTCGGGTGCTTCATCTCCACGAGGGCCCGAGCCGCGTGCACCCTGAGCGGCTGCGCGTAGGTCGAGCCGACGAGCACCGTCATGATCTTCCGCGGTCCGCGCTGGGTGTGCTTCCAGTGCTCGATGTCGTCGTCGTTGACGCCACACCCCGCCGCGACAAACATCAATCCCGCCAGTGCCGCGGCACGTCGTCGATTCAGCATCGTCTCCTCACGCCGCGGTTGTAGGTACCTGAAAGCCCCGCGGCTGCGAACTGCGCGGCGATCCTAACCGACCACGCGGGAGAATCAACAGCGCAGCATCGCGGAGCGTCGTGCAGGAATCTCCCGCTCCCCCGGTCGAATGTGCTTGATGGCGCGCATGGCCTCTCCGCCCATGAATCTCCGCCGCGACGCGGCGCCGATGGCACAGCCCAAGCGGCACGAGGTGGCGGGGCTCATCCTGTCGGCGCTCGCGGCGCTCACGGCGATGGCCCTCCTCAGCTTCGACGCGCGCGGCGGAGCCGACTGGGCGGGCCCCGTCGGTCGTCGCGTCGCGGAGGTGTTCGCCACCGCCCTCGGCACCGCCTCGCTGCTCATCCCCTGGTCGCTCGCGGTCAACGCCGTCCGGATGTTTCGCCGCACCACGCGCCCCATCGCCGTCGGCCGCGTGCTCGGCACCCTGGCCATCATCGCCACCGCCGCCACGGCGCTGCACCTCTGGTGGGGCGACCGCGCGGCGCTCGGCGGGCTCATGGCCGGCGGCGTCCTCGGCGCGACCCTCGGCGACTCGCTCCGCGCCTCCGTCGGGACCGCCGGCGCCCACACCCTCGTGCTCACCGCGATGCTCGTCGCGCTGGTCGCTCGCACGCGCCTGAGCGTGGTGTCCGTCGCCGTCGGGGCGCGCTCGGCCAGCGCCCGGGGTGGCCTCTGGCTGCGCGACGGCGTCGGCTCGGTCGCCCGCGCCTGGCGCGAGTCGCGGCACGCGACCTCCTCCCCCGCGAGGCCCCCCCGGGAGCGCCCGGAGGAGCTGGCCGAGCGGGCTGTGCGCACGGTCATCGACGACGCCAACACCCCCGAGGAGCCCGAGGAGGCGGAGCAGGACGGCCGCTCGCTCGCGGAGATCATGCTCGACGAGGAGGACCGCGCCGCCAGCGAGGCGAAGCCCGCGCGCCGCCCCCGCTCGATGCGCCGCAAGCCCGTGGAGGACGTCGAGGCCGAGGCGGAGCCCGCCGTCGAGCCGATGCCCTTCGACGACGACGAGCCCGCAGCCCCGCCTCCGCCGGTGAAGGCCCCGAGGGTCAGCGCCAGGGCGAGCGCCCCCGCGAAGGAGCCTGGCCCCGCGAAGGAGCCCGCGGCCCCGAGGGTGACCGCCCCCGCGAAGGTGACCATCTCCGTCGAGGAGCCCGCTCCCCCGGCCGCTCCTCCTCGCGCCTCGACGCCCCCTCCCCCGGCGGCCCGTCGCGCCTCGACGCCCCCTCCCCCGCGCCCGGTCGTCGCGGAGTCGGCCGACGAGGACGACATGCTGCCCGTCGAGGACGACGAGGACCCGTCGGCCCCGCTCACCATCGTCTCGCACGCGCGGGCGATCGAGCAGGCGATGCGCTCCGCCTCGGTGCCCGTGGAGAAGACCGCGGTGAAGCACGTCGACACGGTCGTCCGTCAGATGGCGATGCCGGCCGTCTCGCTGCTCGCTCCGCCGCCGCCCAACCGCTCGACCTTCGACGAGGGCCACCTCCGCAACACCGCCGACCGGCTGGTGCGCACCCTCGCGGACTACACCATCGACGGGCGGGTGATGGAGATCCACCCGGGCCCCGTGGTGACCACCTACGAGGTGGTCCCCGCGGCCGGGACCAAGCTCACCAAGATCTCCCGGCTCAGCGACGACATCGCGATGAGCCTGGAGGCCAGCAAGGTGCGCATCGTGGCGCCCATCCCCGGCAAGGGGCGCGTCGGCTTCGAGATCCCCAACACCAGCCGGCAGATGGTCTACCTGCGCGAGCTGCTGGAGACCGAGGCCTTCCGCTCGCTGGGCGGCGCGCTCCCGGTGGCCATCGGCAAGGACGTCGTGGGGGCCCCCTTCTACGCCGACCTCGCCACCATGCCGCACCTCATCGTCGCGGGCGCCACGGGGCAGGGCAAGAGCGTGGGCCTCAACGTGATGCTCACCTCGCTGCTCTACAAGCGCGGCCCCGAGGACGTGAAGATGCTGATGATCGACCCCAAGATGGTCGAGCTCAACGTCTACGACGGCATCCCCCACATGCTGCTGCCGGTGGTGACCGACATGAAGAAGGCCACCCTCGCGCTGCGCTGGGTGGTCGACGAGATGGAGCGGCGCTACTCGCTCTTCGCGCAGACCGGGGCGCGCAACATCACCAGCTATAACGAGAAGGTGATCAAGGCCGTCGCCGAGGGCAAGCCGCTGCGGGGCCTCGACGGACCGGTGCGCCCCAAGGAGTCGGGCACCACCACGGCGCTCGCCGAGGGCGAGAGCAGCGAGGCGCCGCCGCCGCGCAAGCTGCCGTACATCCTCTGCGTGGTGGACGAGTTCGCCGACCTCATCATGGTCGCCGGCAAGGACATCGAGGCCGCCGTCGCTCGCCTCGCCCAGAAGGCCCGCGCGGCGGGCATCCACGTGATCCTGGCCACGCAGCGCCCGAGCGTCGACGTCATCACCGGGATCATCAAGGCCAACTTCCCGGCGCGCATCGCCTTCAAGGTGAGCCAGAAGCTCGACTCGCGGGTGATCCTCGACCAGCAGGGCGCGGAGAACCTCCTGGGCAAGGGCGACATGCTCATCCTTCCGCCCGGCTCGAGCGACCTGAAGCGGGTGCACTGCGCCTTCGTCAACGAGGACGAGGTGCAGGCCGTGACCGACCACTGGAGAGCGCAGGGCAAGCCCAACTACGACGAGGATATCCTCAAGCCCCGCGACGAGGAGGGGGAGGTCGACGAGGCCCACGAGTCGGACATCCGGGTGCCCGCGGAGAAGTACGAGAAGGCCGTGCAGCTCGTGCTGTCGCACCGCAAGTGCAGCGTGTCCTTCGTGCAGCGCTACCTGGGCATCGGCTACAACGTGGCCGCGCGCATCGTCGACAAGATGGAGCGCGAGGGCATCGTCGGCGCGCCGAAGGGCCCCGGCAAGGAGCGGGAGGTGCTCGGGTGATGCGGTGGTATCACTGCCCGATGGCACCTAGGGGGCGACGACGGGGGGCTTCGGCGGCGCTGGCGGTTCTGCTGGGGGGCGCCGTGCTCGCTCCCTCCGCGGCCATGGCGCAGACCGACGCCTCCGCGCAGCCCGCGGCGCAGCGGGTGGTGGTGCTGCTGCCCTTCGAGGGCTCCGCCACGCAGGACCTCGTGGCCGACGCCGAGGCCACCGTGCGAGGCGCCCTGATCGCGAGGGGCGTCCGGCTGCCCGACCGCGCGGCGATCAACCTGGGCCTCGGGCTCTCTCCCCCGACGGACCCCGCCGCCCTCGCCCGAGCCGCGCAGGGGATGGGGGCCACGCAGGTGATCCGGCCGGCGCTTCGGCCGCTCGCGGGGCAGTACAACCTCTCGCTCACCCTCATCGACGCGGCCTCCGGGCGCACCGCGACGCGCGAGGAGACCATCCCCCACGAGGGCGCCGGCGAGGTCATCGGGCGCATGCTCGACGCGCTGCTCGACCCGGCGGGCTGGTCGGCGCCTCCGGTCGATCCGGCCCTCGCGCGGGAGGCCGAGGCGCGGCGGCTGGCCGAGGAGGAGGCCGCGAGGCAGCGCCAGGCGACGGAGGCCGAGGCCGCACGGAGGCGGGCCGAGGACGAGGCGAGGCAGCGGCGGGAGGCCGACGAGCGGGCGCATCCGGTGCGGGGCTACGCCGACGGCGGGCCCTTCTCCGTGGGGCTCTCCCTGGTGGCCGGGGGAAGGCTCTCGGGGGTGCGGCAGCCCAGCGGGATGGTGATCTCCGGCAACGCCCCGGCGGAGGCGTCGGGCGCGGCGGTGTCGCTGCGCGCGGAGGGCTCCTACGCCATCGGAGCGGTGCCAGGCCTCGAGGCCGCGGCGGCGTTCATGATCTTGACCACGCCCACCACGGCGGTGGGCCTCGGGGCGGGGGCGCAGTTCACCTTCCCCTCGTCGGGGAGGCTCCCGCTGCGGGGCACCGCGGGCGTGCTCGTCGGGCTCTGGCAGGGTGTCTCCGGGGCGAGGGCCACCACGCTCTGGCTCAACCCCTACGTGCGCGCCGAGTGGGGTTTCACCCCCATGGTGCAGGCCTTCGTGGGGCTCTCGCTCGACGTGGCGCCGGCAGACAACGGCGGCCTCACGGCGCTCGGGGTGATGGCGGGCGTGCGCTTCCGCCTCGGGGCCACGACGGCTCGCTGAGCGGAAGCGGACGCGGAAGCGCCGAGAGCGACCGCGACGCCAACCCAGCGCGCCTCACCGGCGCGAAGCGACGGGGCGACCGCGAGGCCAGCCCAGCGCGCCTCACCGTCGCGAAGCGACGGGGCGACCGCGACGCCAACCCAATGCGCCTCACCGTCGCGAAGCGACGGGGCGACCGCGACGCCAGCCCAGTGCGCCTCACCGTCGCGAAGCGACGGGGCGACCGCGACGTCCACCCAGCGCGCCACAGCGGCCCTACGCTTCGAGCCCGAGACGGGTCGAGCCCCGTCCAGTGAAGCCGCCGATTCCACGAGGTCGCACTGAGCTGACGCCGCGGTCGCGCCCGTCGCTTCGCGACGGTGAGATACCGTGATCTCCACCAACCCAATTCGTCTCGGTCGGATCGATTTCGAGGCGTCCTGTCGGGATCACGATCGCCGCCTCCGGCGCGTCTCCGATGGGCTCGGTCCCGAGGGCGACCGTCGGCTCGGCGTCGCCTGAAGGGATCCCCGTCGGGGCGCGCTTGGTCGTCTTGCGTCGCCGCTTCGGCGTCGACTCCAGCGAGTCGCGCGCGAGCGCGGGATCGGGCGCGGGAGCGCTCGGCGATGGCCTCGTCGTGACGCGCTTTGCCGTCGTGCGGCGGCGCTTCGGAGGCTCGGCGGAGGAGGCGACGGGAGGTGTCATGGCGTGGCTCCTGAGGGCGTCGGGAGATGCGGGACGAAAGGGCGGCGATTCTTGGCGACCGAGTAGACCGCCAGGAGGAGCTTGTGCATCGAGGCGATCAGCGCTGCCTTGGTCGGCTTGCCGGCCGCGACCAGGCGGCCGTAGAAGGCCTTCAGCCACGGGTTGAGGCGCACCGCGACGAGCACCGGCATCCACAGCTTCGCCCGCAGCGACGCGTGGCCCATCGAGGCGAGCGCGCCCCGGCTGGGCGTCCGTTTGCCCGAGTGGTTCACCCGCGGCACGACGCCCACGAAGGCCGCGACCGCGTCCGCGCTGTGGAAGCGATCGAGCTCCCCGAGCTCGGCGATCAGGCGCGCCGACGTCGTCCGTCCGATCCCGGGAATGGTCGTCAGCAGCTTGCCCACTTCGTGCCGATCGAGCGTGTTTCCAATGTCGCTCTCGAGCGCCTTGATGCGAGCCCGCAGCGTCGTCAGGTCCTCGCACGCGCAGCGCGCCTGGAGCTGATAGGCCGGGCTGTGGTGCGCCCCGACGGACACCTTGGCGACCTCGATCAGCGACGTCGCCAGCGCGGTGCCCACCGTGTGGCGACCGTCGTAGACCATGGCCGCGACCGCCGACACCGACGCGCCGCTCAGCAGGCGCGCCGTCGGGTACGCCGCCAGGAGCGTCGTCGCCAGGGGCGTCGAGAGGTCCCGCACGTGCCGGGTGAACTCCGGGAAGGTGAGGTCGACGATGCGATGGAGGTGCCGCTGCTGGTCGCCCTGCTCCTGCACGAGGCGATCGCGAAAGCGAACCAGCTCCCGCAGCTCCAGCGTCGCTTCGTCCGAGAGCTTCGTCGGCGCGAGGCGCTTCTGCTGGGCAAAGCGGGCGATGTTCAGCGCGTCGAGGGCATCGGTCTTGGCCCGCCGGATCGACTCCTGGGCGAAGTGATGGGTGCGGACCGGGTTGAGCAGAGTCACCGCAAAGCCCCTGGCGGTCAGGGCGGCGAAGAGGTTCTGCCAATAGTGTCCGGTGGCCTCCATGGCCACGAGCGCATCCTCCGGGGAGCTGATCCACTCCCAGAGTCGCTTGTAGCCCGCCTCGCTCTCCTCGAAGGAGGAGGGCTTGCGAAGGGTGGTGCCCTCGTCGCTGACGATGGCGAGCACGTGGGTCTCTGCGGCGATGTCGATCCCGATGTACCTCATGGTCCTCCTGGCTGGAGGGTGCTCGGGGGAGCCTCGGAGCCGGCGTTCATGCTCATCCTTGTCCATGCGAGGAGAACGATGCACATCGTCCCTCTGGATACCGTCCGAGCCAGGAACACCGGTCGAGGGCGCCCATCTCACCGACGAGGACAAAGCCTCAAGGCGCATCTGGCGACCCTCTCCCGGCGAGCGAACCTCACCTTCGTGAGTCTCGCATGGGTCCGGTACATACAAGGCGCATTGGGTTGGCGTCGCGGTTGCCCCGTCGCTTCGCGACGGTGAGGCGCATTGGGTTGGCGCCGCGGTCGCTCCCCGCGAGGAGGTTTTCGACGGCGAAGGAGGCGTTGATCCGGCAGCCATGGTGGGCTCCCGCGCCATCGGAGGACGCCTCCCGCGCCGGCGAGGACCATACCCGCGCCGCCGGAGGACGCCTCCCGCGCCGTCGGAGGACGTCTCCCGCGCCGTCGCTGGAGGGCTACTTCTTCGCCGGGGTGACGGTGCCGCCGTCGGCGGGGGCGGGCGCTGATTCTTTGGACGCGCGCGTGCGGCGACCGAAGTAGCTGCCCGTCGCGCGCACGATGAGGGCCGGCGCGCGGGGGTCGGTGCGACGGAAGGCGCGGAAGGTCTCGCGCAGGCCGCGCATGTACACGAGCAGCACGCCGTCCTACGCGCCGAGCTCGGCCTGCGTGACGGGCGCCGTCACCAGCGGCGCCGGAACCCCCGGCCGCGCCTACGCCGCCGCCTTCCCCGACTGACCCCTCCGACCTCGTTCAGAACACGCCCGCGACGCCGAGGGTCAAGCCCCCGCGCGTCGGGGCGGCGCTCGGCGCCCACTGCACCAGCCGCGGGGCGGGGGGGCGCGCGCGCCTCTGGTCGTTGGAGAGCTCGTAGCCGAGCACCGCGCCGGTCGCGACCGCGCCCAGGGACAGGATGCTCATGAGGCCCCGGGCCGCGGAGCACGACCCGGACGAGCCCTCGCACGCGCTCAGGAGAGGGAGCTGGATGAGGTTGGCCGCGAGGCTTCCGCCGACGGTGCCGAGCAGCGACCAGCCGTACCCCCCATTACCGCCACGCCCGTTGCCCACGAGCGTCACGCCAAGCAAAATCACCATCAACACGCCGACCCCGCCAACGGCGGCGATCGCAAAGAGCGAGTCCCAACCGCTCGAGGACGACCCCGCCACAATCCCGTACGCGAGCAGCCCGACGCCGAGCCCGACGCCGGCGCCCAGGCCGATGCCGGCGAGGCCCTCGAGGACGTAACGCGCCCCGGGGTTGGGGTCGTAGCGCACCCCGAAGGGGACCTCGGGGTCGGCGTTCTGGACCGGCGTCATCGGGGTCGCGACGGCGGGGGCCGCGACCGTGGGGGCTGCGGCGGCAGGCGGCGCGGTCCACGGCGCGGTCTGCGCGAAGGCGGTGGCGGGCAGGAATCCGAACGCGGCGGTGAAGCCGAGGGCCATCGAGGCGGTTCGCATGGGGGCGACGATCGCATGGGGGAAATGCCCAGCGGAAGACCTCCTACGCGGCGCTCCCGACGAGCTGCGCGACCAGCGCGCGGCCCGCCGCGTCGGTGTCGAGGCCGCGGGCGTGCAGCGCCTGCGCGAGCGCCCCGTGGAGGGACGGCGCGCCCCCCGCGAGCGCCCCGGCGCCGGCCAGCGAGCCTCTCCCGGGCGCTCTCGCGGAACCCCACCGGACCGGGGGTGTTCGCATCCATCTCTTCTGTCACCTGCCGCGGGCGGGTGCCGAACCCCAAAGGGCCTCCGCGCACGATGGTACGGTCGGAGCAGCCCACGAGCGCCCGCGATGGCGCGATCGATCTCGTCGGCCGTGCCTCGTACCCCGGGCATCCGGCTGGGCGCTCTCGGGATCGCGACCCTCCGAGACCCCAGCTCAACCGCCCGAGGCGGGATGCGCAGCCATCGCCATGCGCTCGGCGAGGCCATCCTTGAACGCGCGCACCTCGACTACGGTATAGCCTGCGGGGAGCACGGCCGATTCGTCGATAGGCCACTCGCTCAGGAGCCACGCGATGGTCGCGGGCGTGCAGCCGCCGTCCTTCAGGTTCGCCTCCGCGAGGTGGTCCTCCGCCCGCAGCCCATGCCGCTCGAGCTCGAGCACGTCGATGAGGTCGCGGACCTCCTGCCGACTCACGAGCGTCGTGAGCTTGTTGACGAAGAT
>JADJAE010000174.1 GCA_016704445.1 Deltaproteobacteria bacterium
AGACGGCTTCCGTCGTCCCGCTGCGATCAGTGATGCAGCAACGCGTCTCCCCCTCCGTGGCCGAGCTCCGCGTGAAGCCATTCGGCGAATCGACGCTCTTCTCCCTTCACGAAAAGCGGACACTCGTGGATCACAGGGCCGAAGGCGTCGACGTCGCGAAGGAGCGCCGTCGCGCGATGATCGGTCAGGTTGTGCAGCCAGGCGCAGCCCTTCACCTTGACGCCGTCATCAACGAAGGCCGAGTTCGAGTGTTGCAGGGCACCGACATAGCCAGCCACCTGCGCACAAGGGTGGAGCTTGCTGGCGTTCATCACCCACACTTCATTGTGGTATTTCGACTTGGCGACGTGGGTCCACTGCTTGAGCTCGACGACGATCGCAGCGTTCTCGGAGTCGATGTTCTGTCCGGTGAGCACCGCATCACATCGGTAACCGCCGAGCGGCATCCAGAGTTCGACGAAGATCTCCGACGACCGCAGGCGCTGATCTCGAAGCACGTCCGCGAGTGCGGGCAACGAGTGTTTTCCGCGCACCGACCTCGCCAGGGTCGGAGTCTTACCCTCGAGCTGCTCATGGCGTGCCGAAAGGGCAGATGGAAGCCCGCCCGTTGTGACATCAGCGAGGAATGTGGAAATCGGCGCACGATATAGGTGTTGCGTGCCAGATGGAGAATCCAGCGACGGAATCCGGCCCTCTGCCAATCTGGCTGAGTTGCCTCGGGGGGAACGGTACTCCCGTGGAGCTTGCGACGTGGTTCGTCGCTCGTCTTGCGTCGGGCCATTGGATGTTCCTTTGCGCGTTTACAGACGTCGATCAGCTACTGAGAACTCGCCTGGCCGAGGGCGTCGCGGATCATCATCACGGTCCAGCCTGCGGTGCCGCGTCGGGCGGAGCCCATCTTCCGGGCGCCGTCGTTGGAGCCCTGCTTGGCCTCCAGCACGAAGCACCCGTGCTTGTAGAGGTCGATCTTCCCGACGGAGTTCTTCTTCCCCTCGTGGATGAGCGTGGCGTCCTTCTCGAAGACGTAGCGATCGCGGTCGGCGTCGCCGGTGACCGGGTCGGGCACCGCCACCCCGAGCACCCCGCACAGCTCATTGAGGAACGAGTCCTTGTTGGCCCGCTCCGACGCCTCCGACGCCGCCCACTTCGCGATGAACCCCTCGACCGTCATGGCGCGGAAGATCGCACGACCGCGGGCCCGGGTGCGGCGGGGCGGTGAGTCGGATGGCGCGAGCACGAGGCCGTCGGGTCGAAGGACGGCGGGAGCGGAGAGGCCCCGTCCCCCGCGATCACCGCCCCGAGCACCCCCGCGTCGCGCTCATCGTTGCCCTCATCGAGCGCAGGCCGCTTGCAGGCTGGGGTTCCGCGCGTTGGCGCGTCACCCCAGGCAATAACAGGATGGCCGCCCCGGACATGGGTCCGGGGCTCCGAACAGCCGTCGCTGTGCCCAGGGTTGCCGGGTCCGCTGTCAGGCGAACCGGGGAGCCAGCGGCGCGGACGCGGCGCCTCCGGCCGTATCAGGCGATGCCCGTTCGGAGCCCCGGACCAATGTCCCGGGGCGGTATCCTGTTATTGCCTGGGGTGACGCGCCAACGCGCGAACCGGAACCTGCAAGCCAGATTGCGCTCGATGAGAACCTGCCGTCGCCGGAGATGCAAGGCCATCAGCCCAGCGGGAAGCGGGAAGGGCCTCCTCGCTGCCGCGGTCCTCGACCTGACGGCCTCGTGCTCGCGCCACCCGACTCACCGCCCCGAGCACCCGCCCCGCGCCGCGCGCTCCACCGCCGCCCGCGCCGCCGGGTTCGCCTCGCTCCTCTGGAGGAAGGCCCTCGCCCTCCCCGCGTCGATGTGCGCCATCGCCGCCAGCGCCGCGTGCCCGAGGTCCTGCTCGTACGCCGGGAGCGCGGTGTCCCCCAGCGTCTCCGCCAGCGCCTCCAGGCCCGCGAGCGCGCCCGCGTCGCAGCGCGTCGCCACCGCGTCGATGGCCTCGCGCCGCAGCAGCGACGCCCTCGACCCGTCCTGCGCGAAGGCCACCAGCCTCGCCGTCACCGTCGTCGCCGGGTTCTCCGACAGCGCCCGCAGCGCCGCCCTCACCACCAGCACGCTGCGCGCATCGAGCGCCGACGCCAGCGCGTCCGCCGCCTCGGGCCGCGGGGCCAGCGCCGCCGCCGCCGCCGCGCGCACCGTGGGCCAGCCATCGTCCGCCAGCACCGTCCGCAGCGCCTCGACCGCCGCCGCTCTCCCCCGCAGCGCCGTCGCGCTCGCCGCCCTCACCCTCGGAACCGCATCCCCCAGTCCCGCCCGCAGCGCGTCCGTCGCGTCGGCGAAGCGCCCCAGCGCCCTCGCCGCCTCGGCCCGCAGGTCGGCGTCGCTCGCGCCCGGTCCTCGCCCCGCCAGCAGCTCGCCCAGCGCCGCGCGCCCCTGCGCGTCGCCCGCCATCGGCGACAGCAGCCGCCAGCGCGTCGCGAACTCCGTCGCCGTCTCCCACTGCGACCGCGCCCGCTCCGCCGCGAGCGCCATCACCGGATCGTCGACCCCCATCGCCTCGGCCAGCACCCGCAGCCCCCGGGAGCGAGCGGGCTCGCTGGTCGGCAGCCCCTCCACCCACGGCCTCGCGGAGTTCTCCCTCGCCGCCGCGGAGAGCATCGCCCGCAGCGTCGGGAGCCCCTCCCTCCACGCCTCGTCGGGAGCGCCCAGCAGGGGCACCGCAGCGCCCAGCCGCACGGCCCACGACAGCCGCATCCCGGCCACCACCCGCAGCGCCCTCGGGACCTCCGCCACCACCGAGGCCACCCCCGCGATCGCCGGCGCGCCCACCCCCTCCAGGGCCTCCTGCGCCGCGGCCGCCACCTCGTCGCGAGCGAGCGCCCTCGCCACCGCCGTGATCGCCTCCGCCCTCCCGGTCGCCGCCAGCGCCCTCACCGCGCGCCTCGCCGCCAGCACGCTCATCGTCGGTAGCGCCTCGATCACCGCGCGCTCTCCCCGCTCTCCCAGCGAGAGCGCCAGGCGCAGCGCCGCGTCTCCGTCGACGCCCTCGGCCGCGGCCAGCAGCGCCGCGATGCCGCCGTCCCCGGAGGCGTCGAGGGAGGTCATCCAGCCGAGCTCGGCGACCGCTCCGTCGTCGAGGGCCACCAGCGCCACGCACGAGGGCCGCGCCCCCTCGGGGAGCATCACCCGCAGCCGCCCTGGCGAACGGGTGGAGGGGAGGGTCACGGCGAGCGGAGCGCCGGTGTCCATCGTGAGCAGCCAGCGCCGGGGCAGCTCGCCCGAGGGCGGAGCGGTGAGCTCCAGCGCCCTCAGCGACACCGGACCGAGGGAGGGCCGGAGGGTCACCGACGACCCGGCCGTGAGGGCCTGCGCGCGGCGGGGATCGCCGTCCTCCAAGGCTCGCGCGGCGGGAGCCCCCCCTCGGAGAGCCTCACCACGGCGCCTCGCAGCGGCAGCGACGGAGGGGCCCCGGCCACGACGCTCGACGGCGTGGATGCAGCGCCCGCGAAGGCCGACCGCGCGGCCGAGAGGAGCCGAAGGTTGGGGGCGCGCACGAAGCGCAGCGAGGGCCCCAGCGCCCAGCGCTCGGACGGGAGCTCACCCATCCCACAGAGCGAGGCGGCCTCGTCGTAGCGCTCCCGGACGATGGTCCCGTCGGAGAGGGAGAGGGCGTCGCGGGTGCGCAGCCCGCGGTCTTCTCCCTGCCATGTGGTGGGCCCCTCCCAGAGCACGCGGAGCCCCGGATCGGCGAGCACCCGCGCGGTGCTGGAGGTGGTGACGAGCTGCACCGCGGAGGCGCCGACGACGACGCGCCGGGTGGCGTCCTGGGCGAGAGCGCCCGACGCGTAGAGAGCGAGGGAGAGGGAGAGGGAGAGGGAGAGGGAGAGAGGCCTCATACCGCGCATGGGCCGCAGGAGAACTGTCGCTCGCCCCCACCGCGCTGGCGCGGGCCCTCACCCCAGGCAGGACGGCGCCCGGGCACTGCCCGGGCGTCGAACCGAAACTCCATGGACCCTCCGGAAGCTTCGATCGAGGCCGCGAGGGCTGGAACGAATCGGCGTCCCTGTTCGACAGCGGGCAATGCCCGGGCGCCTCCTGTTATTGCCTGGGGTGAGGGCCCTGACCAGCGACGGGGCGACCTCCGAGATCTGTAAACGAAGATGACCGGCCCCGCCCACCCACGACGCATCGCCGAGAGGGCCTTCACCCCTCCGCGCCGCTGAGCGCCTTGGCGAACTCTTCGAGCGCCTTGCGGGCCTTGGCGTTCATGCGACGAGGGACCTCCACGCGCGCCACCGCGATGAGGTTTCCGCGGCCGCCGCCGTCGACGTAGGGGACGCCGATGCCCTCCAGGGTGAAGGCCGTGTTGGGCTGCGTCCCTGGGGGAATGGTCACGGTGACGGGCGTGCCGTCGAGGTTGGACAGGTCGACGGTGCCGCCCAGCGCCGCCGTGCTGAAGGCCACCGGGACCTCCACCAGCAGGTCGTTGCCCTCGCGCTGGAACCTGGTGTCCTGCTCGACCTCCATCACCACCAGCAGGTTGCCCGGCGGCCCCCCGTTGGGACCAGGCTCGCCGTGGCCCGCCACGCGGATCGCCTGCCCGTGGTCGATGCCCGCGGGGATCGACACCTTGACCTTCTTCTCCTGCCGCACCTCGCCGCGACCGCGGCAGTCGCCGCAGGGCTTGCTGATCACCTTGCCCGCGCCGCCGCACTCGGGGCACGGCATCGCGATCATGAAGCCCATGCTGCCCTGCGTGACCTGACCGCGGCCCTTGCAGCCGTTGCAGGTCACCGGCTGGCTCCCCTTGGCTGCGCCCGATCCGTTGCAGGTCGCGCACGGCGCAGGGAAGACCACGCTCACGTCGCGCTTGGCGCCGAACACCGCCTCGCGAAGGGTGAGCCGCACTCCCGCGCGGAGGTCCCTCCCCGGCTGAACCCTGGGCTGGCTCGGACGGCCCCGACCGCCGCCGCCTCGACCGCCACCGCCGCCACCACCGCCGAAGCCCGAGCCGAAGAAGTCCGCGAAGAGGTCCTGGAACTGCTCGAAGATGTCCTCCGGCGGACGCACCCCCTGACCCTCCAGGCCCGCGTGGCCGTACTGGTCGTAGATCTTCCGCTTCTGCTCGTCGGAGAGCACGTCGTAGGCCTCGGTGATCTCCTTGAACTTCTCCTCCGCCTCCTTGTCTCCAGGGTTGCGGTCGGGGTGAAACTTGAAGGCCTCCTTGCGGAATGACTTCTTGATCTCGTCTCCAGACGAGGTCTTCACCACCGACAGCACTTCATAGTAATCGCGCTTGACCGATGCCATCTGCGTATATCCTGCCGTCGCTCTAGAGAAGGTCTTTGAGCTTCTCGAAGAAGCTCTTCTGCTGCGGGTGCGTCTCCTGCCCGAGCGCCGCCGCCAGCTGCTCGACCAGCACCTTCTGCTCGTCGCTGAGCTTCGTCGGCACCTCGAGCTGCACCGTCACGATCTGATCTCCGCGGCTGTATCCCCCGAAGCGGGGCATCCCCTTGCCGCGCAGCCGAAGCTCCTGCCCCGGCTGGATGCCCGCCGGGACCCGCAGCTTCGCGCCCCCGTCGAGCGTAGGCACATCGACCATCGCGCCCAGCGCCGCCTGTGGAAAGCTCAAGGGCAGCACGCACCGCAGGTCCTGCCCGTCGCGGGTGAAGACCGGGTGCGGCGCGATGCGCACGGTGATCTCCAGGTTGCCCGAGGGGAGCCCGTTGCCCGGCGCCTCGCCGTAGCCGTCGACGGTGCGCGTCGCGCCGTCCTCCACCCCCGCCGGGAGCACCACCTGGAGCTTCTCGGTGCGCTTCATCACCCCGCTGCCGCCGCACCTCGCGCAGGGCTCCCGGGGGATGGTCCCCTTCGCGCCGCAGCGCCCGCAGGGGCGCGACATCTTGAAGAAGCCCTGCTGGTAGCGCACCTCGCCGCGGCCCGCGCAGGCCGCGCAGGTGTCCACCGGCGTGCCCGGCGCCGCGCCTCGACCGCTGCAGGTCTCGCACACCGCGGGGCGCTCGAACTCCACGGTCTTCTCGCACCCCCTGGCGGCCTCCTCCAGGGTGATGCTGAGCTCGAGCGCGATGTCTCGACCGCCGCGGGTCTGCCCCCGGACGAAGCTCCCGACCCCGCCGCCCATGCCGCCGAAGAGCCCGCCCATCAGGTCGCTGAAGAGCTCTTCGATGTTGATCTGCTGGAAGTCGGGCATCCCCCCCGGGCCCGCCGGGGCGCTGCCGAAGCGGTCGAAGTGCGCCCGGCGATCGGCGTCGCTCAGCACGTGGTACGCCTCGGAGCACTGCTTGAACTTCGCCTCCGCCTCCGCATCGTTGGGGTTGCGGTCGGGGTGGTATTTCAGCGCCGCCTTCCGGTACGCCGCCTTGATCTCTTCGCTGCTCGCGCCGCGCGCGACGCCGAGCACTTCGTAATAGTCCGTTGCCATGAACGCGCGGCACCTTACGTCCCCCTCTTCCGTCCCGCAACGCGCCGCGACATCGACCGGCGCGGCATCGATGCTCATGCCCCCTGCGACCTCGCGAGCCTTGACTTCCATGCGCGAATTCCGAAGCATGGCGCCACCGTGGCGGTGAATTCCCTGACGCCGGTGGTGCCCCGATGGGGGGTGATGCTCCGAGGCGTCGCGCTCTCCTCCGCCATTGCGCTCGCGGCACCGGCCGCCCTGGGGCAGTCCGCCACCGACGAGGCCGCCGCCGCCTACGAGCAGGGCCAGCGGGCCTTCGCCAACGGAGACTTCAGCGCCGCCGCGGAGTTCTTCGAGACCGCCGACCGCACCCAGCCCGCCGCCCAGGCCCTCATCCAGGCCATCCGGGCGCACCGGGGGATGCGCTCGCCCGCGCACGACGCCCGCGCCGCCACCCTCGCCCTCACGCTGCTGCGCCGCGAGGCCGCCGACCCCCGCATCACCGCCTACGCCAGCCGCGTCGTCGACGACCTCTCCCCCCAGCTCGCCCGCGTCACCGTGCAGTGCAACGGCTGCGACCTCTCCCTCGACGCCCAGACGAGCGGCGCCGATGTGTTCGCCGAGCCGGGGCCCCACACGCTCACCGCCGCCTGGGGGCTGCGGGTGACCCACCGGCCGCTGCAGCTCCTCGCCGGGAGCAACAACCCCATCGAGCTCACCATGCCGGGTGAGCGCCTCCCCCGGCCGCCGAGCCGACGCGCATCTCCACGCCCGAGGAGATCCACGCGCAGACGGGGGCGACGCCCATCGACACCGAGCGCCCGCCCGCCCTGCGAGGCGCGCTCCCCACCATCGAGCAGCGCCCGCGGCGCGTCGAACAGCCGGTGCAGCCCCCGACGCCCGACGGGCTCTCCCCGGGGGTCTTCGTCACGGGCATGGTCATCACCGCAGGCCTCGCGGGCGTGCTCGTCTGGAGCGGCCTGAACACCCTCGAAGGCAACGATGCCTATGTGCAGAACCCCACGCAGACGGCGCTCGACGACGGCCGCGTGAGAGAGCTTCGCACCAACGTGCTCCTCGGAGCCACCGCCGCGGCGGGCGTCACGACCCTGGTGATCGGGGCGTTCTTCACCCGCTGGCGCAGCGCTCCCGTGTACGCGGGCGCGTCGCCTGCGGGGATGTTAGTAGGGGGAAGGTTCTGATGGCGCACTTCGACGACGCGCACGCGCAGACGCGGCGCATCGGGCGCTACGAGGTGCTCGGAGAGATCGCCTCGGGCGGCATGGCCACGGTGTTCCTGGCGAAGTCGATGGGGGCCAAGGGGTTCTCGCGGCTGGTGGCCATCAAGCGCCTGCACCCGCACCTCGAGGGCGAGGAGGAGTTCGTGCAGATGTTCCTGGATGAGGCGCGGCTCGCGGCGCGCATCCGGCATCCGCACGTGGTGGCCACGCTCGACGTCGAAGACGCCGAGGGGCTCTACATCGTCATGGAGTACATCGAGGGCGTGACGCTGCTCACGCTCTCGCGCACGGCGCAGAAGCTGGGGGAGAAGATCCCGGTGCCCGTGGCGGCGCGCATCGCCCTCGACATCCTCGGCGGCCTCCAGGCGGCGCACGACCTCATCGACGACAACGGGGAGTTCCTCAACCTGGTGCACCGCGACGTGAGCCCGCAGAACATCCTGCTGGGCACCGACGGCGCCGCGCGGCTCACGGACTTCGGTATCGCCAAGGCCGGCTCGCGCCTCACGCAGACCCGCGACGGGCAGCTCAAGGGCAAGATCTCGTACATGGCCCCGGAGCAGACGCGCCGTCAGGAGATCGACCGCCGCGTCGACCTCTTCGCCATGGGCATCGTGGTCTGGGAGCTGCTCGCCGGCCGCCGGCTCTTCCACGGCGACAGCGACGTGGAGGTGCTCAACCACCTGCTGTTCGAGCCCATCCCCCGGCTGCGCGACGCCGCCCCGTCGGTGCCCGCGAGCCTCGAGCAGGTCGTGATGAAGGCCCTCGAGCGCGACCCCAACAACCGCTACAGCTCGGCGCACGAGTTCGCCGACGCCATCGAGCGCGCCACCAAGGTGCTCGGCGGCCCGGGCAACCACCGCACCGTCGCGTCGTACCTGCAGAAGATCTGCGGCGAGCGCATCCAGCGCGAGCGCGGCCGCATCGCCAACGGGCTGCCGCCCACCGCCGAGAGCGCCAGCACCGGGAGCTTCAAGGCCCTCGACATCCCGCACGAGCCCATGCAGCAGCAGCCCGCGAGGGCGCCGACGCCCTCCCCCGCGATGCCGCCTCCAGGGCAGCGCTTCCGGGCGCCCACCATGGCCGGCATCGCACCGCAGCCACAACCGCAGCCACAACCACAGCGACCGGCGACGGCGCCGGCGCCGAGGGCGACCCACGCCGCGCCGACGAAGCTGCCGCTGCGCGCCGCAGCGACCACGCCCGCCCCCGCGCCGAGAGCCCAGAGGGCCACGGTGATGGGGATGGGTCCGATGGGGAGGGCGCCGGCCGCCGCGGCTCCGGTGGCGCTCACCTACGAGCAGGACTTCGACGAGGAGATGGCCACCATGGCCGTCCCCTCGCCGCACGAGTCGTGGGGGCACGGCGAGCCCGCGCAGACCGCGCCGGAGTTCGATCAGCCCAGCGCCGACTCGACCATCGTGGAGAGCGCTCCCATCGAGGCGATCATGGAGCGGCTGCGGCTCAACGGGGGCCAGCCCATCGCTCCCGCGCCGGAGCCCGATGGGGACTTCGAAGACGACATCGAGGAGATCGCGCCGGAGCCCTCGGGGGAGATGGCGCCGCCGCAGCGATCGGTCTCGGGTCCGTCGCCGATGCAGCCCATGGGCGTGGCGCCGCAGCGGTACCCGTCGGGTCCGTCGCCGATGCAGGGCCCCGCCCCGACGCCCTCCTTCGCTCCGCTCCCCCCGGTGCAGGGATCTGGCCCGATGGGGCAGTACGTCGCCCCCTCGTCGCCCTTCGGTCCGCTCTCCGGTCCGCAGCAGCCGTGGTCCCTGGGTGCGCCGCCACAGTCGGCGCTTCCGACGGGGACCTACCCCGCGCAGCCCGGCAACGAGCGCCGCAGCAACGTGATGGCCTTCGCGCTGGGGATGGTCATCGTGGCCATCTTCGGCGGCGCCGCCATCGCCTGGACGCTGCGCAACCACCAGACATCGACTCCCGCGGTGATCGCCCCCCCGGCGAGGCCCGCAGCGGTCGCTCCAGCGCCCGCGCCCGCTCCGGTCGCGGCTCCGGTTGCTGCGCCTGTGCGCGCTCCTGTGCGCGCTCCTGTCGCGGCTCCAGTGCCTGCTCCCGCTCCGGTCGCGGCTCCGGTGCCCGCGCCTGTGCCGCCTCCGGTCGCGGCTCCGGTGCCTGCGCCTGCTCCGACACCAGCTCCCGCCGCGGCTCCGCAGGAGGAGCCTGCCGGGCGCAGCCATCGTCGTCGACGCTCACGACGCGGCGAGCAGAGCCTGGCCGATCAGCTTGCGCCGATGGCAGTGCCTGCGGCGCTGGAGGCTCCGCCGACGCGGGTGCTTCCGACGCCTGCCGCTCCCGATCCGGACGCGCCCGACCTGGGCAATCCATACCGGCGCTGACGACCTGGTAGAGAAGCGCGTTGGGTGGGCGTGGTCGGACGCCCCCTCCGCTTCGCTACGGGTGAGGCGCGCTGGGATGGCGTGAGGGATGGATTGGAGGGTTGGGAGAGGGAGAGGGAGAGAAGGCTCAGCCGCGGCCGGACTCGCGGGCCGCGTCGAGCTGCGCCTGGAACCACTGGGCCGAGCGAGAGAGTTCTTCGAACTCGGCGCCCTCCTGTGCTCCGGCGAAGGCGTCGAGCTTCTTCGAGGCCGCGTCGAGGTCGGAGCGGGTCTTCGCGAGGTCGACGTCCTTCGCGTCGAGGCAGCGGTCGGTGAGGATGGTCATCGCATCCCCGCCCGCCTCGGCGAAGCCGGCGCCCACCGCGAGCACGAAGGTCTTGCCCTCGGAGCGGTAGCGCACGACGCCGGCGCGAAGCGCGGCCAGCAGCGGGAGGTGGCCCGGCAGCACGCCGAACTCACCATCCACGCTGGGGGCCTCGACCTGGTCGACGTCCTTGCGCACCGCGACGCCCGCGGGCGTCACCACATCGAGGCGAAGAACGCCGCTGCGGAGCGGTCCCGTGGCGAGGTCGGTGTCCATGGTCATCGGTCAAGCGCTCCTGTTCAGCCGGCCTTGGAGAGCTGCTCGGCGGCCTTCTTCACGTCCGCGATGCCGCCCTTCAGGTAGAAGGCCTGCTCGGGGAGCGCGTCGAGCCCGCCCGACAGGATCTCCTCGAAGCCGTCGATGGTGTCCTTCAGCGGAACCAGCGCGCCCTCGAGCCCGGTGAACTGCTGCGCCACGAAGAAGGGCTGCGACAGGAAGCGCTGGATGCGCCGCGCGCGGGCCACGGTGCGCTTGTCGTCCTCGGAGAGCTCGTCCATGCCGAGGATGGCGATGATGTCCTGCAGGGCCTTGTAGCGCTGGAGGGTCTCCTGCACCTGGCGGGCGACGCTGTAGTGACGCTCGCCCACGTACTGCGGCTGCAGCATGCGCGAGGTGGAGTCCAGCGGATCGACGGCCGGGTAGATGCCCATCTCCGAGATGGCGCGGGAGAGCACCGTCGTCGCGTCGAGGTGCGAGAAGGTCGTCGCGGGCGCCGGGTCGGTGAGGTCGTCGGCGGGCACGTACACGGCCTGCACCGAGGTGATCGAGCCGTTCTTGGTCGAGGTGATGCGCTCCTGGAGCGCGCCCATCTCCGTGGCCAGCGTGGGCTGGTAGCCCACGGCGCTCGGGATGCGGCCGAGGAGCGCCGACACCTCGGAGCCCGCCTGGGTGAAGCGGAAGATGTTGTCGACGAAGAGCAGCACGTCCTGGTTCTCGTCGTCGCGGAAGTACTCCGCCACGGTGAGCGCCGAGAGGGCGACGCGGGCGCGCGCACCCGGGGGCTCGTTCATCTGCCCGTAGACCAGCGCGGTCTTGGAGATGACCGAGGTCTTGCCGTCGCCGAGCTTGGACTCGGTCATCTCGACGAAGAGGTCGTTGCCCTCGCGGGTGCGCTCGCCGACGCCGGCGAACACGGACACGCCGCCGTGGGCCTTCGCCACGTTGTTGATGAGCTCCATGATGAGCACGGTCTTGCCCACGCCGGCGCCGCCGAAGAGGCCGATCTTGCCGCCCTTCTTGTAGGGGGCGAGCAGGTCGATGACCTTGATGCCCGTCTCGAGGATCTCTTCCTTCGTGCTCTGGTCGGTGAACGACGGCGGAGCGCGGTGGATGGGGCGGAACTTCTTGGCGTTGACCGGACCCGCCTCGTCGACGGGCTGGCCGATCACGTTGAGGATGCGACCGAGGGTCTCGGGGCCCACCGGCATCATGATCGGGGCGCCGGTCGCCATCACTTCCGCGCCGCGCACGAGGCCGTCGGTGGAGTCCATGGCGATCGCGCGGACCGTGTTCTCGCCGAGGTGCTGGGCGACCTCGAAGACCAGGTTCCAGGGCTCGTCGCTGATGGACTTGTTGGTCACCCGAAGCGCCGAGTTGATCGCCGGCACGCCGCCGGGGGGAAACTCCGCGTCGATGACGGGGCCGATGATCTGGGTGATGCGTCCGGTCGGAAGTTCTGCCATCGTCGTGTTCCTTAGCGAGCGGCGCGCGTTCTGCTGCGCGTGAGGCGGTCAGGTCGTCAGGGCGGCGCCCCACTACCACAGCGAGAGCGATGGGGTCAAAGCACATCCCGGGCAACGCCCCACCGACCCTCCGAAGCGCTATATCTCCCCCGAAACCTACAGACCACCCATGACGACCGACGACGCCCCTCCTCCCGCCGCCCCGAGCCGCCCCGACCGCAGCGCCCGCGAGCTCGCGCTCCAGGCCATCTGCCTCGTCGGGCTCGCCGCCTCCGCGATGCTGATGGTCGACTACATACGCCCTCCGGTGTTCTGCGCCGACCAGGGCTCCGGCTGCGACGCCGTGCGCCACTCGGTCTTCGCGCGCCCCTTCGGCGTCCCGCTGCCCATCCCCGGCGTGCTCTTCTTCGTCGCCCTGCTCGGCGCCTCGCTGCTCGGCGCTCGCGAGCGCGCCCGCCGCCTGCTGGCCTCGCTCGGCCTCCTCGGCGTCGTCGCGGGCGTCGCCCTCGTCGCCATCCAGGGCCTCATCCTCCATCACTGGTGCGTCTACTGCCTCACCGTCGACGCCTCCTCCCTCGTCGCGGGCGCCCTCGCCATGAGCCTCCGCATGGACGTGCTCCCGGCCGACGAGCCCGCCCCGAAGCGCAGGCTGCCCTCCTACGCCGTCACCGGCGCGGCCCTGCTGGCGGTGCTGCTTCCGCTGGGCTACGGGCTCTCCCGCCCGATGCACAACCGACCCATCGGCCCCAACTCCCCCACCATCGCGCCGCTCCCTGAGGTCATCGCGCGGCTGCAGGAGCGCGACGTCGCCACCATCGTGGAGTTCGTCGACTTCGAGTGCCCCTTCTGCCGCCGCCAGCAGGAGGCCCTCGCGCCGGTGCTCGCCTCCTACGGCTCGCGCGTCCGCGTCATCCGCAAGAACGTCCCGCTCTCCTTCCACGAGCACGCCCGCGACGCCGCGAGGGCCACCTGCTGCGCCGAGGAGCAGGGGCGGGGCGACGCCGTGGCGGCCGCGCTCTTCCGCGCCGAAGACCTCACGCCCGCCGGGTGCGAGCGCGTGGTGCGAGAGTCCGGGGTCGACATGGACGCCTGGCGCGCCTGCCTCGCCTCGCGCCGCCCCGACGCGGTGCTCGAGCGCGACATGAACGACGCCCGCTCCGCCGGAGTCTCCGGGCTGCCGACGCTCTACGTGGGCGTCGAGCGCTTCGAGGGGCTCACCGACGCCGACACGCTGCGCGCCAGCATCGAGCGAGCGCTGCGAGGCGCCCGCTCGGACGCGGCGAGCCACGCGCCGCAGGGCGGCTGAGACGCCATGCGCCTGGGGTGGGTGCTGCTCGCGCTCGCGGCGACGGGCTGTCGTCACAAGAGCCGCCGCGCGGAGGCGGCACCCAACAGCGACGCCACGCCGGCCGACGGCGCCGCCGCGGAGCCCGAGGGGGAGACGCCCGCCATCGCGCCGACCCGGGCGGGCGAAGGATCGCAGCCGCGGTGGCGCTCGCTCACCCACGGCCCGAGGCCGAGGGGCATCGAGCGATGGCGCTACGACTTCACCCCGCGCACGCCCTACGGCGAGCCAGCCACGGACGGGCGCACGGTCTTCGTGAGCGCGGTGCGACGGGAGGACGAGGGCCCCAGCGACGGCGAGGTGTTCGCCTTCGACCTGCGCGACGGGACGCTGCGGTGGCACGTCCCGGTGGGCGGACTCCACGGCGAGCCCGTAGAGCTGGCCGACGGACTGGTGCTGGTGGACACGATCCCCCACTGCGCGAGGCGGGGCGCCGACACGCCGGGCGTGGCGCAGCGGCCCTGCGCGGAGACCGGGCGGGGGGGCCTCGTGGCCCTCGACGCGCGCGACGGGCGCGAGCGCTTCCGCACGACCTTCACCTCCGAGGCGCTGCGGGCCCGCTGGGCGGGGGCGCTGGTCGACGGCTCGTGGTGGATGCACGACGGCGCCGGGTCGCTGCACGCGGTGCGGCTCCCCTCGGGCGAGTCGGGGCCACGCATCCCGCTGTCGGGCGCGGTGACCAACCTCGCCTCCGCCGAGCGCGACCTGCTCTACACCGTGGACGCCCGGCCCACGACGAGGCTCGTCGCGAGGACCCCGTCGGCGCTGCGCTCGCGCTGGGAGAAGGTGCTGCCGTACCGCAGCGCGTGCCCGGTGGTCACGACCGGTCCGGTGGTGGTGGTGCCGGCCTTCGCGACGACGGGGGTGACCGGCGCTCCGAGGGCCCTCTTGCGCTCGACCGGGACGGACCTCTGGACGGTGCCCGCGCCGCCGCGCTCGGTGGAGGGCTGCGGGGCCATCGACAACAACGTCTTCTGGCAGGTGGCCGACCTCACGCTCCAGGGCTTCGCCCTCGGCGACGGCCGCCGGCGCGGGCGCTTCGCGGTGCCTGCGCCCCCGACCAGCGACCTCAGCGTGGCGCTCGACGGGGTGTTCTATGTGAGCGTGCACGGGCGCCTCGCGGGCCTCGACCTCATCGACGGCCACGTCGCGGTGAGCGTCGTCACCGAGGCGGCGGCGGCCGAGGGGCTCGCGCTCTGGGCGGGCCGCGGGGCGGTCACCACCCGCGCACCGGGGCTGCTCATCGGGTTCGATTGAAGGCACCGTGACGATCGCGGGGGGCGGCCTTAGGCTCGCGCCCGATGATCAGCACCATCGTCTCCAACTCCCTCCGCGCCGCGCTCTATCCCCTCTCCGCGGCGCGCCGCGCGGCCCTCGCGCCCAGAGGCACGTGGATCACCCTCACCCTCGAAGGCACCGTCACGGAGATCGAGCGGCCCTTCTCGCACTTCGCGCACCCCGCGCAGATCATCCTCCGGGGCGCGAGGCCCAAGCCGGTGCTCACCCTGGCGGTGCTGAGAGAGCTCGCCGAGGCCATCTCGGCCGACTCCAACGTCGACGGGGTGCTGCTGCGGGTCGAGGCGCTCGCCTGCGGCAGCGCCGTCGCGACGGGCTTGCGTGAGGTGATCCAGAGCCTGCGCGCGGCGGGCAAGAAGGTGGTGGCGTGGCTGCCCGACGGGGGCACCACCCGGGAGTATTTCGTGGCGCTGGCGGCCGACAAGGTGCTGCTCACGCCGCAGTCGTCGCTGGGCCCGCTGGGCTACGCGGCGCAGACCACCTTCGTGCGGCGGCTGCTCGAGCGCGGGGGCCTGGAGACGGAGGTCTACGCGCGCAAGGAGTTCAAGAGCGCGGCGGAGCAGTTCAGCCGCGACGGCTACTCCGAGCCCAACCGCAAGCAGCTGGAGGCGCTGCTCGACCGGCTCCACGCGGCGCTGCTCGGGGCGATGGCGGACGGTCGGCGCATCGACGAGAACCGCGCCCGGGCGCTGGTGGAGAGCAGCCCCTACCGGGCGCCCGACGCGGTGCGCGAGGGGCTCATCGACGCGCTCGCCTACGAGGACGAGCTCCCTGGGCACCTGGAGAGCTCGAACGGCAAGCCCAAGCTGGTGAAGGCCGCGATGTACCTGGCGCTGAGCCGGGTGATGCACTTCGACAGGATGTGGGACGGCCCCCGGGTGGGCGTGGTGGAGGTGCGCGGGGCGATCGTGTCGTCGTCGCAGTCGACGGTGCACGGCGTGGCCGACGCGCGGCGCGTGGGCGCGGCGATTCGCGCGGCGAGGGCCAACCCCCGGGTGGGCGCGGTGGTGCTCTACGTCGACTCTCGCGGGGGCAGCGCCCTCGGCAGCGACATGATCGCCCACGAGGTCGAGCGGCTGAAGGAGAAGAAGCCCGTAGTGGCGTACTTCTCCGACGTGGCCGCGAGCGGCGGGTACTACGTCGCGGCGCTGGCGCAGGAGATCATCGCCCAGCCGCTGACGGTGACGGGCTCCATCGGGGTCATCGCGATGCGGCTGCTCGCGTCGCGGATGCTGGAGAAGCTCGGGGTGAACCACGAGGTGATCCGCCGTGGAGAGCGGGCGGATATGCTGTCGCCCTTCCGGGGGTGGAGCGAGGACGAGCGGGCGGCCTTCAACCGGGAGATCGACGGGTCGTACAACGACTTCGTGGGCATCGTGGCGCGCGGTCGACGGCGCGACGTGGGCGAGGTCGAGCCGCTGGCGCGAGGGAGGGTCTACGCCGGGGCCGACGCGCACGCCCTCGGGCTGGTCGACCACCTGGGAGGCTTCGACGTGGCGCTCGCCCGGGTGCGCTCGCTCTCGGAGACGAAGCTGGCCGAGCGGCCGGTGGTGATCTCGCCCCCGCGGGGCACGGTCGAGCCGCCGGAGCCCGCGCCGCCCATCAAGGCGCTGCTGAGCTTCCTGGCGGGGCAGGCGATGGCGACCCGGGCGGAGGTCGACCTGCTGCGAATGTCCCTGGCCTCGCCCAACGAGCGGCTCTTCGCGTGGGATGGATCGTCGACGGAGCTGTAGGGTTCAGCGAGAGGCGCCCGGGCGAAACAGCGGCGACAGGATGTGGTCGTCGAGCTCGGTGCCGGGCGCGGCGTGGCAGCGGTTGCAGCCCGATCCCTGGGCGGTCGGGCCGACCCCTCCTCCATAGGGCGTTCCCTCGGTCGGGGTGAGCCCGCGAGAGAGGATCACCGGCACCCCTCGGGTGCTGAAGCCCAGCCGGAAGAACTCCCACCCGACGGCCCCTTCGGGGTTGTACCCGCCGCCCCGCTTCACCATCGCGAAGAGCTCCCACGAGGCAGGGTCCTCGCTCTGCTCGATGGAGTGCACCAGGATCGCTCCCACGGGATAGGGCTCCCCCGCTGGCGGAGGGCTCTGGCTGGCGTAGACGAAGCGAGGGCCCTCGGGGTGGGCGCTCAGCGCGTCCTCGCCCACGGCGACGCGGGGCCACGATCGGAAGTCCCTGAAGTGATCGGTGAGCGCGATGAAGCCTCCGGGCTCCGCGGGCCCGTCGCCTCCGCCGCAGCCCAGGGCCAGCGCCACCGCGACGATCGCGCGGCGCATCTACGGCAGCCTCGGGATGTCGAGCAGGTCGGCCGCGCGGTTCATCTGGTGGACGAGGCCGCCCACGTGCGCGGGGTCGCTCTCGGCCAGCACGAAGGCCCGCAGCTGACCGAAGTCCGAGCGCAGGTGCTGCTCCGTGGGCATGTCGGGGTTCCACCCTTCGGGCACCGGGGGGATCGCGTCGCCAGGGATGGCCGCGTAGCGCGAGGCCACCGCGGAGAAGCGCGCGTCGATGGCGCCGGCCAGCGCCGCGTCGCCGCGGGAGAGCACCCACGGGCGGAAGGCCGCCCACGCCGACCGGGCTCCCTCGAGGTTGCTTCGCATGTCGAAGAGCGTAGCCCGGGCGTAGCGGGACTCCTCCTCGGCGCTGGCGGCCTTCTCCACCTTCTCGGCCTGCTCCTCCATCGACCCCACCACGCCTCGGAAGGCCGCGGAGGGGTCGAGCGCCACCGGGGCGAACTCCCGCTGCATCTGCTCGACATCGCGCAGCAGCCTCGCGCAGAGCCCGTCGCGGAAGGCCGCCGCCTGCTGCGCCGTCGCGGGGAAGGCCGCAGGCACGTAGCCCGGCAGCGCGCGCTCGAACTGCACCACCCTCGCCGGGTGAGAGTCCGCCCAGAGGATGCGCTCGATGGCGTGCATCCCGGTGACCCCGTCGCCGTCGAAGAGGTCGTCGTCGCGGCGCGAGCGGATCTCCGCGAGCTGCCCGTCGTAGCGCTCGTCGGCGGAGTAGTCGAGGGTGGGGAAGAGCACCGCGATGGCTCCTTCGATGCGCTCATAGGCCGCCCGGGTCTCGCGCCACCGTGAGCGGAGGGCGTCGACGGAGCCTGGGTCGCGGGCTGCGCTCCAGCCGTCGGCGTCGGGCGCCGGGGCGGCGGACCGCAGGGCCCGCGCGGAGGCGACCAGCGAGGCGAGGTCGGCGGTGAGGGCGGACTTCACCGCGGCGAGGGCGGCCTGCCTCGGGTCGGCGGGCTCGGGGTCGCCGCACGCGACGGAGAGCGAGGCGAGCGCGAGCAGGGCGACGCGGGCCCTCACAGCCGCCCCACGTGGTCGAGCAGCGCGGCGCGCTCGGAGGGAGGGAGGGCCTCGAAGGCGTCGATGGATCCGTTGGCGTCCGAGCCGTCTCCGCGGTGCATCCGGATGGCCTCCTCGAGGGTGCGGGCCCGGCCGTCGTGGAGGTACGACCGGAAGAAGCGGAGCCCCATCAGGGGCGCGGTGCGCCAGTCGCGAGGGCCCGCGGCGCCTTCGACGGAGCCGTCGGCGAGCGAGGCGCCCATGTCGTGGAGCAGCAGGTCGGAGTAGAGGGCCGCGTCGGCGGAGGCGAGCGGCGAGGGCCTCGCGTCGGCGCGGGTGCGCAGCGAGGGGGCGTGGCAGTCGGAGCAGCGGGCCCGCTCGAAGAGCTCGCGGCCTCGGGCGTCGAGGCCCTCGCGGCGGGGCATCGCCAGGGCGCGGAGGTAGGCGCCGACGTCGCGCACCGCCGTGATGTCGAGGTCGACCCCGGGGAGCTGATCGTCCGTGAGCCCATCGGCGTTGGGGGCTTCGGTGGGGTGGAGCGGCGAGGTCAGGCCCATGTCGCCGCGGTAGGCGTCCGCGGCGAACTCCTCCAGGGTGGCGACGCGGGACTTCAGCCCGAAGCGGCCGATGCGACCGTCGGCGAGGCGGGGCACGCGGCCGTGTACCCTCCCCGCGCGCTGCTGCTCGTCGGCGACGCGGAGGAGCTCGGCGTCGTCGACGGCCTCGATCCAGCCGCGGCCGAAGACCGCCGGGCCCAGCCGGAGCGAGCGGAGGAGGCCGGGGGTTCCCTGCGGGGGAGCGTCGAGGCCGCGGGTGGCCGGGGCGACGAAGTAGGGCCGCAGCACCGGGCCGAAGGGCATCAGCGACTGGTCCATCGCGGGGGTGTAGCCGTCATTGGTCACGGCGATGGCGCGCTCGACGAAGCCCGGGCCGCGGCTGTCGCTCGCGTGGCAGCTCTCGCAGGACGAGCGCACGAAGAGCGGACCGAGGCCCTGCGAGGGCAGGTACTGCCGCGCGAAGAGGACATCCCCGCGGTCGAAGCCCGACTGCTCCTCCGGGGAGAGCCCTCGCATCGGCACGTCGGTGGGGTCTTCGCGCACCACCCTCCACGGCGTCGCCGGGCCGGGCGCCTCGCCGCAGCCCTGCGCGCAGAGCGCCGCCAGGAGCGCGGCCACGGAGCGAAGACGGCGGGTCGAGCGGCAGCCCCGGTCGGACACGGGTGCAATGTATCCCGACGCCGATCGCCGGTCGGGCCCTGCGGCGTCGAATCCCGGCGGCGCGGATGTACTAAGGGGTCGCGGAGAGCGTGAGCGGCGGCGCCACGTGGGCCCAGCGCAGGAGCAGCTCGACGTCCTCGCAGCCGGTGCAGGGGGCCTCCGCGTCGGGCGTCGGGCACTCGCGCCGCACGGCGGCCTCGACCTCGGCCTCGGGCGCTCCCCAGAGGCGGGCGCAGGCGACGTTGCGGGCGGTGCCGTCGTTGTCGACGGCCCCCTCGGCGGTGCGCGCGAGGAGGCGAGCGGGGCGGGCGGGGCAGGCGGCGAGGGCGAAGGCGCGGGCGGCGGGGTCGGTCGCGGAGAAGCTGCCGTCGGGCAGCGAGTGGAGGGCGAGCTCGGGACCGGTGACCTGCGAAGGAAACTCAGATCCGCAGAGGACGCTCGGCTCGTCGTAGGGGCCGTGGGTGAGCAGGTCGGGGCGGCCGTCGCCGTCGACGTCGCGCACGCCGTGGAGGCGCGCTCCGAGGGTGCGCTCGTAGAGGAAGACGCCGCCTTCGGTGAAGGTCCAGACGTGGGCGTGCTGGAAGGTGGGGCCCTCGTGGTTGCTGGTGCGCAGGGTCAGGGCGAGCTCGGGCGAGCCGTCGCGGTCGTAGTCGAAGGCGGTCATCGACTCGACCTCGACCTCGGAGTCGCCGGGCTGGTTCCAGAGGTTGAAGGGCGTCGCGCTGGCGGCGGCCTCGTCCTCGGCGGGGGCGGCGGGCCACGAGGAGAAGCGGGCGTTGTCGTGGCCGAGGCGCATCAGCGCGTAGCGGGCCCACCAGCCGCGCCCCTCGAGGCGCACCCGCTCCGGAACCAGCGCCCACGCCCGGCCTCCGGTCGCGTCGGGAATACAGCGCTGGGTAAAGCTTCGTCGCAGCGGCGCGAGGTCGACGCCGCCGTCGGAGGCGCGGTCGAACACCTTGCGGCCGAGCCCCTCGGCGAGCTCGCAGGGCGCCACCGCCCTTCGCGCGGACGCGTCTGCGCTCGGGGGCGTCGGGGGGCGTTGGTGGCGGCGCCGTGGGTCGCTCGCACCCGACCAGGATCAGGACGCCGAAGGCCGCGAGGGGAGTGCGCATGGAAGGGGCGGTTGATGCGCGAGGAGGGCCGCGGCGGTCAAGGGATGCGCGCGGGGGTCAGAGCTCGAGGTCGGCGCTCGCGCTGCGCGGAGCAGGCGCGCGGAGAGCGACCGCGAGGTGCAGCGTCGGCGGGTCGAGCTCCCTCGCGATGAAGCCGGCGAGGGCCTCGGCGTGCGCGTCGATGGCCGCGCTCAGCGCGGGGCTCCACGGCACGATGGGTCGCGCCCGGAGCTGCGAGAGGGCGGCGTCGAAGGCCCATGTCCCGACCACGGCGCCGTCGACGAGGATGAGCGGGGCGATGTTGCCCTGCCGCACCAGCGACGAGCGGGCGATGTCTGGCGAGCAGAGCCCCGCGAGGTCGGGGCGCGCGTCGACGAGCGGGTCTCGCACCGGCAGCAGGTCGACGGCGATGGAATCGTCGGCCTCGGGCACCGCGAAGTCTTCGGGGACGAGGTGCTCGCCGGCCAGGCCCTCGATGGAGACGCTGCGCAGCTTGTGGGGCTTGAGCGCCGCGACGGCGCGGCTGTTGGCGATGCCGAAGGCCGCGGCGAAGGCGCGCACGGAGACGGGGGCGTGGGCCTTGATCCAGTCGAGGCTGAGCTTCGGCACGGCCTCGGCCGCGGGCGGAACCACCTTGGGCATCGGGTCGAGCCGGTAGCGCCACGGGTCGCGGTCGATGCGCCCCTCGGCGGGCTCGCGGTCGACCTCGCCGACGGCCCACATGCCTCGCAGCACCAGGCCCGCGAGGGTGACGCATGCGGCGCGGCGGCCGGGCTCGCCGAGGTCGCGCCGGGCCTCGCGGGGGAGGGCGTCGCGCAGGGCGTCGGAGGTGCGGGGCCTGGCCAGCGCGGCCCGGATGGCGTCGCGGGTGCTGAGCAGGTCGCGCGAGGAGAGCCCGCAGGCGGCGGCGAGGCGGGCCTCGCGGGCGGCGTGCTCGGCGACGGCGAAGGCGCGCACCGCGGGGGCGTTGGCCGCGGAGACCACCCACGAGAGGCCGCGGGGACCGGGCACCAGCGCGAGCGTGCGGTCGCGGAAGAGGGCCTGGTCGAGCTCGCCGCGCTGGGTGATCGCGTGGCGGGCGAAGAGGGCGATGGCGGGCGAAGCGCCTACGGGGCAGGGCACGCCGCCGATGGCGGTGACCAGCTCGGCGAGGGGCAGCGGAGCGCCCGCGGCGAGGTGTTGACGCGCTCGCCAGGCTCGTCTTGCTTCGGCCAGGGTGAGCACGTTGGACATCACTCCGACCTTAGCGCCGAGCGTGATTTACGCAACGCTACGGGAAGGCGAAGACGTCGGACTGAGGGTGCGCGGCGGCCACCTCGTCGGCGTGCGCGACGATGCGATCGCGGCGGGTGAGCACCGCCTGGATCTGCGCTTCGGAGAGGCAGGGCCCCAGCGGGTCTTCGGCCATGGCCCCGTGGAGGGACTGCGCCGTGAGCCCGCGGAGCGCGCGCAGCAGCGACGGGGAGAAGCGCTGCACGTGGTCGAGGCGGGCGGCCTGGTCGCTGGGCCTCGCGCCGAGGCCGCCGTTGATGGCGCTGAACGACGCTCCGTTGTCCATGAAGAGCATCGGCGCCGGGGGCTTCTCCGGCCGCGGCGCGGGGGCGGAGGATGTTGCCGCCGGACCATCGGTCGACGTTGTCTTCGAGGAAGTCGAAGAGCAGCAGGGCGGAGAGCTCGGCGGCGAGGCTCACGTCCGAGGGAGGGAGCGTTCGGGTGATGTCGAGGAGCTGGGCGTAGCGCTCGACGCCGGGGACGGGTTCGAGCGACCCGGGCACCCAGAGGAGCATCGCCCCGGGGACGGCCTCGGCGCGCCCGAGCAGTTCGGTCATCACCCGCTGCGAGAAGGCGGTGTCGCCCGAGGCGTCGGCCGCCCGCTGGAGGGTCTCCCTCGGCACGAGCCGACCGCAGGCGGGGGGCGTGCGGTGCAGGTCGAGCAGCCGGCCCAGGCGGTACGCCGCGAGCTCGGCGCGGTAGTTGGCGACCTCGGCGCGCTGCTGCGGCTTGAAGAGGGCGCGCTGCCCGCCGGTGAGCCAGACGCGGAAGGAGAGGGTGCTGCCGCCGCGGTTGCGCTCGATGCGCGCGATGGGGGCGTTGCAGAGGCGGGCGAGCTGCGCGGCGTCATCGCCGCCCAGGAAGCCACGGCCGCGTGTCCATACGCCCGCGTCGGAGGAGGCGGGGCGCACCATCGGGGGGCCGAGGCGGGAGCGCGGGCCCGCATCCATCGCGGTGGCGGCAGTCGTTGCGGCGGGGGCGACCCTCACGGCGACCTCGGGGGGCGGACGGTTTCTGGATCGCGGCATGCAACGCAGGCCACGATGACGGAGACCAGATGGACCAGCGATTGACGGTGCAGGGGTGGTGTGGCAAGCGTGCGCGGCATTCGAGGACCGATCCAGTGCGAACCCTCTATCACAGCGCCGGGAAGAAGGCGCTCGCCTGGGCGCTGACCCTCACCTGCTACGCGATGCCCGCCTCGGCGGTCGACGTGTGGACCACGCCCAACCCAGGGCTCCGCCACCTCCACCGCACGACCCCGGCGCCCGCGGAGTTTCACGCGCTGGTGATCGACCTCGACGTGCCGGGGGTGCAGATCCGCTGCACGCCCCCGCGCGAGCGCTGGAAGAGCACCAGCGCCTACGCGCGCGACGCCAACCTCTCCGCGGCCATGAACGGCGGCTTCTGGGGCCTCTTCGGCCAGGGGGCCGAGGGGCTCGCGGCGGGCGGCGGGCAGATCTGGGGCAGCGACGACGCGGAGCACGGGTTCTTCGCGGTGACGGCCACGGGTCGGGCCTTCGTGTCGCCGCCCAGCGACGTGGTGCAGGCCAGCCGGCGGCGCATCACCGACGGCGTGTCGGGCCGCCCGATGATCGTCGACAGCGGGCACATCGCCCAGGAGCTTTACACCTTCCCGCGCACCTTCAGCCGCGAGCCGCGCTCGGCGGTGGGGGTGTCCGAAGACGGGCGCAAGGTGATCCTGGTGACGGTGGACGGGCGTCGGGCGACGAGCCACGGGGGCACGCTCACGGAGATGGCCGAGCTCATGATCGAGCTGGGCGCCGCGCGCGCGATCAACCTCGACGGCGGCGGCTCGACGACGATGTACGTCGGCGGCGAAGGCGGCGTGGTGAACCGCCCCTCGCGCGGCTGGGAGCGCGAGGTCATCAACCACATCGGCGTGCTGGCTCCCGCCCCGGTGGCGGCGGCCGCGGCGGCGCCGGTGGTGCAGGAGACGCCCGCGGCGGTGGTGGCCGAGGCCGAGCGGGCGCGCCGGCTGCCGGCGGGCGAGCGGCGACGTCGCGCAGGGGCAGGGCACCGGGATGCGGGGCTGGCTGCGGGCGAAGTTCGGTCGCTTCGCGGCCATCGACCGGCTGCACCTGGGGCGGCACCGCGAGGTGGTGGTGCCGGTGCTCTCCGTGGCGGCGGTGCTCTTCGTGCTGTCGGCGATGTTCTGGGTGGTGTCGCGGGTGCGCCGCGCCCGGTCGCGCTCGCTGCACGCCCGGGAGGGCTGAGCGGTGTCCGCGCCGGCGGTCGGTACCGGATCGCCCCTGGAGCGACGCATCGTGCGCGAGGCGGGGCGCGCCATCGTGGAGCACGGGCTGATCGAGGAGGGCGACCGGGTGATGGTTGCGCTCTCCGGCGGCAAGGACAGCTACGCGATGCACCAGGTGCTGCGCATCCTCCAGCGCCGCGCGCCGGTGAAGTACGAGCTGGTGGCGGTGCACCTCGACCAGGGGCAGCCGGGCTACGACGGCGCCCCCCTGCGAGCGTGGATGGAGGCCCAGGGCGGCGAGTGGCACGTGCTGCGCGAGGACACGTACTCCGTGGTCGTCGACAAGGTCCCGGAGGGGGCGACGTACTGCGCGCTCTGCTCGCGGCTGCGGCGGGGCGTGCTCTACCGCGCGGCGACGGAGCTCAAGTGCACCAAGATCGCGCTCGGCCACCACCGCGACGACGCCATCGAGACGCTGCTGCTCAACCTGTTCTTCGCGGGCAAGGTGGCGGCGATGCCGGCGCGGCTGCGCTCGGACGACGGGGCCAACGTGGTGATCCGCCCGATGATCGGGTGCTCCGAGGAGTGGCTCGCGGAGTACGCGGTGGAGCGGGGCTTCCCGATCCTGCCGTGCAACCTGTGCGGCTCGCAGTCGCAGGCGCAGCGCAAGCAGGTGAAGGCGCTGCTGGGGCAGCTGGAGTCGGCGCACCCGGGGGTGAAGGCGTCGGTCTTCGCCGCGCTGGGCAACGTG
>JADJAE010000175.1 GCA_016704445.1 Deltaproteobacteria bacterium
TCAGTCGGTGGTGAATCTCTGCAGCGGCTTGAGCACCAGCACCGCCGCGTCTTTACAGAGACCGGTAAGTGTCACCTCCCCGGAGAACTCCTGGTCGGGCCACTTCTTGTGGGGACACACGATGTGCACGACGGCCCTCCCGATGGCCCTCCCCATCGCGTCCGTGTAGTCGATGTCCATGGTCTGGTCGTGCGCCACCGCCACCGCGACGCCGCCCGCGAGGTCGCCGATGAGCACGTTGGCGCTCCCGGTCTCCAGCGCCCCGTCGCCGCCGCAGTGCGCCACGTCGTCGCCCACCCGGTGCGCCCGCTGCCCGTTGATGAACACCCCAGGAGCGCCGCCCACCGCCTGCCACTGGTTGGGCCCGCAGCACGCCCCGTGCGCCCCCCGGTCGCCCACCCGCAGCGCCTCGCGCCCGTTGATCTTCACGTCGGGCGAGCCCTCCACCGCGGGGCCGATCACGTCGTGCGGGCACGCCGGGCAGCCGTGCGAGTCCGCCGGGCAGTGGGCCTGATCGCCCTTCCTTCCTGCTTGCGCCATCGGTGTCTCCCTCCCGCTCAGTTGATCTTCACCACGCCGCCGCGCACGACCACCTCCTGCTCGCCCAGCACCGTGATGGTCTGCGACGAGAGGGTGATCGAGTCGGGGGTCATGATGATGGTGCTGCCGCCGCACTCCAGCACGATGCGCCCGTCGGCGCGCACGTAGCAGGTCTCGTCGACCTGCGTGGTCATGCCCCGAGAGCCGTGCACGGTGATGTCCAGGTTGTCCTTCACCTCCAGCGAGTCGTTGGCGTTCACCTGGGTGGTGCGGTTCTTCTCGATGGTGTTCTTCTCGTTGGCCTTCACCGTCTTCGTACGGTGCTTGCCGACCACCAGCGACTGGTTGTTGTCCACCTTGGTGCTCTGGTCGTGGAGCACCCACTCGTTGAGGTCCTTCTGGGCGCGGAGGTACACCTCCTCCTGGTCGGCGAGGTCCTCGAAGCGCAGCTCGTTGTAGCCGTTGCCGCCGGGGGTGCTGCGCGTCTTGATCACGCTCTTGCTCTTCTCCCCGGGCAGCCCATACGGAACATGGTTCTCGCCGTTGTAGGCGCAGCCCGTCACCAGCGGCCGGTCGGGGTCTCCGTCGAGGAAGGTCACCACCACCTCCATCCCGATGCGGGGCGTGAAGACGAAGCCCCAGCTCGGCCCCGCCCAGTTCTGCGCCGCGCGCATCCAGCACGACGAGTGCTCGTCCTCCCTCCCCTGCCGATCCCAGTGAAACTGCACCTTGATGCGGCCGTGGAAGTCCACGTGGATCTCCTCCCCCGGAGGCCCTACCACCTTCGCGGTCTGCGACCCGTGCACCAGCGGCCGGGGCGTCACCCTCGCCGGTCGAAAGGGCACCGCCGCCGGGATGCACTCGAAGTGGTTCACGTAGCGCCTCGCGCTCTCTCGACCCTCGCGCCCCGACACGCCCGCCTCTCGCAGCGCCCCGGAGAGGTGCTCGCTCGCGCGCACGTCCTCAGGGAGGTCGCCCCACGCCTGCACCAGGTGCTCGACGCGGGTGAGAAGGAAGCGCCCGTCGCCGTCCGAGCGGTGGTGCCCGGAGGCCTCGAAGACCGAGCCCGGAGCGAAGCCCGTGACGTTGCCGAGGCCCCGCCCGGTGCGCGTCGCGAGGTGCTCCGCCTCGTGGCGGATGCGCGCCTGGCGAGCGCCGTCGTGGGCCTCGTGGGTGTGCGACCCGGCGCTGTACTGGTGCATGTTGAGCCGCGAGGGATGGTCGTAGACCGGGCGCGCTCCCTTCGCTCCGGGGTGCGACGCGGTGAGCGAGAGCATCGCCCGCGGCCTGGTGAAGTCGTAGTCGCGCACCGTGCGGCTGGTGGGCTCGATCGCCGCGCAGAGGTCGAACCACTGCACGCTCTCGCCGCGCTTCACGTGGGACGCCGCGTCGGTGACGCCGAAGGCCCCGCCCTCCATCGGGGCGACCTCGTCCCAGCGCGCGGCGTCCTCGGCGAGCACCAGGGTCTCTCCGCCTTCGCCGTCGTGGCGGAAGTAGAAGGGGATGCCCTCCTCCTGGAGTAGCCGGAGCACGAAGTCGAGGTCGCTCTCGTGGTGCTGCACGCAGTAGATGCGAGGCGGCAGCGCGTCGAGCGAGCCTGGGATCACCGCCGCCCCGTCGCCCTGATAGACGCCCGCGGACTGGAGCACCTTGCGCACGATGGCGGAGACCGGGAGGTCCTGGAAGATGCGGGAGTCGACGCGCTGAGAGAGGGTCCAGAGCGCCGGGACGACGACGACGCGCACGTAGCGGTGCGTGGCGGTGGTGCCGAGGTCCTCCACGCGGCGCACGAGGCCCTGCACCTTGCGAGAGCGAAGCCCCCGGCGGATCTCCACCACGGCGGCGCCCCCGAGCAGGCCATCGGGCTCTGCGCCGGGCGTCGGCAGCGTGAGGATGAGCGAGCACTCGTAGGGCTCCGAGAGGGCCTCGCGGATCCTCGCGAAGGCCACCTGCCAGGGCTGCCCGTCGGCGCCCGCGAAGTCCAGCGAGACCTCCGGGAGAACCGCGTTGGAAAGCACGTCCAGAACGTCCATCGGCGTCACAGCCCTCGAGTGGTGAGCCGCCCAGCGCGGCGACCGCGGATGCTATGCGAGTTGGAGCGGCGCGTCGCTGCGACGATGCGTCCCCTCAGCGCCCCGCGAGCGCCCCCAGCGAGAAGGCCACGAAGCCGACCACCGCCACCACGACCAGCAGCCACCGCAGCGACGAGGGCGGCGCGGCAGGCGCCATCGGAGCCTGCGGCGGCGGCGCCACGACCATCGGCGCGGGCGACGACAGGAGCCCTCCCCACGGGCCCGGAGGGGCCATCGTGGGCTGCCGCGGGGCCACCACCCACTGGGGCGGGGGCGGCGGGGCGGGCGGCGGGGCGGCCCCATCGGCCCACGGATCGGAGGGCGTCTCTCCCGGCAGCGAGTCGCGCTCGGCGGGCGCCACCACCCGGACCCGCGTCTCCTCGTGGCGCTCCGGCGGCCGAGGCGGCGCCTTCAACACCAGCGATTGCAGCTTCACCCCGGCGACCAGCACGCCTTCCGCGGGCAGCGCTCCGAACACCTCCGGCGACAGCATCAGCGCCCTGGTGGGGTCTCTCTCCGCACCGGGCTTCACCCTCGCGGCGGGGCGTCGAACGACGGTCTCCTGCGCGGCGAACTCCCCGCTGAACAGGTCGTTCTCAGGCACCAGCGGCTCCTCCTCGGAGGGCGGAGCGGCGGCTGGGAAGGGGTCTTCGTCGGGCAGCCGCAGGGCGTCGGTGTGCTCCTGGGAGCGCGAGAGGGAGAGCGTGTCGCTGGCCTCGTCGAAGGCTTCGCCTCGCGCGATGTGGCGGAAGGCGAGGAGCGCGTCGACCGTGGTGGTCGCCGACGGCGACTCGAAGCTGCGAGGAGAGACCGCTCCCTCGGACGGAGGATCGATCACGACCGCGGTGTCTGTCGGCTCGGGCGGAGGCGGCGCGGCGAAGAGGTCGGGCCTCGCGAGCCCGCTGTTGAACATCTTCTGCGTAGGAACCGACGCCCGGAGGTTCATCGGCGAGGGTCCGAGGTCTGCCATCAGCGCCGAGGGCAAGCGCATCATGGGCCTGGAGTGTCCGTCGTCGCGCTCGCGCTCCTTCGGCTCTGCGTGCTCGACGAAGCGGGGCGGCGGCGCGATCTCGGCGACCGGCTCCCAGCTCACCCTGCGCATCGCGGTGCGGAGCCGATCGGCGTCCGCGTGGCGCTCTCTTGGGTCGAGCGAGAGGGCCTTCACCAGCTCGTCGTAGAGGGCCCCGGGGACGTCCGCCCGCATCGACGAGAGCAGCGAGCGAGCCCCCGCGGGGTGCTCCTCGACGAAGTGGGCCCAGCACCTCGGCCTCACCGGGAAGGCGAAGGGCACCAGCATCGACGCCAGCAGCACGCCCAGCGAGAACACGTCGCTCGCGGCGGAGACGGCCTCCGGGTCGCTGAGCTGCTCCGGGGCTCGCGGGTCGGACATCGCGCTGCCGGGCGACGGCGACCAGAGCACCCCCGGCAGGGTGGAGAGGGCGAAGTCCATCACCGAGACGTCCCAGCTCTCGGAGTCCGACGCGCGGGAGATCATCACGCTCTCCGGGGAGAGCAGCCCGTGGAGCACCGGGGCGCCCGCGAGCGCGCGCATCCGGTGGGCGACGGCGACGGCGGCGCACACCCCGTCGAAGAGGGCGCGCACCTGGGAGAGCTCGGGCCAGCGCAGGGCGGCGTCGTGCTCGTCGATCCAGGCGCGGAGGCTCCTCCCCTCGACGGGCTCGACGACCAGGAAGGGCACGTCGCCGTCGAAGCCGTAGCCCTCGACCGGGACGATGGTGCTGTGACGAAGGGGCTCGAGCGAGCGCAGCGCCGCCTCGACGCGCTCCCGCTGATCGGCGGCGACGGGCGGCAGGCGCTTGAGCACAACCGGCGCGTCGCGGCGCTGGGTGTCGAGGGCGTCGACGCAGTCCCCGAGGCCCCAGCGATCGCGCTCGCGCACACGCTGGAATCGGTCGAGGCGAACCGGTGGCATCGGTGGAGCCGCCGACTGTTCCACGGATGCGGCGCGGGGCGCAATCGCGCGCGAGGCCCTTCGCTGCGGTCAGCTCACCGAACCGTCGTGCGGACCCCGGCGCAGCCCCAGGACTCCATGGTGAGCCGAAGGTCCCACGCGCCCGAGAGGTTGATGTTGCCGCGCTGGCTGCGAATCTCCCAGGTGCGACCGTTGGTGAGGTTGAGCAGCGCGCCCGCCGAGATGGTCTGCTGCACGTCGAGCACCTGCGTGTCCGCGATGCCGCTGAGGGAGCTCCCGATGATGGTCCCGAGCACCGCCACGGTGCCGAACACCCAGCCGTAGCCGTCAGCGTGCTGCGAGACCATCGCCGCGCGCCCTGCGATCTCCATGAGCGCCCGCTGCGCCGCCCCGGCGTTGGCGGTGAGGAAGCACGAGTAGCTGATCGTGATGTTGGAGATGCTGCGGTAGAGGTCGCTCTGCCCCCAGGCGACGCTCTGCCCGAGCGGGAGGTTGATGCGCGTGGTGCTCTGGTTGCCCGCGACCTCGCGAGGGGTCGTGAGCAGCAGCTCCGAGTGGCGGCCGTCCTCCGCGCTGATGACGCAGTAGAGGTTGCGGGGGATGTCGAACCACCCGCGGCGGATGGTGATCTCCTTCACCCGGAAGCGGAGCTGCGGGTCGGCGCAGGTGGTGGCGCCGGGGGTCATGCCGAGCTCGGTGCCGCACGCGTAGTTGGTGCGCTGCTCGCCCGACGCCGTGGTGTTGTTGCACACGGGCAGCGCGGTGGACGCCGTCGGTATCGCGAGCGCCCCGGTGCAGCTCGGCGCCATGTCGCAGGTGGGGCAGCGGTTGCAGTCGAGGGGACAGCTCATGCAGTCCTCCATCGGGCGAGCGCACACCCCGTCGCCGCAGCGCGCTGGCGGAGGCGGAACGTCCGGCGCGTCGGGTGCGCCCGCGTCGAAGCCCGCATCGGGGGCCTCGGCGTCGACCCGGTCGTCGGCCGCTCCGGCGTCGATGGTCTCGACGACGGCTCCGTCCGACCCGGCGCAGCCCGCGAGTAGCGCGGCCGCCAACATCCCTTGACTCCAGCGGTGCTTCGCGCTCATCGGGGGGCGATGGTGGGCGCATCCCAGCCCCGCGGGCAAGGACCTTACCGCTCGGGCGCAGGCGCGAAGGAGGAGAGCACGTCGCGGCAGACCTGCGGTCGCGCGGCGATGTCGTCGGCCGGGCCCGCGCAGTTGAGCGTGAAGAAGGCCCCGGGCCCCGCGGGGATCACCCACTGGATGAGCGTCGTCGGGGTGGTGCGCACCGCCGCGCGGGTCGAGTCGACGAGCACCCCCACGCGGCGCCCGTGCTGGTAGGGCTGCTGGCGCACGATGGTGTTGGCGCGGTCTCCAGTGATGCCTCGCACCGCCCCCTGGAGCGCCTGCTGCGCCGGAATCTGGAGGTCGTTGATGAAGTGCAGCACCACCGCGTGGTGCTCGCCCTCGTCCGAGGCGCCGAGCGCGTCGCCCTGCGGGGCGGACATCCCCGAGAGCGGCGCCCACCCTTCGGGGATCTGCACGTAGCGGCCCTGCCCCCCGAACCAGCGGGTGCCCGACGGGGCGCGGCCGGGCGGGGTCGCGCGGGCGTTGGGGCCCATCCAGAGGGAGTCGATCACCGTGCGGCAGAAGCCCTCGACGGACTCGTCGCGCTCTCCGCCGCAAGTCACGATCACCCCGGCGTTGCCCTCGATGAACACCCCCAGGAAGGTCGGCATCTGCTGCACGCTCGAGGGGAAGCGCACCTCCACCTCCGCGGCCTGCGCCCCGAGGTGGGAGAAGCGACGGGTGCTCGCGGCGGCCTCGCGCTGGCGGTAGACCTCGGGCAGCGAGTCGACCAGCTCGTCGAAGGTCTCCGAGCCCCGCACCACCTGCACCGAGAACGCGCGGCGCTGCGGGTGCGACGGCGGGAGCGGCGAGGTCCACATCGGGGCGCCGTGCTCGTCGGCCCCGTCGGTCCAGGTCGCGGGGATGGCGGCGGACCACCCGGTGCCTCGCACGCGGCGGGTGTCCGGCGGGTCGGCCGCGGGCTGCGACGCCGCGACGGCCGTCGTCGCACTGGCGACCGGCGTCGTGGACACGGTGCGGGTAGGGCCCGCCGCGCAGCCGCACAGGGGAAGGGTCGCGAGAAGGAGGAGCCGCGTCGCGCTGTTCATGGAGCCGCGGACGATACACCAGCGGATAAGACCAGCACGGCGCCTGTGGAGTCGCTTCACTTCTTCTCGAGCGAGCTGCGGATCGCGAAGCCCGACGCGAAGGCCAGCACCAGCACCAGCCAGAACACCACCGGCGGCGCCTGCTCCATCCCGGTGCGGAGGTTCATCCCGAGCATCGACCCGATCGCGGTCACCGGGAAGAACAGCGCCGCCAGGAGGTTGAGCCGGTGCTGCGCCTCGACCGCCCGCTGCCCGTTGGCGGCCTGGGCCTCGGTGTTGCGGGCGACGGTGTACTCGAGCGCGTTGCGGGCGTCGCCCACCAGCAGCTCGGCGGTGCGCTCCAGGTCCCCGGCGGAGTCTCTCATCGCGATGACCTCCCGATCGTCGACGGCGTCGCGCGCGTCCTGCAGCGCCTTGTGCAGGTTGCGGCTGGTGCGGTGCAGCGGCGTCGCGGCGTTGAGGACGGTGAAGAAGTCCTGCGCGGTCTTGCCCGCGTCGACCCGGTCGTCGAGCTGCACCAGCGCCTGGTGCACGGTCTCCAGGTGACGCTTCAGCACCGGGAGCCCGCTGGACTGCCCCGCTCCGGTGGCCCGCCAGGTGCCGTCGGGCGCGCGCCAGAAGAGCTTCGCCGGGCGCGTGACCTCGTCGTCCTTGGGGAGCTCGTGGAGGATGAGCAGCAGGTGCCCCTCCTCGACGATGGCCCGCTGCCGCCCGGCCTGCACCCCCACCCGCTGACGGATGCGAGCCGGAACCTGCCACGCATCCGGAATCACCTGTGCCATGGGGCGCGAGTGTAGATCAGTTGCCGCGGGTGACGGTCTACGGAGGCAGCACCGCCACCTCCAGCGTGTAGCGCCCCACCTGGGTGGCGCCGCAGCCGGCGGCGTAGATCCAGTAGGTGCCCGGGTCGAGCACCCCCTCGACCTGCGAGTTGGTGCTGTACCAGTCGTCGTTGCAGATCGCCCCGAAGCTTCGGCCCGGGCAGTTCATCCCGCCGCTCAGCGAGAGCAGCGTGTCGAAGTCGGCGCTGCGCTCGATGGCCACCACGCGCCGCCTCGCGGCGAGGTCGAGGCGGTAGAGGGCTCCTCTCGCTCCCGCGCAGCCCGACATGGTCGTCGCGCAGGAGGGCGTCGCCACGGCCGTCGCGTCCGCGGTGCTGCCAGCGAAGACCCCGCCCTCCGGGGGGATGCGGGTCACGGCGTCGCAGCGCAGGTTGCCGCTCACCTCGGTGGTCGTCGGCGTGGGCACCCGATACCACCGGGCCGAGAGCTCGCCGCCGGAGGAGTTGGTCGCCCCCTGGACGATGAGTCGCCGTCCCTCCGCGATGCGCGGCAGCCGGGTCCAGACCGAGCGCGCCGAGCGGTCGACGGGCCCCACGCACCCGAAGCCGGGGTCACCCTCGCAGGCGTCGCGCACCTGAAGCGCCGCGTCGCCGCGCATCGCCGAGGTGGACACGTTGACCAGCAGGTCGCCATCGCCCGCCGGGGCGGTGAGGTTCCAGAAGGCGCTCGCCCGCTGCCGGGGGAGGCACGAGAGCGCGGGGCCCGCGGTGAGCACGTCGATGTCCACGGCGCTCGCGGCCGCCTCGGCGGCGACGGGAACTCCCGGGCAGCGGGAGCTCGGGCCGGGGAGCGTCGGGGCGGAGGTGGTGACGCGCGCGGTGAGCGCGTGCGTGGGGCGCACGTCGAAGTGGTGCTCGACGGTGAAGTAGTAGGTCCCGGGGCGCTGGTTGCGCAGCGTGCGGCTCGCGGGCAGGCCGGTGTCGCAGCCGGGGATGGCCTGGGAGGTCGATCCGCAGACGGACGAGACCTCGATGAAGAGGTCTTCGGAGGAGCTTCCCCCGACCTCGATCTGGACGTCCCGGGCCTCGGTGAGGGTGTAGCTGAACACCGCGTCGGCCCAGCCGAGGGCGCGGGTCGAGAAGTATCCGCAGGTGGTGCCGTAGTCCGAGTAGGTGGCGAAGCCGCGGGTCTCGAGCGTCGTCGGCGGACCGTCGGGGGTCACCGCCACGCCGGGGCAGAGGTCGCCGGGGAGGCGGGGGCGCGCCGGGACGACCTGCGTCTGGAGGCGCACGTCGAGGCCTCGCGCGGTGGCCACGGTGATGGTGTAGCGCCCCGGCGGGAGCGAGCTGGCGCGCGCCGTGGCGATGGCCCCGATGGCGTTGCTGCCGTTGACGCAGAGGATCTCCTGGCGCACGTCGCCGCAGCCCTCGGCGGGGTGCAGCGCCACCACGACGGCGTCGCTGCTGCCGGGCGCCGCGGCGATGTTCACGTCGCTGGTCTGGGTGAGCACCAGCGGGAGCACGGCGTCGGGTCCCGCGGAGGTCATGGCCCCGGCGCAGCTCGGCGCGTGGTCCTGGCCGAAGCCCGCGAAGGAGACCACGCGCTCGACGCCGTCGGAGAGGTCGCCGCAGGGCCCGGGGGGCATCGCGAGGCAGCGGTCCGTCGCCCGGTTGGGGCAGGTCGGGTCGACGTCGTCGGGCGGAAGGTCGCGGGGCACGGGAACATCCGCGGGCGCATCGATCGCGGGCGCGTCGCGGACCACGACATCGAGCGCGTCGGTGGCGTCGCTGATGTCGGTGACGTCGGAGGCGTCGCGCGCGGAGGCGTCGGAGGTCGGAGCGGCGGTGATCTCCGAGGCGCAGCCGACGGCGGCGATCGCGGCGCTCAGCGCGAGGAGGGTCCAGCGGGCGTTCATGGGTGCTTCAGGGGCTCATACCGCAAGGAGCGCTTCGGGTGGGAGCGCTGGGAGGGAGGTGACTCCGACGCGGATCTCAGGCCGCGGCGTCGCGGAGGAGGGCCATGCGGATGGAGGTGACGGAGGTCGCCGGGACCGGCCCGTCGTCGGTGATCCAGTCCTCGTCGGGGCCTGGGTCGCGCACCGGCCGCGGGGTGCCGTCGAAGTTGCGGCGGCCGCCTGGCAGCACGAAGGTGCGGAGCGCGTAGGCGAGGAGGGAGGGCTCATCGAGGCGCGGGTCGATGTGCGGCGCGAGCAGCCGGCGGTGCGCCTCGGGCGCGAGGCTCCAGTGCAGCGTGGACTTGAGGTGGTGCACGCCGTGGAAGCCGTTGTTGAAGGCCAGCCAGTTGACCACCGGGCCGACGAAGTTGCGCGAGTGGTTCCACGGGCTCGCGGGGTCGCAGCCGTCGTGCTGGAGGAGGTTGATCGTGACGATCCCCCACGCGGCGTACTGCCAGGGGATCACCACGTAGAGGAGCGCGTTGCGCCAGTCGAGCGCGAAGAGCGCGACCACGACGGCGACCATCACCACGGACTCGAGCGCGAGCTGCCGCGCCCAGCGGGGGTGCCTCCCGACGGCGTAGCGGGCGTAGCGGGCCTCCGCCCCGAGGATGGAGGTGCTGATGGACGCGGTGAAGAAGAGCAGGTTGAGCAGGTGCCAGCGGAAGCGCGCCTTGTCGGTGCGCATCACGTCGCGGCGGGACTCGGTGTGCCGGTGGTGGCTGAGGTTGTGGCCCGGGACGTAGGAGCTCACCGGGTGGCCGTAGGTCAGCGTCAGCACCACCTGCCAGAGGTTGTTCATCCAGCGCGCGACGAAGACCGGGCAGTGCACGGCGTTGTGCGTCGCCACCGCCCCCTGGAACGCGCCCATGCACAGCAACGCGACCAGCGCCGCGTTCGGCCAGAACCCCGTCGGCGAGGCGATCCAGGCGTAGGCCATGAGCGCGTACCACGCCCCGATGATTCCCAGCGTCCGTCTGTCAGCCTGATAGCGCAGGATCTTCATGTCTCGATCTCTCGTTGCTCTCGGCCACTCGGATCATGGACCCACCCGCGCCTGGCGGAGGACCAATGGCGATCGCCGCCCCATGAGGCGTCGCTCGGCAAGCAGATGCAATACCTGTGGGCGAGAACGCTCAAGCGCCAGGGCCTCGCAGCGAGGCCTCGTGGACACCACCGAGGTATCACGAACGAAAGCGTGTGCTTTCAACGCTGCAACGAATCGCGGGCCTCGGCTCCACGATGCCTGGAATTCCCGCAGATCACTCCCTGGCACGCCTCCTGCGATAGATATCCCCGAGCGGCGGCGCCGGCGTCTCCCCCCAACGCCAACGGTGACCGCTGCTAAGTCTCCTCCCGGAGGTCGATCGTCCAGAGCGGCGATCGACCTCCGGGGCCTTGTGTCCTGAACATCACGCCTCGCTCGGCGCCCGTGATATTTCCGCGCTCATGCGCTTCTCGGGACCTTCTTCTGGCCTCCTCCTCCTCTGGCTCTCTGGCAGCGCGTGCGGCGGCTCGACGCGCCCTCCGGTCTTCGGCTCCGACGCCGCGATCGACCCTGACATCGGCCCCCTCCCCGACACCGGCACGACGAACCCGACCGACGCCGTCTCGACCGACGCCAGCCCGACCGACGCCGTCTCGACCGACGCCGTCTCGACCGACGCCGTCTCGACCGACGCCGTCTCGACCGACGCCAGCCCGACCGACGCCGTCTCGACCGACGCCGTCTCCAGCGGGGACTCCTCCATGGTGCCTGCGGATGGCGCTGCGGACGCCGGATGCGATTCCTGCCAGGCCTTCAACCCCACGGTGAACCCGACCTACCTGACCGCCGGGGTGCACAGGTTTACATCGGTTCGTATTCCCGCCGGGGTGGTGGTTATGCTCGACACCAGCGGCACGGCTGCATCGTCCGCGACGCTCGACCTCCAGGTCTCGGGCGAGGTCGTCATCGAAGGAACCATCGACCTGTCGGGCGGCCCCGGGAGCGCGTCGAGCCTCAGCATCGGCTCCAGCACCGAAGGGCGCGCGGGTACCGGAGGGCTCACGGGAGTTCCTCGCACGACGCCCGCCGGGCCCGGGTGCGCCTTCACGGCCGGCGCGGGCGGAACGGGCGGCCTCGGGGCCTTCAGCTCCGTCGGAACCTGCATGCCGGGGTCGAGCACGGCGTGCATCGCCATGCCCTTCGTCTTCGCGGCGCCCTTCGCCCGAGGCGGAGGGGGCGGGGTGTTCACGGGACTACGGGCGTACGGCAGCGGCGGAGGCGGCCCCGCGGGCGGAGGCCCCGGCGCGCTGGAGGCGGTCCCTCCGTCGACGGCCGCCCTGGGTGCGATCGATTGCATGGGCGTGCTCGGGGGCGGCGGTACGGCCCCGGGCCGCGGCGGATCGGCCAGCTCGGAGCTCTACAACGGCGAGGATGGCAACACCGGGGTGAGCCAGTGCCCCGGGTCGTCGGGCGTCCCGGCGGCCTTCCTGGGCGGCGGAGGCGGCGGGAGCATCGGCGCCGCGGCGGCGGCCGACCTCGCGGTCGCGACGACCTTCCAGCCAGGATCGGGCGGCGGAGGCGGCAGCGCGGACTATGCGTTCCGTCCGGGCGCGGGCGGCACCTCCGGGGGCGGCGGCGGAGGCGGCGCGCTGCGCATCACCTCGACGACCAGCATCACCGTGAGCGGCTCGCTGCTGGCGAACGGAGGCGCGGGCGGCAACGCCTTCGTGGGCGCCAACATGGCGGGCGGGTGCAGCCCCAGCCGGGGGCGGCCGGGGGCGGCGGCTCAGGGGGCGTGATCTTCCTCCGCGCGCCGCAGATCACGACGTCCTCGACGGCCCGGCTCTCGGCGATAGGGGGCTTGGGCCGACTGGCGAGCCCCTTCGCGACTGGCGGCCGGAGCGGGGCGGGCGGTCTGGGTCGCATCCGCCTCTCGGTTCCGACCGCGGGCTGCGCGCTGGGCGGAACCTTCGCCCCGCCGCTGGCGAGCGCCTGCGCTCCCTCCTCCGTGGCGGGGTCGACCTTCGTCGCCGCGTACCCGGACTGAGGCGCTTTGAGGAGAGAGTGTAGAGAGAGAGAGAGAGAGAGAGGCGCGGAGAGGAGCGGGAGGGGGGAGGCGTGCGCCGGAGCGCTCAGCCCCCGCTGCGCACCACCGAGGCGGTGGTCACCCGGCCGAGGGTCCGCACGGTGCACGCCGCGCTGGGGTCGAAGCGCACGGCGGCCACGTTCCAGTAGTCGTTGGCGTCGGGGCTGCTGCGGTTGCCGGTGAGGTCGCGCACGAAGGTTCCCATGCGCTGCTCGCCGCAGTAGATCACGATGGTCGCGCGGGTCGTCCCGCTGCGGCCGTGCGCCGAGTAGAAGTGCACGCCGACCTGGTACTCGCGGTCGGTCATCGGGGTGTCGACGCGGATGTTCTCGGGCCCCTCGCCGTCGACGTCGTCGGTGTCGAGCCAGCGGCGGCTCGTCGCCGGGAGCGCGCTGTCGGGGCGGCGGTTGGCGTAGTAGCAGTCCTGCGTCGAGAACCAGCGCCCGGCGGAGCTGTCGAGGGCGTGCAGGTCGACGTCGGTGCCCTGGGTGTTCCAGGAGAGCTCGACGCGCAGGCCGTGGCCGATCATGGACACGGTGGTGTCGCACTGGTCGATGGTGCCGTCGGGGTAGGTCGCCTCGGCGTGCACGGTGAAGTCACCGACGATCACCGAGGTGAAGGGCACCACCTCGCCGCTCGCCACCATCGCGCCGACGTCGCTGTCGTTGTAGACCGTCGCGAAGCGGTAGGCGCGGGTGCTGCTCGGCGCGGAGATGACGCTCCAGCTCACCCGAGCGCCCGCGGTGGTGTTGGTGGTGCGGAGGGTGACCGGCGATCCGGCGAGGGCGCGAGAGGGCGCCGGGCAGCGGAGCGTGCCGGGAGCGGTCGGCGGGGGAGGCGGCGGGGGCGGGGCGGGCGGCGACGAGACGACGTAGGTCTGGCCGTCGTCGACGCAGGGAGCGCCGCTGTTGTCGTGGGGGACGCAGACCCGAACCGTGGCCTCGCAGGTGCCGCCGCGGCCGTCGTCGGCGGTGACGTGCAGGGCGTAGACGCGGCCGTTGCCTCGGCCGCTGCGCTCGGCCCTCAGCAGCACCGGGCGGCCGTGGCTCTGCCCGTCGCCCGCGACGTGGGGGCTGCCGTCCTCGTTCTGGTCCTGGTCTCCGCGGCCGACGTCCACGGCGGTGTTGCCCGACTCCGGGGCGTCGACGGCCTCGTCGGAGGTGACGTAGTCGATGGAGTAGGAGACCTCGTCGCCGTCGGCGTCGGCGAGCCCGCCGATGCGCACCGGGCGAAACGAGTGGTTCGGCGGCCAGAGCACGGCCTGCGAGGGCGTGGCGCGGGCGCAGTTCGGGGGGCGGTTGCCGGGGCAGGGCGCTCCGCCGCAGGCCGAGACCGGGGAGGCGTCGGGGTCGAGGGGGCGCCGCAGCTCGAGAAGCGGAGGTAGTCCCACGAGGCCTCGGCGCGCTCGGTGCGGAAGCCGTAGTGGGCGCCCCGCATCGGGGTCGCGGCGTCGAGCCGGTCGTAGGCGACCTGGATCGAGGGGGCGTCCTCCTTGTCGACATAGACGGTGGCGCCGCCGGTGCGATCGAGCCGCAGCGAGTAGACGTGGAAGTTGTTGATGTTGAACTCGAAGGGCGCGATGGCGATGGGGGTCGCGCAGCGGTCGAGCGCCCGGATGGCGATGTAGCTGGTCTCGACCCCGTCGGCGCCGCGCATGCGACCCACGGCGAGGCCCGCCATGCGGGTGCCGTCGGAGACGAAGGCGCTGATGTTGGCGATGGGGGTGCTGGGACAGTCCGGGTCCGTCGCGAGGGCGTCGGGGCGAATGGCCACGTTGACGTCCATGACCATCTGCGTGGCGCCCACGGCCCGCGGCTCGACCCTCGTGTAGGTCAGCCCGTCCTGCCCCGAGCGGCCCACCACGATCTGGCCTCCGGCGCTGGTCGCGCACGAGCCCATGCCCTTGCCGCAGGCGCTGCCCTCGACCTGCGCCCAGGGCGCGGCCGCCTCCAGCTCGGGGGCGACGTTGCCCTCGAGGCTGCCCGAGGCGCAGGTCAGCCCGATGCCCGGAACGATCGCCTGCGACGTCATGCCGAGGCCCGCCTCGTCACCGTTCATGCAGCCGACCACGGCGACCGAGGACATCACCACTGCGAGTGCGGACAAGGTTCGATTCATCGCGTGCCCCATTCGGTAACTTCGACCCAGCGCACCACCCATCCAGCGCGCATATCCTCCTTACGGGCTTTCCCTGTTTGAACTGAAGTGATTAGTGCAAGTCGAATGTATTTTGCGGGGGCGATATCCGTTTAAACCCACACGATCAGACGTGCTCTCCGTCGTCTTTTCGCCGACAGGTGCGATGCGTGTGACCCTTCATCCGACAAGGCACATCACTGCTGGTGATATGTCATGAAGTCGGGAGTCGACCTGCGCCGTGGACGCCGGTCATCCCACACCGGCCCCGCGGCAGGGCTCAGCGGTCGGTAGCGGGGGAAGGCCGGCGGGCGCAGCGGAATCCCAGCTGCGGAACGCGGTACGTGGGGACGTTCCAGCCGCGCACGGTCGGGGAGAGGAGGTCGACGGTGTCGGCGCCGAAGCTGGCCCCGCGGAAGGTGCGCTGTCGGCCCGTCAGGGGTCCGGTCGGGTCAACGGGTACACCGCCGGCGCTCGGGTAGCTCGCGAACCAGTCCTGCGTCCAGACCCAGACGTTGCCGACCATGTCGCGCAGCCCGCGGGCGTTGGCCGGGTGCTCGGACACAGGGCACACGCGTCCGTGGATGGCCGACGCGTCGCCGCTCCAGCAGAGCCGGGCCCCCGAGACGTCGTCGCCCCACGGGAACCGCGTGGCGCCGCCGTTGGTGGCCGCGAACTCCCACTGCGCCTCGGTGGGGAGCGCCCCGCTCGTCATGCGGCAGTAGGAGTCGGCCTCGCTCCAGGCGACGCAGTTCATGGGAGAGCTCTCGTGCCCTGGCGCGACGACGCCGCCGCCCTGGAAGGCGCAGCCAGGCATGGCGCTCAAGGTGGGCTCCGGGCAGCGACCGGCCTCGACGCAGGCGGCGTAGGCCGCGGCGGTGACGGGCGTCTCGTCGAGGCAGAACGAGTGGACCCGAACCCTGTGCGCCGGGGCCGACGATCCATCGGCGCCCACCCCGGTGGCGTCGTTGCTGCCCATGGTGAACTCGCCACCGGGGATCAGCGCCATGCCCGAGGGACAGGTTCCGGTGGGGTCTACGACGAAGGGCGGTCCCGCGTCGGCGGGGGTCGCGTCGCCGTCGCAGGCCCCGGTGATGGAGAGGCAGGCGAGGGCGGTCCAGCGCCACGTCCCTCGGGCTCGATTCATCGGCTCACAAGCTCTCAGCCGTCGGAGGGGGCCGTCAACGCGCAAGCGCCAGAGTCGGATCAGAAGCCTTCGAAGCGCTGCACGACCCGCTGCCCGTGGGCGAGGAGCAGCCCGTCGCGGAAGTCGGTCTTGAGCCGTCGCCAGGCGTCCTGGAAGACCTCAACCAGGGCCTCGGGGTAGCGGTTGGCGAGCGGCGTCCCGGGCGGCAGCGGAGGAGGCTTCGGGGTCATGTCGGTGGCCGAGCGCTGGTAGCGCTGCTCGACGTGAGAGAGCAGCTCGTCGAGGGAGTCGAAGCCGTAGACCACCATCACGTGGGTGGCGTCGCCCATCCAGTCCATGGTGTAGCTGCGCCACTCGACGGTGAGCCGGGCGCCGCCCTCGGAGACCGCGTGGAAGACCACCTCTTCGATGAAGCCGGGGTAGCCCTCGGCCTCGCGGGCGAGCACCCAGGCCGGAGCGCCCGAGCGCAGGTGGTCGCGCAGCGCCTCTCGGCTCTCGAAGGGGCGCGGGGCCTCGCCGGAGCGAGCGTCGGGCTGCGCGGGATCGAGGCGGAGCGAGGCGACCAGGTCGAGCCCGGAGGCGCGGTCCCACACGAGGGTGTGGCCGCAGCGGAAGAGCTGGACGCGGTGCCAGGGGATGTCCCCGTCGGGGACGAAGCTGGTGAAGGGGAGCTCGATGATCCCCTTCTCGCGGTCGTGGTAGCCGATGCTGAACCAGCGCTCGTCGTAGCCCTCGTCCCAGTGGATGCGGTCGTAGATCTCCTTGCTGGTGCGCATCGCTGTCTCCCTCCGATCTCTTCTACAGCACCCGCACGGTGACGCCGCGACCTCCCCTGGCTCCGACATCATCGCCCTCTATAGGGACCTGATGGCGAATCGGTCCCCCAGCGTGGGGAGTCACTCCCCCGCGCGAAACACGTACGGCACCGTCACCGTCGCCGCGCCGCCCGTGGGCGCCGGAAACACCAGCCCCCGCAGGGCGGTCTCCATGCACCGCCCCGCCCCTCGCAGCGCGTCGTCGCCGCTCAGCGCCGTCTGCGACACCCGCCCGTCGGCCTCCACCCGCAGCCGCACCGTGAGCTCCCCCTGGAGCGTCGCGTCCCTCGCCAGGGCCCGCTCGTAGCAGCCGCGCACCTCCGTCGCCCGCGTCGCCAGCACCCGCTGCGCGCCCGCCGGATCGATGCGCCCGCGCGTCGGCGGCAGCACCGGCACGTCCACCCCCGCGTCCCGTCGCACCACGCCCGCGTCCCGTCGCACCCTGGCGCCCGGCGTCCCGTCGTACCGCGCCCGCGTCCCGTCGCACCCCGGCGTCTCGCGTCCCCGGTCGAGGCTGCGCGTGCGCCTCCACGCATCCCTCTGCGGCCGCGATCAGCAGCAGCCCCACGCAGCCTCGCGCGCGCACCGTCCGCCTCACACCTTGGTGAAGGAGAAGCCCGCGTCGCCGACGTCGACGCGCACCGTGTCGTGGGCCTTGTAGCCGCCGCGGAGCAGCTCCTCCGCCAGCGGGTCTTGCAGCTGCTTCAGGATCACCCGCTTCAGGGGACGCGCCCCGTAGGCCGGGTCGTAGCCGAGGTCGGTGAGCAGGTCGCGCGCGGGGTTGGTCACCTCCAGGCCGATCTGGTTCTCCTTCAGGAGCTTGGCCAGGCGCCGTAGCTGGATGTCCACGATGCCTCGCAGTGCCACCTTGCTCAGCCGGTCGAAGATCAGCACGTCGTCGATGCGGTTGAGAAACTCCGGCCGGAAGTGCTTCTTCAGCTCCCCCTGGATCTCCTCGCGCAGCGACTCGTCCGAGGCCCCCTCCTCGGTCGCCTCGAGGATGCGGGGCGCGCCGATGTTGCTGGTCATCACGATCACGGTGTCGCTGAAGTTGGCGAGCTGCCCGCGGTTGTCGCTCAAGCGCCCGTCGTCCAGCACCTGGAGCAGGATGTTGAAGGTGTCGGGGTGAGCCTTCTCCACCTCGTCGAAGAGCACCACCGAGAAGGGCCGCCGACGAATCGCCTCGGTGAGCATTCCCCCCGACTCGCTGTCGACGAAGCCGGTGGGCGAGCCGATGAGCCGCCACACCGAGCCCTTCTCCATGAACTCGCTCATGTCGAGGCGCACCATCGCCGCCTCGTCGTCGAAGAGAAACTCCGCCAGCGCCTTGGCCAGCTCGGTCTTCCCCACGCCCGTGGGCCCGAGGCACAGGAAGCTCCCGATGGGGCGCCCCGGATCGCGCAGCCCCACCCTCCCCCGGCGCACGGCCTTGGCGATGAGCCGCACCGCGTCGTCCTGGCCGACCACCCGGTGACGGATGTGGTCCTCCATGGCCAGCAGCTTCTCGGTCTCGCTCGCGAGCATCTTGCTCACCGGGACGCCGGTCCACTGCTCCACCACGCCCGCGATGCCGTGCTCGTCGACGCTCAGCTTGGAGAGCAGCTCGCCCTCCTTGGAGAGCGCCACCTCGGCCTCGGAGAGCACCTTCTCCGCCGCGGGGAGGTCGTTCGTCGCCAGCCGCGAGGCCGCCGCCGTGTCGCCCTGCGCGGCCGCCTTGTCGCGCTCCGCCCGCAGCGTCAGGATCTTCGCCTTCGCCGCGCGCATCGCCGCGATCACGTCGCGCTGCCGGTCCCACTTGGGGCGCAGCACGTCCAGCTTGGCGCGCGTCTCCGCGAGCTCCGCCTCGACCTTCTTCCGAACCTCCACCGAGGGATCGTCCTCCTCGTCGACCAGCGACCGGTGCTGGGCCTCGAGGGCGCTCTGCAGCCGTGAGAGCGAGTCGAGCTCTGGCGGGCCCGCGTCGAGCGCGAGGCGGCACTGCGCGGCGGCCTCGTCGATGAGGTCGATGGCCGAGTCGGGCAGCTCTCGCCCTCCCAGGTAGCGCTTGCCCAGCTTCACCGCGGCCACCACCGCGGGGTCGTTGATGCGCACGCCGTGGTGCAGCTCGTAGCGCTCCACGATGCCGCGGCACATCCCGATGGCCTGCTCCTCGGTGGGCGCCTCGACGACCAGCATCGCGAAGAGCCGAGAGAGCGCAGCGTCGGCCTCGAAGGTCTTCTTGAAGGCCCCCGGGGTGGTGGTGCCGATGATCTGCACCTCGCCGCGGCCGAGCGCGGGCTTGAGCAGGTCCGCCGGGCCGCCGCCGCCCGCCGGGTTGTTGAACAGGTTATGAAGCTCGTCCACGAAGAGGATCACCTCCCCGTCGAGCGCGCTCGCCGCCGCCAGCACCGCGCGCAGCCGGTCTTCCATCTCGCCGCGCAGCCGCGCGCCCGCCACGAGCAGCCCCAGGTCGAGCTGCATCAGCCGCTTCTTGCGCAGCGGCGCCGGGACGTCCCCCCGGGCGAGCCGCGCCGCGAGCGCGTACACGATGGCCCGCTTGCCGACGCCGGCCTCGCCCACCAGCACGGGGGAGTTCTTCTGCCGGCGCGCGATCACCTGGAGCAATCGCCGCAGCTCGACGTCGCGGCCGACGATGGGGTCGAAGCGGTCTTTCGAGGCCTCGGCGATGAGGTCGCGGGTGTAGCGGGCGAGCACGTCGCCGGTCGCCCCTCCGCCGCTGCCGCCGCCGCCCCCCGGCGTCGGGACGCTCGGGCCCACCACGCCCTCGGTCGACGCCATGGAGTCGGGCAGGCCCTTGAGCGCGGCGCGCACCTTCGCCTCGTCCACGTCGAGCGCCCGCAATACGGCCCCGGTAAGCCCGGTGACCTCGTTGACGATCGCGATGAGCAGGTGGCGCACCCGCACCGGGCTCGCGTCTCTCGACGCCTCGGACTCGGCGCGCGCGGTGAGCCCCAGCAACCTCGGAGAGAGGAAGGCCACGGCCCCCGGCACCTGCGGGATCTTCCGCAGCACGGCCTCGACCTCGAACATCAGGTCGCCCGGGTCGACGCCCGAGAGCTCGAAGGCCTTCTGCACCAGCGGGTCGCGGTCGAGCAGCCGGAAGAGTAGGTGGAGGGTCTCGACCTCGGCGTGCGAGCGCTCGTCGGCGAGGCTCTGGGCTCCGGCGAGGGCGGCCTTGGCGTCCGGCCCGTACCCATCGAGTTTCCAGCTGCGGGTGGTGTTGCTCATCGGGGCGCGGACGTTATCACGCACCCGCCACCGCGCTCACGGCGCCCTTTGCAGGTCGTAGGGGAACATCTCCACCCCGACCCCCGCCGCCTCGCCGCGCGCCTCGCCCGCGAGGTCGAAGCGTCGCACCCCCGCCCCCGAGTGCCCCGCCCCCTCGCCCGGATCGCCCACGAACACCGTGTCGCCCAGCACCACCGGCACGGCCCCGCTCCACACCCCGCGCTGCACCAGCACCCTCACGGCCTGCGTGCGCCGGTCGTACCGCACGACCCTCGTGACGTCGATGTCCATCCCCGGCCGCCGCTGCCCGACGACCTTCAGCACCATCACGTCGTCGTCGATCACCGCGAGCCCGTCGATGTTGCCTCGCACCGCCGCGGGCAGCTCGTCGTCGCGCAGCAGCACCCTCGCGACGGGCGTCTCTCCCCGCAGGTCGAGCTCCAGCACGCCCCCGTCGCCGACCACCTCGTAGCTGCCGATCATGGCGAGGCGGGCGACGCCCTCGCGCACCATCACCATCGTTCCGATGGGGTTGACCAGCGGCAGCTCGATCGAGGCGGTGACCGAGAGCGTGCGCGCGTCGAGCTGCACCAGCATCGCGCGCTGCGTGGGGCGCACCACGTCATCGAGGCGCTGGAGGGTCACGTAGAGGCGCTCCCCCACCCGGCAGAGGGCGTCGGGGTTGGGCAGCCGCGCGCGGCCCTGGTAGGGCGCGAGGTCGACGGTGCGCACCACCTCCGCCCGCTCGACGTCGACCACCGCGAGGCTCGGGACGTTGTACCGCGCGACGAGCAGGGTGCGCGCGTCGAGGGCGATCACGTCATGGGGGTTGGTGCTGCGGTACGCCGCCCGCTCACTGGGAAGGCGAAGGTCGACCTGGCTGACCAGGGCGACGCCGGTCGAGCGCTCCTCCAGGAGAGTGAGGTTGTCCGCCTGGCTGGGATCGCGGTTGAGCACGGCGATCACCTCCCCCAGCGGCCGCACCACCGAGTCGGCGGTGGCGCCGAGCGGGAGCGCCCGGGTGCTCCCATCGCGGGTGACCGCCCAGGCGCTGCCGGAGATGTAGTTGGACCCGATGGCGAGCACCCGCGACGGGGCCGTGGTCGCGACCAGCGAGCGCTGCGGCATCCCCGGGGCGCGTGAGGGAGGCGACGCATCGCCGCAGCCGAGCAGCAGCGCGCAGCCCGCGAGGAGCATACGCCCGGCGCCGACGGTCATCGCCTGCATGCTCTTCTCGAACTCGATCGCGTCCATGGCGGCGGACCTTAGCGTCGCGCCTCGCGCTTGGACAGCACGCCGCCCAGCGCCGCGAAGGGCAGCGCGCCGGAGGACAGAACCAGGAGGTGAGGGTGAGCGCGCTGGGATGAGCGGCACCACAAGCCATCTTGCTTGCGACCCTTGCGACCCTTGGGTTCTGCCTCCAGGCGCGCTGCTCAACCGTCAGAACTCTTTGGGAGGGACAGGCCGCGGAGGGCGAGAGAGAGCTCGGCGCGGCGCACGAAGACCAGGAGGTGGGTGAGCAGGATGAGCGGCACCACGAGCACCGGCAGCACGGAGAAGGGCATCCGCTGAAAGGCCTGGAAGAAGCGCTCGTCGCGCAGCACCAGCAGCAGCCGCTGCGCCGACAGGAACACAGCGAGGATGTCGACCAGGCCGAGGACGTTCCAGGCGAGGAGCAGGGAGCGCGAGGTCTTGTCGCCGCGCGTGGCGAGCAGGGCCGCAGGGAGCGCGAGCAGGCCCGCGACGATGTCCCCGGGGCCAGCGAGCTGCGCGAAGGACGAGGGCAGCCGACCGGCCGAGGCCTCGACCAGGAAGGCCGCGCCGAAGAACACCCGCACGACGTGGAAGAGCACCGGGATGCGCAGGTCGACGGTGTCGACGAAGGCTCGCAGCGCGCCGCCGCGGCGGTAGAGCGCGACGCCGACCAGCACCGGGCTCCAGATCAGCAGCGGAATGAGCGGTCGGGGCAGCGAGGCGACGACGCCGGAGAGGGCGACGACGAGCGCGACGCCGCTCCAGAGCGCGAGGCCGGCCCAGACGGCCATCGGGTCGAACGCGCGGGAGGAAGGGACAACGGCCGTGGGGCTGGACATGGTGCGACTCCGTTGGGGGATGGGGCGAGCGGCTCGCTCGCGGTCGACAGGGCCATGTACACGGCACATGCCAGCGTGCGGATCTCCCTGTTTTTCTCGCGCTGGCGAGGGTTGGCGGGGCCCTGAGGGTGTACGGAGATCCGTACAGTCGCCCTGACGGATTGCTGGACACCTCGCGCGTCGAGCGCCGCACGGGCGACGGCAGGACCCGCCTGGCACCCGGCGTGCGATAGCCTCCGGGCCATGGAGGTCACCGGCCCCTTCGTGCAGCTCCGCCGCGCGCCGCTCCGCGCGGTGGCGACCACCTTCCTGCGGCGGCGGCCGTGGGTGGTGGCTCCGGCGCTGGCGGTGCAGGCGGCGCTGCTCGCGACGAGCGGCGCCCCTCGGGTGCAGGTCGCGGTGGTGCTCGTGGGCTTCGCGCTGGTGCTCACCTTCTTCATCTGGGAGTCCTGGCGTGGGCGTCGCGCGCTGGTGTCCGAGCGGGGCTTCCTCGGGTCGCTGCTCGCCACCGTGGCGGGCATCACGATGGGGGTGCTCGGCACCGGAGGCATCGCGAGCCCGATGCTCCCGGTGCTCTTCGCGCCCGCGGTCGTGGGCTTCGCGGCCTTCGGTCGCGCGGGCCCCGGACGCACCCTCCTCTGGGCGCTCGCGGCGGTGCTGGCTGCCCTCTGGGCGGTGCCCTCTGGCGTGCCCTTCCCTCCGCTGGCGCCCGGTCCGGTGCGCGCCATGCTGCTGGTCTCCTCGCTCACGGCGCTGGCGCTGCTCTGGGTCGGGGTGTCGAGCCTCTCGGACGCCTACGCCCACGCGGGCGACGCGCTCGCGGGCGCCGGCGAGGAGCTCCTCGCCACCGCCGAGGCGCGGCACCGGGCGATGGAGGCGATGGGCGCGCAGGTGGCGCACGAGATCAAGAACCCGCTCACGGCCATCAAGGGCCTCGCCGACCTGATGGCCGAGCGCGCCGAGCGCCCCAACGACCGCCAGAGCCTTGAGGTGATGAGCGGCGAGGTCGCGCGCATCGAGCGCATCCTCCACGACTACCTCTCGTTCTCCCGGCCGCTGGACGCGATGGCGCGCGAGCCGGTGGAGCTCGGCGAGACGCTGCGCTCCTTCGAGGGGCTGCTGGGTCACAGGGCCGAGCGCGCGGGCGTCGGGCTCGAGCTCTCGGGAGAGGCGCTGACGGCGGAGGTCGACCCGCGGCGCGTGAAGGAGGCGGTGCTGAACCTGGTGCTCAACGCCCTCGACGCGACCGGGCGCGGCGGCTCGGTGCGGGTCACCTGGGAGCGCGACGGAGCGAGCGCGGTGGTGACGGTGACCGACACCGGCCGCGGCATGAGCGCGGCGGTGGCGGCGAGGGCGGGCGAGGCCTTCTTTACGACGCGCGCGGGCGGCACCGGCCTCGGCGTGCGCCTGGCCCGCCGGGTGGCCGAGGAGCACGGCGGGTCGCTGGTCTTCGAGAGCGCGCCGGGGCGAGGGACGAGGGCGCGGCTGAGCCTGGGACCCGGGGCGGAGGGCAGCCCGTGAGGGGCACCATCCTGGTGGTCGACGACGAGCCCGCGGTGCGCTTCACGGTGCAGCAGGCGCTCGAATCCGCGGGCCACGCCGTGCTCACCGCGGCCGACCCGGACGAGGCGAGCCCTCAGCTAGGGGCCTGCGACGCGGTGCTGACCGACCTCGCGATGCCGAGGCGCGACGGGCTCTCGCTGCTCGCCGAGGCGCGCGCGGCCGACCCCGACCTGCCGGTGGTGCTGCTCACCGCCCGCGGCACCGAGCGCGATGCGGTCGCTGCGATGAAGCTCGGGGCCTACGACTACCTGACCAAGCCCTTCGTGCTCGAGGAGCTGCGCGCCGTGATGGCGAGGGCGGTCGAGGCCCGCGACCTACGTCGCAGCGCCCGGCAGCTCGCCGCGGAGCGCGCGATGGGGCGGCCGCTGGTGGGGGAGAGCGCGGCGTTTCGTCGGCTGGTGGACGACGCGAGGCGCGTGGCGCGGCGGCAGGTGACGGTGCTCCTGCGCGGCGAGACCGGCACGGGCAAGGAGCTTGTGGCGTCGCTCATCCACGCCGAGAGCCCTCGGCGCGCGAGGCCGTGCGTGCGCTTCAACTGCGCGGCCATCCCCGCGGAGCTCGCCGAGGCGGGCTCTTCGGGCACGCGAAGGGGCCTTCACCGGCGCGGGCGCGGCGCGGCGCGGGTACTTCTCGCAGGCCGACGGCGGGACGCTGGTGCTCGACGAGGTGGGCGAGCTCCCGCTGGCCCTGCAGCCGAAGCTGCTGCGGGCGCTGCAGGAGGGGGAGATCCAGCCGGTGGGGGCGGCCCGGGTCGAGCGGGTCGACGTGCGGGTGGTGGCCTCGACGCACCGCGACCTGCGCG
>JADJAE010000176.1 GCA_016704445.1 Deltaproteobacteria bacterium
GATGGGAACCGCTCTCAGCCCCGGTGCCGGTTCTCCACCCACGACCGCGGCACGTCCATGCGCTGCGCCGGTGAGTACATCGGCACAGGCAGCGGCGCGACCGCGCCCCCGTCGACCGCCACCCCGACGCCCTCCCCAAAGCGCGGCACCACCAGGAACACCGCCGGCCCGTCGTCCCTCCGGGACGCGTCGAGCAGCCCCTGGAGCAGCGCCCCGAGCCCGAACCTCGCCGCCAGCCCGAGATCCCCCAGCACCACCGGATCGCCCTGCTTCCCGAGCCGCGCGGCCACCCTCTCGGCCGCATCGCCCATGAGCTTGCGCAGCCGCGCCCAGTCGCGCCCCGACGGGCCCTCGCGGTCGGCGCTGGTGACCACCGCGGGGTTGATCTTGCGCTCGACGATGAGCGCATCGAGCTCGGTGAGCAGCTCGGTGTCGAGCGAGCGCGCGGGCGCCTCCACCCGCTCGGCGACGCGCGTCACCACCATCGGCGCCTGGCTCGGATCGACCGTGAACACCCTCCAGTCGCGGCGCCGCGCGGCGATGCGGAGGGCGTCGTCGAACTCCCAAGCCTCCTGCGCCTCAGGCGTACGCCGCGCGGGGCGCGCGTCGGGCAGCGCCGTCGGCAGCACCGCGGGCGCGGCCTCGCTGCGCAGGCTGCTCGACGGCTCCTCTGGCGCGACGGGGCGGCGCCATCGCGCGCGGTCGCCGTCCCACTCCAGCTGCAGCGCGTCGGCCACGAGCACGTCGAGCGCGGGCCTCGACGGCAGCGCCTCGGCGTCGGGGTAGCGTTGTCCGACCACGGCGCGGGCTGCTCCTCGGTGATGCCGTCGCGCTCGGCGACGATGGCCGCGTGGCAGAGCTCGAGCACCCGGCCCGCGGCCATCCCGCGGGGGTAGAGCTCGGGCGCGCGCTGCGGGCCGCCGTGCGGCTGGCGTCGGCCGCGAGGGTGGCGAGGCGGTCGATCGGGAGCGCCGCGAGGCAGCAGTCGGCGACGGCGCGCGCGAGCTCCTCCTGCACCTCCGCGGTCGACGGCAGCGGGACCTTCCCCGCCAGCGCCTCGGCCGCCTGCCCGAGCGCCCGCACCGCGGCGAGCTCGCGGCGATCGCGCACCAGCCAGCGCCGGTCGTGTACCCACTCCACCACGAGGTCGCCCGCGAGCGACGCCGCCACGCTGACGAGCGCCTCGACCCGCCGCGCCGCCAACGGATCATGGTCGGCGCCCGCGTCGTGGGGCAGCGCCACCCCGAGGGCCTCGGCCACGCGCTCGACCCGTGCCGCCCCGCCGAGCCCATCGAGCTGCGCGCGCACGCCGTCGATGAGTCGCCCGTGGAGCGGGTGCTTCGCCCACTTCTCCCGCGCCTTGCCGAGCATGAGGGAGACGTTCTGCCGGGTGCATCCGAGCTTCGTGGCGAGCGCGATCGAGTCGCCTGGATCGACCGCGACGACGGTGTCGAGTCCCATCCATCGCCACGCCGTCTGCTGGTAGTTCGACTTCTGGTTGGGGTGCCGCTGGCGCGGGTCGAAGAGCGCGTCGAGCCACGCCTCGACGGTGCGAGGATCGCGCGTCCGCTCCGACGCGTCGGAGGCCTCCTTGAGCGCGGCGTGGAGCTTCGCGAGAGCATCCGCTCCGTGGGCGCGGGCGAGGTGTTCGACCTGGCTGCGGGGCGCGGCGGCGAGGGCCGCGAGGTCATGGAGGCCCGCGTCTTCGAGGCGCCGACGGAGCGCCTCGGTGAGCTTCGTCGCTTCGAGGTCGGTGTCCTCGCCGCGAAACCCGGGGCTGAACTCGGGCTCCTCGACGGCGGCGAGGCCGGGCGCGCTCAAGAGGTGTCGGCGCGCGTCCTGGATCTCCCTGGCCGTGTCGCGCCCGATGCCGCGGATGGAGGAGAGGAGGTTCTCGGGCACCCGGGCGAGCTGCGAGGCGTTGACGATGCCGCTGCGATCGAGGGCGTTGCGGGCGCGGGCGGAGAGGCCGAGCGCGTCGAGGGCGGTGTCGGGCCGCGCGTTGGCGAACACCGCGGCGTCGGGCGCGGCGCTGGGGGCGCAGCGGCGACGGAGGTGACGACGACCGGCGCGACGAAGCAGGCGTTCCAGGCCTGGCGCATGGCCTCGGCGCTGGCGAAGCGGTCGGCGACGTCTCGGGCGAGGCCCCGGCGGAAGAACTCCACCAGCCGGTCTCGCACGGCGGCGTCGAAGCGCTCGGCGCCGACGTTGAGCGCGTCGGAGGCTCGCACGGGACCGTCCCCGCTGCCCCAGGTCGGTCGCAGTCCGGTGAGCAGCTCGTGCAGCGACATGGCGGCGCCGTAGCGGTCGGCGTGCTCGTCCCAGCGCCCGCGCACGGCGAGGAAGGGATCGCGGTAGGAGGCGGTCCCGGCGATCACCTGCTGCGCATCGAGGCCGCTCAGGGAGAAGTCGAAGAGCATGAGGTGGCGCTTGCGCTTGCTGCCGGGTTCGAGCACGCCGAGGTTGGCGGGCTTGATGTCCCGGTGCTGCACGGCGCCTTCTTCCAGGGCTTCGAGCGCGAGGAAGAGGTCGTCGCCCCAGCGGCGCGCGTAGTCGAGGCTCTGGGCCCCTTCGCGGGCGAGCAGGTCGGCGAGGCTCTCGCCTGCGTCGTCGAGGAGCAGGGCGAAGCGCCCGCCGAGGGTGATCCGCTCGCGGAGCGCGACGATGCGCTCGCTGCGCAGGCGCGCGAGCACGTCGGCCTCCTGGCGCAGTCGGTCTTCGTGCTCGGCGTCGAGGGCGACCTTGAGGGCGTACTTCACGCCGTCGCGCTCGACGCGAAACACCCTCGCGGTGGCGCCGCTGCCGAGGAAGCCGACGACCTTGAGGCCCTGCCCGAGGACGTCCTTGGGGCGCGCTTCGAGGGGGTCGGGCTCGCTCCTTGGCTCGACCGGTTCGGGACGAGTGGCGGTGTCGAGGAGGTACGCGACGAAGTCGCCCGCGCTGTCGATGCGCTGCAGGGGATCGACCTGCGTGGCGCTGGCGACGAGGTCATCGAGGCTCATCTCGCCGGGCCGCGAGGCGGGGATGGCGAGGTCGTCGCGCACGGCGCCGAGGGAGAGGTGTCCCGCGCGGAGGAGCTCGGTGCGCTCGCGGAGCTCGGTGCCGGGGCTCTGCCCGGTGAAGATGCGGTAGGCGATGGCGCCGAGGGAGAAGACGTCGCTCGCGGCGGTGGCGTAGCGCGGGTCTTGAAGCACCTCGGGGGCGCGGTAGACGAGGCTGCGATCGGAGCTGAAGGCGGTGAGGTGGTGGGTGCCGCTGCTGACGCCGGTCTGCGCGGCGACGAGGGAAGTTGAGGAGGCGCACGCTGACGGGGGCGTCGGCGTCGACCTCGGTGCTGGCGTCGGTGACGCGCCGCACGAGCACGGCGCTGGGGTCGAGCCCGCGGTGGATGACGCCCTTGCGATGGCAGAACGCGAGCGCGTGGCCGATCTGCTCGACGATCTCGACGCGGCGCTGGAAGGGCAGCTTCGGGTTGCGGCGGAGGAAGCTCTCCAGGTCGGTCTCGTCGGGGTAGCGATCGAAGAGGAGGCACGGCGCGCTGCCCGGTCCGTCGACCACGGAGGTCTGCATCCGCAGGATGTTGGGGTGGTCGCTGAGGGCGTTGAGCACCTCGGCTTCGCGCTGCGCGGCGCGCACGAGCTGCTCGCGGCGCTCGAGCTTGCTGGCCTGCGGAACGTTGTAGACCCGGGCGCGTGCGACGCGTCCCTTGACCTGCTCGCTGTGGGCTTCGAAGTCCTGCCAGGCGGCGTTCTCGTCGAGGAGGTCGCCGAGGCGGTAGCCTGCGACTCGCTCGGCGCCCTTGGAGTTGCGGAAGCCGAGGGCGCGGAGGGCGTCGACGATGCGCGCGCCACGCGGGGTGTCGATGACGTTGGTGGCGACGCGGGAGGTGGCGCCGGGGAAGGCGCCGTCGACGAGGGCGCGGACGAGGTTGTGTCGGGTGACGACGCAAAGTCGGCGTTGTGGGCGGGGTCGATGGAAGCCTGCGGGTCGCTGAGGAAGACGAGGGCCTGGACGTGGGGTCGGTCGACGGTTCCGAGTTTGCGTTCGAGGGCCGAGCCGAGGACCTTGGCCTTGGTGTTGGTGAGGGTGACGGGGTTGGCGATGGTGATGGGCCGGCGGCCGTCCTTCCATTGGACGTCCCAGTCGACCGAGTCGCCCTTGAAGTGGGCGGGGTGCCCCTTGATCTCGATGAGAAGACGGCGCGCGGGGCGACGACGATGGCGTCGATCTCGTAGCGACGGCCGCTGGGTTCGACGAAGTCCTCGAGGGCGAAGAGGTGGAAGGGAGCCCGGTCGGGGAGCACCTCGGCGAGGTGCTGCACGGCGACCTGCTCGTGGTGGTGGGCGGAGGGGCTGACTTCCTGACGGGACTTGTGGAGCGTCATCCGAACGATCGCCTCCGGTGGACATCGCAGGACCGGCGATGGCCCGCGACGGGAGCGGAGTCTGCGTCACGATCGACGGCGGTCTGCCTTGTTCGACGGAGGACTCCACTTCAAACACTCCTCCCGCACAGGCGCTCGGTCCGCGGTGCCCGGTTTGCACAGTACCGATGCGTCCACCGAAGGAGGCGTCTCCGTGATGTCCCCTCGCATGCTCCTGCGCTTCCGCTTCCGCCCACCACGTGCCCGCTGCTGCTCCGCTCCTCGGCAACGCGTACGGCTGCGGAGAAACCGCGGTCTTTCCGTGCCGACTACCGACTCTGGTGTCGCGGATGTGCCAGGTGCGCCGACGGACTGCCCGTCGTTGCAGACCCCGGCGCAGGGTGCAGGTCTCCCGACGGAACCTTCTGCGCGGCTTAAAAGGAGGCTGTCCCTCGCCAGACCGCTGCAACACCTGCTCGTCGCGGTCCCGACGAAGGTCGTGCAGTGGCTGAAGGCAAAGGTAGACGCGTAAGCGCCCATAAGGCGGAGGCGGCGTCGAGCTTCCTCCTTCGACCGGAGCTGCCGCGATTTAACGGTCTGCGTCGGCACGCACCAGACCGACTGCTGCGGCGCTCCCGCGCTGAGGGGGATGAACGTGAGCCAGCGGGCGGCCTTCGAGGACCGCGGAGGCGATCTGCGCGCCGATGTATCCGGCCTGCGGGTGCCCCGCGCGCCCGCCGGTCGCAGACGATGGAAACGTCGGGAACTTCCCGACGATGATCGCCGTCGACTGCCGCGCGGGGCTGTGTACCTCCCACGTCCCGGCGAGTAAGAGCCGCCGACCCCGGCGCGGACGTCGTGCTGGTCCGCCGCGCCATGAGACCAATCCGGTGGGCCGTACAGACGAACCTGGGCAGCGCCGACGACGTAGCCAACCTCGGCCTTCCTGGGCGCCCTCGGGCTCCCTGGGTGCCCTTGAAGGTGATCCCTTCGACGACACCCCGCCCGACGTTCCCAACGATGAGGCCGTGGTGTTCTACGGGTCGACCACCCTCATGCGAAACGTCGCGCGCGACGGCCGGCGGGACCCCGGTGTTCTTCGACGAGGCGCGCTTTCGCCTTCGAGGCGCTGCACACAAGGGTCCGGCTTTGCTGCCCAATGTGGTTCAGCGAGGTGGTCGCGGTCCAGGCGGAGTTTCGTGTCGCACGACCTCGACCCGAGGCGGAGTTCTTCGTCCGCGCCCCGCCGGGGACCTTAAGGAGTTTCAGGGCGCGGTGCACTCTTTCGGCGAGCTGCGAGGGTGGCGCGACGACTCTCGTCGAGCAACGGACCGCTCGGGCTGGAGACACGCATCAAGTCGCACCGCCGCTCTCGATCGCCACGGAGTCGCGCACCGTCGTGGTCGACGGCCGGGTGGTGGCGTCGAGCCAGTACCGCAGCCACGGACGACTGAAGGTCACCGGCGAGGTCCCGCCGCAGTGACAGCCTTCGCGGAGGAGATGGCCGAGGCGGTACTTCGCGCCGGTATTCGTGCTCGACGTGGGCGAGGTCGGGCCTGCGCGTGGTGGAGACCAACTGCTGTACAGCGCGGGCTTCACTGGGTGCGACCTGCACGCGATCGTGCGCGCGGTGAACGCCGTACCTTCGACTGGCGCATGCTGTTGCCCCAGGGTGAATCGCGGCAACGATGTTGTTCATCAGGCAAGGGATCAAAGTCCGAGCGGACTCCCGGTGAGAGTCCCCACAGACTTCCGGTGGTTCCAAGTGACCCCATCGTTTGCCGCGGGATTCATCCGCGGGAGCGGAAAATCGAGCCGGTGCGGGGACGCCGCCCTGCGTTCTGGCGGCCCCACCGGCCCTGAGCACGCGGACTACCGATGTAGCGTTTCGCAATGGCCCAACCGACGACTCTCTCCAGCTCATCGTCGTCGGCTCCGTCACTTTCTCTGCAGCGTCGGATACGAGTCGAAAGCACGGCGGCGGTTGCTGCTCGCCGGACTACGACGCAGCCAGATCGGACATCGCCAGCCGCCTTCGATCATCCCGACGTCGCGGATGTCGGACTCGATCGTGACCCGCCGCGCCTGCTCGATGCGGTCGCCCGCGAGGACGCGGCCATCCCCGATGCAGACGTTGCTGCCGGGTGGCCGCGGCGAGTTGGCCCGCTCAGCGGCGCTGCGTCACCCAGCGCCACCTGACCCTTCGCTGGACGCTCCCTGCGCGCGCCCGGCGTCCCGCGTCGAGGTGTGCGCCGACCAGGCCTGCCCCGTCGTCCAGCGCGGCTGGACGTCAGCTGCGTCGAGGGCGACCGGCAAAGCCGATCTCTCGCCGGGCGTCCACTTCTGGCGGCTCTGGGAAGAGCGCAACCAGCCCCATGTGGCCCTTCCTCGTTCCTGCCCGCTCGGGCGAGGCCGACACCAGCTGGAGCTCGATCAACGGCTTCAGCAGCGACGGCCGCGCGGACCTCGTGGTGACCTCGCAGGCAGGCGACGCAGGAAGTGACCGCCCGCGCCTACCTGGGCCGCGCTGGCGGCCTCCGCCAGGACCGACCCTCTCGGCGGCGCGCCCTCGTGAGGGGCGGTGGGCGGCCTCGACGGGGACGGCTACGGAGGCTCGCTGAGCCGAGCGTGCGCGGAGACAGCTCGATCGCATCGAGATCCATCGAGGCGGCCCCGATGGACCTGCGCCCTCGCCGTCATGGTCGATCGCCTGGCCTCCTTCGACCTGCATCATGGGCAGCTTCGTCGGCGTCGGGGACGTCAACCGCGACGGCTACGGCGACCTGCTGGCCGAGTCCCCGGTGCGCGCCATCATCCCTGGTGGCTTCGGCCGTCGCACATCGAGCCCTACCTGGGTGGTCCGCCGATCGACCGCCTGACGCGGTCTACGGCCCTCGAGGGCGGCAGCTTGAGTACAACGGCTTCGGCGGTCGGCGCTCGGAGACGTCAGCGGCGACGGCTTCGCGGACGCAGCCGTGGTGATGAGGCGGGCTTCTTGATGGGCGGCTCGATCCTCCCGGAGCAGCGTGCTCGTGTACTTCGGCAGCGCCGACATTCGCCAGCTCTCCAGTGACGCTCCAGCGCCCGGTGAGGAGCGACACCGGGTGGCGCTGTGCTGCCCGACGCGCCCTTCGATCCTGACGGCGACGAAAGCTACGCCGACGTGGCGGTCAGCAACAGCTGGCTCCCGGACTCCGAAGGGCGATCGCCCTCGCACGTCGATCTGCACCGGGGCGCCCGCGGAGTGCGGAGCCGTTCCGCCGCCCGCCGTGCCGCTGCTCCTCCGCGCCCTTCGCCGGGCAACCTCTTGAGGAGGATCTTCATCCAGCCCTGGCGACTTCGACGGCGACGGCCGCGACGACCTGGCCGTGCTCGTCCACGCAGCGGGGAGGGTGGCCGTGCAGCTCTTCCGTGGCGGGCAACAGGGTCCGACGCGGGCGCTGGCACGTACTTCGCGATCGACGACTGGGCGCGCTCTCCGGGCGGGGCGACTCGCAGGTTCACGACCTCGATGGGGACAGCCGCGCAGGTTCGTGGTGTCGCTGAGCAGCCCCGGAGCCGACGCGCGCTGGAGCGGGGGATCATGGTCAACTCAGCGGAGGCCGGTGGCCCATCGCGGAGACGCCGA
>JADJAE010000177.1 GCA_016704445.1 Deltaproteobacteria bacterium
TGTGGCCAATAGCTTCCAGATGGAGGTCTGCCTCGCGGTCGCGTGCGCCGTCACCCGGTCGAGGGTGGTCTTGCCGATCTTGCGCGCCGGGGTGTTGACCACCCTCAACAGGCTCACATCGTCGTTGGGATTGAGCACCATGCGAAGGTACGCCAGGATGTCCTTCACCTCCGCGCGCTCATAGAAGCGCATTCCCCATAGATCATGTAGGGATGTTGGCCGCCCTCATGGCGTCTTCCAGCGGCCTCGACTGCGCGTGGATGCGATAGAAGACCGCGATCTCCCTCGCAGGAACCCCCCTCGCCAGCGTCGACTTCACCCCATGGGCGATGTGCCGTGCCTCTTCGCGCTCGTCTTCGCAGGGGAGCAGCTCGATGGGAGCGCCCTCTCCGTTGCGGGTGAAGAGGGTCTTGCCCTCTCGCTGCTGGGCCTTGGAGATCACCGCGTTGGCCGCGCGGAGGATGCGCTGCGTGCTGCGGTAGTTCTGCTCCAGCTTCACGACGAGCGCGTCGGGGAAGTCCCTCTTGAAGTACTGGATGTTGCGGCACGTCCGCCCCGCGCCAGCGGTAGATGGCCGGTCGTCGTCGCCCACCACGCAGAGGTTGCGGTGCTCATTGACCGCTATGGCGCGCAGCATCCGGTACTGCGCGTTGTTGGTGTCCTGAAACTCGTCCACCAGAGGTATTGAAACTGCTCCTGGAGTTCTTCCCTCACGCTGGCGTCGCGCTCGACGAGGCGGGGGTGAGCCGGAGAGCAGGTCGCCAAAGTCCACGGCGCCGTTCTGGCGAGGTGCTTCTCTCGTAGGGCCTCCCAGGCGCGGGCGATCTGCTTGTCGTGCGGAGGGTGACCGCGCGGGCCATGAGGTCATCGGGCTCGGCACTCTCCTGCTTGGCCCGGTCGATGGCCCCGAGCGCCGCGCACCGGGAGAAACTTCTCATCGATCTTCAGCTCATCGAAGACGCGGTTCATCACCGAGCGCTGGTCGCCGTCGTCGTAGATGGCGAAGTCCTGGCGCAGCCCCGCGCGCTCGTGGAAGCGCCGCAGTAGCCGCGCTCCGAGGGCGTGGAAGGTGCTGATCCAGAGGCCCCTGGCGCGGTCGTGGCCGACGATGCGGTGGAGGCGCTCTCGCATCTCCTGGGCGGCCTTGTTGGTGAAGGTCACCGCGAGGATGCGCCACGGGGGGATGTTCTTCTCGTCGAGGATGTGGGCGATCCGGAAGGTGATGACCCGGGTCTTCCCGGAGCCCGCGCCGGCGAAGACCAGCAGCGGACCGTCGGTGCGGAGGGCGGCCTCGAGCTGCGGGGGGTTGAGCTCTCGGGCCAGGGCGTCGCGGTCGATCAAGGGGTCTCCCAGGGGGCTTCGTCGGAGGGGGCTTCGTCGGGGGCGGAGCGGGCGTCGGCCATGGTCCAGAAGGCGCGCACCTCGTCGAGCGAGGAGAGCCGTGAGGCGGGCGGGAGCGATTCGATGAGGGTCTTGCCGTAGCTGCGCGTGACGATGCGGCGGTCGAGGATGGCCACGATGCCGACGTCCTTGCGGGTGCGGATGAGCCGACCGAAGCCCTGCTTCAGCGCCAGCGCCGCGGCGGGCACCTGGAGCGCCTCGAAGGGCTTGATTCCCTGCTCGATGAGCCGGGCGATGCGTGCGCCGGTGACCGGGTCGTTGGGGGCGTCGAAGGGCAGCTTGTCGATGATGACCAGACGTAGCGCCCGGCCCGGGACGTCGACTCCTCCCAGAAGCTGGAGGTGGCGAAGAGCACCCGTCGTGGGCCGCGCGGAAGCGGTCGAGCAGCACCCTCTGGGGAGCTGTCCCTGCACCCAGGTGGGGAAGGCCCACGCGTCGCGCAGGGCGTCGTAGAGGGCGCGCATGACCTCACGCTGGTGCAGAGCACGAAGGCCCCGCCGCCGGTGATGGCGATGAGCTTCTTGATCTCCGCGCAGGCGGCGTCGAGCCAGCGGTCTTCGCGGGGCTCTGGGAGGTTGCGGGGGATGTAGAGCCCGGCCTGCTCGCCGTAGTCGAAGGGCGACGGGAGGGAGTGCTCGGCGGTGTCTTCGGGCATGCCGAGGCGCTGCCGGATGAAGGCGAAGTCGCCGCCGGTGGAGAGCGTGGCGGAGGCGAGGATGACCGCTCCCTTGCGGCTCCAGAGGCGCTCCTTCATCAGCGGACCGATCTCGACGGGCGAGGCCCCGATGGCGCCGCCGCCTCGGGCGTCGGGCTCGGCGAAGGCCACGTGGGTCTGCGACTCCTCATCGAGGATGGTCTGGAGGGACTCCTTGAGGGGTGGCCGCGCGGCGGAGACCGAGAGGAGCTGGTCGTTCGATCCGACGAAGTCGCGCACGCGGGTCGAGGAGCCCGTCGAGGCCTTCCATGAGCAGCCGGGCGCCGTCGTCGAACTCGCCGCGGCGCATGGAGGCCTGGAGCAGCAGTCGGCCGGTGGAGCGGGGGATGGAGGAGAAGAGCCGCAGCGCCCCGGAGGAGAGCTGCATCAGGGTGCGCAGGACGGACTGCTCCCGGGAGCGGTCGACGAAGAAGCCGGCGGCCCGCAGGGCGCGGTCGGCGTCTCGGACCAGGGTGTCGACGCGGGTGCGGGTGAGGCGCACCCCGAAGAACTCCGTGGCGACGTCTTCGAGGGCGTGGGCCTCGTCGAAGATGATGGCGTCGTAGTCGGGAGGGCCTGGGCGCCGGAGAAGCCGTTGCGCAGGGCGAGGTCGGCGCAGAAGAGGTGGTGGTTGGTGACGATGATCTGCGAGGCCTCGGCGGAGCGGCGCATCCTGGTGACGAAGCACTCGTCGTAGAAGCGGCACTTGGCGCCGATGCGGGTCTCGGAGCTGGAGGTGACCTCTCGCCAGACGGGGGCGTCTTCGGGGAGCGAGGGGAGGTCGCTTCGGTCGCCGGTCTCGGTGCGCTCGACCCAGTCGAGGATGCGGTCGATGCCGTGCTCGGGGGCCACGGCGCCGGTGACGATGGACTGGCGGTACTCCTCCAGTCGGCGCTTGCAGACGTAGTTGGAGAGTCCCTTCACCAGGGTGACGTCGGGGTGCAGCCCGAGGCGCCGGATGGTGGGGATGTCCTTCTCGACGAGCTGCTCGCCGAGGGCCTTGGTGGCGGTCGAGACCACCACCCGCTGCGCGCTCGCCGCCGCGGGGATGAGGTACGCGAGGGATTTCCCCGTGCCCGTACCGGCCTCGATGAGGAGGGTTCCGCTCTCACGGAGGGCGCGCTCGACGGCATCGGCCATCCGAAGCTGCTCCTCCCGGGGTTCGTACCCGGGGAGCACCTTCGCGAGGGGGCCGTGGGGTCCTAGCCTTTCGCGCGCTGCCATGGTGAGGGTGTGTCCCGGGCCATAGCATGTGCCCTGCGCCGGGGGATACCCGCGCTCCCTGGGGGCATGACAGGATATGTCACGTCCTCCCGTTGCGTCGCGGAACGGATTAGGGTCGGGCCGCGATGCGTAGGACCCTCTCGTTGGCGGCGGTGCTGGTGCTGGTGGCTTGTCGGGACGCTCGTCCGCCGGCGGCGGTGAGGGACGCGGCGGCGGTGAGGGTGGCGGCGACGCCGACGGCGCCGGAGGGGGTGCTGGGGAGGGTGTCGCTGGCGAGGCCGAGGGCGACGGCGGAGGCGCTGGGGGAGCGGCTGGGGGCGAGGGTTCCGGTCGAGCTGCTGCTGGCGGTGGGGGCGGGCGTCCCGATGGCGGTGCTGGGGGCGGTGGACACCTCGAGGCCGGTGACGGCGTGCGCGGTGGAGCGCGGCGCGACGGGTGTGGGGTGGGTGCTGGCGCTGACGCCGAGGAGCGCGGCGGAGGCGAGGGCGGCGCTCTCGTCACGGTACCGGATGGTGGCGGTGGAGGGCCTCGGGGAGCGGGCGGAGTCGAGGGAGGGAGCTCGGGGCGAGGGGGTGTCGTGCGCGCTGGTTCCGGTGGTGGACGCGGTGGCGGCGAGGGTGGTGTGCGCGACGGACGGGGCGCTGCTGGCGGGCGCGGGTCGCTGGCTGGCGTGGACGACGACGGCGGCGGGGGGAGGCGCGGCGGGGGAGGACGACGTGGTGGCCTCGCTGGGTGAGGGCGCGGCGCCGAGGTTGAGGGCGCGGTGGCAGTCGGTGACGACGGAGCTGCTGACCGAGTGGAGCGCGGCGGCCAGCGAGGCGCGGAGGGAGCACGATCGGCCGCCGGACTACGGGGATCCGGAGGCGGCGCTGGGGGTGCTGGAGCGGGCCCGCGACGCGGTGGGCGCGGCGATGGGGGAGGTGCGCGGGCTGCGGGTGGCGATGCGCGTGGGGGAGGAGGGCGTGGCGGTGACGACGGTGGCGACGCTGCCGAGAGGCGGCACCTCGGGCGTGGCGGCGGACGCGGTGGCGAGGGCGGGCGCGGGCGCGGGAGGGGCCGAGGCGCTGGCGCGCTGGGTGGCTCCGGACGCGGACGTGAGGGCGTGGGTGAACACGCCAGCGGACGGACACCGGGTGCTCTGGAGGAGCGCGGTGGATGCTGCGGTGAGGGTGCTGGGCACGCGCGTGGGGGACGGCGTGGCGGCGAGGCGGACGCTGGAGGCGCTGGGCGGGGAGAGCGGAGAGGCGGCGGCGCTGGGAGGGGTGACGCGCGGGGGAGGGAGCGGGGGTGCGAGCGGGGGTGCGAGCGGGGGAGGGAGCGCGGGAGGGAGTGCGGGAGCGAGCGCGGGAGCGAGCGCGGGGGGAGAGTGGACGCTGGTGGTGGGGCAGAGGGATGGAGGGCGCTCGGCGAGGGCGGCGCTGGGGCAACTGGCGACGGCGCCGTGGGTGCGAGCGCTGCGCTGGGGTGGGCGGGGGGTGAGGGTAACAGGCTGCGGCGCGGGGGCGTGGTGCGCGACGCTGACCGGGGGAACGGCAGCGGGGACGGCGGGAGCAACGGGGACGGCGGGAGCAACGGGGACGGCGGGAGCAACGGGGACGGCGGGGACGATGGTGCTGGCGGTGAGGGGAGAGGCGCTGGTGGCGATCGTGGGCGCGAGGGCGAGGTCGGCGCTCGACGGGCTGGACGCGCGGCTACGGGCGGGGGCCGGAGCGGATGCGGGCGCGAGGAGGGAGAGCGCGGGAGGGGGGAGGGAGAGCGCGGTGGTGACGGTGCGGGGGCAGGGTGCGACGGCGGCGGAGCGCTGGCGCGAGGAGGCTATGGGACGGCGCTGGCGGAGGGCGACGGGGTGGTCGCGACCGGGAGGGTGGTGGTCCCGTGGTGGGTGCTGGAGGCGGCGCGGAGCGGGATCGCGCGGGGAATACACTGAAGGGTAAGAAGGGGGCGCGGCTGGGAGCCGAAAGGAGGGCGAAGAGATTCGTTGACAGGGGACCGTGGGTGGGGGTAGCAATGTCGCCCCCAACGAAGCCCAGATAGCTCAGTTGGTAGAGCAGGGGATTGAAAATCCCCGTGTCGGCGGTTCGACTCCGTCTCTGGGCACAGAAAACGCTGTCTTTCCAGCGTTCGGCGACTCCGCCATCGGCGCCATGGGCGCCATAAATGCCGGTGATCGCCCCGAGGGTGATGCACTATTGATGCATCCGGGGTCGAGCTTCCGGGCGAGCGAATCCCGCAGGGAATCCGTGGTCTGCCGCCCGTAGACCATGTCCACCATCCGCGTGGACTTGTGCCCGAGGCAGCGGGCGACCACGTGGTTGGGCACGTCGGCCTGCACCAGCCAGGTCGCGTAGGTGCGCCGGAAGTCGTTGGGGGTGGCCACCAGGATCCCCGCGTTCTTGCACGCGCGCTTCAGCACCACCGCCGGGGAGACCCACGGGCCGAAGAGCCGCCCCTCGGCCCCCACCGCCCACTTGAGGACGTACTCCAGCAGCGACCGGAAGAACTCCCCCACGATGGGCACCCGCCGCCAGCGGGCAGGGTTCTTTGAGCCCCGGAGGAGGAGCTCACCCCGATCCAGGTCGACGTCGCTGCGGAGGGCCCGCTCGGTCGCCGACCACTCGGCGCCCGTGGCACACATGAAAGCCACCCGCGCCGCCCGGTCGGCTTCGAGCTTGGAGAGCAGCGCCTGGAGCTCGCTGACGACGAGCCACCGCTCGCGCGGCTTGTAGTCGGGCGAGAAGCCCACGGGGATGAGGGCCTTGGGGTCGCCCGTCCAGAGCCCCTCGGTGATCGCGCAGCGCAGGGCTGAGCGTAGGGTAACGAGCTCCTTGGCGATGGTGGCGTCCTTCGCCCCCTCGGCGCGCCGCTGGGTGATGTAGCGGCGCACCGTGACGGTCTTGAGGGCCGTCAGCGCGAGGGGGACGTAGCGGTCGTCGGCGTCGTGCTCCAGCACCCGCAGGAGGTGCCCGCCCTTGACCTTGTAGAAGGCCAACGTGCTCTCAGAGCACCGCCCTGCGCCGACCTCTTCGGCGCGCTGGTCGAGCAGCAGCTTCAGCGCGCCGGAGAGCGTCGCCTTGGACCGGGCCGCGTGATCGGGATCGGCGGCGTCTCGCTCCCAGCCGGCGACGACGGCTTCCGCCGCGCGCTAGCGGCGCGAGCTCCCGACGATCAGAGGCCATCGTCGTCTCCTGCGAGGACGCGCGACGATGACGCCCACGTCGTCCGCACGTCCGCCTCGACCACGATGGGCACGCTCGTGACGTAGTAGGCCATCCCCTCGATCATCGTTGTCGAGACCAGCGCGAGAGCCGCTTCCGCGTGCTCGCGCGGCACCTCCACGACCAGCTCGTCGTGCACCGCGAGAACGATGCGCGCCCGGTACTGTTGGAGCGCGGGTGCAACAACACCATCGCGCTTCAAGCCGTCGGCGGCCGTCCCCTGCACGGCCGTGTTCAGGCGCTCGCAGTAGCCCTCGCGCGGGTCGGGGAAAGACCGAAGGCGCCCGCTCGCCGAGCGGACGGCGGCGGGTGCTCCCCGTCGGATCTGCTCCTGCCAACGAGCCACTCCGGGGTAGGCCTCAAGGTAGGCAGCCCTCGTCGCCATCGCTTCGGGCATCATCACCGCGACGCCGTACTGGGACTGCGCCCACAGCACGAACGCCTCGGGGCCCATGCCGAAGGCGAAGCCGAAGTTCACCGCCTTCGCGGCCTGGCGCTCGGCGCTGGTCACGTCCTCGATCGCCTTCCCACGAAGGGGTCGCGGCCGTAAGCCGGTGCCGGGTCGCCGCCTTCGCGGAAGACCGAGATCAGCCGCTCCGTCGCCGGTGCGTGGGCCAGGACTCGCAGCTCGATCGCCGCGTAGTCGGCCACGACGAAGAGCTGGCCGTCGGCGGGCACGATGCACGCACGGACCTCGTCGGCCTTCGGAACCCCCAGGAGGTTCGGCTCGCTGCACCCGAACCGACCCGTCGGCGCGGCGAGTTGGTCGAGCCGCGCTCGGACCCGGCCATCGGCCGATCGGTCGAGCGCCTTGAGGACCCCGGCGCCGACGCCGGCGGCGAACGAGTCGAGTCGGCGAAACCGCCCCAGGCGCTCGACGACAGGCACGTGGGTGTAGGGCGCAAGGTGGTCCCCGTCCGCGCGCCTTACGGCGACCCCACCGCCCGCAACGCGCGGAGGAGCGGCTGCTGCGAGAAGACGTTCTTGATCCTCAGCTCCGACTCGACCTGTCGCGCAGCAACGTCGCCTCGTCGCGGCGGGAGGTGACCAGGGCCTGCCAGCGGGCGCGGTCGACGCCGACACCCGCGAGCGTCATCGCGACGACCACCGGCAGCACATCGAGCTCCAACGCCATCGCGCCCGCCAGCTGGTCCGTCGCGACCCGCTCCACCAGCCGCGCGTGAAGATCCAGGAGGGTTCCGATCCGGCGGACCGCGCCCCCGAGGTCGGCCGCCGTCGCGTCGAACGACTCGTTGATCTCCCTTCGCGCGACCTCGTCGAACCCGAAGTAGCGCCCGCGCTTCGCCGCATCCAGGTGCAGACCCCCGTCGAGCAGGCGTGCCGCCAGCATCGTGTCCCAGACTGACCGAGGCTCGACCCCGTGGCGGTTCAGGAGGGCGAGCGTGGGCCGCAGGTCGTGCCCGACGACGAGGGTCTGCTCCAGCACCGCGCCGAGCGCGCCGAGCCCGTCGGTCGCGGTGAGGTCCACCACCACCACCACCTCGCCATCGGCGGCCTTTACGACGAGCTGCTGCGCGTCGCTCCAGGGCGGGTCCTCTCCGCAGGGGTGAACGGCGATGGCGAGGTGCGTCGCGGAGCGGAGCCGCGCCGCCACGGCTGCCAGGGCCACCTCGCTCTGGATGAGGCAGGCGTCCATCGGAGGGTCGCCCGCTGGAACCTGCGCCGCTTGGACCGACTGCAGGTTCCCGCCCTTCGGCGTTCGGGCAAACGGAGGGAGCCATGCATACGGGGGAGCCGTGTCGACCGGCGCCCCGGATGACCCGGGTGCCCCGCTATCCGCCTGAGGGGAGCGAGGTACAGCGAGCCCTGGTGCTCGCGCTGAGGCTGGCTCGGGAGCGGAAGGCCCTCGATACATCAACTCTTCTTCTCCAACGGGGCAGGCGGGGCAGGCGGGGCGGTCCGTGGGCCCTTGAACTCCTCCCTCGATGCCGACCTCTGTCTCGACGTCGCGGCCGACCTGTCCCCGCACCGCGAGCGACTCCTGACCCCGGTCGGCCTGAGCCAGACTCGCTGCGCGCTCCTTCGCGGGAGGCTCGGCGTCGTCGAGCGCCCACAGTGGCATAGTCAATACGCGTGGACGCCCGCCGCCGAGACTCCGCTTGGTCGTGTGGTGACCCGAGTCGCCGGGAGCAGCAGCCCACGCTCGATCAGCCGCTCCCAAAGCGTCTGCTCGCCGAGCTGCATGGACTCGCGGGCTCGCAACAGCTCCTCGACGACCACCCGGCGGGTGGGCCCCGGCAACAGGTAGACGCGCTGGTCGACCCGCGCGTCGATCCAACCAACGTACTCGATCCTGAGTTCCGTCGTGAGGGGTAGCCGCAGATCGGTCTGCAACACGATGCGCTGTTGGGCGAACAGAGCTCGGAGTACCTCCATGAAGCGCACCACGGGGTCGGCGTGGGCCACCTCGAAACCCACCCCCGCGCCCACCTCGCGCAGCGCCTCGACCCCGTTCCGGACGAAGTCGTTCGCGCGGTCGCGTCCGAACACTCCGAGCGTGACCGCGAACGTCGCCAGGAGTTCGAGCCCCACTGCCAGATGCGCGATCGCTTCCGGCGTGCGCAGGTGTCCCCCGCAGCCTTGGAAGTGGGCGCGCCTTGCGGCGAATCGCTCGTACAGCCAGGGCGCCAAGTCCTTGTGGCGAGGGAGCAGCCAGGTGATGTACGCCGCCTTGGCGTGCGCGAGGCGACCCTTCCGTTGCTCCAACTGCCCGAGTCGATCGAGGTCGGTAGCCTCGCGGGTCACGCGCACGGGAACCAACCGCGCGAGGATCGACTCGCCTGACGGCAGGTCCTCTCCGGTCGCGACGACGAGCCCACGCGGCGGCCGGTTGGACTGAGCAGTCAGGTCCGCGCGCATGCGACCCCGCGAACTGCGGTTTCCGATCGCGCGCAGCACGGTCTCGGCCTTGCCCCGCAACGAGTCCCACGACTCGCTGCCCTTCGGGGCGAAGTCGTCGATCACGGCGACGACGTCCTTCGCGCGGAACAGCGTGTCCTCGATGGACGCGGCTGTGTCGTTCCAGTTGGCGGTGAGGCGGGTGCGGTCGAAGTCGCCGTCGTGGCCGAGGAGCAGCGCGACCTGCGTGGACTTCGTCGACCCCGATCGGCCGACGACCCACACCGTCGCGTCGACGGGCAAGGCCGACGAGGTCGGCGCGCGGTACGTCGCCGCGAGCAACGGAACCGTGACCTCCCAGGGTCCGATGTCGAGAAACGCCAGCGAGGTCTCCAGTGCCTCGCGCGGGTCCAGCAGTTCGCCGGGAAAATCTTACTGTCCGAGACGCCCATCAAGCTGGGTCAATACGTCGGACCCGCCGATCGCGCCGCCCGCGTGCAGGAAGACCGTGCGACCCTCGACATCGCGGATTCCAGTATGACGGTAGTAGCGGGCTAGGGTCGGGTTCGACCTCGCCTGGATCGCGGTGCGCAGATTCGCCGGAGCGCTCTGGTCCGGGCTCACGATTGCGCGGGCGCCCCACTTGACGATAGGCCACCGGCCGAGCGCGAACTCGGTTGCGTCTACGGTGACGGGGGGGAGTGGCGTGCCGTCCGCGTGCACGCCGAGCACCTCAAAACGACGCTGTTCCTCGACCCCATCGTCGAGCACGATTTCCCGCTGGATCAAGGCCTCGAAGTTCGCAAGGAAGACGCTCTTTGGGACGTCCCCCATCGGAACGATCTGGCAGAGGTTTCCATTGTGAACCTCATAGATTGGCCCGGCGAAATTGGAGCTGCTCTCCTGTCCCGCCCTGTGGGCGCTCGCGCGCAGGCGCTTCGCGTTGGTCAGGACGGCGTTCCACATAGCTTCGCCGTGACCTTAGCGGTGCGGAGCAAATCGCCGATCCGATGCTCGACGGCGGGGCCACGCTCCAAGACCGCGAGCAGGAACGGCAGGTCGTCGAGCAGAGAGCCGATTCGCTCGGACCGTGCTGAGGGTTCGGTCGCGAGCACCTGACCAGTCCAAGCAACCGGGTCCCCTGGTCGTGCAGTGGCGATCACCTCGCGCAACGCGTCCGCGCCTCGGACAGCGAGAAAAATCGTCGGGTCCCTGATCCTGACCGCGCGGTCCGCCAAAGCAAATTCCCGTCACGCGGACGACCGCACCGGCCTCTTCCAGGGCGATCACCAGCCGAGCCTCGTCGCGCTACGTTCGCGTTGGTCCGCCGACCCGCGTCGAACACCACGGTCACCGAGCGTCCTGCGAGCTCGACCCGCTCCCACGACTGGTTCAGGCTGCGGTGCCCTCCCTTGTCGACGAGGCACGTTCCGGTGCCGCCGAGCCCCACGGCGGCGAGCCCCACGGCGGCGAGCGCCAGGGCCTTGATCGGCCCTTCCACGACGTGAAGCGTGGAGGAGGCGCCGAGCACCTCCACCTCGGGGACATAGACCGGAACCTCTCGACCGGCCGGCGCGAGGAACCTCGCACCGTCGAGCGGCTCGTCGAGTCGGACCCGCGCGTAGAGCGGCTCGACGCCAACGTCAGGATGGCGAGTCCCCGCAGGGCAGGGCGCCCGAACGGCCGAGGAGTGCGGCGGCCTCGGCACCGGAGACCGAGCGCAGACCGGCGGCAGAGGCGACCTCCGGCGGCACGGCACGCGCGGAGAGGTAGGCGCAGTGCTGAGGGAGCATCGTGGCGGGCTGCTCACTCATGACGGCCCCCACAGGTCCTTTGTCACGCGGCGAACGCTCGCGCCTACCGTGAACGCCCTCGGTCCAGCACTCCGCTTGGTCGCAGGGGCGATCACGAGCGATTCAATCCCGGCGCATCGTCGCCGCTCGGAGAACCGTGCACGACAGGCACCTCAACCACGGCCTGGCGGCGGCCTTGCCAGACCACGCGAACCTCTTGGTCGCCCTCCATCCGCCTGCGGGCGTGGCGGAGCGCCCTCTCTCCCATGCCGAACGCCTTTGCGTCGGCCGCCGTGATCGCGATGATGCCGGACTCTCCCTCACGACTCAGTATCGCCAGGTCGAACCCCAGCTGCGTGTACGAGCCGCGCGGGAGCATCGTCCGTCGGCACCACTCTCCGGTGATCCCGGCCCGGACCCCTGGGCCAGCTGCTTCGCGTGGGTGCCCTCGCCGTCATCGCACGCCGCTCCCGACGGGGAAGGGCAGGTTGGTGGACTGTGACGTGTCGCTCATGATTCTCCGAGACGTGATTGGGTAGTTGGAACGCGGGTCGCAGCTGTCCATGAAGGCGCGCCGGTGCGATCCCGACGGGCTTTCGCGGGTAAAATGCGGGCCGTCTCTCGGCACGAGTCGCCCTTCTCAGTCCGGTCCCCGAATAAGGACTTTTGAGAAGAGAGGTCGACTCCGTCGATCGGCGGACAAATCTCGATCGCGCCGCCGGGAACCATTCCCGGCAGAACGGACATCGTCCGTACGGAAGGCGGGTCCTACGCCGCGCGCACCAGCTCGGTCATCCCGAGCACGGCGAGGGCGCGTTCGACGTGGATCCTGCGTCGAGCGCACTTGCTCGCCCGCCAGATACCGCCTGACGGTGGTGGGGTGGACGGCCGCTTCGACCGCGAGGCGGCGGTAATCGTGTGCCGACAGCTCACGCGGCGCCGTAGGCTTGTTGGGAGTCGTGTTCGCTCGCTTCTTCATCGGTGATCATTAAACCACCTTGCTAGATAACGATCCACGAATGCCATGAGGCGCGGAATGGCCGGGAATCCTGGGCCGGATCGAAACTTGGGACGCGGAGTAAAGGTCAGCCCCGACTCATGCGTTCTGCGGCACAGCTGGGGAGCACGCAGTGAACCTTGGCCAGCTGGCACAGCGCTGCGCCGAGCCAGGCGCCACGCCTCGAAGCGGCGCTGGTGCTTCGACCCGCTGGGGATCTGCTTCCACCGAGATCCCTACAGGAGTTGTGGATGATCCACGGGAGCGCGTCGCGGTTCGTCATGGGCGGCGGACCCCGCAAGCCGCGCGGGATAGGCGGCAGCATCGCGTCCCGCCGCCGCGGGAACTCTTCGTTCAGGGGCGGGGCCCACTCGCTGCTGGCGGTCGGCGGCGGTCCCGGCGGCGAGTGCTGCGGTGGAAGGGCGCGCCACACCGCACGCAGCAGGTACTCCACCCAGCCCGCGTCCTCCCGGGCGCGGGGAGCGAACCGGAAGTGTGTGCTGCCGTTTCGTGGGACCGACGCCGAGCCCTTCCGCTCGAAGAGTTCGAGGATGAATGGGGCGACATCCACCGCCACGGAGGCCCGGACCTTCGGCCAGCGTCGACGGAGGGTGTCCTGCGCATGTGGTGACTTCGTCATCTCGCGGACGAGCGTCCAGAACCTCTCGCTGCCGGTCGCGCGTGGCGTGACGACACGAAGGCGCCGGGACGTCGGCGGGTGCATCGCCTTCCACAGAGAGATCGCGTCGCGGACGCTCCGTTCGTCCAGCGATCCCGCGAGCCCGGGGCACATCGCGTCATACACCGCGAAGCAAAAGCACACTGCGGCAGTCTCGGCGTCGGGTGCCTCGGTGGGTCGTTGCGGGCTGCGCTTCGGCGACTGGAGGCACTCGATGGACGGCAGGTAGTTCACCGCGACGCGGACCGACTCGACGAGATACGCCCACTGTCCCGGCGCCTGGCTCGGCGACGTGTACCGCTCGATGATGTCGGCGAGCTCGCGCGACATCGAGCTCCGCGCGGGCGGCGTCGCGCCCTGGAACTGCGCTCCGATCACGTCGATGCGGCGACGGTCCACGTCGAGGAACTGTGCCGCCGCCAGGACCGACGCCTCGGTCGGGGCACACCCGAGCAACCGTGCCGGCAGCACCTCCCAGGCCCGGCGAAACCTCCACCTGTCCGACAAGGTGCTGTCGCAAAGCTGCTGAACAACCTCCGTAAGCCAGAGGCCGAACCTCACCACCTTTTGGAGGACCGGAAGCCTCTTCCACGCTGCTGCCCCCACGCTTTGGATCACCGCCGCGAACGTGCCCAACGGTTGCGCGAGGCCGGGTGTACCGCCGACGCCCCACCGGGCGTCGAGCTCATCAAGGACGCACTGCACCGGGGTCAAGGTCACTGGGTGAGTATGGATCGGCCTCGGCGGTTCCGAAAATGGCTCGGGCGCTCGGGTAGAAGAACATGGCGCCCCACTCGGCCTTCGCCGCCTGCGCCAGAAGGAGACCCGCATGATCCCGAAGATCCTCGTCGAGTTGGTCCGCGATGCCATCACCAACGGCATCACCCTGAGCAAGACCCTGGCCCGCTTCGGCGGCACCTCGATCCGCGTCAACGTCCACGTGCTCGTCACGCAGGACGACCCGCGCTGATCGATCCCTTCCCACGCTCGTAGCCGCTGCCACCGCCACCCAGCCGCGCGTCGTCCGACGACGTGCGGAAGAGACCGTGCTGCGCCTGCGACGACGGGCTCACCCACCTCATCCCCGAAGGAGAACCGACCCATGCTCACGCTTCCCAGCCGTACGTCCTCGTCCGCGACCTCCAACCACTTCGCGTCCGTCGCCCGCGACAAGCTCGGCGCCCTCATCGAGCGCGGTCGCACCCGCGCCGCCGCCGTGCTCGACCACGTCGAGCGCAACCAGCCCCGCGACCTCCTCGTCACCGCCGGGGAGCTGGCCTTCGAGCCCGACGAGGCGCACCCCGGCGAGATCGTGATCGTGCCCGACCAGGGCATGGCCATGCCGCTGCACCGCTTCGCCCTCGGCCAGGTCGCCTCCAAGGCGGGCCTGCCGCACGCCTACCTCGGGCGGCTGCTCGACCCCGAGCACCGCAAGTTCGGCCCCGAGCTGCTCGCGCACAACTTGACGCGTCTGTACCGCGAGGGCCGCGCCGTGGCCGACGAGGACGACGCGAGCGACACCTTCCTCATGCGCTCGCTCCAGCTCCCCCAGCGCCGCGAGGTGCGCGGGTTCGTGAGCTCGCGCTTCCGCCGCCTGGACTCGCGCCCCATCGTCGGCGCGTTCGCCAACGCCTGCCAGCAGATCGGCGCCGTGCCCATCGAGGGCTACGCGCTCGACACCAAGATCGCGATCAAGGCGATCCTCGCGAAGGTCTACGAGCCCGTGCCCAACGAGGTGATGGTCTTCGGCATGGCGCTGGAGAACAGCGACTACGGCAACGGCGCCCTCCAGGTGTCGTTCTTCGCGCTGCGCCTCGCCTGCACCAACGGGCTCCTCATGGAGAAGTCGCTGCGCAAGGTGCACCTCGGCGCGAGGCTCTCGGGCGACGTCGCGTGGAGCGCGCGCACGCTCGCGGCGGAGACCGAGGCGACTGCGGGCGCGGTGCACGACCTCGTCACGCGGCGCCTCAACGACCGCAACATCGCCGTCCTCCAGGACGGAATCCGCCGCGCGAACGACGAACGCATCGAGCCCGCCAAGGTGCAGGACTTCTTGAAGAAGCACCTGCTCAAGGGCGAGGCCGAGGCCGTCGTCGCGGCGTTCAACAGCGCCGACGTCGAGAACATGCCCGCCGGGCAGACCCGCTGGCGGCTCGCGCAAGCGGTCTCCTGGATCGCGGGCAAGACCGAGGACGAGGAGCGCCGCCTCGACCTCATGCGCGTCGCGGGCAACCTCGTGCCGCTGCCGGAGGCGGCGTGAACAAGTACGCCGGGCTTCTCCGGATCAAGGGTCTCCTCGACGCCTACCTCGCGGCGCTCGCCGACGAGGGGCGCCAGGCCATCCAGGACGCGCTCGCGGAGTTCCTGGGCGATCACCCCGAGGTGGTGGCCATCGCACCGGTACCAGGGCTCGGGGCTCTCCCACCTCGTGTTCGAGCTCACCGACGGCGCGAGCTACCTCGCCGCCGAGGACCGCGTCGTGGGCGTGGCGTTCGAGGACGCCTTCGACGCGGCGGCGTACGCTGCCTTCGCCGACGTGCTCTGGAACGCCCTCGACGTCCTCGTGGCGAAGTTCGGCTTCGACGTGAACATCCGCGCCACCCGCCTGGAGATCACGATGCTGCCGATCGCCGCGTAGAGGCCCCGACCTGCGACGCCCCGGCACCCCCGCTCACCAGGCGGGCGGTGCTGGGGCGTTGCGCGTCTCTCCGTCGTCCTGCTCGTGGCAGCGCCGCCGCTGCCGACCACCGCACGCCTCCCCTGCCAGCTCCTTCGATCGGAGGGATGCCCGAGCGCTCGCCATCTCCTCGCCGAGCGCCCCGGCCTCCTTCCGACCGCCCCCCATCGCCACCGAAAGGACCACCTCCGATGAATCTCGACACCGCAGTCGCGATCGACCGCGACGCACACCCTTCACCCGACGGCGCCTTCGCTCCGGAGCGCGAGACTCCCGAGCCCAGCGACCTCTTCACGACCGTGGGCCTCGTCGGCACCTCGCGACCGATGCAGCGCCTGCGCGCCGACGTCCTCCGCTACGCGCGCTCCCAGGCCACGGTGCTGGTGAACGGAGAGACCGGCTCCGGCAAGGAGCTCGTCGCGCGGGCGCTTCACACCGGCTCGGCGAGGTCCGTGCCCCGCTCGTCTGCGTGAACGCGGCCACCCTCCGCGCCGAGGTGCTCGCCTCGGAACTCTTCGGGCACGAGCGGGGCGCCTTCACCGGCGCTCTCACCCGGCACCGGGGCCTCTTCGAGCAGGCCCACGGAGGCACGCTCTTCCTCGACGAGGTGGGCGAGCTCGACCTGCGTACGCAAGCGGACCTCTTGCGAGTGCTGGAGAGCGGCGAGGTTCGCGCGCTCGGCTGCGAGCGCCCGCGCACGGTCAACCTCCGCGTGCTGGTGGCCACCCACCGTGACCTCGCGGCGATGGTCACCGGGGCCTCTTCCGCGCGGACCTCTACTACCGGTTGAACGTGCTCTCCGTCGTCGTCCCGCCGCTGCGCCAGCGCCAGGAGGACCTGGCCGCCCTAGGTGCACCACATGCTGGAGCGACTCCAGCCCGAGGTGGGCCCGCGCACGGTGTCGCCTGACGCGGTCGCGTTGCTCCGCCGCCACGAGTGGCCGGGGAACGTGCGCGAACTCTTGAACGTGCTGCGTCGGATGGCGGCGCGGACGGACGCTCGGATGCTAGAACCCGCCGACGTACGCGCGGCGCTCGGCCCCCTGGCGGTCGCACCTCCGAGGAAAGCTCTGGTAGGCGCCACGCGCGCCGCGACCCCGGAGGACGCCGAGCGCTCGCCGCGACGAACGGCAACATCTCAGCGGCGGCGAGGAGGCTCGGCATCGCGCGTTCCACGCTGCGCGAGCGGCTCGACGCGAGTCGACGGGGCGACGCCTGCCCGACCCGAGCCTCTCTCCCCGCGTCGCGGACCGCACCTCGTGCCACGGGCACGGACCCGTGAACGACGCCCTCGCACGCATGGTCGCTCTGCGACGAGATCAGCACGATCGAGCAGGCCACGGCGGGTTGCGCCACGGTGCTCGCCCACGTCCACGACGCCCAGGGCGACGAGCGCACCATCCGGGCGAGGGTCATCGGGGCCGAGGCCATGCTCACGCTCGTTCACCGTCGCCTTCACGACCTCGGGCGGGTGCTGCGCGGAGAGCTCGACCCATAGCTTCTCGCCGCGCCGCACAACGTCGTCGGACCCGGTCCCGGGCGCACCAACCACGGCGAGGACGTGGTGTTCGCGCCGAGGCCGACGCCCGCGCGAGCCGCCCCCGCCGCTGACCTCACCCCGCATCGCTCCACGCCGCTCCTCGAACTCGAGGCGACGCCGGGGCGGCAGCCATCTCTTCACCCGACATCCACCAATACCATCACGAGGAATCCATGAACGCTCCTGCCATCGCCATCGCCACGTCCATCATCACGTCTCTGTGCGCGTCGCTCGACCGCCGCGCCTTCGCCGCCGCCCTCGCGCGGCTCAAGGCCATCGTCGCGTCGCGGTCGGCGCTGCCCGCCCTGGAGGCGGTGCTCCTCGCAGGCAGCGACGACGCCCTCCACCTCACCGCCACCGACGCCAGCGTCTTCGTGCGGGTCGCCGTGCCCGCAACCGTGGCTTCGTCCTGGGCGACCCAGCTGGTGCCCCTGCGGCGCCTCCTGGAGGTCGCCAAGGGGCCGTCCGCCCGCCTCCAGCTCGCCGGGGACCAGATCACCGTCGGCGGCGCCAGCCACCGGCTGGCGACCCTGCCGACCGCGACCTTCCCGGCGGTCCCGCGCCGAGCGGTGCGGTGCTCGTCACCCTCATGCGCCCGACCCTCGCGCGGCTGCTGCGGCAGACCAGCTACGCGATGAGCTACGACGAGACCCGGCCCCACCTGGCGTCGATGTTCATCGAGCGCCGCCAGGGCGAGCTGGTGTTCGTCACGACGGCTGGGCACCGCCTCGCGAAGGTGTGCGTCCCCGACGACGGCGAGGAGTTCTCGGTGCTCGTCGGGCGCCGCTATCGAGGCCGTCGAGCGCATGGTCGTCGTGGCCGGTGGGCTCGTCCGCCTCCGGCGCGACGGTGACCGCGTGTGGTTCACCTCGGG
>JADJAE010000178.1 GCA_016704445.1 Deltaproteobacteria bacterium
AATCGCCGCCATTAAGTTCAAGTCCCTACAGTTGAGCGTGTTTCAAAATCGCTGGTCGCTGTCAACAAGCCGTCCAGACTGGGAGGCAGATTTGGGCGCGATTGTCACTTCAATCTTTGCTCTGCTACCACACACGCCAGTGACGACTTTGGGATTCAATGTGAACGAACAACGCCCAATCGACACGGCAAAGCTTCGATCCGTCTTGAATCATTGGGTTCCGTTAAGCGAATTGAGCGCTCTGGCAGGAGAAAAATCGCGAGTTGGTGGCGTTGCAAAGGGAACATGGAAGCAATATCAGATGACTCTCCGAGTGGATGAAAGCGCCAAACAACCCGGAACCTTGGAGATCCAGCGAAATTTCGAGAGGCAGTTGACTGGAGGAGTTAAGGAACTCAAGCAGATTATCACGACTGACTGGGCGACTCTGTTGTTACGGGCGAAGGAAATTGGCGATCTTGTACTAAGTCCAGAGGCGAAGCATGCGTTATCTGAGTAGGCCTGAGGACACGCGGAGAGTACCGATGTCACCCGCAGAGCAATGGAGTGCTCGCGGTACGACGCCGATACAGCCAGCGTTCGCTAACCCAGGACCACAAAGCCGCGCACGTACCGCCGAGGTACAACTGCGCGAAGAGAACCGGGAACTTTCGTCGACGATGAGGGTTCGACCCGCATCCGCCTCGGGGCAGACTAAGCACGCGCCAGAGATCGAAGAGTACTTCGAAGCAGTCGTAGAAGAGATTGCGAGTGATGCCATTTGCCTTCGCACCCGTTCGTCCGGCGGAGAAGAGGCAATCGCATGGCTGAGGACAGAACACATCACTGCAGAAGAACGCAAGTACATCGCACTTGGTGCTCCTGCAAGGATTACGATACTCGTAACCTCTGTGCCCCGCCGCGAACGCAAGACCGAGGTCCGGTTTCTGCGGCCGTCGCAATGGTACCGCCCTACCGCCACTGAGGCTGATCCCGTGGTTGATCTTCTCGTCCAGCGCATGAATGAGGCTCTTGCTCCCAGGCGATGACAACTGATCGATTCAATCCGCCGGATCCAGACGAGCTTGAGGTATCGGTCTTCGGCCCATCGAAAGGCGAATGTATTGTAATACACGTACCGAACGGCCCTTGGTTTATCGTGGACTCGTTTCGCGCACTAAACGGCAGCCGCAAGGAGCCTGTTGCAGTGGCCTATCTGCGGGACGTGATCAAGACTACTGACGTCTATGGTCTGTTTCTTACTCATTGGCACGACGATCATACCGCTGGAGCAGGAGACGTAATACGTGCATTCGCATCTTGCTGAAGATGGTTGGACTGCCTGATGGATATGGCAAGAGAGAACTTGCGTCGCTGATGGCCGATCGCCTCCCTGATAGCTTGCGAAGCTCGATGATTGTCGACATTGTTGACGTGACTTCAGCTCTGCGCGAACCGGCGAGTCAAAACATCGAGAGAAGAACCTTGATCGCTGGATCGGTTGTTTCTCCACGACAGGGCAGTGCATGGACGCTTGAGGCACTGTCGCCGTCAATGGATGACCAAGCAGATCACTTCGCAACGATATTGAAGTTTCTCCCGAGCTATAGCGGCACCGTGCCGGAGTCGTATGACGTAAATTCTGGCTGTGCAGTTTTGCACCTGTCAGTGAGCGGCATGTCGGTGATGCTGTCTAGCGACTTGGACATAGGATCGGACGATGATCGCGGATGGCGATGTATTGTAAAACATCGAGGGGGAGCCATCGCTTCGTCTATCGTTAAGGTTGGCCACCATGGCAGCACTACTGCGCATCACATGCCTGCTTGGCATGCCATGAACGCGAAGGGGAAGTCCCATGCTGCTGTCACCCCGTTTCCCGCGCGAGGCGGCTCGTTGCCTCGTGAAGAAATGCTGGCTGAAATACGGAAACACGTAATGTCGCTGCACGTCTCCGGAAAACCTCACTCGCTCCCTGCTCGGGTGGGAAAGATCCTGTCGAAGCACTCTCCGTTTGAGAGTTATGCCCTTACAACTCCAAGACCTCTTGATGGTCTGGGACAAGTGCGTTTTCGCATGCGCGATGGCGATTCAAGTCCGCGAGTCACCGTATTTCAACCTGCGTGGGAAGTAATTAGATAGAGGATTGCGTCAGTCTTCTGAACTGGGCGTAGGCCCTCAACAGAGACGGCCCGAGAGGACGCTGTCCTTTCTGCCCCCTAACTGAGCCATCGAGAAGTCCAAGGTCAACGGTTGAGAGCGCTCGGGTGCCGCGGCACAGTGCGTCGGGCGACGATTTGGCCGGTCGCGGCGATGACCGGGGCGCTAGGTTGCCGCGGCGATGTTCGGGCTTGACTAGCGATGACGGACGATGACACGGATCGTTGTTTCCTTGGCATCGATAATGGCCTCCGAAACTACCCGAGTTTTCTGCTTGGGTGGTAATCGAATAGGCATGGTACCGACGATGAGCGAGCCCACTCCGCGGATCAGGTTGCGCAAAGTCACCATCAAGGACTTCCGCGGCATCGACCACCTCGAGATCGAGCTCCCGCCGGACGACGAGGAGCGGGCGGGCGCGCTGGTGATCGCAGGCGACAACGGCGTCGGGAAGACCTCGGTGCTGGAGGCGATCCTGATCCTGTTCGGGCGCGTGGACCTGCTCCCGGCGGACACGGCGAGCCCGAGGGAGCTCGACCGGCAGGGGGCGACGGAGTTCGAGATCACCGGGACCTATACCTGGAGCGACCAGTCCCACTCATGGCGCGTGATCCGTCGACAGCTCGAAGCACTCGACCAGAAGCTCACCGAGCGGACGGGCGGGTCGGCCTTCGGTGTCGCCTCTGTGAAGGCGTCACTCGACGACGTCCATCATCAACTCTTCTGGCGTGGACCCGACCCGTCACAGTTCGCCATCGAGTTCTTCTCGGCGCGGCGCGAACCCGAAGACCTCGGCGGCGCGACCGCCAGTGCGCGGAGCCCACACGCGCCCCGCGAAGAGCGTCGACTCGCGGAGCTCAAGCGACGGCTCGCCAACGTCTTCGCACGCAGCGGCGCGAAGAACGACACGTTTGGCCGCATCGAGACGTTCCTTCGCGCGTTCATCGGCGAGCGGTGGTCGCTGGACGTACTCTTCCGCAGCGACGAGCTCGGGAGCGACCCGGAGGTGGTCGTGCGCGATGGACCGTTGCCGTCGGCGTCGCTGACGCTCGACGCGATCCGCGAGCGCGCCGCCCGCGGAGAGAAGATGCCGAAGGTGATCCCGATCGACCGGCTGAGCGCGGGGCAGATGGCCCTGCTCGCGATGACCTACCCCTTCGTGTTCGCGGATCGCGTGCCCGACCTGGTGCTGATCGACGAGCCCGAACAGCACCTCCACGTGACCTGGCAGGGCGCGTTGCTGGGGGCGCTGCGGGCGCTGTCGCCGACGACGCGTTCATCGTGGCGACCCACTCGCCGTGGGTGCTCGACTCGGTGCCGTCGTACGAGCGCCATGAGCTCGTGAGCGACGACGACCCGCGCGCGACGCGCGTTCCGGACGCTGCGCAGTGAAGCTCCCGCCGATCGACGACGCCTTCTTTCGGGGGAAGGCGCTACTGCTGGTCGAGGACGCGCTCACTCGACGACTATTGAAGTCGTGCTGGCAGGGACATCCTGAAGGGATGCACATCACCGTGCGCCCGGTGGGCGGGCACACCAGCGTCGTCGCACTGGTGCGAGCGGCCCGGGAGCTCGGACACCGCTACGTGTTCGGGCTCGTCGATCGTGACTTCGCGATGCCCTCCCGGGCGGGCGACGCGGTCATGCGAACAGAGCGGCACGAGATCGAGAATCACCTGCTCGACTTCGACGCGCTGGCGAGGCTCAGCAACGGGAAGACCGCCGCGGAGATCGGGGAGATCGCAAGGGAGAAGGCGGTGAGGGTTCAGGCGTGGATGGCGGTGCGGCGGACGCTGCTGGAGATGAAGCAGGACCTGCCGGGGGTTCCCCCGACCCGAAGGTCGCGACGTCCCGGACGCCTCGACTGCGAGGCAATGGCTGAGCGCTTTGGCCTATCCGAAGAGCCTTGAGAGGAAGATCAACAAGGCGTGGACGAAGACGGACCTGCTGGACAAGCGACTACCGCACCTCGAGCAGCAGTGCTCGTCGGAGATCGCCTCGGGCAAGTGGGTCGAGTTCTTTTCGGGCAAGGAGATCTTCCGCCATCTGCGCAGCGTCGTTCCCTGGCGGTTCCAGTTCGACAACGAGGAGGACCTCGCCTTCAAGGTCGCGGAGCGTTGGCAGCGTCAGGGGACCACGCCGACGTTCATCAACACGCTGCGGGACGCCGTGCTCGCTGGGAGCGTCCTGTGACGCACCCCGGGCGAGCCGCGGGACTCCTCCCGAGCCGGTCGACGCATGGTGATCGCACGCCTCGGCGCATTCCTGGCTCCCTCCAGCCCTTTCAATGTGTCGATGCGCCCGTCGCCGCGCCCTGAAGGACGCGGCAACGCCTGCAGCCATGAAGGCCGCAACGGCCTGTATGATGTCCCTGGACCGCGACCAGCCCGCGTGCGGGCTTCACTGCTGCGGGCGTTGCCGCGTCCTTCAGGGCGCGGTGACGGGCGCATCGACACATTGAAAGGGATGCTGGCTCCCTCGGATGATCTCTTGTTCGCCGGATCTCGCCACTGTTAGCGTGGCAGAACAAACCCGGGGAAGACGCGCGCGCCGGCCGCGCCGAGGCTTCGGTACGATCGAGGGGACAAGTTCATGTACAGCGGTATCTGCAGGCCATTGTTGATCCTGGCCGTCGGGGCCCTCGCGTCGGCCTGTGGCGGGGCGAAGTCCGTTTCGGTAGGTCCTGACGCCTCGACGTCCGCGACGGATTCTGCGTCGTCCGATCGGCAGACAGCCGACGATCTCGTCCTCGGCATGGATCGAGCTGCGACCGGGTGCACCTTCGATCGTGACTGCGACGACAGCGTGCCCTGCACCGATGATCGCTGCACCGGCGGCCGGTGCGCCCATGCGCTCGACGACACGCGGTGCGACGATCGCGTCGCCTGCACCGACGACACGTGCGCCGAGACGGGGTGCCGCAACATGGTCGTTCCGGCCCGGTGTCTCAGCGGCCAGACCTGCGACCCGCGGATGGGCTGCACCGGAGGGAGGGTCTGCGCGGGCGACCGCGACTGCGCCGACACCGATCCCTGTACGGTCAACGAGCGCTGCGACTCCGCGGCGCGGGTCTGTCGCACCGACACCCTCGACGGCGACGGGGACCATCACGCCCCAGGGTCTGCGGCGGCGACGACTGCGATGATGGCAATGCCCAGGTGTTTCTGGGGGCCTCGGAGCGGTGCAACGGCGTCGACGACGACTGCGACGGCACCGTGGACGGCGTGGCGGCGATGCTGGCCTGCGCGAGCGGGGGCAGCGGGAGAATCTGCGCGGGCGGCGCCTGCGCCTGCGAGACGCCTGGAAGGGTCTTCTGCGGAGGCACCTGCCGAGACCTCGCGACCGACTCGGCCAACTGCGGGTCGTGCGGCAACGCCTGCGGACCCATGAGCCGCTGCGCCGCGGGCCGCTGCGAGTGCGTGACGGGCGCCACCGCGTGCTCCGGCGCCTGCGTCAACCTGGCGACCGACCCCACCCACTGCGGTGACTGCACGACAACCTGTCCGGCGGGCTCGAACTGCACCGGCGGAGCCTGCGTCTGTACCGGGACCGCGACGCTGTGCGGCGGGCGATGCGTCGAACTCTTGATGGACCGCACGAACTGCGGGGCGTGCGGACGGGCCTGCTCGACCAGCCTCATCTGTCGCGCGGGAGCCTGCCAGTGCGACGTGGGGCGTACGCTCTGCGGCAGCGCCTGCGTCGACCTGAGCGCCGACCGGGCCAACTGCGGTCGCTGCGGGGGCGCGTGCGGACCCGCGGCGGCGTGCGTCGGCGGCGCCTGCGCCTGCAGCTCCGCGGGGCTCACCTGGTGCGCCGGTTCATGCTCGTCGATTGCGGATGACACCGCGAACTGCGGGCGCTGCGGCAACGTCTGCCGCACCGGAGAGATGTGTCTGGCGGGCGTCTGCTCCGTGCCGGTCATCGAGGGCCCGGCGTGCGAGATGGCGCCGACGAGGGTGAACTCACGGATCGTGTTCGAGGGCCTCACCGGCGCGCGCGACTTCGTGTTCGACGGGCGCGGCGGCGTGGCCGTGGCGCAGGGCTCGACGGTGGTGATGCGCCGCGGGAGCGACTCGACGCCCGTCACCATGGTGATGCCCGGCGAGGTGGTGGCGCTGCGCTACACCCGCACGGCGGGGCTGATGCTGGCGGTGTTCAACAACACGGGCATGGGCACCAGCAACGGGGCGATCTACCAGGTGGCGCCCGGCGCGACGACGGCCACCGTGCGGCAGGGCGGCCTGCGCCAGCCGGGCGGGCTCGCCGTCGATGCCAACAACAACGTGTGGTTCAGCGATCTGGGCCCCGACCGACGGCGGCACGCGCTTCGGGCTCATCTACCGGATGCCCGCGGAGGCCGGCGGCGAGGCGGCCCGGGTGGTGGTCACCGACGTGCCCAGCCCGACGCAGCTGCTCGTCGACGCGGCGGGGCGCTACCTCTTCGTGGCCCGCTCGGACACCAACACCGTCATGCGGGTCGAGCTGGCCCCGGCCGACGGCGGGGCCATCGGCGCCGCGATGGAGTTCGTGGGCGGGTTCAGCCGCGTGTCGGGCCTCGCGCAGGACGAGTGCGGCAACGTGTACGTGGCCGACGAGATCGTCGACCGCATCTGGCGCCTGCCCATCCTCGCGGGCGTCTCGGTGCGGGTGGTGACCGACGTGCGCGGCCCGCGCTCGCTGATGTTCGGCGTGGGCGACTCCCTTCGGCCCGCGCGAGCTCTACGCGCTCTCTGCCATGGACGGCACCCTGCGCGCGGCCAACGTGGTGGTCCGTGGCGTGCCCCTGGTGGTACCGGCGCCGTGAGTTGAGCCCCTGGGGGGTTTCGGTGCTGCGCGGGCCAGGGCCGCTCCAGGCTGCCCAGGCGGCGACCCGGGAAACCCGGGGAGGCGGGGGGCCAGGGGGGCGGGGGCGCGGGCGGGCGCCGGGCACGACAAGGTCCCAGCACAGCGCGCGATCATCGTTCGGGGCCACCTTGTCGGACCACGCCTGATCGAGCTCGACGAGTCGGTCGGTGATCTCGTGGGGGAGGTCGAGGTCGTCGTGCGTCCATGGGTGGCTGATGCCCATGGTGGCGTCGATGTCTTCGAGTTCATCGCATCGCTCCCGCCGGGAAACAGGGAGAGGGACGACATCGACCGTCAGGTCGCCTTCGAGGAGCCGCGCGCGAGCTGGGGGCGATCGGTGAATCGCCTGTATCTCGACGCGTGCGCCATCATCTACCTCGTCGAGGCGGTCGATCCGTTCCATGCCCACGTCGCCAGACGTCTCCAGCTCCACGGCGCCGGAGGCGAGTCCGACGTGGTCACGTCACTTCTCTCGCGTCTGGAGTGCCGTACGCGGCCGCTCCGCGACAACGATGAGAAACTCATCGGTCGGCTGGTGCTATCGGAACTCTCGCCTGGCGTGATCGAACGGGCCACGGTTCTTCGAGCGCGTCACGGTTTCAAGACGCCCGATGCGCTGCACCTGGCGTCGGCGATCGAGATGGGGGCCAGTGTGTTCCTGACAGGGGATCGGACCCTCGCGCGCTGCGACGAGATCAACGTCGAGATCATCGAAGCGCGCGGGTGACGGTTCAGCGGTAGCGCACGTCACTCGTTTGACGTTGGGGTTCGCGCGTAACAGTTCAGTGGTGCAAGCCGCTCGTTTGATGCTTGGGGTTCGCGCGTTGGCGCGTAACGGTTCAGTGCTTGGGCAAGCCGCCCGTTTGACGCTGGGGTTCGCGCGTTGGCGCTCACCCCAGGCTATAACAGGTGACGACCCCGCGTTCGCGGGGTCTTTCGTACCGAAACTCGATGGACCTTCCGGAAGCTCCAATCGATGTGCCGCGGGCTCTATCGAGGGGACACTGGAGCGCACCCGAGCGATGAGCAGCACCCTCCGCGAACTCCTCGACATCCCGCGCGAGGCCGCCAAGACCTCGTTCGTCGTCAAGCTCACCGACGGCGTCGAGCACGCCGACGTGCTCATGGGCCAGTACGCCGTCACGCCCAGCATCGTGAACGCGCTCGACCACGCCCTCGACCTCGTGCGCGTCGCCGTGCGCGACCGCATCAGCCGCGCGACCTACGTCCACGGCTCCTTCGGCTCGGGCAAGAGCCACTTCATGGCCGCCGTCTCGCTGCTCCTCGGCGACCACCCGACGGCGTGGTCGGTGCCCGAGATCCACCCGCTGCGCGTGAAGCACGCCTGGGTCGCCGAGACGAAGCTGCTGCGCCTGCACCTGCACATGACCGGCGCCGACTCGCTCGAGGCGCAGCTCTTCCGCGCCTACCTCGACGCCGTGCGCGCGAGCCACCCGCGCGCCCCGGTGCCCGCCCTCTTCGCCGACCACGAGCTCTTCGAGAACGCCGACGCCCTGCGCGCCCAGGTCGGCGACGCGGCCTTCTTCGCGAGGCTCCAGGGCGCCGACGGCGAGAGCGACGGCTGGGGCACCCACGAGGGCGACGACCGCTGGGACGCCGCCCGCTTCGAGCGGGTGCGCACAGGCGACCACGAGAAGGACCGCGCCGCCCTCTTCGACGCGCTGGTCCGTAGCTGGTTCCCGGCCTTCACCGCGCAGACGCAGCGGTGGGTCGACGCCGACCGGGGCTTCGCCGTGCTCAGCCGCCACGCCGCGGAGCTCGGCTACCACGGCGTCGTGGTGTTCTTCGACGAGCTCATCCTGTGGCTCACCCACCTCGCGGCCGACCGCAACCGGCTCAACAGCGAGGTGGTCAAGCTCGCCAAGCTGGTCGAGGCGCAGGACCTCCGCCGCCCCATCCCCCTCGTGGGCTTCGCGGCGCGGCAGCGCGACATCGCCGAGATGGTCGGGCACCAGTTCGTGGGCGGCGACGCGCAGCTGCTCACCGACACCCTGAAGTTCTGGGAGGGCCGCCTCGAGACCATCAAGCTCGAAGACCGCAACCTCCCGGCGATCATCCGCAAGCGCGTGGTGCGCCCGCGCGACGAGGCCGCCCGCCAGCGCCTCGACCAAGGGTTCCAGGAGCTGCTGCGCAAGCTCACCCCGCAGGAGAAGAGCACGCTGCTCGGTGAGTTCGGCGACGAGAAGGCCCTGCGCGACCTGCACCCCTTCTCGCCCGCGCTCGTCGAGGCCCTCGTCGCGATGAGCGCCTTCCTCCAGCGCGATCGCACCGCGCTGAAGATCTTGCTGGAACTGTTGCTGGAGCACCTCGAGGACTACCAGTTCGGGCGCATCGTCCCGGTGGGCGACCTCTTCGACGTGCTCGCCGGCGGCGAGGAGCCCATGGACGGCACCATGCGCGCCCGCTGGCAGGCCGCGAAGCGCCTGTATCAGAGCGAGCTGTTGCCGGTGATCCAGGCGCGCCACGACACCGCGCGGCCCGAGCGCTGCCAGCGGATGCGCGACGAGCACCGCCCCGAGATCGGCTGCTCCAACTGCCGCGAGATGGCCTGCCGCGCGGACAACCGCCTGCTCAAGACGGCGCTGCTCGCCGCGCTGGTGCCCGAGGTGCCGGTGCTGCGCAACCTCACCGTGTCGCGCCTCGTGCAGCTCAACCACGGGACGCTGCGCGAGGTGATCCCCGGCACGGCGGGCCAGCAGGCCACCGCGCGTCTGCGCCAATACGCCGGCCAGATCGGCAAGCTCCGCGTCGGCGAGGAGGGCGACCCCCGGGTCACCATCGCCATCGACGGCGTGGACATCAAGCCGATCCTCGACGGGGCGCGCAACTACGACACGCAGGGCGCCCGCAAGGCGATGCTGCGCGAGCTGCTGTTTCGCGCGCTGGGCTTCGAGCGCCACGAGGGCTCGCCGGTCGACCTCGAGGTCACCTGGCGCGGCTTCACGCGCAAGGGGCAGGTCTACTACGGCAACGTGCGCGAGATGGACCGCGCGCACTTCGCGGTGCCCCACGGCTACGACTTCCGCGTGGTGATCGACTTCCCCTTCGACGACCCCGCCCGCACCCCGCAGGAGGACGAGCGCCACGTCATCGCCCTGCGCGACAAGGGGTTGGAGGCGACCACCGTGGTGTGGTTGCCGAGCTTCTTCTCCGACCGGCTGCAACGCGAGCTGGGCGAGCTGGTGGTGCTCGACCGGGTGTCCGCCCCGGAGAACCGCGCCAGGCACCTCGTGCACCTCCGCGAGGAGGACCGTCGCGCCGCCGAGCTCGAGATGGAGTCGCTCCAGAGCCAGAAGCGAAACCGCGTGCTGAGCGCGCTGGACATGGCCTACGGGCTGCGCACCCGCGACGCCGAGAGCCTCGACGAGAGCCGCCGCGTCGACCGCAACTTCCACGTGCTGGTGCCCGACGCGCGGGTGACCATCCCCACGGAGACCAAGCTTTCTTCGGCGCTCGCCAGCGTGGTGCGCAACCTGCTCGAAGCGCGCTACCCCCGTCACCCCGACTTCGACCACGACGCCTCGATCAGCCGCCGCCGCCTGGAGGACGCGCTCAAGCGCGTGCAGGAGGTGAGCCTCGCCGACAACCAGCGCGTGGCCTTCGACCGCGGCGAGGCGAAGCCCTTCGAGATCGCCCAGCGCATGGGCTTCCTGCACGTCAACGAGAGCAGCGCGACGGTGCGCATCGACCGCGCCCAGGAGGTCGAGAACCGCCTGCGCGACCGCGGTATCGAGAGCCCGACGGTGGCCCAGGTGCGCGCGGCCTTCGACCCGGAGAACCTCGCGGGCATGACCCCCGAGCTCGCGGACTTCTGCGCGCTCGCCTTCGCGGCCCTGCAGGGGCGCGAGCTCTTCCGCGACGACCGCGCCGTGGCCGAGGCCCCGACGCTGGGCAAGGTCGCCGACGAGCTCACGCTGGTGCGCCCGCGCCTGCCCGACACCGCCGCGTGGAACCGCTCCCTCGCCCTGCTGGGCGCGGTGTTCGGTCTGCCGCGGGAGGGGCTGCGCACCTGCTCGGGCCGCTCGCTGCGCAAGCTCTCCGACGAGTGCGAGAAGCGTCGCACCGCGGCCGTGAAGGACGGCGCCGACCGCGTGGCGACCGCCCTCGCCCGGTGGGAGCCGCTGGGCGCGACGCCGGGTACGCCGCGGCGCGAGACGGCCGAGAGCGCCGCGACGCTGGTGCGCCTGCTGGGCACGCATGATCCGGTGGCGCTGGTGGAGGTGCTCGCGGCCTTCGCGCCGAAGACCAGCGAGGCCGCGCTGGAGAAGCACTTCACCCACTGCCCCGGCGGTGCTCGCCGTGCTGGAGAAGAACTACTTCCTCCACGGGCTCGAAGCGCTGCGCGGCGTGACGACGCCGGAGGCCACGGCGCTGGCCGAGGAGGTGCGCCAGGCGCTCTCGCTCGACGAGCTCACCGCCCCCCTCGCCCGAAAGATCGAGGATCAGGCGATGCGCGCCCAGCGGCTGATGGCGCCGCCGCGCAAGGTGGAGACGCCCCTGCCCGTGGTGGAGACGCCGCCGCTGGCGCTGGTGGCGGAGGCGCCGCCGACGCACCCTGTGCTGGTGGCCGAGGGGCAGGCCGCGACGCGCGAGGCCTTCGAGCGCGAGGTCGTGCGGATGCGGGCGGCGCTGGAAGAGGCGGGGCCGTCGGCCACGCTCGCGGTGAGCTTCCGCTGGACGCTCCATCGGCCGCGGGGGGAATAGAGAGGCCGTGGCGATCGAGACCCCGACGCTCGGCGAGGGCGACCTCGTGGCCGAGCTCCAGTACATCCACCGGACGGCGCGGCGCACGCTCGACACGGCCTTTTTCGGGCGCGGCGAGGCCGCGACGATGAAGGTCGACCTGCCCTCCGGGGCGGTGCTCTACCGGGTGGTCCCGGTGCGCTCGGAGATCGAGCTGCGCCGCGCCCTCGTCGCGAAGGATGACCGCCGCCTGCTCGCGCTGGTCGACTACGACGCGCGCCAGCTGCCGGTCGACCTCGCCGCCCGGCTCGCGCGCGGCGAGGTGCGCGAGGTGTCGTCGGAGTCGCGCCTGCGCCGGCGCTTCCAGGCGAGCTGGATCCACCCCGACGTGCAGCGCCTCCGTCCGCTCTGCGACGCGCTGCTCACCGACGTGCGGGGCTCGCTGCCCGCGGGCGCCGCGCGGCTCGACCCCGACGCGGCGTGGCGCCTGGTGCTCGCGGCCCGCTGCGAGCTGTCGACCGACGCGGCCTTCACGCTGCGCCGCCTGCTCCAGCACGTCGCGACCACCGCGCCGACCCCTCGCTGGATCGAGTGGATGCGCGACAACCCCGAGCTGCGCGCGCCCTTCGAGGCGTGGATCGCGCGCGCCGTCGACCCGATCGCCCCGGCGCTGTGGAGCGCCTGGGAGGAGTCCAAGGGTCCGTCGGTGGCGGCGCTCACCTTCGCGCTGGGTCCGCTGGGGGCGAGGCTGGTGAGCGACCCGGTGCCGCGCATCGCGGCGCGCGCGTGGGTCGAGCGGGTGTCACCCGCGCTGGCGCAGCGCCTCGGCCACGACCCGGCGGCGCTCACGCGCTGGGCCGAGTGCGAGACGCCCCTGCGTGACGCACTGCAGGTGACCCATCCGCGGGCGCTCGATGCGCTGCTGCGCGAGGCCGACGCGCTGCTCGCCGACGCCGCGCGCGAGCCCGAGTTGCGGGCCGCGCTCAGTCCGAGCGAGAACCTCGCCCTCGCCTGGGACTCCGCCCAGCGCGACCTCGCCGCGGCCCTCGACGCCACCCTCGCCGCGCCGGGTCGCGAGCGCTTCGTCGCCGCGGTCGCGGCCTTCGATCGGCTCAAGGCGCACCGCAACGCCCGCAGCGAGCAGCGCGCCGTCGACCGCGCGCGCGCAGCGCTGCGACTGCTCGGCTGGATGAACGCCCGACCGACGCTCGACCACCTGCGCACCGAAGGCGCGCCGTGGCAGCTCGCGACCGAGCTCGCCCGCGACTACGTCCACCAGGGCGGCTTCGCCGACCTCTGCCGCCGCCAGGTGCGGGGCAGCGCCGAAGGTCCGCTGGGGCGCGCGCTCGCGGCCGTCGAGGAGGCCGCCGACCGGCTGCGCGACGACGACGACCAGCGCTTCGCCGGATCGCTGCGCTCGTGGGTCGAGCACGGCCGCCGCGACGACCAGGTGGTGCCCATCGAGAAGGCGCTCGACCACTTCGCCGTGCCCTTCCTCGAACGCGGTGCGACCCGGCAACTGCTGGTGATCCTGCTCGACGGATCGGCGTGGGCCAACGTCGTCGAGCTGCTGCTCGACCTCGAAGACCGGCACCACCACGGCGTGATGCGCTGGCAGCCGACGCGCGGCACCTCGACGCCCTTCGTCGCGCCGGTGCTCGCGGCGCTGCCGACGGTCACCCAGGTGAGCCGCGCGGCCTTCTTCGAGGGGCGCGTCCCCGAGCCGGGCGATCGTCCCGACACGGGCAATGATCCCCGCCGATTTGCGGCCCACCGCGGGCTGCGCGCGCAGCTCCCCACCGGCGCGCCGAAGCTGCTGCTCGAGCCCGAGGTGCAGCTCGCCTCGGGGCACGCGTCGCCCGAGGCGCTGGCGCTGGTGCGCTCGGAGGCGCGCGTGGTGGCCGTGGTGCTCAACGCCATCGACGACCAGCTGCACGGCAGTCGACAGGTGGAGGTGCGCTACACCGCCGACACGATCAAGCCACTGCTCGACCTGCTGGGCGCTGCGAGGGAAGCCGGGCGCGCGGTGCTCTTCGCCTCCGACCACGGGCACGTGCCGGGCGCGCGGCTGCGGTCGGTGAACGCGGCGCGCGACGAGGGCGGCGGACGCTGGCGCACGCTAGACGAAGGCGCCGCGCCCGACGAGGGCGAGCGGGTGTTCGGCGGCGCGGGCGTGTGGACGCCGCGCAAGGGCCAGCGGCTGGCGCTGCGCACCCGTGAGACGGAGGTGCGCGGATCGACCTCGGGCGACGGGCAGCACGGCGGCGCGACGCTGGCGGAGGTGGTCGCGCCCGCGGTGCTGCTGGTGAGCGACGCGCTCAGCGACGACATCGAGCTCGAGGCCCGTCCCCTCCCCCGTCCCGGCTGGTGGGACCTCGACTGGAGCGCCCGCGCCCCCCGCGTGAACCCGGTGACCGCGCGCCCGGCGGCGCAGCCGAGCCTGCCGCTGGAGCCGGCCCGCGCCGGTCGCCCTTCCGGTGGTGCGCGCGACGCCTCCGGCGCCCGCCGGACCGCAGACCGCGCTCGGCCGCGCCGTGCTCGGGGCGGAGGTCTTCAAGACGCTCTCCGAGGAGCGCAAGCGGCGCCTCCGGGAGCTGGTAGTGCCGACCGTGGAGCTGCTGGTGCAGCACGGGGGACAGCTCTCGGGGGCTCTCGTCGCGCGCGGCCTCCAGCAGCTCCCGGGGCGCGCCGAGAACCTCTTCAGCGTGGTGTCGGAGATCCTCAACCTGGAGAGCTACCCGGTGCTCTCGTACGACCCGGCGGGTGATCGCATGCGTCTCGACATCGACCTGCTGCGCGCCTGCCTCGACCTCGACGACGGAGCCGACCGATGAGCACCCCCACGACCGTGCCGAGCGCCCTCCGGCGCCGGGAGATCATCGCCGCGCTGCGCAACGGAACGGTTCCGCGCCGCGGCGTGGAGGTGCTGGCCTCGGGGCTCGACCGCTACGTCGCCGCGCTCGACGACGAGCTCGACCACGCCGCGCAGGGCTTCGGGGTCATCAAGGCCGTGCGCGGTGAGTACGGCGGAGGCAAGACCTTCTTCGCCCGCTGGCTGGAGCACCGCGCGATGCAGCGCGGCTTCGCGGTGGCCGAGGTGCAGATCTCCGAGACCGAGACCCCGCTGCACCAGATGGGCACGGTGTACCGCCGCGCGATGGAGGCGCTGCGCACCGCCGAGTGGGAGGAGGGGGCCTTTCGCAACCTCGTGGGGCGGTGGTTCTTCTCGCTGGAGGAGGAGGTGCTGCTCGACCCCGAGATCGCCCGCGACGACGCGAAGGCCGTCACCGCCGCGACGGGCGAGCTCCTCGAGCGTCGCCTCGCGCGGGTGGGCGCCACGCAGGGTGCCTTCGCCGCCGCGCTGCGCGAGTGCCACCGCGCGCGCGTCGAGGGCGACCACGCCGTCGCCGATGGCCTGCTCGCGTGGCTCATGGGTCAGCCCAACGTGGGCGCGTCGGTGAAGCGCGCCGCGGGCATCAAGGGCGAGATCGATCACGAGACCGCGGGGGCCTTCCTGCGCGGGATGCTGGTGCTGCTGTCGCAGTCGGGCCGCAAGGGTCTGCTGCTGGTGCTCGACGAGGCCGAGACCATCCAGCGGATGCGCTCCGACGTGCGCGAGCGCTCGCTCAACGCGCTGCGCCAGCTCATCGACGACATCGCGTCCAACAGCTACCCCGGGCTCTATCTGCTCATCACCGGGACGCCCCCCTTCTTCGAAGGACCGCAGGGCATCAAGCGCCTCCCGCCCCTCGCGCAGCGCCTGCACGAGGACTTCGCGGGCGACCCCCGCTTCGACAATCCCCGCGCGGCGCAGGTGCGGCTGCTGCCCTTCGACCGCGCGCGCATGATGGAGGTCGGCCGCCGCGTGCGCGACCTCTACCCCGCGAAGGACCTCCCCCGCATGCAGCGCATGGTCGACGACGCCATCCTCGGAGCGCTCGCCGACCGGGTGACCGGCGCCCTCGGTGGCAAGGTCGGCGTGGCGCCGCGGCTGTTCCTGAAGAAGCTCGTGGGGTCGATCCTCGACCGGGTGGACGCCTTCGAGGACTTCGATCCGCGCGTGCACGCCGACCTCACGGTGGCGACCGCGGAGATGTCCGCCGACGAGGCCTCGGCCGCGGGCGTGGTGCGCGACGCCGACGCGCTCTCGGCCGTGGAGGGGCTCACGCTCGACGACCCGGCCGAGCCCGCGCCGTGACCGACGCCGAGGCGGCCTTCGCGCGCCTGTCGCCCGCGCTGCGCTACCAGATCGTCAACGGTCTGGGCTTCGCGGCGCTGCGCCCGGTGCAGGCGATGACCATCGGTCCGGTGCTCGACGGCGAGCACGTGGTGGTGCTCGCGCCGACCGCCGGCGGCAAGACCGAGGCGGCCTTCTTGCCGCTGCTCTCGCGCATGGATGCCGAGGACCACGCGGCCCTCTCGCTGCTCTACATCTCGCCGATCCGGGCGCTGCTCAACAATCAGCGCGACCGCCTGGAGCACCTCGCCGGTCTCCTCGGGCGGCGGGTGTTCACCTGGCACGGCGATGTCCCGCAGGGCGAGCGGCGGCGCTTCCTGAAGGAGCCCACGGACATCCTGCTGACGACCCCGGAGTCGCTGGAGGTGATGCTGATGTCGCCTCGGGTGCCCGCGCGGCGGCTCTTCGCGGGCCTGCGCGCCGTGGTGATCGACGAGGTTCACGCCTTCGTGCGCGACGACCGCGGCGGCCACCTCGCGGCGGTGCTCGAGCGCCTCACCCGCCTCTGCGGGCGCGACCTCCAGCGGGTCGCCCTCTCGGCCACGGTGGGCAACCCCGACGAGATCCTCGCGTGGCTGCGCGGCAGCTCGCAGCGCCCAGGGCGGGTGCTGCGGGCGCCCGGAGCGTCAGCGCAACCCGAGCTGGTGCTCGACTACGTGGCCAGCGAGGCCAACGCGGCGAAGGCCGTGGCGAAGCTCTTCGTCGGCGACAAGCGCCTGGTCTTCGTCGAGTCACGGCGCGCGGCCGAGCAGATGGCCAACGCGCTGCACGCGCAGGGCGTGGCGGTGTTCGTCTCGCACTCGTCGCTGTCGGTCGACGCGCGGGCGCAGGCCGAGCGGGCCTTCGCCGAGGCCCGCGACTGCGTGATCGTCGCGACGAGCGCCCTCGAGCTCGGCATCGACGTGGGCGACCTCGACCGCGTGGTGCAGCTCGACGCGCCGGGCACGGTGGCCTCCTTTCTCCAGCGCATGGGCCGCACCGGTCGCCGCCCTGGCGCGCGGACCAACTGCACCTTCCTCTGCACAGAGCCCACGCGACTGGTGCAGGCCGCGGCTCTGTTGCGACTGCACCGGAAGGGCTACGTCGAGCCCGTGCGCGCGCCGCAGCGGGCAGCGCACCTGCTGGCCCACCAGCTCCTCGCGATGGCGATCGAGCACGGGGGCGTGCCGGAGAGCGACGCGTGGGCGTGGGTGGCCGGGGCCGCGCCCTTCGCGGGACTGACCGTCGACGACTACCGCGCTCTCATCGCGCACATGCTGGCGCAGGGCATCCTGCACCGGGACGGAGGGCGCCTCTCGCTCGGCGAGGACGGCGAGAAGCGCTACGGCCGCAAGAACTTCGAGGCGCTCTACGCGGTGTTCGACGCGCCGCGCGTGCTCACGGTGATGTGGGCCGGACAGGAGGTAGGGCAGGTCGACGCGCAGTTCCTTTCGATGCAGCAGGAGGAGGGCGACGATGCCGTGGCGGAGGCCCGTCCGAAGGGGCCGATGGCCTTCGTGCTCGGGGGCAAGGCGTGGCGCGTGACCTCGGTGGAGTGGGGCCGCGCGGTGGTCCATGTGCGCCCCGCGGAGGACGCGCGCATCGCCCGCTGGATGGGTCAGCCCGTGGTGCGCTCGAGGGTGCTCTGCGAGGCGATCCGCGAAGTGCTCACGAGCGAGGACGTCGACCCGTGGTGGTCGAGCCGCGCGCGCGAGGCCATCGCGGCGCAGCGGGCGGAGCACGAGTTTCTGCCGAGCGAGGGGAGCTGCCTCGTCGACGCGCCCGGGGCCCTGCGCTGGTGGACCTTCGCCGGCGGCGCCGCCAACCACCTCATCGCTCGCACCCTCGATGGGATGCTGGGCGCGAGCGTCACCGCCGACGACCTGGGCGTCACTCTGCGCGAGGGCGCCGGATCGAGCGAGGCGGGTGTGCGTCAGGCGCTCGCGAGCCTCGCGGCGAGGGGAGGCCCCGACCTCCACGACGCGCGCGCGGTCGTGGGGCGGATGAGCGGGGCGGGACGGGTGTCGAAGTTCCAGCCGTGTCTGACGCCGGAGATGCTGGGCGACCTGCTGGTCGAGCGGCTGTTCGATGTCGACGCGGCGCGTGCCGTCGTCGCGGGCCGTTAGCTCAGGACGCGAGCGCGGCGGCGAGCGCGTCGACGCTCCCGCGTACGTCGTCGGATGCGTCGTCGGAAATCACCCGCGCGTCGAGGCGGGCGACACCCAACGCGCGCACCTTCGCGACGTCGACCTCCGGGGGCCACGGCGCGCGCCTTCCCCGGCGTCGCGAGGAAGACCGTCGCGAGCCCGAAGAGCTGCCGCTCGACGGGGCGGTCGGCGACGAGAAGCACCTGGTCGGCGAGGTCGAGGCTCCCGCGGTGCGCGACGAAATGGGCGACGACCGCACGCAGCGCGGCGAGGTCTTCGACGATGAGCCGTGTGCTCGGCAGAATGCGAGGCAGGGCGGTGGCGTCGAAGGCATCGAGCCGCAGCCCCCAGAGCGCGACGGCGGCGTCGAAGGCGGCGACCGCGTCGGCGGGCGCGTCGGCGTCCTCGCGGAAGAGCGCGCCGCCGAGGCCGGGACGCGCGCCGGGCCACTGCGTCCCGAAGGGGTCTTCGGTGGAGAGCCCGGGGAGAGCGAACACGTCGCGCGGCGCGAAGGCGAGCGGCGCGATGGTGGCCGCGTCCTTGATGAGCAGGTCGAGGCGGTCGGCGTCGGTCATGTCGCCGCGAAACTGCTGCCAGCGGCCGTCGGCCTCGGCGCCGAAGCGTCGACGCACGCCTCGCCCGTCGAGCACACGAAGGCCCAGGTGCGCGGCCCGATAGAAGGGCCCGGTCGTCTCGAAATCCATCGGGCGCGAGGCTACCGCGTCAGGGGGCGGCGCTTCCATCGGCAACGTCGCCCGCGGCGATCGCCTCCTGCCCCGCCGGGCAGAGCCCGCGCATCGCGCAGTGACTGCACCGCGACGCCTCGGCCGCCGGGGGAAAGCGCCCCTCGCGCAGCATCGCGGCGGCCTCGAGCGCCGTCGCGCGGATGCCATCGAGCATCGCGTCGTCGACCGGGCGCGCGTCGCGGGTGTCGTGATCGAGCTCCCACACCTCGACGGCCCTGGCGTCGCGCCCCGTGAGCGCGCGGTAGCCCAGCGCGTAGAGGTGCAGCTGCGCCTGCGTCTGGAGCTCGCTCTGCGCGTGGGCCGAGCTCTTGAGGTCGACGATGCTGGGGCGTCCGTCCTCGCGGCGCACCACGAGGTCGATGCGCCCGGAGACCGTGACCCCGTCGCCCATCGGGAGCTCGATCGCCTGCTCGACGAACTCCACGGCGTCGAGGGTGTCGCCGCGGCTCGCGAGGTAGCGGGTGAGCATGCGCTCGGCCTGCACGCGCCGCTGCTCGGCGACGTCGGGCGTGGCGAAGGGCAGCCGCAGGTGGTCGGCCACGAGCGCAGGAACCTCGTCGGCCGTGCAGCGGTGGCCCTCGCGAGCGCGCCGGTGCACCTCGGCGAGAGCGTCGTGGAGGGCGGCGCCGAAGCCCTGCGCGGCCTCCGGGGGGGCGGAGAACCCGTACACCGCCTGGAGCTGAAACCGCTGCGGGCACTCGAAGAGGCTCTTGATGGTGCTGAAGTCGAGGCGGACGTTGGCGACGCCGTGACGGCCTTCGGGTGCGAGGCGCTCGCGGGGCGAGACATCAACGGCCGACACCTCGGGCTGTGTCGAGGCCCAGCGGAAGAACTGCGACGGCGTGCGCCAGAAGCTGAACTCGGGCGACGGGGAGAAGCTGAGCAGGAGGTGCTTCTGCGAGCGCGTGATGGCGACGTAGAAGAGGCGACGCTCGTCGTCGAGGACGCCCTGGTAGCGCGCGCCGTCGACCACGGCGTCGAGGGGGATGAGGTCCCACCAGTCCTTGCGCTTCTTCCTTCGCGGGTCCTGGGGAAAGGTCTTCGAAGGGAAGCGGCTCTCGACCAGGCCCGGCACCGCGACGACGGGCCACTGGAGCCCCTTGGCCTTGTGGATCGTCATGATGCGCACCGCGTCGGGGCTCGCGAGGGGGCTGTCGAGCAGGGCCTCGGCGTACTGATCCTTCGCGGCGTTCTCGAGGAAGTCGACGAGGCGGGCGTACTTCGGCGCGGCGGCCGTGCGGTGATGCACGCCCTCGAAGTCGCCCAGGAGCTGCGAGAACACCCCCAGGTTGGCGAAGACCACCTCGCCCCGGCCCCTCTCGCCCTCGACCGCCTCCGCGCGCATCCCCACGCGCGCGAGAAACTCGAGGAACACCCGCTGCGGGAGGAGTTCCCACGCGCCCTCGTCGTCGGCGTACGCGACCTCGTCGCGCACGGCGTCGGCGTACGCGAGGCCCGCGTCGAGCGACTCGACGGAGATGCCCGGGCACGCCGCGGCCCACGCGATGCGAACATCGTCCGCCACGGCGCCCTCCGCGTCGGCGAGGTAGCGGAAGAGCGCCGCGGCGGCCTGCGCCTCCGGGGTCGCGAAGAGGTTGTTGAGGCCGCTCACGAGGTAGGGGATGCCGCGCGCCCGGAAGGCCTCGACGATCGGTCCGGCGTTGCGCCGCAGGTCGCTGCGCACGAGCACGCAGAGGTCGCTCCAGGCGAGCCCGCGCCGACGCGACCCGTCCTGGAAGGCCGCGCCGTGCAGGTCGACGAAGCGCTCGGCCAGCCACGCGGCCTCGTCGCGCGGGTGCTGGAACGAGCGCGCCACCACGTCGCCTGGATCATCAGGCTGTGCGCCGGTGGCGATCATCTCTTTGGGGAGGCGCTCGCGGTTCTGCGCGATGAACCCGCGGGCGAGGTCGACGATGGCGCGGCTGGATCGGAAGTTCTCCTGCAGGCGCAGCGTGCGCGTGCCCGGGTAGCGCTCGGCGAAGCGGAGGATGTTGCCGACGCTGGCGCCGTTCCACTGGTAGATGCTCTGGTCGTCGTCGCCGACGACGCAGAGCCACGCGCCGAGGTCGGCGAGCGCGCGGACGACGCGCTCCTGGATGGGGTTCACGTCCTGGTACTCGTCGACGATGACGTGGCGCACGCGCGCCGAGAGCCGGGCGCGGAGGTCGGCGTCGTCGCGCAGCACGCGGACGGCGTGCTCCATGATGGAGGTGAAATCGAGGTACGCCCGGTCGTCGAGCAGCGCGCGCCACGCGGCGAGGCCCTCGACCGCGGAGTTGCCATGGAGCTTCTCGGGGACGAGGTCCGCCTGGCGCAGCACGTCGAGGGTGTTGAGGTAGACGCCGGTGTCCTTCCACGGCGTGAGCTCGGCGTCCCAGAGGGTGCGGGTGTCGGCGCGACCGCTGCGCTCGGGGTGCCGCTCGACGAGCATGCGTTGCGCGACCTCGTCGAGCACGGTGCGCCCGACGAAGGACGGAACCTCGTTGCGCAGCAGGTCGAGGCAGAAGCCGTGGATGGTTCCGACGAACATCTCGGCGAGGCCGGGTACCTCGCCGAGGGAGTCGTGGACGCGGGCGGTGATGCGCTCCTTGAGCTCGCCGGCGGCCTTCTCGGTGAAGGTGAACGCGATGAGGTTGCGGGGCTCGAGCGACGGCGATCCGTCGGTGGTGGGGCGCAGCAGGGCCGCGACGCGACGGGCGACGACCTCGGTCTTGCCCGAGCCCGCGCAGGCGATGAGCTGGAGGTGGCCGTCGCGGTGGGCGATCGCGGCGCGCTGCGACTCGGTGGGTTGCATGGGCGATGCGCATCCGAACGGAGCGGGGAGGTGGGCGTCAGGGGGACTTCACTGCTGTCGGGCGGGGACCGGCACGCCGGGGGTCACGCCGGGGGACTCGACGCCGCGATCACGGCGCAAGCGCTGGGCGCGCTCCGGGCCCGGCTCGCCGGCGGGACGTGGCGCGGAGGGGATGCGGCGGGCGCCGCCCGGGGCGGCGGGGCGGGGGAGCGGGCGGCGCGTGACGCGATGGACCTCCTGCTCCCAGAGCATGCGCAGGGGGTTCTCCAAACCAGGTCCCCCAACAGCAAGTCGTCCTCCTCGCACCGCGATCGCGTTGCCTGATGTGGCCGAGGGATGGTTCTCGCTTTGGTGTACCCTTCCCCGCGTGTCGCTCCTGTTGAAGGTCGGCCCTGGAACGCCCTCTACGACACCGTGCTTGGGTAGACGAGCGCGATGAAATTGAGCGCGCCGCGCCTGCGCGCGGCAGGCGGTGACGGTCCCATCGAGGCGGCGATCGTATTGCACGAGGCCGAGCGGATCGAGGCACGGGCCGTCGGCGCCGTGGGGCCGCTCGATGCCATGACGCAGCTGCGATCGGCCGTCGAGCGATGCGGTCTGCTCGTGGAGGCCCGTAACCCGACGACGGTACTGCACGACCGGTGGCCCGGCGTGTGGTTGAGCGCGGAGTCAGTTCCGGCGGAGACCGTGGAGGCGGCGCTACGACGTCTGCGTCCTGCCGTGGAGGGGCTCCGCGCCGAACACCGGGCGGTGGTGGAGAAACATCCGGTCCTGATGCGCTCGCCCGGGCCGCGACCCATGATGGCAGTGCCGCCCTGCGCAAGACGCGTACGGCCCTCCGCGCCTACCTGGAGACTTTCCCAGGGGATTGGAACGGATGGCAGTACCTCGCGCTCATCGCCAACACCCTCCGACAATCGGAGGAGGCGTGGCGGGCGGTCCAGATCGCGCGCCGGTTCGACCCCGACGACGAGGGCGGATGGGCGTTGGAGGTGAACATCGCGACCGATGCGCTCGCCCCCGACGAGCTCGGGCCCTGGCTGGATCGTGCCGCTTCGCACCTCTACCGGGAGGGTCGCAGCGCGGACGTGGCCCTGGCGATCGCAGGGGGTTACGCGATGCTCGCGCGCCGGACACCCGCCGAGCGATCGGAGCTTCTGACCAAAGCCGAGAAGGCCGCCTCCCGAAGCGAGGCGCTCTTGCGATTGACCCTGGACGCCGAGCTGCGTCGCTACGTGCGTGGCATGCAGATGGCCCTCCGGGAACTGCGCTCGGGGCGCGAGCCGACGGAATCCATCCTCGACCGGGCTGGTCTTCCCGAGCTGCACGCGTTGCTCGACCGCAACGACCACGACACCCTCGCGACCCTCCGCGAACGCACCGCCGAAGTCCGCGGCCTGGCCGCGTAGGCGAGGCGATCCCGGCGAGCGGTCCCGTCGAGGACGGACAGCGCCCCGGTGCAGCGCATCGTCGGCGACGCGGCGAAGTCGCCCGGCGTCGACGGTGTCTCCGCGGAGCTCGGTGCGCGCGAGGAGCCCGGCCACGCGGTGGGCCTCCTGCGTGGCCGCGACGCGGTAGGCACCGGGCGGTAGCCGAAGCACCGAATCGGGCTCGCAGGGGTCACCGAACCAGCGCAGACGATGAGCTGTGTGCCCGCGAGAGTCGCAGCTTCACGCGCTCGATGGGAGGTACAGAGTCGCCACTTCAATGGCCTCGCAGGTGACGCGTACCCTTGGGTGCGTCGAAGGCGGCGCGTGATCTGGCCTCGCCCAGGGCGTACGCTCCGACCCGTTCATCATGCGCGTCGGCGACCATCTCCCTCAGCTGCGTTTTCTGCTCTGGAGCCGGATGACCGATGAGGTCACCGAGCCCGGAGGCCTTTGCGCTCTACGAGGCCAACCGCCAGTGGGTCGACCGGGCGACCATGACCGAGCACGAGCGTCGCTTCTTCGATCGACTGGTCGCGACCTATGGGCGGGGAGTGTTCCTTGGTTGAGCGGGAGGAGAGCCGGCGGGTGATCGCGCTGCTCGACCGCATCGACGCGCCGCTCTTCCGCGCCGCCGGGTGTGAGGTTCGACGGCGGATCGGCGGTCTGGGCTCCGCTGCGAGGAGCTTCGCGTCTCGAGGGACGTCGACTTCCTCTGCGCCTGGCGGGCGACGCAACGGTCGGCAAGCACCGCCGACTGCGCATCGGGACGGTGTAGCGTCGAGCCGATGCGTGAGCCTCCTCCCGAAGCGGTGACCCGCGCTGCACGCCCCACCTGCTATCTCGTGATCGACGTCGAGGCGACCTGCGACGACGCGGGCACCGTGCCCGGCCCCGAGATGGAGATCATCGAGGTGGGCGCCGTGTTCGTCGACGGCGACTCGCTCGCACCGCTCGAGGAGTTCCAGACCTTCGTCCGCCCCGTGCGACACCCCCGGCTGACGGCCTTCTGCACGCAGCTCACGACCATCACCCAGGCCATGGTGGACGCCGCGCCTGGCTTCCCCGAGGCGATGGCCGCCCTCTCTTCGCGCATCCACGCCCATGGCGGAGCGCCGCAGGTGCTGTTCGCCTCGTGGGGAGCCTACGACCGTTCGCAGTTCGAGCAGGACTGTCGCTACCACAGCGTCGCGTGGCCGTTCGGCCCCGAGCACCTCAACCTCAAGGCGCAGTTCTCCGAGCGACGCGGAAGCTCCAGGCGATTCGGCATGGCCCAGGCGCTCCGGGCGGCGGGCCTCCTCCGCGGGAACCCACCACCGGGGCATCGACGACGCGCGAAACATCGCCCGACTGCTCCCGTTCATCGTGTGAGCCCTCGGGGCTACGGGACCCTCCTCCTGCACCTCGGGTACGTGCCGTCATCGAGCACTCTACGAGACGTAGCCGCGAAGCCGATCCAACCGACGAGACGCACCCGCGTCGGAGAGTGCAGGTTCACGAGCTCCTGCGCGACCCGAACAGCCCCCTCGCCCGCGACCCTCGGACCACCGGGGAGCTGCTCTCGCTGCTTCGAGCCGACGACGACTATCTCGAGAACCAGCCCGATACGCTCGCGGTGCTTCTCTGGCGCAGCGGGAGCGAGGAATTCGACGCCGCCAGAGCGCTCGCCCGGAGCGCCAGCGCACACGATCGGGTGATCGCCGCCGACATCCTGGCGCAGTTCGGCTGGGACGTGGCGGGGCGCCTGGAGGAGTCCGTCGAAATCCTGATCGGGATGTTGTCCGACCCCGAAGAGCGGGTGCTCCGCGCGGTGGGCATCGCCCTCGGGCACCGCAAGAGCCCCGACGCGATCCCGGCGCTGCTGGGGTTGGCGTCGCGCTGCTTCAGCGGACGGAAGACGCGGACGGCGAGGTGCGCGGCGAGGCGCTCATCGGGCTCGCGGCTCGGCGCGATCCGCGCGTCCTGCCCGCGCTCCGTCGTGAGCTGGCAGGGGAGTTCTGCGGGGACTGGTGCGTGGAGGCGGCCGAGCTGCTCGCCGACGCCTCCCTGCGCGACGCGCTCCTCGCGCTGCGGGCGCGCCTCGGACCGGCCGACGAGGCGGCGTTCGCAACGAGCTTCGACGCGGCCATCAAGGCCTGCTCGCCGGGGTGATCGCTTGGTGCTCGCTGACATCGGCGAAGGTGCGGTGCTAGCGTCCGAAGGTCATGAAGCCCATTCTTGAAGTCGCGAGAGACCTCGCCAACGCGCATCGCGCTGAAGACCATGAGATGAAGTCCGTGACCTCGCGGAATGAGCACGAGGTTCGCCTCGTCGGGTATCCGGCTCCATTAGCTCATCAGGGAGGTGCTCCCTTCCGCTTCGCCCTCGTCCTGATCTCGGCGTCCCTATGCTTCTGTCGTGCTCCCGCTCCGGTGACGATGACTGGGAGCGCATCGAACACGGCGATCTCGCCCTCCCTGCGGGTTGGGGTACTGCCCAGACGCTGCGCAAGATCGCCTGAAATAGATCACCGTGCGTAGGGGCGCTCGAACGGGCTCAACCCTCCGTCGCTCGGGGCAACAACGCGGTATCAGTTCAGGGGTGCAAGCCGCTCGTTTGACGCTGGGGTTCGCGCGTTGGCGCTCACCCCAGGCTATAACAAGTGACGACCCCCACGTGCGTGGGGGTCTTTCGAACAGGAATCCCACTTCAATGGAGCCCACTGCACATCGAATGGGGCTTCCGGAAGGTCCATCGTGTTCCGGTGCGAAAGACCCCCACGCACGTGGGGGTCGTCACTTGTTATAGCCTGGGGTGAGCGCCAACGCGCGAACCCCAGCGTCAAACGAGCGCCTTGCACCCCTGAACTGTTGACAACGCAGCGAAGCTCAGTATCCGTGGGAGACGACGGCCGGTGCGATCCAGTAGCCAGCACGGGACCTCGCGATCGTCGCCAGTCTGGGCAACCGAGGAACAACCTCATCGCGCACGTGGGCGAGTTCGCGTCAGGTTGAATCGGCATTTCCGACAGCATCTTCCCGTAGTCTCATCGCCGTAGGTCGCGGCGGAGCTTCGCCGGTTCTGCCAGACTCCACGCCCATGATGGACCTCTGGCTCCCCGAGGATTTTCGCGTCTACGTCTCGCCCGATGGGGGCGTCGCCAACGTGCCCTACGAGGGCAGCGAGGAGCGCGTGCTGGCCACCGTCAACCTCTACCAGGGCGAGGACGGTGGCTACGTTGCCGTGTACTCACACCACGCCGAGGCGGGCGTCTACTCCGTCGGCGGAGGCATCTACGTCGTCGGCCAGGTGCGGCTGCGCGGTCGCTACGTGGGCCGCGTCTTCCACCCCACCGGCTTCGAGCAGAGGGACATCAGCGCGGCGTCCGAGATCGCCTTCGTCTGCAACCAGGCCTTCGGCGGCGGGGACTGGGAGTGCTGGGGCGGCGGCGACACCGGCGGCTGGTTCGGCTTCGAGGGCTGAAGCGGCGCGCTCTGTCAGGGCCTCGCGGGGGTCTCCAGCGGGGTGCGCGCCAGCTCGATCCAGTCGGGCTCGAGCCCCGTTGCAGGGCGCACGTTGGCGACGAGGCGCGACCGCCTGCTGCTCTCGCGCGAACGCCACGCGCCCCTCGCGCTGCCACCACCGGCGGTACGGCGCGGCGGTGGTGTCGGGCCCGCTGCCGGCGCCGGGGCCGGCGGGCTCGCGTCGGCCAGGCTGTCGCGCGACGAAGCCGAGGAGCTCGATGGACGTCACGGCGTTGCGGCGCGTGGTCTCCGCCTCGGAGGTCTCCAGCAGCGCGACCAGCGCGGGGATCACCCGGCGATCACGCCACGCCCGTAGCCGACCGGCGAGCATATGGCGCAGGTGCGGGTGGTGCGCGTACTGCCGCAGCGCGAGGTCGAGGTCGGCCCGGATCGGCGAGCTCGGAGAGCGCGATGAAGGCCTCGGTGTGCACCTGCGCGTCGCGCGACGAGGCGAGCTGAGCGCGCCAGAACCGCTGCAGCGCGCGAACGGGGGCGTGGCGGCCGAGGGCCCAGGCCGCGCACCGTCGTCGGTCTCTCGGGGCGTGGGCGACGGCGTCGAGCAGCGTCGCCCGGCCTGCGGTCGTGAGGTCGGTCGGAACCTCGATCTGCGGGTTGAGCCCGTTGCGCCCGGCGACGGCGCAGCGAGCGAGCCACGCGGGGACATCGGTGGGGCTCGCGGGCGGCGTCGGCGGGGTGGTCGGTGCTGGAGGCGCGGCGGGGCAGGGCCCGGCGTGGCGCCAGCGGTGACCGCCACCGGGGAGCGGGCGCTCGACGTGCGGCCGTCGCATCCGCAGAAGGTCATCGGCATCGGGTGCACGGCGGCGGACCAGCACTGGCGGCGGGCGGGTCCGTCGCAGCCCGAGGCGAAATAGGGCACCTCGTCGCTGCGGCACGGGCGGCCGACGATCGGCTCGGGAGGCCGCGGCTGTGCGCGGGCAGGGAGGTCCACGGCGAGGCCCACGGCGAGTGCGAAGATCCATCAGGTCCGCGGGGTGACATCCCGTTGCGCTCCGTGGCGAGGTGTAAGGGGACTGAGCAGAACGGTTACCACCATAGAGACGAGGCGCTCGCTTCGTCCCCCCTTCCGAGCCGCGCGCTCCCGGGCCGCTTCCGCGACGTCTGCCGTGCCTGGCGGGTCTCGTCCGGGAGGCTCACCTGGGGGGGACGGAGGTGACGGGCGTCGAGCGAGGCCGGGCGGACGACGACGACAGGGAGACCACCACCGCGCAAGATGCAGCCAGCGGTAAGCCGCACCTTCGCGTCGATCAAAACGAGGCCCGCGGAAGGCGCGGAGGAACTTCGCCTCGGTGAAGAGCTGCGGCCGCCTGCGGCACGCGTGCACGCCGCGGTCGGGTGGTGCGCGCCCATGACGGATGTCGGGCACCGCCGTGATAGCGTCGGCGACAACGATGCAAACGCTCGACGAACGGCGCGCGGCGCTGCGGCGCGTGGGGGCCTTCTCGCAGGTCGCGGCTAAGCGACCTCGACACGCTGCTCTCCTGCCTGCGGTGGCGCACCCTCGCTGCTTAAGCGACGTGCTGTTTCGCGAGGGCGACTACGGCGACGCGCTGGTGCTCGTCGCCGACGGCGCTCTCGGTGCCGGGTGCGCCGCGGCGAGGCCGACGTGGAGATCGCGCGGGTCGGGGCGGGAGAGCTGGTCGGGGAGATGGCCTGCGTCGACCCGGCCCCGCGATCGGCCACCCTCGTCGCGCTCTCCCCGGCGGTGGTGGCCGGAGCTCAGCCGCGACGCGCTGCACGCGATGCGCGTCGGCGCGCCCGCCCTGTCGGCGCTCGTGGTGGGCGCCGTGATCCGCGAGGTCACCCGACGGCTGCGCGACATCGAGGCCCGCGTCGACCGCAGGTCTCGCCCTCGCGCCCGCCGCCCTCGCCGCCGTCGCCCGCCTCCGAGCGGCCGCCCGAGCGCTCGGGTCTTCAGCGCCTTTTCGATCGCGTGCGGGGGTGGGCGTGAGCGTCCTCGCCGCGTTGCGCGCGCTGCCTGCGCTGCGGGAGTACTCGGACGCCGAGCTGGCGGTGCTGGTCACGGCCGCCATCGAGCAGCGCATGTCGCCGGGCACGATCCTGTGCCGCGAGGGCGAGGTCGGGCGCTCCTGCTTCCTGGTGGTGTCGGGCGAGGCCGAGGTGGTGCGGGCCGCCGCGGAGGGCGAGCGGGTCCTGGCGACCATCGCCCCCGGAACCTTCATCGGCCAGATCGCCCTGGTCGACCGAGGCCCACGCTCGGCGACGGTGCGCGGGCGCACGGAGGGCGTGACGCTGGAGCTGTCCCGCGACGTCTTCGAGCGCCTGCTCTCCGCGTGCAGCCCGCTGGCGCTGCGCTTCCAGGGAGTGCATCGCGGTGGCGGGCATCCGGCAGCTCCGCGCGGCCACCGGGGCTGGCGCGCCTGCTCGCGCAGGCCGAAGCGCGGCGCAGCGTGGCGCCAGTAGGCGCTGGGCGGGAGATGCTCTCGTATATCCAGACGGCGGCCACGAGTGGGTGTCTCGCTCGACGACCTCGACGCCGTGGAGGTGGTCGCCCTCGAGGGCGTCGAGGCCCGCGGGGCAAGGCGCAGGCGCTGACGCCAGGCCCTGGGGCGGCGACCTTCCGCCTCGCCGTCGAGGGGCGCGCGGCGGAGCAGCATCATGTCGAGGGCGTAATTCTGATGCAGCTTCCACGGCGCGACCGTGGTGGGGATGTCCCCTACCCGACCACCGTGGGCATCCCCAGCTCGCGTCGGATCGGGTCGAGGTCCAGCATCCTTCCCCCCGGCATCCCTTCCGACTGCCCACGGCGCTCCAGGCCTCGCAGCCACGCCTCCACCGCCGCTCGCCCCTCCGGGGTCTTCACCCGCTGCCGGGGGACGCCGCCCACCTCCGGCAGCTCGCGATCCAGCGCGTCCCGCAGCGCCTGCTCCGTGAGTTCGACCACCGCGCTCATCGCCTCCTCCTGCGACGCCTTCAACGGCCGGTTGGAGATCACCACCGTCTCGTCGGCCTCCTCCTTCCTTCGGGCGAAGCCGTCCTCCTTCCACGGCGCCCGGACCGTTCGCGAGACCTCCTTCGGGCGCTCTCCCACGATCGCCTCGATGCGATCGAACAGCCGCTCCACCCTGGCCGGCGAGCTCGCCCTCACCACCCACTGCCTGCCCTCTCTCGCCAGGCTCCCGAGATCCTCCCCCCCGGGCGCCAGCGGCGACGGCGTGCTCGCCATCCAGCTCCAGCGACGCTCGCCGGCCTCCACCATGTCGCCCGCGGCGCCCATCCGCGAGGCGACCGTGGCCACGGCGGTCTTGAGCTTCACCACCACGTCGCAGAACTCCACGCAGTCGCCCTCGCTGGTGCCAAGAAACACCCGCATCGGCTTCTGCGCCGCGCGCACCTCCTCGGCCATCCTCACCAGCACCCCGTACGCGATGCCCCAGTGAGCCGCAGCCCCGCCGAGGGCGCCGCCGGGTCGACGGACGCGGTAAGCTTCTTCAGCGCCGCGAGGGTCGAGCGCAACGCGGCCACGAAGCGGGCGGGGTCCACCTCGGCGAAGTGATCGGCCACGGAGAAGACGCTGGGGGAAGATCCACCGGCCGTCATCGCGCGGGGAGGATCAGCCCGAAGCCTCTGGCCCATCGGGTGAGCTGTGCGAGCTGCGCGTCGCCCCAGCCGAGCACGGTGTATCGGGTGTGGTCGAAGACGTCCTCCATGAGGACGGTTCCGGCGGCGCGGTCGACGGAGATCACGTCCGCGAGGATCACCCTCGCCTTCGCGAGCCGCAGCCGCGCAGCGCGGGAGGCGGCATCGGTGGCGCTCCGGTCGCGGGCGTCGTCGTCGAGGCCCGTGCGGCCGTTCTTTCTCGGGCGGAAGAGGGAGGTCCAGGTCGGCACCAGCGAGGTCCCGAGGTGCGGGGACAGTCCCGGGCCGTCGTCGCGGGTGAAGGTCCGTCCCAGCAGCGCGAAGCCCGTCTCTCGGATGGCGGCCTCGAACTCGTCGAGGTGCTCGTTGTTGTAGCGCTCCTTCCATTCGCCGAGGAAGCGCGCGGTGCCCGCCTCCTCGGCGGAGTCCATCGCGTCCGGCGCCTCCAGCGCCGCGTCGGGGTCGTCTTCGTCGCGGTACGCCGGGTGCGGGTGCTCGACGATCACCCGGGTCTTCCCCACGGCTCCATCGAGCTCGTACCGCTCCGAGCACCGCGCCAGCTCGTCGAAGATCGCGTCGCCGTGCTTCTCCAGGAAGCGCGTCACGGCCTCCACGAGCACCGCCGCCCGGAGGACGTCCTCGCGGGTGACGGCGCGCGGTGAGCCCTCGGGCGAGGAGCACATCAACCACGGCACCCCCGACGGACCAGCGAGCGGCCATCGGCGCCGACGGATCTCCGCCAGGAACTCGGGTGGCATCTCGCTCGCGGCGTCGAACTGCACGGCGAGCGCCGGGGGAATCGCAGCCATCGCCGTTCCGGGCGGCGACGCGTCCCGGGCGGCGCGCAGGAAGGCCATGAAGGTCTCGGCGGAGTCGAAGCAGAGCAGACCGTAGCTCTCGCGGATCTGTCCCACGACGCTGACGCAGGCGTTGCGGAGTCCGACCGCCGGGGCGTCGACGCGGAGCACGTCGGAGTCGGAGGGGACGAGGTTCCAGGGGCCGAGCCGGTAGAGGGCAGCGGCTGCGGTGAAGAAGCGGGCGACCAGGGCGGGGTCGTCCTCCGCGAGGTCGACGATCTCCTCCAGGGGACTGCCGGCCTCCTGCGAGCGCGCCTGCGCGAGCGCCTCGGCGAGCTCGACCAGCGCCCCGGTGGCCTCGGGCACCGGTCCCACCGCGACGGGCACGCCCGTCCCGACGAGCGCGACGACGGAGGGAAGCGCCCTCGGGTCCGACACCCGCAGGCGCTGCGGGGGAGGCGCCTTCCCAGACGCGAGCGCATCGCGAAGGACCTCCGCCATCGCCGCGATGGGCGCCGTGCGGGGGACCGGGGCCGCCGCGACGACGTAGGGCCCGTTCATCCAGAAGATGAAGTCGAGCTCCGCCACGTCGCGCACCGCGAAGCCGAGCGGCGCCGGGAGGCGGGTGCCGGCCCACTCGACGGACGACACTCGCGGAGAGGGACCCCGGCGGCGGAGCGGGACGGCGATGGGGGCTTTCCTGGCGCGTGGGCTCATGGGCGACGACGCTCGCATGGACTGCCGGGATGCCTCAACGGCCGTGACCCTGGCTGCGCGGGGAGCCGACCTGCTCAGCGTGCCGCGATCCAGGCGCTGGGTGAACACCGACCCGCTGGTCGCTCCCGAGACGGGTGAGCGGAGCAGCGGGCGCGACCGATGCCGCGCTATCCTACGTCTTCTCCATGGCGATACGCCGCAGTTCCGCAGCAACGGCGGCCTTGTCCAGACGGCCCTCCGCGAGGCCCATGGTCAGCTCGTAGAGGGCGTCCGTCGGCTGGTCCAGGCATTATCCCGTTCAGATCGAGGAAGACAACGGCCGCCAGCATTCCAGCCCGCTTGTTGCCATCGACGAAGGGGTGATTGCGTACGATGTGGAAGAGGTACGCCGCGGCCATCGCGAACGGTGCCTCATGAGCAAACCCACCACCGAGCCAGGTCTGCGGCTGGGCCACGGCTGACTCGAGCAGCCCGAGATCGCGCAGGCCCGCGCCGCCGCCGTGGACCTCAGCGCTGCATCGCGTGGACCTCGAGTACGTCGTCGACGTCGAGGAAGAGCGGGTCGTCCTCGCTCACTTCGCGAGCTTCCTCAGCGTCTCGTCGTGGACGGCCATCATCCGTCGGGTCGACTCGCGGACGCGCTCCTTCTTGGTGAGCTTCACCGGCCGGATGATGAGCGCCTCGCCGTCGGTCCTGACCTCAAGCTCGGTGTCCTTGTCGATGTCGAGCAGCTCGAGAATGGGGCGCTCGATGATGAGGCCGAGACTGTTGCCGACGGCGGAGAGCTTCTTGATCATGGCGCCCTCGTGGTACGTCGGTACGAACGACGTGCCAACCGGAGGGGACCCCCTCGGATCGTGCTGATCAAGCTCGCCGAGGGGGGTTCGTTTGGAACATCACCCAGCGTGATCAGCCAGGTCGAGATCCCCATCGACTACCGTGACCACGCTCACGCGTCGACCACTTCGTCGCCACGCGCCGCGGAGAGGGAGCCAGCGACAGCACCATCCACAAGGAGCTCACCGTCCTGCGGAAGGCGCTCAAGCTCGCGAAGCGTCACGGGCTCTGGGAGGGTGACCTCGAGAAGGTGCTGCCGACGCGGTTCAGCCCGGCGTACAAGCCCGTGGAGCGGTGGCTCCCGCGCGAGGAGGTGGCGCTCCTGATGAAGGTTCTGCCGGTGCATCGAGCCGCGGTCGTAGGGTTCAGCGTCGCGACCTCCGCCGAGTGGGGCTGCGTGGAGCGGCGCGACAGGAGGACCTAGTACCTCATCGCAAGAGTTCTGACGGGTTCAGGCTGCCACCGTTCGGGCGACCTCCTCTCCGCTGATCTCCTCCCGGTTCTTCTCCAACTGCCGATAGACTTTGCCGAGCTTCTTCCGCGCTCGCTCGACGGTGAACATCCACTCGATTCGCGCGCCGGACTCATTGCGCGCCTTCTCCCACGCGGCGATCTCACTTCGGACCAGGGCGACATCGGGGATGCGGCGATCGAGGCACTGCTTCTTCAGCACGCCGATCTCGATCTCCACCATGTTCAACCAGCTCGCGTGCTTGGGCACGTAGTGGAACTCGATCCGCCGCAGGATTCGTCGTGCCTCGGCCGGGTCGAAGGTGTCGTAGAGCGCCGCGGCGCTGTGCGTCGAGAGGTTGTCGAGCACCACGCGCACGCACTCCGCCTCCGCGTAGTGCAGGTCCACCAGCTCCCGCACGAACACCGCGAAGTCCGCGTTTGTGCGCCGCGCGGTGACCTTCACGTGACGCCACGGCCGGTTCACGTCCACGCATACGAACAGGTTGGCCGTCCCGTGCCGCACGTACTCGCAGTCGTACCGCCGCAACTTGCCGGGCTCGGGCGGCAGCGGCACGCGGGACTCCCCGATCAACTGGATCGGCGACTCGTCCAACGACACCACTGGCCGCTTTGGGTCCGCGGGTGCCGCGTACAGATCGAGCACGTCCTCCATGCGCGCGACGTACTCGCTGTTGACCTTCGGGATGCACCACATCTTCTCCCGCCAGGGCTTGAGCCTGTTCTCCGAGAGCCGGCGCCCGACGGTGTCGCCACTCAACCCGTCGTGCGGCGTGAGGCGCACCATCTCGTCCGCTAGCAGGTCGAGCGTCCACGACGCCCGCCCCTCCGGCGGTGCGGCGCACGCGGTGGCGATCAACAGCACCTCCTCGGCCCCCGAAAGCTTGCGAGGACCGCCCGAGCGAGGCGCATCGCGCAGGGCGACCTCGAGCCCCTCCTCCACGAAGCATCGCTTCGTCCGGTAGACCGTCGCCTCACTGGTACCCACCACGCGCGCGATCTCGGCATCGGTGGCGCCCCCCTCGGCGGCGAGCAGCAACTGCGCCCGCTTGACCTCGCGGAGCTTGGGTCGGCCGCGCGAGATCAGGCCCTCCAGGGTGGCGCGTTCCTCGTCGCCCAAGGTGATGCGATACCGTACGTTCATCGGGCGAATCCTCCGCCCGCAGCGGAGCTCTCGCCGGAGGACGATGTCGAGCGCGAACGACGATGTGCCGCGGTGGACCGCGAAGCAGGGCCAGTACCTGGCGTACCTCTACGCCTACGCGACGTTGAACGGGCGGGCGCCTGCGGAGCGCGACATGGAGCAGTTCTTTCGCTGCACCGCTCCTAGCGTTCACACCATGATCAAGACGCTGGAGCGCGAAGGCCTCATTCGCCGTCAGCCCGGCGTGGCTCGCTCCATCGAGTTGCTCGTCGCGCCCGAGGCGTTGCCAATCCTTCGCCGCCCCGCATGAGCCACGGCGCTCGTGGAGGGGAGGAGGCAAAAACCGCAAGGGCGCAAGGGTCGCAAGGGAGGAGCACGAGTGCTTGCCGCAGAGGACGGCGCGGTCTCACGAGACGGTGGGCGTGAACGACTCGAGCGCCTGACCGCCCATCCCATCGCCCCCCCGTGACCCCTTTCCCCGTGCCCCTTGCGACCCTTGCGCCCTTGCGGTTTTTGCCTCCGCCCCTCCACGAGCGTAGAGGCCGCCCAACCCGTCAGAACTCTTGCGGCGCGGTACTAGCGCTCAACGACTCGGGCGGCCTCGTGCGGCTACGGGGCACCAAGAACCCGCGCCGCTGGCGCAACGTGCCGGTCGTCACGCAGGCCCAGCGCACGCTGCTCGACTTCGTCCGCGAGCACGCCGACGGCAGCGACGGGCTCCTGTTCAGCACCTGGAGCAACGTCCGTCGCGACCTCCACGACGCCTGCCGCCGCGTCGGCTGCCTGCGCACCGGGTGCATCGCGGAGGCGGAGGCCACACGGTGGTCTTCGTGCACGCGCGACGACTGCGCCGAAGCGGCGATCGCGCCGTGCTCGCCCAACGACCTGCGGCGCTCCTTCGCGCACCACCACCTCGACGTCGGGCTGCCCCACGCGCACGTCGCGCGGATGATGGGCCATCGCGACTCGCGCATGGTCGAGCGGGTCTACGGGCGGCTCGACGACCAGGAGCTCATGACCCAGGCGACCGCCCACGTCCGGCCCGAGCACCGCGTAAAGCAGCCCGATCCCAGTGGGACACATTTGGGACAGACTCCGCGGTCTGGCGTGGAATCCGTGGACCCCCCTGGAGTCAGGATTCCCTGTGATTGGGTGCCCAGAGACGGAGTCGAACCGCCGACACGGGATTTTTCAATCCCCTCAAGGCTCTATCCAAATCCCGGGAAAACACGGGTCAGGCGCACGAACGGGCATCCTGCTCCAGCGATAGTCCAGCGCGCCACTGGCCAGGGAAGGTCGTGCCACTCGCCCGGGCGTGCCCCGCGCGAAGCCGAGAGTAGCGACCAGGATCTATGCTCGCTACCTCTGTGACACACGGTCTGGAGGTCAACGCATCAACCATCACCGGGCGCACCGGGGGACGAACGAGGGGGCATCCCGAGGGGCTTCGAGGGCGGTGTCCACCGCCGTCCAGTCCCCTCGCCCGGATGGCCTTCATGAGGGCCGCGTAGGGGGTCTCCGGCACCAGGAGGAGCTCCCAGGCCTTGACGCCAAGAGCCCCGGCCAACGAGATGATCGCAGCGAGGGAGGGAGCTCGCAGCCCAGCTTCCAACTGCGAAATGTATGGCACCGATACGCCAGCACGCACCGCCAGCCCCGTGGCGCTCATCGCCGGGCGGTGAGCTTCTCGAAGAACCCGCAGCCGACGCCCGAAGTGCTGGCAGAACGCTGCATCTACGGCGACCCGGGCCATGTCCGCCGGACCGTAGACGTGGGTGGCGGGCGTGACTTAGCATGGCGCTAATAACGACGGTTGTGATAGGGAGGCATCCATGCGAACGGGACGAACGTGGCAGGGTCGGGCCTCATTTCCGCACGGTGTGTCGGGGACGGACGTGAGGCCGTGAACATCGGGGGATTCATGAACGGGGCGCGGGGAGCATCGCTGGTCGGCGTCGAAGCGAGCCGCACCACGCGGACGGTGATCGTCATCTTCATGGTCCTCGCGGCTGGCGTCATTTCGGGGTGCTACGCCAAGGCCCGGGACGAAGCCCGTGCTGCGGTGGTCCGCCTGGAGCAGGAGAAGACAGGGGTGAACGCCGACCTCCAGCGACAACGCGAGGCAGTGGCCACGGCCCAACGTCAGGTCACCGAGCTCACCGAACGGGTCCGCGCCGTCGAGGCCCAGAACCAGCAACTACGACAGACGCCCCGGTTCTACTTCGACCGGGCCGTAGACGCCGAGACCCAGGCCACGACCGCGAACACCGACGCCGCGGACCGGACGGCCATCGCGGCTTTCCATGAGGTCTCCACCCGATTCCCGGAGGACCCCCTGGCGGGCACGGCCACGGCCCGGGAGGCCACCCTGGAGGGACGCATTGCAGATCGGGCCTCGGCGCTGCGGGCTGCTCAGGCTTCGGTCGTCCGTCTCATCGCGACATGCCGTAGAGAAACGGCGACCGCGAGCGCAGCCGAACGAGGGTCCATACGTTTCGACGGGTACCAACAGCTCGACATGAACACGGCAATGGCCGGGAGCCGTCGGGCTGAGGGGCACACCCGCGCCGCGACGGCCGCCAAGGAGCATGCGACGGGCTTGCTGGCAGGGGTGCCGGACCCGGGCAACACGCTTCGGGATCAGATCAATGGGTGCGACGAGAGCTCGGACTGAGGCCACGCGTCTGGGGGATGATCCCAGCCGGGGCCGTGTCACCCGCTCACCCCGTCAATCAACGTTCAACACCGTTCCAACCGCTGCGTTCAGTGCAACCGGCATTGGGGCCAGAAAGTGGGCTACGAACATGCACTTCGCGTCAGCCGGTGAGTCTTTCCGTCACCATGGCCCGTGCTCGGCACTCCGCCGAACGCACACGCCTCCGATGAAGAGTTTCCGGATCGGTGCGTTGGTCGGATTGATCGCGATGGCTGCGAGCGGCACGAGTCTCGCCCAGGATGCAGTGGGGAGCGCAAGTCTCGCACAACTCGCTGCTGGCTGGGACCACACGTGCGTGCGGACAGCAACGGGTCAGGTCCTCTGCTGGGGGGGCAACTACGTAGGGCAACTTGGCGACGGGACGCAGGATTCGCGTCCGACCCCCACGCCCGTCGTGGGCCTCGCAGATGCCGTCGAGATCACCGCGGGGAGCGGTCACACATGCGCTCGGAGTACCAGTGGACAGGTCCTCTGCTGGGGGGGTAACCAATACGGACAACTCGGCGACGGAAGGACTTTTCCGCGGGGTATTCCGGGTCGCCTGACCCCCACGCCCGTCGTAGGCCTTGCAGATGCCGTGGAGATCAGAGCGGGGTCTGCACACACATGCGCTCGGAGGACGACAGGCGAGGTAGTCTGCTGGGGGGACAACCAATACGGACAACTCGGCGACGGGACGACGGTCCAACGTCTGACGCCCACTCCTGTCGAGGACATTACCGATGCCGTCGAGATCGTCGCAGGTGAGTCGCACACGTGCGCGCGCCGGGCCACCGGACAAGTTCTCTGCTGGGGAATCGGTCCCGAAGGGCAACTCGGCAACGGGACAGCGACTCGCCGCCTGAGACCGGACAGGTTCTCTGTTGGGGATTCAATCCATACGGGCAGATCGGCGACGGATCGACGAACAATGTTCGTGCGCCGTCGCCCGTCGTGGGCCTCGCTGATGCCGTCGAGATCAATGTGGGTGGATGGCACACATGCGTTCGGCGGGCGACGGGTCAGGTCCTCTGTTGGGGGCGCAACGCCCAAGGGCAACTGGGAGACAGGACCCAGACTGATCAACAAAGACCACGCACACCCATAGCTAGGCTGAACGATGCCATCGAGATCGCAGCGGGCTCCAGCCACACGTGCGCCCGGCGGGGAAACGGCGCTGTAGTCTGTTGGGGGGACAACCAATACGGACAACTCGGTGATGGGACGACGACCCAGCGACTAACCCCACGCCCGTGTCTGGGCTCACAGGGGCCACCGAGGTCACCACGACGACACGCCAACCCTCCGTTGGAGGCGGCGCTTCGCAAGCGCCCACCCCGCCAGTGGCAATGCCGCCTGCGGGTCAATGTGAGGCTCTCGCAGCGGCTGCACGTAGCTGCGAAGATATCGGTAGACATCGCCGTGAAACCTGCGTGGAACGATGCGAACAGCGAAACACCGTGTGTCAGGATCGGATGGACCGCCGTAACACGGCCATTGTGAATGCATCGGGCTGCAACCGGAGCTCGGAGCCATACGCATCCAGGAGGCTGGCGATGTCGCTGGTGGCCCGCTGCACGGCAGCCCTCGGAGAATGCACCGGGCACTGCGAGGCCATCGTTAATCGCCCCTGCGAGCGACGGAACGAGGCATCTCGTGCGTGTGCACAGCGGTCGCGGCAGGCACAGGGTCAAGTAGCGAGACAGCTGGTCGTTACCTTCCTTGCGGGGGACCGAAACCTGTCAGGGCGCAACCTGGATGGCGCAGACCTGCATGGACTTGACCTTCATGGTGTAAACCTCAGTGGTGCGCACTTCGTCGAGGCCAACCTCGCGGGAGCCAACCTCGCGGGAGCCAACCTGAACGCAGCGTTCCTTTTCAATACGAACCTCGCAGGCGCGAACCTCACTCACGCTAACCTATCTGACGCCTCGCTCAGTGGTGTGAACTTTTCCAATGCTGACATGACTGGCTCCGACCTTTCTCGTGTCGCCTGCGACCGCAACAGTACATTCACTGACGCAATACTAGCAGGTGCCCGTCTGACTGAGTGCCCGTTGCAACAGCCGCAACCGGGTGCGGTTGGTCAACCATGGAGAGTATGCGGGGAGTGGTGCACATGCCCCCCGGCTCCAGCGCCTTCCCCGCCCGACCCAAGAACTCTCCGTCATTTGCATATGCATAACGGTGTCTATCGGTTGGAGTAGCCGTGGTCCAGTTCAACGGCGCGGTGTGTCAGAACCTGGAAGCTGCCGGTGGCTCACCCGGAAACCCGGAGCCCCCTGTGATGCTGCCACCACCCACTCACGAAGACCCTCTGAAGGAGCATCATGAAATCCAGAATCTCAGTCCCGCAGCGGACACTCTTGATGACTTCGATGCTCGCCCTCGCGGCATGTACGAAGTCGCCCTCGGCTCCGGGGCAGCGCGCCGACGCTCATGTCGCAGCAACCGATGTTGCGCACACCCCGACGCCGTTGTCTCCCCATCGGCACCCGATGCGGTTCTGTCGCCGCCCGCCCCAACAACGGTCGTGCCCGATGTTCGCGGCACTTGGACAACGCGATTCAATACGCCGAGCGGCGAAAGCCTATCCCCTGTGACAATCACCCTCCGACAGAACCTGGAGGAGACACCTCGGACCCGGTCCTTGCACTGTGATTCTCAGGCCAATGCGTCGTCGGCAAGCACCAACGCAGGGAGAGGCACCTCTCACAGTGCCTTCCCCGTGACAGTGGAGGAGTGACTCACATGGGCGGACAGACCACCGCACCACAAGAACTGGATTCGTGTTCGATTTCCAGGGGCCGACGGTCGATCGTTCACGGGGTTTTGGACGAACGCCTTGCCATTGACGACTCCTGGTGCCCATCGTGTAGCGGACTGGGCTGGGAGCGCGACGGGAGCGGGGCAACAGCGACGGCAAGCGCCCGTCTCGAAGCCGATCTACCCTATAGCCGCTGCGTCTCTCATCTGCGGTCCGACCCGTAGGCAGCACTGCTGGCGCAGAGGAGATCGACCCGCCCGCGCATCAGTTGCTTCGTTCGACGACGATCCGGCGTGGTCGGGAAGCGATATCCTCGTCCACTTCCTGGATGGGACAAGACCCGGAGGGGCTGGATGTACATCCCCGTGTTCGACTCGCGGAGTGTGCACCTGCGTCGATGCCGGTTATCGCGACCGACGGTTCGGGCCCCTTCCTGGTGCCCCAGACCACAGTGCCAGTTCACCCAACTTCGACATCAGGAATCCTGCGGAGCCGAGCACGGCTCCCCCTGCTGACCTCGGAACCTCCTGCCAGTGCCGCCGACCTCATTGATGTGCGCGGTATCTGGACGACGGACTTCGCCTTTACTGATGGCACATCCTTCCCTCTTCAGCTTGAGTTGATGCAAAACCTCCGGGACGCCAACACCTCCCGTCCTCGATGGCACCACGGACCTTTCGGTGCCGCAGTGTTCGAGGCGTTCCTGGTAGGTGCGTAAAGTAGTATCTATCATTTCTCCAATGAGGACGGTGGCTGAAATCTCGATGGGATCGCTATCGGAGATGACGGGGTTTTCTTGGAACGTAACGAGACCTCCATGGCCTCTCAGGTGGGGCGATCCTCACACATTGCTCCCGATGGTCGGACGTTCCGGCGTCTTCACCCGGATCGGCGATTTACGACGCCAGGAGATAAACCACCACGGACATGGAACGGTCGGAGACAGGGGACAGACTCACTACCAGCAGTGACGGCCCTGGAAGCCCGGTGCCTCCACGAGGGTCTGGCAGATCCTGCGGTTCAAGCTGCCCGCCGTGGCGCGCACCCCGACTGATCCCGTCACCCTCGGGCGAGCACCCTCAGCCCGCCCCGGGGACCAACCCCGTTCACGCCCATACCGCCCCTCCTCCAGCACCCCGCCGAGGTTGAATGGTAGACCCGCAAGCCCCTCGTCTCCGCCGAGCTCGCGGCCCACGCCGAGACCTCCCGGGCGGAGCGTGAGGTGGAGGCTGAGGAAGGCACCCGCGTCGTTGGTGACGCGGTCCGGGTGCTGTTCACCCGAGGCCCTGTCAGCCGGTGTGCGGCGGCGTCACCCCGCCTCGCCCGTGAGGTCGGCCCCCGCCCTGCCCCACAGCACGGTCACGAGGGCGGCGTCCGCGGCCTCCCGGTCCCGGCCCCGCAGTCGGACGAGGTCACCCTAGGCGGACGACCCTCGGAGAATGCCCGGCCTCAATGATTGCCTGGATAAACGGCTCTTTCATGATGCCACGCACGGACTCTTCCGCCGTCTGGTCGTCGATCTCTCCTGCTGTAGGCGCTTGACGTTGCACTGAGACGATCGAAATCTTCGATCTCAGCGTCCTATTCGCGACTTCGCGAGAGTTGACGCCGGGGCGGGGCTGGCTGATGAGGCTGTTCACTGGTATTGAGATCGCTGCCACCTTCAAACGGTCTTTATCGATCTTCATGAGGACAGTTCCGTCACCTGGATTAAGAGTTACAGTTGGGTCGCCATGTGCCCCGTGGGCTGGCTCGGCGGCTCCCTGAGGTACGCCACCGCGTGTCCTGAAACCGCCGCAAAGCCGCTTGAAGGCGGATCCTCGGCGGGGAGACACTGTGGCGGGTGTGGCTCCCATCGTGCTCGGGGTCCTGGGGCTCCTGGCAGCGACGTGATGGGGCGGGGTTGAAGGCGGGCAGAGCCATGCATTGAGGTTCGCGCCTGAACACTCACCCGCAGGATGCCCCGTGGAGCCGATCTCGTCCTTCATCTTCCCGCCGCCCTCAAGCCCTCGCTGACGTCCTGAGCCACGCCGTGACGATGCCCTGCGCGGCCGTCGAGCACGCCCGGTCGGACGGCCAGCTTCGACTGCGCCGCGGTCGTGAGCGCGCGGTGGCGACGCTCGGCGCCGAGGTACAACGAT